>NZ_JBALDP010000001.1:0-96785 GCF_036917355.1 Nostoc sp.
AGCACAACGCGCACTCTCCAACCAACTCGATAGAGTTTTTTCTTTCTTTGTATGAAACCACCCTGCTCCCCGCAAGCGGGGAGGGGAGACAAAGCGTAGCTTTGGCGGGGTGGGGTTCTTCGGGTTTAATAAGCAATCAAGCAGACATGATATCAGTGGATAGAATTTGTCAAAGCCAGTTACCAACTAAAACATAAGGTGCCCAGTAACCAGGACGACTGTAATTGGGATAATCTTTTAACAACTTTACTTGGGCACGACGCAAGGCTTCAGCCTTTGTCACCTCATTTTTAACTAACTCACGATAAAATTCACCGATTAAGATCGCAGTAGATTTATCACTGATATGCCATAGTGAAGCCAAGGTACTACGGGCACCGGCTTTCACGGATGCTCCCGCTAGCCCTAGCGTGGCGCGATTGTCACCAGTAGCGGTTTGGCAAGCACTTAACACCAGCATTTCCAAAGCTTCTGAGCGAGTTTGATCCCGACGGCGCAGTAGGCTATCAAATTGCGTAACGTTGATCGGTCCATCATCTGCAAGTATAAAAGTATTCTCAGCATTGGAACTAAATTGACCGTGAGTTGCCAGATGTAACACATTAAATGGTACAGTATTTACCTTACTCTCTAGGTTTTTGCTGTTGAAGTCTCGATCTAGTAACTGGGTGGTAGAGGCGATCGCTTGGGAAATAGAGTCGAATTCTGATTTAATTTCTGGTAGCGGTGGAAACTGCTGTTGAAAGCCTTGTGGTGGTTGCACTAACCCGGCAGCTAGTACATTGAGTTTTGTTTGTGTCAAGGGTTTGAGTGCGAGTAACTGGAGTCCTAAGCTGAGTGCTACAGAGTATTTTTCTACCAGATATTGCTGACCGTCATACAATATGGCCATTGGCACATTTCGTAATATTCCATCCAGTACAAATACAAGGGTTTTGACACCACTATCTTTTAAATCTGACTCAATTTCTTTGATTAACCACCCATAGACTTCCTGTGATAACGCTTGCACTTCCTCATTCCGATCGGGTTCTAATAGATACTCTCTGAGTTTTTTTATAGTACCTTCTACCTCATTCTGGGGCTTATTTACTGTATAATTACGCAGTGGTTGTTTAGGAATTTTGACAATCACTTGCAGTTGATCGGGCAGAATAATTGGATAAATAATTGCGGCTGTGGGATTATCTTTATCTACCACTGTGTCAAGCAAAACAGTTTTGGCATTAATGCAAGCTTCTCGGAAAAAGTCGTCTAATTCGGCTAGTTGCAGTGCTTCAATCCTCTGTCTAGCTTTGTCTAGGGTTGATTCGCTCGGATGAGTTTGCTGAAACTGCAACAATAATTCTACAGACTCTCGATATACAGGTTCTACACTTTCTTTAAAGGAAAACTGGACATCTCGATTCACAGCCACTAAGTCACTACGGAGAGTCTGCAACTCACCGATCGCAGTATCATAGCTGGCAATAGCGCCCTCAATCTCTTTTTGCTGTTTTAACAAGCGTCCTAACTGCCAATGCCAACGATAAGCGATATCTGGGGCATTGATTGTTTGGGCTATGTTCAGTGCCTGTTGAGTGAGGTTCTGGGCTATTGACCATTGTTTAGTTTGTTCGTATACACTGCCCAGAGTCCCAAGGGTAAAGCTCTCGGCTCGTTTATCTGCTAAATCTTCAGCTTGTTGCAAGGCTCGCGCGCAGATTTGAGCGATCGCTTCGGGTGTAGTCCCGAATTTCATTAAGCTTTGAGCTAGATTAATCTGTGCATAAATAGTTGTTACAGAAGCAGGTAGTTGTGTCAGTTGAGTTTGGATTTGCGGCAATAATGTCTGCACGGCGGCTGTTTGTCCCGTGTTCACTAGTAAATTCAACTGATTAACTTGAGCCTGAACTTTGCTAATCGAGTTAGGAGCGATCGCAGCAGCTTGCTGATAGAACTCTATTGCACCCTTAAAATCCTGCTGTACTTGTGCCGTGTTGCCTAAACTGAATAAAGCCGCGCTGACATCTTGGGGAGAATCCAATTTTTGGGCAATTGACAAACTTTGCTGTAATACCTGACGGGATTGATTCAAATCTCCGGCTAATTGCAGAGCATTCCCAAAAGACCGTAATTCTACTGCTTTACTGACTGAATTAGGTTTTGATTGTAACTCCTGTTGCAATTGAGTCAAGATTGTCAAACCCCGACGGTAAAATCCCAAAACTTGCCATGCTTGAGCTTGATTGATGCGATCGCGGATCGTACCATTGCGATCGCCTAATTGCTTATAGTTCGCTTGGGCACGTTGCCAGGTGTTGAGTGCCTGTTCAGCTTGTCCTAAGTCTAGTTGAATACTACCTTGAATATCTTGGATTGGAGCCAAAACCTGAAGATTTTGGGAATTAGAAGATTTTTCGAGCAACTTCAAGCTATCTGTAATTGCTTGTTGTGCTGGTGGTAAATTACCCAGTTTTTGATATGCCAACGCCAAATTACTTAATGCTACAGCTTGCTGCAATTCATTGCCTTGGCTGCCAAAACTTTTAACTGCTTGTTGTAAAACTTTAACCGCTTCTGCAAATTGTCCTGCCTCATACAGCACTTTACCCTGTTGCAGCAAGTCTTGTGTTTGTGCAGTCGGATTTTGGATTGACACCCCAATTGCGATATGTTGTGTCTCTAAAGTTGCAGCAACAGGAAAAGCAGTAACGCATAAAAAAGCTGTCACCAAAACCAAGAGCATGAAAACAGGCAAGTTATGGATTTTAAAATTACATCCATTACATATCCGTTGCCACTGATTATTTTTATGACTCTTGAGTTTCATCGTAATTCCTCCCCCGACTTTCGGAATAACGAATCATTGACTACAGGACATGGCAGAAGGACTAAAAGAACTTTGCACAGGTCGAGCCACAAGTATAATATCACCGTTACCATCAACTATCCATCTTTGAGCCTCCACAATCGGATCGGTAGATTTGGTCATAGATGCAGTAGATGATGTATTGGTAACTGTGTGTGTTACTTGTGCGGGCAAATCTACCCAACCAGTAATCACTGCTCGTCCCCGCAACGGTTCATTAGGACTTTGGGGTAGTCCACCGCGTCCTGTAGCGATAAAACGACTAGCGTTTTGTCCTCTTCTGGGTGTGCAATCTTGGGCAATTTGTTGGGATGCATCCACGAGGTTAGAGGGTAGTTGAATTAAGCCACGACTGGGGTCAGTATCAGGTGTGTTGAGATTTATCTCACCATTTAAGGAAGGGTTGGTTTGGGAGATGGCAGTGATATCACTTGTTGGTAACTGATTAGGATTTAGCTTTTTCGGGTCGGTTGTTTGCAACTGCTGCTCAAGCTCTTCCCGACTGCGCGGCTGTAGCCCAAAGATGCCAGTAGAGTTGATAATAACTTTCCCGCCGCTACCCTCGAAAGCGTTGGCAGTGATATCGCTATTTTCATTGGGGACGGCAACGACAAAGCCTCGGTAATTTGGGAGGTTATTGATAATGATATTACCGCCATCACCACCACCTTGTGTAGTGCCCGCAGTAGTGGAGATTTGACTGTCTCGACGCAAGAGTAATAAGTCCCGCACATTCAAGTCGATACTGCCGCCATTGCCTGAGGCAGTCGTAGCTTGAATACTGCCTTTATTGTTAAGAAAAATCAAACTGGCTGTAACTCCTATATCACCTGCTGTCCCCTGTCCAATGTTGCTAGCAGTTAGTTGAGCTTCATCCTTCACAGACAGCGATTCAGTAATAATAGTAATATTGCCACCCTTGCCAACTGCTCCAGGTAACACTCTACTGAAGATACCTGTATTACTTCCACTTAAAGAGACGCGATCGCTTGCATTAATGTTGACACTACCCGCATTACCTTGTCCCTCAGTAGTGGTAGTTAATCTTGCTCCATCGGCGATCGATAGTGACCCCGTGGTGACGGTAATGTCCCCAGCATTACCCGATGCTCCAGGGTAAACTACGGTGGCGACATTCGCATTGTTTGTCAAGGAAAAGCGCTCTTTAGCTTTAATCGTCACACTGCCTGCATTTCCTTGCCCAAAGGTACTAGCAGACAATAAAGCGTCTTTGCCGAAGGAGACGGTATTGCGAGCCTCAATCCTCACATTTCCTGCACCTTCTTGTCCTGTAGTACTGACTGTTAGGAAAGCCCCATCTGTTGCAGACAGCGATCCGGTAGTAATAATGATATCCCCACTCTTGCCCGCTAGTCCAGATGCTAAGTTGCTGAATATACTACTGGAATATCCATTACTACCTATTCCACTGAAATAAACAGCATCACGGGCGTTAATTGTGACGCTGCCTGCATTCCCTTGACCTTCAGCGATGCTCACTAATCTAGCTCCATTAGTGATATATAGTGAGTCAGTATTAATAGTGATGTCCCCAGCGTTGCCCTCTGCTCCTTTTTGAACTGCGGTGATAGCAGCACTGCTACGCTGCCCGTCATCACTGACTCCTTCAAAAGAGACTGTATCATGGGCGTTTATCGTTATACTGCCAGCATCCCCTCGTCCTTGAGTGTTTGCGAGTATTCGTGCCCCATTGGTAACAGAAACAGCCCTGGCAGTGATAGTCACATTCCCACCCTTGCCTTTTTCTGCTCCAGGTCTGACTGCGCTAGAAGCAACGCTGTCTACTCCATCAAAAGAGACTGTATCACGGGCGTTTATCGTTATACTGCCAGCATCCCCTCCTCCTTGAGTGTTTGCGACTATTTGTGCCCCATTGGTAACAGAAACAGCCCTGGCAGTGATAGTCACATTCCCAGTCACATTCCCACCCTTGCCTTCTTCTGCTCCAGGTCTGACTGCGCTAGAAACAACGCTGTTTACTCCATCAAAAGAGACACGATCCTGAGCCTTAATCGTCACATTGCCTGCATTCCCACGCCCAAGAACGTCCGCACTCAATTGAGCACTATTAGTGACAAACAGCGAGCCATTGGTAGTAATATTGACTTTCCCAGCATTACCTTCGCCGGGTTTTTCGACTCTGCTGAAAGCACCTGTATCTCTGCCATCAAAAGAGATTCGATTACGAGCGTCAATACTGATATTGCCTGCATCGCCTTTGAAGAAGGTACTTGTACTCAGTTGAGCGTTATTGGTGACAGATAGCGTTCCGGTAATGATGGTAACATTCCCACCATTACCCCTATTTGTCACATTACTGAAAACACCTGTACCACGACCATCAAGTGAGACAGTATCACGGGCATCAATCAACACATTACCTGCATTTCCTAGACCAGAGGTACTAGCGGTTAATCTAGCGCCATTACTTGCCAATAGTGACTTAGTTGCCACACTAATGCTGCCTCCATTACCAACAGATCCACGTAAGACCTCATTAAATACTCCACTGAAAAAGTTATTACCTTCTACTCCATCCAAGACGATATTATTTCTAGCATCAATAAAGATATTGCCTGTATCTCCTCGGTCACGAGTGCTAGCAGACACTCGAGCGCCATTGGTTAGGGAGAGTGACCCAGTTGTTACACTAATGTTACCACCGTTGCCCGAATTCAATCGAGCGCCATTAGTTAAAGCCAGCGATCCACTTGTAATACTGATAGTGCTTCCTTTTCCTGTTGCACCTGGTTCTACAGCACTAAATGCACCACTAGAAAAACCATTATTATCCACTCCATCAAAAGAGATATCTTCAGCTTGAATGGAAATATTACCTGCATTCCCTTGTCCAAAAACGCTGGCAGACAATTGGGTGCCATCAGTTAAAAATAGTGAATCTGCGATGATGTTAAGGTTGCCAGCACTACCTTTACCATTAGAGTTTACGATATTTAAAATTCTGCTAGCCTGCCCACCTCGAATCGTGCCTGTGGCATTCAGCGTTAAATCTCCTGCCTGACTACTTGCAGAACCTAACCCTGGTGCTATTCCAGCTAGTAGCCAACTTGCTCCCAAAACCTCTATGTTTCGGGCGTTGATGGCGATACTTCCCCCCTTGTCAGCAGAGACATTTACGTTGGCTCCGTCGCTCAGTGATACATCTGCCCATGCTATATCTTCAGGAAGATTCAAACTCAAATTACTACCATCTATATTATTTAAATTAACTGTTCCTGCACCCGCCAATCCTCCTAACTCAACCCTCCCACCAAAAGCATTTAACCTTCCACCATCCATGCTGATGTTGCCACCCACTAGCAGCAAACTTCGACCATCTACTACACGTAGACCAAAGACATTAAAGCCGGACTGATTTAATCCTGCTGGTGCGACTGAGTTATTTTGAATCGGCGCAGCAGCAATTTGATTGAATAGAAAAGCTGAAGGATTGACTGTCAATAATGCAGGACTATTTGGATTGTCAGCACTGAAAAAACTTTGATTGCTAAACTGTATCGCATTGGCAGTAGTCGCCACAAAAGAACCACCAATGTTCAGTGAGGCATTTTTACCAAAAATAATCCCCGACGGATTAATCAGAAATAGGTTAGCTATACCATTAGTGCGAATTAACCCATCAATGTTAGAAACTGACTTACCCGTTACCCTGCTAATGATATTCTGAATGTCAAGAGCATTATTAAAGAAAGCAGTGCTTCCAGTGGGAACGGAAAACTCCCCAAAGCTGTGGAACAAATTGCCACCCGCTCTGGTTCCTCCTTCAATAATTCTGGTGTTCCCTTCTAGTTTGATGGTGGAATTATTAGGTAGAGTGGCATCGGGAGTAATTTGGGCAGAAGCACAATTTGCCCAAAAAGCTGCGATCGCAATTCCCATCCCCACAGAAACAGCAATTGTTGAATCAAGGTTAGTTTGTATAGTGATTGTGATGATGGGTATTTTAAGCTGTGTCATCGCTTTAGCGATTCGCTTTAATGCTTTGGCCTAATTTTATTCTGCTAAGAGTAATGAAAAGTAATAACTTTTCTGAAGAAATACTTAGATAAATAGAAATTCCTCTCCCATTGGAATAACCAATCATTGACTACAAGACATGGCAGAGGGAATAGAATAACTTTGCCCAGATTGAGCCACAAGCATAATATTACCGTTACCATCAACGATCCATCCTTGAGCCTCCACAATCGGATCGGTAGATTTGGTCATAGATGCAGTAGATGATTTGTCCGTCATGGCTGTTACTTGTGAGGGCAAATCTACCCAACCAGTAATCACTGCTCGTCCTTGCAACGGTTCATTAGGACTTTGGGGTAATCCACCGCGTCCGGTGGCGATAAAACGACTGGCATTTTGTCCTCTTCTGGGAGTGCAACCTTGGGCAATTTGTTGAGATGCATCCACGAGGTTGGAAGGTAGTTGAGTTAAGCCGCGACTAGGGTCAGTATCTGGACTGTTGATAGTTACTTCCCCGCTCACCCCCAATTCCGAACTCGCTGTAATGTCACTGTTTTTGGTTGGGCGTTTTTGCGGGAGAATACCGAAAATACCGTTTGTTGTAATGTCAACTCTACCACCAGTTCCAGAGAAAGCGTTAGCGCTGATATCGTTATTTTCTTTGGGAACAGCGACGATGAAAGGGCTATTAATAGTGATATTACCGCCATCGCCACCGAATTCGCTACTACCGGCAGTGGTAGAAATTTGACTATGATTGCGTAGTAATAATAAGTCTTGCAACTTCAGGGTAATATTACCACCATTCCCGGCTCTGGTTATGGCGGCGATCGCTCCTTGATTATCCAGGCTCAGAGAACGAGCTTGGATCTCGAGGTCGCCTGCCGTCCCCGCTCCGGTACTACTGACAGTGACTTCACCTCCATCCCGAACACTCATCTGCTCAGTTTCAATCTTTAAACTTCCCCCACGACCAGTACCTTCTGGCTTCACCGCAGCGCTGATTTGGCTGTTAAAGTTACCATTTGGTGATTTTCCAACGACTTCCACAGATTTCGACGCATGAATTCGCAATCTACCTGCATTGCCCACTCCAGCAGTTCTAACCGATATTATTGCACCACCTCTCACACTCAAGCGATCGGTTTCGATTGTTACATCGCCACCGTTGCCTCTGGGTGGAATAACTGTTCTTTCATCTGCGTCTACTTCAATACCTGCATTGATCCCTGTAGCAAAGAGGTTATCAACAGGTGTATCAAATACCTCTACTTCAGAAGCACGAATTGTGAGATTACCAGCGTCTCCTTGACCAAAAGTAGCGACTTGCACTCTGCCTCCATGACTGACACTCAAGCGTTTTGTCTCAATGGTCAAGTTGCCACCGCGACCCTCACCTCTAGGGTTTACCTGAGCGAATAAGCCAGCAGGATTTTCAAGATTAGATGTAAACGATTTGATTTTTCCACTGATTTCCACTGACTCGGCAGCGTGAATAGTCAAATTTCCTGCAAACCCTTTACGGTAAACACTGCTTCCCACTTGACTATCAATGATATTCATCGTGACAGTTTCAATATTTATATTGCCAGCATTCCCTTGTGCAAAAGTACTGGCAGATAGTTGTCCTTCTCGGACAATCAACTGATTGGTGTTAATTACCAAATCTCCCGCTGTTCCTGTACTTTGTGTTTGAGTCAACAAGCTACTGGGAAAGGGAAATAGACTATTACTATTAGTGGCAGATCCTATCAGTTTAACTGATTGGGAGGCATTTATCGTCAAACTTCCTCCAGCCCCACTACCGTTAGTTCGAGCTGAAATCGCTGCTCCATCTTGGATTAACAACTGATTGGTATTAATCGCAATCTTTCCTGCGGGTCCTGTGCCATAGGCGTTAGAACTTATTTTGCTAGGATACCATCTATTTGGAAACTGTGGCAGAATCGCAGTACCGATTAGCTGCACTGATTCGGCATTTACTGTTATACTGCCTCCAACCCCTTTACCTTCGTTATCAGTTGTGATTCCGGCTCCGTTTTGGATGAGTAACTGTCTAGCGTTAATCGTGATGTCTCCGGCGTCTCCCACTTCATTAGATGCAGCAAATATACCAGTAGAGCCTAAATTGGGATTATCTGGAATACCGATTAGTTGCACTAATTCTGAGGCATTCACGGTCAAATTTCCTGCCACACCTGCATTTGTTGTACTAGATGAAATCTTGCCTCCTGCTAAGATTTGTAACTGTCTGGTGTTAATTGTCAGGTCTCCTGCATCTCCTGTCCCAGAACTTTCAGCAAATAAACCACTGCGAATTCCAGTAGGTGATTCTCCAACGACTTGCACTGATTCGGAAGCATTTACACTCAATCCTTTTCCAGGTAATGCTCCTAAAGTGCTGGCTTCAATCTGGGAACCTCCATTGACTGTAACTCGTTTACCCCACATCTGAATAGCGCCGCCACCTTCGCCACTGGTACTCACTAAGGCTTGATTACTGAGTGAGATATCGGCTTTAGCTACACTATCAGGAACAATCAAACTCAAATTATTACCATCCACATTCAGTCCGACTGTCCCCTCACCTGCAATTCCTGCCAATTCCACTCGCCCACCCGGAGCATTCAATTTACCTTCGTTGATGGCAATTTCTCCACCCACTAATAGTAAACTCTGACCATCTGGTACTCGTAGACCAAAGATATTATCTCCTGCTGGTGCAATTGACCTGTTTTCAATTCTGCCAGCCTGAAGTTGATTGAATAGCAAAGCCGAAGGATTAACTGTTAGTAATGAGGAAGGAGTCTGAGGATTAGTTGCACTAAATTCCAACCCATTGCCAAACACAAAAGAATTCGCCGTACTCGCTACAAAGGAACCCGCCACATCTAAGCGTGCATTATTCCCAAATAAAATCCCATTGGGATTGATCAAAAACAAATTTGCGCCACCATCCACCCCCAATGTGCCGAGAATATTGGAGATATTACTTGCCGTCACCCGTGTGATAATATTGGAAATTCCTGTGGGATTGGAAAAATAAACACGCTGCAACTCACCCACATTGAATTCCTGGAAACTATGGAACAGGTTTGCACCGCGAATTGCTCCACCATCAATGCGGTCAGCTGGAAATCCTTTAATATTGACATTAGGAGTGATTATTGAAGAGTTATTATCCAATGTTCCATCAGGCGTAATCTGGGCTAAGGCGTGATTCTCAGAACAAAATATGCCGTGAGCAAGCACTCCAATAATGCTAATAGCTTCTAATAAATCTGAGTGCCAATTCCTATCTTTACAGGTTGTCATATCACAACCAGCCTCGCTTGCTCATTTCCTACCTGTGAATATGCAATTTTCTTACGCCACAGCTTTGAGCCACATCTTCAAGGGTTTTCAGCTAGCCGTCTTAATCAATTTTTCTACAATTAATTTCAGCAGATATTTGAACTAGATCGGAGTAAACTTTTTAAAACTTAAAATTAGGTAATGCATCTGATTGTTTCGATCGCTCTTGGGTTTCATCGGAATTCCTCGCCCAATTGGAGTAACGAATTATTGACTACAGGAAATAGCAGAGGGAATAGAAGAACTTTGTGCATATTGAGCCACAAGAATAACATCACCCTTAGCATCGACAATCCATCCTTGAGCCTCCACAATCGGATCGGTAGATTTGGTCATAGATGCAGTAGATGATTTGTCCGTCATGGCTGTTGCTTGCGGTGGCAAATCTACCCAACCAGTAATCACTGCTCGTCCTCGCAAAGGTTCATTAGGACTTTGGGGTAATCCACCGCGTCCTGTAGAGATAAAACGACTGGCGTTTTGTCGTCCTCTGGGAGTGCAACCTTGAGCGATTTGTTGCGATGCATCTACGAGGTTAGAAGGTAATTGAATTAAGCCGCGACTAGGGTCAGTATCTGGACTGTTGATAGTTACCTGCCCACTCACTCCCAATTCCGAACTCGCTGTAATGTCGCTCTTTTCGGTTGGGCTTTTTTGCGGGACAACACCGAAAATACCGTTTGTTGTAATGTCAACTTTACCACCTTGACCAGTGAAGGCATTAGCAGTAATGTCGCTATTTTCTTGGGGGACGGCGACAATGAAAGGGGTATTGATGGTGATGTTACCGCCATTGCCACCGAATTTACGATTCCCGGCAGTGGTGGAAATTTGACTGTTGCGACGGAGTAGTAGCAGATCCTGCACCGTTAGCGCAATATCTCCACCTTGACCTGTGTTTGCTATTGCCGAGAGGAAAGCCTTATTGTCGAGGGTAAGAGAGCCTGCTTGTACCTGTAAGCTGCCACCCTTTCCGATTCCTTGGCTATCTACGGCGATACCCGCACCATCTGCGATCGCTAACTGTATGGGGTCAATGAAGATACTACCACCATTTCCACTAGAGCCAGTCGCGGTGTTGGCAAACAACCCTGCTTCTGGGCGAACAGGATCAATTGTAGCCTTGGCTTGCTCCTCACCAAAAACTTTAGCAACAGAGTTAAAGCGATCGCTGAACGTGGAATCACTGCCTGAAATAGTGATGCGGTCTTTAACTTTGACGGCGATGTTACCTGCATCGCCGCTGTTGAAGGCAGTGGTAAGAAATTGCCCACCATTTATTACTTCAAGCACATTAGCATTAACAGTGATATTACCACCCTTGGAGCTGCTTTGGCTGCGGGCGCTCAAAACCGCCCCATCTGATACACGTAAGATACCAGTAGTAACGCCCAGTTCACCACCTTGTCCACTGGCTCCTTTGTTGGTGGTCGTAAACAACCCACTAGAGAATCCGCCTGCACGACCATCTTCAAGGACTGGGAACGAAGCAACTCCAGAGAGTTCAACAAAATCTGTTGCATTGACCAAAATATTTCCTGCATTTCCCCGTCCTTCAGTACTAGCTGCTAGTTCAGCGCCACCCGTTACAAAAAAAGACCGGGATGAGATGTCGATATCACCACCCTTGCCTACTCCTCCACGATTTACAGTAGTGAAGATACCAGTGCCACTATCTGCCAGAGAAACCGAATCTTTAGTTTGCACAAATACGTTACCAGCATTCCCCTGTCCACGAGTACTCGAAATTAGTGCAGCGCCATTGGTCAAAAAGAGTGAGCCAGTGGTAATATCGATCTCGCCACCCTTGCCTACCGCTTCAGAAAATACATTACTGAGGATACCAGTGCCACTGCCTGCTAGATAAACTGAATCTTTCGCTTGGACAAATACGCTACCAGCATTTCCCTGTCCACTAGTACTAGTTTCCAGTTGAACACCATTGGTCAAGGAGAGTGAACCAGCAGTAATATTGATATTGCCACCTTTGCCATTGCCCAAAATTCCTTGATCTGGTACCAATCCCAAACCCAAAAATCCGAAAGCCTCGAAGAACTGGCTAGCTGAGAACCCTCCCACCCCGCTGTAAACGCTGCTTGGTACAGAGATACCACTTATTTCCCCCGCACCGTCCAATAAAACTGCACCATCAGTTTTAATAGTTACGTTTCCTGCATTCCCCTGTCCACCAGTGAAGGTATTCAATTGAGCGCCATTGGTTAGAGAAAATGAACCTGCGGTGATATTAATGTCGCCACCATTGCCAATGCCCACACTTCCTAGAGTTGCTACTGCTATCACCCCGCTGTAAGCTCCGCTACCTCTAGGAAAGCCATTTATTACCCTCGCACCGTCAAAGGAAACTGCACCATCAGCTTTAATCGTCACATTTCCTGCATTCCCCTGTCCAAGAGTGGCAGTAAATAGAGCAGCTTCATCAGTTAAGGAAAGCGAGTCGGCTGTGATATTGATATCGCCCCCCGTTCCTACTCCTATAACATTGCTCCCGATGTAGCTGCCACTCGCAAGGGAGACTCTACCCGATGCCTGTACAAATACGCTGCCTGCATTCCCTTTTCCAAGGATGCTGGTAACTAGAGCAGCTCCATCAGTTAAGGAAAATGTCTTAGCTTTAATATTGATATCGCCACCATTGCCGACTGCTCCACTAGCTACACTGTTGAGCATGTTGCTATTTGTGAGAGAAACCGAGTCCGATGCTTGCACAAAAATACTACCGCCATCCCCCTGTCCATATGTGCTGGCAGACAGGGAAGCGCCATTAGTTAAGGAGAGTGACCCAGCGGTGATATTGATCTCGCCACCATTGCTGCCGACTACTTTTTTTGCTACACCACTGCTGATATAGCTATTGTTTGCAAGAGAGACTCTACCCAAAGCTTGCACAAATATGTTACCGGCATTCCCCTGCCCAGATGTGCTGGCAAACAGCATAGCGCCATCACTTAGAGAAAGCGCCCCAGTAGTAATATTAATATCACCACCATTGCCGACCGCTTCATTTTGTACAGGGCTGCCAATGATGCTATTGATGAGAGAAACCGAGTCAGAGGCTTGCACAAATATGTTACCTGCATTCCCCCGTCCAAGGGTACTAGCAATTAGGTTGCCATCAGTTAAGGAAAGTGTCTTAGCTTTAATATTGATATCGCCACCCAGGCCTTCCGCTTCATTTCCTACAGCACTGAGGATGTTGCTATTTGCGAGTGAAACCGAGTCAGACGCCTGCACAAATATGCTGCCGGCATTCCCCTCTCCATATATACTGGCATCCAGTTTAGCGCTATTGGTTAAAGACAGCGACCCGGCAGTGATATTGATGTCACCCGCATTGCCTATCGATCCGTTGTTCACATAGGTGTAAACTCCACTGACACGTTCGTTATTAACCCCACTAATAGTGACAGCATCACGGACATCAATATTCACATTACCAGCATCGCCACGCCCAGCAGGAAGAGGATCAGAAGTTCCCCGAACGAAGGTTAGCAGTTGAGCGCCATCAGTGAGTGAGAGTGAAGTAGCATTAATGTCGATATTGCCCCCCTTACCCACAGATCCGGCTTCCACCGTGCTAAAGATGTAAGCGTTACCTGCAAGGGAAACAGCATTTTTTGCACCCACTGTCACATTCCCCGCATTCCCCAGTCCATAAGTTGAGGTCACAAGTTGAGCGCCGTCTTGTAATGAGAATGAACCAGAATCGAGAATTATGTTACCCCCATTGCCTTTTGATCCCAAGCGCACGAAATTCCGAATATTGCTCTCAAAACCTGCAATTTTAATTTCTTCCGTAGCTTTGAGGGTAATATCTCCAGCAACACTTTCAGGTGTACCCAAACCTTCCCCAATACCAGCAGATAGCCCACTTCGTCCTAAAATCTCTAAATTGCGGGCATTAACTGCAATATCACCGCCACCAGCCCCAGTCACAAATACACCCGCTTGATTGGTAAGTGATACATCTGCACGAGTCACATTCTCAGGAAACTTCAAGCTGAGATTATCGCCATTAAAAAGAAGATTGACATTTCCAGGTGCTGCTAATCCCCCTAATTCAACTCTCCCACCATAAGCATTTAACTGCCCGCCATCCATGCTGACATTACCGCCCACTAGCAGCAAACTTTTACCATCTTCTACTCGTAAACCAGATGCATTAAAACCTGCGGGATCTATTCCTGCTGGTGCGACTGAGTTGTTTTGAATCGGTGCAGCAGTAATTTGATTAAACAACAATGCTGAAGGATTAACTGTTAGTAATGGGGAAGGAGTCTGAGGATTAGTTGCACTAAATTCCAACCCATTGCTAAACACAAAAGAATTCGCCGTACTCGCTACAAACGAACCCGCCATATCCAGCCGTGCATTCTTCCCAAATAAAATGCCATTGGGATTGATCAAAAACAAATTTGCACCACCATCCACCCCCAAAGTGCCAAGAATACTGGAGATATTACTTCCCGTTACCCTTGTGAGAATATTTTTAATTCCTGTGGGATTGGCAAAATAAACTCGCTGAGATTTTCCGACATTGAATTCCTGGAAACTATGAAACAGGTTTGCACCGCGAGTTGCTCCACCATCAATGCGGTCAGCAGTACTACCTTTAATATTGACATTGCGAGTGACTTTTGAAGAGTTATTACCCAATGTCCCATCAGGGGGAATCTGGGCTAAGGCGTGATTTTCAGAACAAAATATGACATGAGCAAGCACTCCAATAATATTAAACACTCCTAATCCTAATAAATCTGAGCGCCAATTCCTATTTCCACAGATTGCCATATCATAACCAGCCTCGCTTGCTCATTTCATTCCTGTGAATATGCAATCAATCACGCCACGGCTTCGAGCCACATATTCAAGGGTTTTCTGCTAGCCGTACTGATAAATTTTTCTACAATTAATTTCAGCAGATATTTTAATTCGATGAGAGGAAAGTTTTTAAAACTTAAAGTTTAGGTAATGGTTCCCAAAAGAAAAAGTTACAAATCACTAATCAACCTCGCCTTACGGAGGAAGAATTGCAGCACAGTTTCTTCACGGGAAATAATATCAACCCGACCCTCCATACCTAATTGAATGTGACACTGGTTTTTCCCTTTACCTAAAACCAGAGTTTCTGGTTCAATAGTCACTTCATAGAAAGCACCAGGCGCAGTAGCTTTTGGGCTAGTAGTCCCATTCATCGATGTATTTGTGCCATTCTTCTGAGGAGCGATCGCATCTGGAGAAATCGTCTGCACTTGACCATTTAGAGTACCATAATCTGGGTAAGGACAAGCGCTGACTCGCATTTGGACTTTTTGACCAATTTTTAACTTACTTTGATCTTCAGATGCCACTGCTGCCTTCAAAACTTGAGGCGCATCAGAGGGGACAATTTGCAATACTTCCTCGCCAGCACGCACAGTTTGACCTGGGTTTCGCAGATTTAGTTGGGAAATGATACCATCGGCGGTAGCTGCGATCGCAGTTTGAGCTAAATTTATTTTGGCTTGTTTGAGTTCGCTAGTATCACGTTCTAACTGCTTTTCAATTTCAATCCGTTGCTTAACTAAAGCTTGGCGTTCCTTTTCTAATGTTGCTTTGTTGCTTTCCCCTCCGGCTTTTTCTTGAGCGATTCGCTCAGTAGCAACAGTTACTGCTGCATTACTTGGATTTACAGCAACTTGGGCGCGTTGTTTTCTGGCAATCACAGCAGATACCGCTTGTTGTAACCGTTCAATTGTCTGTTTTTGCGCCTCCACTGCTGCTGCTTGCGCCTTTACCGCTTGCTCTTGCTGTCTAGCAGATAATTGTGCTTCTTCCAATTGATCCTGAGATAGCGCCCCTTGGTTGGCTACACTCTCATATCGCTTCTGTTTTGACTGGGCTACACCTAATGCAGCTTCAGCAGCATGGAGATTTGCTTGTGTTGTTTTTAACTGTGCTTCCCCAGCCAGCAATTCTTTTTCAGCAATTTTGACGTTGGCATCAGCTTCTTGAAGTTCGGAAACAGTGGTCAGATTTTTATCTTGATATTCCCGACGGCGGCCGCTCAATTCGGCTTTAGCGCCAGTAATAATCCGGTTAAGACGGTCAGTTTCGGCTTGAATCTGGCTATTAAGGGAACTAATTTGGGCATTGATTTGCACTAGTTGTAACTGAGATTGTTGAATACTAGTTTGCAATTGGCTCTTTTTCGTTTGCAGACGGGAGTCATCGATAGTTGCGATCGCATCTCCTTTTTTGATAAGCTGATTTTCTTTGACATAAATGTGCATAACCTGACCTTCAGTCGCCGCTTGCACAATTCGCAATTCACCCGCCGGACGCACAACCGCCTGTGCTTGGACTGTAACCTTATACTTACAAATTGCAGCAAGTGGCCCAGCTAATCCGAGAACGCAGAGAATAAACATTCCGCCCCATGTTGTCCAACGAGTAATTGGTGGGAGGAATTCGTTTGTTTGAATTGGGGGGAGAAAATTTGTGTTGCTAACCATGATGTCATACCAATTACAAATTAGGTTGCCGAGCGACTTGTACTGAGCGTAGTCGAAGTAAGCCGAGGTACGAATTATCTTAATTAATAGTGGCAGTCTTACCATTATGATGAGCCGGGCAAGATATCAGCGCCAATCCATTATGAGAGGGGAAAATATCATCTAAGAAATCTAAATGTTCGCCAGGTAAAGAGCGCAATTCTTCTGGTGTACCTTGGATTTTTAAGCGTCCTTGTTCTAAAAATACAATTAAATCTGCTCTCTGTATTACCTTGGGGCGGTGACTAATTAAAATAGTCGTTTGATTGTGACGATGAGATAAAAGTCTATCTAATACTTGTCTTTCGCTTACTGGGTCAAGTGCGCCCGTGGATTCATCTAAAATTAAGACTGCTGGCTGAGTAACTATGGCTCTGGCTATGGCTAATCTTTGGCGTTGTCCACCAGAAAGATTTGCCCCAAATTCTCCTAAAACAGTTTGATATTTATCAGGGAGTTTGCTAATAAATTCATCTGCACCTGCAATTTGACAAGCTTTGACAATTTCTTCAAAACTAATATGGGGATAGCTAAAGTTGAAGTTATCAATAATCGAACGACTCCAAAAGTGGGGTTCTTGAGGAACTAATACCACTTGTTGACGCAAACATTCTAAGGATAGGTCTTGCTGATTATAAAAACCATAACGAATATTGCCAGACTCAACTTTATATAAGCCAGTCAGTAATTTTGCCAGGGTACTTTTACCACAGCCAGATTTGCCAATTAAAGCAATAACTTTACCGCCAGGAATAGTTAAGGAAAAATCTTGTAGGAGGTCAACTCTACCTGCGTGATGAAAGTTAAGTTCAGTGCAAGTTATATCTGCATTCCCAGGGATTTGTGCCCAAGGCTTTTTAAAATCATTTTCGGATTCTGGGGTAGCGTCAATAACTTCTGTCATCCGTTGAAGGACTATCTGGGCTGTGATAAACTCATCTACTAAACCAATGGCAGCACCTAAGAAGCCAAGAAAGTTGCCACTCATGCCGTTATATGCCATTAATTGACCGATTGTTAAGGTGCGATTAATGACTAAATAGCTACCCATCCAAAGGATGCCAATACTAATGAAGGTGGAAAGAATGCCAGTAACTGTACTGCTATACAGTCCCAGTTTCATCATACTCCAGCCCAGGTTGGCAAGGCGACCATAATTTCCTTGATATTCTGACCAAGCTTGGGGAGTGGCTTGGGTAGTTTTTAAGACTTGGATGCCGCGAAATGTTTCTACCAAAAAGCCTTGATTTTCTGTACCAGAAATAATCAGATTCCGGGTTTTCTGGCGCATCGCGGGTAAGAAAAGCAGGTTAACACCCGTGACAACTATAAATGCAACTATGGAAGCGAGAGTTAGTTCCCAACTGTAAAAGAGCATAAAACCCAAGGAAATTACAGCAATAAAGAATTGACTGGGTAATCCGAGGACAATTTGGGAAACTAAGTTATTGATAGCTTTGACATCGGCAATGCGGCTGACAACTTCGCCACTGCGTCGTCCTTCAAAGTAGGATAGGGGTAAATGTAAGAGTTTGCGTCCGTATTCTAGGATTAGTCCTAATTGCAATCTTTGACCGAAGTGACCGATAAGGTGAGATTGGACTAAACTAATGGCACTTCTAATTAAGTTCATGGCGATAACGCCAATGGCCACAGTAGTTAGTAGTTGGGTATCACCTCGTACTAAGACATCATCGGTGAGGAGTTGCATCATGAAGGGAGATGCCAAAGAAAGCAGTCCAATGGCGATGTTAATGGCGATCGCTTGGGCGAGAATAGAACGATAAGGCCAAACCCGTTGCAGATATCTTCCCAGTCCGCCAATTTTATCTGATTCTTGTTGATAAAAACGACTGTCATCTGGAGTCAGCAGCAGCATGACGCCATTACCCCAACCCGCCATTAACTCTTGACGGGTAAGATGACGAATACCAACACCAGGGTCGGCGATGACGTATTTTTTGGCTTTTTGCCCGTATAATACGACCCAGTGGTAGCCTTTCCAGTGGATAATTGCTGGTAAGGGAGCTTGATGTAATTGGTCGATTAATTGGGGACTGGCTTTAACTTGGCGAGCATTGAATCCTAGTACTTCTGCACCTCGCTTCAATCCCAGTAAGGATGTTCCTCTAGAACCTGTGCCTACGGCTTCTCGGACGCGGTTGAGGGTAAATGTGCGTCCGTAGTGTTTGGCAATAGTTGCAAGACTTGCAGCACCGCAGTCTTCTTCAGTGTGTTGGAGGACTATTTGGTATTTCATTGTCAAAACGAATGGTAATGGAAAAAGAGAAGTCGGGGAGAAAACCCCGACTAAAGATGATATTTAATTTGTTAAACCTAAACATCTGAGTACTAGGCTATTTCTGGAAAGTCCTACCAATTTGAAAAATGATTGCGATATATGGATTGCCCAAAAGCTTTTACAATCCAAAATCTAAAATCCAAAATGGTACTACTCAGGTCGGTTTGTAATCTCTTCAACTGACTGAGTAAGATACTCTGTATCTAGAACCGCCCCCACTTATAGTAGTTCTTTGTATGCCGTTTGTTGGACCGGAGACGGAAAAACCGCCTAGAGCGTCGTCAGAGTCTGGCCAATCACTATCGAAAAAGCTGATTTCTGCATTTTCAAAAAAGTTAAATTCCCAACCTAGATTTTTACCATCTCCTGCACTCATACCACCGATATCGAGTCTACTGGTTATCTCGTCAACAGTGACGTTAGCATAAACATCATCCTGACTAAAAGTATCTGCACCATCTTTCAGGCAAACTATACTACTTACATAGAGGTTATATCCTCCTTCAATGATAGCCGCTTCTTCTGGCGTTAGGTTAGTGAAAAGTTGTTCCTGAGCAACAACAATAGCGTTAGTAGAAATGATTTTTGACATAACTTTTATCCTCGATCGTAATTTACTAAATACACTTAAGAATTGCAGATTAGGCTACCTTGTTAATTAGGTCGTATAGAGATAATTAAATAGCTTTTAAAAAGTTACATATTTGTGGGATGAATTTGCGGCTGTAACCATCGAAGTTTTGTTCTATATTTGACAAACTTATTCAATTATTCCGCTAGTCCCCAAACTTGCATCTTTCTAAATGAACTTCTCTGCATATCACTCTCTACGATGACTTTTAGTCTTTATGCACTCAGGTCGGAAAAAATTTGAAAAATCTGGCAAATTCTTATGCATGAAAAAATCGGGGCACTTGCCCCGACGTTATATTGTATTCAGCTTTTTAGCCCAGATTTTTGAGTAGTTAGCTCTTTGATCTGAACCGAGATAGGACAATCTAACCTCGAAAATTCAAATCAGTAAATCCACTTGAGAATTGCAGATTAGGCTACCCTATAAAGTTCGATATCATATGGATTGCCAATAGTTGTTGTGTTGTCTTGAAACTCATACACTCCTCCATCGGCCAAATTGTATTTTTTGTATAGCTCGTAGCCATCTCGACCGTCAGCGTCAAATTCAATGATTCCTTCACTGTACGCAGTCCATATACGATCGGAGCCAGGTGCTGGATCGCCTGTTGTTTTACCATCGACAGTGTAGAGAGTATTGTATACCATTTTGTTTTTAACTTCAAAAACTTCGTAACCGTTACTAATTGTTTCAGCAGCTTGTTCGTCAATTTCTTCAATTAAACCAAAAGATTCTAGTACAGCTTGGCGTAAATAAACTAAGTATTAGATAGCCAACACTTTACCCTTGTATGTCCACTTAAAAGGTTTAGCCATTGTTTTATTAAAATAGTCGATAAATCCGAGAATTATAGTTTTGAGGTCATCCTGGCTCTTGAAGCTAGCACGCTTAAGTAATTTCCGAACCAAAATGCTAAACCAAATCTCTATATTTTCTGGAGAGTGACAGAAGAAAGGTACTTGAAAATTTGAATTTTGAATTGGTATGATTCACATCCAGGTTTTTTCTTCCGGTGACAGTTGATTTACTTGCTGTTGAAACCAAGTTTCAAAATTTTCTTGCAGTAATCGTTGACGCATAAAATTGTCAAACTGTGCAGTTATAAACTTTTCCACACGTAAAATTACCCATGATTCTCCAAAGGGTACGGGTGGTTGAACTATACCCACTTGCCTTGTGCAAAGTAACTGAGCAAAATTGGGAGTAATAGTACCAAGTTCTACTGGGCCGACGATGCCGCCTGTATCAGCTTCTGTCCCTCGAGAATATTCACGCGCTAGTTCAGCAAATGACTGTTCCCCTTCTGTAATTCGGAAAAATAGTTCGTTGGCAGTTTCTCTGTTTTCAGTCCGAATTAAAGAATAAATGACTCGATCAAAATGTCTTTTATATTTGAGAAAGTAAGATTCTAGTTGATGTCCCCAAGTTATTTGCTTGAACTTTTCAACTCTGAGCTTTCGGGTTGCGAAAAGTTCTAATTGCTCTTGAGTCAGACAATAACGCGAACACCAATCTTGGATTTTTTGCTCGCTTGTTAAATCCCAATGCTGATAAAATTGCTCTAGAGCATGAGATGTTTCTGCTTGTGTGCAGGTGATTGGTGCGATCGCAGATTCGATAATGCTCTGAGATAACAATTGCCCAATCAGGTTGTAACTAGCCAAAAATGGGATAATTTCTTTAGGTAAGACCGAGATGCAGCTATGCTCGTCGTAGACATTACCTATTTGTAAAGCTTTAGTCATATTTCAAGACTATTTTGTTGAAATATTTGATAAGTGCAGCGATCATTTTTGGAATAAAGCGGCAAAGTTCAAGTATGATTCTCTGCCGCTTGCACTATTTACGTACACTTGAGAGCATTACCTTACAATGCTTTCAATTACCGCCGATCACTTCTAATGCCTAAACTTAAGCATCAGTGGTGGTAAATTGGTCAAAAGTTAAGGTGTAAGCAGTCTGTATACTACTAAATTGATTGACCTGCAAGAAGTAATTACCAGAAAGATTAGTGTTGGAAATTACTTCCGATGTAATACCACCACTAGTAGAACGTGCAACTTCCTCACCTGCATCAACAATACGATTGTTGTTATAGTCCGCAATCAGTCGGATGTCAGCATCACTTTGGAGTCCGCTCAGTGTAATGTCGACACCCTCAAATAATCCCAGAGAGAATTCGTAAGTATCTGTGGTGTTGGTATTACTTATTGTCCCAAAGCGGGTAACATCAGCTGACAAGTCACCAAGTGCAAACTCTCTAGGCAAAAGATTGCTGAAACCACTTGTCGAATTGGGTGTAGTTGCAGACAAGGCCAAATTGTAACTTACATCGCCTGATGAACTGCTAAAGCGACGGACTTCGGCAAAATAAGTACCTGCGTCTGCTCGACGATTAAGGAAGTCATCTGCGTTGCTCCCCCTACTGGAAGAATCAACTAGTTGGTCGCCTGTATCAAAGAAACCGTTACCGTTATCTTGATAAAGGCGCAAATCGGCATCATCACCAGCACTGATATCTGTCAGAGACAAATTTATGTTTTGGGTAGTGTCAATTCTGAACTCAAAGACATCAGTGGCATCTAAAACATTTAAATTAAAGTCATTGCGGGTAACAGGGGTAGCAGGCAGAACACCGATATTATCGTAGACAGTCATTTTTGACTCCTTTTGTTGTTGATGTTGGTTAAGTTAAACTCAGCAGATGTAATTTTTTGTCTGAATTCCAGCAGCAAATTACCTGCAATTCAATTCCAGGATTTGAGAACATGACAACCTAAAGTGAGTTTTTCTCTCTTTGTTAATTAGGTGATGCAGAGATAATTAGGTAACTTTTAAGAAGTTGCATATTTGTGGGATGAATTTGTGCTTATAACCATCGAATTTTTGTTCTGTATTTAACGAACTTATTCAATGATTCCGCTAGTCCCCAAAGAAAGCATCTTTTTAAATGAACTTCTCTGCATATCACTCTCTACGATGACTTTTAGTCTTTATGCACTGAGATCGGAAAATTTTTGAAAAATCTGTAAAATCCTTACGCAGTAAGGAATTAGCTTTTGGCTATATTGTTGTATAATTGAAATCAGCTATGTTTCAAACAGCGGCGAGTGTTCCATGCAACCCCGACAGGGCATTGTTGAAATCTTTTCTACCTTTGTGCAATTTGATGTAGACCAGTTTAGTGGTTGGGCAACAGATGCCAAACTGCGACGCAGTATGAAAGTTTGCCTGGAGTCGTCAATTGAGAAATCAGATACCTTTTGGGCGCTTTACTGGTATAGAGTTTGGCAGACTCAATCTAGTGCTGTGGCACTTGCACATATTTCTGCTTATTTACAAGAGGTGTGCTACTGGACTGCCAGAAAATTCGCCCTCAACTTTCCTACACAGTCGTCTGTAGCCGATTGTTTTCAGATGGCGATCGCTAATACTAACAAAATCCTCAAAAATTTCAATCCTCAATACAGTTCGCATTTAAAATCCTATGCACAATTAACTTTTGAATCGATTATCAAAGATGCAGTGCGCTTACAGCGGGAAGCAGACATTTGCTCAGACTGGGCTTTATTGCATAAACTCAGTCGGAAACGACTAGTGCAGTCATTACAAAATGCCGGATTTAACGCCCAAAGCATCGAAAGTCATGTTTTAGCCTGGGAATGCTTTAAGGAACTCTACACGGGTGACAATACAAAAATTCGTCAGCTTCCCAAGCCAGATGCTCTGACTTGGGAGGCTATTAGTCATCTTTATAATGCAGAACGTTTCAGCCGATTGAGTTCGCCCACTGCCGCAGTCAATCAGCAAACCATAGAAACCTGGGTATTATCTGCTGCTAAAGCTGCCCGTACTTTCCTCTATCCTAAGTTTGTTTCCGCAGACGCTCCCCTCAAAGAAGATGATGGTAATTTATTAGATATATTGCCTGTAGATTTGCAAACATCTTTACTAACGGAAATTATTGAGCAGGAAGAAGCTGTGAATATGCGATCGCAGCAAGCTCAGTTAAACCAAGTTTTGTCCCAAGCGATCGCTGCACTCGATGCTGAGTCCCAAAAAGTACTACAAGCTTACTACGTTCAACAACTGACTCAACAAGAAATTGCTGCCCAGTTAAAAATTAAGCAATATACTGTTTCCCGTCGCCTGAGCAGCATTAAAAAGTCATTGCTCCTAACTCTCACGCAATGGAGTCAAAACACCTTGCATATTTCCCCGAAATCCGACGTAGTAGATGCCATAAACACAAGTTTAGAGGAATGGCTCAAAGTCCAATATAGCCATACCCAAATTCAATCAGTAGACAAGAAATAATTTTGTCTCTTCCCTCTCCCTAATATGGTCTTTATATGGAGCCATTCTAGAATTATTTATGTTGAACCCACCTGCCCCATTCACTATTGACTCACAGCATTTATACTTGGAAATTACTCAATTTCCAGAAGTGCAAGAACAACCATACTCAACAGCTGGTGCTTGTCAACGTGGGTGGATAAATCAAAAATGCTTGCAAGCATTTTTGCCTTGGTTCCAGGAGGAAATTGCTCCCACCGCCAGGGTTTATCCTAACAGTGCGGCATTACCGAGTTTTTGGGAAGTAGTCAATGGCACAGCTATTACTTTCGAGCGCGATCGCCTGGTATTAATTCCCACCTTGGCAATGGATGACGATGAGTTACGCGTACCGCAAGAATGGGTAGATATTCCAGAGTGGGTTGCTGACTATTACATAGCAGTACAAGTTAATCCCGATGATGGTTGGATGAAGATTTTTGGCTACACAACCCATCAAATTATGAAAACAAAAGGGGTTTATGATGCTGGCGATCGCACTTACAGCTTGGAAAGTGAAGATTTAATTCCAGATATTAATGTGCTGTGGGTTACACGCCAACTTAATCAGCTAGAAACCTTACGTGCTGAGATTGCACCTTTAGATTCTATTGGCAAAACCCAGGCAGAAAACCTCTTAGAAAGATTGGGCGATCGCGATGTGAAATTTCCGCGTTTGGCAGTTCCATTTTCACTCTGGGGTGCGCTCTTGGCACATAGCGGTTGGCGAAAAAAGTTGTATGAACTGCGTCAGGGTTTACTTATACAGCGATCGATTCCGCAATGGTTGCAGACAGGAGTAGCCAATTTAGCCCAACAGTGGGGATGGGAAAAAAGAGAATTCGTTGTGGTACCTGTGGGAATGCGGAGTGCAGAACCAGTTCTCGGCTTGTCTCGGCAAATAATAATTGCAGAGCAAACATACGAGTTACGCATTTTCCCAAAAAGCGCTTCTGAGAACGATGTTTGGCGTTTTGAATTGCGAAGTACAACTCTTGATGGTCAAATTCCGGCTGGGTTTAAGCTCCGACTACTAACGGAAGACTTACAAGCTTTTGAAAATAATGAAGATACGGCAACAATTCCTGTAGATATGTTGTATTTGGAAGTAATTTTGGAACTAGGAGAAGGATTGGTTTGGGAAATAGAACCCACACCTGAAGACTATGAACGAGAGATTTTGCGGTTTTAAGTTTTACTTCAAAAATCTTCACGTTTAGCCTCTATTATTTACTCTTAAACTGAATTTCACAACACACAACAACCTATTTAGTAACCAAGATATATATAGCAGGGTGTAAGCGCACGGCAGTGCATATTGGTGTCAATTAACTTGAAACCCTTGTCAGGATGTGATATTGAGTTCATTTACTTATGGTTACTCACAGCGTCACCTCACCCCGGTTTTGTCTAAACCCAAAACCGCCTTTCCCCTATGCCTTGGGGCTACGGTGTTACACACAAGTCAAATTACCCCCCTCAATTCTCCCTTGTAAAGGGGGGGAAGCCGGAAATCCAGTTCCAAATGTTGTAGATACTCCTAAATCCTCCTTTTTAAGGAGGATTTTGAGAGGTTTTGCCCCCCTTTTAAGGGGGGTTGGGGGGATCAAAAGCTTATGGGGCAACTCTTAAAGACTTGTGTGTACACTGTAGCCTTTCCAAGGGGAGGGTTAGGGTGGAGTAAAACGTATGCGGTACAAGGGTTTGAGCTTAAGTTAACACCAATGGGTAGTGTCCTGCCCCTACGGGTACACTCAACATCTAGGGAGAACTAGCTGTGGACAAGTTAATCATCTTAAAGTTAGGGGAGGGAAACTTTGAACAAGGGTTTACCGTAACTCTACAGATTGGCGATGAAAATGTCCGCCCGACTGTGGAAATCACAGGTGAGCTTCCCCCCAACCCGGAAATTCTCCGCGATTATCACCGTTGGCAATCTATTTATCGTAATTTAAAGTTGCCATCTCGTCCGATTGGTTTAGCTAAAGAACTTAACCAAGCCCCCAGCCTAGAATACTGCCAGCAAGTGAGTGAGGAATTTAAAGTAAGTTTTAATACTTGGCTTGCTTCCGATTCCTTTCGTTCTATCCGCGAGAAATTGTTAGAAAAACTCATGCTTGCGGATAATATTCGGATGCTTTTACAAACCAAAGACCTGCGATTACAGAAATTTCCCTGGCATCTTTGGGATTTGATAGAACGCTATCCCCAGGCGGAAATCGCCTTGAGCGCTCCTGCCTACGAACAAGTCAACCTTAACCGCATAGCAACTACATCCGACAAAGTAAAAATCTTGGCGATTTTGGGTAACAGTCAAGGTATTGATACTAAAGCAGACCAGGCGCTACTTAATTTGTTACCCAATACAGATATCACTTTTTTAGTTGAGCCACAATGCCTTGACCTTACCGATCAGCTATGGGAGCAGAATTGGCAAATTCTATTTTTCGCCGGACATAGTTCTACTCAGGAAACGAATCAAATAGGAAAAATCTACATTAATCAAACTGAAAGTCTCACAATTAGCCAGTTAAAGTATGCCTTGAAAAAGGCAGTAGAACGAGGTTTAAAACTAGCGATTTTCAATTCTTGTGATGGCTTGGGATTGGCATGGGAGTTTGCAGATTTACATATTCCCCAAATTATCGTGATGCGAGAGCCTGTACCCGATCGCGTGGCGCAACAGTTTTTAAAGTATTTTTTAGAAGCCTTTGCGCGGGGAGGCTCGTTGTATTTAGCCGTCAGGGAAGCACGAGAAAGGTTGCAGGGACTAGAAAACCAATTTCCCTGCGCTACATGGTTGCCTGTGATTTTTCAAAATCCGGCTGAGATGCCGTTGAATTGGCGGGAATTGTTTAGAAATGCACCCAATCTCCCTGCATCTTTGTCTCAAACTACGCCTGTTAGAAGAACCACAAATCGCCTTGGCTTTTCATTAATATTACTGACGAGCATGGTAGTAACCATAATATTAATCGGGGTAAGGTATTTGGGTGTGCTGCAAACATTAGAGTTAAGTGCATTTGACCAACTGGTACGCTTGCGCCCTCGTGAAAAACCAGACTCACGCCTACTGGTTGTCACTGTGACTGAAGAAGATGTCCAGGCGCAAAAACCGGAAAAACCTCAAGGTTCGTTGTCAGACAAATCACTTGCCAAACTGTTAGAAAAATTAGAGGCATATCAACCACAAGCTATTGGTTTGGATATATACCGAGATTATCCAGTGGATAAGGATTATCCAGCATTGGCAGCAAGGATGCGAAAAAGTGATCGCTTTGTGGGGGTATGTCAACTCAGCGATTCTCAAGTCGGAAAACCAGGTGTAAAATCACCCCCAGAACTTTCTTCACAGAATCTCGGTTTTAGCGATATTGCCATTGATTCAGATAATGTCGTGCGTCGCCATCTGTTAGCGGCAACACCTTCACCCTCATCTCCTTGTACTGCAAATTATGCCCTGAACGTTCAACTGGCGCTGCATTACCTGTACAGCAAGGGAATTCGGTTGCAATTTAACCCTGATGGCGCGTGGCAATTAGGGAAGGTGACATTTAAACCAATAGAAGCTCATACCGGAGGTTATCAAGGAGTTGATGCTTTGGGACACCAAATCTTATTAAATTATCGTTCTTCTCCTTCACCAGAAGCGATCGCACCAAGTATGACCTTGCAACAAGTGTTAAGGGGTAAGCTCAATGCCAATGCAGTCAAAGGCAAAATAGTAATTATTGGCACAACAGCAGAAACTTTTGGTGATTACTGGTTAACTCCTTACATCACTCCTCAAGGAAAATTACAGGCAATACCAGGAGTATTTTTACAAGCCCAAATGGTCAGTCAACTACTCAGGGCTGCTTTGGATGGACAACCTCTGTTGTGGACTTGGCCGCTTTGGGGTGAGGTAATTTGGGTTTGGGGTTGGTCTTTTTTAGGCGGTTTGTTTACTGCCTATCTGCACCGATTCATTTACTTAAGCTTGGCAGGAGGAATCGCCATTATCAGTTTGTACGTTAGCTGTTTTATATTTTTAATTGTATATAGTTGTTGGGTTCCGCTAATTCCTGCTATGTTGGCTTTAGTAGTTAATAGTTTAATAGCTACAACTTACTTAAACATGAAATTTAAAAATTAATAATAACGCCAATTTGAAGCATGAAAATCGCCGTTCAGCAAGCAAGTATTAGGAGCTTTTATGAAAAGTTATTGGCAAAAAGTACAATTCATCGCGGCACTGGGAATGACTTTGTGGGGAATTATCGGCTATTCTCCAATGATTTTGATGACACCAGTTGCGGCGGCCACTCCTCAGAAATTTTCGCCTCCTCCGCCTCCTCCAGACAGGGGTGCAGCAGGCGATCGCGGAGGGGCTGCAAGTCGTGGTTGTGGTGTTGGGAATCAGTCTATAGTTGCACTGACACCTGTATATAAAGAGACATTAAATCAAGGGAAAACAGAAGCTGTTGCTGTTACTAAAGTTTGGGGTTTGACAAATGAAGAATATCCAACTTTTTGGTTTTTTGTCCCCTATCAAAAATCTCTAATTGATTCCATTGAGTTTGTTATCAAAGATGAGTCAAGTGAACAAAGTCAAACTCTTTACCGAACAATAGTAACAATACCAGAAGTACCAGGAATTATTAGCATTCCCTTAAACGCAAATATTCCCCCATTGCAAGTAGACAAGATGTATCACTGGTTTTTGAAGATAAAAGTCATTTGCAATCCCCAACAGCCTCCAGAACGAGAGTATGTGGAAGGATGGGTGCAACGGGTCAATCCAAATCCTCAATTAGTAGATAGCTTGAAGCAAGCAACTCCTCAGCAACGGGTAAACCTTTATGCCGAGAATGGTATTTGGTACGATGCCTTGACTACTTTGGCTGAATTACGTCTTAGCAAACCTGAAGATCCAACTCTAGCGGTGGAGTGGATGAATCTGCTTAAATCCGTAGATTTAGAGAATTTAGCTAAACAACCTTTAATAGAATGTTGCCAAGCTAATGCTAAGTAGCACAGCAAAGCAATAGTCTCTTTCCCTGTGCTCCTCAGTCACTGAGCAACTACTCTCAAGTCTGTAGCGACTACTATCGTGTTTCTTACCTTTTGCCTTCGTATATGAGTAATTATATACCGCAATTTTGCTGTCATTACTGCGGGGAAAGAATCTTTTGTTTACCATTCCCACCTCTGTGAGGAAGAATGGATGTATATTTTATCGGGAAAAGCGATCGCAGAAATCGACGGAGAAGAATTTGAGGTTTTCCCAGGAAACTTTATGGCATAGTAATACCAATTCAATTAATGATTGCAACACATCCTTGGCTAAAGACGCGATTCATCGCGTCTCTACAAATGGTCTATTTGTCGCATTCTTTTTTCAAATTGGTATAAAACACGATACGATTTAGGAGTAATATCTTTGATAAAAACTATATTCATCTGTGCAGTTGCGATCTGCACAACTTGTATTTACCCGATTAAAATATCAGCAGGAGAAAAACCTTCTACGATTTTTCATGCATTTGACCAACAGTACACTGATATCGAAAAGTTTGTCTGTGAAATAGGGAAGCAAGGATACTCTCACATTCAAGTTTCTCCAGCCCAAAAATCTAATCCCGCTCCAGAATGGTGGGCACGCTATCAACCTGTAGACTACAGCATTATCGAAGGTAGAGGTTCACTCTTAAATTTAAAAAAACTTATTAGTCAAGCCCACAATTGTCACGTAAAAGTGATTGCTGATGTTGTTTTCAATCACATGGCTAATTTAGATGGCAATGATGAATTTGAAGATTTAACTAAATTTCCAGGTCTTTCTATAAATGACTTTAATTCCGACTCAAACCGTCCAGGTAAAAAATCTTGTAACATTAATTATAGTGATGGCAACAGAGATTCAGAAATTAATTGTTGGTTAGGTGGACTTCCTGAATTGAGATTTACCAATAATGTTAAAACAATTCAAAAAGCTCATTTAAAAAAGTTGCTAGATTTAGGGATTGATGGATTTCGGTTTGATGCTGCCAAGCATATACCAGCAAATGTTGTCAAAGAGTATATCAGCTATGTAGATCGACAAAGTCAAGGAAAAGCATGGAATTATCTTGAGGTAATCACAGATAGCGACACCAGTGCAGAAAATTATAACTGGATTGCTGCTGTCACAGATTTTGTTCTCTACAATTCAATGAAAAATGCCTTCAGCTTTGGTGGAGATTTGCGTTCTCTGCGAGTTCCCACAGCCATAAACGATCCGCGTAGTGTCACTTTTGGCAGAAACCACGATACTATCCGCGAGATTAATTCCAATGCGATTAACCCCTATAGCGATCCTTCTGACTCTTTCCTTGCAACAGCCTATATTTTGGCGAGAGAAAGTGGCACTCCTTTAATACTGAACTGGGATAATAGAGATGCTGCTTTTATCAAATATGGTGTCAAATTCCGCCAAATTATGCATCAACGAGGAACTCAGGGAAAAAATACCAAAGAAAATGTTTTAGCAGCAATTGATAGTCCGACTGTATTACTAATGGAGCGGGGCAGTGAAGGATTCTTTGTTGTCAATAAAGGGGAGAATAAATTTAATATCCCAGCACTGGATTTGACCTTGACGAATTTGGATGGATGTTATCGGGAACTCCGTAATAATTTTACTGTTGCTATTGAACGTCGCGTAGGTGGGAAAAAATTTATAACTCGTTGGGGAAGCTGGAATAGAGGCGGTATGGAAGTTCAAAAACGCGATGCACTCTATTTTATTCGAGAACCTTTTAATCAATGTCAAATGTAGATGCTCCCTCCTGCTCTTAGCTCGACTTTATCCATTTTTTTGCAACGGCGTCAACGCTATCATCTGGATTTTAGACTAAAAAGCACAAAAGTTTCAGTTTTCTGCTTCGATTGTTGTTTTCTGAGAGTGATGAAAGAGCGATAATAAGCAGCACGGCAAGATACAGGGTTCTGCCATAAACCATGAGGCTTAGTAAGTGTATTCGCTGTAAGTTCCAACTCTCCTTTGGCATTTATCATCCACCCTGTAGCTTCTATAATGGGTTTTGGCGTAGCAGTAGTAGGTTTGATGGTAACAGGTGGACTCTTGCGGTTTCTGGTGCTGGGATTGAGAGTTACCCAATCTACCAGAACTGCATTAGGAGAAAGAAAGTTATAGGGGTTGCGGGGTAAACCGCCACGTCCAGTGATGATAAATGAACTAGCTTGTTGTTGCTTGCTTCTTGGGTTACAGCTAGTATCAGGTAGCTGGGAAGTATCTACTAGGTTTGCGGGTAGTTCTACCCTAGTGAACTGTAGTTTTGTAGTTCCTTCAAGGGAAGAGCCTGTCTGTGAAAATAAAGTGATGTCATTTGTTGGCAGGTCACGTACGTCTAATTGGCTTGGATCGTTGGTTTCTAGCAATCTCGCCGCCATTGGGATCTAGACTCAGACCGCAAGCTGTACTGTGGTGATATCAAAATCGCTATCGGTTGCTTTAAATGAACATTACCCCATACAAGACAAAACCCTACAGCGATCGCAAAATTAAAATAGCCGGAAATCTCAAAGATTTGGAAGCTCAAGGCTATTCATTTGGAACAGGGTTCGCATCTTTGATTGAACAGCATTATTGAGTAGTTGTATAAAATATCACGTGAATTTTACCCACTGCGATCGCATTCCTCAAACCCATGACCAAGTTTATCTTTAATAGTCTAGGTATTCTGAGACGGACATTAACATCTAAGAAGCAGAAAAGTTTGTATCAATCAAGCAGTCAGTACACGAATTAATTTTGAATAACCATCATCTAATTCACAAATTATCTCAGCTTTTTATTGCAAGCGTACAGATACACTACCTGCATGGGCTGGCAAACCTTCTGCCTCTGCTAAGGTGACAGCTGCTTTGCCTATTGTCTGTAATGATTGTTTGTCACATTCTAAAAAAGTAATTCGTTTGAGAAAGTCGTAGACACTCAAACCAGAGGCAAAGCGGGCAGAACGGGCAGTTGGCAGTACATGGTTGGGGCCTCCTAAATAATCGCCAATTGCTTCTGGAGTATAGCGTCCTAAAAACACGCTCCCAGCGCACTTAATTTGATCGGCAAGGAGTTGCGGGTTGTCCACACACAATTCCACATGTTCTGGAGCTAGTTGATTGAGCAGTGGTATACTTTCGGCTAAATCGCTGACCAGAATTACGGCTGCATAATTTTGCCAACTTGCACTGGCGACTTTTCTGGTAGGCAAATCGGCGAGAATTTTCTCAACAGCCTTGATTACTTGTTGTGCGAAGATTTCGGAATCAGTAATTAAGATTGACTGGGCACTAGGATCGTGTTCTGCTTGCGAAAGTAAATCCCAGGCAATCCAATCTGGGTTGTTCTGGTCGTCGGCTACCACTAAAATTTCTGAAGGGCCAGCGATGCTATCAATGCCAACAGTGCCAAAGACTTGACGCTTGGCTTCAGCAACATAAGCATTACCAGGGCCAACAATTTTATCCACTGGGGCAATGCTTTCTGTACCATAAGCTAATGCTGCGATCGCTTGCGCCCCACCAATGCCATATATTTCTGTCACACCAGCAACTTGAGCAGCAGCCAATACAACGGGATTAATCTCACCGCCAGGCATCGGTACTGTCATGACAATTCTTTCAACACCAGCAATTTTCGCTGGTAAGGCATTCATCAACAAAGAACTCGGATAGCTAGCCCGTCCCCCTGGTACATAAATTCCCACTTGCGACAGCGCTACCCAATTCAATCCCAGTTTCACCCCCACTGCATCGGTGTAGCCAATATCTTGTGGTAGTTGTTTTTCATGGAAAGCCACAATCCTCTCAGCAGCAAATTCCAGCGCCGCCAAGACATCGGCAGGACATTGTGCCGCGTGTTCGGCAATAAAGGTTTTGCTTAGATGCAAAGACTGGAGATTGTTGCGATCGAAGCGGCTAGTATAGTCCTTGACTGCGGCATCACCACGCACTTTGACATCAGCGAGAATCTCGCGTACTGTCCCACTAACATCAACTGTAACTTCCCGGCGATCGCTTACAAGAGTTTTGAATTTGACAGAAAAATCTTTGTCGGTAGTTTGAAGTAGCTGCATGGACAGTATCTTAAAAGCAGTGAGGTCAATAATTAGTTTAACTCCTGATTAACTTGCTAGATATGACTGTGGCTTATATGCAGCATCACTCTTTTTCAGATGTAAGCTGAAAGAAAGCACAAAAGATTATGAGTTAACATCCTATGCAGCAGTCCACAAGAGGCAATTACCGGGATCTTTGGCGGCAGCTCGTTACTTTGGCTGCAATCTTTGGTGCTTTCTTTATCAACGTAGTATCGAACATTTTTCCGCTCAATGGACTTAGCATCGGAGAAATTTCCAATACTTTGTTTAAAAATGTCCTGATTATCCCTGCTAATTACGCCTTTGCTATCTGGGGGCTGATTTACCTGGGGTTGTTTGCTTTTGGGGTATACCAAGCTCTACCTAATCAACGATATGAGCCTGATTTACGTAAGACAGGTTATCTGTTGGCGATCGCCTGTGTTGCTCAAAGTATTTGGGTATATCTGTTTCTGTCTCGGCTTTTTGCTCTTTCTGTCATTGCAATGCTCTTGATTCTGTTGCCGCTAATTGGTGTTTATGTGCAGTTAGAAATTGGCAAATCGCGTCTACCTCGGCTGAAAAAATGGTGTATTTACTTTCCGATTAGCATTTATTTAGGCTGGATTAGCGTGGCGACCATTGTCAATGTAGCGTGTGCCTTGGATTTTCACAGGTGGAACGGTTGGGGGATTTCTGCTGTAATCTGGACTCTCATCATGGTATTGATAGCAACAGCAGTTGCAGTAGTTATAGTCATCCAGCGTCGAGACATCGCTTATGCAGGAGTAACAGTTTGGGCATTGGTGGCGATCGCACTCAAACACTTTGATAACTCAATGCTCAGAAATACCGTATTGGTTTTGGCAATTTTCCTAGTTTTAACCGCAACTATTAACAGCTTACGCATCCAACAAGAACATATTTAAGTATGATGACATACCCGCCTAGTAGTTCGCCAAGGAAACTTGGCGGGGTAAAGGGGAAGGGGGAAGGGGGAAAAGGTTTAAATCCCTTACCCTTTTCCCAGTCCTCACGAGCGCATTTTTGGGTTGGCAGACTACTAGTGTTTCTCAAGAGAGAACTTTTAGCAAGCGTTCGTTAAGCACGCACAGTAATGGTCGGTTGTTACACATACCAGTCTGATTGTTATTAGCCAGAATAGATAGTTAGAGCCGTAATCGGCTGAAAATGCCAAAATTTATAGAAATGAAAAATATTCTCTCGATTAGTTGGAATAACTGGTTAAAACGGCATAAAGAATCTGTTTTACTATTTGACTCAATTGCTGCCGCTAATGAGATTGCTCTAATGCTTAACGGTCAATGGGATGGCTGCAATGGTGTAATTGTAGCTTCTAGTGATGAGGTAGCTGTTAACACTGCTGCCAAACTCTTACAAGCTACATGGTGTTATCAAGGCGCATCAAAAGCCGTTTTAAACAGAGTAACAACTAATGAAATTTTACGCCGCTATGCAATCGGAGAAAGAAATTTTGTTAATGCTAATTTGAGGTGTGCAGTACTTGCATCAGTGAAGCTAAGTGAAATTAACCTAAGTTATGCCTCCTTGAGTCGGGCGGACTTAAGTCAAGCCAATTTAAGCAAAGCTGATTTAACAGCAGCAGACCTAACTCAAGCGAATTTAAGTGGAGCCGACTTGAGTAAAGCATACTTGATGAGGGCAAACCTAAGCGAGGCTGACTTGCAACGAGCTTCACTTCAGGGGGCTAACCTAAGCAATGCTAACTTAAGTGAAGTCAACCTCACTGGTGCAGATTTAACAGGAGCTAATCTGTCACTAGCAGACCTAAGAGGGGCAAAGTTTCACTTGTGCAATTTGAGTGGGGCTAATCTAACAAATGCCAAGTTAATTGAAAGTGACTTAGCTTTTGCTCAACAATGAGCGATCGCCGGACTCCAGTATTACCTTTAGTCAGTTCCACCCCAAGTCCAGTTAGGATTGCCATTCTTTAAACTATTTTTTAGCACTACTAGGGGATAATCATTAGCATCAGAGCCGCCAGCCAAATCTAAGATGAAGTAAACTTTACCTTTAACAAAGTGCATCCGTAAATAATTAATCTTTCCAGAGTAGTCTTGCCCATCAACCTTAGTCATTCCAGCAGAAGCAAAGCATTTAGCATATTTTGGCTTGAGTGTACCAACCCATGTAACACTAAAGCTATTACTGGTTTGAACAGAGATATTACTGGCATAAGTACTCAGGTTAATAGAGCCATCTGTTGCAAAACTGCCTTCTTGATAAGGACGGGGTTTTTCAGTAACAATTACCTTGTCTGGACAGCTTTGTTTTTGCTCGTTTTCACTATAAACTTTTAGCTCAATTTTTTGTGATTGATTTTGTGCTTGAACGCACCAGTTAGACAACAGAGGCAGTAAACCAATACTTGTGCCTATAATCAAAATCAAAGGTCTAAATGAAATCATACTCATATCCAAACAAATACTAAATTGAATAAACTGATTGGCTAAGTAAAAGGCTGTTTATAGAACAATACGCTTGGGTTAGCGCCAAAAACCATAAACTACGTAGCGATCTGTCAAATTCATTTTGACGGTTAGAGAGACGCAATAAATCGCCGTCTCTACAGGGAATTTATCCATCAATTATTTATTCACAGACTAGTAGGTTGGGTTGAAGAACAAAACCCAACATTTTCATACAGGATAAAACCTGACTTCTAGCCTGGACTGTACAGCACTAGGATAAACAGAACTAGGGTTACTTGACACCCGCATTATCCAGTATAAATTGAATTATTTATTACAAATATATTGAATAGATTTATGTAAATTATTGGGGGTTGTCCGAATTCAATCAACAACTGCCCGAATTCAGTAAGGAATGAGAATTAAATTAGATTCATAACTTTTTTCTGGGGGCATGGCACTGAAATGCTTCTATGTAGGAAATCTGGAAGTTAATAAATCCTTATTCCTAAACAACTACCCGAATTCAGTAAACGACTGCCCCTGTGGAATCTTGCTACATACCTCAACCCTTCTCCCATACTTGGAAGAGGGATTTAGGGTGAGGGCTTTTGATTCATGCCACCAATTTTTATGTATATTTCTATGTAAAAATACTTAAAAACTGTTAGCAAGTATAAAGTGTGTACACCGTGTCAGTTTGAGTCGCCGCAGATGTTCGCTAATTGCGATCGCTCGCTGTTTGTCTATAGTAAAGGTCAGCAGATGCGATCGCAGTTCTAAATCATTTATTAAATTTTCTATTTCTCTCTCTTTAGCGAAAAATATTTTTTAATCGTAGACGCATTCGCGGAGCGTCTGTCTGCGACACGCTGCGCGTTCGCGTCCCGCAGGGAACGTAGAGAAGCGGCTTGCCGCAGGCTACCGCAGAGGCGCAGAGACCACAGAGAGTATGGAAATAGAGATTTTCACGAATGATTTAGGATTGTTATTCCTCTTCTGTCATTGGCATTTCTGAATTCTAGAGCTTTTGTATATGAAGCAAGGGCAAGATTTTTTCCTAATAATAAATAATAATCAAGCTTTTGTAGCTTGTATTGATTGACTGATAAAGCTTATAGAAATGGTACTAGGAAGTAGGAGCATTATTGCAATGATGAAATTTCTAGTTTTGGCCGCTAGATTGGTCAGCGAATGCTTTGAACTCGACAGCATCATGACTACAGAACAGGCGTACACTTTTATTGCGATCGCTTGATAATGCGCGTAGCCGATCTTGATTGAGCAATCGAGCCTGACGATCCACTTCCATCATCCATTGGTAGGCGCGTAAACCTGGCGTGCAGCTTTTTTTGGCTGAGTCCATCTCGTGCCGATAAAAGTAGGCATCACCTGCGTGGAGAAGCCAACCCTCTGGTGTATCAATGGCGATACCAGCATGACCCCGTGTGTGACCAACAAGGGGAATGAGGAGAATTTCTGGCGGTAGCCCATCGAGGTTACGTACTGCTTCAAAGCCGAACCAAGGTTCGCCTCCCCCCGAATAGTATTTCCAGTGCTTAACCTCATCCCACTGTTCTGGACGATAGCGGCGTCTAGCTATGAAGCCGCGCCGATCCTGGGCGGTTTCCATCTCAGTCTGCATTACGTGTACGGTTGCTTCTGGGAAATCCTCTAGACCACCGGCATGATCGAAATCAAGGTGGGTAAGCACTATATGACGCACATCTCGCGCGGAAAATCCCAACTTTTCAATTTGATCGACTGCCGTGTATTTTTTATCAAACTGGACGCCATTGAAATGAATGAAGAACGGGCTGAGGCGGGAGTAAGGCGAGTTGATATCGCGCAGTCCGAAGCCAGTATCAATCAGAACAAGTCCCTGCTCTGTCTCGATCAGCAGACAGTGGCAGACGAGGTGAGCCTTCGGGCCGCGACTGAAGCCATCGAAGAGGGCCCCGCCAATCGGGCACATACAGCCGCAATTGAGATGATGAATTTGCATGAATCCTCCTTGACTGTCAAACCATCCTAAATGTGTGAGTAGGGGCGCACAGCTGTGCGTCCCTACAGATGTACAAATAATTTGGGATAATTTCTTTTTTCCAAGTCCGTTAGCCCAGGCGATCGCACCCCGCTTAAAATGAGTGCTAACTGAGCATATTCGCTTGATTAGGTAGCAAATTAGTTGTTGCCTGACCCCGGCTCACTCAGCTTGCGGTGCTGTTCAGCACTGACTGTATCAGGTAAGACCTTACTAACATTCGCCAGAAGCTTCGTTTTCAGCGAACCGGCGATGATGCGATCCTTACCTGCCATCAAAGCTTCAAAACCCTGCTTGGCGACCTCAGCCGGATCGTCCTTTTGATCCGTGCCCACTTTTGTGTCGTCCATACCCGCACGGTGGAAGAAGTTGGTATCGGTGGGTCCCGGCATAAGCGCGGTGACGGTAACGCCCGTATCCTTCAACTCGTTGCGTAACCCTTCTGAAAAGGAATGCACAAAAGCCTTGGAGGCAGCGTAGACTGTCTCGAACGGGCCGGGCATCAGGGCAGCAATCGACGATGTGAATAGAATTCGACCCTTGCCAAGCTCAACCATATCCTTCACTACCCGTTTGGCAAGATGTACAGAGGATACGACATTTAGATCGATCAGATTGAGTTCGTCCTTTAGGTCGGTTTCACGAGCGAAATCACCCCCGACACCAACACCTGCGTTGATGGCGATCGCATCTACTGGTCGCCCAGTCGCCTTAATCTGGTTGTAGAGTGTCTCAACACCGTCATAGCTAGCCAGATCGGCCTGCACCGTCTCAACTTTAGCACCCAGCCCCTCGAAGGCAATAGCCGCTTCGTCAATGCTCGATCCGGTGGCTGTAACTAGGAGATCGAAGCCGTTTTGAGCAAACTGTTTTGCGAGTTCATAACCGATGCCGTTAGAGGCACCTGTCACGACAGCCAAGGGTCGGGTCAATGAACTGTTCATAACCATCAAAAATTCCTATGTAACTGCTCCACACTCGCTTGCTATGGTTTTATCGCTACCAAATAATTGCATGGACTGTGGGCTTTCAACCCTTACAATCTTAGGTAGGTAGGAGTGCGATCGCGTCTTTCCAAGGAAGTATCGCTAGTGTATCTTCAAGGTTACTTTTTTACAGTTCTGTATCTACCTCTAACAGACTTTCAACCTCTCAAAACTTATTTTAATTGTTACCTTAGCTACGAACTTTCGTAACGATTTTTTGGGAATAAAACGAAGCCGATTCTTCATTTTTGGCACAATCTTGGGCAAACTTAATCAAATGGTGTCCGACAAGTCCAACGTGAACCAAATTTTCAATATTACCTGCTTTTAGTGCTGGCTTGGCCATTTTCCAGAAAGTCTGACGATAGTTACTAAATAAGCCTATCCGCACCAAAATATTAGTTAAATAAGTTAAACCCTTGCGAATATTAGCCGCAGAAGTCCGAGAGGGGCTGTTAGGAACTTCGATGCGATTTGGATAGGTGTGTTCCATGTTGTAGGCAAATCGCTGATATAAAAATTCCGGCTCATAAGCAGTTGTAATGCAGCGCCGCCACATCTCAACAACTTGCTCGTAAGGCATCAAAAATTCAACATTTGATTCCCGGTTTTCATCATAGACAAGTCGCCCTTCTGCTTCTAATCTCCGCCATAATGGAGTTCTCGGTAATGCATGAAGCAGGTTAATTGTCAACATTGGAATTTGCGATGCCCGCATAAATTCAATAATTCGGTCTGCTGTTTCTGGTGTATCTGTATCTAACCCGATGATGATTCCTGATACTACTTCCATGCCATAACTATTTAAAACCTGAATCGCTTTTAAAATTGGCATACTCAGATTTTGGTCTTTGGAAATCGCATGGAGGGCATTTGGTTCCGGTGTTTCGATGCCGCAAAAGATTGTGCAGAAATAAGCTTCGCGCATCATTTCCAGCAGCTTTGGACTTTGAGCTAAGTTGAGCGTGGCTTCACAAGCAAACTGGATGGGGTAGCCATTGCGTTTTTGCCAGTCAATCAGATGCGGAAGTAACTTCATGGCGGCGCGGCGATCGCCAACAAAGTTATCATCAACAAAATATACTGCCCCTAAATTGCCTGATTGTCGCATTGCATCTAACTCGGCGACTACTTGCTCTGGTGTTTTCATCCGAGGACTGTTGCCATAGAGTTCGGGAATATCGCAAAACTCGCAGCGATAAGGGCAACCGCTAGAAAACTGGACATTTGCCAAGAAATAATCATTGATATTCAGCAAATGATAAGCTGGGGTGGGAAACTCTGTTAAGGGTAAACGTTCCTTGGTTTCAAAGCGAATTTGTTGTTGCGGACGTTGAGAGTTTTGGTCTAGATATTCGATCATGCGATCGCTAGCATCTCCCAATTCGCCCAAGTGTAAAATATCAAAATCAGGGTAATATTCTGGACACCCAGATACCGAAGGGCCACCCACAACGGTGATTTTGCCGGCTCGGTGGGCAAGTTCGTTAATTTGATTAATCTGTGGTTTCTGGATATGCATTCCACTCACAATCACCACATCAGCCCATTGATAATCAGCCCGCGTTGCTGATTTGACATTCTCATCAATAAACCGCACTTCCCATTCTTTAGGTAAGTAGGCAGCCACAATTAAAATACCTTGGGGTGGCATAAAAGCCCGAACTTTACCCATAAGTGGGTAAGCGTGATGAAAAGTACCAAAAGAACGGCTGTACTTGGGAAAAATACACAGAATGCGTCGATGGTGCGAAGGAACGTAGCGGGTTCCTTGAGTGACAGAAGCGGTTTTAGAATTGTCCGCTACATTAATTTGGTTCTCTAAAGACTTTAAATTCACAGTCATCGCAAATTTCACCCTGGAAAACTGAGCAGGTAATTTGACAGTTTATTGACATAATTCGCTGTAATTCTAACTAGCTTACCAAAGAAAGGTAGGAGGCAGAACGAATTAGAAATGTATTTTTGCTCAAAACAAAGTCTTAGCGATTATAAATCGCCCCATCTTACCTTCAGTAAATCGCAAAGTTTTTTTCAAACTAAACAATAGACTTCTTGCAAAAGTCGGGGTAAAGGGTAAGGGGGAAAGGGTAAAGAAACTCAAAATCCTTTCCCTTTAACCTTTACCCTTTTCCCTAAGAGTGCAAAAACATATTTTTGCAAGAGGTCTAATTAATAACTTCCTCAAGGGTTTCTGAATCGGTTAGGGCTAGTTATTTTGGTGAACTCACGTTAATTATTAGGATGGGCGTAAATTCCTTGTTAAAAAGCAGCAGCAAATTCCTTTGCAAAATCTTCCAACTTTACTTTGCCCATAGCAATTGGCTTATGCAGTTCATAATCCTGCCGCGATGCGCCGCTGTGAATGCTGGTGCCCATTTCAACAAAGTTGGCCGCAATATGTGCCGACATTCCACTCTCTTCCAAACCGCTTTGTGTTTGCTCATCGGTCAAGATTAGCCATTTTAAATCCGGCTTGCCAATGGCGGCACCTAAGATGTGAGCGGTTTCGTTGGCCGTATGCTCGTCACTTGCCACATACCGCACTTGCTTGCCAGTAGAAGCTGTTTCTATTTCTTCCGCAGCGGCAGCGGCAATATCTCTTGGGGCAACCATTACAAGCTTGTCGTCGCCACCATAGTTTGCGCCAATAAAGCCCAGCCCTTTGATCGTATCTACAAAGTTGTAGAGGTTGTAGTAGAAGTAACCAGGGCGCAGATGCGTAATGGCTACGTCTGACAGCTCATTCAAAATGCCTTCTACATCGTGAGAACCGAGGATGAATCCGGTACCCTTATCTAAATTCGCGCCCATACTGCTGAGATGAACCACACACTTTACGCTCGACCGTTGAATGGCTTGTGCATAGTTGCTGCCAGTTCTCTGGTAATACTCTCTTGGATCGGGCACGGTGTAGTTTGGCGGCACCATAGCATACACGGCATCGGCATCAGTAAAGGTGGACACCAGGAAATCAACGTCTTCCAGTGAGCCGATGGCAGCGGTGCCACCCAGAGCTTCAATGTCTTTTTGCTTTTCCGGCTTGCTGCTGATAACCGTAACCGTATGACCTTTTTGCACTAACTCCTTTGCCAGTGGCTTGCTGATGTTTCCTAACGAACCTGTTACTATAACTTTCATAAATATTTCGTTTTTATTTGCGAGGGTTCCTGAATCGATTAGTGCTATTTGTTTTGGTGAAGTTAATGGTAATTATTAGGATGGACGTAGATTCCTTATAATTTCATTTTTTGAAACTCTTTTCAATTATATAAGTTTTATTAAAAACTTAGGTATTATTTAGAACTAATATGTACGGAGAATTGAATTGGCGTAGGCGTAGCCCTTGAGAAAAACTTTGCCATTTACTAACCTTGTGCCTGATTTATGGTGATATTTGAAGGGGTGTTTAACTGGTAAAATATAAAATCTACCCTAGCAATGCAAATTTAATTGGTTGGCAAACAACAATTATGGAAATCGCGCATGGGACATAAAAAGAGAGATTTTCATTTTTTGTTGTGTCCAAATGGGTATAGGCATTTGTCATGAATTTGATTTACTTTCTTTTGCGTTCTTCGTGGGGGATGGTGGCGATCGCGATCGCTACCGGATTTTTGAGTGGCGGTAGTAGTGCTGGCTTGATTGCCTTAATTAGCCATGCTGCAAGTAGCGGTAGTTCTTCCCGCCTCACATCGATAATTTGGGGTTTTGCGGGGCTGGCAATAGTTGCACTAATTACCAGTATCATTTCTCAAGTGATGCTGATTCGTCTTTCTCAGAATGCAGTCTTGCAATTACGGATGCGTTTAAGTCGCCAGATTCTCGCTTCCGAGTTGAGTCATCTAGAACGCTTAGGGAATCCTCGATTATTGGCTACTTTAACAGAAGATATTCAGGCGGTGGCTAATGCTGTTTATCAGATGCCTTTTATCTTTATTAATTTAGCGATCGTATTGGGTTGTATAACCTATATAACCTGGCTTTCTTGGTTAGTATTGTTGATGGTTTGTGGGATTTCAGTAGTTGCGATCGCTAGTTGTCAGTGGCTACTCAACAGAGGCGGACAATTACTGACTCTAGCTCGTGAAGATGAAGATCATCTATTTAAACATTTTCGTACCATTACCGAAGGAGTCAAGGAACTTAAACTAAACTACAAGCGGCGTGAAGACTTTTTAGAAGAGAAACTACAATCAACTGCTAGCGAGTTTCGTCATCACAACGTTAATGGTCTAAGCCTTTTTGCCATAACTTCAAGCTGGGGTCAACTTATATTCTTTTTTGCTCTCGGTTTTGTACTGTTTGTCCTACCTAATCTACTTGCTATCAATCCCGAAACTCTCTCTGGCTACATTTTGACTTTCACTTACTTGGTGTTACCGATGGATAACATCATCAGTAAACTTCCTTTATTAACCAAAGCTAGCATTGCTTTACAAAAAATCGAATCACTGGGTTTATCTCTAGCTAGTCGAACTGAAATATCCACTGTTCCACCTGCTCTGAAATCTGACTGGCACAGATTAAAATTTCAAAGTGTCACCCACACTTACTATACAGAGCAAGAAGACAATAGCTTTATTTTTGGGCCCGTCGATCTAACACTTTATCCTCAAGAATTAGTCTTCATTGTCGGCGGTAATGGTAGCGGTAAATCTACATTAGCCAAACTAATTACTGGTCTTTATATCCCAGAAAACGGCGAAATCTGGTTTGATGATGAGTTAATTAGCGAAGAGAATCGAGAATGGTATCGCCAGCATTTTTCCGTGGTATTTTCCGACTTTTATTTATTTGAAGAACTTTTAGGATTAAAAAATTCTCACTTGGATGCTCAAGCAAGAAAATATTTAAAACAACTGCAATTAGACCATAAGGTGAAAGTTGAAAATGGACAAATTTCTACCACTGCTCTTTCTCAAGGACAACGAAAACGGCTAGCTTTACTTACAGCCTACTTGGAAGATAGACCAATTTATCTATTTGATGAGTGGGCAGCCGATCAAGATCCAGTATTCAAAGAAATATTCTACACTCAACTTCTCCCAGAACTGCGATCGCGTGGTAAAACAGTACTGGTGATTAGCCATGACGATCGCTATTTTCATTTAGCAGACCGAATTATCAAACTTGACTATGGAAAAATAGAGTACGATAAAACTTAATCTGGCAAAACAATTCATAATTATTAAAAGAATATTTGGAGTTTGACTAAATAAAACTAATGTCTGAACAAAAGCCCATAAATCCTTGGAACTACAAACCTTGGTGGTGTCAACCCTGGTCTATAGTTCTCACAGGTGTAACACTAATTGGTGGTAGCTGGTTACTATTTAAAACTATCTGGCTAACAGTTCTCGTTTCCATCCCAATAGGAACGTGGATGGCATTTTTTGTGTTGTTTTGGCCACAACTAATGATTCGTAGTGGAATTTTGGAGTCGTATAAAGAGTAGTTTGAACTTAATGTAATCCTGAAAATTAGTCTAGGTAAAGAAAATTATTCCACCGTGTTCAAAATTTAGCATCTCATTACCCCCCTTATAAAGCTACGGTGTACACACAAGTACTATCTGAAAGGGTTTCAGGCGTTATAGACCCCTTAAATTGTCATTAGGAGCGCAGTGATAACGGAGCAAAGTAATCACATAATCCCGTGAGTTAAAGCGATTGCTTGTCTTAGACAGGCACTTGCGAACGTCGTTCCTCCTCTCTACGAGACGCATTCGCGAACGCTGCGGACAGCCTGACAGAGCGATCGCCATCGGAAAGAGCGGGTACGCCATCGCACAATCCTATTGCTAGAGAACGAAACCAAGTGTCAGGTGGAATTTCACGACTTGTGTGTACACCGTAGCCTTATAAAGGGGGGAAATAGGAAATTTTGTTCCCTCCCCTTTGCAAGGGCAGGGCTGTTTCATTCCATTTCAAACAGGATTTGTCAAGATGGTTAGTGAGAAAATTGTAAGTAAGCGTGACGAAGAGATGAACATTTAAGCACTGAAATATCAGTAAAATAGTTGGTTTCATCGGCACGTCGGTAACAAAATAACTAATTTTTAATCGCTAGAACCCTTGATTTTTAAAGCTCTTTGGGGAATGAATCAGCCCTGCTTTGCAAGGGGAGGTTAGGGTGGGGTAAAAGCTTGGTTAATCAGCTATTTCAGACTTTTGTGTACACCGTAGCCGATGCTTTGGGGAGGGGATTAAGGGGTGGGGTGCAATGACTGTGGAAATCATAACTAATTACCCGGACTTGATATGGTATTATCTCTGCATATACGCGCAGAGATGAGCAAAACTGTGCTGCAAAGTTAAGCGTAGGCGTAGCCCGTCGTAGACATCGCTCAAGCAAATTGTGAGAAAAAGTTCCCCAAACCGATTTTTAACTCTCGGAACTTATGTACGTATAAACAAATTAGTGGTATCAAAAACATTAATCCATGATTAAGAACTCTAACAATATAATAAGTTTTGATAATTTTTAGCTAATATTGATATTTTTTAAGCCTCCTTTGGGCAAAAGACCTTGTAAGTATCTAGATACTTAGGGAATTTGCACAGGGAAAGTTAGGGTGACATGAACAACAGAGCAAACCAAAGGCATGAAGCGCATCATGTAATACAATATTTCTGTATATTCAACCGAATGTTGATTTTTGTTGCAGAGATGTTAATGTCACGCAGCTTTGTTGCTGGAGAGGTAATGCTGCGGTTGTTCCAAAATTTACAACATCCCAGACTTTCCTGGTTAAGGCTTAGACACTCATCTGTGAAAACCCAACCTGTTCCTCTACCTGACAATGAAGCAGAAAGGCTCAAAGCCCTGGCGGACTACAATATTCTAGATACCCTACCCGAACAAGCTTTTGATGACCTAACTGCTATTGCTGCCTACATTTGTAAGACTCCAATTGCTTTAATTAGCTTAGTTGATAGCGATCGCCAATGGTTTAAATCTAAGGTTGGACTAAAAAATAGCGAAACACCCAGAGATGGGTCTTTTTGCTCCCATGCCATTCTTCAACCAGAGGATATATTAGTGGTTCCCAACGCCATTAAAGACGATCGCTTTAATAACAATCCCTTAGTCAAAGGTAATCCCAAAATTCGTTTTTATGCTGGTGTCCCTCTACTTACGCCCGATGGTCTTCCAATTGGGACGTTGTGTGTTCTAGATACCATTCCTCATCACCTAACTTACCAGCAGTTAGATGCACTGCGCCGCCTAAGTCGTCAGGCGATCGCTCAAATAGAACTCATTCAGGAAGTTCGCAACCGCAAACAAGCAGAGATCGAAGGAAGACAGTTATTGCTGACCGATGAACTAACAGGTTTGCATAACCGACGTGCTTTCTTCCTAATGGCTGCACAGCAGTTGAAAATTGCTCACCGCATGAAAGTGTTTTGCTGGGTTATGTTCATTGATTTAGATGGGCTAAAACAGATTAACGACACCCTTGGTCATGACATGGGAGATGCCTTGATTATTGATGCTGGTCGATTACTTAAGCAAACTTTTCGGAACTCAGATATTGTTGCCCGCTTGGGTGGGGATGAGTTCATTGTTTTCATATCTAGCTACTTTAAGGACGCTGATAGTATCCAAGCGCGTCTACAAACAAATATCGCTAACTTTAATCAACAGCAAAACCGTAGCTATAAACTTTCTATGAGTATCGGCATAGAGCGTTACTCACCAGAGAGCAATATGTCACTAGAGCAATTAATCGCCAGGTCTGACGAATTAATGTATGCTCAAAAGCGTCTCAAGCAGCAATCTCTTACATAGAATATCCCATTAGATAACAGTCTTTAACTACGAATTACGAACTTGTACTGAGCGTAGCCGAAGTATTACGAATTATTTTAATTTACCACCTGGCTGCCATGACTGCGGGGATCGTCTTGATTCGTCGTTGGTGCTACTGGGGCTGAAAACTTGGAAACTTTGCCGCTAGCTTGAGCATAAGGGAGAGAGGAACCAGTAACCAAAGCTTCTAAGTTACTAGCCATAATCGTTCGGGGTTGATCGCCGATGGCTTGGGCTACGGTTTCTCCTTGCTGACTCAAAAATACAAAATGGGGAATCCCATCTACCCGAAATCTCAGCATTTCCGGCAGCCACTTTGTGTTATCTACATTCAGCATGACAAAATTCATCTTGTTAGCATACTCTGTTTCTAGTTGAGTGATATCTGGTGCCATTTTCTGGCAGACAGTACACCAATCAGCATAAAACTCGACTAGAGATGGTTTGCCGTTGCTGATTGCTACTTCTAACGGTGTGGAAGTCTCGCTTAACTTGGCTAGAGTTGCCGAGGTTGTTTCAGTTCGCAATCCCAAGACAAGGGAAACGCTAAGTGCGATCGCTACCATTACAATTAAGAAGTTTCTCAGACGCTTCCCGAATGTAGATTCAGGTTTTTCGGGAGAATTAACAGGTGAATCAGTACTCATAACGGCAGAATTATTAAAACTTCTTAAGCAATTTCTTCTTCAGTTTAGCTGACTCCAGGCATTCTTCTAAGAAACAAGGGAGGAGGCAGAAGGCAGGAGGCAGGAGGCAAGAGGATTTGACTTGTTTCTTCCATCCATATAATAGAAGCAATAGAAGCGATCGCGTCCGTAAACAGCTTTAATCTTCCCAGGATGGAAGCTTGAACTGGAAATTGGGGCATGGGGTATGGGGCATTGTGCACAGGCACAAGAGGAACGGAAGAAAAGACTTGCCACCACTTCTCCCCTGCTCCTCGGTCACTGAGCGTAGCCGTTGGCGTTCGCGTTAGCGTCTCTGAAAGAGAAGCCTCTCGTAGAGAAGTGCTGCTTCCCTGCTTCCCCTACTCCCCAATTCCAAAGCGCCTATTTACTTAACTTCCAAAATCGCTCCGGTTTCCTTCAAATAAACCCGCGTAAATGGTTCATCTTCGCCCAAAGTATAATCTTCAATCAAGCCTTTGCGACGAATAGAAATATCCTTGCCTTTTCTAATCACCACAGTCGAACCATCGAAAACATCTCGCGCCAAAATCATCTCAGTTTCGGTGGGATTATCCAAAACTACGATATTACTATTCTGGTAAAATATGCCCTGTTCTTCGAGGATTTCTTCAGGATACTCGGCAATTAGCAAATCAACTTTGGGATGACGCAGCAAAGTTTGGACATTACTGTTGTAATCTTTGCTTAATACTTTTTTCGAGCGATTCACAAAAACGCCATCACGACAAACAGCACCTATTGTCAAGTTGGAATTTTGCAAAAGGATATGGTCAATCGTTGCTTGCAGTTCTTCAACTGAGATTTTGTTAAAGGTAACAATTGGTATCCTGGCATCTGTACCCGACTCAAAAAAGGTTTCTAAAATATGAGAAGGTACATCAACACTTTCACCAACAGAAGGTTTAAGATGCATTAAAACGCCTGGTGCAGCATTGATTTCCAGGATGGCAAAGTTACTGGACTTCCAAGATTCTGCAAGACTTTTGGTAATGACATCAATCCCCAGACACGTCAGTTGGAAATGTTGGGCAATATCTTGCGCCAATATAATATTGTCATCATGAACTGTCGGGGTTGCATCAATGCTCATACCTCCAGCTGAAAGATTGGCAACTTTACGCAGGTAAACAGTGCGTCCTTTCTCAATCACGCTGTCTAATGATAAACGCTGTTCCTCTAGGTAGAGTTCCATCGCTTCATCAATCTGAATTTTACTCATCGGCGAAGTTGGCGTGTCTAAACGTGCAGGTTTGCGGTTCTCTTGGCGAATTAACTCTGCAAGCGTTAAATACCCATCACCCACAACTGATGCGGGACGGCGTTCTGTGGCGGCGACGAATCGACCATTGACACACAACATACGAAAATCCGATCCTGAGATGCTTTTCTCAACAATTATTCGGGTTTGCTGATTTTCGGGAATCGCTGCCAGCGAACGATTATAAGCAGAGATCAGTTCTTTTGAGTCTTGCACATCAGCCGTAACGCCAATTCCTTTGTGACCTACCACTGGCTTAACTGCCACTGGGTAGCCAATTTCTCTTGCTGCTGCCAAGGCTTCTTTTTCGGAAAAGACAATACTACCTTCAGGCACTGGGAAACCCAAGGTTTTCAAAAATGCCTTACAATCATCTTTGCGGGTAGTAAACTCCGAATCTAGATGGCTATCGCAGTTAAATGTTGTTGCTACCCCCCGGACATGGTTTTTTCCTAAACCGTATTGCATCAATCCTTCTTCCCACAAATAAAAGGCGGGAATACCTTTCTCATAAGCTGTTCGCAATAGGGCGTAAACCGTGGGGCCTCCATAGACAGATGCGCGAAATCTATCTTGCAACTTTACCAATTGCTCATCAAAGGCAAAGTCTTCGTCTTGGGTAATGGCTTCAAACCAATCCCAAACAAAGTAAATTACCTCTCTAGTTGTGCGTTCATGTAGTGATTGAATGCTAATTCGCGTGAGATTTGGATATGGCTTCACACTCCAGCGGTTGAGGTGTAAATCCATGTCCAATTTTGCGGCTTCGGACACAACTTGGGCAAAGAGATGGGCATAAGATTCGTAGGTTTGATCGCGAAGATTTGGATAGCGATCGCCAATGCTGGCAATATAATCTTCAATGGGCAAAGGCTCTCTAGAGTCAATTAGAGCAAAATCAAATACTAGCGCCCCTACATTTAAATAAGGGTTGGGACCAAGGTAATGCTTGAAGTTGAAAATATCGAATACATCCGTTCTTCTAGCATTAATGCGGACTAATTCACTGCTTTTTTGTAGAACCATTGATTACGAACCTTCGGCTAAACACCCTGAATTTTTAATGCTGAGTTATAGTTACTCAGACTTATTGATTGTAGATTGACTCAGGTTAATTTTGGAGAGTGATGGCTTTGCCACTGAGCTAATCAGAACCCACGCTAACTCTATTACTAAGCATTTTTAACTATCTTAAGGCATAATTAAATTTCCAATCTTCTGCCAGGAAGCAAGAACAGTCAATTCATCCTCATGAATAATCAAAGATATAACCTTTGAAAGGTGCAACACTCATCCAAAAATTGTATAAATAATAAATGTGGGGCATTAAAAAGACAGTATAAAAAGACAGCAAAGTATGAATAGCACACAAGCTGCTCTAAGAGATGAAATTCGAGAACTAGCTGACGAAGCTTTTCACCAAAAGCTGATTTCTGGACATGGAGATGGGGCAGACATGAATGAGTATCAAATTGTCTACCAAGGCAAACCCAGGCATCTCCCACTAGAACAAGCACGTTTTTTCTTAACTAACTTGCTTTACAGAAGTCAGGTTCATTAGGACTTGCCATCAGATATCTATTTGCATCTAGTTAGGGTCAATACCAATTACTCACATCGCCCGATAAATCTCCAATCGACAATTAGTAATATAGCCAAAAATGCCTCTAGAAGTATTTTCTAGAGGCAGTTGACGTTGTAGATTTTATTTAGTGATTGGAAAATTAGATAATTTTTCAGAAAAGTATTGTGGTCTAATTGCGATCGCAAATGTTAACCCTACTTTATCAAGTAATCTATCAAAGGGATGATTTGATACATTGAATTGTCATGTTTTAGTGAAATTTATTAACTCAAATCCCAGGGGGCATCATGGTTGAAAGTAATATCAAAAAGCAATTAGTAATTATTGGGGGAGCCGAAGATAAAGAGGGTGATTCCGTAATTTTGCGGGACTTTGTACGACGCGCTGGAGGTACAAAGGCATATATTGTAATTCTGACAGCAGCCACAGAACTACCAAGAGAAGTGGGAGAAAATTACATCAGAGTCTTTGAGCGCCTGGGAGCCGAAACTGTTCGTATTATTGATACAGAAACCCGTGAAGATGCATCTTCATCTACCGCATTGGAAGCTATTAAGAAAGCAACTGGGGTCTTTTTTACAGGGGGAGACCAAGCTCGTATTACCAGCATCCTCAAGGATACCGAAATCGATACGGCAATTCACCAACGGTTCTCCGAAGGTGTAGTGATAGCAGGCACAAGTGCCGGAGCTGCTGTGATGCCAGATAAAATGATTGTGGAAGGTGATTCGCAAACACATCCTCGGATTGAAACTGTTGAAATGGGCCCAGGTATGGGATTTTTACCAGGGGTAGTAATTGACCAGCATTTTTCTCAGCGTGGACGCTTGGGACGCTTGATTTCAGCTTTAATACTAGAACCTGCTGTCTTAGGATTTGGGATTGACGAAAATACCGCTATGGTAGTGACAGATAACCAAATTGAAGTAATTGGTGAAGGAGCGGTTACGATTGTTGATGAATCAGAAGCTACATATAACAATATGGGCGAAATTTTGAAGGATGAGTCTTTGGCGATTTGTGGAGCAAAGCTTCATATTTTGCCACATGGCTTCAAATTTGATCTGAAAACTCGTCAGCCTATCCTAAATAATGGCTCTGTGCCAAATGTCTCTCAACCACTTGCTTCAGTTAACACCTAACTTTTAGTAAGTGTATTTAAACTGAAAGTTTTATCGAACAGAATTCAGGAGTCAGGAGTCAGAATGAATTCTGTACAACTGGCCGATAGTGAAGCGTAAAGCCTTCTCTTCTCCCAAAGGGAAACGCGGTGCGTAGAGAGCATCTCGATTCTGAGTTCTGCATTCTTCTTCAACTAATCGCTGTAACACCCCTGCCTCAACCTTTGGCAGGCAGGGGGATATCAAGAAAAATATCAAGGCGATTTCGTTAAACTATAAAAACTGTCAGAATGAATCTGACTGCCATTTCGCCAAACTTCAACTCTTTGTGGAGTAACTAAATAATAAAAACTACCATTATCTGCTCGATATCTGTCTTTACCAATATTCAAAGCTGTTATCTTTATAGGCTTGCTTGGAGCTTGCTTCAATTGCCCAATATAAAATAATTGACCATTTTCTTCACAGACTTTTACACGAGAGCTTGCAGTCTCACCTTCAATAAGACTAATTCCATTGCATTTAGTATCAGTGCTTACAGGTGCAAAATCTATTGGAATTGGCTGCTGTGAGGGTAAAACTTGATTTGCTACTGAGGATGGCGAGACTGGGCGGTTTGGGTTATCCACTTGCTGAACTTTAGAACCGGAGGCAACACTTGCAGTTACGGATGTCAACAAATGAAGGGGATCAACTGCTATTTGACCATTTGGATGAACTTCAAAGTGCAGATGAGGTGCTGTACTATTGCCTGTAGATCCCATCTCGGCAATCATTTGACCTTGAATAACCTGTTGACCCTTGCTCACCAACAAACGGCGATTGTGGCCGTAAACAGTAATACTGCCATCGAGATGTTTAATAGTTATGGCATTTCCTAATCCCCAATTATCCCAACCTGCTTTAACAACTGTACCGGATGCCGCAGCCATAACAGGAGTTCCAGATGCCCCTGCAATATCAATTCCTTCATGTTGATATTTGCGGAAGCCTTGAGAAATAAACCCTTTAGTTGGCCAGATTAAGTTAGAAGTAGGGATAGGAATTTGCCCAATTGGGGAATCGCTTGCCAATTGTGTTAAGGCAGATGTCGCTGTACTTAATACAGCGGTTAAGGATATTAACCCAACTAGTCCATAAGTACGGTATCGATAAACTATAGATTTTTTCATAAGTTGCAAGTCTATTAGAACAATAATTCAGACACTTTCTGATTATTTGTTGTTTCAAGCTTACTCGCAAAATATCAGGAAATCTTTAGTGACTGGAGTTTAGACTAAAGCATGGCAAAATGACCCAGCAGTAGTAAGTTTACAAGTTACACATCTGGAAGTAGAAAAACTAAAAGGTCAAGCAGATTGTGGTTGTTCTTTTTTCGGCTTATTAGTACTCTTTTTGACTGTCGGAAAACGAATTCTACACATGGTCAATCGCTTTCTCGACGGTAGTAAAGCTGCCAGAATGAGGATAAAACAGGCATAGACAGTCCCACCCACGCTAACCATAACAGAACGCACACCCAAAGCAGAAAATTGGACCGAAAGGAGAAATCACCATGACCCTGACAATGACACCCACTATTACCGCCTTTGAACGGTCGCCTGATGGCGGCAAGGGACTGGCGCGTGACATGCGCGTTCGCTGGGCACTCGAAGAAGTGGGTCAACCTTACAACGTTCGTCTTGTTTCGTTCAGTGAGATGAAGCAACCCGCGCACCGTGCGCTTCATCCTTTCGGGCAAATTCCAACCTATGAAGAAGGCGATCTCACCCTGTTCGAGTCGGGGGCGATCGTGTTGCATATCGCGGAGCGCCATACAGGGCTGTTGCCAGACGATGCCAATAGTCGAGCGCGAGCGATCGCATGGATATTTGCCGCACTTAACACGATGGAGCCGCCAATCGTCGATCGGGAAATCGCCACGTACTTAGAGCGCGATCGGGCCTGGTACGAGCAGCGCCTGCGTGTCCTTGAAGGTCGCATCCGTAACCGACTGGCAGAACTTTCCAGTCACCTTGGAGATGCCGACTGGCTCGATGGCGCATTCAACGCAGGCGACCTGATGATGGTGGAAGTGCTGCTCAGGTTGAAAGACTTGGGTATGCTGGACGACTATCCGAATCTCTCTACCTATGTCGCCCGTGGCGAAGCGCGGCCCGCCTTCAAGCGTGCTTTCGCCGCTCAATTAGCGGTTTTCACTGGCAAGCAACCGACTGGCTGACTAGCGCAAAAGATAGATATAATATCATGTCATGTCCGGTTAAAGACTTATCATTAAGACCGCAGAGGCGCAGAGGAGCAGAGGTGCAGAGGGGAGGGGTTTTTGGGCTTTCTGCATAGATTTAGGAATTAGAACTAATTAGTCGGACATGATATAACACTATTGCCCATAGTGTTACATCGAAAGCTTGTCCGCTTAATTACTTATTAAATCTGAAGAACCCCACCCCGCTAAAGCTACGCTTTGTCTCCCTTTCTTGCAAGCGGCTTCTCGAATCGGGGTTAAAGAGTTTATTTGTCCGTAGTGAAAAAATGGGCGAGTTAAACTTGGCTAATCCACCCAATAAAACTAAACATTAGAGAAGTTAGCCATTAAAAACGCGACTGCGCCACTTATTCAACCGAGCTTCTCCAATTGTGGCAGACCGCCGGGAATCAGCAATTTGCTCTTGCAAAGCTGCAATCTGTTTTTCTTGGGCGTCAGCTTGCTGTTGCAAAGATGTATATTCACCTGTGCTGGTGGGTAAACTAGAAGACTGCCAACTACTACTAAATTTTGTTGTGCCGATGTTGGCAAATGGTCGTAAGTCTGCTAATTGTTGTTGCAAAGTTGCAATCTGGCTTTCTTGCTCTTTAATCTTTTGCCGCAAGCTTTCTTCGGCTGCTGTAGGAGCTGCAATAAAGGTATTAACTGGAGCAGCAGTTTCTGGCTTGGGCTTGAATATTTCAGCCAGCAATGCACTAATATCCGTGAGTTTCTGTCTACCGTAAGGAGCGTTGGTAATTAGCGATCGCACCAGTTGAGGTTCGTTATTCGTTGCTAAGTTCTTATCACTGCTAGAGTTGCTCCGCAGCAATTGTAACATATTGGTAAATTCCAATATCTTTTTGCCCGTTTGAGTTTTATAACCCCGGTAATATGGCACTATGTTCTCGCCAAAGGCATCTAAATACTCGTCGCTATCAAGATAAGAATCAATATCTGCCTCAAAACCCTCCTCATCTAGAATGTTGCTGTGATGTTTAGTTTCGGAGTAATCATCGGGAGCGCGACCCAGCAGGTGCTTAAAGTTCAGTTCAATTGCTCGATAGCGGTAAACATTATCAAAAAATCTAGAGCGATACAACTCTGATTTGGCAACTTGACGCACAAACTCACGCACATCGATTATGCCTTGCTTGAGTTGGGATTCTGGAACGATGAGCCGCTCACTTTCCATGATGTAGGCATTACCCAACACTTGCCGATAAACTGCCCGAATTACAATTTCAATGTCATCAACTGAAGCAGTATTCCACAGTTCGATGGGTTCTGTTTGGGGAAATGCTTGATATTGGCGTCGTCTGGTTTCTTCGTCTAAGAAGGTCTGCATAGTTGGGTTAGTGTGGGTAAGAGTGACTAATTTGTAAAGTAAAAATAAAATTTATGTAGGGAGCTAGTGCTTTGCTTTGGTTTCTAAAGTTGTAGCAACTGGTGAATCAGCGCACTCAAGAGGATATTGTGTTAGATGCATATTTCAAGATGATTTGTCACTAAAATACAAATCAAAGCATCTAACGCACCACTAGATAAAATGGTGGGTTAGGTTAAAGCTATAACACACCCTACTTAATATTTATTAATTACTGGTTATTGATATTAACTTATCAACTTTTGGGGAATTTTTTAGTTACATTTTCTAACAAACTTAGACGGCTAACTGTTAATAACTAACAGCTAATCACGATCGGAAATTAGCAATTAGACATTAACAATTAGCCGTCAACCCCCTTGGGGAGTATTTAAAATTCAAAACTTAATTTTGAATTGAAGTATAAACGCCTATCAGAAGAATTTCCACAAGATAGTAACTCTCAAGCACGCTCATCAAATCTAGTGTAGAAACCACCGTATTTTATCCAGTATTGTTTCAAAGTATGATGAGGTGTATGTAAACTAGCTTTTGCCTGATATAAAATTACTTGGCGATGATCGCCCATCCAAATTTTGTTAACCGGGTCAACGGATATTACTGTCCCTCCTAAAGAAGCAACGCATTCAGAGAATCTCTCAATCGTTGTATATTCTAATGTCTCGAATATAAAAAAATTACCCGAACAAATCAAATGGCGGCTGCGAATCCAGCAGCGCATCTTTTTTTCAGCCAGTGGAGGCAACATTTTGGTTTTAACAGATTCAAGCTGAATCAACATAATGCGCTCACCGCAGGTAATTCATCAGCAAAGCTTTGCCGTTTTTCAAATTGTAATGGGCCAGCGGTAGATCCCCATATTTGCTTGTGGGTTTCAATATCCATACCTTTATCTAGACTTATCCAAGTACGCTCGGTTATTTCTACTTCGCTGACAAGATATGTCTGACATCCATTGCGTTGAATCAGACATTGATTGCCTGGTTCCACACTACCTCGAAACATTTCGCCTTCTCGTTGGAAAACCATTGAACAGTGATAACGCCGTTCGATGCTTTCTGGGGTGATGGTTTTGAGGATATCTAATTCACGAGCTGCACCTGCATAAAGCATCTGATCTTTCAAGCTGTAATTTTCGATATAAATGCGATCGCCCAAATCGACTAGTCGATGTACTCCTTGACGATAAGGTGTCCATAAATCGTGGTCATAAGCTTGTTCAGAATAGAAACCGATACCAGAAAAAAATTCAATCGGTAAAGGACGAAAATAAATGTGAATGTGGGCGTAAAGTTGCGGATTTGCAAAAGATTGCTTGTAGTTGCTAAAATCTCCTGCCATCCAACAGGCTAAGGTGAGCAAATCGCTAGCGTTAGTGCTAGATTCGCTGGGCGCTATCGTCACGTCGCTTCGCTCCAAATTCAAAATTCACACATTACAATCCCCATAAATAAATTTAGGAGCCTGTATCCTTTTATGTTTTAACCTGATATTGCTAACTTTTTGCACTTGACAAAGAACGAATCTCTGAAGAAAAGGAAGCTGTTGTCACGCCTTTACCATCACTGGTTTTAATCGTCGCTACCCGAAATCGGAGATTTGGGTTAGCAAACCAAATTCGCTCCTCAGCAGCAGCGAGTTCATACTCTGTGAGCAAGGTAAAAATACCATCGTCACTCAGATGATATTTAGCCACAGCTGGAATTGTTTCAGCGTACCCCTTGTCCCGCAGGAGTTTGCCTCTAGAAGGATTTTCGACATCGGGAATTGGTACTAGTACAGTACTGCCAGAGATCGGTTTATCGTCCCAGTCTGACTCACCCTCCCAAGTCATCCGAAAGGGGTGAGTGATACTGGCGGGTTCAGTGTTATACAATTGACAAATTGCTACCACTGCTGGATCGTTGGTGGATAGAGACTCAATTTCAATGTTAGACAATACTTCTTCAAAGTGGGCGAATGCTAAATGATGAGCGCTACGCTGCGATCGCCATCGTCCAATTGAAAGTTCAAAAAAGTCAGTAATTTCCATTAGAAAAGTGATTTTAAAAAAGTAGCTTAAAATCCAAGAGATATCTTGGCAAAAAAGAAAGTTATTCTCCTAGTCTATATGTTAGCCTCCTTGACCACAACTGAATTTGGGAGTGCTGAGTGGGGAGAGACGCGATTAATCGCGTCTGTAAAAGAGTTAGGAGGAGAGACGGGAGAGACGCGATTAATCGCGTCTGTACAATAGTTAGGAGTTTTCTTTTGTCTTCTTGTCCCCACTCCCTTACTTAGATAAATCTAAGCAACTTCAGTGATACTGATAATTTTGCCGCCTGTCCGATGAATGTTTTGCACTTGTCCAGACAGTTGGCTATAGTTAACTACATATTCCAGGTTGCCCAGACGAGTACGGAGATTACCTGCACCTTTGACAGCTTTAATCAAGAAGCGTTTATCGGTGCTGCTGACACTAGAACCAGCTGCGGGAGCCTTGATGGATGTGGGTAAATTAGAACCGATATCGCCGATTAGTTTGGCTTTGCGATCGCTATCGCTGCTAGCGAATCCTCTGACTAAGCTAAAGGTGCGGTTAAAGGTAACATTCTTAATTCCGATTTGGGAGCTTGTGCTGCGAACATAAGGAACAATATTCTCGCCAAAATTCTGCTGATATTCGTTGCTATCGATATAGGAGTCGATCTCAGCATCATAGCCCTGTTCGTTGTAGATGCGGACATGTTCGGAAATTTCTGCTCGATCGGCAGGAGGGCGTCCTAGTAAATGTTTGAAATTCAGTTCAATGAACCGATACTGGGAAGAAGAGTTGAAAAACAGGGATTGATAAAGTTCTGATTTGGCAACGGTGTTGACGAATTCACGGACGCTGATTTTGCGATCGCGCAATTGCGATTCAGCAGTGGCTAGTCGCTCACTTTCCAACAAGTGAGCATTACCCAAAACCTGTTTGTAAACTGCCCGAATCAGCGTTTGTAATTCACTTTCGCTGGTGTTCGGACGCAGCTCAACAGTAGGTGAATCAATAGCCCAAAGTGACATTGAAGTATCTCCTGAAAAACGTTAATTAAATTAAATTTAGAGCATCCTACCCCTGTAGAGGTAGATTTCCCGTCAGTTGTCAGTTATTTTTGCCACTGACTAGCTTTTGTAAAACTTTAGTTTGTGAAAGACTTTAGTTTGTGAAAGTGAGTTAAATATTTTCGTATTTGACAACTGACAGCAGCGATCGCTTTGGCTAACTTTTGATCGATCGGGATTTACGCAAACTACAAGCGAAAAGAATAATTTTCAGGTTAGGACAATGTATGTAGACGCATTGCCGAAACGTCTAATAGAGAAGCAGCTTCTTGCATATTGCCTCTGAAGTGCCTGTAGTTTTGCGTAAATCCCAGAACGAGCGACACTGGGGCTTGAAAGATTAGAGACTGAGTACAGCGGAATTATTTCCCAATCCCTAATCTCTAAATCTCCAATTTCTATTCTTTAGTTGACAGGGGTAATACTGGCGATCGTACCGCCCTGTTTGTGAATTCGCTGATACTCTTGTGAAAGCTTATTGTATGGCACGAAAAAGACTTGGTTACTGCGGCGAAATTTGGAAATATTATTTACCACATTTGCCTTGTAGCCAGTGACTTCAATCCGATAAACCTTACCATCATCACCAGATCCCACACCCTGACGAGTGCGAGGAGTAGATGTTGGGTTGCGGAATGTAGCGCCCTTGCTGGCTGGTGAAATTACAGGAGTAGGTGTGCTTTGAATTAGCAAACTGTTTAATTTTGGTTGTTTGCCAGCTAAGTCACCTTTCAGGCTGCTGCTAGAGGAACCACGTACCAGTTGAAACAAGTGGGTAAACTGAACCAAACTCTGGATAGCTTCGGTTTTGTAGCCCCGAATATAAGGGACAATGTTTTCTCCAAAAGTTTCTTGGTATTCGTCGCTGTCTAGATAAGAATCAATCTCACCCTCAAAACCCTTTGTATCTAGAATAGTGCTATGTGTACGCGTTTCTTCTAGATCCAATGGCGCACGACCAAGGAAATGTCTGAAATTTAATTCAATCGCCCGATAACGAGGGGTGCTATCAAAAAACCGCGACCGGTAAAGTTCCGACTTCCCGACTTGACGCACAAACCCGCGAACGCTAATTTCACCCCGTTTAAGTTGAGATTCAGCAACGGAAAGCCGCTCACTCTCCATTACATAAGCGTTGCCTAGAACTTGCTTGTAGACACTTCTAATTACGGTTTCAACATCCTCATTAGAGCGATTTGGCCACAGATCAATGGGATCGGTGTCTTCAAACAGAGCGACCCCTAATCGTGATGCTGGTCCAAAAGCCATTCAAACTATCTCCCAGTTAACAACTAAATTTTATGAGAAGGATATTCAACAGATGTTAAAAAACTTTACATCATGGTGACAAAGGAGAGGACATAGAGACTTTAAATCCTTATTAGTCGTGATGATTTTAAGTTTTTGCATCATTTGTCCTTACATATTCTGATACGATGCCGAAACCATATTTATTAAAATTTGTTAAGTTAAATAATAGTTTCAAAAAATCTCAGCTTTTTTTTAGTATTTCATTTGCGATTGGGATACAAGTGATGGTATGGTGTCATTCCCTTGAGCCAGAGTCTTAATCGTGCTGATTCACACAAGTTTATCTCAATAAGTGGGCATAAATAAAATCAACTCTATTACACAATATAAAATTAATTAAGATTGTCTTTTAGTAAAAGTTTCAGCCCTGACTAGCAACCTTTAATTATTCATGCCCACTTAACTTATCGAATTTGGAAAGTAGCCAGTTGGCTGATTAAATGGTCAAAATAGGGAGCAATTTGCTGCCGATCGGTTTGGCAGCGTTTCAAGCTAGCAGCCTTGATGCTTTTTAAGCCTAAAACCATTGCATCCAATGGAACTTGTAACTCCTGATAGAGCAAGTTCATATAATGCAGTCCTGTGGGATTTGTATACTCAGTGTGGCCACCTGCTATGCCATAAGTAATACAGCGGAGAAAATGCCAAAAATCTCGCCAGCAAGCTTGGGCACGTTCAGGTGGATAAAGACCGCCTCCAGGCTGGATAATTTCGGGATAAGTCGCCAAAACTTGTTCTCTAGATTCATCAACGATTTCGGTGGCGCGATCGCGTAACAATTGAGCAACAGGAATCAACTCAGAATTATCGGGTGACAAGGTTTTAATCTGCAATAAATCTTCATCGCTCAGGTAGCGAAAAGCATCATCCGCAGCTTGAAATATAGCAATCGCTGCTTGTGGATGGGACTGTTCCCACTCGGCAAAGCTGACAATTCTAGCTTTGGCTATTAATTCTTTAACGGTTTCGCTTAATTGAGTCACGTCGCTTTGCTCCAAATTCAAAATTCAAAATGAAATAACTCTTGCTTCCTCTTTCCCAATGCCTCATACCCGTTATTCAATCTTCTTAGAATGCGATCGCCATTTAGTGACATCTGTAAAATAAAGTAAAGAATAGCTGTACCAAATGCACTTATGGAAATCCATAAAATCCAAGCTGAACTAAAGAACCCAGATTTTCACTATCGTTTAAAGGCGATCGCTGCTCTCGATAGTTATGAATCAGAAGTTGCAGTTCCTCTGCTCACCAGTAAACTTCATGACTCAGAATTTTTGGTGCGTTCTTTTGTGGCCAGGGGTTTGGGTAATCAACAATCAGCGGAATCTTTTGCGGCTTTGATGCAAATTATGAAATTTGATGATACTCCCAACGTGCGGGCGGAGGCGGCAAATTCTTTATCGCTATTTGGCAGAGTCGCAGTTTCTCATCTAGTTTTGGCATATTATCAGGATGACCACTGGCTAGTTAGACGGAGCATTTTGGCTGCGATCGCTGAAATGGATTGCCCTGAAGAACTATTTGATATATGCGTTCAGGGTTTAAAAGATGAAGATTTCACAGTTCAGGAATCTTCTGTTGATGCACTTGGCTTACTGGCTAATTCTAACCAACGTGCTGCGGCATTATCCCAAATACTAACGTTGGTGAATGATGAATCTTGGCGGATGCGCGTGCGAGTTAGTTATGCTCTCAAACGATTTGATGAGCCAGAAGCCAAAGCAGCCCTGAACCAACTCAGACAGGATGAGGATCACCGAGTTGTTGGAGCTGCTTTAGAAGACCTGTTGCCACAATAGCGGTGTGGGTTTGTCTGCAATGCAATATTGTGAGAATTATCAGATAAACAGTAAATATTTTATTTTACCTTAAATTTGACCAAAATATCCGGTTAGTCTGCCAAAATCTTGAAGAAAAGATCAACTTTTTCTACATGAGGAGGCATTTGTGACTGATATACAAGCTGGTCAAATGACTTGGCGACTACCAGGTTCCTCAGAATGTGCCTTACATTTGCGGCATAATGCTTTGGAACCTTGGCGATCGTATAAAGAATTTCCACAATATGTTCTACCCGATCCGCCTGGCTTTTCCGAAGGATACGCGACATTTTTAGCACTCCTGAAAAAGAACTGGCAGCCGTTGTAAACTCTACTACAGAGCAACTGGTCAAACAATTTTGGATGGATTTTGGGTCGCAGCTTTAGTTCGCTGGAAACGCAAATTGGATTTTGGATTTATTTCGCTCACAAGGAGCGCGGCTTGCCTCTAAAATCTAAAATTGGCACGGTCAAGCACTCAAACTTTCACGAGTTGTTGTGCGGGTATAGGCGTTCCAAACGTCGAGTTCTGAATATGGACGGCTAGAAAGTATGGCTTTAGTTGCTTCTGTAAGTCCTTGAGCAAGAGTAAAATCTGCCCCAGCGATACTTTGAACATGCTCCATCTCTGCATCACTAAGATCGGTTGCTCGCAGGTCTGTATCCCGCAAATCGGCTCCTGTCAATCGAGCATTCCGTAAGCAAGCCCCTGTCAAATAAGCTTTTGTCAAATCGGCACCACTCAAAGAAGCACCTTGCAAATTGGCTCCTGTCAAGTCAGCGCCACTCAGGTAGGCTCCACGCAGATTAGCACCTTGTAAATCTGCATTTCGTAAAGAAGCTGTATTCAGAAAAGCACCATTGAGATTAGCACCCGGCCCTACCGCTCCCGAAGCTTTGTAGTTATATTCTTCGGGCCATTTCGTTTGTGAATCATAACGCGCTACTTGGAGTTTGGCTCCCTCCAAATTTGCGCCACTCAGATTTGCTTGTTGGAGATCGGCACGGTTTAAATAGGCTCCCTGCAAATTAGCCCCACTCAAATCGGCTCCTCGCAGATTAGCGCCTCGCAAATCAGCCCCACTCAAATCGACATTACTTAATACCACCTCACTAAGGTCGGCTCCTAATAGCTTGGCTTTACTCAAGTTAGCTTCTCGGAAATCGACTTCCTTGAGATTGAATTGGTACAACTCTATCGAATCCACAGGGATTCCGGCTTTCAGGGCTGTTAAGATTTCTGGAGTTGGACTAGGGCGAACGCTTGTAATAAGTTGAATTTCACTATTTGTCATCAGCTGATTAAAATATCACTTTTGGAGTTATTCTACACTTTAGCTAAACCGGGACTTCATCTCATCAGTCAGTATTAATAACGCCAAAATTTGATAAAACGAGGTTTCAAAACAGATGCATATAATACCGCCTTTGACAATGATCGACTTCTTCCATAAAAGTGAGGGTACGTGGTTTACGGAACGCGCCGTTCATCATTTTGACTCGGCGGCGGATGAGTCGGGGGAGTCGAATTTGATTATAAAAGTCATGGAAAAGGACGATCCAAAAGTCCAAGAAGTTTGTAAAGCCCAAGGAATAGATCCTAGTAAAGCAACAGGCGGTGCTAGCTTTGCATGGCAGGCTAACCTAGATACCAGGCTACCGAATACTGATAATGCTGCGATTTTGGTTGATGTTCCCGACGAAACCAGGCGTTCTGGAAAACTGATTCGCAACCAAGGCTATGTTGAGAGTATTCCAGTTGTGAGCCGATATCGGTTTGCTGATGATGGAGTGCTGACGATTGATACTGACTATGACAACAATCAAGGTCAGGAACGTTGCTGGTTTGTTACGGATGATTTTCGTGTCAGAGTCAGTACAGTACGAATGATGAACGGAATCAACTTGATGACTTATTGTTCCGAGCGTCGCTGTGTTTCCCAAGAAGTCTTGGAGCAAATGATCGGTCGCAATCATGCTAGGCGTTAGGGGGAAGTGGGGAGCAGAGGGGCAGAGGAGCAGCACTTCGGCTCCCTTCGACTACGCTCAGGGCAAGTCGCTCAGTGACCGAGGAGCAGGGGAGTTAATAAAAAATTACCTCTTTCCCCTTTGCACCCTGCCCGGTTGTTGAGCGTAGTCGAAATACTGCCTCCTCTGAATGCCCATTAAGGAATGTTGCTTTGTTTCTCATAAATGAGACGTGCACGATCGCCATAACTTATTTTCATGCAAGGGTTAACAAATCATGCTCCATGTATAAGCCTTTCCTGGAATTTTTAGAAAAAGAGCTATTTCAGCGGTTTGATTTACAAAGTAGGGTCATTCCCCCTGGTTTGGAATTCAAAGTTAGCGATCGCGGCAGAAACCCAGCAACTATTCGCAGTTGGTGTCACCAATCTCAAGAGTTGCGGAAAATTCGTTATACCTACATTGATGCTGGGGAAAGCGCTCAAATTTTTAACAGCGTAATTTATCCCAGTCACCACTACGATTTACCTCTGTTAGGGATTGATTTTTTATCCTTTGGGAAAGTCAAAAACCTGATTGTGCTTGATTTCCAGCCTTTATTTCAGGACGAAGATTATCAAAAAAAATATATATTTCCGCTAAAATCTCTCCACGATCGATACCCGGATTTGGCGCAAAACTTAGAAATGAAGTTTTACGACGCCAACCAGTATTTTTCTAAATATCTATTGTTTGCCAAAACCGACCCGGAAACAGTGGCAACGCGAGTCTTTGAAGCTTTTCAGGATTATTTAAACTTGTATTGGCAAATGTTAGCAGATGCCAAACCGCTCCAAGACCCTGAAGATATCCAGCGGATTGTCAAAGCCCAAAAAGACTATGACCAATATAGTGCAGACCGCGATCCCGCATCTGGTTTGTTTAGCAGTTACTTTGGTCATGAATGGGCAGAGCGCTTTCTCCATGAGTTCTTATTTGAAGATGCTGTTCCCCTAGCAGTCGGTGCCGGTAAAAGATGAGGCAGAAGGCAGGAGGCAGAAGGCAGGAGGCAGGAGGCAGGAGGTCACTGTAGCGTAGTCGAAGTGAGGCAAAAGGCAGAAGTTCTTTAATTATTAATTTTGAATTTTGAATTCGGAGCGAAGCGACGTGACACTCTATCAGCCATTTCTTGATTATGCGATCGCCTATATGCGATCGCGTTTGGATTTACAGCCCTATCCTATCCCCACTGGGTTTGAGTCTAAGAGTGCTGTTGTGGGCAAGGGAAAGAATCAGGAAGAGGTTGTCACCACCAGTTATGCCTTTCAAACTGCAAAATTGCGGCAAATTCGTGCAGCTCACGTGCAGGGTGGCAATTCGCTACAAGTTCTGAATTTTGTAATTTTTCCCCGCCTCAACTACGATTTACCATTTTTTGGGGCAGATTTGGTGACACTGCCCGGAGGACATCTAATTGCTTTGGATATGCAGCCCCTATTTCGCGACGATCTAGCATATCAAGCAAAATATACTGAACCAATTCTGCCCATTTTCCACACCCACCAACAACATCTGTCTTGGGGAGGGGATTTTCCCGAAGAAGCACAGCCATTTTTCTCTCCCGCTTTTCTTTGGACTCGTCCTCAAGAAACGTCTGTAGTAGAGACTGAGGTGTTTGCCGCTTTCAAAGACTATTTGAAAGTTTATCTAGATTTTGTGGAACAGGCAGAAGCTGTAACAGATTCCCAAAATTTAGTAGCCATTGAGCAAGCCCAACTGCGATACCTCCGATATCGGGCTGAAAAAGACCCAGCGCGAGGGATGTTTAAACGCTTCTATGGTGCGGAATGGACTGAAGAGTATATCCACGGCTTTTTATTTGACCTAGAAAGAAAATTAACAGCCATCAACTAGAGGTTCCTTGATCGCACTCAGTGCTGAGTACCTCGTTACTGAAGACTCATCCAAGTCACGTTAAACTAGGAAAATAATCTCAGTAATACCAATTCAAAAAATGTTTGCGACACGATCGCTGATGCGCACCTTCCCCGATACCTTGGAAAGGGTTGGCGAGGGATCTTATCTATATATTATCTGTTGCATTCTTTTTCAAATTGGTATTAGCTGTACTTAAACTAGTTTGTCTTCATAATGGTTTCCACCTTTCCCAATCCCGCTTCTGTCGATCTATCTCGCATCCGACTTTCGATTCGCTCATTGCAACCGCAATTAGTAGAGTGGCGGCGGCGATTGCATCAACAACCAGAGTTGGGTTTTCAAGAAAAACTGACTGCTGAGTTTGTATCACAAAAGCTGCAAGAATGGGGAATTGAGCATCAAACTGGTATTGCCCACACTGGCATTGTGGCCACCATCCAAGGCAACAAACTTCCCGACTCCCATTTGGCTACGCCCTTCGACTACGCTCAGGACAAGCTCACGGCAAGCCGACTCCCGAATCCGCAAGTTTTAGCGATTCGCGCGGATATGGATGCTTTGCCAATCCAAGAACTCAACGAAGTGCCGTACAAATCGCAGCATGATGGAGTGATGCACGCTTGTGGACATGATGGACATACAGCGATCGCTTTAGGTACAGCTTATTATCTCCAGCAACATCGCCAAGACTTCTCTGGTGTTGTAAAAATTATCTTTCAGCCAGCGGAAGAATCACCAGGAGGCGCAAAGCCGATGATTGAAGCTGGAGTTTTGAAAAACCCAGATGTTGAAGCGATTATTGGTTTGCACTTGTGGAATAATTTGCCTTTGGGTACAGTGGGTGTGCGTGCTGGGGCATTGATGGCAGCTGTGGAATGCTTTAACTGCACAATTTTGGGTAAAGGTGGACATGGCGCACTACCCCATCAAACTGTTGACTCCGTTGTTGTTGCTGCCCAAGTTGTAAATGCTTTGCAAACTATTGTCGCTCGAAATATTAATCCCATTGATTCAGCAGTAGTGACAGTAGGCGAACTTCACGCTGGAACCAAACGCAATGTAATTGCTGATACAGCGAGAATGAGTGCTACTGTCAGGTATTTTAATCCTAGTTTGAAAGGCTTTTTTAACCAGCGTGTCGAGCAGATTATTGCTGGAATTTGTCAGAGTCATGGTGCAAATTATGATTTAGAGTATTGGTCACTTTATCCACCAGTAATTAATGATATTAAAATAGCAGAATTAGTGCGATCCGTAGCAGAAGAAGTGGTAGAAACTCCTGTGGGTATTGTGCCAGAATGCCAAACTATGGCCGCTGAAGATATGTCGTTTTTCTTAGAAGAAGTTCCTGGTTGTTATTTCTTTCTGGGTTCTGCTAATCCCGCGAAAGACTTAGCATATCCGCATCATCATCCCCGGTTTGATTTTGATGAAACCGCCTTGGCAATGGGTGTGGAAATATTTGTTAGATGCGTGGAAAAGTACTTTGTTTTATGTCATTAGTCATTAGTCATTAGTCATTAGTCACAAATGATTAATGACTAATGACTAAGGACAACCATAACAAAAATTTTCACAATTTCATTTAGGATGGCTATATCTCTAATTCGTGACTATCGGTTTCTGTTTATTGCTAACTTCTAAAGGCAGGAAAATCGTCATCACTTCCCCATAGTGTGGACGTTGACGCACAATTAGTTTGCCACCGATCGCCTGAAACAAATGCTTGGTTGCAGCGATATTCAAACTAATCGTACCTGTTTCTGGTTGAAACATCAGCAGTTGACCTAGAGCCTTGCGAATTGGTGGCGTTGCAGGTATGGCAGCTTTATTTGAATCTTTGCATCGGAATTGCGGCGATAACTGTAACTTCAGTTGATCTCCAGCTGGAATAACTTGTACTTGAATATGGCTACCAGCAGGTAAACTACGAGTAAAATTTTCCATCAAACCAGTGAGAACCTGATCCAACATGGTGGGATTGCTTACCACTGTCGGTAATTGCTGGGGTAAAATAACATTTAAAGTTAAGTTCCGCCGATGTGCTGCTTGTTCCCAACGGGGAATGCTCTGCTGCAACACTTGATCTAAAGACATCGGCGTGAGTTGAGTTTTTGATGATTTTGTTGAGGCAGTAGTTTCTAGTTCTGCGGCCTTAAACAGCAATTCCATGCGGTCAATTTGCTCGGTACACTCGTGATCGATAATTTTTAAGCGATTGATCGCGCTAGCATCTAAGTCTCGCCGCTTTAACAGCAGACGAGTCATAGTACGAATAGTTGTTAAAGGTGTACGGACTTCGTGAGCGAAGGCTTGGAGCAATTCTACATCAGGATTTGGAGAAGGTGGGGTTCCCTGTGGGGATAAGGGGTAATGGTCATTGGGCATTGAGCATTGAGGATTGGGGAAAACTCTTCTCCCCTGCTCCTCGTTCACTGAGCGACTTGCCCTGAGCGTAGTCGAAGGGAGCCGAAGTGCTGCTCCCCTGCTCCCCTGCTCCCCTACTTCTTCCCCAGTACCTAGTAAAGAGTCTCTAGTCTCTTCTGGTTCTGTTAATTCTTGAAGCAACAACTGGCTAAAGTGAATCATCATGCGGTAGTCTGGTGCTACCGGAGAATACTGTTCTACTAATGCGTCCAAGCGGGCGAAGAACTCTGGATTAGCCAGCATTACCCGCGCTCCTAGCGATCGCCAAGCCTGCTGCACTATCTCTGGCTCAAAAGAAAATGAAAAGGTTTTTTTACCGTTTTTGTGGGTTGCTAAAACTAGCACTAATCTAAATTTATCTGTAAAAACTAAGCAAAACTGTTCTGCCCCCAGAGGATCGGCAGGTAGTAAAGGAAGTACCGAATCATGGGGAGCAATGTCTTCATTTACAGATGCGTTGGCGTAGTCTGCCGCAGGTATCGCATCTGGCATCTGAAATGGCATCAGCGCCAAAGGGTTAAATGGTTTTGCTGTAAAAGTTACTGTTTGTAAACTTTGAGTCAATTTTGGTTGACTAAACAAGGGTGCTGGTGCAGCTAAAACTAATCCTTGGGTTGTGTCAACTGAAGGGTCTGCTAAAGTATTTAATAGCAAATGTTCTGTCGCTGCGAGGCTGATACGCCACTGCTGCTCTGCTTTAGCAGGTGAACATTCTGCCACACTTGATTGATTTTCAGCCAAGATTTCGCTCAGGCTTGGCAATATCCATTGGTACACAGGCTTTCACCCCTTAATTCAAGAGCGACTAACAGCGTCTAGGTTAGACATTTCACTACTATCTAAGAGGTTATAGCTATTTGTATACTGATGACAGTGGTAGAACCGAACAATTCAGGGGCAATTTCCCTCTAACTGCGATGTCTACGATAGTCACTGAGCTTGTCGTTGGCGTGGTCACTGAGCGTAGTCGAAGTGCAGTGTCTCGTAGAGAAGTGCGGGCTACGCCTACGCACTTAGGATCTGAAAAACATTGCCTTTACCCTGTTATCGATACATGGCGATCGCCGACTAATGATTGTGCTGGTTTCCCTACTCGAATTGGGATTGTAATTACAAACTCTGCACCTTGTCCCGGTGATGAAATACATTGCAAAGATCCACCATGCTTGCCAGTAATTATCTGGTAGCTAATCGATAAGCCCATACCAGCCCCCTTGCCAACTGGTTTCGTGGTGAAAAAAGGGTCAAATAAACGCGATTGGATTTTTTCTGGAATTCCTACCCCATTATCAGCAATCCGAATAATGACATTTTCATTTACCTGTTCAGAAGAAATCCGAATCAAGGGATTTGGACAAAGTTCTTTTTGGAAACAATCTTCTAAGGCATCGATCGCATTTGCCAAGATGTTCATAAATACCTGATTCATTTGCCCTGCAAAACACTGGATTTGAGGTATTTCACCATATTCTTTAATCACTTTAATTTCAGGGCGATTATTTTGGGTCTTGAGTCGGTGTTGTAAAATTAACAGAGTACTGTCGATTCCTTCATGGAGATCGGCGGTTTTGAACTCAGCTTCATCCAAACGAGAGAAAATTCGGAGACTGAGAACAATTTCCCGAATGCGTTTAGCCCCCATCTTCATTGAGGTTAACATCTTAGGCAAATCTTCTGTTAGGTACTCAATATCTGCTTCTTCGTTAGCATTTTTAATTTCTGGCTCTGGGTTGGGATAATGATTTTGATAAAGCTTAATTAACAGCAGCAACTGTTGAGTGTAATCATCAGTGTGTTGCAGGTTGCCGTAGATAAAATTAACTGGATTGTTGATTTCATGGGCAACTCCCGCCACTAGTTGACCCAGACTCGACATTTTTTCTGATTGAATTAATTGGATTTGGGTTTTTTTCAAGTCTTTCAGAACTTGCTGAAGTTCTGCTTCTGCCTGTAGACGCTCGCTAATTTCATCTCGTAATTGTTCGTTAGCATTGACCAACTCATCTCTAGAAGATTGGAGATCGTCTGCCATTTTGTTGAACGAGCTAGCTAACTCGCCAATCTCATTGTGGGAGCGAATATTAACTCTGGTATCTAGCTTACCTTCAGCCAGATTCATCACAGCTTGCTGGAGTTGCTTAATCGGTTTTGAGATGCTTCTGGAGAGCAGATAACCTACTACTAATGCAAAGATGCCACATCCCAAACTAATAATCGACGTGACAACAATATTTTTATAGGCTGTTGCTAGTGCTGCTTTATAAAGTGGTGTATATTCCAAAATTACTGCACCCATTGTTTTACCGTCGCTAGTCTTAAAAGGAACGGCAATCAATTGAATTCCATTTGGGTATTCAGGACTGGCCTCAATATATGTTCTTGGGATACCATCTTGAATAGTTTTACCAACTTCATTATTGCGATCGTGGTCTAATTGCGTACCGATATCTTCCGTAACTACATCTGCCAGAATGATTTTATTACGGTCTACAATCTCCAGATCGCGCTGACGTTGCTTGTGTAGCGATTGAACATGCTCTTGCAGATGGGCTAGCATCCGATCTTGCGATCGCATTTTGTGGTTTTCAAGCTCATGACTGACGAAATATCCCAGTAGTCCAGCAACTTCTTCAGCCTCTTGTTGAGCAAGAGACTTAGCTATCTTCAATTGTTGATTAGCACTAATCGCACCAATTATTCCTGAGAGAGTAGCCATTCCGAGAATACCCAAAATTAATTTTTGACTAATTTTCATTCCTTGCTCAAAACCTCAAGTGCTGGCTCTAGTGCTAATTCAGTTTTCGGGAGTTTGCCCTTTTCCTAAAATTCCCACTTATCAGCCTGAAAGCTACAGAGTCAACAACCATTAGCAAAATCTTCAATCTCGTTCTATTTTGCCGATGTGGTTAGGCGTAGCTCATCGTAGACATCGCATTTTTTTTAGTAGATTAACAATAGACTATCTCAGAGGCACTTTATGACTTCTTTTGATTCAGCTAAAGATTTGGTACTAGTTGCTGGTGCTACAGGTGGAGTCGGGCAATTAGTGGTAGGCAAGTTACTCGAAAAGGGTTTAAAAGTTCGCGTTCTGACACGCAATGCTGCAAAAGCTGAAGAGATGTTTAACCAAAAAGTGGAAATTGCTGTTGGCGATATCCGCCAGCCAGCTACACTGCCAGCTGCAATGTCAGGTGTTACCCACATCATAAATTGTACTGGAACTACTGCCTTTCCCTCTGCGCGATGGGAGTTTGACGAAACCCCGAACTTGATTGAATGGGGAATTATTTTCTTTAATCCCAAATCTAGTGAAGCAAAAGCAAAGAATAGTCCGACAAAGATTGATGCTCAAGGTGTCAGCAATCTAGTAGCAGCAGCACCCCAGAATTTGAAGCGATTCGTTTTTGTCTCTTCTTGTGGAATTCTACGTAAAAATCAGTTTCCTTTTAGTATTCTTAATAGTTTTGGCGTGTTGGATGCTAAACAAAAAGGCGAAGAGTCCATTATTAATTCAGGATTACCCTACACCATTATCCGCCCAGGACGCCTCATTGACGGGCCCTATACCTCATACGACCTCAACACCCTCATTAAGGCAAAAACTGGGGGTAAATACGGTGTGGTCATAGGTACTGGAGATACACTTTCGGGTGATGCCAGCCGGATTGATGTCGCAAACGCTTGTGTAGAATGCCTTTTTCAACCAAGTAGTTCTAAGAAAATTTTTGAAATAGTCAACCAAGGACAAAGACCACCTGTGATTGACTGGGAAACTCTTTTTTCTGGGATTGAGTAACTACCGAATGCTGAGTACTGAGTGCTGAGTACTGAGTATTGAGTGCTGAGTACTGAGTGCTGAGTTATTATTCTCTCCCCATACCCTATGCCCCATGCCCAATCCTCACTGCTTCTGTAGTTTATTGCCTTAAAAGACGGCAAACACCACTCGGACGTTACGGTTCACCCTAATTACTGAAAGTATTAATTCTTCTACATTAGACAGAGTGAAGACAAATTAATCCATGAACCAACTAAAAACAAAATTTAGTTAGTTTAACCGTCCCAAGCAAGGTTCGGGAAACCACCCTTCATGGACTGGCTACCACTAAGCTTCAGTATATATATCAGCATAGTCTGGAGTTTTAACCCCAGGAAAGCCAAATCAAAGGTATTCATGCTGAACTGGCTGATTTCTTGACCCTGTTGGTTCAAAATTTAGTGCTTTATATTCTCATTCATTCATTTGTAGTTATACGGAGCCAGCACCTAAAATGGCAAAAGTAGTTGGAATTGACTTAGGAACAACGAACTCCTGCGTGGCAGTGATGGAAGGTGGTAAACCCACAGTAATTGCTAATGCTGAAGGTTTTCGGACAACGCCATCAGTAGTCGCATTTGCAAAAAATGGCGACAACTTGGTTGGCCAAATCGCTAAACGCCAAGCGGTGATGAACCCCGAAAATACGTTTTACTCAGTCAAACGCTTTATCGGTCGCCGCTACGATGAAGTTAGTAACGAAGCTACGGAAGTTTCTTACAAAGTTCTCAGCAGCAACGGCAATGTCAAATTAGATTGTCCAATAGCTGGTAAACCGTTTGCTCCTGAAGAAATTTCTGCAAAAGTTCTTCGCAAACTAGTTGAAGATGCCAGCAAATACCTGGGTGAAACTGTAACCCAAGCTGTAATCACTGTTCCCGCATACTTCAACGACTCCCAGCGGCAAGCAACAAAAGACGCAGGCAAAATTGCCGGGATTGAAGTTCTGCGGATTATCAACGAGCCTACCGCTGCTTCTCTGGCTTATGGATTTGACAAGAAGAGTAACGAAACCATCCTCGTATTTGACCTTGGTGGTGGTACTTTCGACGTATCTGTGCTGGAAGTAGGAGATGGAGTTTTTGAAGTACTAGCCACATCTGGGGATACCCACCTTGGTGGTGACGACTTTGACAAAAAAATAGTTGATTTCTTAGCAGAGAAGTTCAAGAAAGCCGAAGGTATTGACCTGCGGAAAGACAAACAAGCTTTACAACGTCTGACTGAAGCCGCAGAAAAAGCCAAAATTGAGCTTTCTAGCGTCACCCAAGCAGAAATTAACCTACCATTTATCACCGCTACCCAGGACGGGCCCAAGCACCTGGATACAACCCTGACTCGCGCTCAGTTTGAAGAACTTTGCTCTGACTTAATCGACCGTTGCCGTATTCCTGTGGAAAACGCCCTCCGGGATGCCAAGTTAACCAAAGGCGATATTGATGAAGTGGTGTTAGTTGGTGGTTCTACCCGGATTCCCGCAGTCCACCAGATTGTGAAGCAGGTATTGGGTAAAGAACCCAACCAAAGCGTTAACCCTGATGAAGTTGTAGCAGTTGGTGCAGCGATTCAAGCCGGCGTACTGGCTGGCGATGTAACTGGCATCTTGCTGTTAGATGTGACACCTCTATCTTTGGGTGTGGAAACATTGGGCGGCGTGATGACCAAAATTATCCCCCGCAACACCACAATTCCCACCAAGAAATCAGAAGTCTTCTCCACTGCTGTGGATGGACAAACCAACGTAGAAATTCACGTTCTTCAAGGTGAACGCGAATTCTCCAACGATAACAAGAGCTTGGGAACCTTCCGCCTCGATGGTATTCCTCCTGCACCACGCGGCGTCCCTCAAATTGAAGTGGTCTTCGACATTGACGCTAACGGTATCCTTAACGTCACCGCTAAGGACAAAGGTACTGGTAAAGAACAGTCTATCAGCATAACTGGTGCTTCCACCCTGGATAAAAATGATGTTGACCGGATGGTGAGAGAAGCTGAACAGAACGCTTCATCTGATAAAGAGCGGCGTGAAAAGATTGAACGCAAGAACCAAGCCGACTCCTTGGCATACCAAGCTGAAAAGCAGTTACAAGAATTGGGCGATAAAGTTCCCGATGCTGACAAGACTAAAGTCGAAGGTTTAGTGAAAGAAGTTCGGGAAGCAGTTGCTAAAGAAGACGATGAGCAAATCAAGAAGCTCACGCCAGAATTGCAACAAGCGTTATTCGCTGTTGGTAGCAACATCTATCAACAAGCTGGTGCTAGTGCCAGTGCTGGTGCCGGTGCTGGCGCTACATCTGGTGGTGAACCTCAAGATAGTAGTTCCTCTAGTTCTAGTAACGGCGATGATGTGATTGACGCTGATTTTACAGAGAGCAAATAATTTCTCTACTTCTTTTGGGAAGATTGTTTTGTTCGACCTCATATTACCCACTCAGGCAAATGCCTGAGTGGGGATTTTTTTTTAGGAGTTAGGGGTTAGGAATTAGGTATATAAAGTCCGGTTAATCTCTTATGCCATATCCACAAGCACCTTGGACACTTCAAGGCTATGCTATCCAAACTCTGCATTTGGTAAATATTGACCAAGTGCGCCCTTTGATTCCCTTAGAGTTAGACATTGTTTCTGTATGGCCTGGTAAAACTCTCGCTAGCGTGTATTTATCTCATTATGGGTCAGGCTCAGTACTGGAGTATAGTGAGTTAATTGTTGTCCCAGCTTTGATTAATTACCAGAGGAAAATCGGCGCTTGGATTTCTCACATTTATGTAGATAATGCTGATTCGGTGGCTGGTGGTCGAGAAATTTGGGGACTACCAAAGGAACTAGCTAAGTTTACCTGGGAACAAGGAAAGCATATTACTGTGCATCAGGAAAACCAGAAATTGTGTAGTCTTAAGTATAATCAACAAAGCTTGGCATGGAGACAGCGATTAAGTGCTTCTAGTTTCAGCGCTAAGGGTACTGATTTGCTGATATTCTCTGCTGAATTTAAGTCTTTGTTGGGTTTGATTGGTTCTAAGTTAGAAATCCCCGCCGAAAGTCCTTTTTCTGGAATAGGTTTGGGTCAACCTCGGTTAACTGTGCGTTGTGAGCAGATGAGTTTGCGGGTTGATGCGCCAAAAGTGGTAGGTCAATCAATTTTAAATTAATTTAAAGGTGTTTTATTTGACTCAAAATAAGACACCTTGAGCTTTCACTTTTGTTTGTAGATGTCGTCACAGATATAGCGATCGCTCTCTGCTTTTGGGTTATTCTTCAGATAATCATGCGCTATGTCACAACCGCGTTTGAGAAGTTTATTTAAGTCAAAATCCCAAACCAAAACACCATCATAATCACCAGATGCAATACTCTTACCATCTGGGCTAAAACTGACATCACTGCTACCAAAGCGCTCATAAGTTGTCAATAAACTACCATCAATACTCCAGAGTTTAACTTTTGTCACACCAGCTGAGGCAATCATCTTACCGTCTGGGCTGAAACTGACTTTGGTAACAGGCTCATCACCATTTAAAGTAGCTGAACTTTTACTATTTTTGCTATCTAGATTCCAGAGTTTTATGGTGTTATCTTGACTGGCAGAGGCAATGGTTTTACCATCGGGGCTGAAACTCACACTTGTTACCTTGTTACCATGCTCTTCAAAAGATTTAATTACTTTGCCATCGGGTTGCCAGACTTTAACAGTTTTGTCATCACTCGCGGAGGCAATTAGTTTACCATCTGGGCTAAAACTGACACTATTGACCTTGTTTTTATGCTTAGTGAAAGTGTAGACCAGAGTACCATCACGCCGCCAAAGTTTTACTGTGTTGTCATCACTTGCTGAAGCAATCATCCCACTCTTGGGGCTGATACTCAAACTATTTATCCAATTTTTATGCCCTGGCAAAGTCTTTAATAGTTGAGCTTCCTTGCCTGATTGTTCAGGAAGCTGCCAGAGTTTTAATACATCATCACTCCCAAAAATTGCTATTTTATTACTATTAGGGATAGACACCATACTTTCAACCCGATTACCTTTTGCCTTAATAGTCTTTAACAATTTTACTTTTGTCTTAGCGTTGCCATTAATTCCCCAGAATTGCACTTCATTCTTTTTAGTGCGGATAGCTAAGGTTTGACTATCTGAACTAAAACTCAGCGGCGGTTGATCGTTGCAGAAATTATCATCCTCAAACTCCTTAATATTTTTATTCGGAAGACAATCGAAACTTTTGAGGAAAATACCGTCAATCCGCCACAGTTCCACACTTCCAAAATTTGTTGGGATCACTAAAATTTGACCGTCTGGGCTGAACTTGAAATCTGATGAATATGTATTGCCTAAATCTGCCTTCTGACTTTTTACTTGAATAGTTCTAATTGGTGTGCCATCACGTTTCCAAAGCTTTACCTTGTCATTGTCTTCAAGAGTAACCAAAGTTTGGTAATCAGGACTAAAAATACTTAAATTATTTTCAAAAGTCGAGAGCAGAGATCCATCACGCTTCCAAAAGTATATTTTGTTATTATCATTATTGGAACCAACAATTATTTGACTATCAGACGTAAAATTTGAGGTTCCAATGAGGCTTTTGTCCTTATTCTGAAGCTTTGCCAGATAAGTTCCATCCATACGCCATAATTCTGGTGTCTTCTCAGTCTTACGATTGTTAATAGCTATTATCTCACCATCCGAGCTAAAAATTACTGACATTTTCTGATCAGATTTCAGACTCTTAATTAATTTCCCGTCCCTCGTCAAAAATTTTACAGTGTTATCGCTGTCCAAAATAGCCAACGTTTTGCTATTACGACTGAAACTGATATTTTGGATATCACCATTAAAGCTAGTAAGAAGTGTTCCATTACGACGCCAGAGTTTGATAGTTTTATCTTCACTAGCTGTGATAAGAGTTTCTCCATCTTGGCTAAAGCTAATCTTAGATACTTTATTTAGTCCATTAAGGCTGGTAATAAATTTTCCATCCCGTCGCCAGAGTTTGATAGTTTTATCTTCGCTAGCTGTGGCAAGAGTTTCTCCATTTGGACTGAAGCTAATCTGGTATACCTTATCTTTATGACCTTGGAGAATTTTAATTAGCTTGCCATCTGTTGAGTATAGTTCTACAGTATTATCATTACTTACTAGAGCAATTGTTCGTTTATCGGGACTGAAACTACCATCAATAAATTTTCCCTGATAATTTTTGATAAAAGTACCATTCTGCTGCCATAGTTGCAATGTGTTAACCTGACTGGCAGAAATTAATTTATGACTATCAGTACTAAAACTAATTTTTGATTTACTTTCTGGCAAGGTTGTCTTTAGAATGCCATCACTTTGCCAAAGTTTTACTTCTTTATTATTAACAGAGACAATTATCTGACCATTGGGACTGAAACTTACCTTATTCTTTACCCTATTGACCTCATTAGAATCACTTTTATTATAAGTTTGGAAATTTCTGGTTTTCAGACTCCAGAGTTTTACAGTTTTGTCCTCGCTTCCAGAAGCAAGCATTTTACCATCGGGGCTAAGGCTAACACTAGTGACTTCGTTTCTATGTCCTGTAAAATAAAAATTAATTTTGTTCCCAGTATCAATCTTTAAAATGGATGCATTGAGAATATAACGTAATCTATTTAAAATAGTTTGATAGATGCTAGACGAGTAAATAGTCTGACCGTCATGGCTCAAAACTAGACTTTGTTTTTGAGAATTAGAATATGAAGAAGAAAACGATTTGATAAAAGAGCCGTCACGACGTCTTAGTGTAATATAATTAGCATCTTGTACAACAATAGTTTTACCGTCGGGGCTGAAATTGACGCGATTACCTCCTTGATTTAATGTTTTAATTTCTTTACCATCTAGACTCCATAATTTCATCATTTCGTTACTAATAGAAGCAATTACCTTGCTATCCGAGCTAAAGTTGATACTGTTAATGCTTTCCTTGTGTCCTCTGAAAGTTGTGATTTCTTTTCCGTCCAAATTCCAAAGTTTTAAAGTTTCATCCTTACTACCAGAAATCATTTTCTGACCATCGGGGCTAAAGCTAAAGCTAGTAATCTCATCTTCATGCCCTTTAAAAGTGGCAATTTTTTGACCTTTTAAACTCCACAATTTGAGAGTTTTATCTTCACTCCCAGAAAGTATCTTTTGACTGTTGGGGCTGAAACCAAGGCTAGTAATTTTCTTTTCGTGGGCTTTAAAATCTTTAATTTTTGTGCCATCGCGACTCCAAATTATCACCATGCCATCTGCACTGCCAGAGGCTATCATTTTACCGTCAGGACTAAAACTAACACTCGTGACATTATCACTATGTCCTTCTAAACTGTTACGTTCATTTATGGTATAAACTGCATCTTGTAATGCAGTTTTTACTTGGATTTCCGTTTCAGGTTTGACTCCAACTGACCACCACTGTTGCAGTCGTTTACCTGCTTTTATACTTTTGACCAGTGCCTCTAAATCCTGATTCGATTTTAGTAGCCCTTTTGCTTCTGTACTTGTAGATAAGAGTTGGATATTGTTCTGACTTATCAACACCACAGGTAAGAATATTGTTAATGCTCCAGCTATCGTTCCTAGTGATACTTTCCAAAGCAATCCACGACGTGTTTCTAGTAATTGCTCCTTAAGAACTTCATTCAGCTTTGCTTCTGTTAGCTTTCGTTGTTCTCTCTCTTTTTCCAACTCAGCAATTAATCGGGCTGATTGTTGCTGGCGCACAAATGGCACTAAATAATCATGTACTAGTTGATAGCGGTCAGCAGGTGATGCTGGTACCCTTAGCACTAACCCCGATTTCACTAATATTTCTAAAACTAAGTCGAGCTTTTCACTTTTTACATCTAACTCTAATTCCAAATCAGCACGAGTTTTTAAAGGGCGGGTATTCTTTTCATCTGTAAGTAAATATAAAACTAGTTTGGCTATCTGTTCATTATCAGAACCGCAGTCTTGGACAATTTCTTCTAAAAATCGTCCAACAAAGTTTTCTTTAGGGCCATGTTGCTGATACTGTTCTAGCTTTGTTATTTTTTCTGTTTGTAATTGCGCTCCTACTACTTGCAATTCAATGGGGCGTACTTCGCCTAAGTCTCTAGCTAAATCCTTCACTAATTCATCAATTAATGGTGCTTCTAAAACTGACTGGCTTTTTTGAGTTAAGTTTTGAATAATTAATTTAGCGTCTTCTAATGAAAAATTATCCAAATGATAGAGAATATCTTTATCTAAAATATTGTTACTAATAACATCAAAGTTTGCCAGCCGATTATTGCATTCTAATAAATAATGTAGATAATCTTCGCGTAAAGACAAGATAACCTTTATATAAGGTATATCTAGACAGTCACGTAAAAACTCGTAAAATTTTCGTCTATTACTTGGATCGTTATAAATGAAGAAAAATTCTTCAAATTGGTCGAAGATTAAAACTGTCAGCAGGTTATAATCATCATGTTTTTCTAATTGCTTGAGAATAGACTTTTCCCCTGCTGTGTCTTCTCTTAAGGGAGGAGAGTATTCATAGCTTCTGCCTTCATAAGGAATGCGCGGTAAGTCAGAAATAGCATCTCGTAAACGGTTGCCTAATTCTATAATCCAATCTGGATAAACTTGCTGTAAAACAGGCAAAACATCACGAACACCAATGGATCTCTGTTTCAATGCCGGGATTAATCCAGCCTGTAAAATTGAACTTTTACCAACACCTGATTGCCCATGAATAATTGTTAATTTGCGGTCATGTTGACCCATGCGCTCAATCAGGCGATTAATATCTTGCTGTCTTCCAGAAGCAGCGATTTCTGTAGCGACTGTTTCTTGTTGTTCAACGGATGCTAAAGCCGGGTTATTTACTGTTTGTTGTGCTTGTAACCTACCTGCACCAATGAAAGCACGGAAACCATATTGCTGTTCAAGCGATCGCTGTTCTTGTTTAAGATGAAATGCAGTTCGATATTCACCTTTTTTAAAGTAGTTTGCTCGTAACTCTGCCAAAATCTGAATGTAAAGTTCTGGATCGTATTGAGCTTTGGTTTCCGCTCTGGCAGTTTCTAAAGTTTGCAGTGCTGCTTCTGGTTGATTGAGTGCAGATTGCGATCGCGCTAAGGCAAACAAATACCAACCCTGATGATACGACCTTTCCCAATCTAAATCTGCTTTCATCTCCTCTGAGACTGGCGCAGATGTATCTATTTGCACGCTATCCAGCAGAGAAAGCGCTTGTTGTGCCGTTTGCTTTGCCTCATTCCAAGCGGATTTAGCAATTAGCACCTCAGCCAGAAAGCTATAAGCTCTGGCTAGTTTAAACTGATTGGGATAGGTTTGATGCAACGCAATTGCTTTGTTAGCAACAGCCTCCAACTCTTTCCACTGTTGCAAATTTTGCAGTACAGAACCCAAAGCGTTGATAAATTTTGCTACTAAATCTTGGCGATTAGCTTGCTCAAATACCTGAATACATTCCTGAAAATAATCTTTGGCAAGACTATGAGCGCGATCGCGTTCGGGGTGATGTAACACTGCATAGGTACGCCACCAAAGTCCTAGAGAGTAAAGTAAACAGGCGCGTCGTTCTAGGAAGCGGGGTAATGGAGAATCGTTGACAAAAAGAGCTAAACTACGCTCGTAATATTGCCCTGACAATTCCAGCGAACTAGAATTCGCCCGACCTAGCATAAATTCTAAACTCGCTTCCAGTTCTGGATTCAAACTCAAACGACGATTTTGTAAATCATGCCATGCTGACTCCAACTCAACTCGGCGTGGAGAGCCAACTTGTAAATTCAGCGCCGTACTATCGAGATATCTGCCTGCACCAGCCGCTAAAACTTTTTCAAAGACTTCATCAGCAGTTTGCTGGATAAAATCAATTAAATCATCAGTGGCGATCGCAAATTCAACGATAGTACTCCAACTGTGTAAATCTGGTGCTAATCGCATGAGTTTGTGCAGCACGTCATCCGTTACCCACAACACCAACGGAAAGTGAAAGTTTTTTCTAAACTCCTCCCTGACCTGATTTGCACCACTCAGCACTTGTTCTAGCTTGCTGACCGATTCTAAACCAGAGACTACCAGCGCCTGGGGATGCTCAGAACCCAGTAAATTTTGGATAGTTTGGAAAAATGTCTTAATCGACTTATCCAAAACTATCTCCCGAATTTTCAAATCGCTCGATGCTTGCAGACTTTGCACCAAACGCCTTCGCAAACTAGCTCCATTACAGAGTGCCAAAATCAGGGAAAATTCTTCTTGAGAAGTAGCGATCGCCCATGCTAATTCTTGTAAAGAATTTTCGTTGTTGATTGCGAGTGGCTGTGGATCGCTCATGACTAGACCTCGCTGATAGATGGGGAGAGTGGGAGCAGGAGGAGAATAATAACTCTTAACTCCTCACTCCTAACTTCTAACTCTTAACTTTTAACTCTTAACTTAAAGCTGCAACCCTGGTGCTTCTGCCAAAATCGGATTAATTTCAAACCAAGACCCCTGAGTGTCTCGGTACTCATAGACGAACCGACTGTGTACCAAAACTCGGTATCCATCATCGCCGCTTACCCATTTCCGCTGTTGTACTTGGCGCAACAAATTCCACTCATCATCTGTGATTGCTAAGGTCATTTGATTGCAGTAGGCTCTAATTACAGTTTCTAACCCCGCACGCGATAAAGGTAGTTTTCTTTCCTTTTTCATCCAATCGTTGAGCAGTCTGAGTAATTCGCGGACATGACCCCCACTAATGCGGCAGAGTCTTTCTAATGTTTCTGGAGTATCAAAAATCTCTGTAATCCAGCCGAGGCGCTCCTCTGGCTGATTATCAGGATAAGCTCTTGCTAGGATCATTTGTGCCAATAGTGCCAGACCTTCAGCGCATTCACTGCCATCGCGTAATTGCACTGGCACCATCGGTAACACTTTTGGATAGACCATAAATCGCTGTGTTAACCTGCTCAAGTCGTTGGAAAACATCAACTCTAAAGGCATGGTGTAAACCACGTGGCACTTAAGTTGAGTTAATTGTTCTCCCCGATCTACAAATAGGTACTCAGGCTGGGGTCGTCCCCAAGACTTGTTAGCAGTCTCAACGCGATCGAGATTATCGACAATTACCACTAGTCCTTTTTTGCCGTGTTGCTTCAGTTTAACTATGGCAGGTTCGAGTAGTTCCTCGTTAATTACATCTATAATGCCTTTTGTGCGCGGCCCTAAGTATTCTCTTAACTTGTTGCGAAGTTCAGGGCTATTTTTGGTTTTGGCTGTAATTTTGCCAATGCCTAGCGCCACCACTGATACTCCTTCTTTCTCATTGGCTTTCAGCTCTCCAATACCTGGAATTTTCGCTTCAGCAGCAAACTTGCCCTCAGTACTCGCAGAAACTTTACCAATGCCAGGAAGTGATGCTTCGGCAGAAACTTCAACTTCTGTCATCAACAGTTTAGCGGCTCCTTGAAGAATTTTCTTCAGACCTTGGGGTTCAGGAATTTCTAGTTTTTCTAAGCTATCGAGACTTTCACTAACTCGGCGAGCTACGCTTAATAAAATATCACTGATATCGACATCACCCATTTCCAGGTCTTGACTGGACTCAAAATATACTACATGGAAGTCTGATTGCTCTAATTCTGCTTTCAGTCTGAGCAATTCTGTAGATTTGCCGCAGCCGATATGACCTGTAAATAATTCGCAGGTAGGGCCTTCCGGTGAGAAAAATGTAATATTCTCCCTCAACTCCTCAATAATCCTGCCACCGCGCACTGAGGAAAAATCAATATAGTACTTTCGATCCTCGGCATTTTCTACAGCCAAAGTCTTGCTAGGGTTGCAAGCCTGATAAAACTTCTGTAAATCCGGTTTCATTAACTACATCACAACAAGGCTTTTCTTTAATTGTCAACACAAACTCTGTTACATATTCCGCAAAATTAAGTTATTTTTGTAGAAAATATGAGTTTTTGACTATCTATCCTCTAACTTCCCAACATCTGCAAGTTATGCAAAGTGGCATAAAGCCCTCCTTGTTGCAGTAGTTGCTCGTGACTTCCCTGTTCGATTAATTCGCCACGCTTGAGAACAAAAATCCGGTCTACATTGCGAATTGTAGACAAGCGGTGAGCAATAATAATGGCGGTACGTCTGAGCAAAAGCTGGTTTAATGCCTCTTGAACTGAAGCTTCTGTGCCAACATCTAAACTAGCGGTAGCCTCATCTAGTACCAAAATTTGCGGATTGCGAATGGCAGCCCGCGCAAAGGCTAAAAGTTGCTTTTGACCACTAGAAATATTTGTGCCCCGTTCTCGAAGTTGAGTATCATAACCTTGAGGTAATTCTTCTATAAACTGGGCAATGTTGGTTTCTTCGGCTGCTTGTTGAATCTGCTCAATGGTGTAGCCATCTCCTAAAGAGATGTTGCTTTTAACATCGCCAGCAAACAAAAAGCCTTCTTGTAAAATTACTGCCATGTAGCGCCGCAGTTCTGCTTGTGGTACTTCCCGAATGTCTACGCCATCTATGAGAATGCGTCCTTGGGTAGGTTCGTAGAGGCGGCACAAAAGACGGATAATCGAAGTTTTACCCGCACCAGTGGGGCCGACTAATGCAATTTTTTCACCAGGATGAATGGTGAAATCTAAGTCTTTAATTACGTAATCATCATTTTTGTAGGCAAACCAGACGCGATCGAAGCGAATCTCTCCCAGTTCTGGGGGGGAAGTGAGGTCTGGGGATTCTAGATTTGCCAGGATTTCGTCGATATAGCCAAATTTTGCATCAAATATTGAGAAGCGGACATTGGCGCGATCGCGAATTTCTATCGGTTCATCTAATATATCGCCTACGCGTTCAATGGCAGTGAAACCAGCTTGAATTACTGTAAATTTTTCCGCAAAAGCCCTTAAAGGGTCAAATAATCGCTGGGCATACAATACAAATGTCGATAAAGTCCCGAAAGTCAAGTTTTTTTCTAACAGCAACCAACCACCCACGCACAAAACACCTGCGATCGCAATCAGTCCAATCCATTCTAAGGTTGCTGAAACAAATGAATCATAAAAGATGGTTTTATCCATTTGCTGAGTGTAGTGGCTGTTCGTAGCACGAAACAATTCGGCATTAAATTTTTCTCTACGGAACAACTGTACGACGTTAATACCAAGCACATTTTCTTGTAGCTGTGAATTCAGGGTCGAAAGTTCTTCTCGCCCTTTGTAATTGGCTTTGCGGTACTGTTTTTGAATGTAAACAATTACCCAGCTAGTCGGTAACAGCATCAATACCAGCAAGCAAGAAAGTTGCCACTGGATGGAAAACATTAAACCCAAAGTCACCAGCATTAAAAACAAATCGGATATAATGCCAACCGCCCCAGTCGAAAAGACATCGCCTAACACTTCTACATCGCTGGTGATTCTGGTAATTAATTTACCTACGGGTGTGCGGTCAAAAAAGCGCACTGCTAGAGATGTTACATGCTGAAATAAGTCTTGGCGAATTGCTGCGGTGATTTGTTGCCCTAGCTTTTGGACTATATAACCTTGAAAACCTGTCAACATCAATTGGATGGCGATCGCAATTACCAATAATCCCTCTAGAATATTTAGCCCTTGCGAGAAGGGACGATTCCTGAAAAATTCGTAAGTGCTTGGTTCGTTACGAATCAGAGAGATTACTTGGCCAATTAAGAAAGGTTGTACGGCATTAGCTAGTGCGATCGGTACGAGTAGGCACATCGACAGCGCCAGTAGCCGTCCGTTACGACGGGCATAAGGCACCAAACGCAAAAATAACCGCCAGTCATTTTCACGCCGACGATCTGGTGTATAAGATTTTTTCAGAGATTGGTAGATGCTCATAGTAAGAGCATTATATTAATGTTTGGAAAAAAACACGCTTGTTTAAAGTAGCGTTTATCTTCCTACTCTGATACCATGCCTGAGATAGAAACTGCAAGACTACTACTAAGACCCGATATTCCTCAAGATTTGGATGATTCCCTTTACATTTTGCAATCTTAAAACTATCAGTCCCCTACCCAGAAATGTTGCCACTGTTTAATTGAATTTGGCGGCTCAAAACGATTCACAACCGCAGCCTACAGAATCATTGGCGAACAAACTGGTAAACATAAGGACTTCAAGGCTTCAGGGCGCGCTGACTGGGTTACAGACCAAGGCTTGATTTATAATGCCGAGCTAGGTTATCAACTGGCATTGCCTTTACTGGCCTTGTGGTTGCGGCAACGGTTGAGCTGAAAATAGTGATGTAACAACAAGATTCGCGACTTTTTAAATAAATCGGGAATCCGAGGGCGCACAGAAGTGCGCTCCTACAGTATTTGTATTAATTGCTTCATAAATATTCCTGTAAGTATGAAAAAATAGCATACTTATCTGTTTACGTCTTATATCTAAAGATAGAAGATTGAGGTTAAAATTTGGGAAACCTAAGAGGGGTTCATTCCCAAGAGATGTTCTACCTACTTATCGCAGAATGCAACTGAGGTCAGATGACGCAACCTTTAAATCAAGTCAAAGAATGGGAACAACGTCGTGACGAAGCAAACCGCTACTACCAACGGGGGAAATTTCAAGAGTCTCTCGATCTTGCAACCAAAAATTTACACTTGGCTAGAGCAATTCCAGACCGAGCTAGAGAAGGTTATACATTAAACGACCTCGGTTTAGCTCACCTCAGTTGCTGGCAACCTCAAAAAGCATTAGAGCGCTTTCATCAGGCGCTTTCGGTTGCTGTTGAAATTGGCAACACGCCAGCAGAGGCAACTGCACTTAGCAATCTGGGTTCTACCTACAGCCGTCTTGGACGCTTTTCGCAAGCGTTGGAATATTTTGACAAAGCACTGCCAATCTTTAGGCGATCGCAAGATACTCAAAGTGAAGTTTCTACTCTTAATGATGTCGCGCTAATTTATACCCGCTTAGGAGAACCAAAACGGGCACTGTTGCTACAACACCAAATTTTGAGGATGCGGCGATTGTTGGGTGACTTTTCTGGTGAAGCAACAACGCTCAATGGTATTGGATTTGCCTACAATGTCTTAGGCAAGTTTGAGCAAGCGCTAGAATTTTTTCAAGCAGCACTGCCAATTCAACGAGCGGTCAAGAATTTGCTTGGAGAAGCAACCACCTTAAACAATATTGCTTCTGTCTATCATGATTTAGGACAACCGAAACAAGCGCTGTTGCTCTACTATCAAGTTCTTTTGACACGTCGAGCAATTAGCGATCGCTCTGGTGAAGCAACAACTCTTCACAACATTGGTTTTACCTACAGCACCCTGGCAGAGCATCGCCAAGCAATGAAGTTCTACAAGCAAGCCATTGTGATTTATCAAGAACTGGGCGATAATCTCGGAGAAATTTCAACTTTGTTAAATATGGGAAGCGTTTACGCCACCACGAAACGGAAAAAAATGGCGCGATCGTGCTACCAAAATGCCCAAGAGTTAGCAGAGCAAATTGAATATCAGCCACTTTTAGAAAAAGTACACCAGTTCATAGATTCTCTGTAGCTCCAGTTTCCTTTCTCCCAACATGGGAGAAGGGGTTAGGGGATGAGGGCAACCCTACTAGTGAAATTAAATATGCGTTATCCAGAACCCTTGTAGAGACGTAGCACTTGCTATGCCTCTAAATTCTTTTTTACCCTAGCTACAATACCAAAGTTGTAGCTAGAACAAGGACATCTATGGAAGCTTACGAAATTCAAAGCAACGCCGGAATTGATGCCCTGGCATTAGTCGATCGCCCCCAACCAAAACCCGCAGCTGGACAAGTTCTGATTCAAGTGAAGGCAACATCCTTAAATTATCGCGATCTGCTGGTTATTGAAGGAGCTTACGGTGCTGGACAGAAATATCCATTAATTCCCATGTCTGACGGTGCGGGAGAAGTTGTGGCAGTAGGGGAAGGTGTGACACGGGTAAAAATAGGCGATCGCGTCGCTGGTATTTTCTTCCAAGACTGGATTTATGGCTCTTTAACTAAAGAGAAAATGAAATCCGATCTCGGAGGCGGTATCGATGGAATGCTGGCTGAGTATGTCGTATTACACCAAGACGGTTTAGTAATATTACCAGACCACCTATCATACATTGAAGGCGCAACTTTGCCCTGTGCAGCAGTCACAGCTTGGCACGGACTGGTGACAAAAGGCAATATTGGTGCAGGTGATAGTGTTTTATTACTCGGTACTGGAGGAGTTTCAATTTTTGCTCTCCAGTTTGCCAAGATACATGGTGCTAGAGCGATTATTACTTCCAGCAGTGATGAGAAGTTGGCACGAGCTAAACAGCTTGGTGCTGACGAGACAATCAACTACAAAGCAACACCAGATTGGGAAAAGCAAGTTTATCAATTAACCAATCGCACGGGTGTAGATCGTGTAGTTGAGGTAGGCGGTGCAGGTACTCTGCCAAAATCGCTACAAGCAGTCCGCATTGGAGGACGTATTAGTTTGATTGGCGTATTGTCAGGCAGAGGAAATGAGATTGACCCCATGCCAATACTTTTTAAGAGTTTAACAGTTCAGGGGATTTATGTTGGCAGTCGGGAAATGTTTGAGGCGATGAATCAGGCGCTGCAACAGCATCAAATCAAACCAATTATCGATCGAGTTTTTCCCTTCAGTGAAGCACGAGAGGCTTATCATTACCTCAAAAGCGCGGCTCACTTTGGTAAAGTTGTAATTAATAATACTTAGCATACGCCCAGTACAAGTTCGTAATTTTCAAGAGTTTAATTTTATGTTTCAAGTGGGAATTTAAATTCCCACTTGAAACATAGTTATAAATTACGTTTAAACAGCAGCGAGAGTAGGTGCAGCGAATTTAGCATATCGCTCGATGTAGAATTCTTTAGAGTGAGCGATCGCTTTCACAGATTCACGCTCTTTTAAAGCATGTTTCCACTGGCGTAGACGAGTAAATTGCTCTGGTATTCCAAAGCCGCGATACTGCTTCAGTGCAGCCCAGCGCTCAAACCAAGGGAAGTAAGTGAAATCGACCAAACTGATAGATTCACCAAACCAGTAAGGGCCTTCTCCAGAAAGCTTTGCTAAACCTTCGTTTTCAATGAATTCCAGATGTTTGTATAGTTCCTGTTTAGCTTCTTCTTGTTTTTGGGGATCTGAACTCCGCAGTAGGGTAGAAAAAGCGGGAACGAATCTGGTGTTAGCAAAATCGATCCAGATGCGAGCCTGTGCCCTAGCAATGGGGCTGCTAGGTAACAGTGGTGGATTGGGAAATACCTCATCGAGATACTCGTTAATTACTGCTGACTCCCAAACTGGCTCATTACCATGAGTTAGTGCAGGCACTTTCCCATAGGGAGAAACTTTGGTAAATCCTTCAGGCTTATTCTGCAAATCAATTTCAATCAAATCGAAGTCGATGCCTTTCTCTTGGAGTACCAAGCGGGTACGGTGAGCATAAGGACAAACAACTGCACTGTATACTTTGATTTGGGCCATGTTTAAGTACCTTGGTAAATAGGACTTGTTAATCGGCATTGGGAATTGAATTTTCATCCAAAATCCCAAATCTTAAATTGTTAGTGTCACAAAACCTTTTTGAAGCAAATGTAGCGTGAAAAATTCTCGACACTAACCAAACTTTAAAACTGGAGTAATACTCAAATAACCCAAAATTGTTGGTAAGGATAGGGGGTAGAGAATAGGGAATAGGGATTAATTATTTCCTCCTCTGCTCCCCTGCCCCTCTGCCTTCCCCTACAGCCAAGGCACTTCTTCAGGTGCATAACGGAAGGCACGGAAGACTGTATTTTGCTCTCCACGAGTTACCGGCGACTTCTCACCTGGAATATTCCGAAATGCAAAGTGGGGATTGATGTATTCCCAAACAATTTCCCCTGTAACTGTCACCTCAAATATTCGACCATAAGCACCTTCTGTAATTAAGGTATTGCCATTGGCCAAACGTTGCGCTCCTGATATATAAGAACTGAAAAAATTTTGGGGCGGATTGTCAGTGTATTCCCAAACTATTTCTTTGGTTTGACGGTTCACCTCAATCACACGAGAAAAATTCAGAGCAATGTTACGGCGATGTGTGCCATTGTCGAAAATCAAGATATTACCGTTGGCTAATTCGTTCGGGAAGTGCTGCTGTGCTAGCACGTCATCGCCCAACGTCCAGATGATTTCGCCGGTTTTGCGATCGACAATCACAACTGTGGAGATATTACGAAAGCTCACTATAATGTTGCCATCAGCGAGTTCACCTACAGTATTCCCATGAGTCCATTCATGTCGATGATCCTGGGGTGTAATCGTAAATATATCTGGATCGAGGTGTTCGTGGGCGTGCCAAGTCCAAACGATTTCACCTGCTGGAGTCACCTCATAAAGCACATCTGCATAGATATCACCATCTGGTTCTGTACCTGGTACACCGCCTTTGATACGGGGAACCAAAGACTGAGGTATCTTTTCAATGGCGAGTAGAATTGTGTTGCCATTGGCTAATCTGCGTCCATCATGATGATGATCTGGATGCTTATATTCCCAGATAATATTACCCTTGGGATCTGCTTCTAAAACAACGCCACTTTTGAATGCAGCCCACAAAGCAAAACGTAGTGGTTCTTCTGGTGGAGTCTTACCGTTATAAAAGAGGTTGCCATTGGGTAAGAGATAACCGTATAATCCCGGTGGATAAGGGAGATTCCACTGGTGTACGACTTCTCCTTCCAGGTTCAGAAGGTAGACTTCACCTTGACCTGTCAAGGGTGTGAAAAGTGTATATCCTTTGAAAGCTTTTTCGGGATTGTAAGCCTTTAAACCAGTACCCCGACGACGAATAGTATTCTGGTCAACCAATGTTGCTGTAAAAGTCATATTTACCTACTAACTAAATATCTAGTTTTGAATCTAAAAACTAGGACAGAATGCATCGCCCACTTCTACTCTGATAATGAGAGTTAGAGGCTCTAGGAGGCGTTACCAGGCTGGAGCCTGGTAACGAGGCGAACTGTCTTTAATTTTGAATTTTGAATTTTGAATTTTTAATTGTTAAGGTGCTGGGTTTGGCGACTGAGCATGAACTATATCCAACTCTTCCAAAATGTCTTTGTTGAGAACTACATTCACACTTTCTAAATTCTCTTTAAGTTGTTCTAATGTGGTAGCACCAATAATTGTGCTAGGGACAAACCAACGACTCCGCACAAATGCTAAGGCTAGATGCGCTGGACTTAGTTGATGGCGCTTGGCAATTTCCACATAAGCTGATACAGCTTGACTGACTTTCGGTTTCAGATAGCGCTGACCAAAATTTTCAAACAAAGTGACTCTGGCTTTCTCTGGTTTGCCGTTGAGATATTTGCCAGTCAAGAAACCAAATGCTAAAGGACTATAAGCTAGTAACCCAATTTCTTCGTGATAAACTGCTTCTGCTAAGGCTCCATCAAATACTCTATTCAACAAGTTGTAAGCATTTTGAATGGAAACAACTTTAGGTAATCCTAATTGTTTAGCAGCGTTACTAAATTGGGCAACTCCCCAAGGTGTTTCGTTACTCAAACCGATATAGCGAATTTTTCCCGCTTTAATTACGTCGGCAAAAACTGCTAGTTGTTCAGCAATGGGAACCGTTTCTCCCACCTGAGTCGGATCGAACACTGTTTGTCCAAATCGTGGCACGTAGCGATCTGGCCAGTGAATTTGATACAGATCGATATAGTCTGTCTGTAATCTTTTTAAACTATCATCTACAGCTTGTTTGATATTATCACGATCGATTGCTTTGGCTCCTCCACGTACCCATTTAAAGCCTCGACCAGGGCCAGCAATTTTAGTAGCTAAAATAACTCGATCTCTTTGTTGACGTTTTAACCATTCGCCAATGTAAGTTTCAGTTAATCCATAAGTTTCGGCACTTGTTGGGACAGGGTACATCTCTGCTGCATCAATAAAATTGACTCCTTGGGCAATAGAATAATCTAGTTGCTCATGGGCTTCTTCAATAGTATTTTGCTGTCCATAAGTCATGGTACCCAAACAAATTTCAGAAACCTTTAAGTCACTCTTGCCAAGTTGGTTATACTTCATCTTTCTGTGTTGTTATTCAGTAAGTTTGACATTGATATTTTTGTTGGATATTTTGCATTTTGTCAAGGACGCTATTATTTTTAAGTAGATTAGCTTTAAACAACACTTAATTTTGCACTAAGTCAAGATAAAACTTTCAACAAATTAATATTTTTTTATTAATACTAAAAACTGATAGGCAAACCGTATTCAATGGATACAATTGCTTATTATTGCATAGATGAACCAGATAAATAAGCTAGTTGAGAGTAATAAAAAATCTAAAATTGTAGTAGCGAATACTTGCTTTTATTGAGTCTTTGTGAGATTGAGTATTTTAGTCTGAGTACATACTACTATAAATCAGTCTGTTTTTCGTAGTATATCAAAAAATCTGAAAATTCTTCTGGAATTAAGTCTTAATAAATGTTCATAATAAGCTACTTAGTTCTAAGTAGCTTGTATTCACAGTAATCAAAATATACCAAACTACCTCGGAGAGTTCACACACAACATCCGGTGGTAGCAATGACAAAGATTTTGGGCTTTAAGGATTTGTATAACTAGGAATTTTTTGCTGCGATCGCTTCTAACTATACTCATGTCTATAACAATATAATTAGAACATAATTTCATTTAATGATGCGATCGCAAGTGCAATTACAGTAAAATTTATCAATTCCAATTATTAATATTTATTCCATTTGAGCCGACACTAATAACTTTTTTAACATCCTTTCTATTAACTTTGCTAAAACCAATATTTAACATCACTAGATAGTTGTTTGCTGGGGTACGTATTTAATAGTTTGCTATCAATATGTATTATCTTGTCTAATATTTTAGATACCTGTACTAAGTTTTTGAGCTATATCTATCTGGATTATTTTGTTATTAGAAAAAACTAATTTAGTTATGTTATATTTATAGATAGGAGTATAAAAAAAATTTAGAAATTACACCTTTTGACATTAGGATTAAATTCTTGATTTTTCTCCTTATGCCTGGAGTTGCCTTTTCTAGAGACGGCTAGATTCAGGAAAATCCTAATGTCATTAAACAAAAATGCCCTTGAGCAACCAACAAATAAGTTGCTTGCAGCCTTGCCAGCCAGTGATTATCAGCGTCTTATTCCCCATCTGAAGCTGGTTCCACTATCAAATCGGCAAGTCCTTTACCAAACAGGCGAACCGATTACCCAGGTCTATTTTCCTAATAAAGCAGTGGTTTCTATTGTCACCACTATGGAAGATGGCTCGACAATGGAAATTGGTTTAGTGAGCAATGAAGGTATGGTGGGTATCCCAGTAATTTTAGGAGACAACATCACAACCACAACTGCATTGGTGCAGATTCCAGGTACTGCCATACAAATCGATGCAGATATACTTAGAAGCGAGTTCAATCGTGGTACAGCGCTTCAAAGCCTGCTGCTGTGCTATGTACAAGGGGTATACACTCAAATAGTACAAGAATCTGCCTGCAACCGTCTTCATCAGCTAGAAAAGCGGCTGGCTCGTTGGCTACTGACCGTTTCTGACCGTCTGGAATCAAAGGAATTTCCGCTTACTCAAGAATTTATCTCAGAGATCCTGGGTGTAAATAGCGCTGGTGTCAGCGAAGCATTTAGCACCCTGAGCCAAGCTGGAATAATCGCCTACCACTGTGGTCAAATTAAGATCCTGAATCGAGAGGCTTTAGAAAAAACCTCTTGTGAATGTTATCAGATATTAGAAAAGGAATTTGTTCGTTTATTGGACAATAAACCCAATAAACGGCTAAAATAATTTTTTTTAAGCTTCTGTGTACGGTAGCGCACAGACGTAAATAAGTGTGTTAATTTAAGCTTCTTTAGATTGTCCCCGTGTTTCTTTAGCGAATACACCTTTTGACATTAGGATCTAATCCTTAAATCCTTTCCTTGTGTCTTGAGTTGGCTTTTCTAAAGTCACCTATGTTAAGGAGACTGGCTTCTAATGTCATTAGATAAAAATCTCTTGCAGCAACCATCAAATAAGCTGCTCGCAGCTCTGCCAGCCAGTGATTATCAGCGTCTTGTCCCTCATCTAAAGCTAGTTTTGCTCGAAGTTCACCAAATGCTTTACCAAGCAGGCGAACCAATCACACAAGTATATTTTCCTGAAAAAGGAATGGTTTCTATAGTTGCCACTATGGAAGATGGCTCAACGGCGGAAGTTGGGGTAGTGAGCAGTGAAGGCATGATTGGTATCCCGGTAATTTTAGGGAACAATATCACAACCACAACATCATTTGTGCAGATTTCGGGCACTGCTATGCAGATAAATGCAGATGTAGTTAGAGCCGAGTTTAATCGGGGCGGAGCTATTCAAAAGCTGCTGCTGTCCTACATACAAACTATATACTCTGAACTGGCGCAAGCAGCCGCCTGCAACCGTCTGCATACATTGGACGAACGCCTGGCTCGCTGGCTATTGACAGTCTCTGACCGTGTGGAATCAGAAGATTTTTTCCTCACACAAGAATTTATCGCCCAGATGCTAGGTGTACGTCGTTCCGGCGTTACAGTTGCGGCTAGCACCCTCAACAGAGCCGGAATGATCAGTTACAAACGTGGTCATATTAGCATCCTGAACAGAGAAGATTTGGAAGCAACTTCCTGCGAGTGTTATCGAGTCATACAAAACGAATTTGCTCGGTTATTGGGCAAAATGCCCAATAACTGAGCCAAAAAAATTTTTTGAGTTATGTGTGCGAAACCGGACAGACTCGCAAAAGTAATTTGATTTAAAGTATTTTGAGCAAATTTCTCTTTTAATGTTCAGTGGCCGAAAACACTCTTAAGCCGCAAGTAAATAGGTTACTCGCGGCTTTGCCAGTGAGTGATTATCAGCGTCTTGTACCGCACTTGAAGTTGGTTTCGCTTTCGACTCGGCATGTCATTTACGAATCAGGAGAACCGATCGCACACGTCTATTTTCCCCAACACGGAGTAGTTTCTTTAGTCGCTAGTATGGAAGATGGCTCGATGATGGAAGTTGGGATAGTGAGCAATGAAGGGATGCTCGGTATCCCAGTAATTTTAGGAGGCAACACAACAACCACAAAAGCGTTTGTGCAGGTTGCGGGTGCTGCTATGCAGATAGATGCAGATGTACTTAAAACCGAGTTCAATCAGGGTGGAGCTATTCAAAAGCTGCTACTGCGCTATGTACAAGCTGCATATACTGAATTAACACAAGGATGTGCCTGCAACCGTTTTCATACTGTAGAGCAGCGGCTGGCTCGTTGGCTACTGACAGTCTCTGACCGCTTGCAATCAGAGGATTTTCCGCTCACACAAGAATTTATCGCCCAGATGCTAGGTGTACGGCGCTCCGGTGTGACAGTAGCAGCTAATACCCTGAGCCGAACCGGAATGATTCGCTACCAGCGTGGTCGTATTAGCATCCTCAACCGAGAGGATTTGTCAGCAACTTCCTGCGAGTGTTATCGGGTCATCCAAAACGAATTTGCTCGGTTGCTGGGGAATTAGCCAAGGCGCGTAGGCGTAGCCCGTCGTAGACATCGCCAATAAATTATTTTAAGTTACTATGTCTGAAACCGGACAGACGCTTACTAGTTAGTTCTTTTAAGATTTAGTAAAGTACGCATTCAATAGACTTCTTGCAAAAGTCGGGGGAAAGGGTAAGGGGGAAAGGGTAAAGAAACTCAAAATCCTTTCCCTTTAACCTTTACCCTTTTCCCTAAGAGTGCAAAAACATATTTTTGCAAGAGGTCTAATGGCATTTACAAATACCTGCCTTTTGATGTAATTGCTACTTCAAATATTTCAGCTATAGGACGGTTAGAAAAATGTCTAATCAATCAATGTCTTTTAAAGGTTTGCGATTGCTGGTTGTTGACGACGATTTTGATACAAGAACATTACTTACCTACTTATTTGAATTAGGCGAAGCAGAGATTATCACTGCTGCTTCAGCAGGGGAGGCTATAAAAATAATGTCTTTTTATAAACCAGACGTTCTAATTAGTGACATTTATTTACCAGATGAAGACGGCTATTCACTGCTCTTGAAGGTCAGAAATTTAGAAGCAAAGCGAGGGAGAGAGATTCCAGCTATTGCTCTGACGGCATCTGCTTCCGACGAAGACCGTAAATGTGCATGTTTAGCAGGTTATGATATATACCGATGTAAGCCGATAGATTTAGACGAATTAGCTTTTCTGGTTGCTAGTTTAGTTGGAATCGACAATAGGCTTGAGATATTGGGATGCAACAAGGCAGAAGCCAGTAGGCAAGAAATCTTTAACTAAATTTTATTTAAAAAATACAATTTTTACGATGGCTTATACCAACGCCTGATGATTTTTATCCTAAATCATCAGGCGATGCTTTTTCTCAGGAATCTTTTGACTAATTTTATTTTTTATTAATTTCGCTATCAATAAAAAACTTTTAAAATACAGTGATATAAAATATACTAAGAATAAATACAGAGAAAGACCAAGTAATTCTCTGCGAGTACTCATTTTTTCATATCAAGGAGTGCATTATGGAATATCTTGCTTATTCCCAGATGTTTATTGCTCAAGAAGAGGCATCTGGAAAGACTAAGTATCATCTTCCTCAACCTCAATTCAATTGGAAAAAACTGCTTAAATCTTCGGCTTGGTTAGCTTTAGCTGGTGTTGGTGTATTATTTGCTGCTGTAACCCAAATTCAAGTGAGTTCGGCTGCCTATGTCAAGACTAACGGCAGTTGTTTACGTGTCCGTTCCGGCCCAAGCAGCAACTACTCGTATGTGGACTGTGTACCAAATGGCGCAACACTTCCAGCAATTGAAAGATATGAAAATGGTTTTGCCAGACTTTCTACAGGTAGATACGTTTTTGCCCGATGGATTGGTGATAGACCTAGCAATCGTCCTGTCACTAGACCCGGTGGTGTTGGTGGTTCGGTGATTCTTACCCCTGGTTCAAAAGGTCAGCTCGTCAGAGACCTGCAAACAGCTTTAGGTAATCTCAGGATTGATGGAATTTACGGTCAAGAAACTGTTAGCCGAGTCCGAAGCTTTCAGCAAAGCAAAGGTCTACTTGTAGATGGTGTTGTAGGTCCCGAAACTCGATCGGCTCTGGGTATTTAACCAACTAGTTTTGAGGGTTTGTAGTAAGCACTTTAGTGCTTGAGAAATAAGGACTAAAGTCCTTACTACGAACTTTTTTACCCATGAATATAATTTTGGACAATCTGCAAAATGCGCTCTGCTGCATGACCATCCCCAAAGGGATTGATTGCGTTTGCCATCGCTTCATAAGCATCTGAGTCACTGAGTAACTCAGCAGCAGCTGCAACAATGTTCTCAGTCGTAGTACCGACAAGTTTGGCTGTACCGGCGACAACAGCTTCTGGTCTTTCGGTAGTGTCTCTCAAAACTAGTACTGGTTTTCCCAAGCTGGGGGCTTCTTCTTGCAAGCCACCAGAGTCAGTGAGTAAAAGATGCGATCGCCCAATTGCTCCCACCAATTCCCCATAATCTAGAGGATCTGTCAAGAAAATTCGGGGATGATTCCCTAAAAGTTCCTGCAACGGGACTCGCACTGTCGGATTGCGGTGCAATGGTAAGAGCAAAGCTGTATCAGGAAACTTGTCTAAAATTTGTAAAAAGCCTTGAGCGATCGCTAATAGAGGTTCTCCCCAATTCTCCCGGCGATGAACTGTTGCTAATAAAACCCGATATGAATCCCAGTCTAAGCCTGGAACATCGCAAACTACTTGGGTTGCAGCAACATTTAACAATGCATCAATTACCGTGTTACCCGTCATGTGAATTTCACCCAAAACACCAGAACGATGCAAATTTTCCACAGCCCAAGGAGTCGGTGCAAAGTGCAACTGAGTAATCTGAGAAATTAACCGCCGATTAGCTTCTTCTGGGTAAGGATTGAAGATATCATCAGTTCTTAACCCTGCTTCTACATGACCAACAGGGATTTTTTGATAAAAAGCTGCCAAAGCTGCGGCAAAAGCAGTCGTAGTGTCTCCCTGCACGATTACGAAATCTGGCTTTTCCGCCTTAAATAATGCTTCTAACCCTTGTAAACTACGGCAAGTAATATCATTTAGAGATTGCTGAACCTGCATAATTTCCAAGTTATAATCTGCCTTGATATTAAACAGTTGCATAACTTGCTCAACCATCTCCCGATGCTGTCCAGTTAGAATTACTTGCAACTGAAATTCTGAAGACTTTTGGAAAACCTGAATCACTGGAGCGAGTTTAATCGCTTCCGGGCGAGTACCTAAGATAATGCAAACGCGTTTTTGATTAGTCATTATTCATCTGTAATTTACCATCTATAGTTAATCGTCTATAGTCAATGGTCTATGGTCAATAGTCGGCAGTCAATCCTCACATAAACCATAAATATTAATGGATAAATCACACAAGATATAAAAAAACCGGCTTAACCGGGCAAATGTATTGTTTGTCTAATTAACCTGTAATGACTATTTAAGAGGATGTCTGAGAAGTATTAAATATTTGTTGATCCCCCCTAACTCCCCTTAAAAAAGCAGGGTGGTTTCATACAAAGAAAGAAAAAACTCTATCGAGTTGGTTGGAGAGTGCGCGTTGTGCTTGAGGAATAGTTCGGAAACCGAGTT
>NZ_JBALDP010000002.1:0-6265 GCF_036917355.1 Nostoc sp.
CAGATTCCAGAGGCGATCGCTAATTTAACCAATCTGACGCAGCTTATCCTCAATAGCAACGAAATAACTCAGATTCCAGAGGCGATCGCTAATTTAACCAATCTGACGCAGCTTGACCTCCGTAACAACCAAATAACCCAGATTCCAGAGGCGATTGCTAAATTAACCAATCTGACGCAGCTTCACCTCGATGGCAACCAAATAACTCAGATTCCAGAGGCGATTGCTAAATTAACCAATCTGACGCAGCTTCACCTCTATAACAACCAAATAACTCAGATTCCAGAGGCGATTGCTAAATTAACCAATCTGACGCAGCTTGACCTCGATGGCAACCAAATAACCCAGATTCCAGAGGCGATTGCTAATTTAACCAATCTGACGCAGCTTGACCTCCGTAACAACCAAATAACCCAGATTCCAGAGGCGATCGCTAATTTAACCAATCTGACGCAGCTTATCCTCAATAGCAACGAAATAACTCAGATTCCAGAGGCGATCGCTAATTTAACCAATCTGACGCAGCTTATCCTCAATAGCAACGAAATAACTCAGATTCCAGAGGCGATTGCTAATGTAACCAATCTGACAAACCTTGACCTCCGTTCCAACCAAATAACCGAGATTCCAGAGGCGCTCGCTAAATTAAACAATCTGACGCAGCTTATCCTCAGTTCCAACCAAATAACCGAGATTCCAGAGGCGATCGCTAAATTAACCAATCTGACGCAGCTTCACCTCAGTTACAACCAAATAACCGAGATTCCAGAGGCGATCGCTAAATTAACCAATCTGACGCAGCTTCACCTCAGTTACAACCAAATAACCCAGATTCCAGAGGCGATCGCTAATTTAACCAATCTGACGCAGCTTGACCTCAATGACAACCAAATAACCCAGATTCCAGAGGCGATCGAAAGTTTGCCGAAATTGGAAACACTAGATTTACGGGGAAATCCGCTTCCTATTTCACCAGAGATTTTGGGATCTTTTGATCGTGTTGGTTCAGTTGAAGACATTTTCAATTACTTGCGATTACTCCGTAGCGGTGAAGTGCGTCCACTCAACGAAGCCAAACTCTTACTCATCGGACAAGGTAGCGTCGGCAAAACATCCCTCATTGAGCGACTAATCCGCAATAAATATGACAAAAATCAATCCCAAACCGATGGACTCAATGTAGAAACTTGGAACGTGTCGGTCAATAGCAAAGACATCCGCCTCAATGTTTGGGACTTTGGCGGACAGGAAATTTATCATGCAACCCATCAGTTTTTTCTGACTAAGCGCAGCCTCTATCTCCTAGTTTGTAATTGTCGCACCAGCGAAGAAGAAAACCGCATCGAATATTGGCTGAAACTAATCGAAAGCTTCGGTGGAAAATCCCCCGTGATTATCGTTGGCAACAAAAAAGACGAACAACCCCTCGACATCAACCGCAAGGCATTACGCGAAAAATATTCTAACATCCAAGCCATTATCGAAACCTCCTGCCAAGACAATATCGGCATTGATGAACTGCGCACCGCCATTTTCCAGCAAGTCGGCAACCTCAAAGAAGTCTACGATCTTCTACCCCTGACATGGTTTGAGGTTAAACAACAACTCGAAGCCATGACTGAAGACTTCATCACCTACAGCAGCTATATCGGCATCTGCTACAAAAACAATATTCCCGAAGAACAAAACCAAGATCAACTCATCGATCTCCTCCATCGACTTGGCTTAGTTCTCAACTTCCGCGAGCATCCCATCCTCAAAGATACCAAAGTCCTCAAACCCAACTGGGTGACAGAAGGCATTTATGCGCTCCTGAGCGATGAAAACCTCAAAACTAAAACCAAAGGCATTTTCACCCCCGCCGATCTCACCCGCATCCTCAATCCAGAGCGATACCCCACTAAGCGTCATAACTATTTGATCGGGCTGATGAAAGAATTTGAGCTTTGCTTTGCATTAGAATGTGACCCACCACAATTTCTGATTGCAGGACTTTTGCCTAAAGACCAAGCAGACGAAACAGAACTCCAAGGCGAAACCCTGGAATTTCAATACCATTACAAAGTTCTCCCCGAAAGCATCATTTCCCGCTTCATTGTCAACACACACGAAAAAATTCATAACCAAATCTATTGGCGCAGTGGCGTAATGCTGCAATATCAAGAAAACAACGAAATCTACAACATCGCTCAGATCAAAGCCGATCCCGAAGACAAAAAAATCTTCATCACTATTAGCGGACGCAAAGAAACCCGCCGCTTATTTCTCGGCATCCTCCGCGATGTCTTCCAAAAAATCCACAAAAGTCTCCCCAATCTCGAAATCACCGAATGGGTTCCCGTTCCCAATCACCCCAAGCATCCGCCCCTCGACTACCAAGAACTCCTCGGACTCGAATCAATGGGTGAAAGCACAATTACCATCGGCAAACTAAAATTAAAACTCGATTTGCGTCAACTACTTGATGGATATGAAGATATAAGAACTCGACAAAGACAACAAATAGACAAAGATAGAGACAAAGGAATTATTGAACCAGCCCCCATTAAAGAACTAATTATGTCAGAAAGCATCAGAAATCAAATATTTGTTAGCTACAGTCATCAAGATGCAGAATGGTTAACAGAACTGCAAAAACAACTAAAACCCTATATTCGTGCAGAAGGTTTGATCGTTTGGGATGACACCAAAATCAAACCTGGCGCAAAATGGAAAGCCGAGATTGAAAAAGCATTAGCCACGGCTAAGGTTGCTATCCTGTTAGTAAGCCCTAACTTTATAGCCTCTGATTTCATCCACAAAGATGAGCTACCCCCCTTACTCAACGCAGCCGAACAAGAGGGATTAACCATTATCTGGATTCCAATTAGTGGAAGCTCATACAGAAAAACCGACATCCAAGAATACCAAGCTGCTCACTCTCCAGATAAACCCCTCGACGGTCTAAGTAAGGCAGAATGTAACCAAGCTTGGGTGAAAATTTGCGAAAAAGTCGAAGAGGCAATAAAGTCATAAAATAGAACCTATGTCAACATTAACCAAATTCAACTTAAATGTTATGGAAATAGGGAGCAAATTAGGCATTGAACTAAAGCTTCCCTCTGGTAAATAGACTTTGCTAATTCTAGGGGCGATCGCAACCTTTTCCAAATTAACAATCATGGCATAATACCAACTTGCACCTGTTGCTGCCAATATTAACAGCAATGAACCTAAAGTAATACACAATTTATTTCTTAAGTAGAATAAAGTTTATTTGCAAATCTGCGATCGTATCTTGCGATCGCCTAAGTTTTTCCCCAGGATGATTAAGATATAAATATTTGACCTGACGGGTGTCGATACTCATGGTGCAAGACCAGATTTTGCTGAATGATTGGCATGTAATAGCGCGATCGCAAGACCTCCAACCTGGAACAGTTCTGCAAAAGCGCTTATTAGGCTCAAATATAGTGCTTTGGCATAATGGCGACAAAGTTTTAGCTTGGCAAGACCTTTGCCCTCATCGTGGTGCTCGTCTTTCTCTAGGATATGTCAACAAAGAGACTCTTGTTTGTCCTTACCACGGTTTAGCCTTTAATAGTGAGGGAAAATGTGTACAAGTTCCGGCTAATCCCGAACAATCGCCCCCTGTCCAAGCTTGTGTTAAAACTTACCAAATTCAAGAGCGTTACGATCTGCTTTGGGTTTGTTTAGGGACACCAAAACGAGACATAGCTCCGTTTTCTGAGTGGTACGATCCGGTCTATCAGAAGATTTTCTGTGGCCCATACTATTATCACTCTAGCCCTTTGCGGGTGCTGGAAAATTTCATCGATCCGGCACACTTCCCAATTTTGCATTCAGGATTATTTGCCCACGCCAGTCATCCTGAGTTGATGCACTATGAATTAGAATCTCTTCCAGATGGGATTAGTTTCAAATGTGGTTTGTGGGAACTAGATTTTAATTCCGGTAATCCTCACCAAGCACCACTGATTTTCAACACTTACGATTACCGCATTTTCCGTCCGCTAGTGGCATACTTTAAACTTGGGCCTGGAGATCGTCGTTTAAATATCTTCTATACAATTACACCAGTCGATGAAGATGAGTGCGTTGCCCAATATTGGTTAATGGTAAACAGTGTCCGCGAACTAAAAGTGGAAGTGTACCTAGATATTCAAAATAAAGTTGCTAGTCAAGATATTGCCATTGTCGAGTCGCAGCAACCCCGACGCTTACCTTTAGATTTGCAATCAGAAGTACATTTACCGAGCGATCGCTATTCTATAGCATACCGGAAGTGGCTCAAAAAACAGGGTGTTACTTTCGGCACTATTTAAAACTTGGCGACGCTTGTCATTATGATTAAAAAAAGATTTAGATAAAATTGGTTTAGAAACCAACCCTCTGAAAGAGTTAAAAAAACGGTAGATTGTTAATTACTCTACCGTTTTTTATGTATGTTGAATGCGGTAATCCAAAATCAAGTAATATTTTTCCTGGCTTTCATATCAAGGTTGATTTTGGGCATTTATTGATCCACAGGTGTTAGTTTTAAAGGATACAATGGCTCAGATCCATTTAATTGCCAAATTCTAAATACCAAAACAGCAGCTACAGTTAACCACACACAAGAAAATGATAAAGTCATTCCTGCTATAGGATTAGTTTGCCAATAAATTGCCGTCACCATTACAGCAGATAACCAAGGGCCTAAAATCACTACAGGTACAGCAGCACCTAATCTCCGCTCGACAGTAAAAATCGTATTCCAAGTATCCCCTAAAGCCAGATGTACCACAAACAAAATTAAAGGCAACACTAAAAAATGGTGATTCATTTGCTGCCAAACAAATATAGAAGAAATTACCCGCAAAACAGCAATTATCATCCAAACTATGGGAAATACTAAAGGTGGAGGAGACCATTTTGGTCTGATTACCTGGTCATAGGTCTGACGAGAACGGGTATTATCTAAAAGGGAAAAAATTCGAGAACGGATACTTAATAGAGCAAAAAATAATCCAGTCAATAAGGTGCTAAACCAACTGGAAAAAGAAAGATTATTATCAATCAACATTACTAATTTTTCCATTCCCAGTAATACGAGAATCATGACTAATATTTGTAGAATAGTCCCTAGTGTATAAACTAAAACTGCTTTGATATCTAGTTCTTGTGTAGTCGCTATTGATGTGTTTAGAGACTGTTGTTGATTCCCAGATTTTACCCCCATCACTGTATTAACAAACTGTTCCACTATTCCACTATTGTTGGATTTATTCATAATTAAGAGATGGCGCGTAGTTGGTAATTAGTAGTAATAAGTCATTATATGATATTCTAATAGTTAAAAATAATTTAGTTAGGCTCTTTTAACATCAGAGTTTATAAGTTTCGAATCTAATGTACAGTCTCTCATAACTGATATTGAGGAAAAAACGTGAAATTTCAGAAGTTATTGTATATTTTTACTCTCGTAAATATTGCTACGTTTGCTCTGAGTGTACCTGTATTTGCTCAAATCGCACAGACTCCCTTTAATTCTGCACAGTCAAATTGTCGTGCAACTAAAATAAATACTCCAATTTTCAAAGAACCTTCAACATCATCCCATGCTATCAGAATATTGTCGGCAAAAACAAGGATTACTTTAGCATATATCCCAGTTAGTGGAGATAGATTTGTCAGAATTAAAGCTCCGGCTTCAGGGTTTATTCAAACTGCTGTGTTGAAGTTTTGTCAGCCGAATAACAACGCTCAAAACCTATGGAGTAAACCTACTATTGGCAGTGTATGTCGGCAAATTGTACGACAGGAAACTATACGTCGCCAACCAAGTACAAAAGAACCTTTTATTACAACACTTTATCCAAACACAGTTGTGTTTGTGAACTTGGTTACAGGTAATATTGTTAAGTCATACAAATCTGAGAATTACATTTGGGTAGAAATCGACCTTTCCAGAAGTTTCCCTGGAGAGTTATCTGGTAATGGTTGGATAGTCAATACTGACTTAGTAAATACTCCTGGATTAAGCAGTCTGGCTTATTGTAGTTAAATATTTAGGCATAAATAAATTTAAAGTTTGTAGTAAGGATTTTAGTCCTGATAATCCTTGCTCTGAGCGATAAATCGCTCCCTACAAACTAGGAGTTTATTTTATATTTAATTATGTCTACCTACTTATACCAATTTAATATGAAGCTGCATATAATAGAGGGAAGCAAACTTGATAAATTTGAATACTCATGAGCCGTCCTTTTGAGATTGAAATCGC
>NZ_JBALDP010000003.1:0-8579 GCF_036917355.1 Nostoc sp.
TTGAAGATGTCGGGCGTGAGCAACAAGAAATTGCTCCTTATCCCTACTATCATGACAGGGATCTGCACTCTGCTGGATATCATGACATAAACCAAGCTACTTGGTGGGTGTTGAAACATCGAGGCATTTGTTTGATTGGAGTTCCACCAGAAAACCTTGCATTTACAGTCGATTGGAATCTGCTGCAAAGAAAGATGAAGGAAAATCTGAACAGCTATTGGGTGAGTTGGACGCGATCGCCAAGTAAATTAGCATATTTATTAACAGATAGTGGTATTGAGTGGGCTGTGCTTGGCGTTCTGCGTCTGTTTTACGTATTGAGAGAGCATGAAATCCTCTCGAAAACGGAGGCTGGTCGATATGCTTTGGTGCATCTTCCACCAAAGTGGCATCAACTTATTCAAGAGGCAATTAACCTCCGTGAAATTCGGCATGGTTCCTCTTATCGCAGCAAAGTGAGCCGCGCTGTTGAAGCAGTACGCTTCTTACGCTATGTAATTAATGTATGTAACGAAATACGCATTTGACATTTGACTTGCTTATATCTGGGATGGTGTTGATACTCACGCTTAACTATTGTGTGACGGCAGTTTCAACATGTTTCGTTATTTCTGCATAAAACACAAAACAAAAGAAGAAGAATATTATATATCAAACTTTTATATAAACCAGAGGACAACACTTTAAAAGTCTTCTATTTTATTTCTTGTAATCAAAAATTATGTTTTATCCTGTGTTCATATAATAAATAGTTAGACATCAATAACTTGGTGTTCGACTATGAAAGTTCTTGAAACAGAGCGTTTAGTTCTTCGTCGGTTGACAGTTGAAGATAGCGAGTTCATTCTTGAGATATTGAATGACCCTTTGTGGTTGCGCTTTATTGGTGATAAAGGTGTGAGAACCCTTGATGATGCTCGTGAATATATTTTGAAGAATCTGGTTACTATGTATGAGCGTCTCGGTTTCGGGTTGTATTTGGTTGAGCTAAAGGAAAAAGGCGTGTCGATTGGAATTTGCGGTTTGATAAAAAGAGATTCCTTGGAGGATGTGGATGTTGGGTTTGCCTTTCTTCCTAAGTTCCGGGGAAAAGGGTACGCTTATGAATCTGCTTCTGCTGTTATGATGTATGGGAGAAAAACCTTCGGCTTAACTCGTATTGTCGCTATCACTACACTGGACAATTATGGTTCAGCAAAGCTGCTCAAAAAACTAGGACTAAGCTTTGAGCGAATGATTAAACTATCTGATGATAGTAAGAGTGTTAGTTTGTTCATTTCTGATATCTAACAATTGCGGTGCAGCGGATTGAAGAAAGCCGCTCGTACTGAGTTCGAGTTTTTAGCAACCTCTGAGCGCAGCCGCTATGCCGCGAATTTCAGTTACCGTCGTAAGGATTTCACAAGCTCATCAATGATTGCAATTGTGTGTCTGAACTATCTTCCAATTTTTGAAGAATTGGGATAGTTGATATTTTAACGCTTCAGCAGTGTGAATAAGATTAGACTCTTAAGCTGTTTTTAGCTTCATGTGAATAAAATTAGACTCTTAAGCTGTTTTTAGCTTCATGGCAAGACCATCTGCCAGCCAAAAAAACTAAATGGCTGAAATTCTTCACTTTATATTTGATGATTTTGGACTATGAGTCATACTAAAAAAAGGCTCATGATTCTAGCAATCGCTAACTATATTTCCAAGCAGCCATTTGGCTAAGGAAATAGTTGAAACTGGGTTGACATTCATTCTCTTATGAAAACTTATTAGTAGGAAGGTAAAGTCATGAACCAGTCTCATGAGGAAGACAAAAATAAATTCCTTTACCCTCGTGGTCGCTACTACGGACAAGTTAAACCAGAAAACTTAGTGTTTAACGCTAACTTGCAAGAATTTGCTCAAAAAGTTGGCATGATCACCAGTTTAGAAAGCAATGGTAAGCTTGACCCAGAAGATGCTTATCAGCAAATTAAGGAACTTTGGAAACAGTTAAAGCGCAGTAAGAAGGAACTGGGAATTGATGAGGAGCCATCGGCAACAGCCTGAAGTTATTCTAATTTCGGGGTAATCACCTCAAACTCATTGCGCCTGAGTGATACTAAAATATTTTCCTCATCTGAATCTACTTTAATAAGCCAGCGTATGCTTGATTGACCATCTGAGTCTGGCTCTCGACCACAAACAACCCCAACTTTTCCAGTTACATAGAAAGGACGTAGAATCAAAACTGTGTCTCCCACTTGAGGAAGGTCTGGGGTCTGCAATAGCGCTCCTAAAGGTGTTAGCTCTGAAAAATGAGCTTATACAAGTGAAATCTCTGTTGTATAACCTTATCTTAATCAGGGCTTAATTCCTAGCTAATCTTCCTGTTGATGCAAGTGATGGAATACTTTGATTTGTACGCAGCCAGCACTTGTAACTCTAAGCCAATCAACAGTCATCAAATCAATCAATAGGCAACCATGCTCAAACTTGAAGAAAGATGAGTATCTGTTTGAGTTCACTGGGTGGAACAAACCCCTTCAATACTCTGCGATATTTCTCACTGTTGAACAACTACCAAAAGCAATAGCAAAAGCTAGCCAGTAGCCTGTAATCAAAGCATCTGGATTATGAACCTGCTAGGTAATCTTTCAGTAGTTGCTCAGTGTCACAGTCAAGAACACCTGAGAGCGCAATCAAATCATCTTCTGTAGGGCTTTCTTCTCCAGTGATTAAATTATTAAGTCGTTGAGATGAAATTCCAACCATCTGAGCGATCGCTTCTAGCGAAGGGTAACGTCCTGATTGGATAACGGCATTAATACTTTTACCTAATGACTCTGCCTTGCGATCAATCAGCAAATTATAGAGTAATGTATTTAGTTCTTGAGCTACCTGAACTTTATCTCGAAGGGAAGCACGCCATTTCAGCCAGTAGAGTACATCATCGCAGGTTAGTTTAGTTAAGTGTTCAAACCGACGTTTAGGGTTGAGTAAGTCATCCAAGCCAACCCTTCCAGAAAGGTAGCTGTCAATATCTTCGATACTACGTCCTAAGTAGCGGGCAATTGATATTTTTCCTTCTGCACTGATGATACCTGTGTTCCGCCATCGGTGAATTGTGCTTTGAGAACCCAATTTTAGCTCACTAGCTATCCACCGCAGTGTTTTATTCCCCTGTAAGCGCTCTAGTAGCTTCTGCAAGCGTTGTTTTTCTTCGTCCACTTTGATTTACAAAACACCATTTGTTCCATTTTCTATCAGTATTGGGTTTTGGTTTTTTATTTTACAATAGAACACATTCTGTTTTACAATAAAACAAATTATAGAAGTGGGATCAACACAACCCACAGGTATCAGAATATATGGCTAGAAATACGTACAGGTTTGCTGCCGCTTGGGAAGATGAACCGATTGTATTTGGTGCTTCCAGACCTGGTTACTCCAATCAACAGGTATTTGATTGGATTGAGTTCATGAAAAAACAAAAGATCCAACGAGTCTGCTGTCTTCTCCCCCAAAAGCAACTAGCTCGTTACTCAAAACTTTTAGACATATATCAACAAGAATTTGGTGAACAGCAAGTTTGTTGGGCACCGATTACAGATTTTCAATTCGCTAATTTAGAAATGCTCACCCAAAGAATACTTCCTTTTTTAGTAGCAGACAAACAAAACCAAAAAGTAGTGGTACACTGTTCGGGTGGTATTGGCCGCACTGGTCATGTGCTAGCTGCATGGTTGGTTAGTATTCGGGGATTTTCCAATAAAGATGCGTTAGCCGCCGTGAAAAGAACAGGCAGAAATCCTTATGAAGCTGCGATTGCATCTATGTTCACATTTAAAAATCCTTTGAAAGTTGTACAGGAACTAAATGTACTTTTAAATAATTGCCGTCTAGCAGTCTGTTCGACCAATCCTGACGAATTTATTTGACAAAGCTATCCTCTGTATTTGAATCAATTACCAATGACGTGTAACGCTTGACTTCGACATCTGCATTAACAACTACAATGGTATGGTTAGCAATGGGTGAACATTTTGATGTTATTAATTTGATCCCAAAAGACTGTAATCTTATTTTTTCTTAACTCGTAATTCTTTACTTGAAGTTCAAGCTGACAACATCACATCAGATCATGACTCATCAGATTCAAGACGTTTGCCCAAGCTGATAACATCGTCAACAACATATCCCAAACTTTGGTAAAATCTAATAACTTCGCTATTTGTAGTCCGCACTAGTAAATTAATTTTCGGACAACCTGCTTGCATAAGGAGTTGTTCGGCTTCTAAAATCATCAACCTTCCAATTCCTTGACGCTGATATTGTGGGGCAACTGCAAGGTAATTTATCCAACCTCGATGCCCCTCATACCCTGCCATAACTGTTGCTATAAGCTCCTGCCCAGTTGTACCTACAAGAAAAAGATGGGGTTGTACACAAAGCTTTCGCTCAATGTCCCTTTTGGGATCATTCCAGGGTCGAGTTAAACCACACCGTATCCATAAGGCAATGACGGCAGACTCATCAGTAAGTTCAAAAGTTCGGATCTCTATATCTGCCATCGTAATTATGCTATTTGCATAGCATCGCTATGATCACACTACCTTGATAAACCATCCCGTTGATTTACGCCCGACACAAAGCATAAGCCAAGAATTGACTAATCATTCTCATAGCAAGAATTGCTATATATTTTTCTGCTTGCTTTTTACTCTGGTTCATGAGACTATTAAACTTCATTAAATACGATAACTTGACCGATTAACAGTATTTTGTTCAAAGTGGTTCCAGTAACTAAAACAAGCAGTTGGAAATAGAAGAAGTAAAATATCAGCTTAATCTGGAATCAAGAAGACCGGAAATTTACAGATTGCTCTAGTAGCAAATATATCAAAAAAGCAATGATTACATGACCTAGCGAAAAACTAACTTTGCCACAACTAAAAGCAACCTGTAAAGCAGTCACAAATTTATATACAAGACTGATCTAACTTGTTAATGCCATTCGTCCTGGGGGATCAAACTATGACATCATCAAAGACCTCTAACATTTTTGGTCGGCTTGACCCCTTTGAAGTATCAACCAATAAGCGTAACTCCTTTCTTAGCAATGTCTGGCGACTGCGGCACTGGATGGCTCCGTATCGCTGGCGCATTGCGTTAGCTCTGTTGTTTGCAATGCTTTCGGCTACATCTGCCGTTTTGATACCAGTTGTAGTAAGCCGGGTGGTAGTGGACGGGATCTTGATGCATAATTACCGGACTGATCTACCAGATTATGGACAAACGGCATTAATCCAATGGTTAGCAACTACATTAAACACTGAACAAATAATTGCTGCCGCCCTTGTTGGTTTACTTTGGGTACTGCTGTGGTCTGGCTTTGGGTATGCCTTCCGCTCTCAGTTGTCTTATGCGGCACTGTTGGGTTTGAGTGACTTGCGCCGCGATTTGTTTGCCCATGTCGAGCATTTGCCATCTGCTTTTTACGATCGGGTTATGGTCGGGCAGGTATTGACCCGGATTGCTAACGATATCGAGAGTTTGTCCGAACTTTTGACTGGTGTCGGTGCGTTGGCTGGAGAATTAATTCCATTGGTTGTTGCTGTAAGCGTAATGTTATCTTTGGATGCGATGCTTGTCGTAAAACTATCACCTTTGATGTTGTTTGTGGCGGGTGTAATCGTAATTTTTAGACGTTATTCTAGTTCGATCTATCAGGTCATCCGTGCCACCTTATCGCGTCTCAACGAGCATTTGCACGAACACTTATCGGGAATTGAAATTGTGCAAATGTCCGGGCGAGAAGCACTGAGCTTTCAACAGTACTCTGCGATTAACCAAGCCAATAAAGTAGCCGAGACTAAGGCGATCATGGCAGAGACTGTATACAATCCGATTATCGACAACATATCCTATTTAGCGATCGCTAGTATCTTGTGGTTAGGTGGGCAACACGTACTGAACCATACTACTACCCTGGGATCGGTCGTGTTGTTCTTGCAATTTAGCGATATGTTGTTCCGTCCGATTGTGGCTTTGGGGGATCAAGCAAATGCGGTGTTTCGAGCGGCGGCAGCCTGTGAACGCATATTCGGGTTGTTGGACTGGAAGGAATCTTTGTCCGTGCCGTTGCAACCTATACCCTTACCTGAAGGTTTGGAAGGTCGAATTGAGTTTCGCGATCTGAATTTTTGTTATGAAAACGGCGAAACAGTTATTCGTCACTTTAATTTTACTGTAGCACCAGGAGAAAACATTGCCATTGTCGGGCCCACTGGTTCTGGCAAGACAACATTGACGCGGCTCATCTGTCGTTTCTACGATGTGCCTGAAAATAGCTTATTCATAGATGGCATCGATATCATGCAGATAGATCCTGCACAGATCCGCAAGCGTGTAGGTATTATCTTTCAAGACTTTCATCTTTTCCCTGGTACTGTCTATGACAACATCGCCTTGGGTAATCCAACTATTACGCGGGAAGATGCTCGAAAAGCCGCTGAACTAATACAGACTCTAGATTTCATTGAAGCCTTGCCACTAGGCTTTGATACGGTATTGGAAGACCGTGGCCAAAATCTATCGCAAGGACAACGCCAGTTATTAGCGTTTACTCGTGTCATTGCCTTAAATCCTGAAATTCTGATTCTGGATGAAGCCACTGCTAGTATTGATCCGGAAACTGAAGCTGCTATACAAGCAGCTTTGGTGAAAGTAACAGCCAACAGAACTTCTATCACCATTGCCCACAGATTACAGACTATTCGCCGAGCAGACCGCATTGTGGTTTTAAATCATGGTCAACTAGTGGAGGTAGGAAACCACAAGGAATTAATGCTTCGTAATGGTTTTTATAAAACCCTTTATGAAGCGCAATTGTACAAGCTTAGAGGTGAAAACACATCATCCCGCCTAACTCAGGATGTCTAAATATTGAGGTAATTTTTCAGAAATACGTTTGGACAAAAAATGAATCTTAACTAAGCTGATTTGCCAACTGTATTAACTTTATTATTTGATTGGGAATTACAAGCTGTAAGTCTTATTAATATAAATTGCTTTGATTGAGTGATTTGAAAAAATAATTGCTCTTATCTAATAGAAATATTTCTCTATACAGCCAAATTAAACTGATAATAGCTGACCAAGAAAATGAAATCAAATTTACACACTTTAACTGTGTTACAGCGAATTTTTTACTACTTCAAACCTTATGGTTCCCAGTGGCTAATAGCAGTAATAGCTCTTCTGAGCGTTCATGTTGTTGAAGCTGTCATTCCTATCTATTTGAAAGTCGGTATTGATTTGATTTCAAAACAGGATGAAAATATTTTATTACCGACTCTGGCGATACTTGGTTTGACAGTTGTGCGCTTTGGTATCCTGCACTTTGGTCGTCGCAAAAATGCACTGATTTCAATTTACATATCTTATGATTTACGGCAAGCATTCTATGCACACTTACAAAGGCTTGGTCGTGGCTTCTATGCAAACTATCATTTAGGTGACTTGATTGCACGAGCGACTAATGATATGGAATCCATTCGTCGCTTTTTCCGGTCTGGTGTGCATCGACTGGTGAGCTTTATTGGTGTGATGTTTATTGCCCCAATTTTTATGTTACAACAGTCGCCCCAGTTAACATTGTTGCTCCTGCCTTTGCTAGTAGTAATAGTTGTTAATGGCTGGTATTTAGCTGGGCGTATTTTGTTGGCATCAGCAGCGGTACAAGCGGGTTTTGGTAAGTTGACAGAAACAGTGCAGCAAAACCTCAAGGGTATTCGTACCATTCAGTCTCATGCCCAGGAAGAGCGTGAGATTAAGTATTTTACAGGCGTGTCAAATTGTTATGCGCTAGCTCATCAAAAGTTGATCAATTTGAACGCTATTCTCACTGCCTCCACTGTGCTGGGTAGTGGTTTGATGACCTTAATTGTTGTTGGCGTGGGTGGTAAGCAAGTCTTAGCTGGGCAAATCAGTGTTGGCACGCTGACAGCTTTCATCTTTTATTTAGCAATGATTTTGGGGGTGATCAAGGAAAGCAGTTTTGTTATGTATGCTTTGCTCAATGCCATTACAGCTGCAACCAGAGTATTTGAGATTATGGATGAAAAGCCAGAGATTGAAGATGTTCCAACAGGCTTATCAGCCCAGCCGATCAATGGCGAAATTGCAGTTGAAAATCTATTGTATAGTTACCCAGTTAGTGCTGGGCTGCCATCGCGTCTGGTTCTAGAACAGATATCCCTGAGTATCAGCCCTGGTGAAATGATTGCTATCATCGGTCGTGTAGGCTCTGGCAAATCTACCTTGTTACGACTGCTGGCCAGGCAATTGGAGCCTAATAGTGGACAAATCAAATTGGATGGGCAAGATTTAAAAGATGTTCCACTGAATCACTTGCGTCAGAATCTGTCATTTGTACCCCAAGATGCTTTCTTATTTGCAGCACCAATTTCAGAAAATATTTCATTCGATAAGCCAGAACGACCGCCCGAAGGGAGCATCTCACCTTTGCAAAAATATTTAGGTAGTAAGCTGACCATTAAGGTAGGCAGATCGCAGTTGTAGCATTCGAGGCACGTTTGCTAATT
>NZ_JBALDP010000004.1:0-102763 GCF_036917355.1 Nostoc sp.
TCGCTCTTTCGCGCTCCGCTTCAAGCACTTATTCAATATAGCGAACCCAATTCATTGTGTCAACTATTTTTCCCAAAATACTTTTGGACCGCTTCTGCATCACTATCAAAGCCTTGGAGGACAAGGGTTTTAGGCTATAGTATTGCTGAAGTCTCTTAGGAAGCTTTTAAATTTGTGAGCTATTCTACTGTTTTGCCGCCTTGGCTGGTTTTAGACCCCCTGTTGCGTAGCTGGTTGTTGGAGGATATTGGGCGGGGCGATCGCTTTACTAGCGCCTAAATTATTGATAGATCAATTTCTTTGCGCTTCAGTCTAAACAGATGATATCTAACGCGCAATATATTATATATAGATAGAGTAAATGGTCTGATATCCCAAGTGGGTGGGTATAAGAGAAGTAATACCATACTTAGTATGGCGATATTATTGATATCAGACTGTGCATTCGGAATGGCCCGATCCTAAATATTTTTCTCTGCTACCCCCGATTATCGATGGGATACTAAATAAATATCTATTTGATTATCAGCCCCAACCTAATGCTTCACTGATTTGTGCTGCTAGTTTCAAGGGACGGAAAGGCTTGGCAAAGACAGCAGCTACATCTAAGCCAGCAAAGCTTTCTTGATCGGACTCCTGGACTTTGGCAGTTAGTAAAATTACGGGAATTGAATTAGTGACGGGGTTAGCCTTCAGTTGTTGCAGAGTTGCACGCCCATCCATATCAGGCATCATCATATCTAGTAAAATGACATCAAGTTTAGAGTTGGCAGCTACATTCAACGCTTCTCGACCAGAACAAGCAGTCAATACGTTCCAACCAGCACCCATTTCTAATCCCAATTTTGCGATCGCCTGCACATCTTCTTCATCATCAACAATCAAGATATTTCTGCTCATATTGTCACTCTCGCATGATATGTGATGCTGATTAGCTTGATTAGTCTTCAGCTATTTTAGAATGCAATCGGGCAGAAGTAGGGGAGATTTGGGTAATTAAAGGCTGCTATTGAGAGTCTGCTAAAGGTAACAGTAGATAAAAGGTGCTACCTTTGCCTAAAATGCTCTGAACCCAGATTTTACCATTATGTTGCTGTATGATATCTCGACAAATAGCAAGTCCTAAACCTGTTCCTCCTTTGTTGCGGGAGTCAGATGCATCTACCTGCTGAAAACGTTCGAAGATGATTTGCAATTTATCTTCAGGAATTCCTCGCCCTTCATCTTGGATCGTAATTAAAAGAAAGTTGGGTGATGAAGGCTGATTTTCTCCAGACTCAACGCCTCTGGATTCTGAGAGAGTGGCACTTATCCACACAGTGTCACCTGGTTCAGAAAACTTAATCGCGTTGCTCAGTAAATTGGTGAGGGTTTGCAGGAGGCGATCGGGATCTGCCCAAAGTTCTACTGCTACGGGATTTATAATTAGTTGAACTTGTAATTTATCTGCCATTGCTTGCATTGCTTCTGTTGCCGTAATTAGCAAGTCTGCGGCGTTACACTTCGCCTTCCGTGTGAAGATTTTGCCCGATTTCATCCGCTCTAAATCGAGAATATCGTTCACTAAACGAATCAAGCGTTCAGTATTAGTTGTGGCAATGCTGAGGACTTTTTGTCCTTGTTCGGTTAGAGTTCCCAGTTGTCCTGAACTCAATAAATCTAATGCTCCCATTGTGGAAGTTAAAGGTGTACGCAACTCATGACTGACTAAAGAGATAAATTCGTTTTCTAGACGTTTGCGTTCGGTAATGTCATTGGCAATTAATAAAGCACATGGCACTCCACCTAAGTCAATTAATTCGAGAGATATCAGTATGGTTTTGAGTTCTCCAGACTTAGTAGAAAATTCAAATTCTAGATTGTACAGTGAGCCAGTTTCTGGCAGAAGTTGAATTGTTTGAGAGATCGCGACTGTATTTTTACCTAAATTAAGTTCGGTAGCAGTATCTCCAATTACTTCTTCTAGACAATAGCCGCTCATCTTCAAGAAGCTGGGATTGACATCAATAAAACGAGCTTCGGAAACTGTGGCGATCGCAATTGGGTTGGGACTAGAGCGAAAAACTTTAGCAAACTTCTCTTCTGCTTTGGTGCGTTCAGAAATTTCCTGCTGCAACCGCTCATTTTGGGCTTGGAGTTGTCGTTGCAGTTTCCAAATGGTCAAGTGGTTTTCAATTCGTGCTAAAACCTCTTCTAGCTGGAAAGGCTTAGTAATATAGTCTACCCCACCAACTGTAAAGGCTTTTACTTTATCTAGCACATCACCCAAAGCACTGATAAAAATTACCGGAATTTCACGGGTGCGATCGCTTGCCTTTAGGTGTTGGCAGACTTCATAGCCATTCATCTCAGGCATATTCACATCCAGCAAAATCAAGTCGGGGGGAACTGCATTTGCTCCCCGTAAACCTGTAGAACCTTTAGTTACACTCCTAACTTTATATCCCTGTTCCGTCAGCATAGCAGATAAGAGATTCAGGTTTTCTGGCGTGTCATCAATCACCAGTATGTCTGCTTTGGGAAAGTTGACTGACTCTTTAGGCATGGCAATATCGACTTTAGCCACAATAGGCTACTAATTGTTTCTAGAGATTTTAACCTTAGTTCAATGTCTTAATAATCAGTTACAGAAAAAATAGCAGTTACCCATTTATCTACCCTAGTTCTCCCCGATTAACTTCTAATGTTAAAAACATCAAATCAAGTTTGTAAATCACTTACTAAATTACACAACAAGGAGTAACTTGTATGCAAAATGCAACTATCCGAAAACCAACTATTCTTGCATCAGGAGAAGGGAATCAATTTTCAGTTATTGGGGCACAGTTTACAACAAAAGTAACCGGAGAAGAGACTAACCAAGCTTGGACAATTTATGAAATTACAGATACAGAAGAAAATGGCCCACCACTTCATACTCACCCTTGGGAAGAGGCATTTTATATTCTAGAAGGTGAAATAGACATCCAAATTGCTACAGAAACAATTTTGGCATCACCAGGCTTTTTCGTTAACATTCCTCACAATACACCACACGGCTTTAAGATTCGTTCTGCTACTGCGAAATTTCTGGTTTTAATTTCACCCAAGGGCGCGAAAAAGTTCTATGAAGAAATGGGTCAAGTAGCAGATAGTACATCGCTAAATATGGAAAAAGTACAGCCTGTTTTGAACAAATATGGATTGCAGTTTATTGCATGAAGTTTTCGTTTGGGTGGATTTGGGCGCACATTTGTGTGCCCCTATTCGGAAAAGCGATTTACAACACGCAAAGTTCGCGTTGTAAATCGCTTTCGTTGATAAATAAATCTATTTCTACAAAAATTCGATGTACTTAATAACCAACAAGCAACTCTATTCCATACCAAAAACTGTCTGCTTTTTCGCTGCTACTGCCGTGAGTTTGGGTTTCACCGCTAGCCTTGTTTTTTACCCAAGCGCGAGTCAGGCGGGTAACGACACTGGAGTGCCTGCTGAACTCCAAGGCGAGTGGCGATATGGCCGAATCTCGTCCATCCAATACCAAGACAGTTACACAGGGCAGTCAGCAGCCCCAAACGGCTCTAGCGACCAATTTCAACTTGCATCTAATGGAAACTACAAGCGAAATAGACTGATTCAAATCAACACCTACAACTGTGCGTCTAACCTCTTTATAGAGGAAAAAGGCAAAGTTAAGATTGAGGCTCAACGCCTTACTTTTCAACCCAGCGACAGCACATCCAAAGGGCAAATCTGCAATAGTGGGCGTACCTACTCCAGCCGCAATACAGCAAAGCCTGAGACTTACAAATGGTCGATTGAGACGAATGATTATGGGCAGCAAGTTTTAGTACTTGAGACTGCTAATGGTCAGGGTCGCGCTCATTATGGACGACCTCAATAAGCTAATGAGCATTCAATTTGCATAGAACTCAAATAGAACTCAATACGCTGAGGTTAAGAATTTTTTCTCTCCCCTGCCTCCCCTAGTTCTACCCGATTGTTTTCTAATCTACAAGATATCAAACTGAGGTTATTCTATGATTCACCATATTTCAATTGCTGTTAGAAACCCTAGCCATGTTGCTCAAGTTCTGGGGGAAATCTTAAAAGCGCAAGCTGTTCCCTTTCCTCCTAATCCAGGAAGTTATATGGTTATACCTTTTGATCAATACGGTACAGCCATTGAACTTTATCCTTTAGGTTCTCAAATAGAACCTGGTGAAGGTGATGAACAATGCGTATTTGTGCATACTGCTATTACTTCCAGGTATACAGATATTCATGCAGCCATCTCTGTACCAATTAGTCAGCAAGAAATTGAAAAAATTGGTGTGCGTGAAGGTTGGCGTGTAGTGCGCTGTAACCGCGATTCTTTCTTTGATGTGATTGAGTTCTGGGTGGAAAACAGGTTAATGATTGAATTGCTAACACCAGAAATGGCATCTCAATATTTGAGATTTGCTACCCAGCAAGAAAATCTGAAATATTTTTTGGCAGAACCAGCTTTAGCTACAAATTGATAAGCATTTATTGCAATCCTATTTTATTTGTAAGAATTGTAAATCATAGATCCCCAACTTGTTTGATAAGTTGGGGATTTTGTCGACTATAAGTCACTAAAACACAAGCTGAGGCTTTGGGAAAGTTTTTTCATGTTGATGCAAGTTTGTTTATTTTAGAATCAGCGATCGCTTTTTTAAGTGAAATCTAGTTCAGACGGCACTATGCATGATTCATTTTGCCCAACTGAATTGCTATGAAAACTTCTGGTTATTATATTGATGAATTACAATTTTTATTGTATGGTTTTTAACGAAAATGTTGTATATACTTATAGTTAGTATAAAAAATTATAGAACCACCTAAAATGCCAAAAGATAGCCCAAAAGTTAGCCTAGATGCACTTATACCTAGAGAAGCATTTGAGGTTCAAGGACAGCAATCTCAAATCATACTCAATAATATTCCTATGATACAAATTCGTAATTTAGAGCAAAAAGATTTTTTCTATCCATTTTTACGAAAACCCGATTTTCAACGAGAAACCAATGAGTGGGATGCTCAGAAAATATGTGATTTTATTGAAAGTTTTTTAGATGGTGATTTAATACCAGCTGTTATTCTTTGGAGAAGTAATAGTGGTTATTTTTTCGTAATTGATGGCTCACATAGGCTAAGTGCTTTAATAGCCTGGATAAATGATGATTATGGCGATAAAGATATTTCCAATAATTTTTATGATGCATATATCACAGAAGAACAAAAAAATGCTGGTCAGGAAGTTAGAACACTAATTAAGAATAAGATAGGCTCTTACCAGGATTATGAATTATCAACACAGCACTTAGATAAAATAGATCAAAAAACACTTGAGAGAGCAAGAAATTTAGGTAGTTTGGGTATCCAACTTCAGTGGGTTGGTGGTGATGCATCTAAAGCAGCAGATTCATTTTTTAACATTAATCAAAAAGCAGCACCTATTAGTCCAACTGAAATGCGTTTATTAAAGGCTAGGAATAAACCTAATGGCGTTGCTGCTCGTGCAATTATGAGAAGTGGTAATGGTCATAAATATTGGTCAGAGTTTTCACAAGATAAACAAAACAAAATTGAAACACTCGCTCAAGAAATACATCAACTGATTTTTGAGCCTAAGCTTAAAAATCCTATAAAAACTACAGATGTTCCAATGGTAGGAAATCTATCGACTTCACAGAAAAATGAATTTATCTTAGAATTTGTCAATATAGTTAACAATATAGAAGTAGAAAATGAACTTGATTTGAATGACGATTCAACAGGAGAAAATACTGTAAAATTCTTAACGAATTGTCAAAAATTAGCCCAAAGAATAAATGCTAATGATCCTTCATCTCTTGGACTTCATCCGCTCGTATATTTCTATACTTATGATAGTCGATATAGAGTAGGTTCATTTTATGGTGTTGTTAGCTTGGTATTATATTTAGGAAAAAATAATTCTTATGATAAATTTATAAAATGCAGGAAAGATTTTGAATTTGTGATTTGGCAACATGATGATATAGTTCCACAAATTGTAAGTAAAAGTAGTGCAGTCAAGGCACGAGAAAAGGTTAAAGATTTTTATTTGACAATAATTGATAAATTAACACAAGGTATAGATAAAAAAAATGTTATGAAGGAAATCATAGCCGAAAAAACTTTTGGTTCCTTAAAAATGAAATCTAGAGTTAACACAAGTGAAACTCAAAGTAAAACTTTTTCACGAGAAACCAAAGCAGCAGCTTTTATCAGAGATGCTTTACCTAAAGTTCAAAGATGTAAAATCTGTGGTGGCTATCTTCACAGTCACTCTATATCTATAGATCACAAAACAAGAAAACAAGATGGTGGCTTAGGTAATTTAGGTAATGCACAGTTAACTCACCTATACTGCAATACAACATTCAAAAATTAAAAATCTCAAACTAGGCATAAAAAATAGAGATAAGATTCTTTAGTTTTATGTAATGCAAGTGACTTGGAAAAGGCTAAAATTTAACTGCCGGATACTGTTTCAACACCTGCTGCAAATATTGTCCAGTATAAGACCTGGGGTTTTTTGCAACTTCCTCTGGTGTACCTACAGCAATCAATTCTCCGCCTTTGTCGCCACCTTCTGGCCCCAAATCTATCACCCAATCAGAACAACGAATTACATCTAAGTTGTGTTCAATTACTAATATTGAATTACCTTTATCTACCAATCTTTGCAACACATCTAATAATTTGTGGACATCATAAAAAGATAACCCTGTTGTCGGTTCATCGATTAAATAAAGTGTCTTACCTGTGGCGCGTCGAGATAGTTCTGTTGCCAATTTCACCCGTTGCGCTTCACCACCAGATAAGGTAGTCGCAGGTTGTCCTAGTTGGACGTAACCCAACCCGACATCAAATAAAGTTTGCAAACGCGCGATCGCTTTGGGAATATTCTGGAAAAAGTCTAAACTTTCCTCAACTGTCATTCTCAGTACATCAGATATAGACTTATCTTTGTACTTCACTTGCAAAGTTTCGCGGTTGTATCTTGCACCCTTACAAATTTCGCATTGCACGTAAACATCAGGGAGAAAGTTCATTTCAATAACATTCACACCCTGGCCGCTACAAGCTTCGCAACGTCCACCTTTAACGTTGAAAGAAAATTGTCCGGGTTTGTAGCCTCTAGCTTTGGCTTCTACTGTTTGGGAAAATACATCCCGAATGGCATCGAAAATTCCTGTGTAAGTTGCAGGGTTAGAACGTGGTGTGCGTCCAATGGGAGATTGATCGATAACGATCGCTTTATCAATCGCATTCAATCCCTGAATTTTATCCAAATGTCTGGGTAAGGGAACTTTCTTAGTTAAATGGTGTTGCAGAGACGGGTAGAGTAATTCATTAATTAGCGTAGATTTGCCAGAACCAGACACACCAGTGATGGAGACGAGTTTACCTAGCGGAATGTCTACATCTATGTTTTGTAAATTGTTGCGATGGGCATTTTTAATTCCCAAACTGCGCCCATTCCCTTCTCGGCGTTCTGCTGGTGTAGTAATTACTCGTCTTCCTGATAAATATGCACCCGTCAAAGAATCTTCTGCTGCTAATAACGTCTCAAAATCACCTTGGGCGATAATATTTCCGCCGTGAATTCCTGCACCAGGGCCAATATCAACAATGTGGTTGGCTGCGCGAATTGTTTCTTCATCGTGCTCAACGACAATCAATGTATTACCCAAATCGCGCAATTTCGTTAAGGTTTTGAGCAACCTGCCATTATCTCGTTGATGCAAACCAATACTCGGTTCATCTAAAACGTAGAGAACTCCTGTTAATCCAGAACCAATTTGCGTTGCTAGGCGAATTCGTTGGGCTTCGCCACCGGAAAGAGTCATGGCAGGACGGTCAAGGGTGAGGTAATCTAAACCTACATCCAACAAAAATTGTAATCTTGCTTTGATTTCTCGGAGGACTAAATCAGCAATTTGTAACTGGCGATCGCTCAACTTAAATTGCTCAATTCTCTCCCGACAATCCCGAATCGATACGGTAGTCAACTCTAAAATTCCATATTGTCCCAACTTCACCGCTAAAGCTTCCGGTTTTAACCGTTTTCCCTTACAAACTTCACACGGTTGATCGATTAAATACTGCTCTAATTTTTGCTTAATTAGTTCAGAACCACCTTCATATTGCCGTTGCAAAATTGGAATCGCACCTTTAAAACTCTGCTTTCTCTGTGCTTCTGCGGCTCGTTCATCTTTCTCTCCATACAGAAGAATTTGCTGCTGTTCTTCTGTCAGCTTGCCCCAATTTGTCTGTAACTCAAATCCATAAATTTGCCCCACACTATAGAGTAATTCCAAGTAATAAGAATTATCTTTTTCTGACCAAGGCGCGATCGCAGCATAAACTGGCGCTTCCCAGTCGGGTACGATCAAGTCTGGCGCAAATCTCCTTAAAGTCCCGATGCCATGACAGTGCGGACAAGCACCATAGGGCGAGTTAAAGGAGAACAATCGCGGCGATAGTTCCTCCATTACCGCCCCATGTTCTGGACAAGCAAAATTTTCTGAAAATACTAATTCTTCTTCTTTTTCTTGTCCGTCGTCACCAAGCAGACTCACCAGAATGGCTGCAATCCCACCTGATTGCTTGAGACACGTAGACAAAGAATCAACCAAACGCTCTTGGATATCAGCCTTTTTCACCAAGCGGTCAATTACCACTTCGATGGTGTGGGTAAAATTTTTATCCAATTCAATGGAATCTGACAGTTCGCGGATCTCGCCATTGATCCGCACGCGGACAAAACCTTGAGAAGCCAGACTTGACAAAAGCTTCCGGTGTGTGCCCTTTTTTCCCCTGACCACGGGTGCAAGAATTTGGAAGCGGGTGCGATCTGGTAATTCCATGATGCGATCGCACATCTCATCGATTGTCTGAGGTGCAATACAGCGATCGCATATCGGACAATGGGGTTCGCCAGCCCGACCAAACAACAGCCGCAAATAGTCGTAAATTTCCGTCACCGTACCGACAGTGGAACGGGGGTTATGAGAGGTTGACTTTTGGTCAATAGAAATTGCTGGACTTAAGCCTTCAATGGCTTCTACATCCGGCTTATCCAGTTGTCCTAGAAATTGCCGTGCGTAGGCGCTGAGGGATTCCACATAGCGACGTTGCCCTTCAGCGAAAATGGTATCAAAGGCTAGGGAAGACTTACCAGAACCAGAAACGCCAGTGAAGACAATCAGGCGATCGCGTGGCAATTCCAAGTCAATATTTTTCAGATTATGCTGCCTAGCACCCCGAATCCGAATGGTATTCTGGCTGTTGTGGCTGGGGTACGGAAGATGTCCATTCAAGGATGCTGCTAGCTGTTGGTCTGACATATTGGGCGGCGAAGAAGGAGTTTCTTATGAAACAGTCCTTAATAATACTATCTTTAATTAGTTTATAGTAGAACAATCGTACTGTTTTAGTTACTTATCCTTCTAGATTCATGGCGCAGACATCCTTAAGAGTCTGCTAATTTGGAAGCATCCCGATTAAATATCCTTCTGAGGGCGAAGCTATGGTATCGCAAATCCAACCGCCGACCCAGCCAGAGGTCATCTACCCAGATAGTGATGGACAACCAGTGGCAAATAATACCATACAGTTTGGCTGGATTGTGGAAATTAAGCAGAATATCGAGTGGCTATTTGCCAACGATCCAAATGTATTTGTTGCGGGAGATTTGTTTTGGTATCCGGTAGAGGGACGCAACAAAATTGTTAACGCCCCAGATGTGATGGTGGTATTGGGTAGACCAAAAGGCGATCGCTTATGCTATCAACAATGGAAAGAGGAGGGAATTGCACCGCAAGTGGTGTTTGAAATTCTTTCTCCGAGCAACACCCAAACTGAAATGGACAAGAAATTACTTTTCTACGATCGCTATGGCGTAGAAGAGTACTACATTTACGATCCCGATCGCAATAATTTGCGTGGATGGTTGCGTAGCGAAGACGGTTTAGATGTCATCCCCCAAATGGAAGATTGGGTGAGTCCTCTGTTAAAAATTCGCTTTGTTCCATCATCAGAGGGTTTACAGTTATATCGCCCTGATGGAGAACGGTTTTTAACTTATACAGAAATTTCTCGCAACGCCGAGCAAGAACGGCAACGAGCAGAACAAGAACGCCAACGGGCGGAACTTGCAGAACAAGCTAGAAGAGATGCCATACCCCGATTATTGCAAATGAATTTGAGCATTGAACAGATTGCCCAAGCTTTGGGATTGTCAGTGGAAGAAGTGCGAACCCTTGCTCAGGAGTAACGCCGTGTGCAATTTTTTAATCGGGTCATTAGAAATTGAATTTGTACTTAAGATATTCTGATTATGCTAGCCAATGCAGCCACTCATAATGTCACCTGGGAAAAGTTACCTGATGATTTTGTTTTAGACAACGAACCAGTGGATAACATTAATCAGCCACTCTTGGCTGCTGCTTTAACAGAAAGCTTGGAACTTGCTGGCAGATTACTCACTGATGCTTTAACCATCACTAACTACGGTCTCTGCGCCACTTTGAATAATCGATTTGTGGTCAAAGCACCAGATTGGGGATATGTACCATCTATTCGAGTCTCACGAGAAGAAGTGAAGCGCAGTTATACGCCACGACTCCAAGGTGATATTCCCGTAATTGTGATGGAATTTCTCTCAGATACCGAAGGTGGTGAGTATTCGAGTAAACCGACCTATCCCCCTGGTAAATGGTTTTATTATGAGCAGATTTTACAAGTGCCAAACTATGCCATTTTTGAACCAGACGGCGGAGTTTTAGAAGTTTATCGGCGAGATGATTTAGGAAATTATGAACTGCAAACACCAGATGCAAGCGATCGTCACTGGATTGCGGAAATGAACTTGTTTTTAGGCGTATGGCAAGGAAGCCGAGAAAACCGCACAGGTTATTGGTTACGTTGGTGGGATGACAATGGCGAATTATTACTGTGGGGTTTGGAGTTAGCAGCAAAAGAACGGCAACGTGCAGAGAGATTGGCCGCTCAGTTAAAAGCGCTGGGGGTAGAACCGGAGGTTTAACTCGGAACTTCGACCTTTTTGCTCGGTCATTGGTGTTCGGAACTCGGAACTTCAGCCTTTTTGCTCGGTCATTGGTGTTCAGAACTTGGAAGTTCGACCTTTTTACTCGGTCATTGGTGTTCGGAACTCGGAACTTCAGCCTTTTTGCTCAGTCATTGGTGTTCGGAACTCGGAACTTCAGCCTTTTTGCTCGGTCATTGGTGTTCGGAACTCGGAATTTCAGCCTTTTTGCTCGGCCATTCGTGTTCGGAACTCGAAACGCCGAGATCAGAACTGCGTAGGTGTAGCCCGTCGTAGACATCGCATTTCTTTTTTAGTGAGCGATCGCTTTTGGCTCTAAATTTAAGCTTAGTGTTGCAGCAGGCGATATCTACGACGGGTGTAACTGCGGTACCCATCACATACACCCCTGCTCCTCTACCCCTCTGCCCCCCGGTCACTGAGCGTAGCCGAAGTGCTTCCCCTCTCCTTACTGCCTTGGACACACCCTAGCCACATCAGGATCGCTAACCAAATTAACCTTAAGCAAATTGCAACCCTGTGCTAATAAATCATCAAGATTCAGATTCCACAATGTGATGGTCTTGTCACCACTTGCGGAAGCTAAAGTTTTGCCATCCGGGCTGAAGACGACGCTGTAAACCCAACTGCTATGCCCACTCAGAGTAGTAATTTGTCTGCGCCTGTCGAGATTCCACAATTTGATGGTGTTGTCACTACTGGCGGAAGCTACAGTTTTGCCATCTGGGCTGAAAACGACGCTGTTGACCGAATCGCTATGCCCTTTCAGAGTGGTAATTTCTTTGCCCGTGTTGAGATTCCACAATTTGATGGTGTTGTCACCACTGGCAGAAGCTAAAGTTTTGCCATCCGAGCTGAAAACGACGCTGTTGACCCAATTGCTATGCCTACTCAGAGTGGTAATTTCTTTGTCCGTGTTGAGATTCCACAATTTGATGGTGTTGTCACTACTGGCGGAAGCTAAAGTTTTGCCATCCGGGCTGAAGACGACGCTGTTGACCCAACTGCTATGCCCTTTCAGAGTGGTAATTTCTTTGTGCGTGTCGAGATTCCACAATTTGATGGTGCTGTCACCACTGGCGGAAGCTAAAGTTTTGCCATCTGGGCTGAAGACGATGCTGTTGACCGAATAGCTATGCCCTCTCAGAGTAGTAATTTCTTTGTGTGTGTCGAGATTCCACAATTTGATGGTCTTGTCACCACTGGCGGAAGCTAAAGTTTTGCCATCTGGGCTGAAGACGATGCTGTTGACTGAATAGCTATGCCCTCTCAGAGTAGTAATTTCTTTGTGCGTGTCAAGATTCCACAGTTTGATGGTCTTGTCATCACTAGCGGAAGCTAAAGTTTTGCCATCCGAGCTGAAGACAACGCTGTTGACCGAATCGCTATGGTTTTTTAGGGGATTTTGCTCACCAATTTTAGATAAAATTATCTGTAAACTAAATAAAGGGCTGTATGATGGATAGTCTGCTAAAGATTGTTTATCCTTGAGTAGACTTTTCAATGTTTTTGCCGACTGCATTGCTAATAGCAAAGCAATTGTTTCGTTTGCAGGTATTTCGGCTGATGAATTAAACACTTGCAACGCATTCGTTCCGTCTTGTTCCAATCGCGTAGCCGTTAAAGCAACATTTCTGGCTGCATCTACCTTTTTTAGTTCCCCAAGAGAAGTTTTACGGGCATTGACTGCCTCTTGCCGTTGTTGAATTGCTTGGTTTGCCTGTGCTTCAGCTTGACTAGCCTTTGCGCTAGCTGCTGCCACTTTGTTTTGGGCTAGTTTCAGGATTTGCTCTGCCCGATTCACTTTGACATTTGCAGCATTCAGTTTTGAAGTTACGTTACCAAGATTCTGTTTTGCCTGTGCTGCCTGTTCTGATATCCGTTTATTTTCAGCTGATATACGCTGATTATCTTGCTTGGTTGCTGCGGTTTCTGTCCTCGCGTTTTTTAACTCTCTCTGGGCGTTATTTGTTTTTGCCTTAGCTAATTCTATAACATTCTTGGATGCCTGAAGACTTTTTTGAGTAACTATAAATGATGCTAGCGCCCCCACCAAAGCAAAACCTAACACCACAGAGCCAATGCGAATCCGTTGATTAGCTTTATGGTTCGCTTCTGCTAAAACTTGCTTTGCCTGTTCTTCAGTTTCCAGTCGTTTTTGCACATCGCGCTTTTCCAACTCCTGGCTAGCAGCTAAAAACTGATAATCCAAATCAGTCAAACTTTTACCGACTGCCCATTCTTGAGCATGTTGCAAAGTCTTTCCTAGCAACAAACGCGACTCATCTCGACGTTGCGACTCAACCCAGGCATTAAATGTATCGGAGTACGGGCGCAAGTTTGCTAAAATCTTGTCGCACCACTCTTGCTTAAATACCTCTGCATAAATTCGGTTATAAATTTGCAGCTTCCCCTCCCGCTTCACCACCAAACCCGTCAGCCGCAGTTCCGTTTGTTCAGGACTATCATCGGTTGCTATCTCTCCCGGTTGCAAAATCTGCTGATACAACCCCAACAATCGCCCAGTCCTTTGTTCTCCACTCCGCATGATTCTGTCTCGAATCGTCTTCAAATGCTCCGGCTCATCTTGTCCTTCCCAATTCTCAATAATCCGCCTTCTTACCACCCCTGCTACCAACCCCTCAATTTGGGATTTCTCCTCGTCTCCACAAGACGCGATAAATCGCGTCTCTACAGGGCATTCCTCAATTAACAACTTACAAACTTTTTGCGTCAAAAACGGTTGTCCTCCCGTCCAAGCCAGCACCGCCGCCATTGCCTCTTGAGGATTTCCCGCTGCTGCCAAACCCTGTGCCAAGGGTTGCGCCTCTTGGAGTTGAAAGCCAGTTAAATCAATTGCCTGTCCAATATTAAAAGGTGTGCGCTGTTTATCTTGAATCAAATCTGAAGGCGTAGACACGCCAATCAACGCAAAAGTGATGCGATTATATTCAGGATGGTCTGCTCGTCGGTTGTAGCAATCGCGGATAACTGCAAAAAAGTCATCTAAGTTGAATGAAAGACTCAGAACGCTGTCAATTTCATCAATAAAAATAACAATCTTTTCAGTAATTGTTTGAAGTAATATTGTTTCAATAAACTTGCTCAAACGCTGCACTGGTGAAAGCAAAGCGTTATCAGTCCACCAAGTATCTAAATCAAAAGTTGGATAAATATTAAAACTTCCCACCAGAGTATCAATCACCCCGGCATACCACTCTTCTGGGGTAATATCTGCCGTCCCAATAGCTGTAATATCAACAACAGCACAAGCAAATCCCTCTGTTTGCAACTGGTGCATTACCTGCACCCGCAAGCTAGATTTACCCATCTGCCGGGAATTGAGTACATAACAAAAATCCCCAGCCTTCAAGCCTTCATAGAGGTCATGGTCAGCTTGCCGTCTAACATAAGTTAAGGCATTTTGAGGCAGACTACCACCGACTTGATATTGGTACTGGGTCATAAACAATTAAAAATTAAAAATTAAAAATTAAAAATTAAAAATTATGAAATACAAATTTGGTAGGGTATGTTAGGACGGAGACTACGAATTCCGGACTAAATAAGCTAGACGTTTTAACACTTTTACCACAGTATTTAGGTCATCCCCACGATTGAGCGACAGTGTGTAAGATAATTCATATTTTGGTGTACCCTGGTTCATCAACTTAATAAATTGAAATTCTCTACCATTGGTTACAAAACCAAATTTAGGTTTATCATTACCAGGATTAGCCAACATATAAGCTAATGCTTGAGAAATTGCTACCTCCAAAGAATATTCTGCTCGCTTCGCCTCAATTACGAGAACCCAAAATGGAGGATGAAACACCAAAATATCAATACGTCCTCTAATAATTGTGCCTTCGTCTTCAGAAGAAATTCTGACCTCTTCTTCCGACACGATGTAAAAAGGCGGTTGATAAAAACCTGCTAGACGCAATAGTGGAGATAGCACCACCATTTTGACTACAGGTTCTAAAATTTGGTAGCGGGATAAATGCAAATATTCTGCTTTGACTTGGTTGAGAGATTGCTTTTCTAAATCACTCAACTCAGGTAAATCTTGCTGCCACTCTGAAAAAAACTGTTCGTTGTCTGCACGTTGTAGCCCAAATTGATCTATGAGTTGGGCTAGGGTGATATCTTTTCCTTGAATAACTTGAACCATTGTTAAACCTTTTTGTTAAATGGTAATTGCAGATAAAAGTCTTATTGCACTCCTAATGTACTTTTTTAATTTTTAATTCCCAAGCGATGCCCAAAATATTGACGATACAATCCACACAGTGGCACTACTTGATTGCCTTGAAACTTAACTAACCCCATACTGCGGAGTTTAAACGCTTCAGTTGTGCCTACATCTACGGCGCGATTTGCTGTCATCACTTGTTTAACCGCCGCTAGCAATTCTGCATCCTCTTGCAAGTTCAGCCAATGGCGGCGTAAATGGTCACTGTAAGGACCTTCCTCAGTTGCGGCGATTTTTTGCAGATTTTCCAGCGTCATCCGACCACGGGCAATTTCATAAAGCGCTACCCGCACTAAATAAGGATGACCACCGACGAGTGTCATTAATTCTTCAATTTGTGAGTCAGACCAATTGAGTCCGTGACGCTGTACTAAATCTTGTATTTGTGTTTGATTTAAGTCTAGTAACTCAATGGGTAAGCCGACATTAAAAGGCGACTGATTAATATTGAGCGGGATATAAACTTCCTTAGAATGCACAATTACCAACCGGAGATTTTTCCAAACTGTCTCATTCTTTGACCGCTCATGCCAAGCCCGTAGCAATCCAAAAAAATCAGCCGCAATTATGGGATGCTTGAAGACTTCATCGACTTCATCCAAACCCAAAGCTACGGGGCTATTAATGGCGGGTAATAAATACCGTTGAAAATAATTCGTACATTTATTTTTGCTACCTAAAACACCCTTCCAATACTCGTCTAACTTATCGGATAGATTCAACTCGTAAGTAATGCTGGCGCAGAACCACTGCAAAAAATGATCTAAATTAGCGAGAAATTCTGCATCAGCTGACTGGAAATTTACGGGTGCGGTCTGATAGTTATGTTGACTAGCATGATGGAGAACCCGCGACATGAGCGAAGTTTTGCCCATCTGCCGGGGAGCTTTGATGCGAATTAAGGCCCCTGGTTGAAGAATCGCTTCATAACAGTCTACCTCAATAGGCGATCGCTCGACATAGAACGCAGAGTTTAAAGATACCTGCCCTTCTGGATTTTCTAAGGTGACTGCTGGTTTTATCTCGGTATCTAGAATCGTTTCTTTAGCAGAGATAGCACCTTGGGGATTGTTCCGACTTTTCAGCACTGGGGTGGAAGACTCTGGAATACTTTCTAAATCAATAGCGCTACAGCCAAACTCATAAGCATCCTCATAAGACCTATCAGCGCCTAGTGCATCATAAAAGCCTACCGCGAATTTAATTGCCGCCCTGTCCCCAATTGCCCGATTCATCCCAACTACACAGTTAATGTGTTGAGAAATAGACTCAGCTTGCACTTCGCTATAACAGGCATTTAATAATACACACTCAATTTTGTCCTTAAATAACTTAAATAACCTTGCCAGTGACTCTGTACTCACCAGCTGCATTTCCCCTGTATTATTTTCCAAGGCTAAACCTTGATTTCCTCCACCATGTCCAGAAAAATGGATAATATGAGGATTATGATCTAAAAGCGCACGCCGCAAATCGTCAGGCCGCACCGCCCATTTAGTAATCAGTTCAAACTTATCTCGGCTGCGAGAGCGTTGCAACCCTTCCTGAATTTCCCTTACTTCCTCGTCCAAGCGAAGTTTATCTGTCGTCGTGGGATTAGCTGACACAATCAGGATTTTTTTCACAGCGCTATCAACTATTGAATGCAGGCTTCTGGCTTAGATGTAGTTTACTACAGCAGATAACTACACAATTACTGATAGTGCATTACCGTTAACGAGTGTTTGAACTGGATGAATCCACCTTTTATCTCCGTCAGCGAGTATTTGAACTGGATGAATCCACCTTTTATCTCCGTTAACGAGTATCTGAACTGGATGAATCCACCTTTTATCTCCGTTAACGAGTATCTGAACTGGATGAATCCACCTTTTATCTCCGTTAACGAGTGTTTGAACTGGATGAATCCACCTTTTATCTCCGTTGACGAGTATTTGAACTGGATGAATCCACCTTTTATCTCCGTTAACGAGTGTTTGAACTGGATTCATACACCTCTGAACTCCGTTAACGAGTATTGGATACTCATGCAAATTCCAGCAATTTTCACAAGCGTGGAATATACATAATTGTAGGGGCACAATATATTGTGCCCCTTAGCGTGTAGTCTATTCAATTGAAAATCGCTGCAATCCTTAGCCAGATGCAACCTAATTAATCTTAATTTCCGATTTTATCTTGGCAATCTGAGCTTAAATCAAAACTTTGACATTCTCTAGCTTCCGACAATTCCCTAACCGTATTACCAGACTGATAACTTATCAAAGTTCCGGCAACCGCAGCCAGTGTAACAACAGTAGCTAGTCCCAACAAAGCGGCTCGTTTTCTAGATTTGATTGTACTGATGAAATTATCTAACCCAGTCGTCGCACTACCAACAACCTCAATTGTTCCAAGTGCTTTTAAAGCAATAGCCGCATTAGCATAACGGCGTTTTCGGTTACGTTCCACCATTTTCATCAACCACCACCGAAAACGCGGACTTATTTGAGGAACTAATTGCTGGAAATTAAAGCGATAGTTATCATCAATTAATTTGCCAATCTCAACAGAACGGGTATTAGTAAGTAAGCAAATCAGCGTTGCTCCTAAACTGTATAAATCTGATGCCTCAGTCAGAGAATGACCAAACTGTTCTTCTGGTGGCATAAAACCTGGAGTTCCGGCTATAAAGCTGCTCAGAGCTACTTTCGCACCCTGTCTTCTAGCCAACCCAAAATCAACCAGGTAAGCATTTAGTTCTTCGTCAACCAAAATATTCTCTGGCTTAATATCCCGATGAATAATTGCGGGAAGTTGCTTTTGCAGATAAACCAAAATTTCTAAGATTGACAGAGCAATTTGCTTAATTTCTTCAGGATTGAAGCTACGTTTTAATCCCAATGATGGGGCATTTTTATATTCTTGTACGAGATAAAAAGCTCCTGGCATTTCAAAGGAATCTATATAGCGAGGAATGCGGGGATGATTGAGTTGTTGCAAAATTTCTATTTCGCGCTGATATGCTTTCACACCTGATAAATCAGCACCTGCACGAGCAAAACAAAACTCTTTAATTACCACCTGCTGATTAGATTTGAAAACATTAGCTAGATAAGTAATCCGTCCCCCTTCTCGGTTGCGTCCTAGTTCGCTGATGACTTGATAGCCAAGTTCTGAAAAATCTGGATGGTGATTTAAGGGTATTACCCTTTTATCTCCATTACGCACATCAAGCTCCATTTCTTCACACACCATACGAGTTTGATTATGTCAAGGCGCAATTCAAAGATTAAGATCCACTCACCCAGATTGTTAGCCCCATTTTTACCTTGCTTGGGCTAATACATATCGGCAGAAAGGCGAAATTATTACCTTTGCGCTAGCCAATCGACAATCTGGGCATTGACAACATCTGGAACCTCATCGTGAGGACAATGACCGGCATTGGGAATGGGAACAATTTTGATATCTTTGCCATTCTCCCGCACCTTTTCGTAAATCTTGGCCCCGGTAATTGGTGTCCAAGGGTCGTCAGCACCCCAAATTACTAATAAAGGACGTTCTACTTTGGGCAAAAGTTCCTCTGGACTGGGGCCAGGAGGGGCTGTGAGAATAGATGCAAAGACTTGTTGCGCTCCTGGGTCGCAAGAGGGAGTATAAAGTAAATCAACTAATTCATCGGTGACAGCTTCACGGTTCCGGTAAACTTGGTAGAGGGTGCGGCGAATCTGGGCTTTTTGACGGATGCGGTTATAGACAAATTTACCTGTAATTGGCGATCGCACAAACCGATTAAAAGCTGCCATCACCATCCGTAGCGGCGGGTTCAATTCGTGAGGACGATGACTCAACCCACCCGCAGAGTTAATTAAAATACCACCAGCAGCAATTTCTGGATGTTCTACCAGTACAATCAAGCTCAAAAGTGCGCCGATGGAGTTGCCAATAAATACAGCAGGTTCTTGGATGTGTGCTGTGCAGAAATCTTTCAACAGTTCCACCCAAACTTCTACACTGTAATCAATGGGCGCTTTCTCAGAACCGCCAAAACCTAAAAGGTCTATAGCAAATATCTGGTAGCCAGCATCAGCTAAAACTGGGATATTTTTGCGCCAGTGTCCAATGGAAGCACCGAAGCCGTGAACCAGTACCAAAGGGCGTCCTGTACCCATGACAGTGTACTGAATTTTGTAACCCTGCCAAGTCCAAAAGAATTTTTCAAAGGCATCTTGGGTTGCAAGCTGTTGTGTAGTTACAGTCATTATTAAGATTAATAAAGTGTTTCTTTAATATATATAGTAATGTTCTCTGACCGAAATAGTTCTGAGTAACGAGTGCTGTTAGCGGATAGCTAAGGTTTAGCCTGTGCTGAGTATAAAAAGCAATAATCACACTCCTGAACTCCTAACTCAGCACTGATGAGATGTTAGTTCCATCCACCCCAAGGGATTAATAAGTCGAGGGATAGCAAATAGCCCTGTGACTTTTTAGACGAATGGTAGTGTGGGATGAAATACATAACTCAAAGTAACTTTGCTCAAATGAGCAAATTTGTTATTGCTGCAACCTCTGTAGCAATATTTTCGCCAATATATTCTGCCTATGCAGCTTTAGGGTTCTCTACCATCGTCGCTCAAATAACAGATAATTCCACAGAACAACAACTTTTAGCCCATAAGGAAGTAGAAACAAGGAATCACACCACTATCCAACGGCAAACTGTGACTACAGAAAGCCGTAACGTTTCGGTAAAAGCGAAAAAAACAGGTTTTAGCCTTGCCATTTGGCAACCATCTGGTAACTTTTCAGAAGTAATTGCTCGCATTTCTGTTAAAAGTAAAAGTGGTCAGGGCTATTTAAAAGAGCAGTTTTTGGGTGATTACAAGTACAAGATTAAGCAAAAAGCAAAATTTGTTAAGGGGTTAAAAGCTAGCGATCGCATCGTCGTGCGATTGTATGATGTTCAAAACCGCTTTATTGGCTACAGCGAATTTGAATGTTTGCCAGCAAATACCACAGTTAACCTGATTTTGTCAGCCAAACCTAGAGAATACCAAGTCGTTCGCACTGTTTATGGTGTTGATGCTAACCAAAACGGCACTATTGACGCAGGTACTAACACTTACGACTACTTTACCCAACTCAGGAACCAACGTGTTATTTTCCTGAGCAGTTCCCAAACTTTTCAAGGTAGTCAGTTCCAAGTAGAAGGTTTGTCAAAAATTGCCGGAACCAGCGTTTATCCCGTCTCTTTTACTCAGGGTGATTATGCTTTAGTGCGTCAGTCCTTCGTGAATGTCTTTAATTCCAACTTGGCAAAGGTTTTGCAAACTACTCCTGGCAGCTTGGTACAGGTGATTGAAGTCAGCGATAACTCTAGCTACGACATTAGCCAAATGCTAATGAATTATCGCCAAGTCAGACTGTCTCGCCCTCTCAAGGTTGAGTTTTCTGATGTTTCCACAGACTACTGGGCTAAAGATTTTATTGCTGAATTAGCCTCAATGGAAATTCTCGAAGGTTTTCCTGATGGGACTTTCCGCCCAGATGCACCAGTAACTCGTGCCCAATTTGCGGCAATGGTGCGGAAAGCGTTTGACAAGGGGAAAATTCGCCAAGCGATCGCATTTAAAGATGTCTCAACTCAATATTGGGCTTACAATGCCATCAGCGAAGTTTATCAAATGGGCTTTTTAAACGCTGTTATTGGCAAGGATTTCAACCCCACTCAAAGGCTTTCCCGCCTTGATATTTTGGTAGCATTAGCGCGGGGATTAAATTATCAAAGCAGTGGTTCCACGGATACGATCTTATCTGTTTATAGTGATGCAAATACTATTCGTAGTGAATATCGCAGTCTGATTGCAGCTTTGACACAACGCGGTATAGTCGTCAACTATCCCAACGTGAACTTGCTAAATGCTGAACGGGTAGCAACCAGGTCTGAAGTGTCTGCTTTGCTATACCAAGCCCTGTCTAGCACTGGACAGGTAGCAAACATCTCCTCGCAGTACGTCGTTGGACAGCAACAAGTTGCAGTAGAGCAGCAGACTGAAACTTCAAGGGCGCGCATCAAACCGCGTCGCCATTGCAACCAAGGAATTGGTAATGGTTCTGAGGGCTGTGACCCAGGTAATTCTCGTCCTCACGGTGGTAGTAACGATGAAGGTGGACGTACCCCTGGTAATAAATAATATTTTCTTTTAAGAGACGCGATTAATCGCGTCTCTAGCTTGCTCGACTGTAAAACTAATTTCCTGACCATAGGAAATTTCTAATGTATGACCATCTGGGTCTTGAAGATAAGCCCAGTAACCAACCGGATGGCCCCAGTCATTTGGCCCAGCTAGCAGTATTCCCTCATTGCGTGCCTCATTGCACAGGCGATCGATTTCCCCGCGATTCTGATAAGCTACCCCAAGATGAGATTGTTGTAAGAGTGCGCCTTCTACTTTAGGTACTTTAATGAGGACAATTACAAAAGGTCTAGTCAGGTCACTAATCCAAGCAACATCTGATTGAGTCGCTCGATCGATGCGATGATGCACGACTGTCATCTGGGCATACTTTGCATAAAATGAGATACTGGCATCAACATCACTGACTGCAAGTGCAATGTGAGTAAAACCAAGATCAGACATAAAAAAACTCCGTGGTAGACTTGACCGCACGAATGTAGGTGTTGGACTTAGTGCTTACTAAGAAAGGTGACACCATTGATAATGAAGGTAGGCGTTATCTTCACAAAATTTATGTTTTTAACTTGGTTCGACAGCAACTCTTGGTTACTAGAAATTGGCGGGAAACGAATACTAATTGACCCTTGGCTGGTTGGTTCGTTAATTTTCAGCAATTTGGATTGGTTATTTAAAGGGTCGCGATCGCAAAATCGTCCAATCCCAGATAATATCGATTTAATCCTTTTATCTCAGGGTTTAGAAGACCATACTCACCCACCAACACTTAAGCAACTCGACCACAGCATCAAGGTTGTAGCTTCTCCCAATGCAGCCAAGGTAGTACAGCAATTAGGTTACACCCAGGTAACGGTATTGGCTCATGGTGAAAGTTTCACTTTAGATAATCAAGTTGAAATCAAGGCTTTCCCCGGCTCGCCCATTGGCCCGACTCTGATAGAAAACAGTTATCTCCTCAAAGATTTTGAGAGTGGTTTAAGTGTATACTACGAACCTCATGGGTATCATTCCCCAGAAATTCAGCAGGCTGCACCTATCGATGTAGTGATTACACCGTTTATTGATATGACCCTACCTTTGCTTGGGCCGATTATTAAAGGGAAAAATAGTTCATTAGAAGTAGTAAAGTCGTTAAAACCTCAAGTAATATTACCTACTGCGGCTGGTGGGGATATATTCTTTGAGGGATTGTTGATGAAACTTATTCAGACTAAAGGAAGTAGTGAAGAATTTCGTTCGTTACTAAAAGAGAACAATCTTTCGACGCGGGTACTTGAACCAAAACCAGGCGATCGCTTTGAACTACCATTAGAAAAACGAGCATTAGCTATCTAAGTTAGAGAAAAAATGCGAATTGCCATGTTATTAAACTAACATGGCAACTACTAATTTTTTTCCATAGCTGAATTATCTTGCATATAGACTTCTCTAATCGGAAAAGGAATTTGAATTCCTGCTTGCTGATAGCGTTTGTGTAATTTTTTGACAAATAGATGTTTACCAATCCGCTGATCGAAGTATTCACTGACCCGCATATAAAGCGTAAAATCTATACTAAAATCATTAAAAGTATGAAATCTGATATATGGTTCATTTTCTTTTAATTCTGGTGCAATTTCTTGCATAACTTCTTTGGCAACTTCTACAGTCACTTTTTCAACTTCTTCCAAATCGCTATCATAACTTACGCCAACATCCATTGTTAAAGTAATTTCCTTTGCAGGTAAATGATAGTTTGTGAAAATTGCAGAAGACAACTTAGAGTTAGGAACAATGACTATATTATTGGAAATTTCTTTAATTGTTGTATTCCGCCAAGAAATATCTATAACATATCCCTCATGACCAGCATCTAATTTTACATAGTCTCCGGTTCTAACTTGCTTAGAAATAATTAAGTAAAAGCCAGAAAACAAATTTGCTAAGGTATCTTGAAGTGCCAAACCAACTGCCAGACCACCAATCCCTAAAGTCGTGATTATCGGTGTAATCTGAACACCCACTGTTTGCAATATGATTAATGTTCCCAAAACTAAAACAGTAATCTTCGCAAGGTTAGAAATTAGTGATGTGGGAACCCCTTCTGTTCTGCGAATAAATAAATTAACAAAACCAGCACTCAATCTTGCTAAAACTAGGGTTACTGAATACAGCAGTGCGATCGTCAAAACTTTTTGTAGTACGATCGCAATATCTGGTTTCAGGGGTGCGCTCAAAACTGCCCAAAAAAAACCGGCAATGACAAACCAAATAAATGTCATGCGGTGCAGAGAGTAAAATATAATATTACCCCCAGCAATTCGTTTATTATTAACGAATATTTCTAGCTTTTTGAAGATAACTTTTTCACCAATTATTCCAGCTAGTAAGCCAGCTAGAATAAATGCTATGGGCGGAATCCATTCCATCATATTAATTTAAATTTGGAAGTTTAGATTTACAAGAACAGCATTTTTACTGTGATTATGGCTAAATTTTACCTTGTTCTCGGATTAGCTGCTTGAGATTTTCTTTCCTTATGGATTTGCCAATTATTTACCACCCAGATTACATTGCTCCCCTACCTGAAGGACATCGTTTCCCGATGTTAAAGTTCCGACAACTCTACGAATTGCTGTTAGCCGATGGTGTAGCAAATCAAGAACAATTTCACACCCCTGAAAGTCCGCCACTCGAATTGATAGAGTTAGTCCACACCCCAAACTATGTTCAAGCTTATTGCGAAGGAACCCTAGATATCAAAGCACAGCGACGCATTGGTTTGCCTTGGAGTCCAGCATTAGCAAATCGTACTTGTGTAGCGGTAGGTGGTACGATACTGACTGCGAAACTGGCACTCAGTCAGGGTTTAGCTTGTAATACGGCTGGTGGAACTCATCATGCTTTTCCTAGTTATGGATCTGGTTTTTGTATTTTCAACGATTTAGCGATCGCCTGTCGCGTTTTACAAAAATTTGGACTCGTCCAAAAAATCCTCATTGTCGATTTGGATGTCCATCAAGGAGACGGCACAGCTTTTATTTTCCAAAACGACGACAGCGTTTTTACTTTCTCTATGCACTGCGAAGTCAATTTCCCCGGTACGAAACAAAACAGCGATTTGGATGTTCCTTTGCCGATAGGAATGGAAGATGACGCTTATTTACAAACCTTGGCGAGTTATCTATCAGATTTATTGTCTAAAGTCAAGCCAGACTTAGTATTTTATGATGCTGGTGTTGACCCTCATATAGGCGATCGCTTGGGCAAATTAGCCCTTACCGATGCTGGCATTTTTCGCCGGGAAATGCAGGTTTTAAGTACCTGTGTGAATAGCGGTTATCCCGTCGCCTGCGTCATTGGCGGCGGTTATGCTGATGATATGAAATCTTTAGTATGGCGGCATTCCCTGTTGCATCGGGCCGCTAGCGAAGTTTACCATCAGTACAAACTATAGTCATTTAACGGGTAATAGTAACCGAAATTGTAGAGTTTTTAAACCCTCAATTGTCCTTGAAAATTTTGTTGGCAAAGGCAGTACTGGATGAACAACGGCAAACTCAGAATCTACGAACTAGCAAAAGAATTAAATTTGGATAGCAAGAAGCTATTATTAATTTGCGAAAAGCTCAAAATTGTAGTCAAAAGCCATACCAGTACAATCTTAGAATCCGATGCAGAACGTATTCGTGCAATAGCAAATAAACTAACAGCAAAATCCTCGAAAACTAAAATAAACTCTGAAGATTGGGGCTATACGTTTATAGCTTCAGCAATTGATAGCTTTATCCGCCATCTTGAAGGTGAGGCTGCCTTGAAATCTTATCCCGAATTTAGAGAGCGGCGCGATCGCGCCAATGAGTTAATGTCTGAATGTGTCGGTAAAAAGCCCTCTCTATTTTACGTGCGTCGCAAAGGCGCGGGGAAAGAGGCAAGAGAGGAAATCTGGGATTTGACAATAGCAACAGACTCCGATGATTTTCAGTTACCTGCAAGACTTGAGAAGCTCAGAAAAACATTAGGATTTAGAGCGGCTGTACCAAAAGATGGACGCGGAGGTTTAAAAATATTATCGGCTCAGTTATTACATATCTCACGGGGACATGCCGATAGCTATGCGATACCTTGTCGCTTACGTTTGCTACCTAATCATCAGCATCATCTCGATATTCCGTCTGCAACATTGAAACGCATCGCTACCGCGCCAGTTTGTGGCGAAAATGTGCCTACAGAAGATCAACTGAAAGCTTGGAAAGCGTTTTTGCAAATTGAAGAAAAAATCGCTAAAGCGCGTCAGTTTTGCGTGCGTTACGTAAGTCATAACTATAACTTAAAAAGACGAATTAGTTTTGAAATAGATGTAGCCTCAGCCACCCTTGACGGCTTTTATCAAAATACCCTTGAATTAGAAAACTTTTGGGAACGAGCAAGACGCACAAAAAACGAAGATTTAAAGCTTTTTGAAACTGCTCCCGTCGGCAAAAATTGGATTAGTGGTCGTCAATTAGGGACTGTTGAAGAAGTTGACCCCAACCGTTGTATTATCAGCCTCCGACTAGAACGCGACTTAGCTGAATTCATGGCAGCAGAGCGTTATAAGTTACCAGATACAGGATTTTTGTGTTTTGAGGCAGTTGGTGATATTCAGCAGATTCAGCGCAAGAAAAAAGCTTTAGATGATTTGAATAACGGTTACACCCAAAATCCCTATTTGGGTAACTTTTTATTCGATGCTTCTCAGGCTAGACAAATCAAAACAACTGTTGAACTTCAACCACAAGATTTATTATTATCTTCTGCTAATCCTGGTCAGAAAGCAGCAGTGGAAAAGGTACTTGCTGCGAAGGATCTTGTTCTCATCCAAGGGCCACCAGGTACTGGGAAAACTACCGTAATTGCCGAGATTTGCTATCAAATTGCCCTTCGCGGTGGACGCACTCTAATTGCATCTCAAGCCAATTTAGCAGTAGATAACGCCCTGAGTCGATTAGTTCACAACCCAGTAATTCGGGCTGTACGCAAGGGGAGAGCCGAAAAAGTTGGGGAAGAAGGACAGCCATTTTTAGAAGAACAAGTGATTGGCAGATGGCTAGAAAATACTGCAATTGACTGTGAAAATAATCTGACTCAACGACTGGAAAATATCAAAATCTTCAGTCAATTACTAGCATCATCACAAAGATTTACCGCTTACTTCCAAGCAGAGGAAGAATTTAATCAGCAACAAACTAAATTCAATAAAAATAAGATAAAGCTAGAGGTAAACTTTCAAAATCAAGAAAAATATTACAACGAAACTGTAGAAAAACAGAATGAGGTTGAATCACTAATTGCAAAATTAAAAAGTATATTAAATGCTGCACCAAATATCAACTGGGAAGCTTCAGAAGTTACAGATTTTTTGCCACTTCTTAAACCCTACACAGAAGGTAACAGTTTAGTAGAAGAATTTTTAACAAATGTTCGTCAAACCATCAAATATACTGATGAACTTGGCTTTGTGCGTCCGGCGCTTGGTGCTTTTGGTTTAGCGGCTTGGTTGCGTGAAACTGTAGCAATAGAAATTTCTGGATTTAAAACTTCTTTGACTTATGCTCAAGAGGTGAGTAAAGGCATCTTAGAAGTTGCAGTATCAGTAGAGGTTGTCAAACAAAATTTCGCCTCGTTGAATCAGTTACAACCAGATTATCAGCAATATCTTGCCAAACTGCAAAATATACAGCAAACAATCCAGATATGGCAAAATCGCCAACGGGAAATAGATTACATTATCTCAGCAGTTAAAGAATGGAAATCTACAGCACTTTCTCATCTCTATCAAACTTTAAAAGAATGTCATCAATCAGGCTTACCACTCACAGAAAATTTAGTTGACTTGCCGCTAGGTTTGTTGATGTTTGCTAACACATTAAAACTACCAATAGTACCAAAAACTTATAAAATTAACCTACCTGAATGGGAGTTATTGACAAAAGCGATCGCTTATGAAATAGATGGAGGTTTTACTGACAGGCGGGGTAAACAGCATAATTTTAGCTATTTTTTACAAGAAAATTTTAGTCAGATTCCAATGCTGCTATCAAAGAGCGATCGCACTCAATGGCAAGAAACCTATCAACAGTTTAGCAATTATCAGCTACTCAACCCCAAACAGCGAAAATTACTAGTTGAAAATACCCAGGTTTTCTTAGTTAGAATGCAACGGACTTATGGTACATCATGGGAATGGAATAATATCGACTCTACTCTCACCCGCATTACACAAGAGTTGCTAGATACTATCCTTGCAAATGCGCGTCAATGCGTTTTAAAAGTCAAAACTGAAACTGAACAACAACTTCACCATCTGCAACGACAATTAAATGAACTTCAGAAAAATGAAGTTAGTGAACAGCAAATATCCATTACTCAAGCTGAGGTGGAAAAAGCACAGCAAGATGCTAATTTCCAACTTGGAATAGTTATTAATAAATTGCAAGAACTTAATCAAAAAAATATCCCCGATCAATTACGTATTATAGTTGAAAAATATCTTGCAACACAATCAAATATTTGGGAGCAACCCCAAGAATTTGCAAATCAAGTTAATTATTGGGCAACTTCCATTAGTCAGCTTGAAACCTTAATCTCATCATTGGAACCTTTTGCTGTGCTAGAGATAATTAAAAATTATCTAAACGAGCATTTCTTAAAGCTACAAGAAGAAACTGAAAACTCTCTAGCGCAGCTTCAAAAATTACAAATTAGTCTACGCGAAATAGAACATAAATTACAACCACAGCCATCAGAAAATTTAATAGAAGAAAGAAGCTGGTGGTTGACAGAATGGCAAAGAATACCGGATAAATTTAAACCAGAAAAATTTGCTAATGACTTGTTTAATATAGAATTATTACGTAGTATAAATATTAGCTTTGAATCTTGGCAACAGCAACTACACAAAGATGAAGTTTATCTCAATAGATATCAAAATTTTGTACAAGATTGGATAGGAAAATTAAGAGAGCCAAATGAGCGCGATCGCGACGATTTAAGGCGTATCTATCTAGATAATGCCAACGTCGTCGGAATCACCTGTGTTCAGGCTGCAAATAGAGGTTTTTCGGAAGAATTTAAATCCTTTGATGTCGTGATTGTTGATGAAGTTAGTAAGTGTACTCCACCAGAGTTACTAATCCCTGCATTGAAAGGGAAAAAGCTAGTCATGGTAGGCGATCATCGGCAATTACCACCCATGCTTGATACCAACACTTTAGAAGAAGTTGTTCAAACAATTGGTAATACAAGAGACGAACTACAATTTTTAGAAGAATCACTGTTTAAAAGTCAGTTTGAATCTGCTGATGAAAGCATTAAACAAATGCTAACTACACAATATCGAATGCATCCATTTATTATGGGTGCAATTAATCAGTTTTATGACGGAAAATTAGAATCTGGTATTTTGGAACCGGATACAAAACGCGCACATCATCTAGCAGACGAAATTATCCAAGAATCTCAGCATCTTATCTGGATAAAAACGCCTATTGAGCATCAGTTTTTAGAGCAAAAAAATGGAACTTCTTACTTTAATACTCCAGAAATTGATGCGATTGAACGTTTGTGTCATCAGTTTGAGAATACTTGGGCTTTTAGAGTTGCTAATGGTGAACCCAAAAAAGAAATTGCCGTAATTACATTTTATGGCGCTCAATTAAGAAAAATTGATGAACGTCTGCAATCTGAACTTTTCCCTTCACTAGAAATTCGTACTGGTACTGTAGACAGATTTCAAGGTATGGAAAGACCAGTTGTAATTGTAAGTATGGTTCGCAACAATAGTAAAGGAGATGTGGGATTTGCTAAGAAGCCAGAACGAGTAAATGTTGCATTTTCCCGCGCTCAAGAACTACTAATAATTGTGGGTTGTCATAATTTATTTACCCATCAATCAGGTAAAGTCGGAAGTATGTATTCAGAAGTTTCAAATATTGTAAGTCTTCATAATGGTTTCGTTGATGTTTCTCGCCTCTTCAGCTAAATCTGTGGTGTGCTTACGCATAGCCCGCCGCTGGTATTGCGCGAATCTAGGCTTATAATTAAATCATACCAATTCGCAATTCGCAATGCGCTTCTCTGCGAGACGCTAAAAGCGAACGCCCCGCTACGCTAACGCAATTCGCAATTAACTAGATAAGTTGCCCTTAATTTTATCTTTGATTTTTCGGGTAGAAGCGACTAGAATTTTATGAAATGAATTAGATTGATTGTTGGTTTAACCAAGTTTCTAAATCAGTAACACTAGAAAAATCTAGCAATGCCTCTCCTAAATTCTCTAACTGTTCAATCGATAAACCTTTAATTCGCTCGATTAATGACGTATCAATCTCACCAATACGGCGATTGAGTAAGCGTAGAACTAGACGTTGTTCTCCTTGTTTATTTCCTTCTTGTACAGCTTGTTCTCTGTCTCTTTGATAAAGTGGTTCTAGTCGCATAATTAACTCCCTATCATCTGCTTCTAATTCTTGGTTTACTCTCAAGTTTTCGCGCAAGTTGTAAACTAATTCAATAGTTGCTTTTTGGTATGGATAATCTAATGGTAACGCTTGCAACTCGATAATCGCTTGTGACTGCACACTGCTGTTTTTGCCGTACTTAAAACCAACCCCAGTAAGCATTTTGTCTGAAACCTGACTTAAGGTTTTTTCCATTTAATCCAGCTTTTTTCTAGAAGAGTCAATCATAGCTATAGCAGCGTTATACTCATCAAACATATTGTGAAAATTGTCTATTAATTGAGTCAGGTTTTGCAAGTTGTGAGTATCATCAAAACTGATATTTGGATCGACAGCTTTCAACCCGGCGACTCTAAATTCAGCTTTTTCTAGAATTCGGGTACTGCGTTTTCTTCGAGTCATAATTTTACATTTTTAAAAGCTTTTTAGAGCTATTTTGTCTCAACTAAACTGGATTATGGTTCAGCAAAAAGCGCATTTTTTGAGTAAAAGTTTTTATTTATGCCTGTGATTTCTCGGAATTTAATCATCAAAGGTTGATTTTCGGCAAAACAATAGCAATAGACAATAGGGTACAGCATTGTTTATTGGGATCAATTTAAGCTAAAGGTAGCTTAACTGTTAGCTGACTTACCCGCCTGGAACTAAAGTTTCAGGCTAATAGCTAAAGTCTACTCAAGTAGACTAAAGATTTTTCGGATTATTTAGTCATCTAAAGATGATTTGAGCTATTAGCAAGGAACTGAAGTTCCTTGCGGGACATGGTTTTTACGTTAAGTTGACACCTATGAGCATTGCTATACCTCTACAAATGGTCTGTATTCTATGTCAACAGCAATCGCTCTAACTTTAAGCCTTAATGTTGTAACCTTAAGCCTTTATGTTCTAGCTTTAAGGCTTAATGTCGTAACCTTAGAGTCAACCTTATAACATTGATGACCAAAGTTTCTTGGTGAGTGCAACCATCGCTACATAGTGTATATTGTTGATTTACAGCGATCGCAGAGTTGGAAAAAATTTTAATAAAACTAAAAAGTTTATTCTATAAGCCTTTTGGCTTTTGCATAGCTGTACTAGTCTGTGATAGATTAACAGAGATACATTCTTAAAAATTTCAATAACCCTACCCAGCAGTGCCAGGTATCGGAATTCGGAAATCTTGATTCTACCGTTCATCTGGGGAGGGAACATTAACAACTTGAATTAACTTAGACCAAATCTGAGCTAAAATTAATTCAAAATTTACCCATTTTGATGAACGTGCATGGAAAGAATCAATATACAAAAATACATCAGATGCCCAAATTGCTTTTGCTAATTGCCTTGATAATGTTGGGTTTCGTTCCTCAACCCAACCTACACTAGTTTTATTTTTTAGCCTTAACTGAACCGTATTGATTTATAGTAAGCAAATTTAACTAATTTATTTGTGTATTGTATAGTAAATAATGTTACTAATCTATAACGTATTCAGAATTAGTTGCTATAATTTTTCCTCTTTAACCTAAATTTTTATAGTAACATCTGGATATTTTTAACTAATTCAGATAAACTAATACATTTGTCCGTTGCATCACGCTTCTTTTGTATATGCCCAAAACTTACACCGTAGAAATTGATCACCAAGGCAAAATTCATACTTTGCAAGTTCCCGAAGATGAAACGATCTTATCAGTTGCCGATGCTGCTGGTTTGGAACTGCCGAGTTCTTGTAATGCAGGTGTTTGCACAACTTGCGCCGGTCAACTATCTGAGGGAACTGTGGATCAAACTGATGGCATGGGCGTTAGTCCAGATTTACAAAAGCAAGGTTACGTATTGCTTTGTGTTGCCAAACCCCTTTCTGATTTGAAACTTCAGACGGAAAAAGAAGATGTAGTTTATCAGTTACAATTTGGCAAAGGCAAATAATCAGCGAACAGTTATAAGTATATCGGGTGATTATCATAACTGAATAACTGTTCGCGGAGATTACCAAATCTGATAAATTACGCAAGTATTTCATTGCAGATGAAATCAGCTATTCTAGAAACTACAAATCAACAGGATTTACCAAAATGACAACTCATTTTATTACCGCAGAAATTGATTTACAAGAAACTCCCGCAGAGTTACTAGAAGTAATTGAAACAGAGTTAAAGAAACAAGGTGAACCTCTGCGTTGGGCAGTTACTTCTGTGGATACTGATGAACAAAAAGCTACAGTTGAAGCTGTGGTGACTACAGTCAAGAGTTAGAAAAAGAGACGCGATTAAGAGAGATGCGATTAATAGCGTCTGTACAAGAGTTAGTATTTGATGGCTTTTGATTCATAACTCATAACTCATAACTCCTAACTCAATATGCGTCCATATACCGCTATCTTAATCGTACCAACAGGCGTAGGGGCTGCCATTGGGGGTTATGCAGGAGATGCTTTACCTGTTGCCAAAGTTATAGCACAGGTTTGCGATCGCCTAATTACTCACCCCAATGTCCTGAATGGCGCAAGCTTGTATTGGAATCTTCCAAACGCTTTCTATGTTGAAGGTTACGGGCTTGATAAATTTGCCTCTGGATGCTGGGGTTTGCGTCCAGTCCGCAGTAACAAAGTAGGTTTACTTTTAGATCAAGCCATTGAGCCAGAGTTGCGGCTACGACATATACAAGCAGCAGATGCAGTCAGAGCAACTCTGGGATTGACCTTAACAGATTATGTAATTACGGATGCGCCATTAAATGTAGAATTACGGACTACAGCATCGAGAGCAAGTTGGGGAACAATTGGCAACCCAGATAGTTTATTACGAGCAGCTGAGATATTAATTAAAAAAGCGGGGGCAGAAGCGATCGCAGTTGTTGCCCGTTTCCCCGATGATATGGATGAAGAAGCAGTACAGAAATATCGCCACGGTGAAGGCGTTGATTCTTTAGCGGGTGCAGAAGCCGTAATTAGCCATTTGCTAGTACGAACCTTTCAAATTCCTTGCGCCCATTCTCCCGCCCTTTTGAGCGAACCTCCACAACCTGATTTATCTCCACGTTCCGCCGCCGAAGAATTAGGTTATACCTTTTTGCCCTGCGTCCTTGTCGGGTTAAGTCGTGCCCCACAATTTATAATAGATAAAGGAGCGATTGCATCAGAGAAAGGAGATATTTGGGCAGATGAAGTGGATGCTGCGATCGCACCTGCAAATGCTTGTGGTAGCAGTGCCTTACTGAGTTTAAGCCAAAGACGATGCCAAATAATTACAGTAGAAGAAAATAAAACTCTGATAAAAGTTCCTGCCCAACCTTTGGGGATCAAATCTATACAGGTAAACTCATATTTAGAAGCAGTAGGTGTATTGGTAGCACACAAAGCAGGCATCAATCCCTCCGCTCTCCGTCCCAAATTATTACCTTTGCAGTCAATTAGTCATTAGTCATTGGTTATTAGTCATTAGTCATTAGTTTTCTCCCCCTGCTCCCCTGCTCCCCTGCCCTTCTCCCCCTAAAACCTGTGATTGAACAACAAAAGCAAGAGCCAGAAATTCCATACCTGACGCGCATCCAAGTACTTGGGGCTATGGGAGCGACTGCAATCATTTTGTTGATAGTCGCCAAACTTTCGTTATACTTTGGCAACTTTTCGCTATTTTCTTGGGACTTGAATCAAAGAGAGTTGCTGTTAGGTGTAGGGTTGGGGTTTGTACTCACCGCATTAAGTGGCTTAACTTACCGCCTATGGACTGCCTATCGTAAGAGTGCAGATTATTACCTAGAAATAGTATTGAAGCCTTTAGCTTTACTAGATTTAATTTGGCTGGGGTTGCTACCAGGGTTGAGTGAAGAATTGTTATTTAGAGGTGTGATGCTACCAGCTTTAGGCTCCGATCTTACAGCTGTAATTGTATCCAGTCTTTGCTTTGGCATCTTGCATTTTAGCGGTTCCCAACAATGGCCTTATGTAATTTGGGCAACAATTGTCGGGATGATATTGGCATATAGCGCCCTGCTCACTGGCAACTTGTTAGTGCCCATTGTCGCTCATATTATTACCAATTTGATTTCTAGCTATTTCTGGAAAATGCGGCAATTTTCGGCAATTAAAAAATAAATATTTGTTAATCGGCAAAATATTATCACAATTTATGCTTTGTTTTTGGGCATTGGTTACATTGGATAACATCATAAGTTGACAACTGGTCTAATTTATTGTTGTAGCTGGGCAAAAGTTCAACTTTTTTGACTTTCTAGTTAGAGCAAACTGTGCGCTGCAATGCTTCGATACGTCCATGAGGGCGCAGTGCTACACCGGACTATTAACCAGGAGACTACAGCAATGATGAAAGCTGAAGATATCATGACCAAAGATGTAGTTACCATTCGCGGTTCGGCAACTGTTGCTGAAGCGGTGGGGCTGATGAAGGATAAAGGATTGCGGGCACTGGTTGTGGATCGTCGCTATGACAATGATGCTTATGGCATTGTCACAGAAACAGATATTGTTTATAAGATAACAGCCTACGGTAAAGATCCAAAGCAAGTGCGGGTTTATGAAATTATGAGCAAGCCCTGCATTGTAGTCAATCCTGATTTGGGTGTGGAATATGTAGCGCGGTTATTTGCTAACACTGGTATTCATCGCGCACCTGTGATTCAAGGCAAGTTGTTGGGCATCATCTCGATTACCGACATTTTGACTAAAAGCGACTTTGTGGAAGCGCCAAAAGCGCTACTGCTGGAGGAGAGAATTCAAAAAGCAATTGAGCAGGCTCGTGCTATTTGCACTGAACAAGGTGCTTATTCTAAAGCCTGTGCAGCTGCTTGGGATGAGGTAGAAGAACTTCAAGCAGAAGCAGCTCATCAAAAAGCTGAGGGTATGATATCAGCTAAAGTCTCTTTTGAAGAATACTGCAAGGAAAACCCCAATGCACCAGAATGTCGAAATTATCACCCGTAATTGAAGTGGGAGAATAATAAGCTGTTACGCATTTAAGTTGCACATCAACAGGTGAGGTTGTCATTTGTCCTTTGTCCTTGGTAAACACAAATGACTAATGACTAATAGACATCTGGTGAAAAAGAATATAAAAATTTACGACTGCGATGTTTCTACAGGGGTTATGGATAGCGCATATTTAATTTCACCAGATGTTTAATATTCTTTATCTACTTCCGCATCCCCCTCAATTTATTACCGTCTGGCAACTCGCATCAATAAGAATAGACCTATTCCCAAAAAAAGAAAGTTGGGCAACCAAGCCCCCATAAAGGGAGAAAGGACACCTGCTTGTGCCATCGCTCCACTAATAAAGAAAATTAAGTAGTACGAAAATATAACTAGGACACTAATCCCAAAGCTTGTACCTCTTCCCGTCCGTTGCGGTATGCTTCCCATCGCTGCACCTACCAAGCCAAAAACCACGCATACAAAGGGCAAAGAGATTTTTTGTTGAATCCGCACTTCAAGTTTACGAATTTTTTGGCGATCGCCACCAAGATTTTCCACATCTAGTTGCTGTAGTGCTTCAGAAATATTCATTTCACCATAATCGCGGCTTTTTTCTGCCAGACTTAATGGCGTGCGCGGTAGTTGCAGTTGTTGGTGTTCAAATTTGACGATGTTACGATAAGAGCGATCGGCAGCAACAAAATAGATTGTACCGTTGTAAAAATCCCAGACATTTTGAGAAGGATTCCACTGAGCAGATTCTGATACCACAATTTGATTCAGATTTTTTGTTGAGCGATCTATAATTGTCAACCCTTTCATCCGCTTACCATCAAATTGGTCGGCGTAAAACAAGCGTGTCAATATCCGATTCTTAGAGCCATCTGGCTGGACAACATCCTGGTACTCTGGATAGAAAATATTTTGCTGTTTAAAAGTTGGCTTGTCTGATTTCAGGGCTTTCTCTAAAGTCATCGCTGCTTGATAATTGGCTGCTGGTGCAATTTCTTCGTTAAACACAAATGTCATTCCTGTAACCACAAGACTTAACATCACAGCAGTTAGCACCATGCGATAGACACTGACGCCACAACCACGTAGAGCAATTAGTTCGCTCTCGCTAGAAAGACGACTGTAGGTCATCAAAGTAGCCAGCAGCGTAGACATAGGGAAGGCTAAAACGATAAAGTTGGGAAATTTTAACAAAAAAACTTGAATAGCAATGTCTATAGGTAGCCCAGATTCGACAATTTTTCTGACGAGATCGAATACAGCATCAATGGTGACGCCAATTGATGAAAAAGCTCCGACACCAAAGAAAAACGGCGCTAACAATTCGCTGGCAAGGTAGCGATCCATGATCGTAAAAGGCAGCAGCGAATAGAGACTATTAAAAGACGTGAGCTTCTTTGATATCATAAGCAACTTGAAAATTTAAATATTAGCAACCCTGGAAAAGCAAAGCATCTCTACTGTATTTAAGATCAAAATTAAATAGTTAATGGCTAAACATTAACTAATAAATTTATGCTGAAGAATCAAAAATCAAAATATCCTTGGAAATTTTTAACTAAATTATTATTAATTTAGACTTGAAAATTATCCCCTAAATAATATTGCCGCACAAGGGGATTGCTGTAGAGTTCGTCAGCAGCGCCAAAAGCGAGGATTTGTCCCTCACGCATGATGTAGGCGCGATCGGTGATGGCAAGGGTTTCGCGAACATTATGATCTGTAATTAAGATTCCCATGCCGCGATCGCGCAGTTGGGCGACGATTTGCTGAATTTCTGAGACTGCGATCGGATCGACTCCCGCAAATGGTTCATCCAAAAGTAAAAATTTTGGCCCTTCTCGTCCGGCAGCTAAAGACCTTGCTAATTCTGTCCGCCGTCGCTCACCACCAGAAAGTTGAATTCCTTTACTTTTAGCTAATTTTTCCAACCGAAACTCCCGCAGTAAAGTTCTAAGTCGGATTGCCCACTCCCAACGTGGCACATGAGTTTGCTCTAGCACTAACAGAATATTATCCTCTACCGAGAGTTGGCGAAAAACACTTGGTTCTTGTGCTAGATAACCAATACCCAGTCGTGCCCTTTTATGCATTGGCATTCCCGTCACGTCTACATTACCCAGCCAAACTTTTCCTTGATTGGGTTTTTCTAAACCTGTGGCAATGTAAAAAGTCGTCGTTTTACCAGCCCCATTGGGGCCTAGTAAACCAACAATTTCGCCCTGAGCAACAGAAAGATTAACACGATTGACAATTACTCGCTTTCCGTAAGATTTGTGAATATTCTCTAAAACAATTTTCACGCTGGAAGCACCCTTTCTTGGTGGTAAATGCTAATTAGAAGGCTTCAAAGGTGGTGTTTGTGGGGCAGGTGTGGCAGTTTGTCCGCTATTATTTGATTCCTCGATCATGTAGATGGACTCTACCTGACGGTTGGATTGTGGTAAAGCAACAAATCGCCCTTCATCAATTAAATAGGTTACTTTCTCTGCTCGGATACTGTTACCGCCCTGTTGCAAAATATAGACATTGCCACTGAAATCAATTCGGCGTTCTTTACTAAAATACTGTGCTTGGGCAGATGTTGCCTGAAGTTGGCGAGCCGGATACAACATTTGCACATTACCGCGAGCGGTGATTACTTGATTTTTCGCGTCATATTCTTGCACATCAGCGCGGATAGTCAGGGGGCGATTTGCCTGAGATGTTTGTGCAGTAGCGGTTTGCACTTGGGTAGGGAAGGCAAAAGCGCCCAAAAGTGCAGCTGGCAGCATTAAAGCTAATCCAAAGCGACGTATCTGGGATATGGGCAATTGATAGCAGGGCATCATAGCAATTGGGGATTTAGGATTTCAGCTTGCATTCTAATTATCTCAAGTACTTTATCCAGATTATGAAATATACAATCTGGAGTGATTTACGATAACTACTGGCTGAAATAGTGACGCTACCCCTAACCTCAAGGTTTCAGCTAATTGACATCTGAGTGAAAATGACGTAGACACAATACTCTTTTTTTAACGGAGACGCGACGCGTAGCTTGCTTCCACGTAGTGGTACGGAAAACTTTTGGCTAGATAAATTTTGCCTATTAAGGATTTTGGGCAGCGCATAATTTAACTAAATGTCTAATCAGTACTTAGCACAATTCTAGGCAAAGATAAGACTTGATTTGTGCCCAGATCGCCAGCGGCAATTTTATCTGGCCCTATTTGTTGTAAATTAGTCAACAACACTGCGCTCTCGCTCAATAACTCATCTACGTCAATGCCGCTGTAACTAGATGGGTAACGACGTAGGCGATTACTGCCTTCTCCCAATAGAATTACAGCACCTCGCCAGTTCCGATTTTCCAAATGATATAGTGCTACTGCAATTTGGAGAATGCCTTGATAAAAGCTTTTTTCTGGTTCGCCAGCTTCAATCCACAAAGCCTCTAAAGTGTCATGACAAGCGTAAAACTGTCCAGAATTGAACTGTTCTACGCCTTGCCAAAACTCTTGGGGGATGGTTTTGCTCATCCCATACTGTCTCGTACTTCTTTGATTGTTTCTAGAGAGATTTCTTGTTTGTCTCCAGCAAACTCGTTGTCAGGGGTGAGGAATAACATGCAATGGCACTCTTTGCGTTCTCTCATTGGCACGCAAGGACAGTTCCAATATGTGGCGTGAATCTCAGCTTCTTTATCTTCGTAATGGCGACAAGGACATAAAGGCGCACCCAGATCGTCTTTATGTTTGGCTAGTCCTTCAATCACAACTGCGGTGACAGAAGGTTCAGAACAGAAGTATGTTCCAGTACGCTTGGCGTATTGTTCGGAAAAATGCCGCATTGCCTCTAGGCTTTTATCGCTGGATTTTGTGTTATGTTCTGATGCGATCATGTCGTTCATAATTTAAATATTTCTTTGCATTGTACCTCAGCCTCACTAAGGGATTACTGGGTGTATTTCCCCAACCTTACCTGCTCAAATTATCTTACCTTTGCTCGAAGGCTGATATATCCGGTGTACTGGGATTGGAGAAAATCTCAGAAATCGCAGAAGCTGAACTTGTCAGCAGTCTTTGAAATTATAAAATTTGAATTGATTTATGAATGTAATGTTTTTTGTAGCTGGGGTTGCAGTGAGCCATCGCTTTGCAAAACTATACCAGGGTGTTCCCAATTGATTACTTCTGGTTCTGCTGGTAAGGAAAAATTTGGCCACAAGACCCAGCGACTGCCTTGAGGAAGAGTAGCAAGGCTCAGAGGATTCTGAGTCAGCCAAATCAAAGGGTAGCTTTTAGGAATTACTGAACTGGCATCTTCTAAGGCTGCGGTTGCTGCTAAGGTTTCTAGAACAAAGCGATCGCCTTTAATTAAACTTGTTGATGCTGTCCACAGTTGCACCTGTAATTCTTGTTGCTGTGCATAAAAGTACAGAGATGCTGCGGCAATTACTGCTTGTTCAAAGTTTTCTTCTTCCCAACTGCTAGCACTGTCAAGGGCAATAACTATTTCTTGTCCACCTGTTACCATTTCTAACTCCCGCACCCTTAATTCGCCATAGCGGGCACTAGTCCGCCAGTGAATCAGACGGGTGGGATCTCCTAGACGATATGGACGGAGCGATCGTACCAGCCCGGTTGTAGCTGTCTGCAATGGTCTACCACGAGGATCGCCCCTTTTGCTCTCTTCTTGCCCCATTTCGTCTACTAGGGGACAGGTAGCCAAGGGTAACACTGTGGGATAAACGATCGCTGTGGCAGCACAATCACGCTGACGGCGACACCAGAACAATCCCAAAGGCGCACCAGAACCAAGTTCAACTGTGTGCCAGCGATAAACACCCCGGCGCTGAGTTGGGTGATAATATACCCAACGGTAACTACCTTGGCTAGGAATTGTTTCGATTGCCTTTTGTACTGGTTTGCCTAAGACGAAGGGCAGTATATCTTCAACTTGCAATAAGCTTACAGGCTGCTGTGTCTGATTGCAGATTTCTAATTCCACCGTTAGATCGTCGCCTGCTGACACAGGTTGCATGGGATGGCGGGTGATGGATAGACCTGTGAGCGATCGCGGCGGTAAGATGGCTGCTACACCCAAAAGGGCAAAACTGATGCCGCTAATGGCGTACAGCCAACCAGCCATCGTATTAATACCTGCGCCAAAAAAACAAATAGCCGTTGCTGCTAGTACCCAACCGCCATAAGCAGGGGCACTGGCGCGAGTTTCTAACCAATTGGTGATGGGTTTTATGATTTTCATGTTTCTTTTTTAACCCAACACCACCCCAAATTCACAGTGTCTCAGGGATTCGCCAGAAAAGCTTTTAGTTGGATTCCTCGAAAAGAAATGGAAAGTTGCGACGACCACTTACAACCCGTAGAATTTCGATACCATCATCTAACACTCTGTAGAAAATGATATAGCCTTGCAAGGATACACCTCGGAGGTCTGGACGAATTTTTGCGTAACTTTTACCACTGTTTGGAAAGGCAACAATTTGTTGGCACTTGCGGTTGAATTCACTGAAAAATCGCTCTCCTGCTTCAACGCTAGTTTCAGCAAAGTAGTCGGCAATTTCGATTGATATCTCGGCTGGCAAGAATGTTGATAACGTAGCGACTTATGCTTGCGCCTGATGTCCTTGTCGAAACCGCTCTAAAATTTGGTTTACGAATGTCTCTCCATCAATGGGTGGCGTTTGGTCTGAAGCTAAAATCGCCGCATCAATTTTTTCTCGCACATCCTCGACCCATTCAGCATCGGCGCAATCGTATTCATCAAGCAACCGTAAGGCAATTTCAAGGGCTTCCTCTGCGGTGCGATATTTCCCAGCCTGGAGCTTGGTTTGAATAAAGCGTTCTTGATCGGGCGTGAGACTGATGCTCATAGAAAACCTCTATTCAGATTATTCACCATTTTAAGTTAAAAAACTCACCCTGCTTTTTCATTCAGTTAGAGTTTATTCAGGAAATACAGTAAGTTATATTCACGCAAGATGCAGATTTTTGATTGTTGCGATTTACTGTTAAACTTTACGCTGTAACCAAGCAAAGACTTCATTAACAGAGAGCGCCAAATTCAAATCTTCTAACACTGGTAATATATCTTGTCCTGCTAACAAATCTGGTAAAGAATTAGGTTGATAAACTAAAATACAGCGTTCACTTGGATCAATCAACCATCCTAACTGACTGCCATTTCTCAAACAGTGTAAAATATTGCCAGTTACTTTCGTTTGACTTTGAGCAGGAGAAAGAATTTCGATGACCCAAGCGGGTGCAAAATCAATGCCGTTGCTGATAATTTCACCGTTTTCATCCAGTGGTAGTTGATTGGTAGAGATAACAACCACATCAGGAACTACTGAACGATTACCACAGGTACAGCGTAATTCAGGAAAAGCTTCGTAGTTACTGCCCAACGCATCAATTACTGCAACTAAACGTTTTTGCAATAAGCTGTGTTTACCTCCTCCCATAGGTTTCTGAATTGCCTCTCCGTTAATATATTCCCAAGCTGGTGACTCTTCAATATATGGAAGTTTTAAGAACTCTTGTAGAGTCGTGCTTTCTGGAACTGTAATTTTTCCTTGCGTCAACCCAATATTTTTCATGATTTGCTTACAAGTGGAAGCGGGTCAGTTGTTGGAACAAGTACCATACAATTTATCTGGATTTTGATCGTTTGCATCTATAAATTTATAATTGTATATGATTAAATTATGAATGTAGGTAGAAGGTAAAAATATGACAATTACTACCAACTTAAAACAACTCTATGAAACCGATGAGAATTTATGGTTAGAAAAAACTATTGACTTATTAAAACGGAAACAGTTTAACCAACTTGATTTAGAAAACTTAATTGAGGAATTAATCACTTTGGGGAAAAGAGATTTAGCTAAAGCCAAAGGTCTTTTAAGGCAAATTATTATACATATATTATTACTCCAATATTGGCAGGTGGAATATGAAAGAAACTCTCGTCATTGGATTGGAGAAATTAAAACCTTTAGATATGACTTAAATAATCATTTAACAACGAATTTAACAAAAAAATTACAGGATGATTTAGAGAATATTTATCAAAGTGCGGTTGAGTTTGTGAAAATTAAAACCGATTTAAATATTTTTCTAGAAAAGTGCCCTTACACTCTTTTTCAATTATTAGATGACAATTATTTATCTTAAATATATCAGTCTTATCTAATCAATTAGTGTTTCTAAGAAAATCTATTGATAATTTTTAACCTGCGATCGCTTTGTGTGAAAATATTCAAAGGAGCGATGTCTACGACGGGCTACGCCTACGCCCTTGGCTTGTGTCGTGATGAAATTAATGGGCATCGCACTGTAAATCTATGCTGCAATTTGGCGATCGCTTTGTGTAATAATGTTTGCTGGCTAGCGATGTCTACGACGGGCTACGCCTACGCCCTTGGCTTGTGCCGTGATGGAATTAAAGGGCAATCGCACTCTAAATCTATACTGCAATTGGCGATCGCTTTGTGTAAAAATATCTGCTGGCTAGAGATTGTGCTTGGCTTGTGTCGTAATGGAATTAAAGGGCGATCGCACTGTAATTCATAGTTTGCTTTCAGAATTATTTACGCATCAGGCTTTAGAGTTACCGATGCCTCTTTGCCAGTCCCTTTATCTTTAGCTGAAACAGATAGAACTCCATTTAAATCAATACTGAAGGTCACTTCAATCTGAGGCACACCTTTAGGGGCAAATAGAAAGTCATTTATGAGAAAAGTCCCTAAGCTCACGTTGTCTTTTGCCAACTCGCTGTTTCCTTTAAGAACATGAATCTCTACATTATTTTGTCCATCTACAGCTGTGCTAAAAATTTCGCTGACTTTCGCTGGAAGTGATGTATTACTTGGAATTATCACAGTCATTACACCGCCAATAGTTTCAACCCCTAATGACTCTTTTGTCATACCTTGTGAATCGGTCTGAATTGCCTTTGTAAAATCTTGCTCATAACGACGCAGTTTATTTTCATACTCGGCTTTTTGACGCTTCTGTTCCAGTTCTGCCTGTCGCTGCTGTTCTGCTTCCTCTTGTTGCCTGAGCTTTTCTTGATATTTTGCCTCTGCTGGTTCAGCAATCAGTCGCTCAATGCGTGCAACATCCTCATACTTAAGTTTCAATTGCTGTTGAAAAGTCTTCAGTCCATCCAAAACGTCTTGATTCAGAGGATATCCTGCCTGGATTGCTCTAGAAAATTCCTGCTCATAGCGTTGAAGTTTATCATTGTATTCTACTTTTTCCTGTTCTTGTCGCTGCCGTTCTGCTTCTTGTCTTAGCTTTTCCTGATATCTAATTTCTGCTTGCTGAAGAAGAGGTTGTTCAAGAACTGTAATATCTTCATTTCTCAGCCCTAAAGACTTCTGCAAATTCTCTAAGTTTTGATGAGCTTGCTGGTTTAAAGGAAATTCTCGTTGAATTGTTTCTGTTAATAACTGCTTATACTGAGTTAAATTCTGTTGATATAACTCCGACTTCTGGGCAAACTGTGTCTCAGCTTCTTGCTTAATTGGCAAGATATCAGTGTCTCTTAACCCCAGAAGCTCTTGAAGCATATTCATTTCTTTACAGGCTTCTCCACTTAGAGGATATTCATATTCTGCTTCTGCAATTAAAGTTTCTCGGTAACTTTGTAGATTCGCTAATCGCTCCTGATAAGGGCGTAATACCTCAGCATCAATTTCAGCGGCTTCTTGAGAGGTCAAACCTAACTGCTGCCTCAGTGTATTCAAAACAGCGCGACCTGCTGGACGAATCGTTCCAGCATTGGCATAACGTGAAGCAGCTTTCCGATATCTCAACTTAGGGTCAGTAACTCGTGCTTTGGAGAGAACAATTTCAAACCCCTTGTCTTTAAGAACGATGATCTTTGGGGTCATCTTGGGGGCAGTTTCCTGCACCTTGCTAACAGCATACTCATGCAATTCCAGCACCGAAATCAACCCATCCTCATTGCGATCACCTGCTCCGGTTTCAATCCCCTCGACTAGATATCGGGTGTAAATCGATAAGTCTGATCCCTGCTGCTCAAAGGAATATTGAGTTGAACTGGAAGAAGTCAGTACCACTCGCCCTTCAGCCCCAAGTTGTGTCTGCAAGTCAACCGAGCCATCATCTTTCGCGTGTAATGCTGGATCGAAGGCTCCGCTAAAGCAACAGTCTAAGATAATTGTCTGCCGTCTAGCACGGCTATTGTTCATAATTTCCTGAACAAAGTTGGCGGGTACAGCAGTTGACCTAATTAACTCCCCTTTGGAATTCTTACGAGTGATCCTAGTGGCAAAATACAGCTTGTTACCATCATCTTTAATGCCGTGTCCAGAGAAAAATAGCAACACCAAATCCTCTTTATCACGACCCGAAAACAAGGTTTCAATTTCAGATTCCATCGTCTGGCGGTCAGGATTAGGAAGTGCTTTCACTTCATCAAATCCGCCCATTTCCGAATCTTTCAAGACCCGTTGCAGCGCCTCAATATCTTTCACAGCCGCAGGTAATGGATTTAGCCCCGGCTCATACTCACTGACCCCAATCAGTAACGCTACCTTTGCCATGTTTTCTTGTCTATGCTGCAATAAAATCTTGGGCTGCTTTGATGGCGGCTTCTAGTTCTTCCCGGCTGTGGGCTTTCACTGTTAGCTTCTTGCCGTTGGCTTCTACCGACAGTTCAATGGGTTTACCACCGAGGCGATCGCCCAGAAATCCAATCAACTTTTTCGCATTGGCTGTATTTACCTCAGCCATTAATAAACCCACCAGAAATCCGCCTAATGCTTTGTTGCCTTCTGGTGGGCTGGGATCAAGAATACGACCAACTGCATCTACCTCGTCAATTTGCTTGAGTTCAGTAATTAGTCGTTGAACCTGCTCGTCCTTTTCTTCCGCGTCCAAATCAGGGTCATTGAAAGCGATCGTAAATTTAATGCTATTTGCGGTCATACTGTGACTAATAAAAGTTTAGTTAGTTTTTTTATAAAGACTGACAATTATATTTCTTTATACCAGAAAAAACCTCATTACTCTAATGAACATAACGAACATTTGTATAAATCTTCATAGAAAACAAATTTGTCTTTTTGGATATAACTACGACAAACAACACTAGAGAGTTTCGAGGAGTTGAGCAACCTAAAAAAGACATGGACAGATGTAAGCAACAAAATAAAAAGCCCACTGATGTGAGCTTTCTAAATCAATTAAGTTATTGCTTTACTTACCGTTTCGCCAACTTTTTCGACATCTTCCGCAGACGAATAGATTGGGGTGTAACTTCCACCAATTCATCGGGGCCAATGTATTCCAAAGCACGCTCTAGACTCATGTCTATTGGTGCTTGCAGTTGCACCAATTCATCGCCACCAGCAGCCCGGTGGTTAGTTAACTGCTTGGTCTTACAGATATTCAATTCCAAATCTTGGGAACGATTGTGTTCTCCCACGATCATGCCTCTGTAAACCTTTGTGCCAGGAGTAATAAAGAATGCTCCTCTATCTTCAGCGTTTCTCATGGCGTAGAAGGTAGAAACGCCTTCTTCAAAGGAGATTAAAACACCTTTGTTACGGGCTTCAATATCGCCACTGATTGGACGGTAGTCTAAGAAGCTGTGGTTCATGATGCCTTCGCCACGAGTCATCCGCATGAATTCACCCCGGAAACCAATTAATCCACGGGCGGGAATGACAAACTCTAGCTGGGTGCGATCGCCACTACCTGGTTGCATATCTTGCATTTCGCCTTTGCGTTGTCCCAGGCGTTCAATACAGCTACCCACACCATCAGCAGGAATGTCTAACACCAAGAGTTCGTAAGGTTCGCAAGGCTGACCGTTGATTTCGCGGTAAATTACCTGTGGCTGAGATACCTGAAACTCGAAGCCTTCCCGGCGCATGGTTTCAATTAAGATACCCAGGTGGAGTTCACCACGACCGGAAACGAGGAATTTATCGGGAGAATCGGTTTCTTCGACACGTAAAGCAACGTTGGTTTCAAGTTCGCGGAATAAGCGATCGCGTATTTGTCTTGATGTTACCAACTTCCCTTCTTGACCAGCGAAGGGCGAATCATTCACCCAAAAGGCCATTTGCAACGTTGGTTCATCCACTTTAATTAGTGGTAAAGCTTGCGGTTCATTGGGGTCAGTAATTGTTTCCCCAATATAAGCATCAGCGAAACCAGCCACCGCCACAATATAACCTGCGGTTGCTTCTTCCATCTCTACGCGCTTCAGTCCATCAAAGCCCATCAATTTGGTAATTTTCCCTTTGACAATGGTGCCATTTTCTGTTACCAAAGCAGCTTGCTGTCCTGAGCGGATAGTACCGTTGTGAATTCTGCCAATTACAATCCGTCCCAGATATTCAGAATAATCTAGGGTTGTAACTTGCAATTGCAGAGGTTTCTTGCTGTCGCCTACTGGTGGTGGAACGTGTTGCAGAATCGCATTAAACAGGGGTTGCATATCTACCGATTCTGCTTCCAAGCTTTCCTTGGCGAAACCTGCCATACCGGAAGCAAACAGATAGGTAAAATCACACTGGTCTTCATCTGCCCCTAATTCCAAGAACAGATCCAAAACTTTATCAACAGCAACGTGAGGGTCAGTTTGACCACGGTCGATTTTGTTGATGATAACAATGGGGCGCAGCCCTTTTTCTAAGGCTTTTTTGAGAACAAAGCGTGTTTGGGGCATGGGGCCTTCATTGGCATCGACAATCAGAAGACATCCGTCAACCATGCCGAGTACGCGTTCAACTTCGCCACCAAAGTCAGCGTGTCCAGGAGTATCAACAATATTGATTAGTGTTTCTTTGTAGCGAACTGCCGTATTTTTAGACAGGATAGTAATACCCCGTTCCCGTTCTAGGGCGTTAGAGTCCATAACGCAATCCGGAACGTCTTCGCCTTCGCGGAAAATGCCGGATTGTTTGAGGAGTGCGTCAACCAGGGTCGTTTTGCCGTGGTCAACGTGGGCGATAATGGCGACGTTGCGAATTGGGAGCGTCATAGAAGCTTTTGGTGAACTCTAGAGGGTGTTTATAAGATTTACATTTGAATGCTAGGCTGTTTTAACAGAATTGGGAACGATCGGCAAATTCTGTAAAGAACCTTTAATAATTCTAGCGTAATCGTCACAATTGCGGGGAGTTTTGTAAACCCCATAATGGAGATGTGTGGTAATTACGGCATTGGTGGGATAAAAAAAAGCATCTGTGGCAAACAGGTGTTACCTGAAGGGCAGTATTGCTTTTGAAAATTGCGGTTGATTCACATAGAGGAATTTAGTCATTGAAATGCTTTGGTGAAAAGTGCGATCTTTGACCAAGAGAGATGAAGTTACTGGCTGCTAAAAGTCAGGTTATTTCCTGTTTGGGATCGAAGAGAAGCGATCGCTAAGCCTGGTTTCTATTGACTAAAATGAAGTAGGTATTTCTACAAAAATATTCAACTTACACAAAATTCTTACAATGTAGAGTTAAGTCAATTGTTTAGGAGAGCAAGAAGCGCTCGTCATTGTCTATGTAGAGACTTTACAATGTAACACCTGTAGAGAATTTAAGGTATATTCTAAAAACTAATAAAATGACAGCGATAATTCTATGGTCTGCTGCCTAAATCCTAATTGTGAGAATCCCCAAAATCCTGACGGGGCAAATTTCTGCCTCAGCTGTGGCACAGAGTTGGTATCGCTATTGAGAAATCGTTACCGAATCATCGCACCATTAGGAAGAGGAGGGTTTGCACGCACATATATCGCAGAAGATATAGACAAGCTCAATGAACGATGTGTTGTCAAGCAGCTGGTTCTAAGTCAATTTTATGGCAGCCAGGGTAGTCAGGCACATAAAAAAGCGACTGAGTTGTTTGAACGAGAGGCCAAACGTCTCAAAGAACTAGGAGAACATCTTCAAATTCCAAATTTGTATGCATATTTTAAGGAAGCTGAATATCTGTATTTAGTGCAGCAGTTTATCGAAGGGCAAAATCTGTTGCAAGAGTTAAAACAGCAGGGAGTTTTTGACGAAGCCAAGATTCGAGATTTTTTAAAAGATTTATTATCTGTACTGGTAGACATACATCAACAACAAGTAATTCACCGCGATCTTAAACCAGAAAATATTATTCGCCGTCAAAATGATGGAAAACTAGTACTAATTGATTTTGGGGTGGCAAAGCAAAAAACGGAACCTACAAACACCGCAGTGGGGACAATTATTGGTTCATTAGGTTACGCACCGATTGAGCAAATGCAAGCGGGTAAAGTTTTTCCTTCCAGTGATATTTACAGTTTAGGAATAACTTGCTTTCATCTGCTGACCAATATCTCTCCTTCAAGTTTGTGGATGAAACAAGGCTATGGTTGGACTTCTAGTTGGCGGCAGCATTTAACGCAACCCATAAGTCAAGAATTAGAGATGATTCTTAATAAGTCACTACAAGAAAATCACGAACAGCGTTATCAATCTGCACAGGCTGTCTTACAAGATTTAAATAAGTTGCCACCGTTAAGGTATACATCAGTTCCTACAGTTATTCCACCTACTCTGCGATCGAGATCGCAACCACAAAATCAACATACATCAACTCGATATCTACCACAATTCTCTAACAGTCGATTATTGTCTGGAGCAATAATAGCTGGATCGGGTAGTTCATTTTTAGCGATCGCACTTATAAGTTTTCTCGGAACGACTTGGATTAGCTCTGGATTGTGGTTGCTAATTTTAGGAGGATTAGTCTTTATTCAATCTCACCCGCTTCTGGAAAAAGCTTATTTAATTGTTATTGCTATCATCGCAAATTTACTCGTTGTATTTATTTTCAGAAATCTCCTAACTAATAATCTTCTCAACGCTGGTTTAAATGGATTGCTGCTAGTAGGATTGCTAGTTATTCTGGCAGGTTTATTGACAGTTATTATTGTGGGTGTGTCTGAAATAATCAACAAACTGATTGCTAAATATCTTTAGTTTTTTGGTTTTGTTCAATTGTCATAAATCTCTTTATTTCAGATAAATTTTGTAAAATCTTGGTAATTATTCATGACAAATAAAAAAGAAAACTTGAGACTGCTTATTTCTCTTGGTCTGGCAGGGGTAATGGTAGCAGCTATTTTATGGTTAATTAGCAAAGTTTCTTCTACTATCGTCACAACATCATCAAACCCCACGCAAACTTCATCTTCATTTACAAATAAGCCGTCATTAATGAATTTGGGTACAAGGATTTTGGTGAAAGTTCAAACATCCCCTGAAAAAACAGATGGAGTGAAAGCTTTTGCTGAGAAAGATTTTACTACTGCTGTTCAAAAGTTTACTGCTTCACTAAAAAATAATCGCAATGACCCAGAAACTTTAATTTATTTAAACAATGCCAAAATAGCGCGAGATAATTTGTCAGCTATAAAAGTTGCGATCGTCGCACCAATTAGCTTCGATCCTAGTTTAGCAGAAGAGATTTTACGCGGTGTAGCTCAAGCTCAAAATGAAGTTAATAACCAAGGAGGAATTAATGGTAAAAAATTGCAAATTTTAATTGCAAGTGCTGAGAATAGGGAAGATTCTGCACGCCTAGATAATGAATTAGCTCAAGATCAAAGCCTTGTAGCTGCCGTGGGTGTTAGACGTAAGGCAGAAATATATAAGGAGAAAGGTTTGGTTTTAGTTTTGCCTGTCGAGCTACCAAATCAAGCAGAAAATCCTGAAAGATTAGATAATAATACATTAAATAGTCAGCCTAATAGTTCCACAACTAACTACTTGTTTCATGTAAATCCGTTATATGATAATTTAGTAGACACTCATTCTCGCTACATTGCTCGACAAGCAAGGAATGTTGCTATTTGTGGCGATGTTCGTAGTTCAAGAGATAATTCAACCTCTTCATCAAATCAGATACTTGTAGAAAAGTACACTCAAGCTATCAAAAATTATGGCAGCAACGTTATTACTACGCCTTGCAATTTAGCCGATAAGAATTTTGACCCTAAAGCTTTTGTAGATAAAGCCATCGAAACAGAAAATGCAAGTGGCTTTTTACTAATGCCTTCAATCAGAAATATCTACTTTGCCACCAAAGTAGCACAAGAGGTTAAAGGTAGAAAGCCACTGTTTGCTTCTGAAACTATGTACAGTGCTACAACTTTACAAAATGGCAAGGATCTCGAAGGAATGGTATTACCTGTGTATTGGCATCGTGATGCTAATAAAGATAACCCTTTTGCAAAAAATGCCTTTCAGCTTTGGAATGCCCAAGTAAATCAGAGAACAGCGGGAGCTTATGATGCACTCCAAGCAATTATTGCTGGCTTAAAAGAAGATAGTACCCGCGAAGGATTACAAAGGGTATTGTCTAATCCCAATTTTTCAACATCTGGAGCAACCGGAATGATTCAGTTTTCGCCATCCGGGGAGCGTCAAGGAGAAGCAATGCTTGTCAAAATTGAGCGTTGTGAATCTTGTTCTAGTGGGACTGGTTACGATTTTGCCCTCTTGAATAAGAAGTAGTTTTTTTGATGTTAATTATCATTCTAAAGATATAGATTACTTTCAAATAGGTAATCTATTTAATTTGAATGTCATACTAAACTGCTTCATTTGATTGCAACCATGAATTGAAGCGATCGCTTCGATTTTTCTCTAACGAAAAGTTTTTTTCTCTACCCAGAGTTGTGAGAGCGATCGCTCAAAAGAAAGATGGAATCTCTCTAACCTCTGTGTCAAGGTTATATCAGTAAGAATTACGAACACTTTGCCGACGGAGAACGCAGATGGTAACTACTTTAGATGATACGAAACGCAATGCTATTGCTGTAAAACTTGCAAGTCTTAAAGCACTCCAACAGTTGGTCATTGAAAATGAACAATCGCTTTTAACGCAAGGGCTTGATGCTGAAATTGCCGATCGCATCCGAAATTTCATAAATGATGATGAAAAAAACCTTGGTGTTTTAGAAACCGTAATTGGTCAGTATGGGATTCAGGCAGAACCCAAAAAAAATGTTACACAATTCATTGAAAAAGCTCGCGAATTGTTCAAAGGTTCTGAGTTGAGTCTGTATGAAAAAATCTCTCAGCATGAATTGCTGAAACATCAACTAGTAATGAGTGGCTTGATAGTTCACAAAGCTGCTCAAAAAGTTGGTGCTGACATTCTACTAGCGATCGCACCTTTGAATACCATTAACTTTGAGAACCGCGCTCACCAAGAGCAACTCAAAGGTATTCTGGAAATTCTAGGTGTCCGCGAACTCACTGGACAAGATGCAGATCAAGGAATTTGGGCACGTGTTCAAGACGCTTTGGCCGCAGTCAGTGGTGTGGTAGGTAGTGCTGTAACCCAAAACAGCGACAAAAAGGATCTAAACATCCAAGATGTCATCCGCCTCGATCACAACAAGGTAAATACCCTGTTCACCGAACTACTACAAAGCAACGATCCACAAAAGATCCAAGAGTACTTCGGTCAAATTTACAAGGATTTAAGTGCCCACGCTGAAGCTGAAGAGGAAGTAGTCTACCCAAGAGTACGTCCTTTCTACGGTCAAGATAACACCCAAGAATTGTTTGATGAACAAGCTCATGCCAAGCAGGCGCTAGAGGAAATTAAGGCTCTTAGCCCATCTTCACCTCAATTCAAAGAAAAAGTTAAACAGTTGATGGATGCTATTGGCGACCATATTCGTCAAGAAGAAAGCACAATGTTTGCTGCCATTCGCAACAACTTAAGCACTGAGGAAACCGAACAACTGGCGACTGAATTCAAAGCCGCTAAGACGCGAATTCAACAAAAGCTGGGTGTTGTAACTGAATCGAATGTATAGGATGCTTTCGGACTTTCTATATCCGCTAAAAAAGCTTAATTAAACAAAAACTCCCAGCGTTTATCTGCTGGGAGTTTTTGTTTACAAATTTTGCTGACAGTATTTATAAGCTGTGTATGCCATAGTTACAACCCCAGTTATAATTGCAGATTCATCGACTTCAAATTGGGGATGGTGTAAAGGGTGATTAATGATTCTTTCTTTGTAGCCGACACCCAAGCGAAACATAGAACCGGGGACGTGTTCCAAATACATCGAAAAATCTTCAGCACCAAGGGAGGGTTCGGGTAAGACTTGAACGCGATCGCTACTCCAAGCTTCTTCCGCGGCTGATTGTAACAATTGCGTCAGGGCGTAATCATTTTGGACGCTGGGTACACCTTGGCGATAATGGACTTGATATTTTGCTCCGTAGGTATGGCAAACATTAGATACAATGTTTTCAATCCAGTTTGGGAGATGGGCACGAGTTTCAGGATGGAGCGATCGCACAGTTCCCAATAACTGCACTTTATCCGCAATTATATTCGGCGCTCTGCCACCATTAATCTTCCCGATACTCAATACTACAGGACGCAAAGGATTTTGTGTCCGGCTGATGGCTTGTTGCAGTGCAGTAATCACTTGGCAAGCAATCCAAATCGCATCAATTGCCTCATGGGGACGCGCCCCATGTCCAGATTCTCCCATAATCAGAATCTCTAAATCATCAGCGGCGGCTGTCAATGCCCCGTAACGCACCCCAATAGATCCTGCGGGTATAGAAGGGAAAACATGAACCCCTAATAAAGCTGAAACGTTTTCCATCGCTCCATCTTTCACCATCCAGCTTGCCCCTTGAGCAATTTCCTCGGCTGGCTGAAATAAAAACCGCACTTTTCCACCCAACTCCTCAGCCATTTGGGACAGCACCATTGCCGTTCCTAACCCTACAGTGGTGTGGACATCGTGACCGCAAGCGTGCATAATCCCATCTGCACGAGAGGCATATTCCAAATTTGTGCTCTCTTGAATTGGCAAGGCATCCATATCAGTGCGAATTGCCAATAAACGGTCATTTTGTCCAGTGCCTTGGAGTTCTCCAACCACGCCGGTTTTGCCAACTCCCTCTTGTACGTGCAGTCCACTGGAAGACAAAACACCAGCTACGAAAGCTGCTGTTTGGTACTCCTGACCGCTGAGTTCTGGGTGAGAGTGGATGTGGCGGCGAATTTCAATTAAGCGAGGCGCTAGTTTTGCTGCTAAGTCTTTTATATGGGTAAGCATCGATTCAATTAATCTATAGGCTTTTTTCCCATGATAAAGAACTGTTAACAAACAAAATGCTTTTGCTATACAAGGATAGGGGTTGAAGGAGGCAGAGGAGCAGGGGAGAAGTTGCAGTAAGTTTTCCCCTCTGCCCCTCTGCCCCTCTGCCCCTCTGCCCCTTCTGCCCCTTGTGCCCAATGCCCAGTTTATTTTGAGTAGCAGGTTGTGCCTGGAGTATTTTCGGGTTTGTACTCGTTACATTCTCTGGGATTTTGACGCTCTAACGACCAGCCATAAGGTTTGTCAGAGGTGACGACACCATTATTTAAAGTTGTTAATCGGTAGTTAGCACCCCGAAAATTAGTAAATTGCAATTTGGCATCTTTTAAGTTTGCTGCTTCTAAATTGGCACTGATGAAGCCGGCAAAAGACAGATCGGCATTTTCCAAGGATGCTGATTTTAAATTTGCTCCTGTTAAAGAAGCACCATTGAGATTCGCCGAATTTAGAACCGCACTTTCTAAATTTGCACCGGTGAGATCGGCATTTGTGAGATTAGCTTGAGATAATGTAGCGCCGCTCAAGTCAGCCCCTCGCAAATTTGCTCCAGTTAGATTCAGCTTACTTAGGTCAGCGCCACTCAAATTACACCGAGGACAGGCACTTGTTGCCTTCAACTGATCCAAGTCTAGCTGATTTAATGCAAGAGCCTGCTCTGCAAACCCTAAACAAGCTAACAGGACGACGGTGGCAACAATCTTAAGTTTCATATTTTTTACTGATATTTACAAAAATGACAAGTTACGAACATCACGTACTGTCATCCTTACATATACTGCTTCTCTAAGGAAGTACAGGGATGAAGCATTGATTAAGAAGCTGTAAAAATACTATAAATTCTAGTAGTAAGACTACTCAAACGGGAATATAGGCTATAGAATCAAATCGTAAGGAACTATACCGAACCAATTATAGACTACCAAATATGTGATCCCCCTAGCTCGATAAAAATACGACTAGGGGGATCTTGTTTTTAACGTGAGTTCGATGAACCTCTCCTTCCCAGCCTCCCTCTCCGAAACGAAAAGGGAGGAGCAACGAAAAATTCTGCTTTTTGCTTCCCTCTCCGTGTCGGAGAGGGGTTGGGGGAGAGGTTAAATAAGACTTGTCGAACTCACGTTGTTTTTAGGCATTGGGCATGGGGCATCGAGAAGAGACAAGGTAGACCAGGAAAAGGGGGGGAGACAAGGGAGAGACTTGTTCAATAATTCCCCCTTGTCTTCCTTGTCTCCCCTGCCCCTCTGCTCCCCTTGCTCTCCTTGCTCCCCCGCCTCTTTCATCGCCACCCTAAAAAGCGCAATCCAGGGACAATTAGGTAGTAACTCACTCCTAACCAGAAGCTGATAAAGAAGCCCACAGAACCAAAAAAAATCAGAGGTAACTGTAACTCTGACCAGGCTGGTTGACTAGAAAATTGGAAGATCGGAGGTGCTAACTTCAAAAGAATCAAAAATGCATAGGCGATCGCACTGCCAAAGGCCGCGAACACAGCGTACACTACATGATGGCTGCGAAGTCCTAAACTCAAGGTGAGTAGGCAAACTGCCACTAAAATCACTGCCATTAAGCCCTCGCCGCTATCTTTTGGGGTGATTAATTGCAAAATTAACCAGCCGAAGCCATAGCTAATTATGCCCATCAAGGAAGCCACTAAAAACCGCCGCCGTTGACCAAAACACCCAGATACTGTCAGTCCCCATGCGGTTCCCCAGCCTGCGGCGACGAACACCAAAATATCTGCCCCGAAGACGGGTTGAGTATTTGGCACTAATTGATTTAGCTGACTCCCAATCAATTCCACAACCTGAGGCCCCAAGCTGGTACGATAGGCCAAAATAAAACCAGCGATCGCACCAAAACAAGCGCCGATAGTACTGAGTGCGATCGCCCAAATTGTCGCCAAACAAGCTCGGAAAATTTTAATGATTGTCTGAGCAATAAAAATAACGGTTTTGGTGACAGCTAGGCTAAAGTTAGCTAAAACTTGTTCAATAGTTTGTGTTATCAGTGTAAATCTCTGGGAAACTTGCGTTGAGGCTTGCTTAATCTTGTCTCGCAGTTGGGCAAATAACCCTGGCGGCGGTAATGGTTGAGAAATCTTCGCCAAACGTTTTTGAATTATAGCTGCATTTGCTGGACGCGATCGCACATCTTCCTGCACCATCTCATCCAGTAAATCTGCTAGTTGCGGGTTTACATTCACCGCATTTCGCCAGCGCAATTTCCCCGTCTGCCGATCTTCCAAGTCTAGCGGGTATTTGCCTGTTAGTAGTTCAATCACCGTTCGACCAAGAGCATAAAAATCGGCACTTGGCCCGACAATACTTCCAGTTACTTGTTCTGGCGGACTGTAGCCAGAAGAAAATAATCGTGTGGAACTAGACTTAGAACGCAGTTTAGAGGCACTAAATTGTTTCGCCCCGCCAAAATCAATTAACACCAAGCGATCGCCCTCTGTTTGCCCTGGAGATGGGGTTAAAGATGGCGAAGATGTACCCAGCATTAAATTAGAAGGTTTAATATCCCGGTGAAGAATCTGACGTTTGTGTAATTCTTGTAAAATTTGCACAGCTTGGGCAAACCAGTTTAAAACCAAACTCTCTGGACAGCCTTGGGGAAACTTTTTTAATATTTCCTCTAAAGTCCGCCCATTGATTTTTTCCATTACCAAACAAGGCAGTTGGTGCGGTTTGGGGTTAAACAGTTGTACCTGAAAATATCCTTCGGCATCGACTCTGGGGACACCTGGATGGTGCAAACTGGATAAAACTGCTGCCTCTTGGGTAAATAATTCCAGTGCCTTGGGCGAATCTTCTACCAACACTTTTAACACTTTCTCAGTTTGAGTTTTTTCATCCCAAACTGTGTAAATTTGAGCAAATCCTCCCGATCCTAATGGCTGAAGTGGAACATAGCGGTCTAACAACTCTAGCGGTGCGCCACAGCTGTTGCAAAATTTGTTTCCCCAAGGCTGAGGATAAGGACGTTGACAATCAGGATTTATGCAGTGAACCGCACTCTGAGTGATGTGGGACACAACCGCTACAATACAAAGGCTGACTTGATTTTAGCGTTTCTTTAGGTTTCCTGATTTTAAAATAGACAAAAGGAAAACCCTCATAGAATCTATGAGGGAATTCATTCATATTTACAGCGGATTTCAAGGAAGGTGAAGTACACAAGCTAAGTCTCAAAGCAAGGTATAAAGCTTGTTTGACTTCAGAATTCTGAATTCTGCTGTATCTCAGCCCTTAATTACGAAAACTTCTCTTACTTTGTCTGTGCTTGGCAACTTCTTTGCGCTTGCGTTTTTCTAAGGGTGTTTCAAAATGACGATGCTTTCTCATGTCTGGGAAAATTCCCGCCTTGGAAACTTCTCGTTTAAATCGTCGTAAGGCTGACTCAATGTGTTCATTGTCACCTACAATTACTTGGGTCATTATTTCTCCTACTAAGTTGACTTCATCAATAGACTTCTTGCAGAAGTCGGGAAAAGGGGAAGGGGGAAAGGGAAAGGTTCTGTATTTTGCCCTTCCCCCTTAACCTTTACCCTTTTCCCACCTCTTGCAAAAGTGCTTTTTGCAAGAGGTCTAATGGTTATGCAGGCGGTAACATTACAAAAAAAAGACAGACTCTTGTTTGTCTGACCTTAAGACTCTTGGTAAGTTTTTATTTCCAAGGTTAGTATCGTCCGCCACCGCCACCGCCACCGCCGCGGTTGCCGTATCCTCCTCTGTTACCACCACCAAAGGAACCTCTATCACCTCTGTCTTCCTTGGGTTTAGCCTTATTCACTTTTAGGTCACGACCCATCCACTCAGCACCGTCTAGAGCTTCAATAGCAGCGGTTTCTTCAGCTTCAGTTCCCATTTCCACAAAAGCAAAGCCGCGCGGACGACCTGTTTCACGGTCAGTAGGTACTTGAACGCGCTTTACAGTACCATATTCTGCAAAAATACCACTTAAATCTTCTTGTGTAACATCATAAGAGAGGTTACCTACATAAATTGACATCGATTCTCTCCAAAATCATCACTGTGTAGAGATTTTAATTTCTCTCAGAAGTCTGTAAATACTAAAAGGAAAAAGCCTTTCAATACTAAAACCAAAGACATCGCTGAATTAACTCTCATAAATCTAGGATGACATACGAGCCAACTCTTTGCACCCAGTAGATAGTTAACCAGTGATGCGATCGCACCTAAGCGATCGCCCGCCCCCACATACCCCAAGTACAATCCACCACAAAAAGGGGTTGGAAATGGAATAAGATAAATTCTGTAGGGTGATATAGAAAATCAGACATGCAGGGGCGCATCTTTAATATCCGAATTGAACGTTTGACTGCATTCACCATGAAGCATTACTTCAAAATTTTAATACGAAAGGCAAAGTCAGGCAACAAATATAAAACTATTGTGACTTGTACTCTTTTGGAGAACCTGCTATAAAAGCAACTGCGATGCTTATACCAGCAAGCATCGCGAGTCTTTTTCTTTGGCGCTAGCCTCTCCTTTTGGAAAAGGAGAGCAAGTGGCGTAACATCATATTCGCCTAATTAACCAAAGTTGCAATCTTAAGTTGCCGAACATCACCTTTCCAAGCTGTCTCCAATTCAGCTTTGACAAGTTGAGCGGCCTCATCTTTGCCTAGTGCTTGCAAAGTTGCCTGCAAGCCAAATAGAGAACGTCCATTATGGGGATATTTTTTTAAATCGGCACGAAAGACTTTCTCAGCTTTTTTATAGTCACCCTTAGCCAAAAGCACAGCACCCAAAGATTCCCGCGTCGGAAAATACCAGTCTGGTGGTTCCACGTAATTTAGGGCATCTTCTGCTACTACTGCTTTTTCTAGCAATTGGATGGCAGATTCATAATCATGATTTTCTCTAGCAATTTTGGCGTCTAGAACTTTTGAGGCAATGTCTAAAATATTACTGGCTGGACTGAATCCAATAGTTCTCTCGGTGGAAATTCCCTGTTTGGCAGCTAGTAATGCCCGACTTTCACTTGCTGCATCTTCAAGTTTGCCTGTGGCTGCGCTTGCCATACCGCGAGCAAAATGCCAAAGTGCTGAGGTAGTGGGCAATTTAGCTTCAGGAGCAGGAGTTTTTAAGATGGCATCCCAATCACTAAAGCGTGTTTGAATCAGCATTTTGCTGCCCAGGAATCCCTCTAGCATTGGTGCATACGGATCAATTGCAGTAGCGTTTGTAACTAATTTATCTGCGGATTTCAGAGCATCTTCATATCTTCCTGCCATGCTACTGGCCACCATGAGGAAATGTACGTTGTGGTTGTAATACATCATGGGGTAAGTGCCCTGGACTTGATATTTTTTGATGTAAATATCATCTTGAGCGATCGCCTGCTTGTTTGCCTGCATTGCCCCTTCATAATCCCCCACACGAAAATAAATATGACTTGGCATGTGTACCAAGTGTCCCGCTGCTGGCGCTAGAGTTCCAAGTCGTTTAGCGCTGACAAGGGCGCGTTCTGGAGAAGGTGAGGCTTCTACTGCATGGATATAGTAATGATTAGCTCCTGCATGATTTGGGTTACGTTTGAGAACTGATTCTAAAACAGCCACAATTTCTTCTGTATCTGGCTGTGGCTTACCATCTTTAGTCCAGTGCTGCCAAGGATGCAGATCCATCAGGCTTTCAGCGTAAAGTGTCGCCGCATCCAAATCATCAGGATAGCGCTTGACTAGGTTTCCCATTGCTTTGGCGTAGTCTACCGCTAGTTGATACAAATCAGCATCGGCATCTTGAGAGTAACGTTTTGCTAAGGCGGTAATGTAGTCTCGTTCTTGGGTGGAAGCTTGGGTAGAAAGGGCCAAAGCTTGCTGTACTGCTTGGTAAGCAGCTAATTCTCGGTTGGGATCTATTGCCGAGTTAATGTTGGGGCCCAAGGCTAAAGCAATACCCCAATATGCGATCGCTAAATGCGGATCGAGTTTGGCAGCATATTGAAAAGAACGCGCCGCCTCATCATGATTGAAAGCGTAAATCAAATTTAATCCCTGATCGAAAAACTTTTGGGCTTGGGGATTAGAAGTAGAAACTGGATGGTGGATTGTGCCAAGTCCAGATATTAAAGTATAGGGCTGTCTTGCTTGAGCGTAGACGTAAAGCGGCTTGTCGTCAGCGATCGCCACATTAGGAGCGACTAAAGAGAATATAAGCACCCAAAGTAGAAATAAGTACTTCATGATTATTTTTCTTCAAGCTCTTTTTTAATATTTAAATGCCACAGTTTCTCTAAAGAAGCAACTTGTCTGTGAAAAACAGCAGCCCGGTATTTCTTATAGATATTTAACCCTACAAACACAATCATTGGAATCAAGATAGAATATCCGATGAAAATGTTAACAGATGAATCAGTTTGCACACTAGAGTCTATATATTGGGAGTTGGGAGTTGCTTGAGTACTAAAATTTGATTGCATAAATATCTTCATAAATACTACAAGTAAGAAGCTAGCAATAAACGTGGATAATTTTTCCTGCTGTCTTTGAGCAGAAATTAGTCACAACTTTTATTAGGTAATTCAAAGTCGCTGCCGAGACTTCTCTATGCCTTCTTGCACTAGCTAAACTATTCTTCAGTTAAAATCTGAACAATTATGTTGATTTCTGCTAAATTTTATGACAAAATCCTTATTCTGCAAGCTACTGCTCCTAAGGTATTTACTGAGATTTCAACTATTTTTAGTGTCAGTTATTTCTAATATTTGCTTAAGTAGTCAAAGTTGCAGAAGTAATATACAGCAGATTGCAAGTTAATAAGTGACTATTAAGAAAGATGTGACTAATATATAACTTAATAAGCTTAGGTTAGCCCCAAAAACCTTAAACTACGTAGGTTGGGGAGCCACTGTGCCCTTACGGTTTCCCGACTTGTTCGCTTGCTTTTAGCGTTTCCTTCAGATAGCAAGTGGCGTTTGAGGAACGAAACCCAACATTGGCAGGACTTCATATTTTTTTAAATTATGAGTTATATTTTCGATATATCTCTTTTTCAAGTTCCAGTTTTTCTTCATCTATTCGGATTATCATGTCATCTTCTTCTCCATTTTTATCTGGTATGAGTTGATATAAACCAAACTCACAACACTCTGCAATTACAGATATCATACTGATAAGATTTTCATATATTCTTACTGAATCCTCAAGGCAACCAACATCCCAAAGATAAACCGGAGATGGATCGAGATCGCCAACTACATAAAGCATTCTTTTAGTCTCATACGCAGCAATAGGAAACCATTCTTGATTCCAATATACATCATCGTAGTTAGTTGCTTCCCCTATACTTTTGTAAATATAAACTGAATCTTGCAAGGAACAAAAAGAACAAATGATATCGGCTCTTAATTGCTCAGGAAACAAAAAATAGAGTGGTAGATACCCATTGTTATAACCAAGATCGGCGGTTCCATTGCGCCATTGATAAAGTTCGTATACTTCTTCCGATAATCGGAATGGTAAATCCTTTGTAATTTCGTCAATCTGCTGGCGAGTTAAACCTGGATTGTAACAATCAAAGAAATCATGATTGGTAGATTTTAACCAATTCAAAATATATTGAAGTTCATCCGTAAGTTCAGACATTGAACTCACCTCATTTAGTGACTAAAGACGAAAGTATTTTAAAGCATCTCATTTCATTTACCCGGAACTGAATACACAGCCTCACTAATATTGCACTATCAACCACCAAGCACCAAGCTGAAAGCCTCCGCACACTGTTGACATATTTATTATATCAAGTTGTGATAAGCTAAGTTGCAGCTTATCAGCATCACTATCTACCTTAAGTTATAAATTATCTTATCTTAAGACTGAAAAATACAATGGTACCTTTCTCTCTTTTGGATATTAGTTGAATTCTCAAGATGAATTTAAGCTTTAAATAACTATGTACAATGGACACAAATATTTGTCATAAAAACATCGTCAGATAGAAGAATCAAAAGTTATTTAAAAGTAATCTATAGATATTGCAGCGCTTTTCAAGCAAGCAATAAGTAATTGATTACGTAACATATTTTAGGAGCAAATAATATGAGTATCGAAGATAGAGCAAAAGCTTTTGCTAAAAACGTCGAAGGTAAGGTACAAGAAGTAATTGGCGAAGTAACTGGCGATCCTAAAGATAAAGCTGAAGGTAAAGCTAAACAAACTGAAGCCCAAGTCCGTCACACCGCTGAAAATATCAAAGATGAAGTTAAAAAGACTTTAGAATAGTACAGCGCAATCGAGGTTTTCCTCGCTGTAACAAGTTGCTCAAGTCACTAGATTTTGGCGGTAATGTGATAGGTGAAACTTTATTTAGGAAGAAGGTTTAAGTTAAATAATTATTTACTGAACCTTCTCCCTTTATTAACTCTATTTTTTACCTAAGATTTTCAAGTATTTTGACAATAGCGATCGCAAGACATTTTGTCCATCTATATACTGATTTTTAAAAGCTGCTAATTCATGATTAATATTCTATTTACCTATCTTTTAACAGACATCCCAACATTACAAGGTAACTCTACTTATTCTATTGTGCTGACAGCACTATTAGGATTAGGCTTTATCGCTGCTGTGACTATAGGATCAATTGCTTGGTACAATTCTAAACGTCCTGTAGGTTGGGAAGATAAAGAACGTCCTGATATTGTTCCAGAAATCGATCGGTAATAATTTTTTGTCTGCCTACTTTTAGTTTTCGTCAGCTAAAGGTAGACGGATAGTAAATGTACTACCATTACCTGGTTCAGATGTCACATCGATTGTGCCTTGATGTGCTTCGATAATACAGCGAGAAAGATATAGTCCCAAGCCACTACCAGAACGTTGGTGTTTTCCTTGACGAAATCGCTCAAATAATATTGCCTGATCTGGTTTAGAAATTCCTGGCCCTGTATCTTGGATTTCAATATTCACAGCTACCGGAGTCAGATAACAGTGAATATTTACAGAACCTTTGTCTGTAAATTTGATAGCATTGCCGATAAGATTTGTCAAAACTCGCCGCAGTTCTAAGCGATCGCCCATAATAGTGCTTGCAGTTTCACCTCGATCGATGTTTACAGCTAATCCTTTTTCTTCAGCTAAAGGAGTTAATTCTTGGGAAACTTCACTAACTAATTCCTGAATATTGCAGGGAGAAATTTTTAAGGTTTTACAGCCCGCTTCATGACGATAAACTTCTAACAAGGTATTTACCATTTCCAGCAGGTCTTGATTACTGCCAATCATGGTATTAATTATTTCTTGCAATTGTGGCGAAACATCGCAAAACCTGCCTTCCAGCAATAATTTTAATACGCGGTTGGAGGCTACTAAGGGTATACGTAAATCGTGAGTAAAACGCGAGACAAAATCTGCCCGGAGGTTCGCCATCTGATCTCGTTCGTCGATACTATGCTTGAGGCGCAGGAGCGATCGCACCCTTGCATGTAGTTCATCAGGATCGAATGGTTTGCGAATGAAGTCATCCGCACCAGCGTCTAGTCCTTCAACAACGCTAGACTCATAGTGAGCCGTGAGCAGCAGAATCGGGATAAATGGCAACGCCTGATTCTGTCGGATGCGTCGAGTAAATTCATAGCCATCTAGCTCCGGCATCATCACATCTAAGAGAATTATGTCTGGCGGTGACTCTTCAACCATAGCCAGAGCAATCTTACTATCTTCTACCAAGCTAATTTCATAGTCCTCATCTTCTAGGACTGCTTCTAAGACCAGTAGATTGTCAAAAATATCATCGACAACGAGAATTTTATCTTTTTTGACAGTTTTAGGTAAAGACATGGCTAAAAAAAAAGAAGTGCTTGGCTATCCCTAGCAAATCTAGTAATAGCTTACTTCACCAGCGCTGAGATTATTAAGGATTAACATTTTCTTTTAGAGTTTCCTGAGTTAAATACCTGTATTCTACGTAATTAAACTTACTTTTTTCTTTATTTAATGTATCATTTGTTTAATAACTTACTTTTGTCATAAGTATATTAGCTGCCTGAATTATCCAATTAATATGAGTGCCTGGGTGCTAGAGTGAGTTATTTTAGTCCCTTTTCTGTGCATAATACCGCTCAAAGCAAGGATAACTACTTAATAATCACCTACTTTTGCTTGCTACCAGATTTTTCATGAAAAATTGTATAGCATAAAACATTGAGCGTTAGGTTAATGTATAAAAATATTTTTTGATTGAATTATATTGTCATATCGAAACTCTTGCCTTAGAAAAGCTTACGAGATAAGGTTATCTATGTCTAATGGTAGATGAAGTTCAGGGAATAATACCAAACGCATTGCTTTTTGTATAAGATCCCGAATAGAAGAACGAGATTATTTTAATCTGTACTTTAGATAAATAACAGTAAAGTTAAGCAACTATGAGTGAAATCAAGATCCTTGTGATTGAAGATCACAACCTGACAAGAATCGGCTTGCGGTCTGCCTTACAAACTCAGCCAGAGTTTAACATTGTTGGTGAAGCAGCCAATGCAGCCGACGGCATCAAGCTTCTGAAAACTCTCAAGCCGGATGTTGCTACTATTGACATTGGTTTGCCTGACATGGATGGTATTGAGCTAACACGCACATTTAGGCAATATCAGGCAGAGAATGAGGACTATACAACAAAGCTGCTAATTTTAACGATGCAAAATAGCGAACAAGCAGTTTTAGCAGCATTTGCAGCAGGTGCAGATTCTTATTGTATGAAGGATATAGAAACTGAGAAACTAGTAGAGGCTGTGCAAACGACTTATGCAGGTAGCTCATGGATCGATCCTGCGATCGCAGACCTTGTACTACAACAAATACGTCAAGATTTCCCCGATGGCAACAGAGGCGCATCTGGAAAAAGAGTCCTGATTGAAGGTATTGACGCAGATACTGAGAAAAGTATAGTCAGCTATCCTTTAACTCACAGAGAAATGGATGTTTTAGAGTTGATTGTCGCTGGCTGTGACAATGCAGAAATTGCTAAAAGGCTCTATTTAACAGTCGGTACTGTCAAAACTCATGTTCGAGGTATTCTCAATAAACTCTGTGTCGCTGACAGGACACAAGCTGCTGTCCGTGCTTTGCGGGCGGGATTAGTACCGTGAGCAAGTAAATAACCATCATCAACTGCGTATACAAGAACACTTAACAAATAAAAATATTTCTTTCCCAGTCTCCAGTCAATTTTTTTTCGGTCAAAGGAGTTAACTGGGACAAAGATTTATGAAGAAATTGTTACAAAGTTTAGTAGAATGACATAATTAACTAAATAAGTATTTTTCTATACATACATGATAGCGGATCAATTTCCCTGGCTTACCGCGATTGTCTTACTGCCACTTGTTGCTTCCCTGCTTATCCCTGTGTTGCCTGATAAAGATGGTAAGCGCGTGCGGTGGTATGCACTGGGTGTAGGTATTGCAGATTTTGCCTTGATGTGCTATGCGTTTTGGAAGCATTACGATGCCAGCAGTGCTAGTTTTCAAATGGTGGAAAATTATGCCTGGATACCTCAGTTAGGTTTTAACTGGGCGGTATCAGTCGATGGGCTTTCAGCGCCACTTGTGCTTTTAGCCGGATTTGTCACCACACTCTCGATATTTTCGGCTTGGCAAGTCGACCACCGACCTCGCCTCTTCTATTTTTTAATGCTGGTGCTTTATTCTGCACAGGTAGGGGTGTTTGTTGCCAAAGACTTGCTGCTATTTTTCATTATGTGGGAAGTAGAACTGATTCCTGTCTATCTACTAGTCTGCATTTGGGGTGGGCAAAGGCGTCGTTATGCGGCTACGAAATTTTTGTTGTATACCGCAGCAGCTTCTATATTTATTTTAGTGGCAGCCCTAGCAATGGGGCTATATGGCGGCGGTAATATGACATTTGACATCACCGCCCTCGCCAGCAAGGAATATCCCCTTGGTTTACAACTATTACTTTATGCAGGATTGTTGATTGCATTTGGTGTCAAGCTTGCTGTTTTCCCCATGCATACTTGGTTGCCTGATGCCCACGGCGAAGCATCTTCTCCTGTATCGATGATATTAGCTGGTGTCTTACTGAAGATGGGCGGATATGGACTAATTCGCCTGAATCTTGAGTTGCTTCCCGATGCACACATTTATTTTGCGCCGGTTCTAGCCATTCTCGGTGTTGTCAACATTATCTATGGTGCATTGAACTCCTTTGGTCAGACCAATATGAAGCGGCGTTTGGCTTATTCGTCGATTTCTCACATGGGGTTTGTATTGCTTGGCATTGCCTCCTTCACTGATTTGGGAATCAACGGCGCGATGTTGCAGATGATCTCGCATGGTTTGATTGCATCGGTGCTGTTCTTCTTAGCAGGTGTTACTTACGATCGCACCCACACAATGGTCATGAAAGATATGGGCGGTATTGGTCAAGCCATGCCCAAAGTCTTTGCCCTGTTTACAATTGGGGCGATGGCATCCTTGGCACTTCCCGGAATGAGCGGCTTTGCTGGCGAACTCTCGGTATTTGTTGGGATGACAAGTAGTGACGTTTACAGTTCAACTTTCTGCACCGTAACAGTTTTTCTCGCCGCAGTTGGAGTCATCCTCACACCGATTTATCTACTTTCCATGCTGCGAGAGGTATTTTATGGTCAGGGTGCAGCACTCATCTGCGACATTAATAATGCAGGTTTGGAAAATCAAGAAGATGAGGGAACAGTTTGTTTTGGTACAGACTGTCTCGTGCCAGAAGATGCAGTCTATGAGGATGCTAGACCCCGTGAGGTATTTATCGCCGCCTGTTTTCTGCTGATGATTATTGGTATTGGTTTCTATCCGAAGATGGCGATGCAGATGTACGATGTGAAGACCGTTGCAGTCAATGCTAATCTTCGCCAGTCTTATGCCATAGTCTCGCAAAGCAATCCCCAGATTTATGCTAAGGGATTCTTGGTTCCGCAAATTTCCGAGGTTGAGGTAGCGCCCGTTTTGGGAACTTTGAAGTAAGCTTTTTGACCAATAGACTTGTTAAAAAGAGCGATCGCTAGGTATCTTTCTAAGAAATAACAGAGTATTGATAGTCTATCCACAGTGATAGGCTATCAATCTCAAATCATTCTCAGGATGCCCAAGATGTTTTTTCTGGAAAAGCTCCTTTTTTCCAATTTTGCCAAACCTTTACTGCTGCTCGTTGAAAAAATGCCTGCGAGTTCTGCTCTGGGATTTCTTGAAGTTCCTTAATTTCTCCACTTAATTTATTTATCCATAAAGAGCCGAGACGATCTTCATGTGCGCCAAAGTGGTAAGTAACGCTGGTTTCATCCTCCTTTTCTTTTAGAATCAATACATAAAAAGCCATAACAGATTAATATAGTCTTTCAAAGTTGGATACTTTAGTTTTAACTCATTTGAGTTATGCTCATGTTACTGAGGGACTCCACAAACAGCTAGAGGGTTTAGTAACGTCACGATCTGTACGGTAGTTAGTATGGAAAATGCCTTCAAACCTCGATTTAAAGTATTCATGTTCCAGCAGTCTCAAATCTTCAAGGGTATGCAAACTACCACAACAGATAATTAAATCGCTAATAAACAAATCAACCCTTTACATGGGATGCTAGTTGATGATTACTGAGTTTTGCCAATGTCTGTTGTTTCTACCATAACTGTTACTGTTCCCGCCACAACTGCGAATTTGGGGCCTGGTTTTGATTGCATCGGTGCAGCTTTAAAGTTGTACAACGAGTTCAAGTTCACTCGCCTAGAAGAAGGTGGGCTAACTATTCATGTCACTGGTATAGAAGCTGAACGAGTTCAAACTGATGAGAGCAATCTCCTTTACCAAGCATTTGTCAAGTTCTATCAACATATAGAGCAGACACCGCCAACTGTGAAAATAGAGATTAAGTTAGGTGTCCCGTTGGCGCGCGGTTTGGGTAGTTCGGCGACAGCAATTGTTGGTGGATTAGTTGCGGCTAATCAATTAGAAGGTGCAACTCTTTCTCAGTCGCAGGTAATGGAGTTAGCGATCGCAATGGAAGGACATCCTGATAATGTAGTTCCAGCTTTGTTGGGAGGATGTCGTCTCGCTGCTACCAGTGGCGCAGGTTGGGAAATTTGTGATGTCCCCTGGCATAAAGATGTTGTACCAGTTGTGGCTATTCCTAATTTTGAACTTTCTACTTCCGAGGCGCGGGGCGTTCTACCAACTGAGGTGAGTCGTGCGGATGCGATTTTCAATACAGCCCATTTGGGATTATTGTTGCGCGGCTTAGAAACTGGTAACGGACAATGGTTAAAGACAGCTTTGCAAGATAAATTGCATCAGCCCTATCGTAAAGCTTTGATTCCTGGTTATGATGCTCTCAACATCGCAGCTGTTAGTGCTGGTGCTTATGGTATGGTGATTAGTGGTGCGGGGCCGACACTGTTAGCTTTGGCGGATCAGTTACACTCAAAGGCTGTGGAGGCGGCGATGTTAGCTGCTTGGCAAGAAGAAGGAATTACAGCCGAGGTGCGATCGCTTTCTCTCGATACTCAAGGCGCAAAAAGCTTTTAATATTTTACTCAGCATTTAAAACTCGATTTATGGAGCAAACTCAGGCTGAAATAGCGGCACTTAAATCTGAAATTCAGATTCTTTTAGAAGAACGCGCTGCACTAACTATAAAAAATAATGTCATCTCTGGCGAGAATGATTCACCCCAGGCGATGGTGGAAGCTTACCGCCGTCAAGCCAGAGAAAATGCCCAATTATCGGTTGAACTCCAAGGCATAGATGCAGCAATCGCCGCCTTGGAAGGCCAGATCAAACAAAAACAAGGTAAGTTAGTGCGTTGGCAAGGTGAATCCAAACAACTTATCCAACAGCAGCAGCTAGAGGAAGCGAAAGAAGTGGCTCAGGTTCATGCTGAACGCATTAATCAACTAGCAAGTGAACTGGCCGCAGAAGTCCGTTTTCTTAAGGCTTGTGCCAATCAACTGAGTCCAATGTATTGGCAGATTTATTATAAACCCTTTATTACTGGCTTTAAGACAATCTCTGTTCCCTATGTCCGCTCTGATGGGGAAGTGTGGACAATTGTCAACCGGATTGTTTAATACTTTAGCCTTTGCAATTGTATGCAATATATTGACTTCTTCTCTACAAGGCTATCCATTACCCGAATCTTTCTCAACAAAAATATAACTTACTTAAAACAAGAGCAAAAGCATTGATAGTTATCCACTCAAAATCTCCAGTTTGTGGTTAGCGATCGCCTAGAAAATTTTCGTCATTTATATTCTTCTGCTTTTGTCAAATATCCATATATCCACTTGTTCTACAATCCTGTTCCTGACTTATTTACAGCAATCTTAAGAAAAATGTGGCTAAAGCATAGCAACTTTGAGAAAGGGATTTAGGCTCAGAACCCAAAGATATTTCTTCCAAAAGGGATGCTCCCTGATGCTCAAAGAGCAATGCTGGCTTTCCTCACAAGTTCCTCAAATTGTTTTGCTATAAATATAAATATAAGGCGAAAACCTTTAAGAGATTTAAAATTCAAAAGTCGCTAAACATAGTTGAGGGTTTAGTCATTTTTGACAATCCAGCATCTGGAAACCCGAAACCGTAAAGACCAATTACCAATGAAATCGGAGGTCTATATGATGTTTAAAAAGATTCTAGTTGCATTAGATCGCTCGGAAATAGGGCAACAGGTTTTTGAGGAAGCATTGGATTTAGCAAAGTTAACACAAGCTAGCTTAATGTTACTTCATGTCCTATCTTCGGAAGAAGAGGGTAGTCCTTATGTACCTATGCTGTCTAATATGGACTACTATCCAGGATTGACCAGTCAAAGCTTTGAGTTATACCAAAAACAGTGGGATACCTTTAAAAATCTAGGAATCCAGATGTTGCAATCTTTCTGTGCCCAAGCAAACACAGCAGGTGTGACTACGGAATTTACACAAAATGTTGGTAATCCTGGTCGCATTATTTGTGATTTAGCCCATAGTTGTGACGCTGACCTAATTGTTATGGGGCGTCGGGGTCATTCTCGGCTGATGGAACTATTTCTCGGTAGTGTGAGTAACTATGTTCTTCACCATGCTCCTTGTTCAGTGCATGTTGTGCATCTTTCAGTTACTCCTAAAATAGATGAAGTTGTCAAAGAAACTACAAGCGCTTTCAGCGTTAACTAACTACTAAGCTATTCCACATTTAACTTGCATAATTAGGGTGGGCAAAACTTCGGCGCGATCGCTACTTCTGTGCAAGAGGCTGCGCTAACAATAACGCCCAGTAGGCTGCCTACCCCATAAAAGTTAGTTATCTCAATCAATGCTTTCTGTAAATTGAATCTCCAACAACCGATCCCTAACTACACTGTATCGGGCTAAAATTGAGCGTGGACGTAGCTCGCCGTAGATTTTAGTAAAAAATAAAAAGTCAGCTACCCAAAATTAGAGTTGAGAGCGAAAAGTGGATCTATGGAAGAAGATACTATCGAGATCGCTGGTTTTCATGCTCATGTTTACTTCGATCCTGCGAGTCGGGATGCAGCTGCGCGTGTACGTGAAGGATTAGGCGCTAGGTTTGAGGTGCAACTCGGACGCTGGTTTGACAAGCCCATCGGGCCCCATCCAAAAGCGATGTATCAAGTTGCTTTCTTACCGAATCAGTTTGAGAAAGTCGTTCCTTGGTTAATGCTCAATCGTGAGGGACTGGATATTCTCGTTCACCCTGAGACAGGGGATGCTGTGGCAGACCACGCAGTTCATTCCCTATGGTTAGGAGAAAAGCTAGATTTAAATATTGAGTTTCTTCAACAGCTTAGTCCGACTTTATCTAATTAAGGAAAGTAAACGACGTTGTTGGGTAAAAGTTTTGCTTTGAGGAGTGAAACTTTTTCTATTGTGACTAATTTTGGTGAAATTGAAAAAGTCCAATTTCTTAATCAATAAAGGTTTCAGCCTATGTATAGGCGCTTTTAGCGGTTTGCTGTAAGTATTCGCAAGAAAGGAAAAATGGATAAAGTCGAGGATCAAACCTGACTAAAGCTTAAGTTGCAGTACAGATAATCGTAGGGGCATAACATGTTTTGCCCCTAACCGTGTCTTCATTTACTTGAAATACGCTGTAAGTTTAGCGAAAAATTGCTCTATTTTGCCCTCTTCAACTGGAGCAATTTTCTAACAGAGCGGCGAATTCGGTGCAGAATCCGGGGTTTGACTTTTTGCTCTAGTGCTGGAGTGACGATCCGGCTTTGCAGATTGCGATCGAGAAATTGTTGGCGAAGTTTCCGCAGTGGGGTATCGCTTGTGTGTATGGGGTGCTGGTGAAGTGGGATAAGTAGCGTTCGTGTTTGTAAAGGTTTGTAAAATTTTTAAGTTTTTGCGAAAAATTTGAGTTTGAGAATGAAATTTTATTAGGTTAATTGCTAAATAATAAAAAATTTGTAACCTGATTGATGCTTGACTAGTCTTTAATAACATTTTTACTCTTGTGACTGGTAACAATATTTCTAATATTGATGGCTTAATTCGTACTAATGACACAGCTAACGTGTTTTTTGTAAATCCCAATGACATCGTTTTTGGTTCTAATGGCAGTTTTGTCGGTGGTTCATTTGTAGCAACCACTGCCTTCAATAAACTACTTGTATAAAGAAAATACTCAACAAAACAATGATGACTGGCTTTACCCAACTCAAACCCCAGTTCGTAACTCATTTAGGATTGCTATATCAAAAGTTTTATTTAATTTATTTGACTTGTGTGAATATTAATCAGCCGCTTCAGTACATTCTCAAACTATGCCTTCTGGCAACAATTATTAATAGTCTAGCTGTCAATGTTGTTGCTGCTGAAGTACAAACTTTTGGACAAGCTGGTAGAAATGGTGTAGATGGTCGGTCTGGACGAGATGGGAACTCTGCATTAGATCAAATAATTCGCGCTAGCGAACAACTACAACCGATTGACCTCTCCGGTACAGATGGCGAAGCGGGAGAATCTGCTATTTCTGGTGAACAAGCTTCTGGATGCCAACAGCCCCAGAATGTGACAGTGAATGTATGCGGTGCTAAAGGCGGCAATGGCGGTAATGGTGGTCATGGCGGTCATGGTGGTCATGGCGGTAATGCTACTGTTTACTTTGAGTCATTATCTCAACTCAAGAATGTGGTGTTACGTAATCGGGGCGGGAGGGCAGGTGTTGGAGGAAAGGGCGGACAAGCAGGTAGTGGATGTAACTGTACTCAACCGCGCTGGAGTGTAAACTACTGTACTTGGGCATTGATGGCGCAACAAATCAATGTAGCTAACGCCGAGTGGAAAGAAATTAAAAGAGAATTATTTCGCTGTTCGGGTGATGCGTTCTATGACGAACAACAATATCAGCCCCAGCAGCTTCTAAATTTAGATCCAAACTACCGTTATGGCTGGAAATATATTGGTCTATCACAGCAGAGAGATTTTACTTGTGAGAATGGCCTCGTTGGTCAACCGGGACGCAACGGTAGAGATGGGGAACCTGGTAGTTACGGTCAAGTATTGTTAGTCAAGGGTACAGAAATTCCTCAAGAACAAATTAGTTATGGCAATCGCGTTAGCCTGTTAGTCGATCGAAGCATTGGGCTGATCAAGAAAAATTTGTCGAAAAAAACGGGACTACGGAGTCTACTTGGTACTGGTTCGGATGTCCGAGATAGTTATCGTTTATTAGAAACCGTCCAAAATTCTTTTAAAGTGTCTTGGCAAACTGTTAAACGCCCACAAGATTTAGGAGATCCTTTGCTAAAAGCTGAAATTACTGAATCGGGGAAATTGCAATTTTATATTCCAGGCACATTGGAATATAAACTCAATAATTCGCAAAACCAAACCGAAATTGCGATTACTGGAGGTATTCACCCTAAACGTTTAGGACGTTTTAAATTTAAAGGATTTGATCGCTTCCCCGATCCCCGCAATTTTACTCTTTTAGATGAAGGTAAGCTTCTGGGCGAGTTAAAAACGGTTACATTGACAATTATTTTGTCTCAGAACAACTCCAAAGTCAGCGAGATGTCTTACCCACTTGTTCCACATCGACCCTATCCTCACTGGGCCGATGCTTATCAAATCAATTTGGGCGATCGCTTTGATTCTTGGCTTCAACCAGGGCAAGCTGTTGAGTATGAAATTCGCATTGAACAAACTACCCGTTCCGGAGTTACCTATACATCTGGAATGAAAATTGGTTTCGTTGTAGATAAAGTTACTCATTCTCCCGATATTCAATACTACTCAGGAACGACACTAACAAATCTCTTAAGGCTTATAAATAAGTAGGCAGGAAAAGTTTCGGAAGTCAATATTTTAACAAAGAGATTTTAAATTTGGTTGACAAATTGCTGCTACTGTACCTCATAAACTCCGAATCTGCTGTAATATTATTTTATTATTTCAGCCTGCACATTCCCCCGAGTTAAATCCAATTGAGCAGGTTTGGCAATATATTAAGCGGTGACTTCGTTGGTTATTACCAAAAAACCTCGATGAATTACGTGCTGCTCTCTATGCTGAAGTTGGGAAATTAAGCAGACCAATTATTGCATCTATTGCTCGAAGGCAATATATTTGGTGGCTTTATCTGTAGCCAGCTTTTAGAGAATTTGTATAACGTTCAGCATCTACAAGAATTGGTATTAAATTCCTTGATTGCAGGTAACTGTTTATTAACCTCTTAGTTAAAAATAGAAATAAGACATCCGTTTTGCAGAATGCTATGCTGTTAAGCAGCATTCTCATAAAAAGAAATTTATCTAATGAAAAACATCTCTGCGAAAGAAAAAATTGCAGGCATTTCCCAATTCGGCAAAGCTAATTTCAGAGTCACGAAGAAACAGATTTTATTTAGTACTCTTATTTTCTGCCTTGGTTTGCTGGGACTCGGTGGTTTCTGGTTTAAATCTAGATATAAATTTGATAATCAGATGAGTGTAAAACTACAAGAATTATCTAATGTCGATTATCCAGCCAATCCTGCACCATTAGGAAAAAATTTTAAACGATATTCTAATCGAAAATTAACACTTATTAAAAAAGATGATACACATTTCGATTTTGTACTGGAAGCAACAGACAAAAATACAGCAAAAATAGTTATAAAAAATGTTGATTTAGAGCTATTAGTTCCTAAAGCACCAGAATGGGTCAAAAAAGATAAAGGTTTAGAAATAATCGCTTTTACAGATAGGGAGTGGAACAGGCAACAGATTAGTTTTCCTGCCAATTCAAAAAATATAGAAATTGTTGGAGGAGATGGTTTTGAAAAGCAAAATATTGTAGAGATAGCTTTGGCTAATAATTGCTTAAATGCCGGATTCTGGGAAATTTTACTTTTTACTAAAGAGGATAATAACAAAACCCTTTATTATCAAAGTTGGTTTACTTTCCCAATTGGACATTACAAAAATATTTTTGAAAAAATTAATAAGATTTCATATTGGCAGCATTGGTGGAAATTAGAACACTGGCAAGATCCGAGCGGCACAATAGTAAAAACTAATCTTTTAAGAAATGTAATCGATCAAAAAGAAGTTGCTACTCAGTTCCCCCTTGATGAGAGGATAATTGTATCAGGAGAGCAAAGTAGAAAAGTTAGAACTACGCTAGCGACCAACATCACCAAATGGAGAGATTTTTACGACGTTAAAAATGAAGTTAAGTTTGCAAGTTTTCGAGCGCCAGGATTTTACGATCAAAATAAGCCTTGGGGAAATCAATACTGGAGAATAGGCAAATTTGACAAAGCCATTTTAAGGAACATTAAACCGATTGGCGTTGAACAAAATTTACAGGAAATTGAGCTAGGATTCACAGATACCAAGACTGGCGAACAAAATAGATTATTCATTAGTGGTATTAATCTGAAAAAACTTCCTCAATTGCCTGTAACAGATTATTCTAAAGGCTTATATATGCCGATGGGAATTGGGATACCTCCTTTTTATCAAAGCTATGAAGAATTAACAAAAAATCATCCAGATGTCAGTCCCTACTTCAGTTTTTTACTAGATTCACAGGAGCGGTGGATAGATCATCATCACTTAGCAGTTGATGGTTCAGTGATGCACCTTGATAAAGATAATCCAAATCTTTTGCATCTTTACTTGCTATCCTATGAAAGAAATACTTTAATAGCTCATTTTTTGATCGATTTAACATAGATATAGCTGTTCTCGGTTGAGTGAGGTATAAAAACCTCACTCCCCTCATAACAAGCGAGGAGGCGATTATGGTATACCTTATACCAATTCAATTAATGATTGCAACACATCCTTGGGTAAAGACGCGATAAATCGCCTCTCTACAAATGGTCTATTCGTTGCATTCTTTTTTCCAATTGGTATTACTTTTACTATTCTCTAGTAAAAAAAGGAAAATTGTGTAGATAATTGGTTTTTAAAGACGCGATAAATTGCGTCTCTATATCAGGATTTTGTTGCTCACTATGAACTATATTGAACTCTAGAATCGAAGAAACTGGTTGAATTTAATATTTAGTCATTCGGTATTTGCTTGAGTAAAGCTATCCACATATCAGATGGATCTGAATAGTAATCAATTTCTTCAACTTGATATTGATAAGATTCACAACCTTCTCGTAAAATAATGCGATCGCAAGCTTTAATGCTTTTCCCTACTCCAGTCATGTACCCGATTGTTCCTTCATTGAGGCGCTCAAATATGTAGTCGCCTCCACAAACTTGTTGTCTGTAATCATGGATTTTATTCTTTTGTTTTAATTCTGTTACTGGAGAGATAACCAGAGATAATTTATTGAAAAAACTAAAACTTAAGTTCATACCTGTTCTGATTGAAGAGAAGGCACTGAAAAACATTTAAAAAATAGAACTTATAATTCATTTAAAAGCCGATTCTTTTAAATTTACAGTACTATTAACCGCAGATTCAACTGTAAAATCACCTAACTGTTGGACGAGATTTGGTGAGATATAAGTTTTTGCTTAACTATCTAGTATTAATTAATAAGCTTTTTATGTCTTGAAAATGTCATATATGTATATATTTTAATATCAATATAATTTAGTCACTACTTGTCGTGGCGAGAGCTACATCTATCTGCTTCAGTAGTACTTCTAGGGTAGAAGAGTTATCTAAAACGACATCTGCATGAGCCATTTTTTCTTCGATGGATAATTGGCTGTTAATCCTGGCTCGTGCCTGTTCTGTATTTAAATGGTTTCGTTGTATCAATCTTTGTAGTTGTTGTTCTTGGGAACAACGCACTACCCAGATTTCTGTTACCAAATCAGTCATCCCAGCTTCAAATAATAGAGGCACTACTAACACCAGTGTTTGTGACGAAGACTGAGCAATTGCTTTGAGAAAGCGATCGCGCACATCAGGATGAATCAAATTGTCTATCCAGTTGCGTTCATCTTGACGATTAAAGATAATTTCGCCTAACTTTTGGCGGTTGAGGCTGCCATCTGGTAGTAGAATTTGTTCGCCATAACGTTGAGCGATCGCACCCAAAATAGGCGAACCTAAAGATACTGCCTCTCTAGCATAAATATCTGCATCCAAAATCGGCAGGTTATAAGTGCTAGCTAAATAATTGGTGACAGTGGTTTTGCCTGTGGCGATACCTCCAGTTAAGCCGATTATACGTTTTGTCATTTGTCATTTGTCATTTGTCATTTGTCATTTGTCATTCTCCCTGCTCCCTTGGTCACTGAGCGTAGCCGTTGGGGCAGCCTCTCGTAGAGAAGTGCTGCTCCCCTGCCCTCCTGCTCCCTCATCTAAGAATTTGTCGCCCATGCGATCAGTGCTTGGGTTAAACCATCTAAAGTGTATTCTTCGGCTTCTACATCCACACGTCCGAATAAATCATGGCAAGTTTTAGAGGTTTGGGGGCCGATAGAGGCAATACAAACTCCCTCTAATAATTGGCTAGCGTCAGAGTTGTTGGAAAATATACTATTAGTAAGTTGACAGAAAAATTGTACAGTTTTAGAACTGGCAAAGGTGATTGCATCTACCTTGCGGTTTTGGAGAGCTAACTTTGCCGCAGGTGGAATACTACTAGGACAACAAGATTGATATGCCGCAACTTCTATCACATTTGCTCCCTTGAGAGTTAATTCCTTAACTAAAACTTCTCTGCCGCCGCTTTCAACTCTGGGAAATAACACCTTTTTACCATCTAATTTATCTGGGAAATTTTCCACTAAAGAATCGGCAACAAAGTTGGGGGGTATAAAATCTGCTTGCAGAGAGCGTTGTTTGAGACCTTGGGCTGTTTTCTCACCAACGACGGCAATTTTGATGCCAGCTAAGGCACGGCTATCTTTACCTTGGGCAATAAGCCTTTCAAAAAAGTAGTCTATGCCATTGGTAGAAGTGAGAATTAACCAGTCGAAGTCAGATAAATGAGCGATCGCATTATCCAAAGCTTCCCAACTGGAGGGCGGGCCGATTTCTAAGGTAGGCATTTCGATGACTGTTGCACCTGATGCAATGAGGCGATCGCTAAATTGACTCGATTGGCCAACTGAACGTGTCACCAAAATCATTTTACCAGTAAGGGGAGATAGGGGGAAATTGCTTGACATAGCAGGGGGGCTAAAAGTTTTGGCTGTAGTCGAAACCTGACAATCTATTTTCTCAGGTTGTAAGTACTTGCGTAGCCCAACAACTTCGCCAATTACAATTACCGCCGGGGAAAGGGATAATCCGGCGGTTTGTTCTAGAATATTGCCCAGTTGCGCTGTCCAAATTTGTTGATCGGGAGTTCCTGCCCAACGGATAATGGCAATGGGTGTTAAGTGCGATCGCTCATGTCGCACCAGTTGATCTACAATCTCTGCTAGATGTTGCCCTCCCATCAAAATTACCAGTGTCTCTAAGCGTGACAGCGCCTCCCAGTCTAAAACCTCTGGTTCATGAGCTGTTAGCACTGCAAAAGTGCGGCTTAACACCGGATCTGTTAGGGGAATTCCTGCCAATAAAGGTGCTGCAAGGGCTGAGGAAATTCCTGGTACTAATTCAAAATCACAACCGGATGCTTTCAAGGCTTCAATTTCGGAAGTGCAACGCCCAAAAATCAACGGATCGCCTGATTTGAGCCGTATAACTTGTTTTCCTTGCAGACAGTGCTTTACCAGTAACTTGTTAATCTGTGCTTGGCTTGTACTGGGTTTGCCACCACGTTTACCGACATCCAATTTCAGACAATCATCTGGTACGCACTGCAATAATTGAGCATCTACTAAAGCATCGTAAACTAACACCTGAGCAGTAGTTAAGAGATTGTAAGCTTTTACTGTCAGGTATGCTACATTTCCAGGCCCAGCACCTACGAGGTAGACTTTACCTCTGTCATTTGTCATTTGTCATTTGTCATTTGTCATTTGTCATTCTCCCCTGCTCAATACTTGTCGGGTTTTGGGGGAAAGGGACTCATGTTAAAGGGAAAAAACCTTATATATCGAGCTTTCCAATCCTTTTCCCCTTACCCTTTTCCCTTTAACCGAGCAGTATTGCTCCCCTGATCCTCATGCCCCATACCCTTTATTCAATTCGTCTGGGTATTAATTTTTTGGATTAGCCGATCGACTTGCTCAACCATCTCCTTGTTTTTCTCAGCTTGGAATAATTCTCTAGCTTTTTTGAGATTAACGATCGCTTCTTTTGGCTGTTGTTGTCTTCCCAAAGTGATTCCCAAATTATAGTAAGTGAATGCATCGTTGGGTACAAGGCTAATGGCTTTTTTGTAATGTGCGATCGCTTCTTGAGGTTTACCTCGATCGTCCATTGCATTTCCTAAACCTGTGTAAGCTTGTGCGTGTTTGGGATCGAGGCGAATCGCTTCGGTATAGCCAGCAATTGCTTCTGTGAGCTTGCCTTGAGCGTAAAAAGCACTTGCTAAATTATAATGAGCATCTGCATAGTTGGGAGCGAAGCTGATGGCTTTTTGGTAATGTGCGATCGCTTCTTCTAGTTTGCCTTGAGCGTACAGAGTATTTCCCAAAGCATTATAACCTGCTGGATTTTTCGGAGCGAGGCGAATCGCTTCGGTATAGCCAGCAATTGCTTCTGCTGGCTTTCCTTGAGCGTACAAGGCGTTTCCTAAGTAATAGTAAGCATCTGCATAGTTAGGATCGAAGCTAATAGATTTTTTATACTGAGTAACTGCTTCTGCTAGCTCACCTCGATCGTACAGAGCATTTCCTAAACGGGTGTAAGTCGGCGCATAGTCTGGTTTGAGGCGAATAGCTGCTGTATATTCGGTAACTGCTTCTTTTAGCTTGCCTTGAGCGTAGAGAGCATTTCCTAAGTTATAGTGAGCTTCAGCATACTTGGGTTCAAGGCTGATGGCTTTCTGATATTGCGCGATCGCAGGTTCTAACTGATTCAGTCTTGCTAAAGTCAAACCCAGATTAAAATATGCTCTAGAGTCTTGAGGATCGAGGCTAATGGCTTTATTGTATTGAGCGATCGCTTCTTGTGGTTTACCTCGATCGTCGAGAGTATTTCCCAAGGCTATATAGGCTTGTGCAAAATTGGGTTCTAGTTCAATTGCCTTCCGAAAAGCCGCCTCTGCTCCTTTTAAATCTCCCTGTTTATAGAGATTGCTTCCTTGCTCGAAGTTAGCAACTGCGTTTTTGTTCCGAATAACTGCCGACTGAGTATTTTGAATTTTTGCTAAAATAACGCCAACATTTTGACCAAAGGCAGTATTCCCATTACTTAAACACAAGCAGATAATAGCTGCTACCAGTAGATTCTTGTTTTTCAGCATTTTTCTTACCTTACCTGCTTGGTTTACATCTAATATCAAGTTCGGTTAACTGCGATCGTCAAAAAACCCTATCTCAGCCCTTCCTCACTTGCCGTTAGGAGAGCAAAAGTGTAGCTTTGGCGAGGTTATAGCTGGAATTATAAGTGATTAAGCTAACTTGATACAAGTGTACTCTCATATAAATGGCTATTTGTACACAATAGGCATCTTGCAAAAGTAACTTTTGCAACATGTTGGGGTGCATTTTAAAGGGTAAGGAGAAATTTCATACCTTTACCCTTTAACCCTTACCATTTTCCCCACTATAGATGTGTTTTATTAAAATTAAAAAGTGGTTTTTAGGTAATTGCTGACACTTTTGTTTCCATCAATTTCACAATTGCTGCAATTAATTTTTCTGGGTTCAGAGGTTTAGATAAATGCATCTGAAACCCAGCTTTTAGGGCTTTTTCGTAGTCATTGTTTCTCGCAAAGGCAGTCAAGGCAATTGCTGGAATTCTTCCACCTTGTTCTGGTGTCCGAGTTCTCACTTCATGTATTAACATATAGCCATCCATATCGGGCATACTAATATCGCTGACTAACACATCTAGCTTGACCTCTGCTAAAGTTTGTAATGCTTCATCAGCGGAAGAGGCTGCCATTACAAAAGCCCCATCTTGCTCTAATACAAAAGCAACAAAATCTCGTGAATCAGTATCATCATCGACAACTAAAACCCTGATGCCATTTAAAGGTAAGGAGTTAGTAGCTAAGAATGTAGGGTAATTTTGTTTATCCGTCCGCATTGGACTTTCATCTGGTAGAAGCGGTAAGCTAACAGTAAATATTGCCCCTTGACCCTCACCGTGGCTATCTGCTTTGACAATGCCGCCATGCATTTCGATGATATTACGTACAATTGCTAATCCCAGCCCTAATCCACCAAAATTTCTCGTAGAGGTGCTATCTGCTTGGCGGAAGTAATCAAACACGAATGGCAAAAAGTCAGCGCTAATTCCCTTACCCGTATCGCTAACAATTATTTGAGCATAGCCATCAGTTTCCTGGAGTCGCACTTCTACCTTTCCTCCCCTGGGTGTAAATTTGATTGCGTTAGAAAGGAGATTCCAGACGACTTGCTGCAAACGAGTCGAGTCACCCATGATTTGTCCCACGCTCGTTTCAAATACTGTATTCACCTCAATCAACTTTGTTTCTGCTGCTAACTGCATTGTCTGTAGTGCCGACAATACCGTAGACTTTAGATTAATCTTTGTGATATTCAGTGTCAGTTTGCCTTGTAAAATTCTGGAGATGTCCAGTAAGTCCTCAATGAGTTGAACCTGTAAGGTAGCATTTCGCTCGATTGTGGCTAGTGCTTCAGATGTCTTTGTTTCGTCTAACCTGCGGGTTTGCAACAACTTTGACCAGCCGAGAATTGCGTTGAGTGGAGTGCGTAGTTCGTGAGAGAGAACAGCTAAAAATTCATCTTTAATTCGATTGGCTGTTTCTGCTTTCGCTCGTGCTACTTGTTCTAATTCCAGCAGGTGCGCTCGTTCTTCAAGTATTTGTTTTTGTTCGTGGATATCTGTACAGGTTCCAAACCACTTGACTACAAAACCTTGCTCATCTTTAAGTGGTAAACCTCGCGCTAGCTGCCAACGATATGAGCCATCAGCAGCTCGTTTAAAGCGATATTCATTGTTATACATAGTGCTATTTTTGACAGCATCAGACCACACTTTATCAGCTCTTTGAACATCATCTGGATGCAATGCAGCCAACCAACCAGAACCCAAAGATTGCTCTAATGTTAGCCCAGTGTATTCGCACCAATTTTGATTAAAATAATCGCATTCACCGTTAGGTTTAGTTGTCCAAACAAGTTGAGGAATTGCCTCAGCCAAGTAACGGTAGCGTTCTTCACTTTGCCGGAGAATTTCTAAGATGCGTTGGCGTTCAAGTATTTCTTGTTGTAATTGCTCGTTAGTCTGAGTAATTTCATTGGTGCGAACAGCAACCATTTCTTCGAGATGATTCTGGTATTTTCGTAGTTCCTCCTCTACCGATAAGCGTTCGGCTATTTGGGTTTGAAGTTCTTGATTTGCTTGTTCTAATTGAGTAGGGCTAGGAAATGCCAATGCTTGGGGAACTAAAGGCACAAGCTCTAATGCTGTAATTACAGAGATTGTGGCAGTTACTGCTTTGAGAAACCCCGACACCCAATAGGTTGGATGCCAAAGTGTCCAAATCTCCATTAAATGAGTAGTGCCGCAAGCTACGATAAATCCAATAAACAGCAAAAAAATCCAATCAAAGGGCAAATCTTGTCGCTTGCGGACAAAGTAGAAGAGTGTAGCTGGAATCGAGTAATAAGCTAGTGCAATGAATGCGTCAGATAATATGTGTAACCAAACTAAATTCGTTTGCCATAGATAGCAGTGTCCATGTGGAATAAATGATTCTGATGTCAAAAAGTTAGTCCACAATTCTGATATTATATTTGACATAAACACTGGATTATTTAAGCTATAAAATCTATTACTAAATTTTTGCCGTTGCTTAATACTATTCTAGTCCCAAAATATTACTGTCTAATTTCTGCACTGCTTAAGGAGACTACAATATATCTTTACAAAACAAAAAGGCTGTTAAGATCATCGCTATTTGGCAAAAATCAGTCATTTAAAATTCTTAATATTTTCTTTTCTAAAGCCTAAATAAATTCATTTTGGTTATGGAGCTTGTCGCGCATCCGATTGCAATTGTAAGGGCTGTAAAGAGTGTGGTTAAACTTGCGGAAATTGCGGACATAATTATGGTATACAACAGTAAATTACCAAATAAAAACCATTCTCATCATAATGATGGGAATGGCAAAAAATTAGGAGACACAACAGGAAAATTTAATCTCTGCAATTGTGATTAAAGTTAAGATTCACTTGACTTAGCACTCATTTTATCTAACAGTTGAGTGATTTTTTTAGCTTTTTCAGGTTGGCGCTGTTTTTGTAATAAATCTTTAGCTTGTTGCAGGTTAGTTTTAGCTTCTTCTTCTCGCTCTTGCTGCATGAGGATATTCGCCAGACGCAAGTAAGCATCAGGATTTTTCGGACTGCGGCGAATTACTTCCCGAAATAATTCTGTTGCTTCTTCTACTTGCCCTTGCTGGTTTAAAACATCTCCCAAAAACAAGCGCACGACATCATTAGTAGAATTGATGGAAATCACTTTGCGAAAAGCTGCTTCTGCGCCTTGGTAATCTTTTGCTTGGGCAAGATTGATACCTTTTTGAAACAAGTCTGAGGTTATCAAAGTTTTCCAAGCGAAATAGCCAAGGATTGACAGACTCAGAACAACTACAACAGCAGCGAGAATCGAACTAGTGGGAAAGGTTTCTAGCATTGTCTAAGCCAAAAGACAGGCGATAGGAAAAATCAGATATTCCATAAAAAAGAGTTTCCAGATAAATTGGTAGAATTCAGCGATCGCACTTTTCTCTTGTAAGTCTACCGTCAAACTCCGCAACCACAGCCAAGCCAACAGCCCCAAATGAGTAACTACCAAGAATATAGCGTTAACTGAGGCGACGTTTAGCACCCCAACCAGAATTATTCCTAAATAGCAGGCAGTTATTACCCAAAGAGACAGATTGAACACAGCTTGGGGGCCAAGTTTAATAGTGAAAGTGGTAATATTGTAGAGGCGATCGCCTTCCATATCGGGGATATCTTTAAAGATAGCGATCGCAAAGGTAAACACCAATATAAATAACGTCAGCACCCACACCACAGGCGGAATCGTTTGGCTTTGTTGCAACGCCCAGCTGTAATGCAGATATAAACCTAAGTTAACAATCGTACCGCGCACCGAAAAAATACACAGCGCCGCCCAAATGGGAAACTGTTTTAAGCGAATTGGCGGTAAAGAATAAGCAGTACCAATGGCCAAACTAATTGCTACCATGCCCAATAAAAACGGGCCAGTTAGCCACGCCACAACCAGGGCCAAAATCCCAGTAGAAGCGACAATTAATTGCCCAGTTTGCTGGGAAAACTCACCAGATGCTAGGGGTAAATGAGGCTTATTAATCTTGTCAATTTCTACATCTTCTAATTGATTCAGCCCCACAATATAAACATTGCCACACAGACAACCAATCCATGCACCAAAGACAGGGAGTAGGGAATACGTAGAGACGCCATGAATTGCGTTTGTAGAAATATGATTAATCGCGTCTCTACTGATGGCAATGGCAATTAAATATAAACCCAAAACACTCAGACTTGTACCAATAATTGTGTGAGGGCGAGAGAATTTCCAGAAGGCGTATAACCACTGGAAATATGATTGAACAGGTTTGCCTGGTAAAGGGCTGTTTTGAGAACTTTGGCTCATGAGTAGCTTAAATACAGTATTCTGGTTGGTTGTTAATCATTGTCACAGAATTTGGTCATTAGACTTCTTTCATGAATCAAAGAGCTTTCACCCTAAATCCCTCTCCCAAGCTTGGGCTACAGTGTACACACAAGTCTTTGAGAGTTGCCTCACAGCGTTTAGATCCCCCCTAACCCCCCTTAAAAAAGGGGGGAACCGGAGTCAAAGTCCCCCTTTTTAAGGGAGATTTAGGGGGATCTTCAACGATTTTGATTTTATACAAAGATGTGTGTACACCGTAGCCAAGCTTGGAAGAGTGACTTTGAAATTGGCTTCCCTTCTACTCCCTGCCCTCTGCGGTAGCCTGCGACAAGCCGTTCGCGTAGCGTCTCCGACAGGAGAAGCGTGTAAGTTATTCTAAACTTATAACTTCTTGCGCCAACTCATATCAAGAATGCGATTAATTTTATACAGTAAACCCGGCTGTCATTTATGCGAAGGCTTGCAAGAGAAGCTAGAACAAATCCAAAATCTCAGTTTCGAGTTGGAAGTTAGGGATATTACGACTCGTGAAGATTGGTTTGCTGCGTATGAGTATGAAGTCCCGGTACTTTATTTATCGAACTACAGAGGCGCAGAGGATGAGGAAGGAAGTGAGAAACCATTGCCGCGTCCTTCTCCTCGTGCTAGTGTGCAGCAATTGGAGCAAATGTTGCGTAAATATTTAGCCAATTAGAAAAAAATAATGCAGAATAAGCGCAAGATCAAGAATGTGACGAGGTTCACAAAATGAAATTGCGGGAATTACTAACAGCGGTAGACAGTGTTGAGCAATTGCCTAGTTATCCAACTTTAGAGGATTTGGAAGTTAGGGGTTTAAAGACGAATTCCCATGCTTGTCGTGTGGGAGATTTGTTTATTGGGATGCCAGGAACGCGGGTTGATGGTGGGGAATTTTGGCAAAGTGCGATCGCATCGGGGGCTGTAGCTGCGATCGTTTCTCCCGAAGCTGCACAAAAAAATCCTCCCACAAATCAGGCTGTGGTCATTAGTGCAAGTAACATAACTCAAGCTTGTGCGCAGATAGCCAATGCTTTTTACGGTTATCCAGGGCGAAAACTCAAGTTGGTAGGTGTGACTGGTACAAATGGCAAAACTACAACTACTCATCTAATTGAATTTCTACTCAACAAAGCTAATTTAGCTACAGCTTTGATGGGAACTCTCTATACTCGTTGGGCAGGTTTTGAGCAAACTGCTGCCCACACTACCCCCTTTGCAGTGGAACTGCAACAGCAGCTAGCAGAGGCGGTGAAGGCTGGGAGTGAGTTCGGAGTGATGGAAGTAAGTTCTCACGCGTTGGCCCAAGGTAGAGTGTTGGGTTGTGAATTTGAGGTGGCGGTATTTAGTAATCTTACTCAAGACCATCTCGACTATCACAGCGATATGGAAGATTACTTTGCTGCCAAAGCATTGTTGTTTAGTCCTGATTATCTCAAGGGACGGGCAATAATTAATGCTGATGATTCTTACGGAAAGCGGTTAATTGCGTCATTGGATTCCGAACGGGTTTGGAGTTACAGCGTCAACGACAACAGCGCTGATTTATGGATGAGCGATTTAAGTTACCAGCCAAATGGTGTTAGTGGGACATTGCATACACCAAAAGGTGACGTGGCTTTTCGATCGCCCCTAGTCGGACAATATAATTTAGAAAATCTTCTGGCAGCCGTAGGAGCAGTTTTACACTTAGGGCTAGATTTGCAGTTAGTGGCATCTGTGATACCTGAGTTTCCCGGAGTTCCCGGACGGATGGAACGGGTACAGATTAGTACTGAGCAAGATATTAGCGTGATTGTGGATTATGCTCACACGCCCGATAGCTTGGAAAATTTATTAAAAGCTGCGCGTCCGTTTATACCTGGTAAAGTGATTTGCGTATTTGGTTGTGGAGGCGATCGCGATCGCACTAAGCGCCCAAAAATGGGTAAAATCGCTGCTGAGTTAGCTGATGTGGCAGTGGTGACATCAGATAATCCCCGAACTGAAGATCCAGAAAGGATTTTGCAAGATATTTTAGCGGGAATCGCTGGCACAGTGCAGCCAACAGTAATTTGCGATCGGGCGATCGCAATTCGTACCGCTATTTTACAAGCACAACCCGGTGATGGAGTATTGCTTGCTGGTAAAGGTCACGAAGACTACCAAATTCTCGGCACCGAAAAAATCCATTTTGACGACCGAGAACACGCCCGCGACGCTTTACAGCAAAGACTTAAGGTACAAGCTTAATTTGGGCATTGGGCATTGGAATTAGGGGAGAGGTGACAGATGACAGGGAATAATCTGTACCCTGTAACCTATAACCTATTCCCTTCTGCATTCCCAATCCCCTTATCGGTGGATTTTTGTATAGTTAATATTTCTTTCCGTGGTGATTTTGTAAAAAATGCACACATAAAGGTGAAAATCGAAGACAGAATTATTTCTTGCTTCATCCAAGTTGTGCTTGACTCATGAATGTTTCTCTGGCTAAGGATCTGTCTGTTTATCAACTGGTTATGGGAGTGCAAGCGCCTCCGAAACCATTGTCCCTCAGTCCTGCTACTCTGCTATCACTGGTGAGAGCGCAAATTGACTTACTCATTGAGCAGCAAATTGCAGCCACTCTCTGGGTGAAGCTACCACCAGATAAAATTTGGCAATCAGAATTAGCGCGTTATCAATCCTCGGTAGGTGCGTCTAGTCTCATTTATACTTGCCAGATTGACGAGAGTAGGAAAGGGGAAGCAGGGGAAGACAAGGAAGAGGAAAGATTAAATATCTCCTCATCTCCCTCATCCCCATCATCTAATTATGTCCCCGTTCACCTACCACCAGATAGCCAAATGCGACGGGAAAACTTTCTGATGGTGTTATCGCCCCAGTTTTGCAGTTTAATTTTGGCTCATCGACCACTTAAAAAACGCAAAAATCAGACATCGGGGAAGGTAAATACTAATAAAAACCAGCCGTTGCTGATTATAACTACTGTTGAGGGGAGAGTAATTCAGCAAGTATTAAATAGTATCCAACAAGCGATTGCACCAGAATCATCCTCAATTTTACCTGCTAGTTTTATTTGTCCAACCGTGCCCCAAGGCGCACTTATGAATCAACTGTTGGCAAAACAACTCCTCCGACAAGATGAAATTAATCGTCAAATTATCACAGTACGCACTAATAAGTTAGAGCAGCAAAATCAAGAACTGCACAACAAAGAGCAACTCAAAGATGAATACCTGAAAAATGTCTGTCAGGAACTACGTATACCTTTGACGCACATGAAAACAGCACTTTCATTATTAAATTCCCCTAATCTTAAACCCCCGCAACGACAACGTTATTTACAGATGTTAAATACCCAGTGCGATCAGCAAAACTCCCTGATTACTGGTTTCTTGGAACTGGTGCAGCTAGAACAAAATTTGGACGGGACGACTTTGGAGTTGGTGCGTCTCTCAGATATAGTACCTGGAGTAGTCAGTACCTACCAACCTGTAGCCCAAGAAAAAGGAATTATGCTAGCCTACACCGTACCGACTGAACTCCCATCTGTTTGGTGCGTGACTGGTAAACTCAGACAAATTGTAATTAATCTACTACACAACAGTCTTAAGTTTACCCCTAATGGAGGTCAAGTATGGGTGCGTGCCCGTAATCAAGGCGATTATGTCCAATTAGAATTCCGCGACACAGGTATCGGTATTGCGGAAAACGAAATTTCCAAAATCTTCGATCGCTTTTATCGCGTGCGTACAGCAGCAACCGAAGATTATGGTGGTGCTGGGTTAGGGTTAACGATAGTACAGCAATTACTGCTGCGCTGTGGTGGATCTATTTCTGTCAAAAGTAAATTATCTGAAGGTTCTGCTTTTACAGTGCAACTGGCAACTGCTGGTAATATCCCAAGAGCGATCGCTACAGAAAATGAGTTATGAGTTATAAGTTATGAGTTATGAGTGAAAAATTCATAACTCATAACTCATAACTCTTATTTAATTGCTTCAAAAATTAGAAATAAATTGTGGAGGTGTTTCATATTCGTAGCGATAAACAAAATATAGCAATCCGATAGCGAAGCGGTAGCGAGTCAGACGCTCCTGCGTCGCTAACGCTGCGCTATCGAGCGTCTTTTATTCCTGAATCACTCGTAGAGAAAGGGAACAGGGAAGAAAAAATAAAGATGTACTGAGTTTTATTCAAAAATCAAATAGGAATCCTATAAGCTTTACTACGTCTTACTTATAAGGCACTCAACTCGGACGGATACATCAGGAAAGGCTAGGGGTGAAATAGTACCTGTAGTTAGTGTCAGTTCAATTTTGTATTCTCCATTTTTTAGGTCACGAAATACCTTTAACTGCGGAGTCTTCAGGTTGACAACCCAGTATTCAACAATACCAGCCTCAGCGTAGATGTCTTTTTTGTCACCTAAATCTTTGCTCAGGGTGGCTTTGGAAAATTCAATAAGCCAGAAGATATCTTCTGGATAAGGATGGTGTTCTAGGTAGACCTCACCTAATGGTTTGACAATCGCAACATCGGGAGCCGGTTCTGAATCGTTGGGCAAGGTAACGGGTTTGGCATCGCGGATTTTTACCCGTTCACCGAGCAGTGTGCGAAGATAATCAGCTGCTTCTGTGTTGTAGTAGGCGTGAGGTTCTCGTTCTGGGGGCATAACAATTAGGTCGCCGCGCAATAGTTCAATGGGCTGGTCGTCAAAGATGCCTGCCTCTATTGCTCTGTGATAACGTTGAATTGTCCATTTATAGGTAGTTACGGTCATAATCCTTATTTAGCCTTTTTTCTACCAATTAGACAAGAAGTTTACTTTGATTTTAAAATGAAGTACTGGCTAGCCGATCAGACATTGTTGTTAGGACTTATGCACTTTACACATTGAAGGTATTTCATATTCGTAGCGAGAGACAAAATAAACACCAACTTGTTTGTCGCTGTGATGACGGAAACCAAAACGTTCATATACTGCTCTAAGGTGTGGGCGTGAAGCATCGCAATCTAGACGTAAATAATGTCTACCAAGTGTTTGTGCTTGTTGAACAGCCCAAGCTAGAAGTGCTGAAGAGACTTTACCGCCAGAGTAATGCCGTCGAACTGCAAGGCGATGTACAAATGCTGACTCTTCCTGAGAAATGTCGGGCCAGAACAGTAAATCTTCTAGTTGAAACTTGATTGTACCAGCTGGTTCACCTGCCCAATCAGCAATAAAAAACAAGCCGTTAGCAACATCTTTAGAGATATTTTCTGGCGAAACCTCACTCTCATGCCACAGAGTTCTACCACTCTGCTGGAGCCACAAAGCTGCTTCTAATAGCATATCCGAAACGATCGCCGTATCTTGTATGGTTGCTTGACGAATTGAGATGTACATTTAGTTATCAATAGTATATATAGGGTGCGTTACGGAAGCCGTAAGGCACTAGAATCTTCGGGTGGTGCGTTAGCCTACGGCATAACACACCCTACAAGACTACTGAGATATTTTCAGAAATCAAATATGATTCCTATAAAAGACATAATGTTATTTGGATAAGTCTTTTGGTAACACCTGTGTAAACTCTCCACTTTGTCTATTGCAAACTACTATAAATTCACTATTTGGCATTCGTAGCTCTACCGGAATTATTTCGGTTGGTAACTCCATTAGTAACCCACCATCTAACATTCCTGCACCGGGAAAGGCTATAACTGTGATTATGCCTGGTCTAAGACAACCAAGAACTTGAACTGGAATTGTATCAAGCATTATATTATAATAATTAATAATTATACATAAATATTACAAGGTTTTTTTAATTGATACTTCTCTAGGTTATTTACCAATACAGAACTTACTAAAAATCCTCTCTAAAACTGATTCTGTTACTTCCTCTCCAGTAATTTCTCCTAAAGCTTGAATCGCACCTCGTAAGTCAATTGTCCAAAAATCAAGAGGTAACTTTTGAACAATTGTTGCTTGCACTTGTTCTAAAGATATTTTAGCTTGAGTTAAGGCTGCTGCCTGCCTTTGGTTAATGGCTAAATCCATATCAGCAGCTTGCACTTTTCCAGATTGAACTATTTCTAAAATTGCTGTTTCTAAAGCATCAATACCTTGATTTTGGGCTGCGGCTGTGACAATTTTAGATTTTACATTTGGGATTTTGGATTGAAAATTTTTCCTATCACTTTCTTCCACTAAATCGATTTTGTTAATCACTATAATCAGCGGACGGTGTTGTACCTTTTCATAAATTTCTTCATCGCCTTCTGTCCAACCTGCGGAAGCATCGATGGTAAGCAAGACTAAATCAGCTGCATTGGCAGCACGACGCGATCGCTCGACGCCAATTTTTTCCACTTGGTCTGTTGTTTCCCGAATCCCCGCAGTATCTAGCACTTGTACGGGAATTCCCCCGACTACTAACTGAGATTCGACAACATCGCGGGTTGTACCAGGTAAATCAGTCACAATGGCGCGATCGCTCCGACTCCAAGCATTCAATAAGCTCGACTTACCCACATTTGGACGCCCGACAATTGCCACTTTTAAACCAGTACGTAGCAACTCACCTCGATCTTTGGTTTCCAATAACCTAGTTATTTCTGCGGCAATTTTATCGATTTCTGATACGATCGCTTTATCATCCAGCGGAGGAAGGTCTTCCTCAAAATCAATCCGAGCTTCAATTTCTGCCAAGATATCCAAACAGTTAGCGCGTAACTGCCGAATCGGATGAGCTAATTTTCCTTGTAAACCAGCTAAAGCACTTTGAGCCGCTTGGGGCGAATTAGCTCCCACTAAATCAGCAATACCTTCGGCTTGAGTTAAATCCAACCGTCCACTCAAAAAGGCGCGGAGAGTAAATTCTCCCGGTTGCGCTAGTCTAGCCCCATTTTCTAAACACAGTTGCAACACTTGCTGCACTGCCATAATTCCCCCGTGACAATGGAATTCTACAACATCTTCACGGGTGTAAGAACGGGGTGCTTTCATAATCAGCAACAGGGCTTCATCTACCAGTTGTTGCGTCTGGGGATGGCGAATGTAACCGTAGAGAATCCGATGACTTTCCCAAACTTGTCGCCCTGGTGCATGAAAGAGACTTTGGGCAATTGTCATTGCTTGAGAACCGGACACCCGCACAATCCCAACACTACCCTGTTGGGGGACAACAGCAGTGGCGATCGCGGCTATAGTTCCAGTAGTAGCAAACAGTTCTGACATGAGCGCCCTTTATAAAAGTGAGGAGTTAGGAGTTAGGAGTAAAAATCATAACTCATAACTCCTAACTCAGAACTTATAACTTTCTAAATGGTGAGTATTTAGACTAATGAGATACCAATCGGCAAGGTAAAATTTATCTATAGGTCATGCCTGATAGTAAAGAGTTAAGAGTGAAGAGTTAGAGATGAAAATCATGACTCACAACTTACAACTCATAACTTTTAGAGAGAGGAATGTACTGTGGAGCAAAAGATTAACTGCGCTGTAGCCTGTGTTAACGGGTGTGTTTTAGGGGATAAATGCCCCAATATCGAGTTTAGAGAGTCAGCCGCAAAATTTATTGAAGAGACTCCCTTAGACAAAATGCTGGAGTTGGCACAAGAACGTCTGCGGAAAAAAATGGCAGAACCGCCAAAATGGGTTTTTCCTGAAGATCCATAGGATTTGAGCCAACAGGCACAAGCAAGACAGCGGGCAAGTTAAATGGTATCTGGATCTATATTTAATTCTCGCAGTTTTGCTGCCAAGCGATCGCTGTGTTCCTTCTCGTGTTGTGCCACTTCTTCCGGTGTCGGAACCAGTTTTCTCTCAGAAGTGTAGGGTTAAAGCATTCTACAGCAACTAATTATTCATCACCGCATCCAAAAGTACATTGGCATCAAAGCGGACTACATCGGTGCAAGGTAGCCCCGTTTCTGCTATTGTCTGAGCGATGCTTTCCTGAGCCGCAGATTCATCTAAATGGGCTGTGTTCAGCGCTATACCCACTACAGAAACGCTTCCAAAAGCACCACCAGCATTAGCAACAGTTTCATAAAGCCGAATCACCTCTGGTAAAGGTGGAATGATTACATGGGGATGATTGCGTACATGAACTTGTCCTGCCCGATGTACCAAAACTAGTTGGGTTGGTTGCGAACCACGGATTAGGGGTAGAGTTGCCGTTGAACCAGGATGTAGCAGCGAACCTTGTCCTTCAATGTGCAAGATGTCGTAGTTTTTCCCATAGCGCATAACAATCTGTTCCACAGCACCGGCGGCAAAGTCTACCCGCACGGCATCTAAAGCCACGCCGTCTCCTTCCAACATCACCCCAGTTTGCCCCGTGGCGAGGAATTTAGAACGCCAGCCCCGCAGTTTTGATGCCCAATGTAACTCTAGACTAGTTGACATTTTACCGATCGCCATGTCGGTTCCCACTGTCAGCACCCGCCGGCACGGAAGAGTACGTGCCATTCCACTAGCAACGCTGATATTAGATGGTTCTTTTCGCACATCCCAAATTAGTTGCCCTGGTTTGAGCAGTGCATTTAATTCTGGGATACTTGCCATTGGTGTATGTAAACCATTCACCAAAGACATTCCCGCTTCTAAAGCGTCTTTGATTTCTAGCCAGTAATCATCTGGTACAGCACCACCTCCTGGAGCAATACCAATTACTAAAACTTCTGGTTTGTACTCTAGGGCTGCGGCTACAGATGTCACAATCGGCACATCACGCTTGAGACCTGTTAATTCTGGTAGGGATTTACCAGCACACTCGCGATCGATTACGGCTACGATTGGGGCTTCACTGTAACGTAAAATTGCTAGCCCTGTTTTGCCGTGAGTCCCAATAGTCCCTTCATGAAGCAAGATAGCTACTCGTTGATTAAGTGGTAGACGCACTATGTTGTACTCCCAAACCAGGTAAATCGTTTGGCAAAACTTTTCCTGCTTTTAGCAATGCACCCGTAAAAGGGTCATCAATTAAGTTCAGGTGACTGTCTAAATCTAAATAATCAGCTAGTGGTGCTAGCTGTAATGCTGCTGTATTAGCTAGCGAACTGTCAGAATAGCAACCGAACATTACTTGCAACCGATATGCTCGTGCTGTATGTACCATTCGCATTGCCTCTGTTAGCCCCCCTGATTTCATTAGTTTGATATTAATGCCATCCACGTAATTTGCCAAATCGGGAATATCGGCGCTGGTGAAACAACTTTCATCGACAAAGATGGGGAGGGGAGAGTGTTGTTTGAGTTTTGCTAAACTTTTTTCTTCTCCCCGTGGCAATGGCTGTTCTACATACTTTATACCTAAATCAGCCAGCCAATTGCACATAGCGATCGCATCTTCTAAACTCCAACCACCGTTGGCATCAACGAAAAATTCTAGTTCAGGCGCTTCTTCTCGCACCGCTAAGAGCATTTTTCGATCTGCATCTATGCCATCTGGGCTACCTAGCTTCACCTTGAAAAGGCGGACATCAGTAAATTGTAACCAGTCTCGCGCTCTTGCCCTAGCCGCTTCCGGCGAATTAATTCCAATTGTGACTGAAGTCGGGACTATTTGATTGCGATCGAGTCCCCAAAGTTGCCACAAAGGTAAACCTACGCGTTTACCCAACCAGTCGTGCATCGCCATATCTAAGGCAGCTCTTGCAGCAGAAGGAATTTGGTTTTGTGTTAAAACTTGCTCAATTTCCTGCCGCTGTAAGGGGTTGAATGCTTGCAACAGCGGTACAACTTGCTGTAAGGCATCTTTGATTGCATCAGTTGATTGCCGATGATTACCTACACCAAATGGCGATGCTTCCCCCCAGCCTTCGATCCCATCTTCTGAAATTCTCACCCATACATTAGTTGTCTGTGCCGTTGTACCTCGACTAATGGTCAACGGAAATCTCTTATTTACAGTAAATAAGTTTACATTTATTTGCATATTTATTATGCATATTATGATATTGCCAAAGTCAGTGTAAGTTCAAAATTTAGATTATCGGATGTATCTGTTATACTTTTTTACATTAATTACAAAGTTTTTATACATACATTTTATTTTTACTTATTTTATGAATAACTTAAAGAAATGGAAGATTTTAAAATCAAAAATGGTTTTAGATAATCCTTGGTGTCAGGTGAGGCAAGATGAAATAGAATTACCAAATGGTAAAATTGTAGATGATTATTTTGTCAGTATTAAGCCTGACGTTGCAATGATTTTACCTATCACCAGTAATAGAGAAATTATTTTTGTCCGGCAATATAGACACGCCGTAGGTGAATTTTTCTTGGAACTACCGGCAGGGAATTTCGATTCCACAAAAGAGAGTGCCGAAGTAGCTGCAATTAGAGAACTGAGAGAAGAGACTGGTTATATTCCCCAAGAATTTAGAAAAATCGGAACCCTATACGATAAGCCAAGCAAAGATACTAATCAAATACATTTATTTTTAGCAGAAAATGTCAGAAAAGTTGGAGAGCAACAACTAGATATTACAGAAGAAATTGAAGTGATATTAATTCCTGTAGAATCAATTTTAAATAAAATTGCCCAAGGCGAAATTTCTGTGGCGGGAACTATTGCGGCTCTCTTCTTAGGTTTAAATTTTATTACTTAATTAATAATCAATGTAGCTTTTTCCTGTTCTTTAAGAAAAATGCTTGAGGCGAATTATATTCTGAACCTTTGACAGCAACTTTTTTGGGCATTTTACTAGAGAATGACATTCAGAAAGTTTCCGTATAATGTCCGGATACGGTTGTTATTCAGAAAAATTATGGATATCAGCGAAGGATACACTGAAAACTTTATATATCTGCAAAAAATTGGATAAATATACGGTAATTAGTTGTATAAGAGTTGAGTATGCTTAGGCTCAATAGACTGAAGGTTTTAAATCGAGAAAACCTATCAAACCAGCCGTTCTTAATATCTAAGTAGAAGTTATGCCCATAGACAGAGTAATTATTTCTCAATTGAATACCCATACCTACCCTATAGGTTTTGATGGTGAAATGGCTCGAAAGCTGGCAGAGTTAACTCAGCAAGCGTATGAGCAGTTTGATTTGTTTGAGCTTAAAAAGAAATCACCGAATCAACAATTACAGGATTTTAAGCTTAAGGAACTATACCAGCTAGATATTGAATTTGCGGAAAAGGGCGTTCCCTTTGGATATGTTGCTTCTGAAGCTAAGAATGGCAATGTATATGTCATCTTTCGTGGCACCAGAGGCTTTGTTGAATGGTTCAAAGATGCGAATATTCAGCTTGTTTCCTTGAAGGATAGTACGGATAAAGCTGGTAATAAAGTAGATATTATTGCAAATGGGGTTGTGCAGAAAAATCAAAGTTCACTTATCATCCCTAATACTGATGATTTTGGGTTTGTAACAGCAGGTTTTAGAGGCATCTATGTAAGTCTACGGGAGAAACTCATTAATGCACTTAATCAAATTAGTCAAAAGTCGCCGAATGCTAAAGTCTTTGTCACAGGACATAGTTTAGGTGGCGCACTGGCAACATTAGCAATTCCCGATATTCTTAAAAACACTCATTTTACAAATCCTAACAACATTGAACTGTACACCTTTGCTAGCCCTCGCTGCGGAGACAGAAATTTTGCAATGAGTTTTGAGAAATTGGGTGTTCGGCACTGGCGGATTGCCAACACGGAAGATATTGTCACTATGCTGCCATTTCCAACAGGAAACGTTTTAAAGCCAGCACCATTGGATACAAGATCAGAAGAAGAAAAACTGACAGCAGAGCTTGGAATTGGCGGAGTAGCTGGAGTGGACAAAAATCCGAATCCAATTTTCGGCTTCTTCAAAGCAATGTATGACAGAAATAAAAGAAGAATGCCAGACTATGTACATACTGGCACACCCATTTACTTCACTATTCATGAAGCTGCCTTGGAGAAACATCATAACCTAGACGAGGTATACATGCTTGGAATCTCACAAACCACTCTATAACTGCGAACGTGGTTAGCGAAGCTGTCGAGAAGATTAAAGATAAGGTCACTGGTTAGTGATTGAAATCTTGTACTACTTTAAGGCTCTGGTTCTAAAATAGATTGATTTGTTTAATCAGGAGCATTATGAAAACTGTTACTACCATTGCTGTTGCAATTGTTGGTGTTATTCATGTCGCCATTGCGATGGTAGAGATGTTTTTCTGGGAAACCCCCTTTATCTATGAAAGACTTGGATTTACCCCTGATATCGCGCATCAAGTCGCTCCAATTGTCAATAATGCAGGACTATACAATGCATTTATGGCGGCTGGTTTACTCTGGGGGGCTTTTAACCAAAACAGATCGATTCGGCTATTTTTCTTAGTTTGTGTTATCGTTGCTGGCCTTTATGGTGCAGTCACGTTAAAGCCTACAACGCTCGTACTTCAAACACTTCCAGCAACGATTGCTCTCATTCTTGTTTGGCAAGCACATTCTCAATTTAAACTGTAAAGCATCGTTAGAGTGGGTAAGCAACGCCTAACAAAATGAAGTTAATTTTCAATAGGCTACAGTTATGAATTTAGCATCTAATGAATAAGCTACTATCATTAGCACGGAGCGAGGACTTATAATTGCAGGCAGCCGCATTATTCTTTACAATGTAAATTTCTAGTTTTTCATCTTGCCCATTGTCGCAAAATATAATCATAAAAAGCCTCTTTATCTACCTTATCCATCGCATAAATTTTCCGACCACCAGTAACTACTTTAGTCCGCCCTTGACTCAGACCAGTGGTGATAATTTCTGTTTCCCATTTGCGCAATTGATAAAATTCTGGATGTCCCAAATAAGCTGTTGCCAAGACATCCCAAAAATAATAATCTTGGGGGATAACTAGTGCATAACATTGTCCGGCTAAATCAGAGATGGGATAGTGCCGTTGTTGTCCCATTTTGTATACTAACTCCGATGTAACTGGGACGTTGTTTGTTAAATCTAAAGGACACATAATAATTTCAATTTGGGTTTGCCATACCCGCGCTGCTGAAACCGCATCCCAATAAACATTCCATTCGGCGGAACCATCTTGTCCAGGTTCCAGACTTTTTTCCACATTGCCAGGAACATTCAATGCACCCCCCATCCACACAATTTTGTGAATCTTTGCTTCAATTTCTGGTGCTTTGTCTAAAGCTACGGCTACTGTCGTCAACGGGCCAGTTACCATCAATGTTACGGGGTCTGATGCCTCGCGCAACACCTTAATCATGAAATCTTGACCTGTTTCAGCAACCAGAGGCGTAGTGATGGTTTCCCTTTGATTGAGAATGGGGAGATGGTCAACGATAAACGAATCACGGCGATAGAGAGTAGGAAATGGATTGATCCCGCGCACCGTACTTTCTGCTACCGGGATATGAGAAAATCCCATCAAATCTATAATTTTACGTGTGGCGCTAACAGCTGGTTGAACGTAACAATCTGCTGGAGTGACGACAACACCAAGGAGTTCAATACGATCCATCGTCAACAGCAGCATAGTTGCCAGATAATCATCTACACCGCCATCGTGATCCATTAATACTAGTTGTTTTGTCATAAAAGGAGAATTACATGGATGAGTTTATGGAAGCTGCAATTCAGGAAGCAAAACAAGGCAGACAAGAAGGTGGAATTCCTATTGGTTCGGTTCTCGTCAAGGATGGCAAAGTTCTCGGCAGAGGACACAATAAACGCGTGCAAGACGGCGATCCTGTTACCCACGCCGAAATCGATTGTCTCCGCAATGCTGGGAGAGTTGGTAGTTATAGAGGAACAACACTCTATTCAACTTTAATGCCATGTTACCTTTGCGCTGGAGCAGTGGTACAATTTGGCATTAAAAAAGTCATCGCTGGAGAATCTAGAACTTTTCCTGGTGCTAAAGAATTTATGGTATCTCACGGTGTGGACGTTATCGATCTTAATCTTGATGAATGCGAACAAATGATGAGTGAGTTTATTGAAACTAACCCCGAACTTTGGAATGAAGATATCGGTAAATAGTCATTGCATCCCTATAATCATAGCGATCGCAATATCTGGTTGAAGTCCAGCACATTAGGAAAATATTGATAATACTTAAGAAAGAAGCTGCAAACTCTTTTATATTACACAATAATTTTAGTGACTAGAACTAGCTAAAATTTAAACGTGTGAAAATGTCAAATCTAACTGAATTTACATTATTTGCTCCTCGTAACAAAGGAGCATCTTTAATTGGGTCTTTTTCAGATTGGAAAGAAATTCCCATGTCAAAAAGTGAAGATGGTTATTTTCGCACTAAAATTAAACTGGAAGATGGCATTTATCAATATAAATTTCGCATTCAAACCAAAAGCCCAAATTTTGCACTTAATGAATGGATAGATGTCATTGATCCCAAAGCAACAAATGTTAATGAAACAGAAAAATACAGCATAGTACGCATTCAAGATGGTCAACGCATTGTTGATACTTACCTTTGGCAACACGATGAAATAACGTTGCCAGACAATCGGGAATTAGTAATATATGAAATGCACGTCGCCGATTTTACTGGTGATGAAGTTAACTCTAACGAACAAGACAAATATTTAGGGATAATTGCTAAGTTAGATTATCTTTGCAAATTGGGAATTAATGCAATTGAATTAATGCCAGTTAATGAGTACCCTGGTGATTATAACTGGGGCTATAAAGTTCGCCACTTCTTTGCTACAGAATCTAGTTACGGTTCAACAGAAGATTTAAAGCGGTTGATTGACGAGTGTCATGGTAGAGGCATTTGCGTCTTTATGGATGGAATTTATAACCATACAGATGAAGAATGCCCTTTAATACTTATTGACCGAAATTACTGGTATTACGAACACAAACATTATCCTGAAGACCCAGATAATTACTGGGGGCCAGAGTTTAACTATGATAATTACGACAAAAACTTAAATATTAAACCTGCATGGGAATATATCGGCGATGTGGTAAAGTTTTGGATTCAGGAGTATCACATTGATGGAATTCGCTTTGATGCAGTGCGGCAATTGGCTAACTTTGAATTTCTCAACTGGCTGACTAAGGAAGCGAAAAACCATGCTGCGCCCAAACAGTTTTACAACATTGCTGAACACATTCCCGATACAAAGACTGTAGTCAAGCCAGATGGCCCATTAGATGCTTGTTGGCATGAGAGTTTTCGCTACTTTATAATTCCGTATATTTGTGGTAAATCATTTGAATTAGAACAACTCAAGCAAATTTTAGATCCCAAACAGCAGGGTTATGCGATCGCAACCAATGTAATTAATTATTTGGCAACCCACGATCGCGAACGTGTATTACGAGAATTAGGCAATTGCGGCATCTTTGACGCAGCCGCATTTGAACGAGCCAAGTTAGCTGCTGCTGTGTTAATGACAGCGATGGGTATACCGATGCTGTGGATGGGAGAAGAGTTTGGCGAATATCAGCAAAAAAGCGAAGATGTGACTAAGCCGCGAAAGATTAATTGGTCTTTATTGTCAAACAGCCAGAATCATAATTTATTTGAGTATTATCAAAAGTTGATTGCCCTACGCCAGCAAAATCTAGCTTTGCAAAGTGACAATATTCAGTTTTTCTACGAAAATGCAGCTGATAAAGTGCTGGCTTACACTCGTTGGCATGAGCAGAATTCTCATGTTGTCGTCGTGGTAAATTTTTCCGACCAAAATCTAAATCAATATAAAATTTCAGACTTCCCAACTGCTGAGTATTGGCGAGATTGGGTTAGCAATCAAGAAGTGAAACCTGGAGAGGATGGTTTAGTTACTGACTTACCAAGCTATACAGCTAAAATATTGGTTTCAAATTCACAGTAATGTAGTCTGTAGATCGTTAATGTAAAAAGGTTGTAAATAGATTGTCGCAAGCAGTGCGATCGCTCGTCAAACAAACTGCTTGCGTCGCAACCCAGTAATAAGAGTAGAAGTGGGATCAACAGCAAATAAAATAATATCATGTCCGATCGGATAAGCTCAAAACCCAGATTGTAGAGACGCGATTTATCGCGTCTTGAAAGACCAATCATCTACACTAATAACCCTTAACCCAAGGGTATTGTGACATAACACTATCTGCAAATAAGGCGTTGGGTAGTAATTAACAGGAGGCTTTATGATAATTGTTGACAATTTACGCTTCCCTTTGACGCTTTTAACAGCACTAGGTTGCGGGCTGGTGGCTGGCGTCTTCTTTGCCTTCTCCACTTTCGTGATGAATGCCCTTGCACGACTCCAGCCAAAGGAGGGCATTATCGCTATGCAATCCATCAATATCACCGCGATCAATCCGTTGTTCATGTTGGCACTTTTCGGAACGGCTATGGCTTGCATATTTCTAGCGGTTTCATCGGTGTTAAAGTGGCATCAACCTGGCGCTGCCTACTTGCTTATTGGTAGCTTGCTCTATCTTATTGGCACTGTTCTAGTGACGATCGCGTTTAATGTGCCGCTAAATGATGCGTTAGCGATCGCCAAACCGGATAGCACTGAAGGCGCGAACCTATGGGCTAGATATCTTACCAACTGGACGTTCTGGAACCACGTTCGGACAATAGCGGCACTTGCGGCAGCACTTATACTCGGACTGTGCGATCGCACGGTGAAATAGGAATGATGAATAGGTATAATACTTGCTCGGTAAAATGAAGCTATATGAGTATTCAAGCAGCATACGATAATTGGTCAGCCACATACGATGCTGACGAAAATCTGACGCGCGATCTCGATCAAACCGTCACCAGAGAAACCTTGATGGGTTTGAGGTGTAAATCAGTCGTGGAAATTGGCTGTGGCACTGGTAAAAATACACTTTTGCTTTCACAAATTGCTCTGAAAGTTTGTGCGATCGATTTTTCAGCACAGATGATTGAAAAGGCGAAAGAGAAAGTGAGGTCTGCTAATGTGATGTTTATTACCGAAGATATTACCAAGCAATGGACTTGTCATAATGAGTCTGCTGATTTAGTCACTTGTAATCTTGTTTTAGAACACATCGAAGACCTCAGCTTGATATTTTCAGAAGCATCTCGTGTATTAGTTAAAGGAGGATACTTTTTCATCTGCGAGCTTCATCCATTCAAGCAATATCAAGGAACAAAAGCTAATTTTCAAAGACAGCAAAATTCCATTGAAATTCCGGCATTTGTACATCATTTATCAGACTTTTTTCACGCAGCAAAGGTTCATGGCTTCTTACTTGAAGACTTCAAAGAATGGTGGCATGAAGAAGACCAAAATAAACCACCAAGGCTTGTATCAATCTTGTTAAAAAAGTGAATAAAATTTTGGAGCATTGGAATTTAAAACAGTTACAGGGATACTTGCAAATCTTATCCGGCAACTATGTCTGCGGAAGTATACACTATATCTGTTCACTCACTACTTATTGATTAAAAGTTTAAATTCTGACCCCATATAGCTAAAAAGTTTTATTACTGCTATTCGCCCAAGTCTTAAAATATACGCGAATTAAGCTAGTTGACAAATAACTGTGAGGATGAATAAATTTATACTCCTCACTGAGTGCCAAAAACTGCATATTCCTTCTCTAAAAATTCCCTAGCAATTATCTACAACTATAGGGGGATTGCAAACTTTACAGATTGGAGATATTTGCATAATACAATATGAAATTTTATGTCTGAAACCAGCAATTGTATTGATCAGCGTGATATCTTTTCAATAATAATTAAGCCTTGTGATTGACTGCATTTTGCCCTATCTCAATTACTGTAGAGCTTTTGGGTTGCACACTGCAAACTAGCCAAAGCTCAAGCGTAAAATATCATCTGAAAAATGTTGAAGGAGAATAAGCATCATGGCTAAAGTCTACTTATCCTACATAGAATGTATCAAAGAGCAAGATCCACGTGGTGGTGATAATAATGATGAAATCTATTACTTAGTTGAGAATAGTTCTAAGAAAAATACAGTGAGTAATAGTTTTGATGCTGGTGAATTCCTATTTCCAGACAAACTACTCGAAAACGATCCGGCGACCAAAGCAGATCCTCTGTTTTTTACATTATGGGAAGACGATCCTGGCTCTTCTGGCGATGACAAATTTAAATCCATACGCCAAACTTTCGGTAGCGATCCAGGTACAATCAAAGACGGCGGAATTTTCTTTGATGGAACCCCTGGCTACTTTGAATTCGCGTTTTCTGGAAATGGCGGCCAGTATTCACTAGGATTTTCGGTTGTATAGATAAATAAAAGTTACTTGTGTGCATGTAGCTGAAAATTATCTTTTAAAGCATAGATGAGTTTTGCAAGTAGAGTCTTGTTTTCTGCTTACAAAACATATCAAAAGTATGAATAAATCCGTTGCCTTTCTCAGATATGGCTCAGATTTTGCAAGTTAAAAATCAAAAAATTCCGATGGAAAAAGTTGTTAGCTTGTTGGCGAGCTATCAGCTGTTTCCCCAATTTTTACGTGAGATTATCACCGATCAGGCGATCGCTTCCTTTACCTGTACGCTTGAAGAAAAAACCAGTGCTTGTGAGCAATTTTATCAGAAATGGCAGCTGACTTCCGAGTTAAAACGTCAGCAATGGCTAGAACTCTATGAAATGACTCCAGAGCAACTAGAAACTATAGCTATTCGAGAACTAAGAATTGAGAAGTTTAAACAGGCTAACTGGGAGCCGAAAATTGAAAGTCATTTCCTGAAACGTAAGTCTTCACTCAACAAAGTAATTTATTCTTTAATTAGGACGAAGGATGAAGGACTTGCTGACGAGCTTTATTTCCGACTTCAGGGAGGAGAGCAGTCCTTTACTGAACTAGCTCGACAATTTTCTCAAGGGCCAGAAGCAAAAAGCGGAGGTTGGTGTGGGCCAGTCGAACTCAGTAAAATCTCGCCAAAGTTAGCGCAAATGTTGTATGGCAGTAAACCGGGTCAACTATGGCGTCCTACTCGTTTAGGAGAATGGCTGGTGATTATGAGACTAGAGATACTTATCCCAGCTTTACTAGATGAATCAATGCGCCAACGGCTGCTAGATGAACTCTTTGAAGCCTGGTTAGAAGAAAAACTAGTTGAACTGACAAATGGTGGCTGGATCTCCCTGGATTGACTCATAGATTGTGGGAGTATTTTAAATTTATTCAAGCTGTAAATTTTTTGCTTATTAGTCAACTTAACGTTAAATGGGCGGTTAGAAACCGCATCTACACAGACAAAACCCACCTCCGTGGGTTTCAAACACTCAATTTTTTTAGTCCGCGCAGGCGGACTTTGTTTGTGTAGCCGCGAATTCCACTCGCTGGGGCTTACAGCAATTTTCATCTATTTGAACCACATCTATCGTAAGGGCACAGCATTGCTGTGCCCCTACCGCGTGGTCTATTTACCTGAAAATAGCTGTAACCCTCTTCTGTCACTCTCCGGGATGAGCAAGTAGTAACTAAGTGAAATTATCCAGAAGCATAACAGGGTTTAAATTGATTCATTGCACTAA
>NZ_JBALDP010000005.1:0-128483 GCF_036917355.1 Nostoc sp.
CGCAAACTCGGTTTCCGAACTATTCCTCAAGCACAACGCGCACTCTCCAACCAACTCGATAGAGTTTTTTCTTTCTTTGTATGAAACCACCCTGGGGGAGCAGGAGAGCAGGGGGGCAGAGGAGAAGTTGCAGTAAGTTTAGTTTTTCCCTTTGCGCCTCTGTACTTCTGCCTCTTGTGCCCAATGCCCAATGCCCAATAACTAGCTTATTGCTCTACCGGTGAATAATCTCCTGATTTCCCGCCACTCTTACTTATTAAACGAATCGATTCAATTTGAATCGACTTTTCTAAAGCTTTTGCCATATCGTATAAAGTCAAAGCAGCGACAGAAACGGCAGTTAAGGCTTCCATCTCTACACCAGTTTCAGCTTTGGTTTTGACTGTGGCTTGAATTTGATAACCCGGTAGTTGGGGATCGGGTGTAATTTCGACTGCGATTTTTTGCAAAGGCAACGGATGACACAGAGGAATTAAAGTGGCTGTTTGCTTGGCTGCCATAATCCCAGCCAATCTTGCAGTTGCCAACACATCGCCTTTTGGCACATTTCCACTTTGAATGGCAGCGAAGGTGGCTGGCAGCATCCGCACATTAGCAGCAGCTACTGCTTGGCGAATGGTGGGTGCTTTTTCAGAGACATCAACCATCTGTGCCTGTCCTTGGGGATCTAGATGGGTTAAGTTGGCAAAATTAGCTGGAAAATTATCTTGCGCCATTTGGTTAGAACGTGTTAATATAGATTGTCGGTGAGGGCGTGTAGCTCAGTGGACTAGAGCACGTGGCTACGGACCACGGTGTCGGGGGTTCGAATCCCTCCTCGCCCGTTTTCAAAAAGTTAAGAGTTTAAAGTTAGGAGTGATGAGTTAAATTTCATCACTCCTAACTTTTAAGTTTTTCAAAGCGTAGGCATCTGGAGCTAGACCTAGTGCAAAGCGCAGTGAGTTGGATAAGTTTTTGCTCGAACGGGTGAGGAAGAGGACAAGTGCTAGAGAAGTAATCGCAGCACCGTAGCCAAACATATCGCGGTAGCCTACAAGTTCTGCGATGATACCCAAAAGAGGAGCAGCGATCGCAATTCCCAAATCAAGTCCAGCTATACATATAGCAAAAATTTTCCCCCGTTCTTGCGGCAGTGAACGGTCTGCCATCATGGTAATCATCATCGAGATCAGTGTACCACCACCAGCGCCTTCAGCGATCGCAGCCAGTAAGAAAACGATCGGGCTGTAAGCCTGCCATAGCAGTATTAACGCCAAAACGTAGCAAAAAATCCCAAAGGTAATAAACAAACCTCGCCCGAAGCGATCGCTTGCCTTACCAGCAAATATCCTGATACTAAAACTAGAAATTGCCGCAGCTGTAAAAAACAGTCCGCCATTGAAGTCTACTTCAGCGGATTTGAGGAACAACGACACAAAGGTATGTACCGCACCAAGGGACAAACCAACCAGCAACATAACTATAGTTGGAACTCTCACCCGTGGACTGGCCAAAATTTGCCAAAATTTGCGATTTTCTCCCTCTGTTTGCTCCCGCGTTTGAACTGGCGGATTCGTAACTTGTAAAATCCCCAAGAGGGCAACAAAACCTAATTCGGCGGATAACAGAAATAATATCCCGTAACCACTTGTAGCTTCTAAATACCCACCCAAGGCAGGGCCAATAGCTAAACCAATGGGAGTTGCTAGGGTCATATAACCAATGATTTCGCCGCGAGTTTGGGCGGGCGCTAAATCTGCGACTAAGGCACTGTAGCCAGTGGTAAAAGCGGCAACACTAATGCCATGAAAAATTCGCACCAGAATTAATAGCCCAAGAGATTGGGTTGCCAAATAACCAAAGGGTGCGATCGCAGCTACGATCGTACCAATCAATAAGGTAATTTTTCGACCGCGTTCATCGGCTAACCGACCCAGCATCGGGCGAGAGAGCAATAAACCAATGGCGAAACTGCCCATAACAAGACCAATTTCTTGCTTGCTTGCGCCCACATCATCAATGTAAAGCGGTAGAGTTGGCAAAAGCGAAGACAGGCTCGACCAGAATAATAAACCTGCCGTAAATAAAATCAGCAGGTTGCGCCGCAGTTGGGCGTCAAAGGTATTAAATGCTTTCAAGGTAGATGCAATTTAACTAGTTTTTTGTCATTTGTCATTTGTCCTTTGTCTAGAGTCAACCAAATATTTACTCTTAATTATTTGCTAATGACCAATCACTAATGACTAATGACTAATGACTACTATTGTTACGTTACTTAACATTTTTTGCTACCACCTCTCGCACGCGATAGATAGGCCGTCCTTGGGATTCGTGGTATGTACGCATGAGCAATTCTGCTAAAAGTCCGAAGCAAAACAGCTGCACTCCCGTTAGTAGCAGCAGAACTGCTAAAATCAGCAGGGGGCGATTGCCAATCATCTCACCTAAAGCCAATTTGACGAAAGTCAAGTAAATTCCGATCGCAGTGCCCGAAAACATTGAAATCAAGCCCAACAGCCCAAAAACGTGCATTGGACGGGTGAGGAATTTTTTCATAAACAGAATGGTTAACAAATCCATCAATACCCGGAATGTCCGCCAAATTCCATATTTACTACGACCAAAGCGGCGGGCGTGATGACGTACAGGTATTTCGGTAATTCTAGCTCCTTCGATGTACGCCAAAGCGGGTAAAAATCGGTGTAATTCTCCGTAGAGGTTCATATCTGCCAAAAGTTCTGCACGATAGGCTTTCAGCGAACAGCCATAGTCATGAATATTCACGCTAGTAGTGCGGCGAATTAGCCAATTGGCAATTTTGGAAGGAAGTAATCGATTTACAGCCCCATCTTGGCGTTTTTGCCGCCAACCACTCACCAAATCGTAACCCTCATCCAGCTTTGCTAATAACATGGGGATATCAGCCGGATCGTTCTGGAGATCGGCATCTAAAGTAACGATCGCTTTACCGACTGCATAATAAAATCCAGCAGCCATCGCCGCAGTCTGTCCGTAGTTGCGACGCAAAATCACCGCCTTTAAATCAGTGCGGATTTGCGCCTGTTCTTTGAGAAAATCCCCAGAACCATCTGTAGAACCATCATCTACACAAATGATTTCATAATTTACCTGACTAGAAGATAAAGTAGAGGCGATCGCTTCTAGTAAAAGTGGCAAACTCTCCACCTCGTCATGTATTGGTACTACCACCGAAACATCTGGAACAATTGCTGAAATCGCCCCATTTTCCTCACTACTCCTTTCGGAAACCAATCCACTCCTCATAAGTCTGTGCGCCCTCAGCGTCTCTGTGGTTCGTAACTCTTAAAAACTCTACCAGCACCTCGCAGCTGCTGATAGTACGACTGACTAACCGCATCTCCCTGTTCCGAGAGAATATCAATGCCGATCCCATTTCGTCCCTGCTCTTTCCCAGAACTATGGATATAATAACCATCCGCCAAATAAAGCCCGACATGGGTGGCTTTTTGGCTAGTTCCAAAAAACACCAGATCCCCGGCTGTTAATTCTGCAATCGTAATTGGTTGAGTGAATCCTTCCTGTTGATAGGCATCTCTAGGTAGCCAAATACCCACCGAAGCAAACGCCGCCTGCATCAACCCAGAACAGTCATAATTTGGCCCAACCGTACCACCCCAAAGGTAATAATTTGATTGTTGCATCGCTTTTTGGGTAAAGGCGATAATTTCTGCTAGGAGTTTTTTAATTTCCGATTCAGAAAATGTTGCAGCCTGATAAGGTACAGTAGCAGATTGTAATGAATCAAAATCTGAAAGAGATAGCCATCCCGGATAGTCATCTTCACATAAATACACCTCAACCGCCGAATTTTGATGATTTGATGTTACCCACAAATGTCTCCCAGATGCAGCTTGAGTTGCTAAACGCGTACATTCAGGAGAATCATATAAATTCAGGTCAGCTAAACACTGATACTCCCCTGATTTTGGATTTTGGACTTCGGCTTCGCTCAGTCGAACCATTTTGGATTTTAGATTAAAGGACATTATTAGAGAATGATTTTTTTTAATAAAGACGAACAACTCGAAAATCTTGGTAATGGCATTTTAGATGCAACTTGGGCGGCATTTCCGACCTTAGCACGTAACCAAATTGCCTTGACTTGGGTTGTTTACGATCCACCAGTGCGAGTAAATACTGGTGGGGCGCTGACTCCCAACGCTTTTTGGGATCACCCAGTTCGTGGTTTCACTTATCGGGGTGTTGAGCGGATTTATCCTGCCAGTGTAGTCAAGCTATTTTACCTGGTGGCGGTAAACGAATGGCTAGAAAAGGGCATGAGTCAAACCTCCAAGGAGTTGGAGCGAGCTTTGCGGGATATGATTGTCGATTCTAGTAACGATGCTACCAGCTTGGTTGTGGATATTTTGAGTGGTACCACATCAGGGCCAGAATTACCAATCGGCCCCTTTGAAACCTGGAAATATCAGCGTAATATTGTTAACCGCTATTACCAATCTTTGGGTTGGGAAGAAATGGAGACAATAAACGTCTGTCAAAAAACTTGGAGTGATGGCCCTTATGGACGGGAACGGGCATTTGTGGGAGAGTTACTGGAAAATCGTAATATGTTGACCACAAATGCGATCGCTAGGTTACTGCATAGTATTGTAGGTGGGGTGGCGGTTTCAAGTGGGCGATCGCAAGCCATGATGGCTTTACTCAAACGTCCTCTCAACGATTTGCCCACTGACAGAGACGAAGATCAGGTAACAGGTTTTTTAGGCGGTGGATTGCCTGAAAATGCTCAAATTTGGTCAAAGGCAGGTTGGACAAGTCAAGTTCACCATGATGCCGCGTATATTGAGTTACCAGAACAGCGCCCTTACCTGTTAGTGGTATTTACTGAAGGGAAAGCCCAGGCTAAAAGTCGCGATATTTTACCTTTTGTTTCTGGGCGAGTTGCCGATGCGATCGCTAGTCTATGATTTACTCTCCTTATCCATCTTTTTTGGATATAAAACGCGTAGGGACGCACAGATGTACATTGATATCAACTTAAGCCCAAATCCCTTTAAAACCTCGTTTCCAGCCTCTGGGCTGGAAATGCAACTCAAAAGCGGCTCTGCCGCCAGCAAGAGAGGCGGAGCCTCTAGGACGGCATTCCCAGTCGGAGACTGGGAACGAAACAATCTAAAAGCTGTTTCTAGGATGACTTTTACGTTAAGTTGACACCAATGACAGATGTATTACCCCATTATTTCAACTTAAATTCATCAAACTTCAAGACTTCCAAATCAGGCTTGCGAGTATCAAAACGATAACTACTTATCGTACCTGTTCCCGTATCGAAGATACTGAAAACTGTAATATCATTACTCGCAATATAAGGCATTGGCTTCCCATCTTCACCAAGCATTGGGGCAATTGTTGGCACTATCGGTTCTAAACCATTGGGATCGCCAAGCTTAACATAATCCTCTTGATATCCAATTGGTACTTCTCGCTTTCTATCACCCCAAGCAGCACCGTAAGTATTACCTACATTAGATGTTTCCAGAAAGTGCATTCCACTGGGACTAATAAAGCGGTTCCACAAATGGGAATGCCCATAAAATACTAATTGCACGTTAGCTGCTTCAAGTATTGGGACAACATCGCGGATAATATAATCTGCGTCTTTGGGATACTCGTAACGCACTGCTTTGATATTGCCGCTATCCCGTTCAATTATCTGTACTGGTTCTGTATAAGCAGGAACTATATTATCACCCAAAGTATGGGGTGGGTGATGGAACATCACAACTTTGTATTTTGCTTGTTGAAACTCAGGGCTGTTAAGTTCCGACTCTAGCCAATTATATTGCTTGCTGCCTTTAGCAATTGGCTCATAAATTACCTGTCCATAACCCCAATTTTCAGGATTATTTAAATCCTTTTCAGCTTCTCGATATCTACCCTTAAACTTTGCATTTAATTTGGGAGTCCGCCACATATTCGTAGCGTACAGTACCACCAAACGCGTATCACCAAAACTAACTGCATAATACCTTTTTCCACCCTCTTTACTTTTTGGTAAAGAGAAAATCTCTTCGTAGGTATTAGTATTAAAAGAATTATCGATTAAAGATTTATCTGGGTAGATTTTTTGAGCAATGACACGGGGAATTGTATCATCAAATTCATCATTTAAACTTTCCGTCCTGACAAAGCGCCCCATCACCTCATGATTGCCAATACAAGTAAACATGGGTGCGTGTTGAATTATTTGTCCACCAGTGTAGGTTGTTTTAACACCATCGTGCGTCATTTCATATTTAGCACGGCCTTGTAAACCGGGAAACAAAGCACCACCAACATTATCATCAAACCATTCTGAGGCGCGATCGCTAACATTGACCAAATCACCGGCAAACCACACACCATCAACTCGTCCAAATGTTTCTACCACCTTTTGCAGATTTGCCGCTGTCATCGGCTTTAATTGATGATCTGAGGTAAGTAGAATTTTTAGTGGTGTATCTGATTTGGGAGTAGCTGCAAGGCTGAAAACATCACTGTCAACACTTTTGCCCTGTTCTTGCACACTCGTAACACGATAGTTAACCCGCACACCAGGAGTTAACCCAGTTACCTCAGCCTCATGTCGCCAAATGTCCCGTTGGACGGGTTTTTGATAAACTTGTCCGTCTTGGGTTTGGTTTGCAACTCTTGATTGTTGGTCTTCACGCGTGCGACTGAGTTTAGTAGTACTTGCCCTAGCAGTTTGTTTGAGATTTTCCCCGTAGGTTACTGTGTGATTAACACCAGCAAATTCAGTAAACCAAACTACTTGCACTGAAGTTGCAGTTGGCAATTGCAAAAATGGATCGGTAAGTAGTTGGGGTGCTGATGTCATAATTGTTTGCCCAAAGGAACGCACACCTACCAGAGTAAAGCATATAACAAGCACAAGCATAGCTACTGAGGAAATTTTTCGGCTGCGTAAGCGTCTGAGCATGAGTAACACACCAAATTTTAGGCTATTCACCGACTGAACGCATTTTATTATAAGAAATGTGCCGAAAACCCTTGAGGAATTGGTATAAGTTAACAAAAATTAGAATGCATAAATGCTCAAATTTGAAAAACTTTGCCAGAGTAGAAATAAGGGTTTTAACATTTACCTACGTGCAATTAAATGACTCAAATATTTGAAGGTGCGACGAAAACAGACGATTATATCCGTGTTGCTCAACTTGCAGAAGTTCAGACAGCAGGCAGTTTGTTAGTCCACAAGGAAAAACATACGATTGCTTTGTTTTACTCAAATAATACAGTTTACGCAATTGATAACCGTTGTCCTCACATGGGCTTTCCCTTACAAGGAAGCACTTGCAAAGATGGTATTGTTACCTGTCCTTGGCATTATGCCCGCTTTGACCTTGCTAGTGGTGGAACTTTTGATTCGTGGGCAGATGATGTTCCTTGTTTCCCAGTAGAAGTCCGTGATGGTGAAGTTTGGGTGAATTTAGCACCACCAGTTAACCCTCATACTCACCACCGCCAACGTCTGCAAGACGGTTTAGAGCAGAATATTTCTTTAGTGATTGCAAAATCAACGCTCGCACTTTTAGATATAGGAGTGAACCCGACAGAACCATTTTTCATGGGGCTAGAATTTGGCACTCGTTATAACAAAGCGGGTTGGAGTACAGGTTTGACTATCCATACCTGTATGATGAATCTACTACCTTATCTCGATGTAGAAGACAAACCTCGTGCTTTATTTCACGGGCTGTCGGCAGTAGCTAATGATAGCGCGGGTGCGCCACCAGAGTTTGTTGTTCACCCATTACCCAACTCGAAAGTAGATTTGGCGACTCTCAAAAACTGGTTTCGCCAATTTATTCAGGTACGGGATGCGGAAGCGGCACAAAGATGTTTAGTATCTGCTGTTCGTTCAGGAGCTAATTCAAAGCAAATAGCAGATATGCTGTTCTGTGCTGCCACGGATCGGCGCTATCTTGATATTGGGCATACAGTTGATTTTATCAATAAAGCATTAGAAGCACTTGATGCTATAGCTTGGCAAGCAGCAGAATCAATTCTGGCTAGTCTAGTTTCGGGTTTAGCCAATGCTTCTCGGATGGAAGAATCCAACTCATGGCGCTACCCTGTAGATTTGGTAGCAATATTAGAGTCGGCTTTTGAGCAATTACCAGCTGTATTAAGTGTGGGAAAATCTCAACAAGGAAGTTGGTCACAACCAGATGAACTAATACCAATTTTATTAGGTGAAGACCCACAAGCGATCGCAGACTCGCTATTGAATGCACTAGCAGCAGGTTGTACTGAAGAACAATTAGCTGGCGTAGTGACTTATACAGCAGCATTGCGAGTAGCTCGTTTCCACACTAATAATGACTTTGGAGATTGGAATTCAGCCCACCATCCATTTACGTTTGCAAATGCCGTACATCAAGCTTTACGAAGAGTACCAACAGTCGAACTACTAAGAGGTGTGTTTGATGCGGCGATGAGTGTATATTTAAATCGTTTTTTGAATGTTCCACCAGCACGACTACCAGAACCCAAAGACATCGGGGAAAATCCCGAACAATTACTCCAGCAGCTACCGGATTTATTAAACCGTCAGCAGCAAGTAAACCAGACAGGGCAATTAGTTGCTAATTATTTATACAGTGGTGGTAGTGCTGAAAGACTGATGGCAAAACTGGGGAAATTGATGCTGCGAGAAAACCGTGATTTTCATGTCATTCAAGAAATGGAAGCCGCTTTTCGTCAGTATTCTTTCCTCGGTCAAACTTCGGCTGGAATTCATATACTAGTGGCTGCATCTCGGTATTTAGCAGCTCATTCTCCGACAATGCGATCTCAAGGACAAACTTATCAAATTGCGGAACGTTTACATCAGGGCGATCGCTTATTTGAAGAATCGTGAATCGCGATCGGCATTACACTTTTAAGACGCGATAAATCGCGTCTCTACATGAGGGTTTTGCCTGTGTAGCCAAGCCAGTGCGTTGGGCGGCTCCGCCGACTTGAAGCACCTGGCGCGCGACTTCCAGTCGCCCGGTGCATGAGTTTACCGATAGATTGCATCATCGATTGTGGCTCGGAAAAACTCGCCCTCTGACTCAAACCGCTCAGTGCCGAAGTACCATCCAATTCGCAGACGGGTGGGAATGGTGTAGCCAGAGAATGTGCATTCTTCCTCCATAACTCCACCAAAGTCCATATAATGAAACTCAGAGCCATCAAGGTTATTCCAGCGCGGCAGCTTGAAGGTTTTCAGCCGACCCGTTTGATCGATGGTGAAATCTAGTTCGGCTCTCTCACCTTGTACTACAAAACTGGAATGAAAATGTGATGAATCAGTTGTTATCCATGACACATCATCACCACAAAATACAGATGGCAAACAGATTGACTCAGACTGAAGACGACCAACAGCAGACCGCGTAATATCGGAACCCGAAGCTATTATCATCGGGAAAATTCCTAAAAGTTTCCATTGCATTGCACCTACACCGTCTATAATTCGATCCGATCCCACAATTGGCAAACCATTCATCCATGCCGTAGCACTCCAAATCAGTCCATGCTCCCAGCAAATGACTTGCTCTGCTTTGAATGGAATCCAACTCTTCAATTTGATTTCGCCGTGCATCTGCAATCGAACCGCAGATGCAATTTTGGTTCCAGGAGCGATCGCGTGTTCGAGATATCGTCTTGCGGCTTCTGGCAAGTGAGCTAATTCGTCTGAATGAAATACACGATCCTTAGATATCGCAGAATTCCATAGCGTATTAAGAGAAATTTGTTTAGTCATCATTGCCGCCAGTATTTTTAATTCAGAATTTGATAAATTGTAATGATAAGAATAATTATGAAAATAGATGTATAGATCAATTTAGTATATTTGGCTAACCAACTTGGAAGATAAATATCAAAATTGTCCTTTTTGAAATTTGAATATTTTCGGGCAAGCAGATTTAATGGACAGTGTAATTATAAAGGTTAGTAGAGTTAACCCTTCTAGAAATATCAATCCATAACCAATCCAGAGTCAGAGATCGAGTTTATTTGCGATCGCGGCATATGGCAAAATTCAAATCACACTTCAATTGGTACAGGTTTCTCTGTGGTAATAGCATTCGCGTAAGCGTCCGCTCTGCGTAAGCGCTGCCGCCTACGGCAGATCGCTTGGGTTAAAAGCGGCTCATCAAATCCAAGCGCGTAACTTTCTGTACGGATGCTTACTTCACCCCCCCCGGATACAGAAGAAGGCCGCCCGCCGATGCCTGTTCGCTGGAGCGCGTAGTTAGGCCTTTGGGGTGGACGATGGAAGTGGACAGATTTCCATAGCTTGAATCAAGCCGTGTTCAAGGGTGAATCGATGACCCACGTGCTCATCGGCAAGAACTGCGTAAGCCTTGTCACGCACGACCTGATGCACATCGACCAAAATGCGCCCGGCCTCCTCCGAGTAAAAGGAAACTGGCTCGACGTGCGGATTGATCTCGCTCCATTGCTCCGTCCAGTAAGCGCGAACTTCTTCAGACCCACGGACAAAACCGCCTTTGAACGCTTTCGGCCAAGCCACGTCTGGAGTCATGAGGGCAAGGGCAGCGTCAATGTCTCGCGCGTTGAAGGCTGCGTACGCCGCACGGAGAAGTTCGATTAGGAGTGCAGGTTGATCTGACATTTATTGGTATGGTGAAGGAGATGCGGTAAGGACTAATAATTTATTGTACAGAGTTTAGCTGAAGCTTTTTTTATCGACACTATCATGCCTGATGTCAGGTTTATTTCGAGGATTTCCCGTTTTTAATTCTTCTATTGTAAGGAAGGTTGTTTTATATATAGTCTCCACCTTTGTATCTTTGAAGCGGTAGGTGTTCGATACCAATACGAACAAATCCCAAAGGGTAGTCCGCCTACGTGGACTCAAAGAATTTGAAACCCACGCAGGTGGGTTTTGTTTGTATAACCGCGAATTCTATTCGCCAGGACAGGCGTGTTTTTACACTCATTGAGATGCTTCCAATATGCACTGCGTCAAGCTAACGACGATCTTAAAATAAATTAACAACTATATAACTTAGGTGCGATCGCTTCCGGCGCTCCTTTTGCTGCAATTTCATACTGCTTGCCATCGGCTGACTGCCAAACGTGAGACATTGCCAATAGAGTTTTCAGCTACAAATTAATATTCTTGAGGAAGGTAAATACATTGAGTCTGAAATTAGTTCTACTTTTCCCAACTTGCCAATTGTTGAAGAAATTCCCCGATTTATCGAACAAAGCCGAACTTTAGGTAGAAGTCCAACGCTTAAGGCATTTCGTCAATGGGTAAGAAAGCAAATAAACCCAACTTAATATAACCCTTGTTCTTTTTACAACAAATGAGCGTTGTAATACTTAATAGTATTTTTATATCCAACAGAAAACTTTGTGGTTCTAGAAAAAAAGGAGCCTAAGTTAGGCTCCTTAATCAAAAAGTGGTAAAAGAATTGTGACTACTTAACAGTCACCTTACCGCCTGCTTCTTCGATGCGCTTCTTAGCATCTTCAGCGGCATCCTTAGCAACACCTTCTTTAACTGCCTTGGGCGCAGCTTCTACCAAGTCTTTAGCTTCTTTCAGACCCAAACCGGTCAATTCCCGGACAATCTTCAGCACGGCAATCTTCTTATCAGCTGGAACTGATTCGAGAATCACTTCAAACTCGGTTTGCTCAACAGCTTCTTCAGCTGGAGCAGCAGTAGCACCAGGGCCTGCGAACGCTACGCCAACAGGTGCAGCAGCACTCACACCAAAAGCTTCTTCAATTTGCTTGACTAACTCAGAAGCTTCCAGTAAAGAAAGAGTTTTTAGTTGTTCTAAAATGTTATCGGTTGCAGCAGACATTGATATAACTCCTGTAATTTTGATTATTTATTTGTCATAGGTCATTAGTCTTTAACTATAGACTTTTGACTTTTGACTGATGAACCACGAAGTCTATTCAGCAGCAGTTTCAGTGCTACTATCACCTTCAGCAGTGCTTTCGGTGCCGCTATCTTGTACAGCAGCAGTTTCGGTACTACCACCACTTTGCTCTTGGTCGGCCACAGCCTGCAAAGCACGAGCCAGCGAACCAGGAACTTCGTTGATACCCACAGCAATCTTGGTAGCCAAAGCGTTGATAGCCCCAGCAATTTGTGCAATGAGTTGTTCCTTAGATGGCAAGTCTCCTAGTACCTTGACATCAGGTTCTTTGAGTAGGCGACCTTCCAGTACACCACCGCGAAGTTCTGTCTTCTTGGTAACTTTTTGGAATTCTTGGTATGCCTTAATTGCCGATGAAAAATCTTCTTTTACCAGCAAAAAGGCGGAAGAACCATTGAGCAATTCCGACAAAGGCTGCCATTTTTCATCGTCTTTGATGGCAATGCCCATTAGGGTGTTCTTCGTCACCTTACAAACAGTGCCACTGGGACGTAACCGCCGCCGTAAGTCTGTGATTTCTGAAACTGTTAGCCCCTGATAATCAATTACCAGTGCCAGAGTTGACGCACTCAAAGTTTCTTTGAGGTCAGCTACTATTTCTTTTTTATTTTCTAGTGTTCTACCCATTCCAATCTCACCTCCTTAAAACAATCGGGGAAGTGCCCTAGTTGTGTGTTTTTTCTCAACCTGAACCCAAACAACAAACCCCAGCTAACTTAGCCGGGGTTGAGTAGTAAGACTCTTGACGCCATAGTTATCACACCTTTATGGGTGGTAATTCTGACAATTAGAGTTTTAACCTCGGCAGGATATTAAGTTATTAGCACCTGCTGTCTCCGGCTTTGCTTATTTAATTTTGTCATTTGTCATTAGTCATTTGTCCTTTGCCTTTACAAATGACTAATGACTAAAAATTAACTTGCTTGGCTCAGTTTCAAATCTCGTAGGGCACTGATATCAACTTTAATTGATGGCCCCATAGTGGCTGACACATAAAATGTGCGCCAATAACGACCTTTAGCTCCTGAAGGACGGTTACGGTCAATTGTCTCCTGCAATGCCTTCAGGTTGACTAACAAATCTTCGGGCGAGAAGGTTGTCTTACCAAACATAACATGGACAATACCAGTTCGGTCAGCCCGGAATTCTAATTTACCAGCTTTGAATTCTGCGATCGCACCTGCTAAATCAAATGTCACGGTTCCACCTTTGGGCGATGGCATCAAACCACGCGGCCCAAGCAACTTACCCAGCTTTGCCACCTGTGGCATCACATCGGGTGTGGCAATCAGCTTGTCAAAATCCATTCTACCTTTCTGGATTTCGTCAATCAGTTCTTCTGAACCGACTATATCAGCACCAGCATTGCTTGCTTCATTTACCTTTTCGCCTCTGGCTATCACCGCCACCCGGACGATTTGTCCTGTACCTTTGGGCAGTGCTACCGTTGTCCGCAACTGTTGGTCTGTATACTTGGGGTCAATTCCCAGCCGAATATGCGCTTCCGCAGCTTCGGTAAATTTAGCTGTTGCTGTGTCTTTGAGAAGGGCTAAAGCCTCTAGCGGATGATAATCTTTTTCTTCTACTTTTGCTTGCAGACCCTGCAAACGACGCGATATTTTTGGCATTTGTTCTCCTGGGGTAATTCCGAAGCCTCGCCTCTCCCCCGATAATTTTTAGTTATTTGTCCTTTGTTATTTGTCACTTTGTCCTTTGTCCTTCGTCAGTTACTAATGACTAATGACTAATGACCAATACTTCTCTAACGAGAGGCTACGCCAACGGCTTCTCTACGAGACGCTACGCGAACGCGGTAGTTGAGCGCAGTCGAAACTCAGTACAAGTGACCAATGACTAATCGGTAACTGTTACACCCATATTTTTAGCCGTTCCTGCCACAATCTTCATTGCCGCGTCGATATCGTTGGCATTGAGGTCGGGAAGTTTGGTTTGGGCTATTTCTTGCAATTGTGCTTTGGTAATTGACCCAACCTTCTTTTTGTTGGGTTCATTCGAGCCTTTTTCAACTTTCGCCGCCTTCCGAATCAGTACTGATGCGGGTGGCGTTTTGAGTACGAATGTAAAACTCCGGTCTTCAAAAACCGAGATTTCTACAGGTATCACCATTCCAGCTTGGTCTGCTGTTTTGGCGTTGTACTCTTTACAAAACATCATGATGTTGACACCATGTTGACCCAAGGCGGGACCAACTGGCGGTGCTGGGTTGGCTTTTCCAGCATTCAGGGCCAGTTTAATGACCGCCACTACTTTCTTCGCCATTTGTATTTAACTCTGTTTCTCTACCTGATTAAATTCCAATTCTACTGGTGTATCCCTGCCGAAAATTGAGAGCAAGGCTTTAAGTTTACTCCGTTCTGGAGAGACTTCAATTACCTCGCCTTCAAAGTCTTTAAATGGACCAGAAAGCACCATTATCTTATCACCAGTAGCCATGTCAATTTTGACAACAGCTTCTTGTTCGCTGGTTTGTTTGAATATACGTTCAACTTCTGAAGAACTTAGTGGTATGGGGTTGACATGACCGCGACCCTTGCTGCTACCACGTTTTTGTTCTGAACCGACAAAGTTAATTACATGAGAGGTGTTGCGTACCACCTGCCAAGTATCATCATCCATCATCATCCGCACTAGCACATAACCAGGAAAAACTTTTTCTTCTGTATGCTGGCGACTGCCATCTTTACGGATTTTCACCGCTGGCGTCTGCGGAATTTCTACCTGGATAATTTTGTCAGCGACATCAAAAGTTTGAATGCGTTGCTCTAAGTTAGTCTTTACACGCTTCTCACAGCCTGAAGCTACTTGTACTGCATACCAGCGTGCTTCTTTTGACGCTGCTTCTGCTGCTTCTGCTTCTGCTGTTTCTTCTGACTGCAACATTGAGTTGCGTGGTTCATCTGTTGCAAAACTCATTAGAACACCTGTTTTGCTGCCCAAGCAAACAATCCATCGACCAAGTATATCAAAGATGCGGAAAGTGCCACCATTAACAACACAGCGGCGGATTCGCTCACTATCTGTTTCCGACTGGGCCAAACTACTTTTTCAAGTTCTTCTTTGGTTCCCTGTATGAAGTTGCCAAAGCTAAACCCATTTGCGGTTTCTGGCAATTCTGCTTCACTTTTTTTGGCCACGACCGTTATCCCCCGTTTCTTATACTAGATCCTGTTTAATTGTCATCTAGGTTTGCAGTTTCGACTCTATTTCACTTACTGGAAGCAAAACAACTGCAAATACAATAAGTTTACCCGAAATTATTAGCGCTAACTGCTATATTAGCAGTCGCGTAATTATTTCGGGCTTTGTTTTTTTGCTCTTGAGCGCGCCCTGGAGGACTTGAACCCCCGACATCAGGTTTTGGAGACCTGCGTTCTACCAACTGAACTAAGAGCGCACAAGCTGTTTTTGATTCAGTGATTGCGCTGAACTAAATTTCAGTTTAACGCAATATGCGATTTATATCATACCTTAATTTTGTCGGGAAAACAAGTTAGCGGCAGATGCCGCTTGCAGCTTGAGATTTCTCCCATACTTTTGAAGGACGAATCACAAAGGGCGGTCAAACCGTTGCTTGATTCGGGTTGCCTTACCTACGCGATCGCGGAGATAATATAGTTTAGCACGGCGCACTTTACCGCGACGTAACACCTTAATGCTGTCAATCCGGGGAGAATGCAACAGAAATACCCGCTCAACGCCCACGCCTTGAAAAACCTTACGAACTGTAATAGTTTCGTTGATGCCGCCATTGCGCTTGGCAATCACAACTCCCTCGTAGGGTTGCACGCGGTATTTTTCGCCTTCTTTGATTTTCACTCCCACTTTTACAGTGTCGCCCACATAAATGTCGGGCAGATTCGATTTTATCTGTTCCGCTTCAATGGAGCGGATAATCTCTTGAGCGTTCATAGTCTTTCTGTCTGCTTAAAAAAAACTCACGATCATCAATGATAAATCGATAATCCTATTTCAGTCTACTTGTTAGGATTGATAATTGTACTGATACAACAGCCTGCATATCGAAGCTATATTGCAAAATGCCGTATTACAAAGGAAAAATTTATGAAATTTAGTATCGTCATCAGTACCTATAATCGCTTGAATTTGCTGAAAAGAGCAATTGATTCGGCTCGGAACCAAACAATGGAGTGTGAGGTGGTTGTTGCTGACGATTGTTCTTCTGATGACACTCAAACCTATCTCAAAAGCTTAGGGGACAAGGTTGTTTACCATCTTAACGAAGTCAACCTTGGTCATGCCGCAACGGTAAATGCTGGAGTTGCTAAAGCTAGCGGCGACTGGATTAAGTTTTTAGATGATGACGACTATTTAGCGCCCAACTGTATAGAAGAAATGGCAAAGGCGATCGCACTTCGTCCCGATGCTGTAATCTGCTCTTGTGTGGCGGCTCAGGTGGATGGCAATGAAGTTGAACTCTCTCGCACTCCCCAAGTTGGCCCTGGTTTAGCTTTTTATATCCCCCAAGCCGATATTCACTACGGGATGCTTTTAGAGCTTGTACCCTTTGGCACACCTGTACAAGTAGCTTGTCGACGTGATGCTTTTCTACAAAGTGGTGGTTGGGATTCCACACTCGATGCTAACTGTGATGACATCGATTCCTGGATTCGGATTGCTCAGTTTGGCGATGCTATTTTCTTCAACCAGTGTCTTGCTTATCGCACTATATGGCCGGGTGCTTATAATCAAAAGTTTTCTTTGCCTCGGCGGTTGGCGACAAATATTTTGATGAAGGAGAAAATTTACGCCTTGGTAAATGAGCAACATCGCTCAAAGATTCCCGCCTTTGAGGATATAAAAAATTACCTGAAACTCCATTGGATTTTAGTTGCACTGAAGCAAAAAAATCTCAAAAGTTTTTTTTCAATGATAGATCCATCTATACTTTCTCCTCGGTCTTGGAAGTTTTTGCTAACTGCTATTTCATCACGCCGCTCTCAGGGAAACAATTCTCAGGTTCGTAAACTTGTATTGATTGAGTTTTACTATGATGTCTGGCAAAATTCCCAGAATAAAAGCGCTAGTCTTCAGAATTTAGAATTAGATTCTGTGCCACTGGTGGAATTGCCTGTGAGCGCCCAGTCGAACTCTTAGCACTAGACGAGGACGTTACTACCAACTACGAGATTTGTCGCACTGAAATTATCCAAAGTCACCAAGGTGTAAAAAGAATAATAAAGAAGTACCTGATTGCAAAAATTATATTTTGCCATCAGACCAGGTTATGTGTATATGAGGCGAGAATTGTGGAATTGGATTAGAAGTGTGGAGTATGTAACGTTGCCATTTTGTCACCTAAAACTAAGGTTATGAGTTCAACTAATAAATGACTGAAGCTTTATCATTACTGGGCTTTCACACAATTATTAACAGTAATAACGAATTATTTGTTACCATTAATTTCTTTATTTATCATTAAGCAAAATGCTGTTGTTATAAAGTTTTATTCTCTGGTTTGGCTGGTGTGCTGTACTAGAGTTTCGATACTAGGTATTGGGAAATATAAAATTTGAGATAACAGATTCAGGAGATAACAGATTCAGTCTTCATAATTTTGAAGTTTTACCCCGATTTATCGAGCCGTTACTGAATAAGTCTTTAAGCTAAGTAACTGGTAATAAGCGCTCTTAATCAGTAGAAAGTGGTTAATGTTACGCACTACTGACTACTTTTGAGTTGTCGCTGAAGACCTCAATAATTAAGTTGGTTGATTTACACTCGGTTACTTATCTTTATTTTTTATATACATCTCAAAGATTATGCGAATCATACATATTTTGAACCACGTTCAAGAAATAGGTAACGGTATTGTGAATGTGGCTGTGGATCTGGCTTGTCTACAGGCAAAATCTGGTTATGAGGTTGTGGTTGTTTCTGCTGGTGGAGAATACGAGGCTTTACTAGATATTTGTGGTGTCAAACATTACTACTTAGACCAAAGCAGGAAACCGCTAAATACGATTAAAGCAGCTATACGTTACCGAGCGATCGCAGCTGAATTTCAGCCGGATATTGTTCATGCCCACATGATGACGGGGGTAATATTAGCACGTATTTTTAAAGGAAACAAATATACTTTAGTTTCTACAGTACACAACGAATTTCAGCGTGCCAGCCTGCTTATGGGTTTAGCTGACAGAGTAATTGCTGTCAGTCAGGCTGTATGTGATTCTATGATTAGGCGTGGTATTCCAGAAAACAAGTTGCGGGTGGTATGTAACGGCACTTTAGGCAGTCCCCGCACTAGACAGATACAAGATTATCTACCTTTACCATTACAACATCCAGCGATCGCCACTGTAGCCGGGATGTATCAACGCAAGGGAATTGCTGAGTTAATAGCTGCCTTTGAACAAGTTGCCTCAGATTTTTCCCAAGCCCATCTTTATTTGGTAGGAAATGGCCCTGATAAACAGCTATTTGAGGCGCAGGCACAAGCAACTTCTGTAAAAGAACGCATTCATTTTGAAGGCTTCCAACCAGAACCTCAACGCTATTTGATATCTTGTGACATATTTGTGCTAGCTTCCCACCGCGACCCTTGCCCTTTGGTACTTTCGGAAGCTAGGGAAACTGGAACTGCGATCGTCGGCACTCAGGTAGACGGGATTCCTGAAGCTTTAGACAACGGGCGAGCAGGTCTTTTAGTACCAGCAAAAGATAGTCATGCTTTAGCTGGGGTTTTAGTGCAATTACTGAGTAATGCCGAGATGCTGCAAGAGTGGAAACAGCGGGCAAAGAAAAACCTAGACAGGCTGAGTGTTGCCCGCGTCCATCAGGAAACAATGACAGTGTATCGTGAGTTAATTACAGAATGAGGGTATGGGCATAAGAGGCAGAGGTGCGGAGGGGCAGAGGAGCAGAGGGGAAAACTTACTGCAACTTCTCCCCTGCTCCCTGCTCCCTTGCTTTTTCCCCAGTCCCCTTAACAGAGCGATCGCTTTAATTTTAAAGCTACGCCTAAAGCGCCAAAAACCAGTACACCCAAAACGTTAGTTGATTCAGGAACAGCCGTGTAATAAGAAGCCACTCTGATCGGCCCATCTTTATCTTCTTGCTCTGCTGGAATTGGTGGAATGATTCCAGCACCTGGCGCTAGATTAGGCAGGGTAGCGAATGGATTGTAAAACAAGCTTCCGTTTGGGATGACGCCACCACTAAAAGTGACAGTACTACCAGCAATGGTAATGTCTGTAAAAATATCCTTGAGATCGGGGTTAGCAGAGTTACCAATCTTCCCATCTCCATTAACATCTCCCCACTCCACTGTTTCATTATCAAATGGTGGAGTAGAATTCGGATTACTATAGGACAGGGTTTTTAAATCAAAGACCAAGCTATTTATATCGTATCCGGTAGCATTTAGAAAGTTATTAGCTACATCTGGAACACCATATTCTATTACTTGCCCTGGTAAAAAACCTGTAAGGGTTCTTGGTTTTTTTGCGTCGAGTACATCTTGATTTTTAGTCGTCACAATGGGTTCTACAAAAATGACGGCTCTTGCTGGTGTCCAAGACAAAAAACTAATTCCTGCTGCTCCGAGAACAGACAAGGCTATTTTTGTGGCAATTCTAGTCATATTTGTGTCCTTTGGATATTGATTTGCAGAATGCTATACCGGATGGTTTAAATCAAACAGCAAAAACTCACTCTAAAACTGCTATCTATCTGCTAGATAAATAGTGGTTAATGTGTTTTTGCTCACTGAGTTGATATCTACTCATAGGTTGATTTATAAAGCAATTCTTGTAATGCTTTATCATGATAACTAGTAATTTCACGCAATCTTTATAAAAAATCCAAATTATCACTTATACATTGACAGATTAGACAACATGTGAAACATAAATAATTAATTGGTTAATTGCTGTCTTAATGGGATGCTACATAGCAGGTTTGAGATGAAATGGTTATAAGATTTAGAGCCTATGGCAAACGACTTTCTGATTTTGAGCAAGAAATTTTAGTACGTTGTCCCCAATGCGAGCGCATTGCTAAGATATTGACTCTAAGCTCTGAGCAATCAAGTCTCAGTTCCATCAAAAGAATTACCTGTCAGCACTGTAGCTATATAAAACAACAGTCAAAAGATGGCAATCGAAAAGCCGCATTGCTACTGTGGCAGAACAATTATGGGAATAAAAGAAATTCCAGCTATGAAATATTAGACCATTTTTTTGGCTTGCCCCTCTGGCTACAAATCTCTTGTTGCGGTCAGGTACTATGGGCATATAATAAAGCACATTTGAACTTCCTGGAAAGCTATGTTCAATCGAGGTTGCGAGAACACTTGCCAGATGACTCATTAGGCTGGCACAATGGCAGTCTTGCCAGTCGCCTACCGCGATGGATCAAGCTAACGCAGCATCGGGAAAAAGTTTTACAGAAAATTCAACAGTTAAAGCACAGGTTGTAATGAAGGCTTTAATCTTGCTGATGAGCAAATTTATAAGCACCCCACAGAGAAAGAGCGATCGCGATCGCCAACAAAATCGGTATGCTGTACCAAGGAAACTGAGACAAGGGTAAATGAGCAACTGCACGCAATCCAATACTGGCGTAGGTTAGTGGCAGCAGGTAAACTAAAACTTTGAGAGCTGCTGGTAATGTAGCAGGGTCAAAGAAAGTCGCTCCTAAGAACGACATGGGGATAATGATAAAGTTATTGTAGAGTCCAACTGATTCGAGCGATCGCACACTCAACCCTACAATCACCCCTAATCCAGCAAATACCGCACAATTCAGCACTACTACCAGTAAAAACAGTGGGTTGAGAAAATTCCAGTTTCCACTAAATAGCAGCGCTACCAAAATCACGGAACCGGAAGTCATCAAACCCCGCACGACTCCCGCCAGCATTTTACCGATGTACAACGCTAAGGGATTTATGGGAGTTAACAACAATTCCTCAAAGGTTTTGGTAAATAGTCTGTCTCCACAAATTGAAAATGTCGTTCCAGCAAAGCTAACCGTCATCGACGACAGCGCCACCATTCCCGGTAATATAAATTCCAAATAGTTGTCATAGTTACCACTAATTCCCGAACCGGGTTTGATGGAACTACCTAAACCCAAGCCAAAAGCTAAAATATATATCAGTGGCGATATTAAGCCTGATGCAGCAACTGGTAAAATTCTTACGCGTAAATCTAACCAATCTCCCCAAAAAATAGTCAGACTATCAGCCAGGAAGATTTGAAGTTGCGAAGTTTTGAACCTCTTGCCCGAAGGTAGCACTCTTTGAGATGTCACTGGCTTTCAATTAGTTATTAAAATTTCATTAAATCTTAATTTACATTGTTTTACACATCAATTACTAGGGGTAACAAAAATATCTCATCCGAAAAATTGAAAATTAACAACAAAAGTTAGATAGTTTAAGCATTCTGACTAGCTCAATTGTGAAAAGTAAATTAGCTATATCTGATAACAATTAAAAGTATTAAAATTTTGTTTCAATATCTAGATAAACTAGTATTTTTCTCATTTAACAAGAATATCGCAGAGAAAATCACAGGCAATTACAGTCAAGAATAGGCATACTGAAAGAGGGAGAAAAAACTTTAGACTACTCCCTCCCAAATCGGCGTGAAGGTGATTAAGCAACAATGAGACGTAAATCTACTGGTAGATCGGCTACTACTTCTAAACCCTCTATTTTCCAATCCCCTCTATTTAACTTCACCACCATCGCAATTATGGGAGGGGTGTTGATTTTGGGAATTGGGATTGGCATTGCTTTTAGTTCTACAACCACATTGGCTCCATCAAATGTAGCTTCCCGTGAATTTATTGACACCAAAGCTCCAAACCCGGAAATTTGTGTGCAGTACGGAGCCAGCGCGATGGTGATGGACGCTAGACTGTTCGTTACTCTCAACCCCTTTAATGTGTATGTTGCCCAGCCTAGTATGCGTCCTGGATGTGTAATCCGACAAAATAACTGGGCGCTTTTAGAGCAACGTAAGTTAGTGACATCCGATCAGGTTAGAGATTGCAAAAATCGCCTGAACACCTTTGGTTTCACAGGTAACTTGGACAGTGACAAACCTGATATTAGATGTATATATCAGAATGAAGCTGCTCAAAACTTCTTTACCGCTCAACCGGGAGCAGTTGGGACACCTCAAGAAACGGATAGATTTTAGATTTGGGCATTGGGGTTAGGGAAGAGGTGATAGGTGACAGGTAATAGGTGACAGGTTACAGGGAATAATCTGTACCCTATTCCCTTCTTCATTCCCAGCGATCGCATCTTCAAAATCAGATTACTCGTACTCATCACGTATAATTGTTAAACCTAAAGCTTTATAGGCACTCAGCATATTATTAGAAACTGTTGGTGCAGTTACTAGGTAAGTTAGGGCATGAATAGACTCCACGAGATAAGGAGCAGCGGTGTCTAATTTTTCTGCTGTGACTAATCCTACTACCTCAGCCGATCCGGCAATCATGGCTCGTTTGACGTGGGCTTCGTCTAAGTTTGGTACGCTAATCCCAACTTCTGGATGTAAACTGCAAACTCCCAACATGCACAAATCTGCACGAATCATCCGTAATGTCTCAATTGTGACAGTACCCACGTTCACCAAAGCTTTTTTGTAGAGTTGTCCACCTAACATCACAACTTCTATATGGGGATGTTCTGCTAAAGCAACAGCTATTGGCGGACTATTTGTGATCACTGTTGCGTGCAAATCTAGGGGCAAATGACGGGTTACTTGGAGAGTTGTTGTGCCTCCATCTAAAATCACCACTTGTCCCGTACAAACTAATTTTGCTGCTGTGCGAGCGATCGCTTCCTTTTCTTTTGGCGCTTGCTTTTGGCGATCGGCATAACTGGCGGTAGCTGGAGATTTGAGGAGCGCTCCCCCATGAACGCGTTGCAATAGTCCGGTTTCTGCCAGTTCTCGCAAGTCCCGGCGAATCGTATCCTCAGAAACCTTCAGAACAGCACTAAGTTCTGTCGAAAGTACCTTTTTATCACGACGTAGAATTTCTAAGATGAATTGTCGTCGTTCAGCAGTTAGCATAATTAATTTTCCTGAAATTGCGTTTTTGAACTTGAAATTGCACGTTTGTGAGTTTATACTTATTGATATGCAAATCTTTGTACGGGAATCCGTAACTTCAATTGAATTCAAGCATATTCATGCACAATTGAATTTATTGATTTTGGCATTTGATGAAATCACACGGTTCCACAAAGGTTCCGAGTGGTTAGCTTGAGCTTGGATAATTGTTGCCCAATGGGGGTTTTAACAATTTTTTTTGTAGTGGGATCGCGCTTCCCGTCTGTTCAAATTGTTTTTTATTCAATCAAGAAACCATGACTATTATGAACACCCAATTTCCAATCGATCTCGGTGCTTACAAACCTTTAGCGCTCAATCCAGCAAATTCGAGCCTCACAGATGAACAGCGAGAGACTCTCAAAGCGAATATTCAACTTTGCCGGGATGCGATCGTCTTTTTTACAGCGACTGGCGCTGCTAGCGGAGTCGGCGGTCATACTGGCGGCCCATACGATACAGTGCCAGAGGTAATGATTCTTGATGCCTTTTTCCGGGGAGCATCGGAGCAATTTGTACCGATTTTCTTTGATGAAGCAGGACATCGAGTTGCCACTCAATATCTGATGGCAACATTGCATGGTGACTTACCTGCCGAGCAACTTTTACGTTATCGGCAAGCACATTCCAATTTACCGGGACACCCAGAACTAAAACTAACTCCTGGTGTGAAATTTAGTTCTGGCCGCCTGGGTCATATTTGGCCTTACATCAATGGTGTGGCAATGGCGAATCCAGGCAAGGCTGTTTTCTGTCTCGGTTCTGATGGTTCGCAGCAAGAAGGTAACGATGCTGAAGCTGCTCGCTTGGCTGTTGCTCAACATCTCAATGTCAAACTGATTATTGATGACAACGATGTAACGATCGCTGGACATCCTTCTAAGTATTTACCTGGTTTTAGTGTCGCCAAAACTTTAGAAGGCCACGGTTTGAAAGTACTTCAGGGAGACGGAGAAGACTTAGACGATTTATACCATCGTATTTGCGAAGCTGTAAATACTCCCGGAGCGATCGCTCTGATTAATAAACGCCCGATGTGTCCTGGTATTGAAGGTTTAGAAGGTTCCATTCATGGCCATGATGTAATTTCTGTAGATTTAGCACTTAAGTATCTAGAATCTCGCGGACAAACTGCGGCTGTCGAATACCTTAAAAGTATTGAGAAACCCAAACAAACATATACATTTTTGGGTTCTGGTGACAAATGGGGCGCTAACCGCAGTGTGTTTGGTGAAGCCGTGGTGGGTGTCCTCAGTCGCATGAGTGAGGCGGAGCGTAAAGAAAAAGTCAAGGTCATTGATAGCGACTTAGAAGGCTCCTGCGGTTTGAAGAAAATTCATGAAACATACCCAGAAATATTTATTTCCTCCGGCATCATGGAACGGAGCAACTTCTCTGCTGCGGCTGGATTCGGGATGGACGAGGGCAAGCAAGGTATTTTTGCGACCTTCAGCGCCTTCTTAGAAATGTGTATCTCAGAAATCACGATGGCAAGGCTGAACTATTCCAATGTTCTATGTCATTTTTCCCATGCGGGTATAGATGACATGGCAGATAACAGCTGCCACTTTGGTATAAATAATATGTTTGCCGACAATGGCTTGGATGATGGCTACCCAACACAGTTGTACTTCCCGGCAGATAATAATCAAATGACAGCTTGTGTAGAAGCTGTGTTTTTTGAGCCTGGACTGCGGTTTATTTTCTCTACCCGTTCCAAAGTGCCCAATATTCAGGACAGCAACGGCAATGACTTCTTTGGAAGTGGCTACAAATTTGTTCCCGGTAAAGATGAAGTTATACGAGAAGGGACGCAAGGCTACATTATCAGTTTTGGCGATGCTCTCTACCGTTCCTTGGATGCTGTCGAGCGTCTCAAACAAGAAGGACTAGACGTTGGTTTGATTAACAAAACAACTTTAAACACCATTGATGAAGAAATGATTACCAAAGTTGGTAATGCTCCTTTTGTCCTTGTAGTAGAAGCCTTCAACCGTCGTACAGGCTTAGGCAGCCGTTTCGGTTCCTGGCTGCTAGAGCGAGGGTTGACTCCCAAATATGCCCATCTTGGAACTTATAAAGAAGGTTGCGGCGGTTTGTGGGAACAGTACCCATATCAAGGTATCGATCCAGTCGGCATCATCAACAAGGTGAAGGAGTTAGTTGGAAAAAGGTAATTCATTAGACTTCTTGGCATTGTAGGGAAAAGGGTAATGGGTAAAGGGTAAAGGTAAAAGGATTGGAAGGCTTGATATATAAGATTTTTCCCCTTTAACATGAGTCCCTTTCCCCCAAAACCCGACAAGTATTGAGTAGGGGAGAAGTGGCAGTAAGTCTTTCCCCTCCGCATCTTTGCCTCTTCTCCATGCCCAATTCCCAATTTTTATTTAGTTTTGGGTAAAGGTTGACCAAACTCGATTACCTGGGGTTCGGGATCGTTGGGGATTGTTGGAACAGGAAATTCCGACACCCCTAAAGAAGGAATGTTATTTAAATTACTGGGTCGATTCGGGAAAGAAGGAGGGGGAAGACTCAAAGCAGGTTGTTGAGAGGATGTATTTGGATTTAAAGCAGGTACGGTGACAAAAGGCTGCCCTGAGTTAGTAGTAATTGTTGAGGGCAGTTCATTGGATGGGGGCGGAACTGTAAGTAAGGGGGATTGTTGATTAGTAGCGGTTACGGGTTGTTTACTAGGCGGCTTTTGGAGTGTTTGAGGTTGTTTCTTAGCTGAAGGAGGGGAATTTCCTGATTTTACGGCAGTAGTTTTACTAGAAATAACCGGACGGAATACCCAGCGAGTGGAGTTTTTTCGGGAAACAGGTTGCAGTTGTACCTTTTTGGGATTAAAAACAGTCCCTGCTGCTAAATCTAAGACAATACGTGTATCATTTGCGTTTAGCTGAGAAATACGAATGCTTTTGATTGCTCCTGAATAATTTTGTTGCGTGGTAACTTTGCCTAACTTAGTATTCGGTAAATCTACAACCAAACGAGAGGGTTGTGCTAAGTAGAAATAACGGGGGGTTGTGCCTGCTGAGAGATTGATTTCGAGTTGCTGTGTCTTGGGAGAAAAACGCCAATTATTTAGCTTTGCCCCTGGTGTAGCAGCAGTAGTGAAAGTTTCAAGGGCGATCGCTGCATAAAAACTTAATATACTGATGCTAAATAACTGCTTACCCCATTGGTAAGATTGCTTAGTTTTTAATATCTGATCCATTCTTTTTATTTGCTCCATAAAACCCATACAATGCACTTACATTGCTGTTTATTTCGCGCTTCCAATCCCGTAGACGCGATGAATCGCGTCTCTACCAATCCCCCAAGTCAATTAGCTTTTTGAGGCACAGCAGTAAATTTCAGAGTTTGTGGAATACCATTTACGGTTAATTGACCTGTCATATTACCTTTATCCACAAGTTGCATTTGAATTGTGACTGAGTTCAGAGGATCGTTTTGGGGGCGAGGAATATTACAAAGGATTGATTTACCAACTTTTCCAGATAAATTTAATTGTTGATTTCTGAAGATGCCTGCCAGAGAGTGCTTTTCGTCAGTGTCGGCGTTAGCGTTTGCCGGTAATACAGAGGCATTTAAGTAAATACCTGACTGCTCAATGTTTAACGTCAGAGTATCCGATTTTTCACAGTTAGGCAAATTCTCCGCTAGGGTTAGACGATAGCGACCGTTAACTGGCGGAGGAGCCTTAAGTTTGTTTTCTCCGTAAACAGTGACAGTTTTAAACAACAGTAGCACTGAAATTATTGCAACTCCGTAAAAACTTAAAGATTTGAAGTTGAAATGATTCATGTTCTCAGTTCCTCAATGTTGGCTCTTGACTACTAACATCAGGAAGCATAGAAGCCAGATGAGCGGTGACTTGACTGTAACGGCGAGCGATCAGCAGGGAAGAGGAACATTGAATGGCTAGTTGATCTGTATATCTTCCCAAGGTTTGACGCTCGATACCCCAAGTGCGGCTAGTGCCAGCAATTGTTAGGTCTACATTTTTTGAGGCTTCGACTACAGCTTGGATTGGATCTGGAGCTTGAACAATTTTGATTTCGATGCGATCGCGTACACTAGTCGGTAATTGCTCCATCATCGTATTTAACTCATAACTCAATTCATCCTTAAGCTGATTTTCGGGTACAACCTGCAAAACTTGTAACAGACAAGTCTCACGATTAATTAACAGTCTCAAAGCTATTATTAGCGCTAAATCATCATGAATATTTGCCGAATAAGGCACCAACAAGCTTTCTAATTGCTCGCTTCCCCTATCCACAAACACTGCAACATCAACTGGCGCAGTAGTGAGCATTTGACCAACTCTTCCACCTAAGCGATTGCTACTAAAAGCTGGGCGATGCCATCCTACAAGAATTAAATCAACTTGTTTGAGCGCGGCAATCTGTGCAGTTTCCCGTGCAACATTACTAGATATGCGAACGATCGGATGTACATGAGAGCGTGTTTCTACTGGTTCGAGCGTATTAATCAATTCTTCTAGTTGCTGGCGGCGCTGGGCAATTAATCGGTCTGCTTCAACTGGCGTACTTTCAAAGGCATAATCTTCTTCAAATTCAATCAAGCTCAGAGGGTTTACAACAGCGGGATATTGGGAGTTGATGGCGATATTTGCTGCCAACTGTAACAAGCCTTTTTGGGTACTCGGATTCGCCACTGGCACCAAAATTCGGTAAGGACGAATGTAAGTTTCGGCATCAGTAGCGCTGGTAGCTGTTTGTGCTTCTAACTCCGGTTCCACCACATCTAACCTGATCAGCTTTTTAGGATATGTCCATTCCAGCAGTGGCGAGGTCATGAAGGTAGTTACCAATGCCATAATTACCAGCATGGTAAATATTAAGGGGGAAATTACTCCTAACTCTAAACCAATGTTTAGCACTATCAGTTCGGTTAAACCGCGAGTATTCATTAACCAACCGAGTGCCGAGGCTTCCCGTTTACTAATGCCACTGACACGAGCTGCTACATAAGTACCAACATATTTGCCTGCGATCGCCACAGCTAAAACCAACGCACACAAAAGCCACAATTCAGGACGGTTGAGCAAGCCAATCTGCGTTTTTAAACCACTGTAGGCAAAAAATATGGGCAGCAAGAAAATTAGGACAAAATCTTCCGTTTTGATTGCCAACTCTCGGACTAAATCTTCATTTTTGGGCATGGCTGCTCCCAGCAAAAATGCTCCAAAAATCAAGTGAATCCCAATTAATTCGGTGATTAGCGCCGACGCAACCACGCCCATATAAATCCCAGCTAGCAGTAATTGGCTGAGTCGTCCCGCACGGAGGTAATGTTTGGCAAGGCGTTGCAGGAACCAACGACCAGCTGTCAACATCAAGCCGATGTAAACTATGCTGGCGATAATTGTGGGTACAGCACCAGCAAAGTCACCAGTTCGCGCAACTGCGATCGCTACTGCTAATAGACACCAAGCTGTGACATCATCCACTGCTGCACAAGTTAAGGCCAACGTTCCTAAACGCGTTCCTTGTAAATTGTTTTCAGTAATGATTCGCGCTAACACTGGGAAGGCAGTAATCGACATTGCCGCCCCCAAAAATAAAGCAAAGGCGGTGAATGATACACTTGCATTAGAAACTAGGGGATAAAGTATCACCGCTAGCAATGTTCCTAAAGAAAACGGCACCAAAATGCTGACATGAGAAGTTAAAACTGCTACTTCTAATTGCCCGCCGAGGTATTTTGGATTTAGTTCAAGCCCAATCAGAAACATGAAAAATATTAGTCCCACCTGAGACAAAACATTCAGAAAAGGAAAAGTTTCTGGTGGAAACAAGCTAACTGCTAGATGGGGAGCAACTAAACCTAATAAAGATGGGCCAAGCATAATTCCGGCGACAATCTCACCAATTACTAGTGGTTGCTTAATGGAACGAAATGCTAGCCCTACTAGCCGTGAAAGCCCAATAACAATCAGCACCTCAACCAGAACGAGAATAACTATGTGCATGGTTTCCTCAAAATTAACTATCTGGTTTCCCTAAGATAATTCTTTAAAAGACTGCAAAATGTCAAGCTTGTTAGATACAACCAAGAGTAATTTGTGCTTCGTTGTTATATTAATTATTGTTACGATTTAGTTGCAGTCGTTATGGGTAAGCAAGTTCGTAGTCAGGACTTTAGCCCTTAATTTTCTCAGCACTAAAGCGGTTACTAAAAACCCTCAAAACTAGCTTGATAAAGTACTAGATATTTAATTAATCTAATATTTAAATTTGCTTAAGTAGAAGATTTTTCATAGCTTGTACCGTGCAATAAAAAGGCAATCAGTGGTGATGCCATCAGGGTAGTAATGACTGCCATAATAACCATTATAGTGAATAAAGTTGGGGTAATTATACCTTGTTCTAGACCAATATTGAGGATGATTAACTCCATCAAACCACGAGCATTCATTAAAGCACCAATAGTTGCAGATTCACGCCAATTTTCCCCTGCTAATTTTGCAGCTAACATACAAGCAACACCTTTACCGAGAATTGCGATCGCAATAATTAACAGCGTCACTCCCCACAAAGTAGGTGTGTTTACCAATCCAATTTGAGTGTTCAGTCCAGAGAAAACAAAAAATATTGGTAACAAAAAAGAAGTAGTTAAAAACTCCGTATATTGGCGAATTTGTTGGGCGAATTCTCCGCGTGGTGTCACTGCTCCCAACACAAAAGCCCCGAATATTGCATAGATGCCTGTAACATCGGTAAACCATGCACAAAACATCAAAATTATCAACATTAAAGTCAGGGTTTGTCTGTTCACACCTTCGCGTTTTGTCATGCGTGTGAATGCTTTTAGTAGAGGTTGTCCGAGAAAAATCGCAAATAGCACATAGCAAATGCCACCACCAATTGCTAATATGGCAATGCTTAGAGAATTTTTCACGCTAGCCAGCACAATCGCCAACAAACACCAAGCAACTGCATCATCTACTGATGCTGCACCTAAAGCCAAAGTACCGAAGCGAGTTTGTGCAAGACCGCGTTCGTAAAGAATACGAGCTAACATTGGAAAAGCTGTAATTGTCATCGATGCACCCAGATACAAAGCAGCTGACCAAGGCATAACTTTTGGTTGAAAGAAATCGCCATTGTGATAAAACCAAAAAGATGCGATCGCTCCTAAAATAAAAGGAGTGATAATCCCAGCCGCAGATAGCAAACTTGCACTTTTGATATGATGTTTTAAGAGTTTGGTATTAAACTCTAAACCAATCAAAAACATATAAATTACCAACCCAATCTGGCTGATAGCATATAAAATCGACATCGATGGATTGGGTATTTTAAGTCCGACAGCAGTGATGATAGGAAGCTTAGGAAATAGCCATTGCTGAAAATCTGGTGCAATCAATCCTAAAAGTGATGGACCTAGCATTACACCTGCGATCATTTCGCAAACAACATCGGTTTGACCAAGATAGCGGCGTCCTAAAATCGTGACAATACGACAAGTGGTTAAAATAACTGTGAGTTGTAGAAATAGCTGAATAACCAGATCAAAATTTGACATTGCACTTCCTTAATTTGCGTCTCTGCATTGAAGAATCTCCCTAGACTCTAAAGTTTGTCCTGTTTTACTCATATATAACTACCTACTACATCAGCACAAATACCAATTTTGTAAATATAAGATAGCTGTTTGTAATTTGATGAGATACAACAAGCAATGCGTTGCTTTGGTTTCCAAAGTCATTTTGTTCTTAATAACGCACACAACTGTACGTCAATACAACATATTGCATCCAAACTAAAACCGCCATATATGATTTTTTATGATTTGTTAATTTGCGATTTATAACCTTTTTCATCTATTTGAGGCACAATCGGCTGTAGGGACGCACAAATGTACGTCCCTACCCTACGGTTGAATGACCTGAAAATTAATGTAATTTTTAATTAAAGTAGTTTCGATAATTTGAGATTTTACAACCACTCCCCGCCCCGGAAACGCCAATGGGGGAAGATAATTCGCATCAGGCTTTGGGAACTAATAAAAACTGCTAGCCACACGATGCTATAGTGCAATAAAAAAGCTCCTAGCGAAAGTTCTTCCTTCGGTAAAGGAATTGGCAAGAAGCCAAATAGCTTAACTCCACAAAATATAAATATCAATTCCCATATACCAGCTAAGAGTTGATAAGCTGCGGGCCAATCCCTGTCCCAACGGGATTTTTGTAGATAGTCATAAAGCACATCCCAGCCTAAACCAAAGATGGCGACATAAGCAAGTATCCAAAAATAAACCGAGTTAGCACTAGGGCCAATCCAACCCATTGCAAATGGCAAAGATACGAGTACACCGACAGTTGCCAGTAATAATAATCGAGTTTGCCAGCGACCAAATAAAGTTGGTGTCATAGGAGTGCTGAGTTAGGAGTTAGGAGTTATGAATAATATAGAGAAATTAGAGTTTTTATAGATAGATTTTGACTCACTTCATTAAAAAATTAGAAAGATTGTGGTGCTTTTTGCGAGGATGGCAAATATGAGAATATCTGCTAGCTTTAAAGCACCAACACATCTATATTATTAGGATGGTTTTAGGTGATAATCAAATTTAGAATGGTAATCTGCATTGGCAAAGTCCATTGTTCGCGTAGCGTCTCGTAGAGAAGGTATGGCATCCCAATTGATTACATCTTCTAACAAAGCTTGATAACCTAGTGTATTGGGATGGAGTCCATCTTCACTCAAGCGTTTGAGTCGCCAAGTTTCACCGCGTTCCATCCATTGCTCAAAAATATCCAAATAGGGAATCTGCCGTTTGCTGCAAGCAATTCGAGTTGCTTCTTTGTAGCGGTACTGGTCGGCATGATTGTAGTAAAAACAATCTAAAAATGGCATTTTGGCTTCATCCACTGGCACCATGCCCACGAATAACACAGGACAAAGTTGCTGTGCTAAATCTAGCAGAGACGCAATTTCTTTTTCAAACAATGTAAAATCTGTGTAACTTCGACCATTGGGACGCGCCAACCGGGCTGAGTCATTTACGCCTACGGATAAAATAATCAAATCAGGAACACGATTTCGCAGTTCACCCCGGTGGCGAAATTCAACTTCTAGTCTTTGGGCTACTTGTTGCGTGCGATCGCCTCTTACCCCTAAATTATAAAGAATATGACCGGCACTATCCGGCAACATCCACCATCGCCGTAGTTGCTCAATCCAGCCTCCTTTTTCCGGGTCGCCGAATCCATAAATTAAGCTGTCCCCCAGTGCGACAATCTTCATAGGCTGAAAGTGATTTGGTGGTACAGACAGCTGCATTGAGGAAGAAGCGAGAAATGTGTGCATTTAACGACTATATTTTATATCTTTACAAGATTCTATACATTTCTATACCATAGATGGCTATCTTTAGTGTTCAAGCATTTATGGAGTTTTGACTTGTTGATATGGCTGCAAGGTTAATATTGCCGCATTTGAGCCTCAGAAGGTCAACATCGAGCCTCAGAAGGTCAAAGTTGAGCCTCAGAAGGTCAAAGTTGAGCCTCAGAAGGTCAACGTCGAGCCTCGGAAGGTCAAAGTTGAGCCTCAGAAGGTCAACGTCGAGCCTCGGAAGGTCAAAGTCGAGCCTCAGAAGGTCAAAGTCGAGCCTCGGAAGGTCAACGTTGAGCCTCAGAAGGTTAAGTTGAGCTTTGAAACTCGAAATAGCTAGGGAATGTCTACGAAGGGCTACATCTACGTGCTTTGGCAATGAGTGTAAGAATCGAACCGCAGAGGCGCAGTATTTCGACTTCGCTCAATAACTGGGCGCAAAGGAAGAGTTGGAGAGGGTGCGTTAGCGCAACTTATTAAAGGTATCGCTATTATATGTGTGTATTTGCTTAATTTTGGCATCAGTCGTTAGGATATGTTACAGGTGTAAAAATTATCTCTACTGCTAGCAAAAATGAATATTGACCTTGTAGTTAAAGCACTTAAAAGTATTGCTAAACCTGCCGCTTCTCTAGTTATTAATCAAGCTCAACGCAATGAAACTGTAGTTAGAATCTTAAAACAATTCAATTTTGACCCAGTACAACCGCCTAAAGATGTTGATGGTGTTTATGTTTATTCTTTAATTGAGTATGGTGTGGATAAGCCCGAAGTACTGCTGAATCTTTTTCGAGAAAGAGAAATTAAAAATGCTTTTTGGAGTGCTTATACTTCAAATAATCCTTTGGGTTTCTACAAGGAAGTAGAAAGGTTTTTGCAGGGAAAGAATTTAGAATCTAATATCCGATTGATGAAAATTGAACTGCGATTGGAATTGGAGGAGTTTGGGGAAATATTTATTAAGGTTGCCAAAAAAACTAAATCGAAAGAGTTTGAGCCTTTCCCTGAATGGAATTTAGATGAGTATACAACAGAATTTAAGTCGTTAATTAGAGAAAAAATTCGCTTGTTTTGTGGTCGTCAGTTTGTTTTTGACGCATTTAAGCAATTTTGCAATAAGAATCGCAGTGGTTATTTTACAGTAGTGGGTGATGCAGGGATGGGGAAGAGTACCATTGCTGCTAAATACGTCTGGGATAAGAAATCACCATGCTATTTTAATATTCGCCAAACTAATAGCAATCGAGCGGAGCTATTTCTTAAAAGTATTCGCAAGCAATTAAGTAAGCGTTACCAGTTGCAGAATGTCGATAATGCTAATTTAGCTGATTTACTAGAACAAGTTAGTAGGAAAATTCCTGTTAGTGAACGTCTGGTAATTGTAGTTGATGCTTTGGATGAAGTGGAGCAAGAAGCTGGGGGAAATCTTTTAGATTTACCAACGGCGCTACCAGAACGTGTCTATTTTCTGCTGACTAGACGACCATATACTATAGATAAAAAACGCTTGTCTGCACCAGATGTCCCGATGGAGGAGCTAGATTTAAGGGCAAATGACTATGTTAATTTGAGCCGGGAAGATATCAAACAGTATATTAGGTTCTTTTTGAATTACGATGAAGACCATCATAAGGCACTTAGACAATGGATTAAAGACCGCAATATTTATGATATGGATTTTGTTGAGCAGGTAGCAACTAAGAGTGAAAATAATTTCATGTACCTGCGCTATGTCTTGCCAGGAATTGCTAAAGGTGACTATGAAAACCTGAAGTTAATGCAATTACCCAATGGTCTTCAGGATTATTATCAAGTTCATTGGGGACGTATGGGGATGGATGCAAAGCCCCAAGAAGTAAAAGTATTTATCCTGTTTATTTTAGTGGAGATTGGCACACCAATTACCTGGAAGATGATAGCAGATATTGCCAAACAGGATGAAGATGATGTGCAATTAGTTTTAGAAGAGTGGGTTGAGTATTTGAAGCAGCAGGATATCAAAGGAGAAATCTGCTATAGCATCTATCACGCTAGTTTTTTAGACTTTTTGAAAGCAAAACGGGTTTTGGATGCCAACCGGAAGGTATTTCAAGAGGTTAATCTACGCATTGCAGACTACCTTATCAGGAAAATGGCGTAAAATGACAGAATTTGCTGACAAGTTAGCGGTAGAAAGTCCTGCTTTTCAACGTGCTTACTTGGGTAGTTTAGCGCCAAGCTTGGTGAAGTCGGGAAAATTAGAGAAGTATTACCAAACCTTGACTGATTTTGATTTCATCACTGCCAAGATTAACTATCCTGAGTTTGGGGTGCAGCCGCTAATTGAAGATTATGATTTGATTGATAATGTAGAGACATTAAATTATCCAGAATACAACTCTGAGAAAGTCAAAAGTCTCAAATTGATTCAAGGAGCATTAAGACTATCAGCGCATATTTTAGCAGTCGATAAGGGGCAAATAGCGAGTCAATTGTATGGACGGTTAGTAAATCAAAAAATGCCAGATGAAATTCAGGCATTATTGACACAAGTAAAGCAAAAGACAACTATTCCTTGGCTGTGTTCCTTGACACCTAGCTTAACGCCACCAGGGAAACGTTTACTCCGTACCCTCATCGGTCATAATGGCTGGATTAATTCCGTCGCTGTTACTCCAAATGGGCAACAAGTGATTTCCCTATCCAATGACAAGACTCTCAAAGTCTGGAATTTGGTAACTGGGGAAGAACTATTCACTCTCAAAAATTACAATACTAGGATCGATGCAGTAGCTATTACCCCCAATAGCAAACAGGTGATTTTTGTTTACTTTAACTTCATTCTGAAAGTCTGGAATTTAGAAACCGGGGATGAACTATTTACCCTCTGTGGTCATAATTCTTGGATCAATGCAGTGGCTATTACCCCCAATAGCAAAAAGATAATTTCTGCTTCAGATGACAAAACCTTGAAGGTATGGAATCTAGAAACAGGGAAAGAACTATTTACCCTCTCTGGTCATGATGACTCAGTGTATGAAGTTGCTATTACTCCCAATGGCAAACAGGTGATTTCTGTTTCCTTGGACTTTACTATAAAAGTCTGGAATTTGGAGACTGGCAAGGAACTATTCACCCTCACTCCTAATGATAGCTGGATCAATGCACTTGTTGTCACCCCCAATGGCAAACAGGCGATTTATATTTCCTTGGACTCTACTATAAAAGTCTGGAATTTGGAGACTGGCGAGGAACTATTTACCCTCAAGGGTCATAATGGTTGGATCAATGCACTTGTAGTCACCCCCAATGGCAAACAGTTAATTTCTGCTTCGGATGACAAAACCTTAAAAGTGTGGAATCTAGAAACAAGGCAAGAACTATTTACCCTCTCTGGTCATAATTCCTCAGTAGATGCAATTGCCATCACCCCCAATGGCAAACAGGTGATTTCCGCTTCCAATGATAAGACTCTCAAAGTCTGGAATCTGGAGACTGGGGATGAACTATTTACCCTCTCTGGTCATAATTCCTCGGTAAATGCAGTCGCCATCACTCCTAATGGCAAGCAGGTGATTTCTGCTTCTAATGATAAGACTCTCAAAGTATGGACTCTGGAAATCAGAAAGGAAGAATTTATTCTTCCTACCAAACTTTACACAAACAAGGGCCATAATTCCTGGGTTAATGCAGTTGCAATTACCCCCAATGGCAAACAGGTGATTTCCGCTTCCAATGACAAGACTCTCAAATTCTGGAATATGGAGACTAAGGATGAACTATTTACTTTCTCTGGTCATAATTCCTCGGTAAATGCAGTCGCCATCACTCCTAATGGCAAACAGATGATTTCCGCTTGCAGTGACAAGACGCTGAAAGTCTGGAATGTGGAGACTGGAGATGAACTATTCAGCCTTAAAGGTCATACTTCCTCAGTAAAAGCAGTCGCAGTCACCCCCAATGGCAAACATGTAATTTCTGCTTCCTTTGACAAGACGCTGAAAGTCTGGAATTTAGAGACTGGGGATGAACTATTTACCCTCTCTGGTCATACTTCCTCAGTAAATGCAATCACTGTTACTCCCAATGGCAAACATGTAATTTCCGTTTCGGATGACAAGACTATGAAGGTGTGGAATTTGGAAACCAGGGAAAGAGAATTCACTCTCATTTGTCAAAATTCCTCGGTAAAAGCAGTCGCTGTCACCCCCAATGGCGAAAAAGTGATTTCTGCTTGCGGTGACAAGACTCTAAAAGTTTGGAATTTAGAAACTAGGCAAGAACTATTTACTCTCAAGGGTCATAATAACTGGGTAAAAGCAGTCGCGTTAACATCCAATAGTAAACAGGTAATTTCCGCTTCCTCTGACTTCACTTTAAAAGTTTGGAATTTGGAAACTAGAGAAGTCATTGCTACTTTCACAGGAGAATATCCTATTCGTTGCTGTGCAGTTGCGCCCGATCGCATGACAATTGTGGTAGGTGAAGAATCAGGTAGGGTGCATTTTTTGCGCCTTGAAGGGATGAGAGAGGAATCAACGGAGAAATAATTTTATCTCCCAAAGATTTCATTGACGTTAATGTTTACATTAGGGAAAGCTTTAATTGATAAAGTTTGACCGCTAGCGAACTTTTGCATAAGCTGATATCTTGCGGCTGTTGGTTGTTGATAAACTTCCACAATTTGCTCGTTAATATCTACTAACCAAACTTCAATTATGTTTGCTTCTGCATATAAAGGAATTTTCACTTCCCGGTCATACTCGATAGTTGAATCAGCTACTTCAATTTAGTAAAAAAATATCCTGGGGTTGGGGGTGTGCAGTGGCGTAAAAATCATCACGGGGTTTGAGTAATGCTACATCTGGCTGAGGTTGTGAGTTATCGTTTAATGCAACTGGATTTTGAGCCGCAACTATGACGCGCTTAGCTAACAACTGCACCAACAGATTAACTAGTCGATTTACACAAGCAGCGTGTTTTGTCCCAATCGGCGACATATCAATAATCTCTCCCCGAATCAATTCCACTCGGTCATCTTCTGTGAGAATCCCCGACTCAATCATTTTATGAAATTGCTCAACCGTGAATTTACGTCTTAATAACTGCACAGTCATGACTACCCCCAGTCTTGCCTTATCTTTTAATTATTCTCCAAAATAGAGAATGGGGATAAATATTCTAGCCAATGGTGGCGAGATTTTTTCTTTTTCACTGGCTCAGAACTTCTAATTTTCTCATAATTCAACATAATATTAAGCAAATAGGAGTCTTCCATGAAAACAGTACCAATCCAATTACCATTAACGGTATTCTCGGCACTCCGCAAGAACCCTGAAGAATTCGTTCAAGAAATGCGAATCGCTGCCGCAGTAAAATGGTATGAGTTAGGCGAAATATCTCAAGCAAAAGCAGCAGAAGTGGCTGGACTAACACGCGCAGAGTTTATTAATGCTTTATCGCGTTACCGAGTTGATTTTATGCAATATACTCCAGAAGAACTAGCCCAAGAAATCGCAAATGTCGATTAAGCGCATTATTATCAACTCTTCACCTCTGATTGTGCTGTTTAAAAGTAAACAAGCAGAATTACTCCCACAACTATTCAAAGAAATCATAGTTCCAGAAGGTGTTTTTACAGAAGTTACCTCAGCAGGAGAAGATGATGCGGCATCAAGACAATTACCCAGCGTTTCTTGGATACAAGTAGTGAAAATTACGGCTGTAACCCCTGAAGTTGCTGCTTGGGATTTGGGTTTAGGAGAGTCACAAGTATTAAGTCTAGCTTTGGAAACTTTAGATTGTGCAGCCATTGTTGATGATAGAGCCGCAAGGCGTTGCGGTCAATCGCTGGGCATTACTACTATTGGCACAGGAGGCTTACTAGTACTAGCAAAACGACGCGGCATAATTTTAAGCGTATCTCCCGGAATTCAAGCTTTACGTGATGCAGGTTTATGGTTATCTGATACTTTAGTGAATTTGCTTAAACAACAGGCTGGAGAATAGGTACAAAAATAACTATGAATTCACCACCCAGACCACCCACTACTAATCATCTCAGAGGACATCCAAGGGAGTTTGAGCAAATCATTCAAGAAAAAAGCCACAACTTTGTCGGTCGTGAATTTGTCTTCATGGCTATTAACAACTTTCTCGACCGCCATCGCCACGGTTACTTCACTATCATTGGCGCACCCGGTAGCGGTAAAAGTGCCATTCTCGCCAAATATGTGACAAACAATCCTCAAGTTATTTATTACAATGCCGAACTTGAGGGTAAAAATCGTGCTGACGAATTTCTCATAAATATCTGCACGCAACTCATTAATCAATACTCGCTTAATTACACCTCTCTGCCTGATAACGCCACAGAGGGAAGTTGGTTTTTCTCTAGTCTTCTCCAGCAAATCAGCGATGAGTTAGAATCTCATCAAAAACTGATAATTGCCATTGATGGGTTGAATTGCATTGACCGCAATAGTCAACCATCTGGTACAAATCTGTTTTATCTCCCCCGCTATCTCCCGGATAAGGTCTATTTCCTCCTCACTCGTAGACCTTTTTTGCGGGAGAAGTCGGGTTTATTAATTGAAACGCCGTCGCAAAGTCTGGATTTGGCAGATTATCCAGAAGAAAATCGGCGGGATATTCAAGCTTATATTCAAAGTTACCTAACCCCCCTAACCCCCCTTCCCTATGAGGGAAGGGTGGGACAAGATTACTCCCCTCCCCTAGAAGGGGAGGGGTTGGGGGAGAGGTCAAATCTTAAATCTTGGCTGAGTAATCACCAGATTAATGAGGAAGAATTTAGCGATCGCCTCACCACTTTGAGCGAAAATAATTTTATGTATCTCAGTCAGGTAATAAGTGCGATACCTCCGGTAATCTTCGCTAACGTAGAAAATTTCTACTCGATACCTTTCCAATACAATCAACTCCCCCCTGGTTTAGAAGCATATTATCAGCAGCATTTACACAAAATGTTTCCACCCGAACAAGACACGGAACATAGCACAGATGTGTTAAATGTCTTAACACAGCAGCAAAAAGCAATATCAGTGGAAGCTTTGGCGCAGACTGCACTTCGACAGAGCTACATGACCACCGCAGCGATCGCACAAATCATTGATACTGATGAGTATGAAGTTGAAGAAGTGTTAGAAAATTGGCTAGAGTTCTTACAGCAACAAAAAATCGCCTCAGAAACCCATTACAGTCTCTATCATTCCAACTTTCGAGACTGGCTAGGTAAACAGCAAATAAAACCTTCTGAAAAATATCCACGGACATGATATATAGCAGAATTCAGGAGTCAGAATTCAGGAGTCAGAATGAGCTACGCTGCGCTAACAGAAGTAAAACAAGCTTTGTACCTGGCTTTGAGACTAGCTTGTGTACTTCATCAACTTGAAATGCCCTGTCAGTCCTCATCTACAGACGCATAAGTAGTGCAGGTACATCAATCGCTAAAAGTAAACACTCACTTAGCAATTGGTTTGTCAAAAAAGTTGACACAAGTAGTTATTTTGTAATACAGTATATTACAATAGTAATGAGTTAAATTAAAAAGACTTCCTCACCACTACAGTGAAAATACAATTCCCATTTGTACGCAATTAGTTGATATTACGAGAAAAATTTTTCAAAACTTCCTACTTAACACAAAATAACTTACATTAACGCTGCATAACTGATAAATATGGTTTTTGACTATTTTAGAAGCAACGAAGGTACTCCTACAAATAATACTCGGCAAAGCTTAATTGCTTGCGGTTGGCGACCGTTTAATCGAGAATTAGATTGGGGTTTTTTGTGGGAACTGTTGTACAGTGACTCCCGCGAATTAAGTCAAAAAAGTTTGAATTTAGCGAGTAATGTTGCTGATGTCTTAGGACGAAACAATTATGCTTGGTGGGCTAATTTATTAAGTGTTGTATCTGATAATACCCGTTACGAAGTTGAAAAATTTTGGAATTACATCACGCCAGATCCTCAATCACCAGATCATCGCTACAAAGATGTTTTGAGTACGGAAACACCTATTGTTCAATTTGTCAGTCGTAGTAATATTCCTATTGATTATGTTCTTAATCGACTGCAAGAAATTACTGTAATGCGAGTTTTAGGTGTATTGGGTAATCCTGATATTATTACCCAGTATTTCTCAGAGAGAGATTTTTACTTTCCTATAGATAAATTCGTTAGCTGGGAACGCTTAGACGTTATTAATACTGTTTATGCTTATTGGTCTAAGTATGACGTTTGGTTGCAAATCGATCCCTACGATCGCGGGCGACGACAATATAGTTTAATGGCGCAAAATCTTGCGCCACTAATTAACAAAGCGACTTACGACTTAGCAGTGATGCTGAGTGGATATCAAAGTCGTGTAGGCAAAGTTCATAGTCAATTTAACATTCGGACATTTCCCGCAGACATCCAAAACTTTACTGATTCTGTACAGCAAGCGATTTTAAATCAAAACCAGTTAGCTGTTGTTGTACATGGACAACCAGGTACTGGTAAAACAGTCTGGACACAGGCAGTAGCAAAAGAAATTCTTGTACCTTTAGGGTATGTAATTTTTATTTTAGATCATGATGCGATCGCTAATTTTGTCCCTCCGACTTACATAGAGCGTATTTGTATCGTTATTAACGAAGCTGATAATCTAGCGCAAAATCGTGCTTCGGAGGTAGCGCAATACAATAACAAAACCGAACACATTTTGAGCTTGCTAGATGGCACTTTGTATCAGAGTGTAATTGATGACTCTGGTATTCAGATGCAGCAACGGTTAGTTATTTTGATGACTTGTAACACTACTGAAAGATTAGATCCAGCCATGTTACGTAAAGGTAGGGTGGATTTAATATACGAGTTTACACAACTATTTGTATAAAATCTACTTTCACCACAGTCTCACCTGTTTTTGCGATACAAGCTGATGCTCTTTGCGCCAAGCTTGGGGAGGTAAACCGTGATGTTGGCGAAACTGGCGGGAGAAATGAGACACATCCTGATAGCCCAATGCTTTCGCTATCTTCTCGACTGTCTCATTATTATTTTGGAGTAAAAAACAAGCTTCCGCCATCCGGCGTTTGACAATCCAGCAGTTTACAGTCTCTCCACTTGTCTCCTTTACTCGGTTAGTTAAGTAAGCTGATGAGTAACCAACAGCAACAGCCACATCACACAAAGTAATTCCTTCATGATAATGGGCTTCGATAAAGTCGAAAACTTCTTTTAATTGCGGAATGCAGGGAAAGATTGACTTAGAAGAAATTTTGACTTCTTTATCAGAGAAGACGGCAACACCGGAAGCGATCGCTGTAGTATCATCATCTGTAAATGATTTTGGAGCTTTCTCAAATTTCATCGCACACCAGTACTGGAGATTCGCTTGCTTTTCCAAGCGAGTAACTATCGCTCTGAGCAATTCATCTAGTGTCGAGGGTTTGGTAAGATAATCATCTGCTCCCAATTCCATAGCTTTGCGAACATCTGCTTTAGTACTACTGCCAGTCAGAAAAATGAAAGGAATAATTGCTGTCAGAGGATCTTGGCGTAGTGTATTTAAAACGCTATAACCATCCATATCCGGCATTGTGATATCGCAAATAACTAAGTCGGGTACATCCTTTTGTGCTTGTTGGATACCAACACGACCGTTTTGAGCGCCTACCATATCAAAACCTTTAGCTTCAAGACCCTTTAAATAAAGATTGCGGGTAACGCTATCATCTTCAATGACGAGAATTTTCTTTGACGATTCGTACATAATTTTCTATTACAATCAATTGTTGCAGGAGCTAACTACTAGACTCTTTGGTGAGAATCTAAATAGGAATGAAATTAATTAACTCGTTCCGAGAGTTATGATTGTTAAGTTTTTAATTAACAACTATCTTCATATCAACATTCATAACTCGGAACAGGTCAACTCTGATTTGATTAATGGCAGCATTACAGTAAATGTAGTGCCGACATCAATTTCACTTTCTACAGAAACTTGACCATGATGTAAATCTACAAGAGTTTTCAGAATCGATAGTCCTAGTCCAGTACCAGGTATATGATCGATATTACTTCCCCGGTAAAATGGCTCAAATATTCGTTGTTGATCTACTACTGAAATACCAATACCCCTATCTTTTACTTGGAAAATTAATTTTTCATTTTGGCAAGATAGTTCTAAATTAATTGCCTGATTTGAGGGAGAATACTTAATTGCGTTATCAAGCAAATTCTTCAAAATCGGCTCTAGCAATTTTTTATCTATATAGGCTGTTAGAGTTTTCTCTTGACTGACAAAATTGATTGATTTTTTGCTAACAATCATCTGCATTTGTGCAACTAAATCCTGACAAAACTGAACTAACTCAAGCGGTTTTGGTTCAAAGTTTAATTTTGCTGATTCTGCTTTAGAGAAGAACAAAATATCATCCAACATCAGGCTCAGTTGTTCGGTGGCTTTTTGAATGTGATCGAGTAATGGTTGGATTTTCTTCTGTGTACGTTTGTCTACTTCTTCTTTAAGTAAACTATTAGAAAATGAAACAATATTCAGTGGAGTTCGGAATTGATGGCAAACCATAGAAAGAAAACGCGCTCTAAGTTCGCTAAGTTGTTTGGCTTGTTCTAAAGCTTGGTTAAGACCTAATTCTGCATATTTGTAATCGGTAATATCGATGCCTGCAATCAGTTCGACTGGTTTTCCCCCAAAATCCAGCCCTCCATCAAGCTTGGCAACTGCACAAGCTAGCCAGCGCTCCGTGCCATTTTTTGTTAAGATATTCATCTCCTGATATTCAAAATTACTGGCTTCATCCGGGTTACGTACTTGCCTGCGTTTTTTGCTCTTAATCAGTCGGCGAAGATCGAAACCTGTTAGTAGTTCTTCTTTTGTATAGCCAGTGAGTTGTTCTACAGCCGGATTTACATAGCAAAGCCGCTTGCCTTGAATCAGAAAAGTGCCGGCATCTGTCGTTTCGGCTATTGTCCGAAATCTAGTTGCGTTCAGACGTAATGCTTCTTCAGTCTGTTTCGATTCAGTAATGTCCCAAATACTCCACACTCTCCCAATAATTTTACCCTCAAGCAATTGGGGTTTAGAATAGTGTGCAAAAACTCTTCCATCTTTTAACTCTAGAATGTCGTAACTCTCAAAATCAGATTGGCTAGATACTTCCCAAATCAGCCGACTAAAGGTTTGTGGATCTTTAAGTTGGTTCTCAAAAAAGGCTTTGCATTGAGGACATTTCTTAGATAGTATTAGGGACTCTGGGATCTGCCACATATCCACAAATTTCTGATTCAAGCTCAGAATATCTCCCTCAAAGTTAACTGCAACAATACCAATGGCAGTAGACTCAAGAGTAGAACGAAGTAAAGAAAGAGATGTTTCTAGTTCTACTTCTTTTGCCTTGACTTGAGAAAATTCTTGTTGCAAATTATCTTTGGCATCTCTTAATCCATCAGTCCACTTTTGTACGCTTAATTCTACTATTTCATCAGTTTTCTCACGAGCAAAGGCACAGCCAAATTCCATATCTTGGTGTTTTACATAGTTCATGGATATTTCTACCAGAAATATCCGACCTCCTTTTGTCCGATAGCGAGATTTAAAGGTAAGGGAACCCTGTGAGTTAATATCTGACCAATTGTGCAGAGCAAAATCTACATCTATATCATGCAGACTCATAGAAAGTAATTCCTCACGGGAATACTCAGTCATCAGGCAAGTGGCATCGTTGACATAAAGAAACTGCGCGTTTACTCCCAAACAGAAGGCAGCATCTACAGCGTGATTTATTAGAAAGTGAGCAAACTTCATCTCTATTTCTGGTTGTAGTGCCCATTGATTGTTCGATCTAGCTAGTGTATATTCGCCAGAATTCATATTCATACTTCCTCCTGATAATCAATCAGCACCATTCCCATTAATGAGTTAATAGTCATGACTTACTAAAATGTTTGGTGTACTGTTCGGCTGTTAAAAAATAAAATTTGTTAGGATTGTCAAAAATATTACTAATAATCTTAACAAAACTTATTATACCAATAAAGTGGAAAATTTTGAACTAAATATTTCTAAAAAATTAAAGATTTTTTTTAAATATTATTGACTTAAATAGCTTTTTATAGAAACACGAAATTTGGACAAATAAAATCTAGATTAGCCAATCGGCCTTATTAGATAAGAGTTCAAAACTCTTAATCTATAAGTAAAAAAGATATTTTAAATTTAAACTCATTCTGCACCAAAACTAATTCATAGACATCTCCACAAATTAATTATGCGTTATCAATAACTCTTGTAGAGACGTAGTACTGCTACGTCTTTGCAAGAGTTCAGGAACCTAAAATTCCTGGGTTTCGACTGCTAAAAGTTAAAGGATAAAAATTTTTATCCTTTAACATTTTCACTACCAAGGACTTTGGCGAACTACTCGTATAAAGTCGTTTGATTTGCAACATAAATGAATTTGCAGTGCTGAACCTGGCTTAAATGAATAAACTTCAACTCATCAATTCATTTTCTTAATTTATCTTAACTTACTCTCTCAGGAATTTAACTATAGAAGAATATGCTTAGTCATCTGTCGTAAGAAGTACATTTGTAACAAAAAACACGTATATTTTTCCGTATATGATTGTGTTTGTTTTATCCTCAAGAAACACTACATTCCTGTACTAAGTATATATTCATTATCTACGTATCAAAAAAATACATCTTTTAAGATATTTACATGCTGAATACTTTATCATCCCTCAAAAGAACTATAAAAAGTTAAAAAATAATGTCTTTATCGTTACAAATAATTGACTCAAAAAGTTTTTACTGGCAATATTAAAGACCGCTAAATCGACTCATGCTTAAATTCGGATAAAAAGTTGTGTAAGTTCTAAAGCAAAAGAATTGACAGCCACATCAAAAGATTTCCTATTGTAAATTTGGTAATGTGGCACTTGTGCGATGCCTACGCCTACGCAGAATATCAATCTTTCAGGTGACTAAGTTGCAAATGTAACAATCATGCAAAAAGCGAAAGAATTGACACATATATCAAAAGATTTTTCATTGCAAATTAGGTTTTTATTGTAGCTGACAAGAAACTCACCAAGCGTTTATTAATTAGATCGGTGCTATTAAAGCGAACTATATGAATTTTTGTAAAGATTATGAGACACGCTTAACTTCGGGTTAATTACCAGTTTCTACACCTTTACACAACTTACTTTTTTCCCGCTGATGTACTTTAAATACTGTAGGTATCACATAGAAGCGAAAAATTTGACATCTACATCAAAGGATTTTTGATTGTACAACAATCTTTATCTCCTTTATTCTGGTCACAAGAAGCACAACCTCAACTGTTGTATGCTTTTAAAATTTTTTGGTACTGCGCTCACAAGCATCAATCAGCAGCGATCGGCCATTTCTAATCTCGACCAAGCTAGATCGTCGCTGCAAGAAACAACAGAGTTGTTTGTAATAAATATTTCTAGCGCTGTGATTGTAAACTGAAAAGCCTTTGTGTAACTTTCTGTAATTACGTGAAACTAATGAGTCAAAACTATACTGGTTCAAATCCTCTCATCACCACTGAGCCATACAAGGAACTTCCAGCAAACAGATATGTAGAATCTGTGTCTGACTCCCGTCAGCTTGATGAATCAGAGAATAATGGGGGAATTCAGCCTTTTTTAAACGATGAAATAGCTCCAACGCTCTCAGTTGCCGATGCGATCGCTCAGATGTTGGAAAATTTGGGAGTAGGTTACGCTTTTGGTGTCGCTGGTGGCGCGATGGCAAGCATTTGGGGTGCGCTATCCAATAGCAGCATAGAGGTGTTGAACTTCCGCCATGAAGCCGGAGCAGCATTTGCTGCCACCGAAGCTTACTTTGCAAATAATCGCCCCACTGTAGTTTTTACCACAGCAGGGCCGGGGATCACCAACGCCATCACCGGGTTATTTGCGGCTCGTGGTGAAGGTGCAAAGGTAATTTTGTTGTCGGCTTGCACCTCAGCACCGCAGCGTGGACGTTGGGCTATTCAAGAAACCAGCACTTATACATTGCCAAGTGGGGGAATTTTTACCCCAGGAGCGTTATTTAACTATGCAATCACGATTGAATCTGCGGCTCAACTACCGCAGATTTTTCGTAAACTTGCTTTGGCTATGGCGCAACCAGGTGGATTTGTGGCCCATTTGAGTATTCCCACCGCTGTGCAGACAAGTTTAGTTGAGGATATAGCCTTACCTCAACTAGATGTTTCTCCATTTCCGATGACTGCTTCCAAAGAAGCGATCGCTAAATCTGTAGAGTTATTATCATCCGGTCCCTTTGCTATCTGGGTTGGTTTTGGTGCGCGTGACGCAGCAGAGGAAATCCTTGAACTCGCTGAAAAAACCGGAGCAGCCGTTATGTGTTCGCCCCGTGGTAAAGGTATCTTCCCTGAAGATCATCCCCAATTTGTGGGTGTCACAGGTTTAGGCGGTCATGCTTCCGTCTTAACTTATATGGAAGAACAACCTCCACTACGCACACTCGTATTAGGAACCCGTCTTGGCGAACCGACTTCTTTCTGGAGTTCGGCGCTAGTTCCAAAAGGAGGTTTTGTCCACGTAGATATTGACCCGGAGGTGCCAGGTGTAGCTTATCCCCACGTTGAAACTTTTGCAGTTAGGTCTGATATCAAAGCTTTTGTGGAAGAGTTGTTGCAGCAATTACCAGATGCTCCTGATTCCACGACTTTGCTACTACCTCGTCCAGAACACAAAGCAATTGAACCTGCTACAGAGGTAGATTATCCAGTGCGGCCAGAAGTATTGATGGCAGCAATTCAAAAGATCGTTGTTGAAGATACCGATGCCATAGTCATGGCGGAGTGTGGTAACTCGTTTACTTGGTCAACTCATCTACTGCAATTTTCCGAAGCCAATCGTTACCGAGTCAGCACCGGAGTCGGCGCAATGGGTCACGCCGTCACCGGAGTATTGGGTGCAGCGCTGGCGAGCAAAAGCAAGGCTATAGGGATTGTCGGCGATGGAGCAATGCTGATGAATAACGAAATCAGCACAGCCGTGAAATACAAAATTCCCGCAATCTGGATTGTACTTAACGATGCGCGTTACAACATGTGCCATCAAGGGATGAAAGTCTTGGGGTTAAAGGGCGCAGATGCAACACTTCCACCAACAAACTTCGCCATGATTGCTCGTGGGATGGGAGCAGAAGCGATCGTCGTCGTCAGAGAGTCGGATATTGAAGCCGCATTAGAACAAGCGATCGCATCCACTGTTCCTTTTCTTATTGATGTAGTGATTGATGCCGATCGCCCAGCACCTTCTGGCGGACGTAATAAGAGTTTGGCAGCACAAGGAATTAAATCAAGTGCCGCGAAAAATCCAGCCAAGCAAGTTTCATTTCCAATGGTTTGATTTTAAAAGTTTGCAATTTCATTCAATTGTTATAGACACTAAAACACTTCAATAAAGCGGAATTTACAACGCAGTTTAGATTAGTTAATTCAGTAAAAGAGAAAGCATAAATTTGGAAGCGGACAAAAGCTTTGTTTTAGTCAGAAACTCCACTCAAAAAGCTGGAATCTAAAACTTCTTTTTTTAAAACCTTAAGTCTTTTCTTTACTCCATCTAATCTTAATGTTCGAGAGTAGTTTTGTGTCTATATATTTACATTTTGTAATGTTCATTACTTTCTCTAAACAATTCCAACCAATATCAAGAGGACAAGATGCTGCTATTTGAAACTGTTAGAGAAATGGGTCACGAACAAGTTCTTTTTTGTCATGGTAAAAATCCCGAAATTAAGGCAATTATTGCCATCCATGACACAACTTTGGGTCCGGCGATGGGAGCTACAAGAATCTTGCCTTATATCAACGAAGAAGCTGCGTTAAAAGATGCACTTCGTCTCAGCCGTGGAATGACATATAAAGCTGCCTGTGCAAACATCCCGGCTGGTGGCGGAAAAGCAGTCATTATCGCTAATCCTGAAAATAAAACAGACGATCTGTTGAGAGCTTATGGACGTTTTGTTGATAGCCTGAATGGACGTTTTATTACCGGACAAGATGTCAATATTACTCCTGACGATGTGCGGACAATTAGCCAAGAAACGAAATATGTTGTTGGGGTATCAGAAAAATCTGGTGGCCCTGCTCCCATAACATCACTAGGAGTTTTTCTAGGAATTAAAGCTGCTGTAGAATCTCGTTGGCAGAGCAAAAGACTTGATGGCATGAAAGTTGCAGTTCAAGGCTTAGGAAATGTTGGTAAAAATCTCTGTCGTCACTTACATGAAAATGATGTCCAGCTTTTTGTTAGTGATATAGATCCAGTAAAAGCGGAAGAAGCGAAACGGCTTTTTGGTGCAACTGTTGTAGAACCAAGCGAAATTTACTCACTTGATGTAGATATATTCGCTCCTTGTGCTTTAGGAGGAATTCTTAATAGTCACACAATTCCTTTTCTGCAAGCTTCGATTATTGCTGGTGCAGCTAATAATCAATTAGAGAATGAGCAGCTACATAGTCAAATGCTTGCTAAAAAAGGGATTCTTTACAGCCCTGATTATGTAATTAATGCTGGAGGACTAATCAATGTTTACAACGAAATGATTGGTTATGACGAAGAAAAAGCTTTCAAACAAGTGCATAACATTTATGACACGCTAATAACAATTTTTGAGATTGCTAAAGAGCAAGGAGTTACTACTAACGATGCTGCTAGACGATTAGCAGAAGACCGAATCAATAGTAAACGAACCAAGAGTAAAGCGATCGCAGCCTAATTGTTATTATCTTAAGGAGTGATAAATGGAAAAAAATACCTTTGCAACATCAGCTTATATTGCGACTTCACCAGAGAGCGCTTTTGAATACCTTTGCAGCTTAAAGAACTTGGATGAATGGACGCTTTATAGCCGGATGAAAGAGCAAATTGACGAAGATACCTGGCTTGGAACTGCATCTGGTTATCACAAAAATCTCTATTATCATGTTAAAAAACTAGAAAATCCACTTTTCTACGGCATTGAATGGCACTGTGGATTAGAGTATCAGAAATATTTTCAGGTTTATCCTGTCTTGCTATTTCCCACCGACTACATAGAACCGGGAACAGATGAAAAAGGCGTGTATTTTCACTGGTTGAGCTTTGTCGATCCCAAACGGCAGACTCAGATGATTATGCAGGGAATTCACACTGTACACACTTCTGAATGTCGTTCTCTCAAAGGTAATTTGGAACGCAAAGCTGGTCTTATCTCAGCGGCTAAAGGACGCCACTTTATTGATACAGACACCATTTATGTTGATGCCCCAATTGAAATTGGCATTGAATACTTAAAAGACTTAAAAAATGTAGATGAGTGGGCGCATTTACTGCGACCCAATGGTGAGATTGCTGCTGAATCAGGTGAATTCAAAGATGAATATGACCAAAAAGTAAAAGTGTCTGTACGAGTTCATTCTTTGAGTAAATACTACTTACTCGAACAAGAACATTTTTATCCAGATTACGAATATTATCAGCGTTCTGTAGCGTTACTGATTCCAACCGCTTATGCTTTCGCCGATCCCGAAGCTTCTGGTTTCATTCTGCATCGAATCACATTCTGGAAAACAGATGGAACTGTAACCCACGGCAAACTTCAAATTGAAGATTTTGGCGCTGAGAGCATGAACATCAAACGTTTACTCGAAGCCAAAGCTGGCAACCTCAAATCATTTGACCGAGGAATGAGCTATCTACCAAAAATTCAAGAGTCACTAGTTACCAACTAAAACCTCAACCTTCTTCAGCGTTTAAATTTTACCCCTCAATTTCCCACGATTACCTGTATTGCAACACATGAAACTCAAGCCACTTACTATTACTATCCTCACTTTTTGTGTTGCCGCTTTTTCGGGAATGAAAGCTGCCTCAGCTGCATCCTTTTCAGTAATCGCCGACGGTCTATATAATGCGGGTGGTCTGAGTTTTGGCCCTGATGGTAATCTCTATGTTACAGAGGCGGGAATCGGGGGAAGTGGCGCTTGTGTGCCACCAGCAAGCGGTCAAGGCGATTCTCTATGCTATGGCACAAGTGGGGCAGTTACCAAAATTGAGAGTGGTAAAACCGAACGCATACTTACAGGACTTTCTTCCATAGCATTACCAGATGGGACTGGAGCAGGTGGCCCTCGTGATATCCAATTTGATGCTACAGGTAAACCTTATGTTCTGATTGGGTATGGGGCGAATCCAGCCTTTCGCGATCGCAATTTAGGTAACACTGACCTCGGTAAAATCATTGCTCCCGACTTTAAGACCAATTCCTGGACGAGTGTTGCTGATTTCGCTAACTATGAACTCGCCAATAATCCCGATGGTGGTGATGTCGGTAGCAATCCCTTGGGTTTTGTCATAGATGGTAATAAGTTAGTTGCAGCTGATGCGAGTGCAAACGACTTACTCAGCGTCAATACTGACGTTAGTAATTTGCAAGCTATTACCACCTTCCCCGAAGACATCTTGACCAATCCAGTCTTTCCACCTTCTGGTTCCCCATCCAATGAACCGGCGCAAGTGCCATCTCAAGGTGAAGTCGTGCGATCGCCGACGGCGGGGCTTCGCCCATCGCAGTTTGCAACTCAACCAGTACCTTCAGGGGTGGCAAAAGGCCCTGATGGTGCTTATTACATCAGCCAATTTACCGGATTTCCCTTCCCAGAAGGTGGGGCAAAAATCTATCGAGTCGGTGCTGATGGTACATCAGTCTTCGCCGATGGTTTTACCCAACTCACCGACTTGCAATTCGATCCTGCGGGCAATTTGTATGCTTTGCAGTACGCCAATCAGTCAGCTTGGAAGGGTAATTTTGATGGTTCTGTCATCAAAATAGCTGCCGATGGTACACGCACAACTCTGCTGAGTGGCAATGGATTGGAGTCGCCTAGCGCCCTGACTATTGGTGCTGATGGTGCAGTATACGTCACCAACCGAGGCGATCGCCCAGGACTTGGACAAGTTCTCAGAATTGAAAATACCAAGTCTATTCCTGAACCTGATTCTGCTTTAGGTGTATTAGCGATCGCTGCCTTGGGCGTTGCTTGGTTGCATAAGAAGAGAGAGCTACCAAACCTCCCATAAATAGAGTCGTGGCGCTCAAATACAGAGTTTCAAACCAATATCACTGCCTCTCAATAAAGGCATTATTTGCCCTGCGTTTTTTAAAGACTAGGATTCGTTGTCTTTGAAAACCATAAAAGTTTCCACAAACAAATTATTTAACTCTCAATCTTCAAAGGTATGAAACTCAAGTCATTTGCTCTTACATCTCTTACATTTTGTTTTACCGCTATTTGTGGAACACTATCTGCACAAGCTGCAACATTAACAACTATTGTCGATGGAGTTAGTAATGCACGAGGGGCTAGCTTTGGCCCTGACGGCAGTCTCTACGTAGCAGAGCCAGGTATCGGCGGCAACGGAAATTGCCAACCATCTCCGAGTACACTGTTTCAGCCTATCTGTGCTGGTAACAGTGGTTCACTAGTCAAAGTTTCACCAAACGGCACAAAACAGCGTCTACTTAATAACTTTCAGTCTTTAGCAGAGCAACCCACCGGCAACCAAGGCGCTGGTATTCAAGATATACAATTCGACTCTAAAGGGAATGCTTATCTACTGACAGGGTTTGCCGGTTATCCAGGAAACCGCGATTTAGCAACACTTAATCTTGGTTCTAAATCCCCACTTCCACCACAGCAACTTGCGACTTTCCCGCCATCAACACCTGATAAAGTTTTGAATACACCGCTTCTAGCACAACTGTCCAAAGTTGACTTGAACACGGGAGCTCTCACCAGTATTTTTGACTTTGCCAAGAATGAAATCACCAAAAATCCAGATAAAGGGGATGTAGTTACCAATCCCTATGACCTGACTGTTAATGGCGATAATGCTTATGTGGTTGATGGGGGCGGGAACACTGCTTACAAAATCAAGCTTGACGGAAGTAAGTCCGACGCGATCGCAATTCCGAAAAATACCATTAGTAAGTCAGATTTGCCACCAGGATTACAATTACCTCCTGGGCTATTAGAGGAGCTTCCAGGAGGAAAAATAGCGATTCAATCAGTACCCACAGGTGGCGCAATTGGTCCCGATGGAGCTTTATACGTTGGTGAATATACGGGTTTCCCTTATCCAGAAGGTAAATCACGGATTTTCCGTATTGGCGACGATCTCAAACCAGAAGTTTTTCTGGATGGGTTTACGCACATCACCGACCTAACCTTTGATGAGAAAGGTGATTTGCTCGTCTTACAGTTCAGCGACACCTCCCAGTTAGGGGGTGATATTACAAATCTACCTGGATCTCTCATCCAAGTTGCTCCTGACGGCACTCGCACAACACTTGTTGCAGCAGGTCAAGGGTTAGATTCGGCTGATGGAATTGATATTGGCCCTGACGGCAAGATTTATATTACCAATCGCGGTGTCGGTCCAAGACTAGGCGAGGTTGTTCGGGTGGATGGTGTCGTTGTTGAAAAAGTCCCCGAACCTGGTTCAGTAGTCGGCTTACTAGCACTTGCTAGTGTAGGCGCAACTGCTGCTTTCGCTAAGCGCAAACGCCAAGAAAAGTTGGGTGAATTGCTAGCCAAAATAGAGACTGTCTAATTCCTCTTTACCTGGTGTCAGGTAAAGCTTACAGAATAGGCTGCTGCCTCACACAGAAAGTGCATTTCAAACAAGAGGCAGCAGCCCGAATTTTAGGGTTCCCGAACTGAGACTGGGAACAAAATTAGTCTAGGAAAGAGTATACACTCATACAACCAGGACTTCAAACTCATGGGATTAGTCAAAAATTTGTCAATCGGTATTCTCGGTACTGGATTTATGGTGTTGGCAGCAGCAGCCCAAGCCAAAGCTGTAACATTAACTTACGACAGAAGTATCGGCAGTCCTGGCTTCGGCCCTGGACAACTGTTTGTTCCCCAAGGCATAGCGATAGATAGCCAAGGGAATACCCTCATAGCTAACGGACGCGGTGTTAACCCGGCGGATGGTACTCCTAACTACAACCTCGGTAATAAAATTGAAAAATTTAGTCCAAGCGGTCAGTATATTGGAGCAATTGGCTCCGGCGGCACTGGACCTGGACAGTTTGACGAGCCAACAACTGTAGACTTTAATCCCGTAACAGGGGATTTGTATGCAGGTGATGTTTACAACAACCGCATCAATCAATTCGATTCTCAGGGTAACTTTATTAGATCCTTTGCAAATGGAGAATTTACCCCTCTCGTACCAGGTAGATTTTTCTTTGGGCCATCTGGTGTAACATTTGACAAAACTGGCAACGTTTATGTAGGTGATTTTAACGGCGAAAGAATCCTTAAATTCACATCAGACGGACAGCAAATTGGTGTCATTGGTGGTACCAATGGCACTGCACCTGGGCAATTCCAAGGTGTAGCAGGTGTAAGAATTTCCCCCGTTAGTGGAAATATCTTTGTAGCTGACCAGTATAACAACCGCGTTCAAGTACTCGATCCAAATGGTAAATCTCTATTGGCATTTGGTTCAGCAGGTAGCGGGCCTGGACAACTTCTTCAGCCAATTGGCATCGAAGTGGACGACCAAGAGAATGTTTATGTAGCTGATTCTATTAACAGCCGCGTTCAGGTATTTGATAAAAACGGTAAGTTCTTGACTTCCTACGGTAAACCAGCCCTAGATGCATCAGGCAAGTTAGTCCCGCCTCCAGGATTAACTGACGGTCCCTTTGGCAATCCCCTTGACCTGACTCCAGGTAGATTTAACTGGACGGGTGGCACAAGCCTCAAAGATGGCAAGCTTTATGTGGGCGATTTTTTCCAAGGTCGCGTGCAAGTGCTAAACGTAGAAGGCAGAAGGCAAGTACCGGAACCTAGCTCAGGATTGGGTTTAGCATTGCTTGGGCTTGGGGCTGCTACCGTCACATTGCGCAAACGTGGACAACAAAAGCTAGTCTTCAGTTTAAAAAAGGAACTGCAAAAACAGTGCTGAGTTCTGATGCTTGAGTAACAGTTTTGTAGGGTGCGTTAGCCAAGGGCATAATGTACCATCTCAATAAATTCGGTGCATTAGGCTTCGCGGTAACACACTCTACCAAAGTTTTTACGGAAACTTTAAGTTATTAAATCCGGAACTATGGAGATTAAAACTGGATAACACAATAAAGCCAACATTATCAAGGTGCTTTCAAGTTCATGCACATTCTGATTTATTCATACAACTATCATCCAGAACCAATTGGTATTGCACCTTTGATGACTGAACTAGCAGAAGGGCTGGCGAAGCGAGGGCATCAAGTACGGGTAATTACAGGTATGCCTAACTATCCTCAGCGCCAGATTTACGATGGGTATCGAGGTAAGTTATACGTTACTGAACAAAAAAATGGTGTCACCATTCAGCGTAGTTACCTGCGGATTAAGTCTAAACCTAACCTTGTAGACAGACTACTGCTAGAGTTGAGCTTTATTTTTACAAGTTTGCCACAAGCTCTTAAGGGTGAGCGACCTGATTTAATTCTCTCAACAGTGCCGCCGCTACTAGTTTGCTTACCTGCCACCTTAATAGGTTGGTTATACAATTGCCCAGTAGTGCTAAACGTGCAAGATATCCTCCCAGAAGCTGCCGTGCGTGTTGGGCTAATTAAAAATAAGTTGATGATTTTCGCTCTGGAAGCTTTAGAGAAATTTGCCTATCGAACTGCACATACTATTAGCGTAATTGCCGATGGCTTTGTAGATAATTTAATAAATAAAGATGTACCTGCTCATAAAATTGCCTGCATTCCAAATTGGGTGAATCTAAATTTTATCCGCCCTTTAGCAAAAGAGAATAACTCTTGGAGAGCTAGCCATCAACTCGATAATAAATTTGTTGTGCTTTATTCAGGAAATATTGCTCTAACGCAAGGTTTGGAGACAGTCATAGAAGCAGCCGTTCGCTTGCGTCATCTAAAAGAAATTGTCTTTGTCATTGCCGGCGAATCCCAAGCTCTCGGAAGGTTGCAAAAACATTGTCTTGCTTGTGGTGCAAATAACGTTTTGCTACTGCCATTGCAACCACGAGAAGAATTACCGCAAATGTTAGCCGCCGCTGATGTCGGGTTGATTGTGCAAAAGAGCAATGTAATTTCTTTCAATATGCCTTCTAAAATACCACTATTGTTAGCCAGTGGTCGCCCAATTGTAGGTTCAGTTCCTGCAATTGGTACTGCTGCTAAAGCTATTAAACAAAGTGGCGGCGGCATTGTAGTTGAGCCAGAATCAGCAGATGCTTTGGCAGGTGCGATATTAGATTTATATAATCAACCAGAATTAGCAGCGAAATTAGGGTGTGAAGGAAGAAAGTTTGCGGTAGAAAATTATTCATTTGAACAAGCGCTAGATCGATATGAAGAGTTATTTACTGATGTGATTTCCAAACGGGCGACAACTTTGGATATCTTGCCCGAATTGAGTTCTCAGGAATCACTTGTTGATATTTGAAAATTGGGGACAGAAAAAATGCCTTTGAAATCCTCTGATTCAGATCGGCTGAAAAAAACTGACCAAAGGTTGATCGCCTTATTGAGCGATCGCATATCATTATTAGCAGCATCAGAACAACCTTCTTTAGATGAACAATTGGCTGATGTCGCTCCCCTCCTCGCTCAAGCTGGTATTCCTGAGTCTGTTTGGGCAGGTGTGCTAAATAGTTGTCATACTACTCTAATTCCTAAATATGCAACAAATCATCTCGCTCCCCGACAAATTACGATTATCGGTGGACGCGGCAGGATGGGAAGATTATTTAAAGAGCAACTTTCGCTAGTAGGCCATAATGTTAGCGTTCTCGAACATGAAGATTGGGAATACGCAGAGAAACTGTTAAGTCAGGCAGAATTAGTTTTAGTGAGTGTTCCTATTGAACATACAGTTGATGTTATCAAACGTGCAGCTAAATACCTTGCTCCAACTACAGCTTTGTGTGACATTACGAGCATAAAAACACAGCCAACTCAAGCAATGCTCGAACACCATTCTGGCCCAGTCATGGGTTTACATCCGATGTTTGGGCCAAATATTGAATCATTTTTTGGACAAAAAGTGGTGGTGTGTCCAGGCCGAAATGATGATTCATTTCAATGGTTTTTAGACTTGATTAAAAGTAACGGTGCTGAGTTAATTACTTGCACGCCTGAAGAACACGATCGCATGATGACGATCGTTCAAGCTACGCCGCACTTCTGTAGATTTAGCCTTGGTGTTTTCTTAGCACAGTCAAGAATTGATATAGGGCAAAGTTTAACAATGTCAACTCCTAATTACCGCCAAGAAATTGACATTGTTAAACGTTTATTTTCCCAAAACCCTCACTTATGTGTGGATATTATGCTAGCTACAGAAGAGAGATGCGATGCGATTAGTTTTTTAGCTGATACTTATAGCCGTTTGGCGAGGCTAGTAGCAATAAAAGATAGAGATGCTTTAATTCAAGAATTTGAAAATACTCAAAGCTTTTTTGAAGATAAAATTAACACTTTCCTACAGCCTTTAAATGCAATGGCTATCCAACGAGATTTTCAACCACAAATGCACACCAATATTAGCATTTGAGTTACAAAAGCTATGCTGATAGATATCTTTCACGATACCGTTTGCCCTTGGTGCAGAATTGGTAAAAAACATCTGTTTGATGCACTGGTACAACGGCAACAAGAAGTACATATCCGCTGGCATCCTTTTATTTTGGACAATACTGTTCCTGCGGAGGGATACGAACTTCGCAGTTTTATGCAAAATAGAAAAGGGATGAAAGCGGAAGAAATACAACAGATATTTGATAATACACAACGTGCAGGTGAGGCGGCTGGAGTTAAGCTAGATTTTGACAAAATCCATTTGGCTGTCAATACTAAACTTTCTCATCAACTGATTGCACTTGCACCCGCAAACGTAAAAAACGATGTCGTCGAAGCTATTTATCAAGCTTATTTTGAAGACGGTTTAAACATTGGAAATCTTGACGTTATTGTTGCCATCGGTACAGCGTATCAGATGAATGCTAGCGAGTTAAAGTTGCAATTAAACGATCGCGCGCTGAGTGATGCAGTTGTTGCTGAATCAACATTTGCTCGGTTAAATGGCATCAACAGCGTGCCATTCTTCGTAATCAATGACAAAGTTCAGGTAAATGGTTCTCACTCGGTAGAGGTATTCCTGGAAACTTTGAATCGTGCTGCACTTTTAGATATACCTGCAAAAATATGATAGTTGACATCAAGCAAAAAAGTAGATTAATTCATCAACGTGTTTCGGTTACTTTTAACTACGAAGTTTACTTCACTCAAAAATTATTTGAGTTGAAAAATCCTACTTTAGCCCAAGTGATTGGTGCGGATGAGGAGACAAAGCCGAAGAAATTAGTTGCAGTCATAGACGCAGGAATATTAAAGTATCAACCTGAATTGGTGAAGCAATTAGTTGCGTATACCAAGTTTTATGCAGAGGTACTAGCGATCGCAGCTGAACCGATAATAATTTCGGGAGGAGAGGCTGCCAAAAACGATCGCACTTTATTAGAGCAAATCCAGCAACAGATTGAAACCGCTGGATTATGTCGCCATTCTTATGTGTTAGCGATCGGAGGCGGGGCGGTGTTGGATTTGGTAGGATATGCTGCTGCAACTGCTCACCGGGGAATTCGTCTCATTCGCGTGCCGACGACGGTGTTAGGGCAAAATGATTCTGGGGTTGGCGTCAAAAACGGCATCAATGCTTTTGGGAAAAAGAACTTTCTTGGCACATTTGCGCCACCTTATGCAGTTATAAATGATTCTGCGTTCTTGACAACCCTAGACGATCGCGATTGGCGTTCTGGGATTGCAGAAGCAGTCAAAGTGGCGCTGATTAAGGATGCTAGCTTTTTTGATTTTATCCACTCTCACACCGCAGCTTTGAGGCGGCGAGATATGGATACTATGCAAGAGGTTATCTATCGTTGCGCTCAGTTGCATTTAGAACATATTGCCAATGGCGGCGATCCTTTTGAGATGGGTTCGTCTCGTCCTCTGGATTTTGGACATTGGGCGGCTCATAAACTGGAGCATTTGACAAATTATCGCTTGCGTCATGGCGAAGCAGTTGCGATCGGTATTGCTTTGGATAGCACTTATTCCTATTTAGCAGGATTGCTGGATTATTTGGAGTGGCAACGGATATTAAATACTTTATCGGCGTTGGGTTTCACGTTATATGTGCCAGAACTGGCTGACAAGTTATCACAATTAGAAGATCCTAATTGTTTGTTTCGAGGTTTGACTGAATTCCGCGAACATTTAGGGGGAGAGTTGACTTTAACGCTGTTAAAAGGGATTGGCAAAAGGATTGAGGTTCATGAGGTGAATTTGTTGTTATATAGGCAAGCAATATCGCTGTTGCGGGAACTGATGGGAAAATTTTAAATGTAGATGAATGCTAAGGGAAGCCCATCTGACTTTTCACGTTATGTGGAAAAGTCCACCAAAAACCTAACCCCCTAGCTCCCAACACGTCGCGGGAAGGGGGAAAATTCAAAATCTCTCTCCTTTTAGGAGAGAGATTTAGAGAGAGGTTTTGCAGATGCCGTGAAAAGTCAGGGAAGCGCATAGGCGTTTCTCTACGAGACGCTACGCGAACCCCTTCCCGTAGGATAGGAACGCAGAGGTTTTCTGAGATTATTTACTACTTTTGGGGGAGGCGATTTTTTTAAATAGGATTATTGGTAAATGTACTAGAAAAGCAGTATAAAAAGCGAATAAATTGACACCCAATCGAAAAATTATTCAATATCTTATGTGCTTGATATCTAGTATTCTTAAATAAGAAGTAAAAAGTTTTTGATTACATCTTTTAAAAAGAATATGTTGACTTAGATCGATAGAAAATAATCTAAGTCTGTTCTAGGTTTGAAAATAACTACTAAAAAGGATTAATGGTTGCTGCTTAATGATTGACTAACAAATATTCTAGAGAAATTACTCATGGCTTTTGATTCACGTTCCTACAATACTCTTGGCGGTGTCAGTGTTTCTCGCTCCATCACTGAAGTTAAGATGGGCACTGCCCTCGATGACATTCTGTTCCATTTAAATTCTCAGCGTGGAGGGTTGCTAAGGAGCAGCTACGAATATCCAGGCAGATACAAAAGATGGGCAATCGGATTTGTCAATCCACCATTAGAGTTGACTACACAGGATAATGCTTTCACTTTGATAGCATTGAATGAACGCGGTCAAGTACTTTTGCCATTCCTTTTAGAGAGACTATCCCAGTCAGAACAACTTGAGAACGTCACCCAACAAGATAACAATATTGTAGGTTTTATTAAAGCTACAAAAAAATTATTTACTGAAGAAGAACGTAGTAAACAGCCTTCATCATTTACAGTTGTCCGCGAAATTCTATATACTTTTTCTAGTCAAGAAGACGAGCATTTGGGCTTGTATGGTGCGTTTGGTTATGACTTAGTTTTTCAGTTTGAACCAATTACCAAACATCTAGAACGTCCTACAGATCAACGCGATTTTGTGCTTTATTTGCCAGATGAATTGATTGTTGTTGACTACTATCAGCAACGTGCATTTCGCCTACAATATGATTTTAAAACAGCGCACGGCAACACCAAGAATCTTCCGAGAACAGGTGAGTCTGTGGATTATCGCGGCAAACATCTTTTACCAAATCAAACTGCTGACCATAAAGTAGGCGAATATGCGAAAAAAGTTGAGGTTGCACTCGATTATTTCCGCAGAGGTGATTTATTTGAAGTTGTTCCTAGTCAAAACTTTTTTGAAGGCTATGAAGACGAACCCAGCAAACTATTTAATACTTTAAAGGAAATCAATCCTAGTCCTTATGGGTTTATTTTTAATTTAGGTGGCGAATATCTGATTGGTGCGTCTCCAGAAATGTTTGTGCGGGTTGAAGGTAGACGGGTAGAAACTTGTCCCATTAGTGGCACTATTAGCCGGGGACAAGATGCTCTTGACGATGCGGTGCAAATTCGTCAGTTACTCAACTCGCACAAAGATGAAGCTGAGTTGACCATGTGTACTGATGTCGATCGCAATGACAAATCCCGAATCTGCGAACCTGGTTCAGTAAGAGTCATTGGTCGTCGCCAAATTGAATTATACAGCCACCTGATACATACAGTAGATCATGTTGAGGGTACACTGCGATCGCAATTCGATGCTTTAGATGCCTTTCTTTCGCATACATGGGCGGTTACAGTCACCGGCGCACCTAAAAAGGCAGCAATAGATTTTATTGAACAGCACGAAAAGAGCGCCCGACGTTGGTATGGTGGAGCAGTCGGCTATTTAAATTTCAACGGGAATTTAAATACTGGCTTAATTCTGCGGACAATTCGATTAAAAGATTGCATCGCCGAAGTGCGAGTTGGGGCTACTGTCCTTTATGACTCAATACCACAGTCAGAAGAACAAGAAACAATTACTAAAGCTGCTGCTTTATTTGAGACAATTCGCCGTGTAAAGCAAACGAGTCAGAAAATTGATGAGTCTGGTTCTCTAAAATTAAGTAAACAGATTCCAGGTGTAAATTCTGGCAAACGCATCTTATTAATAGACTACGAAGACTCATTTGTTCATACCCTAGCCAATTACATTCGCCAAACTGGTGCAAGCGTCACTACACTGCGTCATGGTTTCTCGGAATCGTTATTCGATACAGAACGCCCTGACTTAGTTGTATTATCTCCTGGCCCTGGTAGACCAAGTGATTTTGGGGTTTCCGAGACTGTCGGCGCCCTTCTGCATCGCCAAATTCCTATTTTCGGAGTTTGTTTGGGATTGCAAGGCATCGTTGAAGCTTTTGATGGCGAATTGGGAGTTCTCAACTACCCTCAACATGGAAAATCTTCACGGATTTTCGTCACCGATTCTAATTCTGTCACCTTTAAAAACTTACCGGAATCCTTTGCAGTCGGTAGATATCACTCATTGTTTGCTCTACCGCAACGTTTACCAAAAGAACTCAAAGTAACAGCGATTTCTGATGACGACGTAATTATGGGCATTGAACATCAGACACTTCCTATCGCCGCCGTTCAGTTTCATCCAGAATCAATCATGACTTTAGGCGGAGAAGTCGGTCTGAAAATAATTAAAAATGTTGTGCGTGTATATACGCAAGTCAAAGAGTCATTAGTCATTGGTCATTAGCCTCGTTCCCATGCTCTGCGTGGGAATGCCATCCTTGAGGCTCCGCCTCCTTCATATCGAGATTAATTGTATCAACGCAGGCAGAGCCTGCACAGAATGTATTCCCAGATGGAATCTGGGAACGAGAAAACGAGGAATAAACGAGAATAACAAGAATGCGAGAATAATTACTTATTTCACCATCTCCACTACCTTTTCCAAATTATGACTAACCAAGTTGCTCCTTCCCGCCATATTCTTGAAGAAATTGTGTCGCATAAAAGGCAAGAAGTTGCACAAATGCAGCAAGAATTGCCTCTAGCCTCCTTGCGACAAAAGTTAAATACAGCCCCGACTGTGCGAAATTTCTTGACTGCTTTACAAGATAATCCCAACCAACCTAGCTTAATTGCTGAAGTAAAAAAGGCATCACCTAGCCGTGGGGTTATCCGCGCAGATTTTGACCCAGTTGCTGTTGCTCAAGCTTATGAACGAGGCGGTGCAGCTTGTCTATCAGTCTTGACTGACAAAAAGTTCTTTCAGGGCGGTTTTGATAATCTGCGGAATGTGCGTCAACAAGTTGCATTACCCTTACTGTGCAAGGAGTTCATCATTGACCGCTATCAAATTTATTTAGCACGGACAGCAGGCGCAGATGCAGTATTGTTGATTGCAGCTATTTTATCAGATCGAGAACTCCAAGATTTTTTGCGAGTAATTCACGATTTGGGCATGATTGCACTGGTAGAAGTCCATACCTTGGCTGAACTGGATCGAGTGCTAAAGCTTGATAACCTAAGTTTAGTAGGAATCAACAATCGCAATTTAGAAGATTTTACCCTTGATTTAGGAACAACACAGCAACTCTTGGCAGAGCGTCAACAACAATTACAAAGTTTGGATATCACCGTCGTCAGTGAATCTGGATTGTATACACCTGCTGATTTATCTCTTGTTGCTGAAGCTGGCGCACGTGCGGTTTTGATTGGCGAGTCTTTAGTTAAACAAAGCGATGTAGAACAAGCTGTGCGTGAGATTTTGAGTGCTGAATGCTGAGGTAAACCTAAAAAATGAAGCTTTGATACTCGACGACGGAGTTCAAAGACTCGTTAACGGAGATAAAAGACTCATTCACGAGTATAAAAGACTCGTTCACGGAGATAAAAGACTCGTTAACGGAGCTAAAAGACTCGTTCACGAGTATAAAAGCCTCGTTAACGGAGATAAAAGCCTCGTTCACGAGTATAAAAGACTCGTTCACGGAGATAAAAGACTCATTAACGGAGATAAAAGCCTCATTCACGAGTATCAAAGACTCATTAACAAAAAATTTAGCATGGGCATCGCTAATTGTTAAGTGTCAATTATTCTAAAACTATTAAACAATCATTAACTATTTTTCAGCATGACCTCTATTTCCGATTCCTTTCAAACTTTACGCGATCGCCAACAGTGTGCTTTAATCCCTTTTATCACAGCAGGCGATCCTAACTTAGAAACCACTGCCGAAGCCTTACGTATCTTAGATCGCAACGGTGCTGACTTTATTGAATTAGGCATTCCCTACTCCGATCCTCTCGCAGATGGGCCTGTGATTCAAGCGGCAGCAACCCGCGCTTTACAAAAAGGCACGACATTAGAGCAAGTGCTAGAGATGTTACACGTAGTGATTCCTAGCCTCAAAGCGCCGATAATTCTATTTGCTTACTACAATCCCATTTTGCACCGGGGTATTAAGTCGTTTTTAGCGCAAATTGCCGTTGCTGGGGTGCAAGGGTTGGTAGTACCAGACTTACCCTTAGAAGAAGCAGAAGAATTAATACAGACTGCTGCTTCTTTTGGAATTGAGGTAATTTTACTCGTAGCTCCTACCAGTTCTCAAGATAGAATTGTTGCGATCGCTCGTCAATCTCAGGGTTTTATCTATCTAGTTAGTGTTACAGGCGTTACAGGTATCCGCCCTCAAATCCAAAACCGCGTAGAGCATTTAATTACCGAGTTGCGAAGCGTCACCGATAAACACATCGGCGTTGGTTTTGGCATCTCCGCACCAGAACAGGCACATCAAGTCATGGAATGGGGTGCAGATGCAGTGATTGTTGGCAGCGCCTTTGTCAAACGTTTAGCTGAAGGTAGCCCAACAGAAGGATTGCAAGCCGTAGAAGAATTTTGTCGAGAACTTAAAACAGCCATTACAGAAAGTCCATCTCTTCAAGAGGTGAGATAAATCCATCCGCAGACTTAGGGTGTATACACAAGTTAAATTACCCCCCTTAATCCCCCCTTGTAAAGGGGGGAAACAAGAAATCTAGTAGTCTGCCAACCCAAAATTGTTAGGTGAAGGCTGGGAAAAGGGGAAAGGTTAAAGGTTAAAGGAGTAAACATCTTCTTTTCCCTTTCCCCCTTGCCCTTTACCCCGCCAAGTTTCCTTGGCGAACTACTAGTTCCCTCCCCCTTAGAAAGGTGGTAAACAAGAAATCTAGTTCCCTCCCCAATACATACGGGGAGGGTTAGGGTGGGGTAAAACCAGGTGAGTAAACTATTTCAGACTTGTGTATACACCGTAGCGCCCCTCTGCTCCCCTGCCCCTCTGCTTCCATTAAGATAATGAAATCCCTACTGAAATCTGTCAAAATATTAATTTATAGCATACTTATAGTTAGCACGTGTGCGCTTACAGTTTTCGCCCACGATCGCATTAATCACAGACAATACAAATACCATTGGAATCATAATCTTCCAGGGCAATACGCTCACCTAGCTGTAAGAAAGAACGTAACTGACCTGACAGCAGTAGAGAAAACAGCCTTCGTCAAGGCTATCAAAACCTTAAAAACTGTCATACCCGCAGGTAGCAAGGTCAGTATTTACGACCAATTCGTTGCTATACATATAGGGGCAACACGCTTAATTCATAACCATAAAGGACATTCCGATGGTTCCGTTCAAGAACTTGCTCATGAAAATGCCGCATTTTTCCCCTGGCATCGAGAATATATCCGCAGATTTGAACAAGCTTTACAAACAGTAGACCCAACTGTTACTCTGCCATACTGGGATTGGACAGATGCCAAAGCACTTGATGTAATTTTTAATGATGACTTTCTTGGTTCTAACGGTCAAGGAGTAACCATCAAAATTCCAAATCAGGGAAACTTTACAGGCGGCGCTGTGCCTGGGGCTTTTTCGGCTGCAAATGGCTGGGTTATGAATCCAGCATTAAATATTGACCCAGACACCCAAACATCATTAGGTACATCACTTGTCCGCTTTCTCAGACTACCTCCAGCCAGTGATTATCCTGTGCCCAAAATAGATGTTGAGCGTGCCCTTCGTCTTAATAACTATTCTCTATTTCGCCCTGCTTTAGAAGGATTCATCTCTGTAGATGAGCAGGGTAAAGTCACCCCCGGAGGATTTATCCACAATTACATTCATGGTTTAGTCGGTGGGGCACAAATAGACGCAAGCACAAGACCCGTAAAGTTTAAAGGCTTGGGTACTATGAGCAATATCCCAAGTTCGCCTTATGACCCAGTGTTTTGGTTGCATCATGCGAACGTAGACCGACTTTGGGCAGAATGGCAAGAAAACGGTCATCAAGGTAGCGATTTTTATCCTGCCAATGGTCAGCCTTACGGACACAATCTTAAAGACCTAATGTGGCCTTGGGATGGCGGTATGTCTACGCCCAAAGCTACGGCATTAGGAGATTTATTATCCCTATTACCAAATTTTGACTCTAAGGATTTGGTGCGCCCCATAGACGTTTTGAATCACAGAAACCTGGGCTATACCTATAAAACCTGGGAAAGGAAAACGCAAAGATGATTCAGCCGTGGCATAAGTTCTAAAAAGTTAGAACGAGACGCGTAGAACCCCTCTCCAAACCTCTCCCCCGCAGGGAGAGAGGCTTTGATTCTTACTCCCCTGACAGCAACAAAAGTTTTTCCGCTTCCCTCTCCTGGTAGGAGAGGGTTAGGGAGAGGTAGGGAAGGGGTTGGGGGTTAGGTTTAAGAGAAAGTCACACGCGGCGTAACGAAAGTAAAAAATACTTAAACGTAAAAGGATTTTAAACAGTGGTAAGCATACAAGACATCAAGACTGCAACTCAACAACCAGATTCTCTGGGTAGGTTTGGCAAGTTCGGCGGTAAATACGTCCCAGAAACCTTAATGCCTGCATTAAGTGAATTAGAAGCAGCATTTCATCAATATCGCAACGAGCCGAGTTTCCAAGCCGAACTGCAAAACTTATTGCGGGATTATGTAGGACGACCCAGCCCATTATATTTTGCTGAACGTTTGACAACAAACTACGCTAGACCAGATGGCACAGGGCCGCAAATTTATTTAAAGCGCGAGGATTTAAATCATACAGGCGCTCACAAAATTAATAATGCGTTGGCTCAAGTGTTACTCGCTAAACGCATGGGCAAGCAACGAGTGATTGCAGAAACGGGTGCAGGACAACACGGCGTAGCAACTGCAACTGTATGTGCGCGGTTTGGTTTGAAATGTGTGATTTACATGGGCGTTCATGATATGGAACGCCAAGCCCTAAACGTGTTTCGCATGAAATTAATGGGGGCAGAAGTTAGTCCAGTGGAGGCAGGTACGGGAACTCTCAAGGATGCAACTTCGGAAGCAATTCGAGATTGGGTGACAAACGTGGAAACAACCCATTACATCCTGGGTTCCGTTGCCGGGCCTCATCCCTACCCGATGATTGTCCGTGACTTCCACGCGGTAATTGGTGTAGAAACTCGCGCTCAAGCTCAGGAGAAATGGGGAGGATTACCAGATATTCTACTGGCTTGCGTGGGTGGAGGTTCCAACGCGATCGGCTTATTCAATGAGTTTATGCATGAACCTTCGGTGCGTTTAATTGGAGTCGAGGCAGCGGGTGAAGGTGTAGATACAGAAAAACACGCTGCTACCTTGACAAAAGGAAAAATAGGTGTATTGCACGGTGCAATGAGCTATTTATTGCAAGATGATGATGGTCAAGTCATCGAAGCCCATTCAATTAGTGCGGGATTAGATTATCCCGGCGTTGGCCCTGAGCATAGTTATTTAAAGGATCTTGGTCGCGCCGAATATTACAGTGTGACTGATAAACAGGCTTTAGACGCATTTCAAAGACTTTCGCAGCTAGAAGGAATTATCCCAGCATTAGAAACTGCTCATGCGATCGCATATTTAGAAACCCTTTGTCCTCAATTAACAGGCAATCTCCGCATCATCATCAATTGTTCCGGCAGAGGTGACAAAGATGTGCAAACTGTCGCCAAAGTCTTAATTCCTTAATTTTCTCTTCTTGTCGTCATTTGTCCTTCGTGAATTACCAATGACCAATAAATATGATCGCTGTAACGCAAACTCCACCCGATAAAATCTCCATTCCCTCTGAGTTCTACAACTGGCCAGCTTTATTACAACAGTTGTTAAATCGGCAATCGTTGACAGTTTTTCAAGCTGCGGATTTGATGCAAGGTTGGCTCACAGATGCCATTCCCCATGTTCTATCAGGAGCGATTTTAGCCGCAATTCAAGCCAAAGGCGTATCTGCCGAAGAACTAGTTGGCATGGCCACCGTCTTACAATCCCAATCCCCAGTTCCCAGCGATGCACTGAGCCGGTCGTTGTGTTCCCAATTCCCAACTCCCTTAATTGACACCTGTGGAACTGGTGGAGATGGTGCTTCAACCTTTAATATCTCGACTGCTGTCGCCTTTGTGGCCGCTGCCGCCGGGGTAAAGGTTGCCAAGCATGGCAATCGTTCGGCATCCAGCAAGACTGGTTCTGCTGATGTGCTGGAAGCTTTGGGTATAAATCTCAACGCCACTCCTGAAAAAGTGCAAGCCGCAGTTGGCGAAGTTGGAATCACCTTTTTATTTGCTCCCGGCTGGCATCCTGCACTTAAAGCGATCGCTACTTTGCGAAAAACTTTAAAGGTGCGGACTGTTTTTAATTTGCTTGGCCCGCTAGTAAATCCCATGCGACCGACAGGGCAAATTATTGGTGTCAACGACCCGCTTTTACTAGAAGAAATTGTTCAAGCATTATCCCAACTGGGATGTCAGCAAGCGATCGCCCTCCACGGACGGGAACGTTTAGATGAAGCTGGTTTAGCAGATGTCACTGATTTGGCTGTACTCCAAGATAAAAAAGTCCGCTCTTTGACCCTCAATCCTCAAGAACTTGGTTTGAGTTTTGCACCAACGGCGGCGTTGTCTGGTGGAGATGTCCAAGAAAATGCCCAAATCTTGAAGGCAGTTTTGCAAGGTAAAGGCACTCAGGCGCAACAAGATGTAGTTGCTTTAAATACAGCCCTCGCACTCCAAGTTGGTGAAGCTATTCATGGGGAAACCGATGTTTTAGCAGGTTGTGTTAAAGGCATTGCCCTTGCCAAGGAAATTCTGCAAAGCGGCGCGGCTTGGACAAAATTAGAACAACTGGCTGAATTTTTGCACTAGACGAACCTCTCCTCATAGAAGCAATGAAAAAATAAGGTTTTTAAGCCTCTCCCCGAAACGGAGAGAGGTTTGGAGAGGGGTCAATATATTACACCCAAAAACTATACGGAAGGAAAAATAGATGATTATCATACTTAAGAGCGGTACACCTGTTGAGGAAATTACTCGCATTAGCCAAGAACTGAGTGACACTTGGGGAGTCACGGTAGAAAAAAGTGTTGGCACTCATAAAGTTGTACTAGGGCTAATTGGTGATACCACTAGCATTGATAAATTACAGGTTCAGGAATTTAGCCCTTGGATTGAGCAAGTATTACGAGTGCAACAACCTTTCAAGCGAGTAAGCCGAGAATTCCGACATGGAGAAGCCAGCGAGGTTGTTGTACCGACACCTAACGGTCGTGTCTATTTCGGAGAACATCATCCGATTGTAGTGGTAGCCGGGCCTTGTTCTGTTGAAAATGAAGCGATGATTGTCGAAACGGCAAAGCGCGTGAAGGCAGCTGGGGCACAGTTTCTGCGTGGCGGAGCTTACAAACCCCGTACTTCACCCTATGCGTTTCAAGGTTATGGTGAAAGCGCTTTAGATTTATTAGCAGCAGCACGGGAAGCTACTGGTTTGGGTATCGTTACAGAACTAATGGATGCTGCTGATTTATCCGCAGTGGCAAGAGTAGCTGACATCATCCAAATCGGAGCGCGAAATATGCATAACTTTTCGTTGCTGAAAAAGGTAGGCGCTCAAGATAAACCAGTGCTGCTGAAGCGGGGTATGTCTGCCACAATTGACGAGTGGCTGATGGCGGCAGAATATATTATGGCATCTGGAAATCCCAATGTGATTCTTTGCGAGCGAGGAATTAGAACCTTTGATGGTAAATATGCCCGCAATACTTTAGATTTATCAGTGCTTCCGGTGTTGCGATCGCTTACCCATTTACCAATTACGATCGATCCCAGTCATGGTACTGGTAGGTCTGAATATGTGCCATCGATGGCAATGGCTGCGATCGCAGCTGGTACAGATGCCTTAATGATTGAAGTTCACCCGAATCCTGCAAAAGCTTTATCCGATGGCCCCCAATCTCTCACCCCTGAGAAATTTGACCGCTTGGTTCAAGAAATGTCAGTCTTGGGCAAACTAGTCGATCGCTGGCCTACACCTGTATTGGATCGTATTGGTGGGCGTTGAATTCTGAATCAAGATGCTCTAGTAGTCTGCCAACCCAAAAATGCTAAGTGAGGACTGGGAAAAGGGGAAAGGGAAAAGGTTAAGGGATTTAAACCCTTTCCCCCTTTACCCCGCCAAGTTTCCTTGGCGAACTACTAGTGCGATCGCTTAAGGGTACGCGGACTCGCACTCAGTGAAGGATACCCTGCGGAGTCTTGCTCCAGACCCGCCAATATAAACCCCCATCCAATCATGATTGGGTGGGGGTTTTAAACCTTGTTGTTCATTCGCTTTTTCGTACAAAATTCATTCTGAATTCTGTTTAGATAAAACTTATATGCATCAATTTGGCCGATTTTGGAAAGATTTTATATAAATTCATCTTTGATTAACTCACCCTAAATTAAATAAAGCATTACCCAAACTTAATCACAATCAAATATTTTTTCTTCAGCATTATCTTAAGTAACCAAATCATCCCCATGACACTCTCAAGACGTAAATTCTTTGCAGTAGCAGGTACTACTGCTGTCGGCACTTTGATGGTGTCTCCTTTGGAAGGTCTTCTTGCCAGAAAAGCCTTTGGTAAAAAACTTGGTAAAGGATATGGGCCACTTTTACCAGATCCCAACCGTTTGTTAGATTTACCAAGCGGATTTGAGTATCAAGTTATCTCTCGCACTGGAACCCTGATGAGCGATGGCAATCTAGAGCCTAGTAATCATGATGGTATGGCAGCCTTCCCTGGCCCCAAAAACACAACCATTCTGGTTCGCAATCACGAACTTAGCATCAATTCTGGTACACGAGTACAAGTACCAAATCCCTACGATCCCATTTGCAGAGGTGGCACTACGACTCTGGTTGTTGGACGCGATCGCCAGTTGATAAAACAGTTCAGCTCTCTCGGCGGAACCATTCGTAACTGTGCTGGTGGTTTAACTCCTTGGGGTTCATGGATTAGCTGTGAAGAAGATACAACTATACCAAGTGCAACTAATGGAGTCACAAAGTTACACGGTTATAACTTTGAGGTTCCAGCTAGCGCCACCTCTCCTGTAGACCCAGTGCCTCTAGTTGCGATGGGACGGTTTAATCATGAGGCTATAGCTGTAGATCCCAAAACTGGATATGTCTATCAAACTGAAGATAAAGGAGATAGCCTCTTCTACCGTTTTATCCCGAAAGTTCCTGGTCGGTTAAAAGAAGGAGGCATTCTTCAAGCTCTAAGGATTGTAGGTAGACCAGGAGTCAACACCAAGACCGGTTTCGTAGTAGGACAGAAGTTGTCTGTAGATTGGGTGAATATTCCTGACCCCAACCCAACAACTACAGATAATGTCAGAGTGCAAGGGCGCAACTTAGGTGCAGCCCAGTTTAGCCGTGGGGAAGGCATTTATTATGAAGACAACAAGGATAAGAAGGACAAGAAAGGCAAAGGAGAATTTTACTTTACTGCTACAGATGGTGGTCCTGTAGGCGGTGGTCAGGTATGGCGCTACATTCCAGGTGAAGAGACAATTGAATTGTTTGTCGAGTCTCAATCTAAAGATGAACTCGATATGCCCGATAACTTAGTTGTAGCACCTTTTGGCGATCTGATTCTCTGTGAGGACGGAGACGGTGACAATTTCTTGATTGGTATTACTCCCAGTGGTGAAATCTACAAATTTGCACGTAATGCCCTCCAAACAGGTGAGTTTGCTGGAGCCTGTTTCTCACCTGATGGTCGTACTTTGTTCGTCAACATTCAAAGCCCTGGTATTACTTTAGCTATCTGGGGCCCTTGGAAGAAGTAATAGAGGCTACACGAAATCTCTTCGGTAGTAGAAAACAGGTTTCTTATACACCGTGAAAAGTCAGTAAAACAGTTAGAGACTTCCAAAGAAAAAGTCTCTAACTGTATTTTTGTAGGATGGGTAATTTATTAGTTGGAATTACTAAAGCGAAATCTTAGCTGATTTTTGGCAAATGCTTAAACCAGAACAATAAATTATGTCGTCTAAAAAATTCATTGTTCGGGTCTTCTTGAAAAGAGTATAAAATTTACAACTACCTCTTTTTTTGGAGTTCGTGCATACTTCTAACAACCTTTGTAACTAAATTTCTGGGCGTAAATCTGACGCTTTCAGTTAATATCTTATTTCTCATCCCAGGAACAACAACAGTTTTGTTTTTCATTAAGCCCCGATAACCAATCCTAGCAACGGTTTCCGTATCCATCATTCTGTTAACGTTAGCAATCTTTGAATCTTCCATTGCAGCATTTTGTTGGAATTCCGATGCTGTTGGGCCTGGACAAAGAACAGTTACGTTGACACCTGTGCCCTCTAATTCATTCGCGATCGCTTCTGAAAATGATAATACATAGGCTTTAGTAGCAAAATAAACTGCCATTAAAGGCCCCGGTTGAAAAGCAGCCGCCGAGGCCACATTTAATATTTTTCCATAGTTTTGCTCGACCATATCTTTGAGGAACAACTTTGTTAAATGAGTCAGGCTAACCATATTTACCTGAAGCATTTTCAATTCAGTGCTGAGGTCTGTTTCGCTAAATGCTCCATAAGTACCAAAGCCAGCATTGTTAACTAGCACATCAATCTTGATGGATGCTTGCTGTAATTCTGTAAAAATTTCTTCTGGGGATGTGGGGATAGATAAATCCTTAACAAAAATTTTGACAAAAATGCCAAACTTTTGGGGAAATTCATCTACAATTTCAATAAGTTTTTGTTCATTCTTATCTACTAATACAAGATTATAATTATGACGGGCAAAAATCTGGGTTAATTGATAACCTATACCACTAGCCGCTCCTGTAATTAGAGCAGTTCTTTTTTGCCGACTTCCGTATGTTTGATTCATGTTAAAAAAATGGCGAACTTGAGTTAATTAATTTAACAAAAAGAATTCAGAAGTCAGGAGATAACAATTCAGAATGTAATTTAAATTGGTTTAAATTTCCCGTTAATATGTTCTGACTTCTGGATTCTTATTTAACGTTTATAAATTTAGCTACAGCAATATATAATGTCTGCTGTAGCTATTTTTATGGTGAAAAAAAATGATGCTATCCACCTGAAATGAGTATGCTTAAATCCAGGATATTAGGTGCAAATAGAAAAATCTGTATCTATATAAACAAGAGCAAGAATATTTAATCTCATTGTCAGAATTCAGCACCCAAGAGTCGGATTTTAGAAAGAATCTAGTATACTTAGTATATTTGTTATCAAATATTTTGCTGATTTTTTTAACTATTCTTATTCCTGAATTCTTACATATTGTCATCAATGACACAACCTAATTCCGTTGCTATAAGTGACGTGCAAGCAGCACAAAAGCGAATTTTAGGGATTGCCCATCGCACACCTGTACTAACATCTAGAATCGTTAACGATCGCACCAATAGCCAAGTGTTTTTTAAGTGCGAAAACTTTCAACGCACGGGGGCATTTAAATTTAGAGGCGCATACAACGCCCTAGCCCAACTATCGGTAGCAGAAAAACAAACAGGCGTTCTCACCTATTCGTCGGGAAATCATGCCCAAGCGATCGCTTTAGCTGGACAATTACTAAATATTCCCACCACCATTGTCATGCCTGATGATGCTCCCGCTGTCAAACAAACTGCTACTCGTGGTTATGGTGCAGAGATAATTTTGTACAATCGCCAAGAAACAAACCGAGAAGAATTAGCCCAAAATTTAGCAGATGAGCGCTCTTTGACACTCATTCCCCCTTACGATCATCCTCATGTAGTCGCCGGACAGGGGACAACTGCTTTAGAATTAATCCAAGAAGTTGGTGAGTTAGACTTACTATTAGTTTGTTGTGGCGGTGGCGGATTACTTTCAGGATGTGCGATCGCAGCCAAGTCACTTTTACCCAATTGTAAAGTCATCGGGGTAGAACCAGCCCTTGCCGATGATGCTACCCGCTCCTTTCACACCAAAACCTTACAAACAGTCAAAAATCCTAATACCATCGCTGATGGCGCGCGAACTCCTAGCCTTGGTAAAATTACTTTCCCCTTGGTGCTGCATTACGTCGATGATATGGTGACGGTATCGGAAGAGGCGATTCTTCGCACCATGTTTTTCTTGTGGGAACGTCTGAAAATTGTCGTTGAACCTACGGGAGTACTTGCAGCAGCAGCCTTACTCGAAGGTGTGGTGACAGCACCAGAGGCGAGAGTTGGTGTCATCATTAGCGGTGGAAATGTAGATTTGGCGCAAGTTGGTAAATTGTTTTCTGTGGGATTGGATTGAAAAGTTAAATTCCCAGCAAAGTTTCTACGCAAATTGGACATTTATTCAGTTAAACGGCTATCGGATCGGCTGTACAGTAAAATTATACTGATAGGCTATAGTAACTTTATTGAAGCAAAACTCACTATATGTTGGAATTGAGATAAAAATGGAAACTACAACGAGAAAAAAAGCTTTAATCAAAGCTATTTATGAGCGATTAGAACAAGCTTATGAAGATACTTTAGAGGATGTCATAGAACTTTTAGACATTCGTAAAGCAGAAGACCAAGAGGATATTAAAGCTTTACATGAAGAACGGGAAGATATTAAGAAAAATGGCACTATTCCTTGGGAGCAAGTTAAACGAGAATTAGACAGTGAATCAATATAAAATTGAATTTTCTAATGCTGCATTTAAATAACTTAAAAAATTACCTATAAAAGTACGGACAAGGATACAAACAAAAATTGACGATCTAGCTGATAATCCCCGCCCTAACGGCATTGTTAAGCTAGAAGATTCGGACAATGGTTATCGAATCCGAGTCGGCAGTTACCGGAGTTATATACGATATTTTTGATGATGTATTACTAGTTAGTGTTGTGAAAGTAGCGCATCGTAAACAGGTTTACCGCGACGAGTAAGACAGCAACACTAATAGCAGGATAAAAGCTTTATATTCATACTCTCATATCGTATATCGCACTTTTGCTAATGGGGCTGACGTGAAGATGGTGCGTTAGGCTAAAGCCGTAACACACGCTATGCTTTTACTTTGCCATTGCTATTCACACCAACAATCATTGACGGTGGCTCATTACTAACAATTGGCGATTCACCTCGCAATCCCTTGCGGCGTTGGTTTTTAGGAACTCCTCCCGCCATACCATACTCTACACTGCTTTTGCCATATTTAGCCCCAATGCCCATGAGTATGTGTTCTGTCATGTCTGCTAACTGCTGCTCTGTTTCTAACATTTCACGGTATATCTTATCTAGGTTAGAAAGCGCAGTGTTGTAAGTATTTTCTTTATTTCGCATTGTCTCAATTAGGCTTGAGTAGGCAAATAAAGTGAGTCCATTACTCACATCTAAGTTTGGATCAATTGAACTGATACTGGCTGCACGACGTGCTGCTTTTTCTAGCACTTGGGAAGTTCTTTTTAGTCTAGCCATAAAATGTACCTTTGAATGCGGTTATTTATTTGGTTATCAGTTTTTGAATTCACTGATTTAAGCTTCTTTACTTTAAAAAACTTCCGTATCGATCAGCCTGAGGAAATTCCTGCAAATCTCTATTAGCTTTTATTACACTGTGAATTACTAATAAATCAGTAAATTACGCAAAAAAGAACTCAAACCCCAGTTTGAGAACTCAATATTAGCTTTTGCGTACTAAATATACTCAAATGAGAACTCAAACCCCAGTTTGAGAACTCAATATTAGCTTTTGCGTACTAAATATACTTAAATGAGAACTCAAACCCTAGTTTGAGAACTCAATATTAGCTTTTGCGTACTAAATATACTCAAATGAGAACTCAAACCCCAGTTTGAGAACACAAATCGCGTTATGAGAAGTTTTCAATTTATTACCCCTCGCGGGGATGGAAAAATTGAGCGCAGTTGTCAGTGCAATATCTTCGATGGGCTTCGCCTACGCATCTGCTACTTTACCAGGGGCGATCGCACTTATGGTGATGGGGTTGATGTGGCGACGCTCACCAGTCGAATATCAATCAAACTGAGAAATAACAACCTCTCGATCGGGAAAACGCGCTATGATTGTCAGACTTCCGCCAAGAGATTTAATGTATCGAGAGAGGGTGGATATTTGAATATCATCCTGATGCTCAATTTTTGAAAGTGCCGATTGTACCACTCCCATATTTTTCGCAACATCGCTTTGAGTATGTCCAAGGGACTCTCGAAGTTCAGAAAGTGTCAATTTGAGCAATGCAAGGTTTGCTTGCATCTCACTTTCTGCTTGTTGTTCAGGAGTCATTTTTTTGCGAAGTTCATTAAATGGCTTCGTCTTCATAGGAACCCTTCTGTTTTTAATTCTTCTAAATGTTCGTCATATAATAACGTATCTGCTTTTGGCACATTCTCCTCGTACCAGCGATCGTCTCCTCCCTTGTTTCCTCCAAGAAGAAGAATGGCGACTCTCCTTGGATCAAATGCATAGAGTATTCGGTACGGTTCTCCTCTGTGTTGCACCCTCAACTCTCTCATGTGGGAATGACGTGAGCCGTTTATTTTTGAACTGTAGGGAAAAGGAAGTTCTGGCCCCCGCGCCTCAAGTAGTCGCACTACTGTATCTATTGCAACTTGGGTGCTGTCGTCTAGCTCAACCCACCACATTTCAAACTCGTTTGTGAATTCTACCTCCCACGTCATTATTACTTATACATATTTTCACGAGAATATCACCTTTAACTCATATTATGACTGTATCTGTGCAGAGGCAAGTAAACAAAGAATATTCTTAAACTTGGCGATGTCTACGACGGGCTATGACGCTCGATGACTCGCTACCGCTTCTCTACGAGACGCTACGCGTAGCTTGCTTCTCCGTTCGCGTAGCGTTCCGCAGGAAAGGAGTACGCTATCGGCGTCGCACTTCTGGTGATGGGGTGATGTGGGCGATCGCACTCCTGTTCTGTCTTCTTCTAACGGTACAATTTCTCTGGGTTTTTCTCTACGTGGTCTATTTAATTAATAAAGTGCTACAAGTGACATTTGTAATCCAAAAATTGTGTTGATAATGAAGTAGCGATCGCTTATTTAGCAGAAAATTTGCTTGAAAAACCAAGAAAATCAGGGCTTTTACGAATAATATTTACGTATGTTAATATTGTTTGGTTTAGGTACGGATATTCAGTATGGTTCCCATAAAGACCGTTCTAAAAAATTCAGAGCAAGTCACTCAGTTGTTTTCTCATCTCGAATTTGATGGCAAAAAACTCAATCATCAACCGGGTAGTGTATTTGGAAGTAGTGCATTGATTGCAGGAACCACTGTTGGGGCTGGGATTCTCGCTCTACCAGCCGTTACCCTGCCATCGGGTATTGTGCCATCCACATCTGGACTAATTGCTGTTTGGCTCTACGCTTTAGTGTCAGGGTTATTGGTTGCAGAAGTTACCTTAAACACGATGCGAACAGAAGGGCTTTCAAGTATAGGTTTTTTAGGAGTTGTTGAAAAGATCCTTGGTAAGGTGGGAGCGCGAATTGCTGGCGGTGCATATTTATTCATGCATTATGCTCTCTTGGTGGCATACATCACCGAAGGCGGAGAGATTTTAGGAGTGGCGGTGGCAAAAGTCTGGGGTATGCAGATATTGCCGACGTGGGTGGGCACAATGGCTTTCACGTTCTTATTTGGTGGCATTATGTATCTTGGGCGAGAAAAGTTTATTGAGAAATTAAACAGCGCCTTTGTTGGAATTGTGATCGTTTCTTTCTTAGGACTATTATTTCTAGGAGGAAGGCATATTCAGAGTGCCCAACTATTATTTCAAAACTGGAGTGCCCTTGGTAGTGCCATTTCAGTGATGTCTGTGGCGCTGTTTTTCCAAAACGTTGTGCCATTGGTTGTGACGCAACTCGAAGGGGATGCCCGCAAAATTCGTCAGTCCATCTTTATTGGTTCTGTAATTCCTTTAATTATGTTCTTGGCTTGGAATGCCGTAATTTTAGGAAGCGTCAGTCCCGATATGCTAGATAGCACATCCGATGGAACAAGTGTTTTCGATCCACTACAAATTCTCCGAGGAGGTAGTGCGGGGCAATGGTTAGGAGTGCTAGTATCCATTTTTTCAGAGTTTGCGATCGTTACATCATTCATTGGATTTGTGTACGGGTTGCTGGATTTGTTCAAAGATATTTTCCTACCTGCACAGTGGCAACTTTCTAGCCGCTTACCCCTCTATTCCCTGGTTCTTTTCCCGCCGATGACTCTCGGAACGCTTAACCCCAGCATCTTTTTTACTGCCCTAGATTACACTGGAACATTTAGTATTTCAGTTCTAGGTGGAATTATTCCGGCGTTAATGAGTTGGAAGCAACGGGAAAACTCAGATAGCACAAATCAACCACTCGTTCCTGGCGGAAAGGTGACACTCATTGCGATCGTTGGAGTGGCATTAGCTATGATGGGAAGACAAATTCTGTCAATTTACACAAAATAAAACCATCAATAAAAATCTGATACTACAAAAAAATCTATTGTAGTATAAATATATTAACCACAATCAAACTGCAACATGAGAGTCAAATGACTAATGACTAATAACCAATGACTAATGACCAATGACTAATAACCAATGACTACTTAATCAAATGAGTGATTCTCGACTCGTCAAAATCAGCAAATATCTCAGCAAATATCTGCGACATACGCCAGATGCCATTGGCATTAAACTTGCTCCTGGTGGTTGGGTTGCTGTTGATGACTTACTTACCGCTTGTGCTCAAAATAAGTTTCCGATTACCCGCCAGGAATTACAGGTGGTAGTTGAATTCAACGAGAAACAACGCTTTTCTTTTGATTCTACAGGTAATCTTATTCGTGCAAACCAAGGACATAGTGTAAAAGTCGATTTACAATTAGAAGCTGTTGTTCCTCCAGATCGGCTTTATCACGGCACAGGACGCAAATCTGTAGAGTTAATTCTGCAAACAGGACTTTGCAAAATGTCGCGACATCATGTCCATTTATCAAAGGATATAGAAACAGCACAAACTGTTGGTGCAAGGCATGGAAAACCAGTGGTTTTTGCTGTAAATACTGCGGCAATGCATCAAGCGGGTTATATCTTCTATTGTTCTGCTAATGGTGTTTGGTTAGTCGATTGTGTGCCACCTGAGTATCTACAAAAAATTTGAATTTTAACAAAATAGAATATTTAACCTATATTTGCCAAGAAGTTACATAATGCAGAAGTTGCAACAATTACTGCATATTGGAATTGAACTCAGATGGATGTACCCGTAGCGCTTGTACTCCTAATACTGTATTCTCTGATAGATTAGCATTTGCAAAACCAGGAATTAGCAATAATTCCATTTCGGTTTACACCTGAAAAAGTAACTTTGTAGATTTGTCTATAAAATTACAAACTCTCAATAGTAAAAATACTATCAATTTCTTAGCCTACTCACCCAATGTAGGTTAAAAATCTCACAAAACAAGCATTTTAGACCTATCCAAACCCCAAGATGCCTTCTAAGCGAATCTTGTTTATCAGTAACGGCCACGGAGAGGACAACCATACCTCTCATGTTATTCAGACCCTGCGCCAATTGTGTCCTTCGATTGAGATGGCGGCAATGCCAATTGTGGGAGAAGGAAAAGCTTACCGCAGCTTGGACATTCCCATTATTGGGCCCACACAAGTAATGCCCTCTGGCGGATTCTTTTACATGAAGCGCCTCTATATGCTCAAAGATTTTCAATCGGGATTGATTGGGTTAACGTGGCGACAATTACAAGCGGTGTTGCAGTATGCTCCTAACTGCGATTTAATTATGTCTACTGGGGATTTTGTCTCCCAGACATTTGCTTACTTAACAAAGCGTCCCTTCGTTTCTTTTATTTCCTGTCTTTCTGCCCTCTATGAAGGGCAATTGCGTATCAATCCACTACTGTGGCACGACCTTAATTCTTCCCGATGTCTGGCAGTTTTTACTAGAGATTCCTATACAGCTTCCGATCTCCAACGGCAAGGTATAGCTAAGGCTAGGTTTGGTGGGATTCCGGCTTTAGATCGCGTTGTCCCCACTGGCAAAGACTTGTACCTGAAACCGGATATTCCTGCGATCGCAATCTTACCAGGATCGCGGATGCCGGAAGCCGCGCGAAATTTCAGTTTGCAGTTGCAACTGGTGATAGAAATCGCCAAAATAACGCCTAAGTCAGGATTCCAGTTTCGCGCCGCCTTAGTACCAAATTTGATGGAGCAATTAGACGAAATTGCTAAAAGTCAAGGTTGGCAGCTGAATCAAGGCATACTCAGCTATTTTCCTCCAGGAACTTCTGCTGAAGAATCACCGCTTGTAGAAGTGAGATGTTACTCAGATGCCTTCAGTGATATCTTGTATTACTCTACCCTCGTCATTGGCATGGCAGGGTTGGCAGTGGATTTAGCTGTAGCGATGGGGAAACCTATCATCCAGATTCCTGGAGAGGGTCCTCAATTTACCTATCAATTTGCAGAAGCGCAAACGCGGCTGTCGGGCATTTCGGCTCAAACCATTGGCACTAAGCCAGCAACCCCTGAGATTCTCAAGCAAGCAGCTAAACGAGTAGTCGAAACTTTAGAAGATTCCGACTACCTCGCTAAGTGCAAAGTAAATGGTCCTGAGCGATTTGGCCCACCCGGCGCATCTGAGAGAATTGCCCGCTTTCTACTAAACTCTTTAGGAGAAACTGAGTAGAAATTGCGTCAGAATTCAGGAGTCGGCACGGTTCGGTAACATGATGTGGTAGGCTAACGCCGTAATGCATCTCAATTCTGAATCCTGACTCCTGAATCCTGACTCCTGAATTCTTACTTACTTATGAAAGTCCGCTCTAGTTACTGGCAACTGTTGCCTTATCTCTGGCCCCAATGGCCGCTGTTAATCCGGGGATTGGCTTGTATCTTAGGATTTGTGTTATTCACCCTAGCAGTGCCCTATTTAGCAGGTCAGGTCGCTTTTTATCTTGGCCAGGGAAATGTAAACCGGATTGCCTACTGGCTCGGACTAGCCACTTTAGTATTTTTGGTTCGAGGGCTTTGTCAATACGGGCAGAATGTCTTTATGATCGCTGCTGCCCTGAACATGGTTTTAAACTTGCGTAAGCGGGTTTATGCTCACCTGCACAAACTTGGATTAGATTACTTTGAAACCACGCAGACGGGAGACTTGACTTATCGCCTGACTGAAGATATCGATCGCGTCGGCGAGATTGTGGACAAGTTATCCCATCAGTTTCTTTCCAATTTCTTGCAGTTAATTGCAATTCCCATTTACATGCTCTACCTGAATTGGCCGCTCACTCTTGCGGGTTTGATTTTGGCTCCTTTAATGGCTTGGTTAATCGGGGAATTTGGTCAGCGATTACTCGTGCTATCTCGCCAGAGCCAAAATCAAGTTTCCAATTTGTCGGCGATGCTAACTGAAGTATTTAGCGGGATTCGTGTAGTTCAAGCTTTTGGAGCACAAGAATATGAAGTGAAGCGATTCAATAAAGAAGCAGAAATCAATCGCCAAGCTAAGTATCGCGCTCTACAACTCAAATCAATTCAGTTTCCCGTTGTCGGTTTTTTGGAAGCAGTTAGTATTATACTGCTGTTCTTATTAGGAGGATGGCAGATTTCTCAGGGACAACTGACATCTCAAGGGTTTATCAGTTTCTTAGCTGCTGTGGCTATACTGATTCAGCCAATCGATATGCTGATTAGCAATTACAACGAGTACAAACAGACCGAAGCTTCTGTTGAACGCATCTTTGAACTGATGGCGAAGGAACCTAGTATCAGCGAAAAATCGAATGCTCAGGCAATGCCACGAGTTATGGGCAAGGTAGAGTATCGTCATGTCGATTTCGCCTACAATCCCGATCAGCCAGTGCTTAAGGATCTCTGCTTGAACGCTTCTCCTGGTGATGTGATTGCCTTGGTTGGTTCTTCTGGAGCAGGCAAATCGACGTTAATTAACCTTTTACTTCGCTTTTATGACCCTCAGAGGGGTCAAATTCTAGTCGACGATCTAGATATCCGTGATGTCACACTTACCAGCCTGCGCCATCAAATTGGCATTGTTCCCCAAGATGTTACGCTTTTTTCAGGAACGATCGCTGAAAATATCGGTTACGGTCAAGAAGAATTAGATTTAGCAGCGATTCAGGAAGCAGCCAAGATTGCCAACGCTCACTCCTTTATCACCCAGTTTTCTCAGGGTTATCATACCTGGGTGGGAGAACGCGGAGTTAACCTATCGGGAGGACAACGCCAAAGATTAGCGATCGCCAGAGCAGTTGCCAACGATCCGCGAATTCTCATCTTGGATGAGGCCACCTCTGCCCTCGATTCGGAATCAGAAGCACTAGTTCAAGAAGCACTAGAACGAGTGATGCAAAATCGTACCGTGTTTATTATCGCCCATCGCTTGAGCAGCGTTCGTCGGGCTGACTGCATTCTCGTAATCGAACAAGGAGAGGTGGTTGAAGCTGGTACTCACACTTCCCTCCTGTCTCAAGAAGGACGGTATGCCCGTTTTTACGCTCAACAGTTCTACTCTACAGATGAGTTGTAGTCTGTCAATAAATAATTGATGGATAAATTCCCTGTAGAGACGGCGATTTATCGCGTCTCTCTAACTTTTTCAAATCAACACCCCAGCAATACAAGCGGTGATAAAACCCGCTAACAATCCGCCAATCATTGACCTTACACCCATACGAGCTAAGTCATGCTGGCGATTAGGTGCTATCCCCGCAATGCCGCCAATGGTAATGCCAATTGAACCGATATTTGCAAAGTTACATAATGCGTAAGTTGTAATAATTACTGCACGTTGAGAGATTTTACCACTTTCAATTAGTGCCTTCAAATCCAAAAAAGCAATAAACTCATTGAGAATTGTTTTTGTACCCAACAAAGCCCCAACTTGCCGACAATCAGCCCAAGGTATGCCCATTAGCCACGCCACGGGAGCCATGAGAAAAGACAAAATCCACTGTAGTGAGAGTTGTTGTAAGCCCACAAATGCCCCCAACCATCCCAAAAGTGCATTTAGGGCAGCTAATAATCCTAAAAAAGCGATAATCATCACCCCAACGTTAACTGCTAACTTTACGCCGTCAAGCGCTCCGGTAGTAGCAGCATCAATTACATTTACATAATTGGTTTTTACATCCGCTTTTGCCTTACCAAGCGTCTCTGATACTTCTGTTTCTGGGTAAAGTAATTTTGATACCACCAGCGATGTGGGAGCAGTCATAAAGAAAGCAGCAATCAGGTGTTCTGCTGGGATGCCAAAGGAAAGATATGCTCCTAGTACTCCCGCCGCAATTGTGGCAAAACCACCCGTCATCAAGGCATGGAGTTCCGATTGCGTCATATTCGCTATATAAGGTTTAACCATCAGCGCCGACTCTGTTGGCCCTAAAAAGATATTACCTGCACAAGATAAAGATTCAGAACCCGATGTTTTCATCGTTTTCATCATTACCCAGGCCATCACATTTACGACTCGCTGTAAAATGCCGTAGTAATACAAGACGCTGATGAAGGCAGAGAAAAAGATAATTGTCGGCAGCACTTGGAACGCAAAGAAATGATCCTTAAAATTTTCTCCAAAGACAAATTTGGCACCAACATCAGAAAATGCTAAAAATTGACCGACAATATCTCCCAGAGATTTAAACACATTCAAACCCCAAGGAGTTTTAAGAATCACTAGTGCAAATACAAACTCCAATCCCAAACCCCACGCGACTATGCGCCAACGCACCGCACGACGATTAACAGAGAAGGCGTAGGATATACTGAGAAAAACTAAAATTCCCAACGCAGAGATGGCGCGTTCCATGTTTACTCCCGGAAAGGTATTGTTAAGGCACTTAGTCACAGAGCATACACAAAATCTGCCTTTTTTTGGGGTTTTGTAATCAATTACTAGAGTTTTGATGCTGTAAATAAGAATTTAGCGATGTCTACGACGGTCACTGAGCGCAGCCGAAGTGCGGGCTACGCCTACGCACATTCATATCTTGTTACAAAATAGTCTTCCCAAACCTTAAGCACATTTGTATTAATAGGAACAATCAATATAAACAGGAAAAAATTAACCTTGGAAGGAAAAAAGAACTATGGTGGCACTGATCGGTTATCAAATACATGAGCTAATTTATTCGGGATCTAAAACCCTAGTACATCGCGGTATTAGAGAATCAGATCAAAAGCCAGTAGTAATTAAACTGTTGCGGCGTGAGTATCCCACATTTTATGAACTCGTGCGATTCCGCAATCAGTACACCATTGCGAAAAATCTAGATATTGACGGCATTATCAAAACTTATAGCCTGGAGAACTATCAAAACAGCTATGCCTTAGTCATGGAAGACTTGGGTGGCATTTCTCTCCAAGAAGAGATGGCTAAGTGGAGAGATAAAGGGATGGGGGCAACTGCTGATGGGTTGCAGACATTTTTTTACATTGCTTTGCAAATTGTCTCAATTCTTGATGGACTGTATCACAATCGGGTGATTCACAAAGACATCAAACCCGCCAATATTTTGATTAACCCCACCACAAAAGACATAAGACTGATCGATTTTAGTATTGCCTCCTTACTTTCCAGAGAAACGCAAACTCTGACTAATCCAAATATTCTAGAAGGGACATTAGCATACCTTTCTCCCGAACAAACTGGACGAATGAACCGGGGAATTGACTATCGCAGCGACTTTTATTCCTTGGGTGTCACCTTTTTTGAACTCCTCACTGGACAGTTACCTTTCAAATCTGATGAACCGATGGAGTTGGTGTATTGTCACTTGGCAAAGCTTTCTCCACAGGTACATAGTCTCAATCCCAACATTCCGCCAATTCTGTCTGAAATCATTGGCAAACTGATGGCAAAAAACGCCGAAGAGAGGTATCAGAGTGCATTGGGCTTGAAGTATGACTTAGAAATTTGCTGGCGTCAGTGGCGAGAAACTGGCAGGATTGATGTCTTTGAGTTAGGAATGCGAGATATTTGCGATCGCTTCATCATCCCAGAAAAGCTCTATGGTCGGCAAGCAGAAGTAGAAAGCTTACTCGCAGCATTTGATAGAGTAGCACAGGGAAACACTGAAATGATTTTAGTAGCAGGTTTCTCTGGTATTGGTAAAACTGCCGTTGTTAACGAAGTCCATAAACCCATTGTGCGACAACGAGGTTATTTTATCAAAGGGAAATATGACCAATTCCAACGCAACATTCCCTTGGGAGCTTTTGTACAAGCATTTCGAGATTTAATGGGACAATTACTTAGTGAAACCGATACTCAACTTGAACAATGGAAAGCCGCAATTCTCACAGCTTTGGGTGAAAATGCTCAAGTAATTATCGAAGTTATTCCCGAACTAGAAAAAATTATTGGGCAACAACCGCCAGTATCTGAACTTTCCGGGACTGCTGGACAAAATCGTTTCAATTTACTGTTTCAGAAATTTATCCAAGTTTTCACAACCAAGGAGCATCCTTTAGTGATGTTTCTTGATGATTTACAATGGGCAGATTCAGCATCTTTGAAGTTGATGCAATTGCTGATGAGTGAAGCTGAAATTCACTATATGTTAGTTATTGGTACTTATCGTGATAATGAAGTTTATCCAGGACATCCGTTAATATTGACATTAGAAGAAATTCATAAATCTAGAGAAACTATTAATACTATTATTTTAGATAATCTCAATCGCGTAGATGTAAAACATCTAATTAATGATACTCTTAAATGTGACTTATCAATTACCCAAAATCTTACAGATTTAGTATATCAAAAAACTCAAGGAAATCCCTTATTCACTAATCAATTCCTCAAATCGCTGCACGAAGAAAAGTTAATTAACTATAACTTTGATATGGGTCATTGGCAATGTGATATTGCTCAAGTTAGAGCATTAGCATTTACTGATGATTTGGTAGAGTTTATGGTGCTTCAGTTGCAGAAGTTACCAGAAGCAACTCAAAAAGTTTTGCAGCTTGCAGCTTCTATTGATAATCAGTTTGACTTAGCAACTCTCGCAATTGTCCATGAAAAATCTCTATCAGAGACAGCAGCAGACCTATGGAAAGCTTTGCAAGAAGGTTTGGTCATCCCCACAACTGAAGTTTACAAGTTTTATCAACAGGAGCCAGGAGCATCTCTAATTGCTTCTGATTCTTGGATGCTAGATTCTGGCTCCTGTTCCTATAAGTTTTTACACGATCGCGTTCAACAAGCTGCTTATTCTCTAATTCCTGAAGACCAAAAACAAACAGTACACCTCAAAATTGGACGATTAATTTTGAGGAATATTTCCCTTGAACAGCGCGAAGAATATCTCTTTAAATTAGTCAATCAGTTAAATTTGGGAGTCGAACTAGTTACTCAGCCAGAAGAACGAGAAGAACTAGCAAAATTAAATCTAACTGCAAGTCATAAAGCAAAGATTTCGACTGCTTATGAAGCTGCTATAGAATACACAAATTTTGGCATTAGATTACTTACAGAAGATTGTTGGCAATATCAGTATGAGTTAGCTTTGGCACTGTACTCGACATCTGCTGAGTTAGCCCATCTTAATGGTGATTTTGAACAAATGGAGCAATCGGTACAAGTAATATTAGAAAATGGCAAAACACTGCTCGATCAAGTCAAAGCCTACGAAGTTAAAATCTTATCTCAGGTAGCACAAAACAGAATGTGGGAGGCGATAAAAACGGGACTCCAAGTTCTCAAATTATTGGACATAGAACTACCAGAACAGCCAACACCAGAAGATATTTCTCGTGGACTACAGGAGACACAATTAGCTTTAGAGGGTAAAGCCATTGAAGACTTACTAGAGTTAAAAGTAATGACAGAGCCAGATAAGTTAGCAGCTATGAATATCTTGACAAATATTGCTGCTGCTGCTTATTTAGTTATCCCCGAACTCTATCCTTTAATACTGTTTAAACAAGTTATTTTATCTCTCAAGTATGGAAATACTGGTAATTCTCTCTATGGATATTCATGTTATGGATTGATTCTGTATACTTTTCTGGGAGATGTCGAATCTGGTTATCAATTCGGTCAACTGACTCTCAGGTTATTAGACAAATTGAATGCTAAAGAATTCATAGCTAAGACCTATGCGGTTGTTTATGGCTCTTTGAATTCTTGGAAAAATCATATTAGAGAACTTTTGTATCCTATACAATCAGCCTATTCTAGCGGGCTAGAAACAGGAGATTTAGAATTTGCAGGTTACTGTGCATTTATTTATTCCATGAATTCATATTTGGCTGGTAAAGAATTATCTTCTGTAGTACAAATAATAGCAAATTATAGTCAAGGACTCGCACAACTTCGCCAAGAACCATCGCTAATTAGAAATGAGCTTTATCGGCAGGCAGTGCTTAACTTACTCTCAAGAAATGAAAATCCTTGTCGTTTAATTGGTGATGCTTACAATGAAGAAACTATGCTACCTCTTCATCAGCAAAATTATGATAAAACCATGATTTGTTCATTGTATTTTAATAAATTGGTTCTCTGTTATTTATTTGGTGAGTATACTGATGCGATTGAAAATGCTGAAATAGCACTGAATTCTTTAGATAGTCTGATTGGAAGTATTATTGTTCCTCTATTTCATTTTTATGATTCTCTGAGCCAATTAGCCGTATATTATGATGCTTCTGAAGACGAGCAAGGATTCATTTTGAAACGAGTTACAGCCAATCAGGAAAAAATGCAGAATTGGGCGCATCATGCACCGATGAATCATTTACATAAGTTTTATTTAGTGGAGGCTGAACGCTATCGCATTCTTGGTGAATATATCCAAGCAATGGAAATGTACGATCGCGCCATTCAAGAAGCCAAAGAAAACGAATATATCCAAGAAGAAGCTCTCGCTCACGAACTCGCCGCCAAATTTTATTTAGGATGGGGTAAAGAACAAATTGCCCAAACCTATCTCACAAACGCTTACTACTGCTATGTTCGTTGGGGCGCTAAAGCCAAAGTTTATGACTTAGAAAAACGTTATCCTCAATTACTTACCCCGATTCTCCAATCGGAAACAATTCGCCTCAATTCCACAGAAATAGCATCTACTCTCCATAATAAAATGCCTCTGTCTAGTTTTAATGCTGGTGCAACAATTTCATCTAGTAGTACAAGTATTTCCGAAGCTTTAGATTTAGCAAGTGTTCTCAAAGCCTCTCAAGCACTATCTAGCGAAATTCATTTAGAGAAGTTGTTGTCGATATTAATGCAAGTGGTGATGGAAAATACCGGAGCCAAAAAATCTGCTTTAATTTTACTCAAGGATAATATTTGGGCGATCGAAGCAATTGCAACATTCCAGAAAGCGCCAACTATTCTGCAATCTATTTCCATTGAGTTTAGCCAAGATATCCCTCTAACTGCAATTAACTATGTCAAACGCACCTTAGAAACATTGGTAATTGATGATGCGACTGCGAACAATTCCTTCACCTCCGACTCCTACATTATCCGACAACAACCCAAGAGTTTACTGTGTACCCCTATTCTCCATCAAGGGAAGTTAATCGGCATCCTTTACTTAGAAAATAATCTCATTGCTGGAGTATTTACCCATGATAGACTCCAAGTAATAAACCTATTGTGTTCGCAAGCTGCCATTTCCTTAGAAAATGCTTCTCTTTATCAGCGATCGCAAGAGAATGCCCAACAATTAGAACACTCACTTACAGATTTAAAACACATGCAACTACAACTGGTACAAAGTGAGAAAATGTCAGCATTAGGTAATTTAGTTGCAGGTGTAGCCCACGAAATCAACAATCCTGTAGGCTTTATTGCAGGTAATATCCAACCTGCTGTTGATTTGGTTGAAGATTTGTTTCACCTCATTGAGCTTTATCAAGAAAAGTTTCCAAATCCGGGTATAGAAATTGAAGAAGAAATTGCCGAAATTGACCTAGAATATATCCGAGAAGATTTGCCAAAAATGATTTCTTCGATGAAATTAGGTATTGACCGAATTCGGAGTATTAGCAACAGTTTGCGAATCTTTTCTAGGGCAGATACAGAAAACAAAGTTGCTTTTAATATTCATGATGGGATCGACAGTGCAATTTTGATTCTGAAGCATCGCTTAAAAGCATCAGAACTACATCCAGAGATTAAAGTTGTGAAAAAATATGGAGATATATCTTTAGTCAAATGTTTTCCTGGGCAACTGAATCAAGTATTTATGAATTTATTGGCAAATGCCATTGATGCTTTAGAGGAGTCCAATATTGGACATAGTTTTCACGATATTAATAATAAAATTGAGATTAAAACTTGTTTTAGTGAAGACAAACATCATGTTTTAATTTACATTCAAGATAATGGGATGGGAATGTCTGATGAAGTCAAACAAAAGATTTTTGACCATTTATTTACAACTAAATCTGTCGGTAAAGGTACAGGATTAGGATTAGCGATCGCCCAGCAAATTATTGTAGAAAAACATGGCGGTACTCTGGAAGTTAATTCTGTGCAGGGAGAGGGGACAGAATTTGTAATTCAAATTCCAATTTAAAATTACCCCTATTGGCGCGGGTAGCCAAAGCTAAGATGGCTGCCAATGAGTGTGTAGAAATCATTTGGCGCGTGTGCAGCACCCGCTGCACAACCTGGAACTTTGCACTTATCGCTAACAGTTTGAGCGACTTTAGAAAGCTCACTAGTGTGTGATGTCATGTCCCATCCTTCGCCACCATAGCTTGTGGTTTTTTCAATATTATGCAAAACGATCGCTTCCAGCCGCCAACCATTGATTTTGCACTCGCCCAAGCGATAAATTTTAGACAATGCTGGATTTGATAAAGCTAAACGTAATTCCTTTTCTATTTGTAAAAAGTCAGGCTTTTCTGGCTGCATCTGCAAGTAAGCAAGCAATTCTGCGGCTGATGTGCCAGTTCTAAAAAACACCGATGCGTAACCGTCTCCTCCAGAAACGATTCTCCAATCAACTAAGGTGAGTTCTGGTGACTGCGCCAGCGCCACAATCAACGAGGTATCAGTTTGGTTATCTATGCCAGTTATGCCACCATAACCAGACTCGATGCCAAAATTGCGATCGCAAACACCAATGATTTGCCAGACATAGTGTGCAACAGTAACTATAGGTTCATCTCTTTGTATACCCGACATAACTTCAGCATAGTTACTCTGGTCAACATACAAATCGTAAGAACCTGGAGTATTGGAGTTTCCACATGGTGCATTGATTAATTTGCCAACAAAGTGGCAGTGTTCAAAACCAGACAGTGGATGCTGGCGCACCAAAGCAGCAAGGCGTTCAGCATCAGACGGAGCAAAAGTAGCGTTGAAATAGTAATGAGGCCCTTGTCCGCACTCATTGATTTCCCAGAACCAATCCTGAAATTTACCCATTATGTAAAGATACACACAACAAACGACCAAGGTAACTGGTGAAAGATAACATTGAACACCCACGATATAATCTCTAGGCGATCGGATTCAGTTTCTCCATCTTGGCCTTACGAGAAACACGTCTCAGAATTATTCTCCTAATATCTGCTTTCTTAAAAATTCACTTTTCTCTTGGGATAAACGATAAATTGTCGGTTCGGCTTTTCCAATTATATGACCTTGCACATAGCTAATACCTAATTTTTTCAATTGATTGAGTGTAACAGGTGAATTTTCATCTAAGCCCTCAACAATTATACTTGCTGGGTTGAGTGGATTTGTTGTTGCAACTATTTGTTGAACAAACTGGATAATAACATTAACTGGTTCGTGATAAAGAATTTCACGGTCAATTTTTACATAAGGTGGATTAAGTCCTGCTAATCGAGAGACTGACGCATAACCAACTCCAAAATCATCAATCCCAAATTTAATTTTTAACTCCTGAACATATTTAGACAATCTAATTTTAAATGTATCTAAAGGAGATTTAAGCTTCACTCCATCTTGATAAATTGGCAAATCAGATTTTTCGGAAATTTCTAAAATTAGTTTTTTGGCTGTAATGTGATTGCTTGTTCCTTCTTTAACAATCTCACGAACAGTCTCAAAATATGCAGTTCGCATCAGAGACTCTGGATACACATTCACTGATAGAGGAAGTATTTCATGAGATCTACTTTGTTTTGCTTCAATTAATGCTCGTCTATAGCTATCAGCCGCCAGATTAAGAAGAACTTGGTCTAACTCAATTGTAAATTTACGTCCCCATAACTCAGCAGCATAGAACAGATCAACAGGAGCTATTAAGCTATCTGGATCGCGAGCAAGGGCTTCCCAACCACTAATTGAAAATGTATCTAAATCAAGAATAGGTTCAAAATATATAACAATTTTAGCTAGACGCTCACAAAAAAGATGAAACCTTTTCTCATAGAAAGAAAAAGGAACAAAGCCGTAATTCTTTTTCAAGTTATCAAGAATTTTTGCCTCAACTCTTGTAGGTTGGAGATATAATTCCTGGCTAGCTTCGTAGAAACTAGATATGATTGTACAGTAAGCATCACTAAGTAAATAAGAATCTTTTAACAAACCACAGACTAATATAAATTCATTGTCTAATGTATCTAAAGGTATCAATATAAAAGCTTTAGATGCTGATTCTTGCTCATCATAGTGAATTCTGTAAATCCCCTGATGATCTGAAGTAAAGATAGAATTAATTGGAATATTAGAAAGAATTTTATTTTTTAAGATGTTGGCATAAGCATCATCATCAATAATTTCACTAAAATTGCTTTGTGCCTTTATATTCCAACTATTTTGATTTTCGACGCGATGCATTACAAACACTAAATCTGCGTCTGAAGTTTGTCTAATAACTTCAAGAATAAAATTTTGAACTGTAGCTGCTGTATCTCCAGTGTTATTAGATAAATATTTAACAGAATATTCTCCTAATCGTTCAGCTAATCTGCTAATAAAGGATTCAAAAGGTTGTAATAAGCTTGGGATAGGATTATAGTACCTAGTATTACTTAGCTTTTTAGAATATTCTAATTTAATTTCTCCGATGTTAATCTTGGTCTGAATTGTTTCTAAAACTGGAATGGGCATAGATTTTGCTTTCGCTAATATGATTTCAAAGCCCTTATCTCTTAGGACAATAATTTTAGGAGTCATACTAGGAATAACTTCTTGGATTTTGCTAGTAGCAAACTCATGAAGCTCTAATATCGATACTTGTCCATCTTTATTAAGATCGCCTGCTCCTGTTTCGATGCCTTCTACTAAATAACGAGTATAAACAGATAGTTCTGAACCCTGTTGTTCAAAAGAATACTCAGTAGAACTAGAGGATGTCAGAACTACTCGTCCTTCTGAACCTAGTTGTCCTTGTAAATCAACGGAATCGTCATTTTTAGCAGATAGAATTGGATCAAATGCTCCACTAAAACAGCAGTCGAGTATAATTACTTGCCGCTTCGCACGGCTACGTTTCATTACTTCATGAATAAAGTTTGCAGGGACAGCAGTTGACCGTACTAATTCTCCCTTTGAGTTTTTCTTTGTTGCGCGAGTTGCAAAGTATAAATTACCAGTATCATCCTTAATGCCATGCCCAGAAAAATAGAAAAGTATTAAATCTTCTTTAGTTCTCTCTGAGAAAAGTGCTTCAATTTCGTACTGCATTGTCTGGGGATCGGGATTTTTTAAACTCTTTAGCTCGTTAAAATCTCCCAGATCGGGGTCTTGTAAAACCCGACGCAATGCTTCAATATCTTTCGCTGCTGCTGGTAGAGGGCTTAATCCAGGTTCGTATTCATCGACTCCAATTAACAATGCTATTTTTGCCATTTTAATATCTTTAATATTGCGGTAAAAAACTAAAAATTATTTGCTGTTTTTATAGGACTTTTATTTATCTCCTATAAATTCCTGAGCAGCTTTAATAGCAAGCTCTAATTCTTCTCGACTATGAGCAGATACTTTCAATTTCTTACCATTTGCCTCTACCTCTAGCTGAATAGATTTTCCGCCAAGACGATCGCCCAAAAACCTGAATAATTTTTTTGTATTATCTATATTGAATTCTGCTATTAGCATTCCTACTAAAAAACCACCTAAAGCTTTATTGCCTTCTGGAGGATTGGGATCGTGTACACGCTCCACATTTTCTATTTCATCCATCTCTTTCAGTTCAGCTATGAACCATTGAACCTGCTCATCTTGCTCTGTAGGTTCTAAATTTATATCGTTGAAATTAAACGTAAGTCTTACATTAGATTTATTCGCCATTCTTTTTTGCCTTATGCAGTTCCTTTATAAGGGGTTGTTTGAAAAGTGTTCCCCTGTGACTTGAAGCACTTTTAGATCCCCCTAGCCTTAAAAAGTGGGGATTTAGAGGGATCTAAAACTTTTGATACCGACCAGGAGACTTTTCAAACATTTTCTAAGGGGTATCTACGTAATTGCTTTTTTATAGTAGATTGTAGGTCATTAATATTACCTGAAAAAGTAGTGTATCAAAAATTATACAACTTCATTCTAGCTTGACCATAACCCAGATTTCTGACTTGTGAAAAAAATCATTTACATAAGCTGGATGATAGATGATTTTTTTGATACATCACCAGCTTATATTCAAGAACAAAAATACACTACGTAAAAACCCACAAAATCAGATAAAAAAGCACAACTTATCGTTTTATACGGAAATCATAATGATGTAGAAATAAAATTAAGTAGGTCAAATTTAGGCTTAAAAAAGACAGCAAACACAGGGACTGGTTGAATTAACACAATTTTTAACTTTGCTTCACTTGCGATCGCATTTTAAGTGGATGTGGGCGTTGAAAAAGCCAGGTAGTAATAGCTCGTTTTTGCCATCTATGACAGTGCCAATTACTTGTAGATTGGGGCAAATGGCTACGGTTGCACCATTTACAATCTATACATCTACCGTTGCATAATCATCACTGACGGCAATCAAAATATTCTAGATAATGAAATTTACCATATTTAACCTTGATTAAGTAATTGTATTTTGACTTGAATTTCAAGTTACAAAATAGAAAATGGTGTTGGGTACTGAAATTTTATGAATCTACCATTACGGACATTGGGAGTTGCACCAAATGCGTGGACAGTGAATGATGCGATCGCAGATATCACTCGTCCTCAAAAGACCCCACAACCCGTTATCTTATCAACAGAAACTAAAACCCTGCGCCTAGATTTGGCAAAGACTGCTATCCTCGTCATTGATATGCAAAACGACTTCTGTCACCCTGATGGTTGGTTAGCGCATATCGGCGTGGACGTAACTCCGGCGCGTCAGCCTATTGAACCTTTAAACAACTTACTTCCCGAACTGCGTGAGGTTGGCGTTCCAGTCATTTGGGTAAATTGGGGAAATCGTCCCGACTTGCTCAATATTAGTGCTAGTTCGCGCCACGTCTATAATCCCACAGGGGAAGGTGTGGGATTGGGCGATCCACTACCAAGCAATGGTGCTAGAGTACTCATGGCAGGTAGTTGGGCAGCGGCAGTAGTAGACGAGCTAGAACAGATACCCGAAGATATTCGTGTGGATAAATACCGCATGAGTGGGTTTTGGGATACACCATTAGATAGTATCTTGCGGAATTTGGGAAGGACAACATTATTTTTTGCTGGTGTCAATGCCGATCAATGTGTGCTAACCACGTTATGTGATGCCAACTTCTTAGGATATGACTGCGTATTGGTTAAAGACTGCACCGCCACAACTTCTCCTGAATATTGTTGGCAGGCGACATTGTATAATGTCAAACAATGCTTCGGTTTTGTCACTGACTCGCAAAGAATTTTAACAGCGCTGCAAAATGGTCAGGAGTGAGGAGTTAGGAATAATTAGTGATTTTGTGATTTAGAGATACAGTTAACAACTTAATATTCAAGACTTGGATTTTAGGAATCTTCATACCCATCGATAACTTCAGAGGGGATAAATAAATGTACGCTACTCGTTGTGTAATTCCGGTTATCAAATCTAGCAAAGATTACCAAGTATATCGCATTAGTCCCGACGCCTCTAATCGATTAGCAATTATCTTCGATTCGACAAATGCTAATACTTCTTTGACTTGCTGCATAGAAATTTTTGATGTTGGTGGACAAACACCCCCAAATCGCCATCAGTGGGCGGTGGAAATGTTTTTCGTTCTCAAAGGGGAAGCGATCGCTATATGTGACGGCAAGAGTGCCACGATCAAAGCTGGAGATAGTTTATTAGTGCCTCCTACTGGTACTCATTTGATTAAAAATACTGGTTCTACTCGCTTGTACACGTTGACTGTGATGATTCCCAATGAAGACTTTTCGGAATTGATTCGCAGTGGGATTCCGGCGGAGTTAGATGAAGAAGATATGGCAGTAATAGGGAGATTTGATGCTTTGATGCCTTGTTAAATTGAAGGAGGCAGGGGGCAGGAGGAGCAAATAATCATCCAGATATTCGTTCTTCGTTCCCATGAATATTATGGGAACGAGAGAATATTATGAATTACCAATAATTTGTTTAACAACACCAACAAAGCGTTCCATGTCGGCTTGGGTAATGGCTCCCATTGTCGAGACTCGAAAGATTGATTGAGCTAAATTTCCCTGTCCAGAATAAATTATATAATCTCGTGCTTTCAGTTGGTCGTGAAATTCTTCATAGCTGAAACCGTCTGGCAAGTAGTAAGCATTCAAGACAACGGATGAACTGCCAAGAGGAAGTAGGGGTTTAATTCCGATTGAGGCTAACCCTTCTCTGACTAAGCTGGCAAGTTGGTTGTAATGGCTGTGTCTAGCACGCCAACCTCCTGCTTCTGTCATTTCTTGCAAAGCTTCTGTTAAAGCATAAAAAGTCTGTACTGATTGCGTAAAAGGTGTGCCGCCTCGTTCTTGCTGCTGGTAATAGCTTGCTAAATCTAAATATAAGGTGCGGGGGATCGTGTCTACTGACGGCAGTGCATTCCGTTGCAGGATAACAAAAGACGTTCCCGGTACACCATGCAGACATTTATTGGCTGTTGCAGCGCAAGCGGTGATTCCCCAATCTGCAAAATTTAATTCCTCAGCACCAAAGCTGCTGACTGCATCTACTAATAGTTTGATGCGGCGTTTTTGGCAAATTGGCGCAAGTTCCGCCAAATTATTTAAGCGACCGGTAGTAGTTTCGTGATGGACGACAGCAAGGTGGGTGATGTCGGTGTTTTCATCCAGGAGTTTGACTAAAGCCTTGATATCTATTTCGCCATCCCAAGGATGGGAAAGTGTAATGTAATTAATGCCGTGGATTTTGGCAATTTTGGAAAGTCGTTCGCCATATACACCGTTTTCAATTACCAGCAATTTCCCGTCTGTGGGTACTAAACTGCTAATCATCGCTTCCATCGCTGCGGTTCCAGAACCAGTGAGGAGAACTGCTGCCCAGCCGCTTCCAAGACCATAGACTTGAAGTAATTGTTCGCGGATTCTGCTTTGAAGTTGGGAAAATTCCACTTCACGGTGACACAAATCGGGATGCAACAGGGCATTTCTAACGCGATCGCTTAAATTAACGGGGCCGGGATTTAGTAAAATCATTACCAAAGTTAGGAGTTAGGAGTTAGGAGTTGCCAGTTAGAACCAATATGGTTCATAAAGCGTTGTAAAACTGCTTCCGGGGTGAGGTTGGGTCTGGGTAGCTTTTCTAAAGTTCCGGGACGGATTTTTAAATGAGCAAATTTAGGTCTAGTGTTAGCATCTGCGGTAAATAAGGCATCTAAAAGCGAAGGGTCATCTCCGGCTAATGTAACGCCGTAACCGCAGGCTTCGGCAATCTTGGCAAAAGATATACTCGCAGAAACAGTGGCTTGTGCGCCTGTGGAATCGTGGACTTCATTATCTAACAGAATATGGGTCAAGTTAGCACCGCCATAAGTGCCGATGGTAGCAAAATTACCCATTCGCATTAATGCTGCCCCATCGCCATCAATTACTACTACCTTCAGGTCTGGACGTGCTAAGGATAATCCCAATCCCATTGAGGAAACGCAGCCCATCGATCCGACCATATAAAGATGATTGGCGCTGTCTTTACTGGCGAAGAGTTCGCGCCCCGTGTATCCGGTGGTGGCAATTACTACAGTGTTTTCTGGTTCGGTAAGTTCCACAATCCGAGCTAATGCTTCGCTGCGAGAAATGCGTTGTTCTTTGTTATCCCGATAAAAGCTTTGCTGAATATGAGCGCTACTACTATTTTCTCGTTCGGGGATAGAAGAACGGGTGAGTGCATGGGGTGCAATAGCTCCTTTACGCATGATTAAAGCATAAGGACAGCGCTCTTGTTGCATATAGGCTGTGGCTCTTTGCAGAACGGGTTCTATTTGTGCTGCATCTGTGGGAAAAAATTCCCAAGGTATAGTCATTGTTTGCAGCAATTTCTCTGTAATTTGCCCCATTAATTGATGTTGCGGTTCATCTTGCAACACGCGATCGCCTCGCAGGGTACAAATCAGCAACAGTGGAATCCTAAAGATGTAAGTGAGGGAGGTTAGCGGGTTAACTGCATTCCCCAAACCAGAGTTTTGCATCATCACCACTCCTGGTTTACCAGCAATTGCGGCTCCAGCTGCGATCGCTACCGCATCTCCCTCATTGGCTGCGGAGATATATCTAAGTTGAACATCATTGATGACGTAGTTAATAAAAGGCGTGAGAAAAGAACAGGGTACACCGGTGTACCACCCAAAGCCAAGATTACGCGCAGCTTCTACAAATTCTTCTGCCTGGATCATATTAAGAGATGGGGGATGGAAAGTAAGCGGTAGCGAGTGAGGAAGGGGGATTGGGGACTGGAGAGTTGATAGGAAAGATTATTAATTCGACCTCTGAACTCAAAACTTCAACCTCCGAACTCGGAACTTTGACCTCCGAACTCGGAACTTTGACCTCAGAACTCGGAACTTCAGCCTCCGAACTCGGAGCTTTGACCTCAGAACTCGGAACTTCAGCCTCCGAACTCGGAGCTTTGACCTCAGAACTCGGAACTTCAGCTTCAGAACTCCGAACTTCAGCTTCAGAACTCAAACCTTCGACCTCTGAACTCGGAACTTCAGCCTCTGAACTCAAACTTTCGACCTCAGAACTCGGAACTTCAACCTCACAATTCCCCATGCCCAATGCCCAATGCCCCACTCCTATTGTTTTAATTGAAAAGCAAGGTCAAGATCGTCTAAAGAATTAACATCTAACCAGTTACCGCGAATATAAAGTACCTTGATCGGTTTGCCTTGCTCGATTAAATAATTGCATAATTCTGGCAAACCCAGACTGTTGAATTCCGGTTGTTTTTGCAAGTCATTGAGTGCTTCACTAACCCATTGTCTACCTTGACTCCGCAAACGCAGCATCCCAATCCAGCGGCCGCTAGACTTTCCTAATTGCGTTTGTGTGGTTTTAGAAATATCCAACAGGTTGACATCCTGTCCAAACAGAGAAAGATCGTCTGGAATTGAGCAATAGGCGTAGTCAGGTGAACCGCTAACAGACTTGCTGTTGGCCACAGAATCAACAACAGCCACAATTTCTCCGGGACATTCTAATAAATCTCGCAAGATGTAGCTTCTAAATAGTAAATCGCCGTAAAGCACCAGCATTTCTTCGCCAAAACTGGCTTGAGCGCAGGCTAAGGATGCTAATTCTCCCGTTGTTTCATAATCTGGGTTACAGATGACTTTAGTCCCCGGAACATCGATCGTTTCTGCTTTGTAACCGGCGACAACGGTAATATCATTGATGGCAAGTTTCTTAAATTTATCCACCAACAACCTGAGCAAAGGTTTACCTCCAAGGGGTAACATTACTTTTGGTTTATCTTGCGTCAATCCGGCTAATTCTTTGCCTCTGCTAGCAGCCAGAACGATCGCTTGGGTATTTTGTCGTCCATTGTTAAAGTAGCGTTTTTCAGCTTCTTGGAGTTCATCCGCCCCTTGTAGCCGGAAAATTTCTTTTACAGGAGCAATATCATCTTCAATGTTGATTAAAGTTTCGCTGGCTTTCACTTCACGTGCGATCGCTTGCATACTAGCAACAGCAGCTCGAATCAGATGGTTTGCCCAGATGACCAAATTAACTTCAGCTTTGCGAAAAACATCAGTAGGCGTGCTGTAATATTTAGTCGGTATAAACACTAACGGGGAACGACCCGCCCATTCTTTAGCAAAGGCTAGCACTTGATCGGGGCGCGATGATTTACTGTGAATCAAGATCGCGGTTGCTCCGGCGGCGTGGTAAGCTTCAGCTCGGCGCAGTGCCTCCGAAAGATCCCAGCCGGCGATCAAAGCTTCGAGTCGGGCGACGATGCAAAAATCTGGATCTGTCTGACTATCTTTACCCGCCTTAATTTTGCCGCAGAATTCATCAATATCAGCTAAAGCTTGGCGGCTCCCGTTGATAAAGCTGTTGGTTTTGGGAAAAAGCTTATCTTCAATACAGACTCCAGCAATACCTCGCTGTTCTAACTTTTTGACCAAGCGGCGCATATTATTAAAGTTGCCATAACCAGTATCCCCATCTAACAAAATCGGGATGCTGGTGACATCAGACATGAACTCTAGCATTTCTACAACTTGAGTCCAACTGGCTTCATTATTATCTCGAACGCCATATTGAGCTGAAAGAGCTAATCCACTCGCCCAAATTCCTTTAAATCCTGCCTCTTCCACAATCCGGGCGCTAATCCCATTGTGAGCTTCCATAATGAAGTCAAGTTGAGGCGATTCTAGTAATAACCGCAATTGGGCACATTTATTTAATTTTGCAGAGGTATCATTGGGTGCAAATATTTGATGCATTTATTCTGCTTTTCTCAACCTATAGTAATAATGAAAGAAGAATTCAGAATCAATTTAGTGGGAGATTCAAACCCGCCTTATGTTTTTGACTACTAAATCTTTTTCACCCCTTGATTCACACTCTAGTAGCAAATAATTCATACTGAATTCTGACTCACTTCTCCTGTCGGAGACGCTGCGCGAACGACTACGCTCAGTAAACTCCTGACTCCTGAATTCTTTATAAACATATTTTCAGACATGTTCTGCGACTTCTATCTGAGGTAAAATCTCGTTTTGGGCGCGTTGAATATCCTGGGGAAAATCGATTTCGAGCCAAGGTAATCCAGTGATGTCTTCGTAGCCAAATGTTTCTGGAGTTTCTAAGAGCAAATCCCGAATTACTTCTTCATAAGGTTCATTATCCCGTTCGTCTGCAACATATTGTTCTGTGCGAATCGCAAGACGGCGAGCAACAGCACTTTCAAAACGAAAGAATCCCACTGACTCACCGACAAAATCATAAGCTAAACCAGGAGCTACTTGTTTACGAAACTCCACTAGATAATTATCTCTAACACAAAGCTTCACGGGTTCATCTCCCGGTTCAAAATCCCGATCTAGTAAAAAGCTGTTGGGGATATTTGTCTTTACCAGTCGTTCGATGATGCGGCGATCGCACAACACATCTGCATCCATTAATAATATGTCATCGCCAGCAACTAAATGCTGACGTACAGTCCAAAGGCTGATCGTACTGCCTTTGGTGTAGTCAGGATTATAAATTGTACTGACCCAATTTTCGGCTCCTAATGCTTTGATTTCATCCTGAATTCTTTCTGCTTGATAACCCACAGCAATCACTACTTCATCAATTTGGTAATGACGGAGATTGTTAAAATGGCGCTCTAGTAGAGATTTGCCGTTAAATTTCAGTAAGCATTTGGGTTGGATTTGCCCGTCTTTACCTAAGCGTTGTCCAACGCCAGCAGCTAAGATAATTGCCTTCATCGTCAAATCACCAACAGTAGCTTAGACACCAGGAAATCTGGAAATTTTCCCAGTATTTTATAATGACTGTTTTTTGCTCAAGACAATATTTGTTAATTAATTCTTAACATGGATCGGGCAGGAGGCAGTGTTTCGACTACGCTCAACAACCGGGCAGGAGGGATGTAAAATGGTGGTGCTAAGGGCGAAACACTTGACGAAAACCAAAATAGGCGATCGCGTCTTTCATATTTGAGACAAAACGTTTTAGCATACCCATACGGGTGTCGGTGACGTATTCCAAAGTCAAGACAATGCGCTGTTCGTTGTCACCTAAAGGAGTAACTCTGTGGTAAAGTTTGTCACCGTTGAATAATACTAGAGTACCAGGAGTTAAGGAGAGCGATCGCATTTGTGTCTCCCGTTCAGGAATATCTTTGTAGAGTTGATATTCTAACTTACTGGATGAATTATCAACCAAACCAAGCAACACTGTATAGCGTTTCCCGTGATAGTAAGAGGTATCGTAATGATACTGAATATGGTCTCCAGGCTCAGTGTAATAGTACAGTGCATAAGTATGGGGATCTGAATCAGGACAGGGAAGGAGTTTTTCTGCCGTAATTTTGTTCAGGAACTCGAAAAAGGCACTGAGTTGATAAAACTCTCCGAAAATCGGAGCAAGGTTGTCTAAGCTATAGCGGCTGATACTACCGCCCTTTTTATGATTGGGAATATAGTTGCGGTTGATAGCAGGTTGTAAAGATGGCAACAGCACCAAGAACTGCTCGATGATGGAGTTAGGCACAAAGTTCTCAACTACCAAAAATTCATTTTGAGCTTGAAACTCAGCTTGAAGTTTCTGGTAATCAATGGCTGCTATAGCTTTATCAATTTCAGTTTGAAGCTCCATTGATAATTTGATCCTAATATCAGGATTGCAAAAATAAACATACCATTCAATAAAGTTAAAAAGCCTGTTTTATTAGCTTTCTACCCAATACCCTGTTAGATTAGTTTGATTCCGGCTGCGGGAGTGTCCAAAATTGCCAAATTACCCATGTAGCAAAGGTTGGCGCTCCAATTGTCGCTGCCATTAATAACGGCTCTAGTCCATTCAACAAGGGAACTATGGGAAACAAATACAGCACGTCTTCAATGTCAAAGCCGGCGAAATTTGGTTGACGGCTGGCGTCTTTACCTAAACGTTGTTCCATTTGGTTTCGCAAATGAAAGATGCAAGCAACAGATACGCCAGATACTATCCCCATCACCAACGCCCACCAACCAAATTTTCCTTCCCTAAGACCATATCCAATACACACAAACAATAGAATATGGATGATGGCGTCACTAACAAGGTCATATTGATGTCCCCATTTGCTGCTTTTACCACTCAAACGGGCTAATTCACCGTCTGTATGATCGAGAAAGTTAGATAAAGCAAATAGCCATGCCCCAATGTTAACCCAAATGGTATTACCAACTGCGAGGGCGGCAGCCGCCGCCAACCCTGTCAAAAGTCGCACTGTAGTAAGATGATTGGGGTTTACCCAACTGTGTTTTAGAGGTTTAATTAGCCAGTAAGCAAGTTGAGCATCCCAAGGCTTTGCGATCATAGATGAACTTAAATTTGATGTGGTCTTGGAATATATATATAGCGGTTCTCGTTTGGATGCAACACGCGCTAGGGCAGCACTGCTATCATACCTGTCAACTTAAGCCGAAAACTATATTAGACAGGCGTTTTGCAAATCCCTCACGCCCTCATCCCCTAACCCCTTCTCCCAAAGGAGAAGGCAGGGTGGTTTCATACAAAGAAAGAAAAAATTTTGTGCAGTTGGTTAGCGCTCTTTTATTACTCTCGTCAGATTAAATTTGAAACCCTATTTTGGCGTTAGTCCGCGCAGGCGGACAAGAGTTTGTGTAGCCGCGATTTCTAATCGCTTGGATTATTCTCTCTCCAGAGTTGCTCAGTTCCGTCAAGATAATCATGGCTCTGGCATTCTCGATCTTAAGGCTTACTGTCGTGGTTTTCAATATGTTCGTGAAATGTTAAAAATGCTTCCAGAACAGCCTGAGCCTATTTTATTAGCCCAGATTTTTGCCAAGCTTACCTCTCTCGGTCGGATTCATAATGTTTCTACAGCCGTTGAACCCTCGTAAATTGGCGAAGGTATTGATATACAATGCCCGTTTTATATCAGGTTCGGTTAAATACTTATAACATCTGTAGGTTGGGTTGAGGAACGAAACCCAACGCTTGATCCTTGTTCATGTTGGGTTTCACTGCCGTTCAACCCAACTTACATTGATAAGTTTTATTATAAGTAATCACCCGAACTTGATATTATATACAGTTGAAAATTTGGCTCTTATTTTTCTTTTGCCAGAGTGACAGAACAGTGAATCATTTGAAGAATATGCTTTAGATGTGTTTTGAAGCAAAGACATCTAAGTAAATACGGTAGTATATGGTTAGTGTTAGGTTATTTAGATATTCTATATTTTCAAGGTAGATATGCACGCAGAATTTATCAGAACCAGGGTATAAAAATCTCCTTTTATGTCAGTAATTAACTATTGACTTGAATTTACTCCCTGATTAATTTGTACAGTGCCATTCGACTTAGATAGTTTAAGAAAAAATCAGTGCTACTGAAAAGCCTTTTCATAGGGTAAATCTTTGATGAATATTAATGTTCCTAATTCTTAAGGTATACGTCAACTTCGGCAAGTATTTTGTATCCAAAAACAGCATTAAATTCAACGTTGAGAACTGAAATTACTGAAAAGATGGAATCAGATAGGTAAAAATTATGGCAAATATCATTGGAACCAGCGGCTACGACTTACTACAGGGTGGTACTGGGAATGATACTTTAACTGGTGGTACTGGGAATGATACTTTAACTGGTGGCGGTGGCAAGGATAAATTTGTTTACAACTTGGGCGACGGCGCTGATACAATCACTGATTTCGGTGGCATAGGTAAAGGAACTAACCCGACAGCAGCAGTTATTGCTGAAGTAGACACCATCAAATTCCAGGGTACAGGATTAACTGCTCGAAATTTACTGTTATTTCAGAATGGTAACAATCTGGAAATCTCCTTTGAAGGAAATGCTAATACCCTAGTTATCCTGCAAAACTTCAAACTAGAAAACTTGGAGAATCTGAAAGCTTCTGGAGCCAAACCAGCACTTGGTAATATCGTATTTGACGGGCAAAATGTCATCACCGACAGCTTTAATGTCCTCGATTCCAACTCTACTGATACTAGCCTGGGCATCAAGAACACAGTAACTTTCCTCAATGACCTCAACAATAACATTACGGGGTTAGAGGACTCAAATGATGTAGTTAATGGTCAAGGCGGTAATGACAAAATCGATGGCTTGAGTGGAAACGATTTGCTGCGAGGTGGTGCGGGTGATGATACCCTCATTGGTGGCGCGGGAAATGATACCCTCATTGGTGGTACGGGGAATGACTCCCTTGCTGGCAATAATCTGCTTTCTGGCGGCTATGGCAATGATTATCTCTCCATCTCTGGCTACGAGAGCTTTAGCTACCCAGACTACGACTACAACTCTCGCTCGTCTGATAAGAACACCCTCAACGGTGGCGCAGGTGACGATAACTTGAATGCTAGCGGTTCAACAGGCAATAATTTACTCTCTGGGGACGATGGCAATGATAATCTCTCCATCTCTGGCTACTACGAAGGAGGTAACTACCAAGACTACGACTCTCGCTCGTCTGGTAAGAACACACTCAACGGTGGTGCAGGTAAGGATACCTTGAGTGCTGGCGGTTCAACAGGCGATAATTTGATCTCTGGGGGTGATGGCAATGATTATCTCTCCATTTCTGGCTACTTCAAATACACTCCTAGCGACCCGTACTCACCCCGCGATGTCTCCATTACATACGACTCTCGCTCGTCTGGAAATAACACTCTTAATGGTGGCACTGGGGACGATAACTTGAATGCTAGTAATTCAAAAGGTAATAACTTACTAGATGGTGGCGCTGGCAATGATTATATCTCCGCCTCTAGTGCCTTTGGTAAAAACACAATCTATGGTGGCACTGGGAATGATATCCTGATAGGTGGTTTTGGTAATGACGCCCTTTATGGAGGCACTGGTACTGATACCTTTGTTTTCAATAGTTACAATAAAGGTGTTGACAGTATTTATGACTTCAACGCGACTAATGAACTGATTCAGGTATCGGCTGCTGGCTTTGGCGGCGGGTTATCACCAGGTTCACTTAAGACAAGTCAGTTCACCCTCGGAACATCTGCAACGACAAGCAATCAACGATTTATCTATAACAGTGCTACAGGTGGACTGTTCTTTGACCTTGATGGCAGTGGGTCTGGGTTTACTCAGGTAAAATTTGCCCAACTATCTACTGGATTGTCACTCAGCGTAAATAATGTTGTGATTGTTTAATCGGAATTAGCGCTTTTTGATCGCCAAGCGGTACGGTTTGCGAGGTGCTATTTTTAGCGTCTCGCATTCGATTAGTTAATGCAAGCCATTTTGTGAAGCGATCGCGATTCTTGCAGAGATAAGTATTGCTCTGGACACTGGGGATGATATCATGTCCGCTAGATTACTTATTAAACCTGAAGAACCCCACTCCGCCAAAGCTATGCTTTGTCTCCCCTCCCCGCCTGCGGGGAGGGGCTGGGGGGTGGGGTACAATGACTGTGGAAATCATAACTAATTATAGCGATCGCCAGTTAAAAACTTGATATCAAAACTAAACAGTTAAAAATTCTTTTATGCTCAAAATTTCTAACCTCAACGTTTATTATGGCGAAAGCCATATTCTCCGCAATGTGGATTTGAGCGTACCATCGGGGCAAATGGTTTGCCTAATTGGACGTAATGGTGTCGGAAAAACTACCTTACTCAAAACTATCATGGGTTTACTCAAACCCCGCAGCGGTACTATTAATTTAGCTGAAGAATTAATCAACTCCAAATCTCCAGACCAAAGGGCAAAGTTGGGAATTGGTTATGTCCCCCAAGGACGAGAGATTATCCCTCGGTTGACAGTTAAAGAAAATCTACTGCTGGGGTTGGAAGCTAGACGCAAACCAGTCAAAAAAGCAGAAATTTCAGAGGAAGTTTTTAGTTTATTTCCGGTGTTAAAAACCATGCTTTCGCGGATGGGTGGTGATTTAAGCGGAGGACAGCAGCAACAATTAGCGATCGCCCGTGCTTTAATGGGAGAACCTCAATTACTCGTCTTAGACGAACCTACCGAAGGTATTCAACCCTCCATCATCCTAGAAATTGAAGCCGCAGTTCGTCGCATTGTCCAAACCACAGGTATTTCGGTTTTATTGGTAGAGCAACATTTGCACTTTGTCCGTCAAGCTGATTACTATTACGCTATGCAAAAAGGTGGTATCGTCGCCTCCGGTTCCACAACCGAACTTAGCCAAGATGTGATTCAGCGCTTTTTAGCTGTTTAATTTTGGAGATATCTATATCAATTGTGTCGGCAGCAATCAAGTCTGCTGCTTCTTGTAAAAGCTCATGCTGTTCCTTTTGAATTGCTTCCAAACGATTAGAAATTTCTCCTAATCGCTGTTGTTTATTTGGTTGAAAACTTTCAGGTAGTAAAGTAGGCGGATTATCAGTTATTTTTGCACCTGTGATTCTTTGAACAGCAAAACTCCCAAGTTTAGTTAAAGATACAAAACTAACTGTAATCAAAGCCTGAAGTAATTTTAACGGAACTTTGAGTATTGACCAACTAGCTGTCTCAATTAAGCGGACAATTGCTTTGATGATGCTCCAAATCAGAGCAAGCGCAAACAGCAAAATTACTACACTAATAATTGGGTGATTAGCCGCCCAACCTAGTATTTGAACTAACCGAAAAAATATCGGGTGTTGTGTCAGCCAATCACTTGCAGAAGATGCCATTGCATCTTTAACTGCTCCCGATGTTGTATTTTTAAATTGCTCTGCTGTTTGCCAAGTTTGCTCTAAACTTGTTGTAACTGTATCAATTGCTCTATCAGTTGTGGTAGTGGCTGTTGTCTTCAAAGACTCACCAGCTTGTTGTGCTGAGTTACTTAGAGAGTTAACACTTCCACCCACAAAATCTTTCACATTTTGCAAGCGTTGTAAAACTTGATTAGGCAAATGTATGTTTATTTGAAATGTCATAAAACATTTTACCGAGGTTGAAATCTAACCCGCAATCCATCTTTCGGGCGATTAGTGGGAACCACAACTTCCTCTAAACTTTGATTGGGTAATATATCCCAATGATAATTGCGTAGAAGATGAGCAGCAACAATCTTCATTTCCATTTTGGCAAAGGCTAGGCCAATACAGATGCGTGGCCCACCGCCAAAACCAACTAAACTAAAAGGATACTTTTTATGTTCTTGGCGCTGGTGACTGAAACGGTCTGGCTCAAACCGGTCTGGTTCAGAATAAATTTCTGCAATTCGGTGAGTAACTCCAATTGAATAGTATAACTGCCAACCAGCAGGGACGTGATAACCTTTAAACTCAAAGTCTTTAATTACGCCACGAAACCCGCCTCCGACAGGTTGATGCAATCTTTCAACTTCCCACAAAACCTGTTCTAAATAGGGCATTTTCCCTAATTGTTCTAAATCCAAATTACCTTTACTTACAAGTTGCAATTGTTCAACTCTTGCTTTTTCAATTACTTCTGGATTACGAGCTAACTCTACACACAACCAAGTCAGCATCGAAGTAGTAGTTTCATGTCCAGCAAATAGTAATAGTAACGCTTGAGCGATGAGTTCTTTTTCACTCATCCGGTTCCCTTCTTCATCTTGGGCTTGCACTAATAAACTCAGAACATCTTTTGTTGGATTTTGCTGACGTTCTCTGACAATATGAGTTAGATGTTCTAAAATCTGATTACGAGCAGCTATAGCTTTACCAAATGTTGTAAATGGCAAGGGCAACGGATTAATCGCAAACAGTCCATTTGTCATGGCTGCAAACAACTTGCTAAAACGCACGCATTCAGGGCCAGGACGCGTACCCAACAATAATTGACTAGCAATATCAAACGTCAGTTGTTTAAATTCTTGAAACCAAGTAAATTCCTGCTGCTTCTCCCACTTTTGCAGATAGCTGCGTGTAATATCTTCCATTGTGGAGACATAATTTGCCAATGCTGGACCATGCAATGCCGGCATCATCAAGCGACGGTTTCTGCGGTGTTCTTCTCCATCTTGCAGAAAAAGTGATTCACCCAGTAATGTCTTGAAATTATCAGGCCATCCCTCGCGCCAAGAAAAATTCTCCATTTGGCTTGACAAAACCAACTCTAATGCTTCCGGCCCGACCATCACTACAGTTGGTCTGCCAAGAAGATGAGTTTTGAAGATGGGCCCATACTGGCGATAGCGCTTTTTAGCGAAATCGCGGTCGAAAAGAAAGGAGAGTGTTTCACCTAATACAGGTATACCAAAGCTTCCAGGAGGAATTTGATGACTTTTCATATCTCTAAGGGTAGCTATGAAAAAGTTAACACGATATTCCGACTCTGCTGCGTTAGCAAAGCTCGCCGTAGGCATCGCAGCACCCCAAAATATTCTTAGTACTTTCAAACATCTTTGTATCTTGCACCAATAACCCAAAACCTGTCATCTGTCATTACATTTCCTAAGATTACATAATAAATTTACATAAATTTAATATTACTTTTTATTCAATAAAATTGCTGAACGTTAAGATGTTGTGGATCTATTGTTGAAAAGTAAAAATTTTATGCATCTGGATTTACCACAACTGATTAAATCACTCGGCTATTTTGGGGTCTGGGCGATTGTATTTGCTGAATCTGGCTTGTTAATTGGTTTTTTTCTGCCTGGGGATAGCTTATTGTTCACCGCTGGATTTGTTGCATCTCAGAATTTATTGAACATTTGGGTTCTGATAATTGGTGCTTTTATTTGTGCAGTCTTAGGTGACAATGTTGGCTATGTGACTGGGCATAAATTTGGCAGAAGACTATTTAATAAGGAAGATTCATGGCTGTTTCATAAAAAACATCTTGTAAAAACTCAAAACTTTTATCACCAGCACGGTAAAAAAACGATTGTTTTAGCACGCTTTTTACCCATTGTACGGACTTTCGCGCCCATTGTGGCCGGGATTGGTGCAATGCATTATCGCACATTTATGTCTTACAACTTAATTGGTGGCTTTCTTTGGACATTCGGCATTACCCTGTTAGGGTTTTTCTTAGGAAAATCTCTGCCACCTGAACAGGTAGATAAGTATTTGTTACCGATTATTGGATTAATTATAGTTATTTCTTTAGTACCATCGATTATTCATTTGATACAAGAAAATAGAGCAAACAAAAGTTGAAATATTTTTCGGATTTTGTGTAAGGATTAAGTATATTTATTTACTGTAATAGCAAAAATACTACTTGAGCAGAATGACACAAAAACATCAGAGGTTAATAATACCCTTATGACTTCCTTAAACATTAACCTCTATTTGTTCCTAGAAAATCTCCTCTTTTTCCTTATTGCCACACTTTTTATTGTGGTTGTGAACTGGGGGTGGAAAAACACAAAGCCTTATACTCTACCTTTACCATTTCCCGGTTGGTATAAAATCTGGTTTGGCTCAGTGATACTGCTAGGAGTAGTGCCGCCATTAGTGGTCATGCTATTGTGGGGTGTATGGTGGGGCGATCGCACGGTCTTAATTGTGCTTGGTTGGTATTTTATCGTATTCGGGTTGCAAATCATCTCTGAAAGTGTGACGCTTAGGCAGTTGCAAAATGTCGTCTGGGTAATGGTTCCCTATATATATCTCCCTTACCGCTTTTGGCAGTTGTATGAGGGTTTGACACTTTTGGATTCTACAAGCGAGTTGCAGTGGGTACGATATGTATTGATTTTTGAATTGGTGATGTGGATTGTTAACTACGCTATAGATGTATCTCAATTGCCGCGGCTGTTTCGTTGGGAAGTACAATCAAATGACGTGAGCTAAGGATTAATCGCAGAATTAGCCATTTTTACTAAAGAAGTGCGATCGCCTCCTTTCAATCCAAAAACATATTGCACACCCTGTTGTCTCCAAGTCAAGGTAGCATCTGAGCAACCAGCACCACAAGTAAAATCTACAAAATAGCCAGTAATTCCCTTAGCTAAGGATACACGTTTCCCAGTCAGGCTGGGTGTTTTGCGGGTTACGGCTTCAGCAGAAACAACGCCTAAACGACAGGCAGAAGCACCATTACAGTCTGGACTATAAGCCAGTAAAATATCATATTTTTTTTGCGTAGCAGCTTCTATAGTTGCGTAAATTGGATTTTCCCCATCCGACTCAGGAATAAATTTTGGTAAAAGAATCCGAATCTGAGTTTTTTGCTTTAATTTAGGCAGAATAGATTTAAAAAGTGGGTGTGACTGAGTTTTACTCTGCTGCGCTATCAATTGGGACTGGTTGTTTATATTGGCTATGGCTGACTTGTGAAAGCTGCTGACACTGACTAATAAAAATACGGCACACACAGCACTAGTAGTCTGCCAACCCAAAAATGCTGAGTGACGGCTGGGGAAAGGGGAAAGGGGAAAGGGTAAGGGATTTAAACCCTTTACCCCGCCAAGTTCATTTGGCGAACTACTAGTATTTCTAAAGCTTAAAATCATCTTTGAAAACCTATTCGATCGAAAGTACTTATTTGTAATACCCAGTTTTAGTATAAAAATACGCATTTAACAGATGAAGCGATCGCTGGGAATAAGAAATACAAAATTAATCAGTCATAACGTCATATATGGCAGTTTCACTCATTTCTGGAAGACGTTAATAATCCTTATTGAGACGACGGTAGTGCTTAGACAGAATATTCTAATGTTGATGAGAAATGTTCCAGCATTGATAAGGAATATTGTAATGTTGATGAGGAATATTACAATGTTTCTTATAGATGTTGTAATGTTGATGAGAAATATTCCAGCATTGATAAGGAATATTGTAATGTTGATGAGAAATATTACAATGTTCCTTATGGATATTGTAATGTTGATGAGGAATGTTGCAATGTTGACAAGAACTACTTGTACATTGAGAGTGACGGAGAAAAAAGTGGCGATCGCTAGTGGGTTAATCTAGGTTAGCGATCGCAGTATAAGCAACTCTACATCACATCTTGCGCCTACGTGGAAGCTAGTTTGCAACTTGACCTTCATCCAACAGGAACGACGACTATAGATAACAGCTTAGTTATATTAGGTTAGATGCCGAGATAATCAAGACCGTCACAATTAGAGACTTTTTAAATCCATTATAAAATGTTCATGATTTTACTGAAAATATAATAGACACCACGGAGGTCGTAGGATAATGGAAAAGTGGTGACTTTGAGGAATTGAGATGACTGATCCACTAACTACGATCGCAGCAGGGGCAATTCTCAACCTCGCATTTCAGGAGTTTGCTAAGTCGGGGGCTGGGGAAGTGGCGAAGAAGACTGTGGGCGGGGCAATTTCCTTGGCAAAGGAGCTACGAAATAAAATCACTGCTAAGTTTAAAGGAAATGTAAAAGCAGAAGCGGCGATCGCAGCAGTGGAAACTGACCATTCCCCAGCAGCGCTGAACAAGCTGGAAGTGTACTTGGATGATGCGATGGTCGATGATGCTGTGTTTGCGACAGAGCTACGGCAGGTAGCGCAGCAAATTATTAATATTCAAAATCAAACCACCTCCAATCGAGACTATAAAAACTATGGGCGCGACCAAATCAATATTGAAAAAATTGAAGGTAATCCCAAAATTGGTGGTTCATAGGCATGGGAAAACGTGGTAGGCGGGGCTATGGAAACCGGGGACGCGATCAAATCAATATCGAGAAGGTGAATGGCAATGTACTGCTCAAGCCACAGGAGACAGTACGCCCTAACGCCGAACAGGATTTGCTGGCAACAGTCAGGCAATGGGTTCAATCCAGACTTGAGGGACAACTACACCATACCGTCAGGCTGAATTTGCAGAAGGAGACGCAGCCGCAACAGGTTCGTCCTTGGGGTATGGAGGTGAAAGTGGCGATCGCTCAACCGAGTCAGCTACTGTCACCGGAAACGACGATCGGGCAGGTATTTGATCAATGTGCAGGGCGGTTGCTAATTTTGGGTGAACCGGGGGCGGGTAAAACAACGAGCTTGCTAGACCTAGCTCTAGAACTCGTGGAAAGGGCAGAAGATGATCCGCAGCAGCGCATCCCCGTCGTGGTCGATCTTTCCGATTGGCAACCGATTGCATCTCAATCAGCTTCTAGGCGGATTGAGGTTACATCTAGATTACCGGGGTTTTCCAAGAAAAATCCCTCTGAGTCTCTTCCTGAACAAGCGCCTGTCTGGTCGATCGCCAATTGGCTGGCTGGCAAGGTGCGAGAGAGATATGGCTTTTTGCCACAGCAAATTAAACAGTGGCTAGAGGAAAAACGGTTGGTGCCCTTGCTGGATGGACTAGATGAAGTGCGTCCAGAGTATCAGCAGGATTGCGTGCAGGCAATTAACCAGTGGTTGAAATCGGATTTGCGTCCGAGGCAGGTAGCGTTGTGCTGTCGGCGCGAACAGTATAAGACTTATTCTCAACAGCTGGAACTCGATGGAGCCGTTTATCTCCAAGACTTGACTGATGAACAAATCCAGACTTTTTTGACAGAGACAAACCGAGATGAACTCAAAGAGAGCTTGGTGGCAGATGCGAATTTACTGGCGCTGATTCGCAGACCGTTGTTACTGTCAATGGCGGTACTTGCCTATAAGGAGCTAGAGCCAACCCAGTGGCGGCGGGCGACTTCGGCGGGCGATCGCTTAAATCTACTGTTAGATGCTTATGTGCGACGGATGCTAACGCAGGATACACCTAGCCGCGCCTATCGTCAGGGAAAGATTCCTAGCCCTGAACAGAGCCAGAAGTGGCTGGAAATTCTGGCCTTAGAGCTTTTGCAAGAATCAGAAACCGAGTTTTTGATTGAGCAAATTAAAGCAACATGGCTGTCAACACCCTTTCAAAAGTGGCTATTTACTTTTTTTGCTGTAATTTTTTGGGGGCTAATCGGTGCTGTAATTTTCTGGGGGCTAATGGCTGCTCTAATTTTTTGGTGGCAATTCATTGGATTAATTCGTCTGTGTCAGATCGGGTCAAGCCCTCGTCTTTTGTTCGGATTGGTGATTGGCTCTTTGTATGGCTTGGTGTGTGGAATAGATGTCTTAAAGAATTTGCCACATATAGAATCAGTTGTGGGAGGCATCCAAATATCATTGTTAAGTCTTAAGCCACAAAAAGTATTACGCAAGTTGTCATCTTGGAAGGATATATTAGTCCCTACTCAAATTAGCGTACTAATTCATAAATTGAATGAATTAACTATTCCAAGATGGGGTTTCAACTTTCAAGAATGGCGCTTCAAAATTAAAACCCTATCAGTGCCAAATCAAGGAATTAGGAACTTGTGGCGAAATGCAATCCCAATTACCTTAATTTTTGTGCCCTTGCATACCTTGATAGTATGTATTGTACTACGTTCAGCGTCTTCTCTTAATTATATTGCGGTAATTTCCTTGTCCATAGCTCCGCTACTATGGATTGGGCTGGGAGGGGGATATATCTGCATCAACCATTTTCTAGTGCGTTTATCTTTGTGTTGCACTAACTCGATCCCTCGGGACTATGCTCGTTTTCTCAACTATACTACAGAACGGCTATTACTCCAGCGTGTTGGTGGTCGCTATCGCTTTATGCATGACTTGTTGAGGCAGTCTCTTGCTCAACGTAGAATCGACACCCATCCACACCTAATTAGTTCTCAAGTTTTCTTTCGTTGCGCCGAAGGCTACTGCGCGATGAGGCAGTATGATAAAGCATTGCAAAACTTCGATCGTGCTATTGAACTTAACCCCCGATATGTTGCGGCGATCTCAGATCGAGGCTTTACCTATCACTTGATGGAACGCTACGAGGAAGCACTGCAAGACTTCGACCGTACCATTGAACTTTATCCCAAATATGCTGTTGGGATCGCAAGTCGAGGAAATACCTGTTGCTTCATGGAACGCTACGAGGAAGCCCTGCAAGACTTCAACCACGCCATTGAACTTTATCCCAAATATGAGTGGGCGATTAGAAATAGAGGCATGACCTATCACTTGATGGAACGCTACGAGGAAGCACTGCAAGACTTCCACCGCGCCATTGAACTTGACCCCAAAGATGATTGGGCGATCGCAAGTCGAGGCTATACGTATCGCTTAATGGAACGCTACGAGGAAGCGGTGCAAGACTTGAACCGCGTCATTGAAATTAACCCTAAATATGATTGGGCGATCGCTCGTCGAGGCTATACCTATTGCTTAATGGAACGCTACGAAGAAGCGCTGCAAGACTTCAACCGCGCCATTGAACTTGACCCCAAAGATGATTTCCACCGATACCTTCGCGCCCTTATCTACCTCGCTCTCCAGCAAGCCAAGTCCGCCGAAGCTGATTTGAACATTGCCATCGAAATTGCCCAACAAGAATACACCGAAAAACCTGACAATTGCCAAAACACCTTCAACCTAGCGCTCTATCACCTCGTTGCAGGCAATCTCTCAACTGCCCAAGAGTTATATCAGACTGCACTGGAACAGACCACTTTCCAAACGAAAATCCGAAATGCTATTCAAGATTTGAAAGATTTGCTGCGGGTGTTTCCTGAAAATACCCCTGCCCAGCAAATAAAAGCAGTGCTGGAGAGGAAGCTGAAATTGCCTTAACGTAAATTCGACGGGGCTAAAAAATAGCAGGGATTAAGCAGGCAAGTTTTTTGGGGAAATGTCAATAGATCGTTTTTTAGGAAAATAAGTATAAGCAGCCAACCCTGCTATCAAATTAACCAAAAAGTTAAACCTTTTAGGAGAGAGGTCAAAGTCTATAGCATACAAAGGAGCGATCGCAACGCACCTGCCATACACTAAAATTCGTGAGAGAGTTGACCTGGGGAACATCCTAGAGTCAAGATAAAAGGGTTGGATATCTTGTCAAAGTACTAAGCACATCCGATATCGCCTGATTTTCTTTCATTTCCCTGCTTTTGGGTTAAAGAGAAAGGCTATGGGCGATACTTATTAACGTGGCAAAAAACAGAAAAAAGTACGCGCGGATTGCTAAGACGTGCCTGGACGCAGAGGGTTAAGCCGTTGCACCCCGATGAAGCGTCAAGAAATAGCTGATTAAATCAAATTCTAAGCGATTTAATCATATATTTTGTAGCAGATACTTGTGGAAAAGAAAATGCTAGGTGTAAATGTTGTTATGAAAGTTGGCGATCGCGTCCGCGTTAAAGATTCGGTAGTGGTGTATCATCATCCTGAACATCGGAATCAGCCTTTTGACATCAAAGGTACAGAAGGCGATGTAGTAGCTATTGCCACTCAATGGCGAGACAGACCAGTAAGCGCTAATCTGCCGATTGTAGTCCAGTTTGGTAAAAAGTTTAAAGCCCATTTACGTGAAAATGAGTTAGAAATCATCTAAATCACTTATCGGCGGCGAAACCACTGAAAAATATTCAGTTCGCCGCGCATTCTTTTAAGGTCTTGGCGGTTTTGTTCTGCTGTTGTATAATACCAATCACAATAACGCTGAAACTCTGACCGTGACCGAACTTCGTGGTAAAACTGATGGGTTGTTTGATAAGCGGCAAAAGCTTCCTCAACTTCGGGTTGAGCAACTGGAATAATATAAGGTAAATTTTTTGACATAAAGTTAATAAAGTTAGGAGTTAGGAGTTGGGAGTTGGGAGTTAGAAGTTTAGGCAATTACTACATATCATAATTAACAATTCATAACTCATAACTCATAACTCATAACTTTCTAACAACTCCTAACTTTAATTAAAGCCAACCGCGTAAGCGATAAACTAAAGAACCAATATACTCTTTTAAAGCGATGGTAAATTGGTGTAAGTTATCAGTATCAGGTAATAAATTTAGTATCGCGGCTTTGGGAGTACTACCGAGTTCTTGCAACTCACCTTCACTAACTAGAAAGTCTGTAGGTGCAGGAATAGCATTGATTCCTTGACGCTGGAAAATCTGAAGCGATCGCGGTATATGCATTGCCGAAGTAACTAATAATACTTGATTTATCCCACGAGATAACAAGATTTTGCGGACATTTACAGCATTTTGATAAGTATTGAGAGAGTCAGGTTCTTGGATAATCGCCTCAGCTGGAATACCAATAGATGTAAGGATTGTGGCCATATCTGCCGATTCTGGCGAACCACTTCCACGCCAATCAATGCGGCCGCCGCTGAGAATGATTATAGGCGCTTTTTTCTGGCGATAGAGCTGTGCAGCGTAGATGACGCGATCGCCTGCTTCACTTAAATCGACGGTAGGTCTTGGGGGAAAAGCTGATTTGGTTGCGCCACCCAAAACCACAATCGCTTCTGCATTAGGTATTTCGGTGGGTGGAATATTTTGCCATTCTAGCGATCGCACTAATGATTTAGCAATCCAAGCATTGCTACAAAATAGCAATAAAGTTAGAGAAAAAGCAATTGCGATCGCAGCAGTCCGCGGTCGTCTCCACAAAGTCACTAATGCCACTACCAAGCTTACACAGGCTAATCCTAATGGATAAAAAAATAGCGGCAGTAATTTGGATAGATATAAAAACATATTATTAGGGCGTGGGGCAGGGAAGCAGGGGAGCAGAGGAGAAGTAGCAGTAAGTCTTTCTCCTCTGCCCCTCCGCACCTCCGCCCCTCTGTCTCTTTTCAACACTCAATTCCACAAATTACTACCTTTCCCAAAACTTGAAATTGAAACTACTTCCAGGAGCGCGACGGTAACGGCGACCGGCTCTTCTGGTTTGCCGTTTGTTGATCCTTTCGTTTGTTGGTTCAACTTCAACCTCTTCTGACTCTTCAACTTGCAACTGAGTTCTAGTTTCTTCCTTACTTCCCCACCAAGCAGTAATCCAGCCTCCAGCTAAAGCGCCTAATCCACCTAGCAAGATACTCATGGGTGCTGGATAGCCCAAATATACAAAGCCCAGCATGAAAAATAACCAGTATTTCAATCCTGTATCGACACCATCAGATGAGGCAACAGCTGGAGCCTGGGGACTATTATCGGTTAAATTTGTGATCCAGCTTAAGATAAAACCGCCCATGATTCCTAAGAAGATGCTTAGGGCTGGTGCGGAGCCAGTCATTATTAATATAAATGTTAAAAATGCCCCAAATAATAGTTGAGAAAAGAAGCTGGGAGAAATACTGAACAAGTCGTTCTTTTTGTCTGCCATAAAATAAAAAACTTATTAACTAATTACTAATTCATAATTCGTGATTCCTAATTTTCGATTCAATTACGAATTACGAACTTGTACTGAGCGTAGCCGAAGTATTACGAATTACGAATTATTTTAATTCTGCCTGTTGTAGCTGAGTTGTATCCCAAATCTTTACATAAGGTTGTTCCTCTTCAGTGAAAGGTTCAGCTTGTTTGATTTGTGAGGCTAATAAATCGGCGGTGGCATCAGCAATATCACCAGTGCGATTGTTCAAACGCTCTTTCAGAACTTCCAGGGGTGCTGTGCATTGGATAATCTGAAGGGGAAGTTGATGTTTTGTAGCTTGTGCGATCGCTTCTTGCCGCAATTGCTGCTTATCATACTTGGCATCCAAAATCACCGAAAAACCTTGATTAGCCAGGGTAATTCCCAATTCCAACAGGCGTGTGTAAGTTTTCTCGGTCATCTCAGGAGTATATAAATCATCGCCACCCCTTTCCCACAACGGAATTCCCCCTAAATGCTTCCGCACTGCATCCGAACGCAGCTGAATTGCTCCGTGTTGACGGGCTAAAGACCTTGCAGTGGTACTTTTACCAGAACCCGACAACCCCGACATCAAAATTAGTTGTCCCAGCTTTGGTTTAGTATATTCCCAAGCCTGTTTGTAATAGTCAGCGGCGGTTTTTGTCGCTTCTTCCTTTACCGTCGCGGGTACGCTTGGATCGTCTAGCAAAAATGAAGTTACCTTCGCCCGGACATAAGCCTGACGAATTAAATACAAGGGCAACACCTGTAAGCCTTCCCAGTCTCCAGTTTGCTCTATATAGGAATTCAAAAACGCATTGCCCAAGTCTTTACGCTGACGAGCTTCCAAATCCATCACTGTGAATGCCACATCGTACATCACATCGACAAAGCGAAACGACTCATTAAATTCAATGCAATCGAACAACAAGATTTTATCGTGCCACAGAGCAATATTTCTCAGGTGTAAATCCCCGTGGCATTCACGAATATAATCGTTGTGAATTCTGCTAGCAAATAATTCTGGACGTTCGGCAAAAAAGTCATCTGTATATTGCTTTGTTTCTGTAAATTGCGCCTGAGTCTGGGGGCCACCAATATACTGCTCAGTTTGCTGATAATTCTCATCAAAGGCAGCCCGAACATTTGGCACTTCACCAAAAGTGCGAATGTAATCATTCGTCTGTGCTTTGGCATGATATTGAGCCACCACCCGTCCCAATTCATCTAGGCGTGTCTCATTTAACTTACCTTCTTCAAAAAGTGTACTTAATAGCGACTCTTGAGGAAACTGGCGCATTTTCAGCACATATTCTACAGCCTCGGTTGTTCCCGCTAACTGGTATTGTTCCCCTACCAAAGTTATGGGCAAAACTTCTAAATACAGTTCACCAGCACCGCGCTGATTTAGGCGTAACTCTTCCTGACAAAAATGCTGCCGCTTATCTAACGTAGAAAAGTTCAAAAAGCCAAAATTCACAGGTTTTTTCAGCTTATAAGCGTAATCCCCAGTTAACAGCACATAAGAAGCGTGGGTTTGAATTAGTTGAATAGGTTCTGTTACCGTATGGGGGTAAAATCCAGGCTGCAACATTTGCTGAATTAAAGCTGGAAGAGTCGCTTCCGTCATCTCTGTCCTCTGCGCTCTCTGCGCCTCTGCGGTTCAAATACAAAAAAACCAGGAGTTCCCCCCTGGATATCATCAAAAATTATTACACAGTTTACCTAGCTTAAGAAGCTGCTTCAGTTTCAGTTTCTGTACCAGCATCTTCAGCGCTAATTTGTGGTGGCAAAACGCTGACAACAAGGCGCTCTGATTCAGCAAGAGGTGTTACACCTTCAGGAAAGGGTATATCACTAATACTCAAGCTGTCTCCAATTTGCAGGTTAGTGACATCGATTTCAATTACATCTGGGATGTTTTCTGGCGCACAACTAACTTGCAATTCAGTAATTACGGTGTCTAACACGCCACCCTCTTGTTTAACACCAACAGCAGTTCCCACAAAACGCAGACGTACTTCTACAGTGGTGTCACCGTGCCCAGCAACCGCGAAAAAGCTGAGGTGGTAAGGCGTACCTTTGGCTGGATGGATCTGAAGTTCCCGCAGCAAGGTTTTGCCACGCCAAGGTGCATCAGCAACATTCAACTCAATCAAGGTATTGTTGACAGAAGCTCTTTTGAGCAAACGCTCAACAGTTTTGGCTTCAATGGTCAAAGAAATGGATTCTGTACCCTTATGACCATACAAATTGGCAGGTATCAGTCCAGCGCGGCGCAAAGCTCTTGGCTTGCTGCCTTCTGGACGTTTTTGAGATTCGACTGTAATAGCCATAAAAGTTGTCCTTTGTCAGTTGTCAGTTGTCCTTTGTCCTTTGTCATTAGTCATTTGCTAATGACCAACGACAAATGACTAATGACTAAATTTACGCACTAAGTAGGGTAGCAGGTGTACCGTCAGGGTGCAATAAAGCGCGTTTGGGCCCGTGGATGGGGTCTTCTACGATTATGGTTTGATCGCGGCTGGCTCCTAATGAGACGATCGCGATCGGGACTTCCATCAATTCGGCTAAGAATTTGAGATAATCCAATGCTGCTTGTGGCAAGTCTTCTAGGGTGCGGCAGTGAGTTGTTGACACTTTCCACCCTGGCAAGGTTTTGTAGATGGGGCGACATCTAGCAAATTGACGAGAACTGGTGGGGAAGTGCTCGCTGCGTTGACCATCTATGTCATAAGCGACACAAACTTGGATTGACTCTAATTCATCAAGAACATCCAGTTTGGTGAGCGCCATACAATCCATGCCGTTAATCCGCACGGCATAGCGACCGATGACCGCATCAAACCAGCCACAGCGCCGTTTGCGTCCGGTGGTTGTGCCAAATTCGGCTCCGCGATCGCACAATAATTCTCCTAACTCGCCATCCAATTCAGTGGGAAATGGCCCTTCTCCGACACGGGTTGTATAGGCTTTTGACACCCCAATTACCCGGTCAATCATTGTCGGCCCTACCCCTGCACCAACGCAAGCCCCACCCGCCACAGGGTTAGAGGAGGTGACATAAGGATAAGTTCCATGATCTAAGTCTAGGAGTGTACCTTGTGCGCCTTCAAACAAAATATTGCGCCGTCGCTGAATTGCATCGTATATTTTTAACGATGTATCAATAACGTAAGGCCGCAAGCGTTCTGCATAACCCAAATACTGTTCAATCACCTCTTGTGGATCTAGAGGCGGCAAGTTGTAAAGCTTTTCTAAAATGACGTTTTTATAATTAATCGTCCACTCCAGCTGCTCGCGCAGACCATCAGGGTTCATCAAGTCTAAAACCCGAATGCCTGTACGTTCAGATTTGTCAGCATAAGTCGGCCCAATGCCCCGACCTGTTGTGCCGATCTTATAGCTTCCCCGTCGTTCTTCAGATGCCTGGTCAATCAATCGATGATAAGGCATCGTTACGTGGGCTGTCTCAGATATCAGCAGGTGGTCAGTGGAAATATTTAACTCTTTTAGTTGGTCGAGTTCTGCGATCAAAATCTGTGGATCGATGACTGTTCCACAGCCGATAATGCAATCGGTATTTGGATACAAAATCCCAGAGGGTATCAAGTGCAGTTTAAAGGTCTGACCTTTAACTACAATCGTGTGTCCAGCATTGACACCCCCTTGGTAACGCACCACAACATCTGCGGAACGGCTGAGTAAGTCAGTTATTTTACCTTTTCCTTCATCGCCCCATTGGGCACCTATGACAATGACGTTAGCCAAGAGCTTATATTAAGAAGTAAAGTTTCCACAAACTATTATTATTAACATATTGCTTGGGTCGTGTCAAGATAATTGTAGTAAGAGCGTACAGACGTGCGCCTCAACAGCAAATTCTATTGTGGATCTTATGATGTCACCCTGTTATGACAGCGATTACCATCAACTTTAATAACGTCATGGATGCAAAAGTGCGACTTGGTTGGCTAATCGATTGAAAAACACGTCGCGTCGAAATTTGTAAACAAGGACAACCAAAAGAAGTATTAGAGCCTCCCAATAGCACAGCATGGCGTAAATAAACATAATAGACTTCTTGCAAAAGTCAGGGTAAAGGATAAAGGATGTATTCAAAACCTTTCCCTTTTCCCTTTCCCCTTTAACCGAACCGTATTGCATTGCAACGTCTCTGCAAATATTATGGATAGGCAAATTACCCGATCCGAACTGTATTAGCGATACTACAGCTCAAAATAAATTTATATTAAAATTTAGCGGATTTATTTATGAGTATCATGTATAAATCATCATCCTTAAAAATCCAGATATTTACAACTATAACAGATTGTATTTTGCTACCCGTGTTATCAAAATCCTTATCCTTAAAATATTTTCAGTATTTGTTTTTAATCTTTAATCTTAACTGATGGAGGGCATCTGCGGCAGAAGGGGCGATCGCATGGGCAAAAAATGGTATCGAGTCCAAAAGCTGAAAGCAATATTCGTCCTAGCATTGGCAGTTGTATTTACTAATGCTGTAGTTTCGTATAGCAACACTGTGAAGCTGATTCACAACCAGCAATGGCTAACATACTCCTATAAAGTTATTACCCAAATTGAAAGTATCCAATCTAGACTCAAAGATACTGAAACTGCACAACGTAGTTATTTAATTACAGCAGATGCAGATGATTTACAAACTTATCTTGCAGCTTATCAACAAACAAATAGCAATATTCAGACTCTCAAAAGTTTAACTGTCAATAACCCTCAAAAGCAGCAGTGGATTGCTTTACTAGAGCCGAAAATTACCAAGAGACTCAATATTCTCCAACAAGAAATTTACCTCAGACAAAACCAGGGATTAGAAGCAGTTCGGCAGCAAATCTTATCTGATAATGACAAGCAAATTGGTAAAGAGATTCAACAACTGATTAACGACTCTTTGAAGGCGGAGAAAAATTTATTACAGCAGGAAATGCAGCAGTCACAAGCAAATTCCCAAAAGGCGATAGTGACATTTTTTATCGCTGCGATTGTGGATTTGGTGCTAGTGGCGTTGCTGTATGATTTGTTGTGGCGTTATATCAGGCAACTTCAGCAGACGGAACTGGCTCTACGTCAAAGCGAAAATCGTTTACGAGCCGTGATAGATGCAGAACCAGAATGCATCCAGCTAATTGCCAGAGATGGCACCCTTTTAGAAATTAATGCAGAAGGGCTGGCAATGATGGAGGTGGAAAGTGCTGATGTCTTGATTGGTAAACCAGTTGATGCTGTAGTTGCGCCAGAGTATAAAGCAGCCTTTGCCGACTTGCATGAAAGTGTCTGCCAAGGTAACAAGGGGACTTTGGAGTTTGAAATCGTGGGATTTAAAGGCACTCGCCGCTACATAGAAACTCATGCCGTACCACTACGTAACGAATCTGATAACACGTTCATCCATTTGGCAGTGACGCGAGATATAACCCAGCAAAAACAGGCAGAACAGAAAATTCGCGAACAAGCAGCGCTGTTGGATGTATCAACTGATGCAATTATGGTGCGAAATATCCACCACCAAATCTTATTTTGGAATAAAGGTGCTGAACGTCTATACGGCTGGAAAGCTGAGGAAGTTGTGGGTAAGAATGTTTTACAACTTTTATATAAAGAAATTTCACCACAGCTAAAAGATGCTTACTTGAGGGTGATGAATACAGGTGAGTGGCGGGGTGAGTTGCATCAACTGACAAGGGAAGGCAAAGTAATTATTGTTGAAAGTCGGTGGACATCGATTCGAGATGATAATGGACAACCCAAATCTATTTTGAGTGTGAACACTGAGATTACGCAACAGAAACAACTAGAAGCTCAACTTCTGCGATCGCAACGTTTGGAGAGTATCGGTACGCTAGCTGGCGGTATCGCTCACGACCTCAACAACATACTATCGCCAATTTTAATGTCAGTTCAACTGTTGCAGAAGAAATTGCCCGATTCTCAGAGTCAGCAAATACTGCAAACTTTAGAAAATAATGTCAAACGCGGTGCTAATTTACTTAAACAAGTGTTATCTTTTGCACGGGGTATTGAAGATAAACGCACAATTGTGGAAATTCAGCCTTTGATGGCAGAGATTGAGCAAATTATCGCTCAAACATTCCCCAAATCCATTAGTTGCCAGATAGATATCCCTAAAAATCTTTGGTACGTTCGTGGAGACATAACTCAACTACATCAGGTATTGATAAACTTGGTAATCAACGCCCGCGACGCTATGCCCAATGGCGGCATTTTAAGAATTGCGGCGGAAAATCTAGTGATTGGCGAACATTCTGCCCAGATAAATATAGATGCGAAAGTTGGTTCTTATATTGCGATCGTGGTGACGGATACTGGTCTGGGGATGTCGTCAGAAGTCCAGCAACGGATTTTTGAACCATTTTTCACTACCAAAGAGGTAGGCAAAGGTACAGGTTTAGGACTTTCTACAGCGTTGGGTATTATTAAGAATCACGGTGGTTTTGTAAATGTTTACAGTCAAGTAGGTAGAGGTACTCAATTTACAGTGTACTTGCCTACCTCAACATTTAGAGACACACATTCGTTGTCTCAACAATTGGAATCAGTTATAAAAGATAGCTAAATATACCTACAACCTTTATGATGACGATAGCAACAAGCAAAAATCGTACCTGTTAAGTCAATGAAATGGATCTTAACAACTGCTCTGATTTTGAGCAGCACTACCCAATATTCAGCACAAGTAATAGATCGAGCTAAACAACCAGTTACTAATAAACAGCCTGCACAACCAGTTAAAACACCTGCTTCACCTCAACAACCTACTTCTCGACCAGTTTTTATTTTGCCAAAAGCACCTGCTCCATTAAGTCCTGTATCTGGGCGTAGAGCAGGAATGGGTAGTCGAGATAATTGCCCTGCGGTTTCAACCCCGCTCACTGCTTTAGTACCATTTCAAGAGGAACAAAAGGTTGGCAAACAGACAAACAATTCAATTATCGGGACTGTAGAGGGACTAACCACTTTAGAACGACCTACGTTTTGGTTTTACATCCCCTACACTAAGGATTTGTCTAATTCAAGTGCTGAATTTAGCTTACAGGATAGCGCCGAAAATGATGTTTATAGAAATGCGATCGCTCTACCGTCAAAGCCAAGTATCATTGGTATTTCTCTCCCTAGTACTGCTTCATTAAAACTAGATAAGACATATCGCTGGTATTTAAAAGTACGTTGTAATCAGGAGACAGCAAGCATTCCTGTATATGTAGAAGGAGATATTAAAAGAATCAATTTAGAGGAGCGTGTTGTGCAACAATTAGAAGCCGCAAATGAGCCTCGACAAAAGATTATAATCTATGCTGAAAAAGGAATTTGGTTTGACGCTTTAAATATGCTAGCAGAAATCCACATTTCTAATTATAAAGATGCATCTGTTGAAGAAGATTGGCAAAGCTTATTACAATCAATCAATTTGAATAATATTGCTACGATGCCTCTAATAAAATTACCAACCCGCGAATAATTTTATATCCAGTAAAGTATCTATAAGCCTAGACTTTTACAACCAATTACCAACTATAACGTAGGGGGCCCAGTACATCGGACGGTTATATTCAGGAGCTTCAAGTAATTTTAATTGAGCAAAGCGTAAAGCTTCTGCCGTAGTTTTACCAGTCACTAACTGGCGGTAAAATTCCTCAATCAATAAAGCTGTAGAGTTATCGCCAATTTGCCATAGGGAGGCTAAAGTACTCCGCGCACCAGCACGCAGGGCAACTCCTGCTAATCCTAATGCAGCTCGGTTATCTCCGGCTGCTGTTTCGCAAGCACTCAAAACAAGTAATTCAACTGGTTCTGTTAATTTTTGCTCTCTACTTTTGAGCAAACTATCTAATTCACTCACATTGATACGTCCATCAGCTGCTAAGATAAAAGTGTCTTTTGCTTTAGAGCTAAATTGCCCGTGAGTTGCCAAGTGAACAACTTTAAAAGGTTGAGCATTGATAGTTTTTCCTAAAGTCGTACTGGTAAAATTTTTATCCAATAATGTAGTTGTCGATACGCCTGATTCCTGAATTAATTTCAGTTCAACTTTAACGTTGGGAAGTGGTGCAAACTTTTCATTTTTGGGTGGTTGCGATAGTCCTCCAGCAAGGGCATTTAATTTTTTCTGTCCTAGAGGTTTGGGAGTAAATAGTTGCAGTCCGGGGCTAATAACTACAGAGTATTTTTGGACTAAATACTCTCTGCCATCATATAATGCAGACATCGGGATATTTCGCAGCAACCCATCTGGAATAAAGACTAAAGTATTAACTTTACTATTTTTAAGGTCTGTTTCAACTGGTTTAATTAACCAGTTATAAAGTTGTTGAGAAACTGCTTTAAATTTCTGATTAGCATCGGGTTCGACTATTGTTTCTCGTATTTTTGTAATGACTTTCTCTACTTGCTGACGGTTGACTCTAGAAGTCTTATGCATCAATGGTTTACTGGGAAGTTTGATAATAATTTCTAAATAGTTATCTAGGATAATCGGGTAGAAAATAGCAGTATTCGGGTTGTCGCGGTCTACTACTTTGTCCAAAACCACAAATTGATTGCTCAAGCAAGCTTCTCGGAAAAAATTGTCGAGTTCTGCAAGTTGTAAGGCTTCTATTCGCTGACGTGCTTTATCTAAATCTGGTTTTCCTTGTCCTTTCTCTTGTAAAATCAACTCTACAGACTGCCGATAAAGAGGTTCTATGCGATCGCGAAAATTGAACTGTACCTCTCGATTAACCGCAACTAAATCGCTGCGAAGAGATTGAAGAGTTGTTACAGCAGTATCATAAGCAGATATGGCGGCTGGGATATTTCCCTGTGCTTTGAGTAAGCGTCCTAACTGCCACTCAAAGCGATAAGCTATATCTGAGGCATCAATTTTCTGAGCCATAAACAACGCTTGCTGCGTCAAATCCTTTGCTTCTTGCAATTGTTGGTTCTGCTCGTAAACTTCTCCCAAGCTGCCCAGTGCATAAGATTGAGCACGTTCATCGCCGATGATTTTGGCTTGTTGAACGCTAGTTGCCAGAATCTCTGCAATATCTTTTTTGTTACCAATTGTGGCCAAAGTCTGAGCAAAATTAATCCGTGCATAAATACCGGCTTGATTGGTAGGCAGATTGGGGAATTGAGATTGGATTGTGGGTATTAATGACTTTGCTTCAGTGATGCGTTCGTTTTCGACCAGCAAACTCAGCTGATTAATCAGAGCTTGAACTTTGGCCAGAGGGTTTGGTGCAATTTTGGCAGCATTTTCATAATGAGCGATCGCAGATTTAATATTACTTAACGACCTAGCAGTATTACCGAGGCTAAATTCCGTCAAACTAATTTCTAGAGGCAGTTGCAGACGTTGAGCGATTTCTAAGCTTTGTTGTAAGTTTTTTTGGGATGACTCTAGTTCGCCTAATTGTTGTAAGACATTGCCAAGCGATCGCAAAGCTGTTACTTTTACAGGTGAGTCAGGTTGGGAAATTAATTGTTGGGATACTTCATTTAATATATCTAAGCTACGGCGGTAAAAACCAGCAACTCGTAGAGCTTGTGCTTGGTTAATCCGGCTGCGCGTTATTCCGGCATTGTCATCTAATTTCTTCCAGATTTGCTCTGCTTGTTGTGATGTTTTTACAGATGCATCAGTTTGTCCGTCTGCTAGTTGCAATTCGCCCTGAATATTTAGAGTTTGTGCAAGAATTTCTAACAATTCAGATTTGGGATTGTTGACATTTAACTTTTGATTTATCTCATCCCAGCCAAGCAAATTTAAGCTATTGTCAATAGTTGCATCAGCTTCTTTCCAGGAGCCGAGTTGCTGGTATACAAGAGAGAGGTTAGTCAGCGCTGCGGCTTGTGCAAGGTTATTGCTTTCTCGTTGATAGATACGGAGAGCTTGTTGTAGAACATTTACTGCTTCAGTAAAGCGTCCAGCTTGATAAAGTGCTTCTCCTTGCTCAAGAAGTTGCTGTGGTGTTGTGGCTGGGGGCTTATTGGTTTGGATGTGAAACCCGTTTGGTGAATTTGTCTGGATTTGTTTAGCGAATGTGCTAGGGATAATAGTCAGAAAAACAGCAAGGGTAAATAGGACTACAGGAGTTATCGCAAATCTAATTACTCGCTTTGGCAGCTGAAATTTTGCCATATTTCACACCTCCCTGAGATACAGGACAGGAAGCAGGTGTTTGCCAAGGACTGTGGGGGTTGAGTTGAGGAACTTGTGCTACTAATTCTATGTTTCCCTTGCGATCGATTACCCAGCCAGAAGCTTCCACAATTGGAATTGTAGCAGCAATGGGAGTAGTTGAAACTGCTGTTGGTTGTGCCTGAGTCGTTGTATTTGCCAAGTTTTCTGATTTTGGTCTTAATTTCACCCACGCAGACACAGTACTTGAATCTTGTAATGGTTCAGTGGGACTCATGGGTAATCCACCGCGTCCTGTTGCCACAAATGTATTTTGGAATTGCCGAGTTCCAGGTGTGCAGGCGGTGGAAATTTGCCTAGAAGCATCAACTAGATTAATTGGGAGTTCGACTAAGCCGCGAGTGGGGTCAATATCAGGTGTAGTGATTTGCACATTACCACTCAACTCGCGAGTTGCCCCAGTGGCGGTGATGTCGCTTGTGTTTGGGGAAAGTATATCCCGAAACTGAAGACCAAAGATACCTTTAGTATTGATTCTGACATTCCCGCCACGAAAGTCATCAGAGTCGGCAGTAATATCGCTATTTTCAAAAGCAGCCAAGACATCGGCATTGATATTGATGTTACCACCGATGACGTTTTCTCCTTGGGCATCAGTTCTGATATTGCTATTACGACCTATTATTAAATCTCGTGAGTCAATGTTAATTGTTGCCTGTTCTCTATTCGGGTCAAATTTAGCACTTTGTGTATTGGCTCTGAGTGAGGCATTGTTATTTAAACGGATAGAGCGAGCATTTAACATCATGTTGCCTGCGGTTCCTGTTCCGCTACTCTGCACGTTTACTGTAGCCCCATCTCGGACTAGCAAGGTATTAGTTCTAAGTGTAAGATCACCTGCATCTCCTGTTGAGTTTGGCTGTGCCTCAACACTTAAGAGACTGCTTCTACCAATGATTTGCACATCTTGGGCATCAACGGTCAAATTTCCCGCCTTGCCCTTACCAGAAGTTTGCGCAATAACCAGCGCCCCATTCTGAACAAGCAACTCACGAGTATTAATCGTGAGGTTTCCCGCTGCTCCATTTGAAGCATTAGCTGACAATCTGCTGGGAACCCGATCGTTATCAGCAGAAGTACCAATCACTTGCACTGTGTCAGTGGCATTAACAGTTAAATCTCCTGCCTTACCCGCACCAACAGACTGGCTAAGTATCGCAGCTCCACTCTGTACAAGCAAAGTACCAGTACTTATGTTCAAATTTCCCCCCTTGCTTGCACCAAAAGTTAGAGTACTGAGGAATGCCCTATCTTGCAAAAGCAACTTACCAGTGTTTATCGTCAGGTTTCCCGCATCCCCTATACCGCTGGTCTGAGCAGTCAAAACACTGGAAATCTTATTACTATCGGCACTTCTACCAATCAGTTGCACATCTTGGGCATCAACGGTCAAATTTCCTCCTTTGCCCGAACCAAATGTACCAGTACCCACCTGCGCCCCATCTCGGACTAGCAAGGTATTAGTTTTAATAGTCAAATCACCCGCATTCCCTGTTGAGTTTGGCAGTGCGTCAGCACTTAAGCCACTGCCTCTACCAATCAGTTGCACATCTTGGGCATCAACGGTCAAATTTCCCCCTTTGCCCGAACCAGATGTACCAGTACCCACCGTTGCCCCATCTCGGACTAGTAAGGTATTAGTTTTAATAGTCAAATCACTCGCATTCCCTGTTGAGTTTGGCAGTGCGTCAGCACTTAAGCCACTGCCTCTACCAATCAGTTGCACATCTTGGGCATCAACGGTCAAATTTCCCC
>NZ_JBALDP010000006.1:0-26749 GCF_036917355.1 Nostoc sp.
AAGCCAGAATTGAACAGTATCGATTTCGCAGAGACCCCAAGGCTTACTTGGCTAATTTAGAAAGTCGTCTTCTCTAGTAAGTTTTGCCACGCTAGGATTAATCCAGCTTCGATGGTCTTACCAATACCCACGTCATCAGCTACAAGCAGTTTTACCGTCTCTAGCTTTAGTGCCATCAATAAAGGAACTAACTGGTAAGGACGGGGACGCAATGACAATCGTCCTAAACAGCGAAAAGGCCCTGCACCGCTACGGAGTAGAAGACGTGCAGCATCCATAAGTAAAAGTGCAGCTGCATGGTCTTGTACGCTAGTAGCTTGAGGAAGAGGAAATGTAGCTGATTCAATCTTCTCTAGCTCTTCTTCTAAAAGCTTTTGGTAGATACCAGCAATTTCATCCTCATTGCCTGAAAGGGGTCGTAGACGAATAACATCTTGATTTTCTGAAGGTAGTATCACCCATTGCCGACTGCGACAGGTGACTATTGAACCAGGTGAATGGTTCATAGTTTGTGCCATTGTTAGCCTATATTAGTATTGAAAATTTGGCAGCAGATTAATTAGTAAAAATAGTAGTAATTACTGAATTAATACTTATGAGCAAGCAAGTAGTATGCTCACAAGTCTTTTCTGTTTTAAAGTAAGCTTAAGTACAATGTAAGTAGTAAGATTACTTAATTCAGTCATTTTTTATAAAATTTCTGCTTTTGACCAAGCGTAACCGCCTGCCGACAGCGATCGCAGAGATTATTGAACCTCCCAAGATTATCACTAGTCCGCCTGAAATTGGCTACTGGATTGATACCAGCCGTATTGGTGTTAAGCCTTGTGCAAAGATTCGGTTTACCAGCAAGTTGTTAGAAAAGCCTCTGCTACGGGAAAACTTAAAATTCGTAACAGGTGATGCTGACGGGATTGTTTCGATAGTGCGGTCTTTTAACGAAACTGTTGGGGTCGCGTGAGGGCTGGTGATGGGCAGTAGGGGGGCAAGCATACCAAAAGCTATAAAGTTATCGATTCTTTCCTTGCTGTAACCAAAAAAGAACGCCGTATACCTTTGATTTCGCGTGGGGTCAATTCGACAGCATATCGTCCGTAATTTGCTCTGATTTCTCCTGGTTGAATTACTGAAGCATTCCAGTCGTGAGCAGCAAACAACTGTTCTGGTTCGTCTGTACCGAAACGCCAGTGCTTGCTAATCAAGCCATTCTGATGTTTAGCCCCAACTTGCCATGACTTGACACTGACCAAATCAGCCCCCAAGTGACTGCCATTTGTACTCAACTGGTTAATTGTTTTGAGTAACTCATTAACTTCTGCTTCATTCAAGTACATCAACAGCCCTTCCATTAGCCAAAGTGTGGGTATGTTGATGTCAAAGCCCTGTTGTAAAAGCAGATGTGACCAAGGTTGCGTTAGATCAGCAGCGATCGCCTGACGATGACACTTGGCAGGTTTATCTTGTAGGATTGCTTCTCTGTACTGGATTAATTCTGGCAAATCTAATTCGTACAAACGAGTCTGTGGTGGGAAGGATAGACGAAATGCTCTTGTGTCTAACCCGACTCCTAGAAAGACTAACTGTTTAGCTTCGGGCAACACAGATAAGATGAAGTCATCAAAGAAGCGGGTACGGACTGCAACAAACTGAATCCGAAGCGCACTACCAAGGAGATTATCGCTATCCTCCTGTTCCCATTTCTCCCGCCAAGCTTGCCCTGTCTCTCCAGCTAACTGTGTGGCTAATGGATCATCAAAGAGGTGGTCTGGTCTGTCAGCTTCTATTGCACGTTTAGTTGCCATTATCAGTGCTGTGCGGCAAACTTCATCTTTAATTTTAGGCACATCATTCATGACTTTGGGTTTTAGCAGTTATCGTTGCAGTCCAATTGTCTCACCTTTGTTTATGTGTGATCTAGTATTAGTTGTAAAAATAGAGTGCTGATTATTAAAAACATAATAATCATTGATTAGTAAGTATTGAAATCATGCTCATATTGATTTGTAAATTAACTAAATTCTAGTAAGCCATTTGGTTAGTGCTAAATCTGCTAGTGATTCTAAAGAGTTAGAAACATCGTTGTAACCTTGGGAAATTGGGACGGGCATAAATGATTTATGAGAAAGACTCCAATATAAATTTCTAGGACGTTTTTCTCGTGGTATGGCATCCCATTCGGATTGAAGTTTCATTCGCCCAAAACCTTCTGGTACATGACCTAGATGAGTAACTATTTCACCTTCTAGCCATAGCCGTAACCGACCAATTACTTCTTTTTGCCGTGAGTTAGGAGTTGGCAACCAGAAAAATACAACTGGTTTATGAGATGTCCTTTGATAGCAAAATTCAGCCACAGGTTTCGATTTACCCTTGCCATACCTGATAGTATTTCCACTCTCAATTTGTTCCTTGATTCGCTCATCAAAGCTCAAAATTTTCTCTCGAAGCTTAAGAATTGCTTGCTGTTCTTCTGCTGAACAAGCACCTAGCCAATCTAAAAGTAATTGTGGTGTTTCTGAAATGCCATGTTTTGTACTACTGAAATTTAGCTCTTGATAGGAAATAGGAATTGACCAAGTTTGATTAGTGCTGATGTCTTGCAAACACAACTGGAACTGTTGATTGTCTTTGAATACTTGAATCTGCAATAAATCAATTTTGAGCAGATTATACTTGCAATCAATCAGATTATGTCTGTGGAATGAAGGTGCGGCAGCTATCAGTTTAACTGGTTGGTGATAGTCTATTTGTTCACAAAAAGGTCGCTCATCTAGCAAATTATCATAATAACGGGTTAGCTGCTGGATAACATATCTATCTTCAGCATTTTTTAGTTCTAAAATAACTAACTGCTTGCTCTCGTTCAAAGCTAAGATATCGCAGAATTCGCCCTTAGCCGCATACTGCCGTTTGAGAGGTGTAAAACTTAATAATTGCTGTAGATTCTCCCAAATAAAATCTTCTAAGGCAGCTTCGGACGCAAACTTCCAACCCTCACCTGTTTTTCTTAAAGCAGCACCAGCTAGCATACTTTTCCAATCAGTGTCAAAAAATTAAGCCACATTTAGCTTATCCTGAAAAGAACAAAGGTGCGATCACTGTGGAATTTAAAAATAACGACGATTTTCACCGCAACTTATGACTTCAGTTATATTGTGAAGCTCTAGGATGGTGAATGTACTGTCAGGCTGAAGCACCCGAAATCCTCCAATTACTTGAGAACTGAGTATCAGCAGATGCAATAGATTTGCGATGCCTGACAGCAAGCTGCTTGCGCGTCTACGCACTCTGTCAACGAAACTTTGAGGGGTTAATAAACGAACTGCCAAGACACAGAGAACTCAGAGTAAGATTAGCAGAAAGATTCTCAAACTTGGTTACACGTGAAAAACGCTACTAGCAGAATCAGAAATCCAACAAGTTTTAAAGCAACTCAAATCTGCTTTTCATAACTTGAGTAACTGGGAGTACAATAACGAAAAAATGAGGAGTATTTCGGCTTTTATGTTTGAGGTGAGTTAGTGATTAATCCCCAAGAGTTAATACCACGACGTTTTTTCTCACATTTGATATCAACGAATCCAAGTGGCAAGGATGCTGTTGCTCAAACTACTGCTATATCTACTTTTTATCCTTTCACTCTTTTGTTAAGAAAGATGTGACTAATGCATAGCATTTCTATTTACTGCTTCCTGTAGCTTCCTTGATGTCTTGCACCCCCTTTTCTATCGCGTCTTCTCCCGATAGAAGCTCCACTAGAGGTTTCTTTTCTTCCATGAAGCTGCGGAATTGTTCTACTAACTCGTCATATTTTTCTGGCGACCTTTTGATATCCTGACTTTTGTCAGGTGGGGATTTGACTATCTTATAGTCGTCGGGAAATTCTGCTCTCTTTTTATATTTTTCACCTCCTATTTGACTGGCAAGCGATTGAGAATCTTGTAGAGAGCCAGGTAACGGAATCTTGTTTGTCAATCCTAACTCTTCCAGTTTTTCCTCAGCTTTGTGTGTCTCTTTTTGATATAACGCCAGTGGCACTACTTTAGGAGGATTGTCTAATCCATGATCAATGTAGTTTACCCTTAACTTCTTTTCTTGAGCCTTTTCATTCAAATACTCTACTATATGTGCATGCGACGCGATCAGCGACCTTCCAGATTGTGTATAATCAATGAGTAGGATATTTTTTCCTTGCAGTTTTCCTGCTTGGGGAACAAAATTATCGAAATGGCGTTTTAGCTCTTCTTTCTGCTCTTGTGTAAGTTGCTTTTCATTATTTTTATACTTATCTCTATCCTCCTTCCTTATATTATTTGGTTTTGGGCTAAATTTGCTTAAAGGAATGTTACTTGCAGGTATACCTTTTGCTTTCATGAATGCGATTATTGGTGTGGGGCTTTTTCCCATTCCTATGTAATAATACTTTTCAGGTGGATACTGTTTTTCTATATTTTCTACTAACTCTTTTATCTGATCGTACTCACCCTTTGAGAGTTCCTCTCGCTGGATTATGTCTACTTCTGGCTTCATTTTAAGCTCGTCTTCAGAAGATATTTCCTCACGCTGAAGATTTTGACTCTCCTGCTGGGCAGCTGGATGCTTCCTCTGATTTACAACTTGTACCGCTACCCTATCCGCCTCTTGCTCATATTTATCCCCTGGCTCACCGATCGTCAGTTTTGCCTGAATTGGTTTTGGTATACCTGGTCTATGAAGTGGAATATTGGCAATATTATGACTAAATCGGGTCGCGTGTCCAAGTCGAGAATTCAATAATCCGTTCATCTTGGCTTGCAAAACTGTTAGGCGCTCCTGTCCTTCGGGCGTTATAGAGCCATACTTAGCTTGTATTTCAAGTCCAGTTGCCTCCATCTGTTGTTCTGCGAAGCCTTCATCCTCTATATCAGTTGGTGTTTTAGCTGCAACTGATGCTTTTTGGATTTCGCTACCAAATGGTCTATGCGCTAATTGAGGGTGTGAATTTAGTGCTGAGGAATTGGAATAGGTAGGTGAGTCAGTCTTTGAAGATTTTGTTTTGTGCATTGTTTTTACAAGTTCAATGATTTATGTCAACCTGACATAAATCAGAGATGTCAGGAAAATATTGAATATTGTGTTGTGAAAATCTAGGTACTTATAGTTATAAAATGCCAAAAACCAACTATTGGCTCACAACAGTCACTCCATTTTGTCCTAACAGGATTTTATAACTGTTTTTACATTCTTTAAAAATAGACAATTGAGCTATTTGAGTTTTGTCTAACAACCAGATTTCGAGATTTACTCCAGCTTTTATGCAATATTTTTATTTTTGTAACAGTCTTTAACGACTTTTATCTAAATATGCATAAGACAAGAACTTTTAAAAACTTTATAAAAAGGAATATTATATATAGCATTTTAAAATATATTTGCTTGATATTAAAAGATTTTTATCCATCTGAGGATAGAGATTACTATTCAGTAACGTAAAATTCTATTAATAATTAAGATTTTCACACTATACGAATAAACAATTTTGTGTATTAAGGCAAATAGCTCGTTTCAACTTTTTACAAACCATGCTTTGTTTGCGATCGCCTTGCTCGAATATATTCCGATTCTCTAGAGGAGACAGTCAAAAGTCTGTTGCAATCGTTGGGTAAGCTGAATCGGCATTATTTAACGACTGTGGAGGAAAAATTGTTGACTGTTTTGGAGGTGGAATATGGGAACAATATCAACCGAATTTCTTAGCATAACCGTAAGCAGCAATTCAAAGAATTACTACTTCTTGTCTGCTAGCTTGAAAGCAGACCATTATTCTGTTAACTATGAAAAATGAAAGTAATTCTATTTTCTGGTATTCCTGGCACTGGGAAAAGTACCCTATCAGAAGAAATTACACGGATATTGCATATACCTGTATTCTCTCTAGACTGGATACTAGGGGCAATGCTGCTATCACAGTTGCGTGTTCAACAGGAGGGATTTTACGTTACAACTGCTGAAGCACTGCTGACAATCCTAATTCAAAGACAACTAATGTTAGGACAATCGGCTATTTTGGACACTCCTGCTAATACAGTCGCACAAAGAAAACGCTGGCAGGATTTAGCGCAATCATATAATGCAGAATTCTATGGACTTGAAACAATTTGCTCAGATATGGAGCTACATCGTAGACGAGTCGAAGGGCGTAAGCGTGGTATTCCAGGTTGGCATGACACTGTTAATTGGAATCATGTAGAACGAATGCGTCACCAGAGTGAAACTTGGACAGATCATGAAGGGGAACACCTGACAATAGATGCGGTTCATCCTTTAAATGAAAATGTTCAGGCAATCCTGAAATATGTTCAACTTGAAAATAATAGCTAGAACTAGCTCAGGAAGAATGATTGCCCTAAGAATGTCAGCAGGTGCGGGAGATTTGCGATGCCTGACGGCAAGCCGCAAAGCGTTTACGCATTTCACTAGTGTATTTTAGTGTATTAGAAGAGTCGGTGTAAAAGTGAGCGAAAAAGCTCCTCAACGAGCAATTCTGTTTGCCACTTGGTCTAGTCCCCCTTGATGGAGGATGATACGCACAGCCTTGCCTGTCTCATTTACCACGAATGTTAGTTGAGCATCGACTATTTTGAGAAAAAACTCGGTTGCCGACTCTGGAAAAATCTCTACCTGTTTCTGTCCGGTTAATTGAGCAAAAAGGCGTTGAGCCTCGGTCGTCACTGTCAAGACAACATCAGGAGCAAGTTGATAATCTCCCACATACGCCTCATAAATGGCGGGGTCAAGCACAATCACCTGACGTTGTTTAGGCAATTCATACGGCTTACTAAACAAAATTGCAGCTAAATCGTTGCTAATCCTGGCGACTGGGGCTGTCTCTAAATTACTCAGAACAATAATTATTACTCGTTCATCAAGAAATCTGGCAATGCTGGTGGTGAAACCGTCAATCCGCCCACCATGAGCCACACGATCGCGTTCATAAAGACGATCAATCACCCAGCCATAACTGTAGTAAGCATTGCCATCTTCTTCACCCATTCCCACAGTAGGCGAAAACATTGAGTGCCGAGAGGACTCGCTTAAAATAATATCGCTGTAAAGAGCTTGATCCCACTTGTAAAGGTCTTCAATAGTCGAGTACAATGCCCCAGCCCCGGATGGAATGGACATATCCAGAAATTCAGCATTCTGGTAGCCTGTTGACGAGGGCGTATAGCCAGAAGCCCGGTGAGATAATATCGGCTCTGGTCGGTCATACCCGGAACTATTCATCTCCAGTGGTTCAAGGATATGTTGCTGCAAGTAGTCAGCATAGGGCTGGACGGAAAGGGTTTCAATCAGCTTCGTTAATACTACGTAACCAGAGTTGCTGTAACTGTAGCGATCACCCGGTGTAAACTCTAGTGGTCGCTGGTTGAACCAGTTAATGACTTCATCAACGGTCATAGCTGTCCGTTTGTTTTGAGCATAGTCAGGAAAGCTTGTGTAGTTGGGAATTCCAGCAGTATGGGTGAGCAGGTGATGAACAGTAATTTGTTCCCCTTGAGGGTAGTGGGGCAAGTGGGTTGAAATAGAACCATTTACCTGTAACAAGCCTTGCTCTTGGAGTTGCAAAACTGCTGCGGCTGTGAATTGCTTGGTGATAGAACCGAGACGGAATTTGGTTTGAGGTGTGTTAGCAATTCCATGTTCTAGGTTTGCCATTCCATAGCCCTGATTCAACAGTACCTCATCTGCACGAGCAACCAGTACAGACCCCATGAAAAAACCTGTTTCTAAATAAGCTTGAAGATATGCTGTCATTTCGTCAGCAACACTCTGGTTATTTGATTGGTTTGAAGTCACCATAAAAACTTATCCAATTCAGTTTCAACTGGAGACAGGACACTGCTCATCCATTTATTTTATCAGGCGCGATTTAACAATACTTTGGACAGTTTTTAAGGGACTTGTCAAAGTGTTGGTGCATAGTAGTTGCTGTTCATGACTTTAGTTGCACCGTGAGGCTATGGGATGACGAGTATACCGTTGGGTTGCAACACCTGAAGTCCTTCAACTACCTGCCCGAAGAATGTCAGCAGATGCCAATACGGTTCAGTTAAGGCTAAAAGTTTGGATTTGGGGAAAAGGTTAAAGGGTAAAGGTTAAAGGTTTTTTCTTTCCCTTTTCCCATTCCCCTTTTCCCCAAAACCCGACAAGTATTGTTAACTGAACCGTATTGCAGCAGATGCAATTAATCAGCGATCGCATCAGTCGGGTGTATTCCGATTCGTTAGAGGAGACAGTCAAAAGTCTGTTGCAGTCGTTGGGGAAACTGAATCGACCCTTTCTTACTGCGGTGGAAGAGAAATTGTTGAGTTTGATTGAGCGAGAATACGGGCTTATAGATCAATCTCCACAAACTCATAGACAATAATAAATACACATCTTATGATTATGGAATCAGTTTGAGATTTAGCAAGTCGAAGCGGGGTCAAAAACCCTGGGGATCTGCCAAAATCGCCAGAACCTAGACAAGTAAATAGTTTCACAGTTTCAGTACTAAGGGAAGTTGAGAGTTAGTCTCAATAAGAGGGCTGAAAATGACCTTTTTTTTCGATCAAATACTGACTCAACATTTATTCCCGGCAAGTTTCCAGAACCAATTATTCCGCAAGGGGACTGGTGCGACTATCGGTTGCACGTAGAGAGTGAGTTCCTCAGAAAAACTCGTGGCAAGTGTCAAAAGCCAGTATCCGCCTGAAGGGGCATTGCGGGTAACTGCGATGTTTCAAAGCTAGAGGAAATTGTTGAGTGTGTTGGAGTTTGAATATGGGAAAGATAACTCCCTCAACGATTAATGCTCACACTGGCTTGCACTAGATTTCATGAACTGCGGCACGGTTCGATAACCGAAGCGAAACAACTGCTAGTGCGACAACTTGCGGTATTGGTAAATGTGCTAATGCTGTTGTAGGACTACAGCTACGGGAAAAGTTTTAAATGTTGATTCAGCTTTTAGTCACGTTAGTGGACTAGTGATTGAGTAGGGGGAGTAAGAATAATGATATCTGGACTTGGTTTATATTTTTATTCATGTAACGAGAGAGATGGAATTGATTTGAGGCTGTCTGGATTCCATACGTAGTTTTTCATATCGCTTGGCCATGATATTTCATCAGGTGTAGCAATTTCTAAAGTGTTGGAATTGAGTTTGTGATATAAGCTGGTAAAATCACCAACTTCAATTTGATTTTTCTTAAAAGTTTGGCGAAGAAGTTCGATTGTAAACATCATGTTATGGGCTTCAAAGTTGCCTTCAGTAAACAAACGCTGAAATACCAAAAATTTTATATCGTCTCGTTTTTGTTCAATAGCTCTTTGGGGTGTTATTCCAAATTTTTGTGGTAATACATCGCCTTCAATAAAAACCATAATATAATTTGGGCCTAGTACCCATTTTCGATAGCCGTTTCCGAAGGTGAAAACATTGACGAGTTGACTAATGTGCTGCTGCCAGTTCTGTTCTTGAGTTTGTCGTTCTCTAAAGTCAAACACCCTAGCGTGTTCATTGACAAAGATTGCTTTAGCAAGCTTAATAGCTCTAGCCAAGTAGATTGTTCCAAGGCTATCACCTGATAAATTAAGAGGTATCGAGTTCTTTACAGCATAATTAATCAAAATCGCTGCATTTTTAATGACTGGACTACCAGATAAATTTAGATAGTCAAGGGCTCCATTTATCCAGTCAAGGTATCGATTAATGAAAGCAATAATTGGACGTTGTTTCAGAAAAGAAGAGTTGTTCATATTGGCGATGCCAGTTAAAAGAGTACTAGCATACCTACGGCTCCTTTTTGAAGACTCACACTCACGTTGTCCCAGCCCAGAGACAAATATTGTAAAAAGTTCGCGTTTATCGTTTTCTGGATAATAGGCAATATCAGATGCAATCAGATTGATGGGATCAACAGATGATATCACTGAGTCAAAATCAAAAACCTCTTCGCTACCTGGATTTTGGAATTGTCCATCAAATTTTTTATCTGGGAATAGAGCTTCAAGAGGCCAACGCCACCAGGGAGATACAATTTGTGTTGTCTTGTCTAATTTATCCATAAAAGCTTTCCTAAAATATTGTCCCTGTCGTTTCTTTCTTGAATACGAGCTTGGGGAGAATGGTGATAATGAATACATTATCATTGGTCGTTATCTACACCGCAATGTTGATGACGAAGGCAAAAATGAGTATTGCTATGCCAATCATTCAAACGCTACTCTATCATCCCCAAGTTGGTGGTTTTGGCAATGGAAACTGCTGAGGCTTACAGAAATGTGCTTGGTGGTTCTGCACCTGCTTGAAATCTGCGACAAATTTTAACTGGAGTGCTGGTTTTAACTTCAAGGCTAGTTTCGTTTGTCTTGACTCCACACTCCAGTTTTAGAAGCGATCACTATTTTCTGAGCCTGTTCAAAAGCTATTTGATTCGGGCATTCTACCCCCCCAAGTCGCGTTTTAGCCAAACCATTCTTGAGCAGTTCTTCCTGAAAACTAATCTCAGCCTCACCCTGTCCGTGAGCCATCACTTCAGCAACAGTACGCCCATCGCTGTCTTTTGCGACTGGAACGATCATCAGTTGGTTATCGGCAGCCGCGATTAGCTTGAGTAGTTTCTGTTTTGCTTCATTGCTTAATGCTTGTGCTGGCACTTCACCTTGTTTCACTTCCGGGGCATCAATTCCACAAAGCTCAACTGACATTTGGCTGCCATCGGTTTGTCCGACTGTAATGCTGTCCCCATCTGCCATCTGCTGAGAATCAGACAGTCTCTTTTGAGGGTAGATTTTACAAAATTTAGAAGTCAGTACAAGCCAACGCATCATAGACGGTATCCGCTTCTCTACTCTTTACTTCTAATTCCTAATTTAATTAGAAAACTTCCTCAACCGGGTTAGAACAATCAGATAGGCAGCGATCGCACTAAGCTCATGGGCTTCAGGCGATCACCTTTGTGGGATATTTTTATTGTGGAATGCGTTCAGCTCCAAACTTGCGCTGATGCCAGTAAGGGTAGATTGGCGCGATGGCGCTAACCTGATTGAGGCGATTTACTTCCTCTAATGTTAGCTCCCACTGAGCAGCCCCAAGGTTGTCTCGAAGTTGTTGTTCATTCCGCGCTCCGATAATAACGGATGTAATACCAGACTGACGTAACAGCCAGTTGAGCGCAACTTGAGCAACACTGACACCACGGTTATTAGCCACTTCATGCAGAACTTCCACAATGTCGTATCCCTTTTCCACGTCACTGACAGTGCCAATATCGTCGATTTTTGCTCGTCGCGTCCCAACCGGAGAGGGCTGACCACGACGATACTTACCTGAGAGGAAACCAAAAGCAAGCGGACTCCACACTAAGATACCCACACCTTGATCTAAACCTAGAGGAATTAGTTCAAATTCCAACTCTCGCGCCACAAGTGAGTAATAAACCTGTTGTGACACATAGCGCTCCAAGTTCAAACGCTCTGATACAGACAGCGCCTTCATTAAATGCCAAGCTGAATAATTAGAGCAGCCAATGTAGCGAACTTTGCCACTACGTACAAGTGAATCTAAGGCGCGAAGTGTTTCTTCTAGTGGAGTTAGAGCATCGAAACCATGAACTTGATAGAGGTCGATGTAATCTGTGTTTAATCGACGTAGGCTGTCCTCACAGGCTCGAATCAGATGATAACGTGACAATCCAATATCATTTGCTCCTTTTCCCATACGACCATAAGCCTTAGTTGCAATAATTACGTCAGTTCGACGCTTTCCGAGAGCTTTACCAAGAATCTCCTCAGAAAGTCCATTCGAGTAAACATCTGCTGTGTCAAAGATGTTGACACCTGCATCAAGGCAAATATCAATCAGATGCTGCGCCTCGTCTACCTGAGTGGCCCCAATTTCTTGGAAAAAGTCACTACCACCGAATGTCATTGTACCGAAACTGAGAACCGAAATCTTAAGACCGGACTTTCCTAAAAATCGCGTTTCCATCGCTGCTACTCCTTGAAGCCGTGCCTATTTGAAGTCAAGTGAACATTTTCTCACAATGGATAGTTTATGTGGAACAGCTTATGATATCTTCTCAAGAATCTGATTACTCATCTGAATTTGGTTTTTTCCGATATTACGTTTGAGTAAAAAAATACCCGCATCATGTGCTTGCTGACCACCAACACTAAAGCAAGCATCCTCGATAATTACTGGTTCAATACCGCGCTCAAAAGAGTCAATTGCTGTCTTGAAAATGCAGCTATCAGTTTCAACTCCACAAAGATATATTTTACTGATTTGATTAATCAAAATAAAACTCGAAAAATTTTCCGTAAATGCAGAGTAATAAGGTTTATCAAAAATATTATGTATATATGGCTGAAGTTCATCAATAATGCTCGTTTCTGGTTCATGTATCAAGCTTGACCAATGAATTAGCTTCACATAATTACTGTCAACAGTATTGATAAATTTTGTGAATTCAACGAGTTTATCAGTCTCTAAAAAACGCTTAATTACTTTAATGACAGTAGGAATAATATGTCTGCATTTATCAGGCATAAAACCATTTTGCATATCTACTACAAGAAGGATTTCGCTCATTTGTGCCAGAATTTATTTAAATTAAGAGTTAAGACATTAAATAAAGCAATATTATAAAAGATGACATCCGCGACTTTGAGCTTCTTCCCTGGCAGCCGGCAGACTGGTTGCTGGTGATGGTGTGTTGAGTAAGGAAATCTGGGGATGGAGAAAGTAGCGTAGATACTATTGGTGAATGTAATACATTGTTGTCTTATTAAGTATTACTTAAGCTCAAACCTTCAATCTGTAGTTGCGGCTTGGAGTTGTAACACTTTTGTGCGTGCGTTTGTAACACTTTCGCCAACAGTGTCAGCGTAGGTGTAACCCGTCGTAGACATCGCTCTTAAAGCAAAGCGTAGCCAATCGATTTTCTCTCTTACTGCCGAAAGTTCTGCTGATGTGGGCTAGTGCAGTGATGGGGTAGGGTGTTGGTGGCAAATCTAACGCGGAGATTCAGTTTGGTAGCTTTTGTGTTACAAAAGCCGCTGCCAAGAGAAGACTTAAAACAAGACAGCTTTTAACTATGAATGTGTGGTTGAGTTTGCACTAGCTTGGCTCTGATAAATCTGCATCCTGTAAATTGGCTTTGGTTATTTTCTCGAAAATAGATAAAGTCGAGCTTAGGAACAATCTAAATTTTTACTTAGTCGTTTATACCAAAACTGAGAATTTAAACTATGCTTGATTTCTCTAAAGTTATTGCTTTGGCTTTAACAAGCTTAAGTTTTTACGGTATAGGTGTATCAACGTTATCAAAATCTGCGCTTTCTGGAGAACCAATTATTGATAGAAACTGCCGCCGTCACGAGAGAACACAAGAAGTATTTCAGCAAATACCACCACAGAATCAAGCTAGAATATTGATGACATCTTCCTTTCAAGTTAATAATCAAAAATACGCTCTACAATTACTAAAATTTCCCAACTCTACAAGTGTTTTATGTCTTTGGAAACCTAATGCTCGGCTACCACAGAGGTTAAAAGACGTGTCAATTATTCAAGACAAAGTAATTGAAAAATTTGAGAAAGACCCTTCTCGACCAGCAAATTATATAATTACAGTTAAAGGCGACAAAATAGAAGATATCTTAAAAACTGCTTATCGATTAAACCTAACTAACCCTGTTTTGTCACTCTAGGCAGAGGAAAAGTAGAAATCAGGGTGAGTCAGAGATATAAAAATTGAACTGGTGAGGTTATAAATAATAGATTGAAGTTTAGAAAAGCCCAAAGACAATTGGGGAATAGGAAAAACTGTTAACCAGGGATATATTAGGTTAAACAAGGTAAAAGGTTGAATTATTAAACGGAGATTGTTAAGAATATTCTTCCAGCCTTTTTCATCATTCCACCAGGGATGTGAAGCTAATTTTGATGGAGATTTTGGCATAGAAGACTGGATTTGTTCAGAGTGTAGGCTAACCATTAAATAGCTGCTACAAACAATCTCCCACCAGCGTTCAATATCCGGGTAGTGAGTTAGCCGATAATCTGCCCAACCTAATTCATTCTTGCTTTGCTTCAACCCATACTCAACCCAAGTTCTTAAACCATAAAAGTTTCCTACATCTCTTGGTGTAAGGTCTGGGTATCTACTCATCACATACCAAGTAGTGTTACCAGGTAACTTTTCTCGATCTGTGGTAATCTGCCAGTACCTATTTTCGCTACGTTTACCATGAATTATTTCTCTGATAAACCTATTTTCACTGCTCAGATCAGAAAATACTCGTTTAAACTTATGCCACTTCAAATATTGAGTATGTTGTCTTGGAAGTAAGTTTACAGAATTGTTTGAGCGAATTGCTACTATATATTTTTTCTTGAGTTCATCTAATACAGCTATGAAGTTCTTACCACTTTCACCATATAAACTATCTGCCAGTACTAAGTTAAAGTTAAAACCCATTGATTCTAGCTTTCTCATCATTATTGCTGCTATTTCAGGCTTAGTGCGGTACTTATCCCCTGGCTTTAACCTTTCACGAGGCTTATATACTTCAAACAGCAGAGGAAAGGTCATTCCACAGAATACACCATACGCTGTTACTGCTACAATTCCATTCTCTACTTTTCCTAAGTTTCCTATATACTGTCGTTTCACATAATCTGTCTTATTCCCTTTCTTTTTATCCCCTGTTTCATCAATAATTAAAATGATTGGTCTACCTTTTAGAACTTGTAAAATTAGCTCTAATCGCAAAGCTCTTAACTTCTCTATATCCCACGGTGATGTAGTTAAAAAATGATGCAAACCTTGCTGGTTATCCAATCCTACAATTTTTGCTATTTCTGGTAGGGTTTTCCGTTTTAGTTCAGAAATACACCCTACATGAAGGTACTTAAAAGCCTCGAAGCTCCTAACATCTGGAAACAGGCTTTTATACCATTGACAATATTCGTCCACGAATTTGACTGTTGGTGCGGCTGGACGAGGCTGTACCATACTCTGTATCTTGGTTCTAGCGTTTGTACGCTATTATACTACCGCCAGAGTGACAAAACAGGGATAACAGAATTTTTATCGTTTCGCCTGAAACAGCTTAACTCAGTAGGAATACTATCCCAATGAAGGGTAGAATGCGGCTATTTATGAAATATGCACTATTAGTTTTAAAGTTGTATATGTCTGATGTAAATAAGCCAAGTAACCATAGCAACAATATCTTTAAAAAAATCTTGTTAATTATTGGAACTGGAGGATTATTACTTGGGATTCCGATTATGTTTATTCGAGTTCCACCAAGCTGTGGCTGTGGTGATAGCAGTAAAGCTACAGTTGGAAGATTTATTAATGCACAACAAGCATATTTCTCGGAGAAATCAGCTTTCGCTCAATCGTATAGGTTGTTAGAGCTTGGAGATGGAGATGCACCAACAGCTACAAGCCGCTATCGATATACCGTAGACATGAGTAAGGATAAGTCATTTATATATGCAACTCCGATAAAAGAATTCCCAACTGATGTATTTCAATTAGGACTGACCAAACAGGGCTTCAACAGCCTGATAGGTGCAGTTGCTTACGAGCAAAAAAATAAAACTACTGTTTCAATAATGTGTCGCTCCGAAAAACAGACTTTAGCTTACCCTCCCCGACCTATTTTTAAACAAGGTAATTTTAGCTGCCCTATCGGTTTTGAAAGTATCAAATAAAATAGTATGCAAACATTTAATGACGTTTTTAGGAGGATTTATCGGAGTCATAATTATGCTCCTATCATTATGCAACGCCAATGCAGAGTATATATGATACTAAAAAAGCAAGGGAGATGGGGATTTGGAAGAACAAGTAAAATAAAAACTGACTTCTAACCCCCCACCTCAGCACTGCTAAGTTGCGTTAACCGTTATAGGAAATAAAGTCACTCTCGCCTATCAAGCTAGGATTGGTGTCGCTTATAAAGGCTATTAACTCATTTGTGAAGGTAACAATAATAGAAGTACTATTGCCACTTGCAGAAGAGATTGTCAAAGCCCCAAAAGTCAAACCATCAGATAAACCTAGTCTATCAATGCCGTCTTCAAAGTTATAGATGGTATCAATACCATTGCCTGGAGCAAGAACAAAGATATCTGCACCGCCTTGTCCGTAGAGGTGGTCATTACCAGCACCACCATTAAGTAAGTCATCTCCATTACCACCGCTAAGATAATCAATGCCAGCACTACCGATGAGGCGATCGTTTCCATCTTCTCCATAAAGGTAATCATTGTTGCTTCCACTGATAAGGGTGTCATTACCAGCACGACCGTAGAGATTGACGCTACCTAGACTAAAGGCTGAAGCATCCAAGATATTGTTACTAGTACCACTACTCAGCGTTGCCCGTTCGATGTTGCTGAGAATGTCATTACCTAATCCAGCAAGTTGAGTGTTTGTTAAGATAAAGTTGACATCAGCTGATTCGCTTAACCCATCAATACCGTCGCCACCATCTAAGACATCATCACCGACACCACCGGAAAGGGCATCATTACCAATTCCACCATCAAGAGTATCATTATTATTACCCCCGTCTACATAGTCATTACCAGCATTACTGATGAGGTAATCATTACCATCCTTCCCTAAAAGATAATCGTTGCCAGCACCACCATTGATCGTATCATTACCAGTGCCCCCAGAAAGATTGACGCTACCTAGACTAAATGCTGAAGCATCTAAGGTATTGTCACTAATACCACCAGTTAGTATTACTTGTTCAATGTTGCTGAAAACGTCGTTACCTAAGCCTAAAAGTTGACTGTTAGTTAACGTAAAGTTCACATCAGCGGATTCAATGAGAGAATCATAGCCATCGCCACCATCAAAGATATCATCACCTGCTCCGCCATACAGATAATCATTACCAAGGCCACCGATGAGGCGATCGCTTCCATCCTGACCGTAGAGATAATCATTGCCATCACCAGCGTCGAGTATATCATTACCTGCATCACCATAGAGAAAGTCATTGCCAGCACCACCATAAATGGTATCTCTGCCTGCTTGTCCATAAAGGCGATCGCTGCCATCGTAACCGTAGATGATATCATCAGCTAGGGTTCCTGTTAGTTGTTCATCTGAAGATGTACCATATATGGTATTTTCAGTGACATCATTCAGGTTGATCGTAACGGTTTGGATGCTGCTGGTGTTAATGCCGTCGCTAACAGTAACTTGTAATTGAAAGTTGGGGTTAGTTTCAAAGTCGATTTCGTCGCTATCGTTGACGGTAATTTGTCCGGTGGTGGAGTTAATCTTAAAAGCAGCTTGACCATCGGCATCGCTATCGAAGTTACCATCAATAATTGTCCAGTTTGAGAATGTGCTACCATCCACATCGGTAGCAATAACAGTACCAACCACCGTACCATTGGCAACACTTTCATTGACGCTAAAGCTTTGACCTGGGGTAATTACAGCCGTATCATTGACCGCATTCACGTTAATAGTTTTAGTAACGCCGGTACTGATACCACCGTCGCCATCAGTCAGAACAAAGCTGACAGTCCGAGGAGTTGTTACAGGATTTTCTGAGACATTGCTGTAACTAATGCTGCGTAACAATGCTTCAACAGCAACAGGTGTGGCTTTAGAAGTAAAGTTAATTACCAAGTTTTGAGTGCCAATACCACCACTGTAAGTGGCGATGAAACTGCCATCATACAGAATTTCTGTACCATTGACTACTATCTTATTTGTGGCACTGTTTTGAATTTCAAGACGGTCATCGCCAGTACCATTAGCACTGAAGTTAACAGTCAGCTTACCTGTATCGAAGTTCTGCGAATCAGGGTCAGTGATAGTTGCAATAGAATCGATAATAATCGCAGGAGCATTTTCTGTGTAAGTAGGATTAGTTCCTGGTAAGTTGATGGTAGGAGATTGATTTTGAGAATTACCCAGGTAGCTAACTAGAGCAAAATTACCTTTGGACTCTCCCACTAAAAAGATTCTGCCATTAGAACCCAGCACAACATCGTCGGCCATATCAAGGCCGTTACTAATGGGGGTGATAACTTTACCAGCATTGCCAAAAGTGTTATCTAAGCTACCATCGCTGTTGTAGCGCACGACAGCAAAATCTGTAAAATCTATATTACTACCATTAAAAGCATACCCACTAGCGACAATTTTACCGTCCGGCTGAATAACAATCTTTTTAATGGTACTGGTGCTGGAACCTAAATCGGTAATTACTTGACCGTTATTACCAAAGCTAGTATCTATGCTGCCATTGCTGTTGTAGCGTACTAAGGCAAATTCATAATTAGCTTGTCCTGCTACGACAATTTTGCCATCAGACTGAATCGCTAGACTATAGCTTTGACTATAGCTACTAGTACCGACTGCGGTAGTTACTTTACCGTTGCTACCAAAGGTGGTGTCTAAGCTGCCATCAAGATTGTATCGTACCAGGGCAAAGACATTACTACCGTTGCTTGCTGTATATCCAGTTACTACAATCTTATTATCTGATTGAATAGCCAGACTATTAATTTCTTCAGAACCACTACCGATCGCAGTGATGGCTTTGCCACTATTACCAAAAGTATTATCTAGGCTACCATCAATGTTGTAGCGTATCAAAGCAAAATCAAAATTAGTACCATTGTAGGTAGAACCTGCAACTACAATCTTGCCATTTGACTGAATGCCCAAACTATAGCCTTCATCAGTGCCAGTGTTGATGGAAGTAATTACCTTACCGTCAATACCAAAACTGCTGTCTACTGTACCATTGGCATTGTAGCGGGCAACAAAAAAGTCATTGTTGTTATTGCCTGTGTAAGCAGAACCAGAAATTACTATTTTACCGTCTGGCAGAATGGCAACACTAGCTTCTTTGTTGTTGTAGCGGATGATGTTTGTAATCAGTTTACCGCCACTACCAAAGCTAGTATCTAAGGTGCCATCAACGTTATAGCGTGTAAGGGCAAACTTAGTTCCATAGTCATTAATGTTACTGCTAAAGGTATAGCCTAATACTACAATTTTACCATCTGCTTGAATGGCGGCGCTTTTAGCTTCATCGTCATCGCTACCCAAATCGGTGATTACTTTACCACCAATACCAAATGTAGGGTCGAGATCGCCAGCATTTAGTACCAGCTTGACGGTGACTGTTTCATTATTACTAATCGCAATACCGTCGCTGACGTTGACTTGCAAATTGACACTGGGGCTTGTTTGAAGGGTGAGGTCGTCAATATCATTGATAACGATATTACCAGTATTAGAATTGATGGCGAAAGCTGCATTACCGTCGTTATCTAAGTCAAAATTTCCCCCTACAATTGACCAGTTAGAAAGAGTAGTTGAATCTACATCCGTTGCTGTCACAGTACCAATTACGGTTCCGTTAATAGAATTCTGAGCTACACCGAAGCTATAACCGCGTGTCATAATCGGAGCATCGTTAACAGAATTGACTGTAATTGCTGCTGTGTCGGTAGTGTTGCTAAAGGCAGTGGAATTACCTGTTAAAGTAATGTTAGCAATACCACCATTTACGCCACTAGTTTGATCCCAAGCACGGAAAGTAATAGCGTTGCTGATAGTACCATTATAATTAGCGCTAGACTGAAAGTATATACGGCTGTTAGCATCCGCAGCTAACAGGCGAGCGCTACTCTCGGAGACGGTACCCAACTGATACCAATTTGCTCCATTATTGATACTGTACCACCATGTACCGTAACTACTATTAGTACCAGTCAGAGCAATACCTGTAACCGCTCCAGTGTTGGGATCGGTGACGTTGCTACCCAGACTCACTAAAGAAGAGACTAAAGTACCCACTGTTCCCACAGGTGCTAAAGCATCTTCGTTAACTGCGTTGAGATTAACTAAGGTATCGATGAGAGTGGGGGCGGTGTTAGTGGAAGTACTGCTTCCGCTGAAGGCATAATTCAAAGCAATATTGCCCGTATAACTTTGATATCCATCTACGGAAATGTAATAAGTTGTGCCGGCTGTGACTGCAAAGCTAACTTTACTAGCAGTAGTTCCACCACTATCATCGTTAGACGTAACCAGACTTAAACTGTTGAGGGCACTGCCTTTATAAACATAAAGGTAAGTGTCAAAATTACTACCAAAAGTATCAAATACCACAGTCCCAGAAGCCGGGGCAGTCCAACTCCACCATACAGAGTTGGTGGTTCCTGATTGAATTGGCTCACCTGATTCACTTGTGGCTCCTACATTATTGCCTGTACTACTGCCTGAATTACCAGAAAGTACGATTCGGTTAGCAAAGTTGTCATTTGAGGAAGCTAAAACGAAGTTGTAAGTTTTTAATATTTCTGGTTTGAATACCTGAGCAGTTGTCACCTCACCTCGACTGATTTCCAATTTCCAGTCTCCGCCTAAAGCAGCATTACCCGTGAGGTTGGCAGATCCAGCAATGCTAGCTTTTGTCAAGTTGTGCAACTTCTCAATGAATTCTTCCCCAGCATCTCCCGCAGCAACGTTACAGCCGTAGAGTAACAAAGATGGAGAGATGGAGAGATGGCAAGATTGAGAGAACCAGGTTTGTAGTTTCTGGGTGTATAGTTGCAATGTGCTAAGGCTAAGTTGGGTGCTACCTAAGTAGAGGCAACCAGGAGAGCCATGAGAGACAATATGTACACTTTCAACTCCACGGTGCTGTGATAGGACTTCGGTAATTTGCTCTACCCCATCCCTGTTTTGATCGAGGATTACTGCCTCGGTTTTAGATACAATGGCATCTAATAATTTTTCGTAGCTATTTACTAAAGGATCTATGAAAATAATGCTTGTGGTTTTGAGGTTCATTATATTACATTTATAAGTTAACTTTGAGTTTTAATTGTTATAAAACCCTATTTTTAGAAAATGAGATATCGGGTTCTAGAAAATAAGAAATCATTATCCGGCAATCTAATTTAATGACTAAGCCAGATTTATTTATTTAAGACAAGAACACTTAATCAAAAAAATTACAGCCATGATATTAGTACTATTTTGCTGAGATTCAGTCTTAATTTCATCGATGTATTTCCTGAAATATTATTAAGATACTGTGAAGAGTCTTAAAGAGTACAGTAATCAGGGGTAGCGCATCTCAAACCCAATATTTTTATCTGCATCAAGAGCAAACAGGTGCCCCATCATAGACATATTCGCTTTTTAAAGGCAACCCCAAGTACTACCACTTGCATAGACGGCATCCGCGATTTTGAGCTCCTTAGTGAGATGCAGGACATGGCTGCTGGTGATGGGGTGCTGAGAAGGCAAATCTGGGGATGGAGGAAGTAGCGACACCGGACAGCCCGTCGTAGACATCGCTCTCAAAGCGTGGCGTGGACATAACCTAAACTATTGAACCTGTTGCAAGAATATCGATTACCTATTGAACAACCTCTGTTTGGCTGCAATATGAATGCAGATAGTGTTAATTTGATTTTTGATTTTATTAAACGAGTATATATAGTTAATCATCCCAAATATTGCCATATCCTGGCAATTATGATATTGGGTATTTAAAACAAAATATTGCATCAGCATTAAAGTTTAAGGTTCATTGCTTTCTTAATAAATTAAGTATGAGTTTAATCACCGAAACAATTACGATTAATGTGGAAGCCGACGAGAATAAGCAGTATATTTGTATACTGTCGCCTTCTGTTGACCAGCCCACAAATGAAATTCGTTGCTGTGGTCAAACCAAAGAACACGCTATAGCTATTGCATTAGAGGAGTTAGCCAGTAAATATCGTCAGATTGCCGAAGAGGGTCAAAACCAAGATTGGCTTGCAGTAGAGCGTTCTGAGTCAGGAGAAGTAATACAAAAGCATTATCATGTGATTTTACATTATGAGTGGATTGGGATAGCAGAGTCTAAATTTGAAGCAATGCAGGATACGCTGCTGGGAAATACCGTAGTTGAAAATGCTAAAGTTACCTTGATTGAGATTGATGCAAACTTACCAGTCTCGCCCTTAACTTAATGATCTGCTAGATAATTCCAATGAACCGGCAAGTAGGGGAAAACAGTAATGCAAAGTATTAAATTGCGTTCTCACGTAGGGTCTGATGTGATCTTACATATCGATTTTCTCTCTTATTGGCGAAAGCCCTGCTGATGTGGGTTATTGGAGTGCAGTGTTGATGGAAAATCTGGCGCGAAGTCACAGAAATAATAGAATTGCATTAATGGCTTTCATAACTAATTATTAGATATTACCTAACTGTTAAAAATTTACAATGCTTTCTTAGTTGCATATCCAAAGTAGAGATGAGCTATTAAATCTGAAAAATTTTCGGGTGTGAATTGCTTTAGCTCTACACAATCAAAATGCTGTTCTATCAATTTTTGAATATCTCGATTCAGGTGACATCCATCGGCTACGACTTTTTGAATTGGTGTCAAGCGATGCTGCCAAACCTGTAGGTGAGGCTTATCACTCAATCCATGCTCCACGAAAAAGAATCTACCGCCCGGTTTTAATACTCGATAAACTTCTTGGAGTGCTTGCTGTACATTTACAATACTGCACAAAGTCCAAGTGCTGACCACACTATCAAATGTATTGTCTGGCATTGGGAGATTTTCACTTGATAGCAGGAGTCGTTCAACTATGATACCAGAATCACTAATCCGCTTGTTTGCCAAAGCATTCATTCCAGGATTCACGTCAACTGTAGTGATTTTATGAATACTACAAGGATAGTAAGCCAAATTTAATCCAGTTCCAAAACCAATTTCTAGAACTTCTCCTGTTACATCAGCTAACAATTTCTGACGATATTTAGCTAAGTTTGGAACTGACAAACTCCAGTCGAGAAGACGTGGAAAGATAACTCGCGAGTACAATCCCATAATTCTTAGCCCTTGACAATTTAATTTTATGTTTAGTAGAGACGTTGAGCGAGGCAATCTGTGGAACAGCGGATTATTGTTGCTATTGTTTAGTTATCTTTTATCTCTAAACTTTGCCACAGATACCAACAGGCAATAGAACGATAGGGTTTCCACATTTGTCCTAAATCTTCTACAGTCTTTTTATTAGGAAGTTCTGCTAAACTATAAACTCTGCGAATCCCTGCACGAATACCTAAGTCATCAACAGGTAGAACATCAAGCCGATGTAAACGAAACATAAGCAGCATCTGCACCGTCCAACGCCCAACGCCTTTTATTGGTGTTAAAACTTCGATAATTGATTCATCTTCCATTACCTGCAATTGATCTAGCGTAGGCAATCCATCTAGAACTTTTTGGGCAAGGTCTTTCAAATACAAAACTTTGGGGCGTGAAATACCTGCTCCTCGCAAAACGTCATCTGGGGTGTTGAGAATATCTAAAGCGGTAGGGAAAGGGCTATGAGGATAAAGTTGCAAAAATTTGCTATGAATGCTCCCAGCAGCCTTGCCGGAAATTTGCTGGTAAAGAATTGACCTAGATAGAGAAAAGAGCAAGTCTCCAGTTTGTTGTACTTGATAGAGTTTGCAATCTCCAATAATTTCTATTAGCCTTGCCAAGATAGGATCTGAATGTTTGAGAGTTGTAATCGCAATTGAATAATCCATTAGTTTATCAGCTAAAACCTAAGCGTTTGCCCTCTCATTGAATCATCCATTCCCAAGGACATTAAAACAATTTGCAATTATGTTGAAAGTAACGGGGATTTAGTTTAGGTATCAAAACGAGTTGCTTGATAGAAGCAGCGAAGTTAAACTCCCAAACTTTGCTAAAAATGAAATACTTAATGGTATTATAGTACAAGTGAACTATCAAAAGCTTTGGCGTTATTTGGGACAGTAATATTTATTAACAATTCGTAGTTAAAATGTGAGGAATGCGCTTTGATAAATTCTAATTTCTTACTTTTATGGTAAGTGCTTTAAGTCCAAAAATGAGCGCCTGGGTGTGGGATGATATATGCCAAAATCACGAAAGCTAGAAGAAACTTTATCTATTCTTGCCCAAATTCGAGAGCATCCCACAAGTGAAGAAGGGATCGTAATTTTACGCCAAGTTCTTAAGAGTAAATATTCTATGGCTGTTGCCCAAGCAGCCAAGATAGTAGGCGAATCTACTATTACTGAGTTGGTTGACGATCTTGTAGAAGCTTTTGCTCGAATGATGGTCAAACCCACACAAGTAGACCAAAATTGTCTTGCCAAGAAAGAGATAGCACAAGCACTGTATCACTTAGAATACAGCGATGAAAACCTTTTTCTGCAAGGGATTCGACATATTCAGATGGAGCCAGTATGGGGAGGAGTTGAAGATACTGCTGCCCATCTTCGGGGTATATGTGCTTTAGGTCTGGTGAGAATGAACTACTCAGATGTAATGAATGAATTAGCCGATTTACTAGCTGATCCCAAACCAGAAGCAAGAGTTGCTGCTGCAAAAGCGATCGCCTACACAGGAAATCCCCAAGGTGTACCTTTACTTCGTTTAAAAACCCGGATCGGCGATCAAGCACCACAGGTGATTTCGGAGTGCTTTAGTGCTTTGTTACAACTAGCTCGGGCTGATTCACTTGCAATAGTTGCTGGTTTTCTTTTTGACCCAAAGGAGCAAATTTGTGAGTTAGCAGCATTGACCTTGGGTGAGTCACGATTAGAAGAAGCATTTGATCTTCTCAGAAATTGTTGGGGGCAAACAAGGAACGTAGAACTTCGCCGCACATTGTTACTAGCAATTGGGATGCTACGGCAAGATAAAGCAATAGATTTTCTAATTTCACTAGTTGCTCAAGGAAAAGACATCGATGCAAAAGATGCGATTGCAGCGTTGGCTATTTTTCGAGAAGATCGTGAACTGTGGCAGCGAGTTGATCGAGCTAGTGAACAAAGAGCTAATCAATTGGGACTTTAAAAGCGTTGAGGATGTAGGAAAGTGCAAAAGTCTTGGATGATAGCAAGTACCTACCCTACATCTGTAAGGTTGAAGGCAATGATAATTACTTCTTTGGAGAGCTTTATATCATCCAATTAAATGAACTCTTCTAAATGTTACGGGTGATGACTTTCTTGCTAACGCGATGAGAGTACTTTTGCCACTGAGGTTGCGACTGAATGAATTAACCGCTTTAACGGTTTTGATAAATCGAATCACGCCCAGCTTTTGCTGCCGCCTCAGGGCTATAGTAAATCGGACAGTCGCCGAACATTATGCCATCGGGGCTAATAATCCGAAACTGCCAGCATTTACCTGGAGTGTAAAATACGACTAAAACACGAGAGTGAATACAGACAACTGAATGAATCTTAGTATTAGTCATGGTACTGTGCAGTTGCGCTTGCTGAATATTGGTAAACCAGCCATTCTCATAATGACAACAGGTATAAATACGTTTTAGTGAAACTAACTGGTTAAGCCTAGTTATGAATGTTCTTGAAAACTTTTTAACATTAGCACTTTTTGCAACTAACTTAAGTATGAATAATAGTCTATCTTAAGTTAGTTTTTGTGAATATGTACAGCAACTAAGCTGTTGTTGAAAGTTGAGAATAGCTTTTCATAAGGGGAGTGCTTAAAAATGAAGAGTTTAAGTACTTTTTATCTAAACTAGGATTTAGGCACTGTACAGATTCAGCATAATATTGCTGTGAACTTTGGCTTTTCAGGCGTGTCGGCTCTATGGCAGCTTCAAATAATTTAACTAATAGATGCTGAGGCAAGCCCTTAGAAAAGCTACTGCTGAGGAAAAACTGAAAGCAAGACCCTGTATTGAAAAGTCTGATTGTGATTCGTCAGCCGAATGCTACCAATTACAAAATCACGCAGTAGTAATGGCAGTGCGTGCATGGAGAAAAGCCAAGCGTTCGCCTACTTCAACCTATTTTTAGACTACATTTACCAAACAATGACCTACTGGTTATTTCAGGAAAACCCTAGGTATTACCGCATCATAGACAGCATCCGCAACTTTAAGCTTCTTCCTTGCCTGACAACACGCTATGCCAAAGATATGGCTACTTATGATAGTTTGCTGAGAAAGAAAATCTGGGGATCAATCAGGCGTATATGTGATGGGCTTACGCCCCACCAAAAGTACGATGGCGTAACCGCCTACTGGAGGTGATGTTCTAAAAGCTTCCAAGGCTTCAATAAACGTGTTCAAAGATTTGTTAATAAGTAAGCCACCCTACCCAAAAGGCTGGCCCCAACGCTCCCAGTTCTCCTTATTAAATGGACTGCGCCACTTCAAAATACGGTTCAACTCCAACTCTTGCCGTGCGCGTCGAGCAACCGGAGCATTCCACCAAAATGCGGCGTTGACTACTGTTTGTAACCCATAGCGATAATGTAAATCCTGGTAGCTGGCGATGTAATCTTTACAGGCGTGTATACCTTGCCATCACTTGTTACTGCGGCAGGTTTCACCCACGTACAAAACAACAGAAGCCGCCGAGTCTATAATGAAATACAAACAAGCTTCTCCTGGGCTATCAATTGGCATTCGATAAAACGACATTGGCACAAGCCGTAGCAAGAGTGGATCAATTTGGTCTGGGTCGCAGTGCTTAGGGGTAAGGTCAAATAACGCCTTTTGCTGTGGTGGTTTGTTCTCTCTTACCTTCTGCTGATATTCAAAAATCTGCGCTTTCCACTTCAGCAGAGCATCAGCACTCATCACCAATGTCTCTGCTCTACGTACTGGCGTGGGCTTCACTTC
>NZ_JBALDP010000007.1:0-64786 GCF_036917355.1 Nostoc sp.
GTGGTTTCTTTCATGAGCTTTTTTCAACGTGAAAGCTATGCTAATTAAGCATTGTACTCTTTTTTACTCTCCTGTTTTGTCTAAGTCCCGTTAAGCAACTTCAAATGAGATCGAGGTGTGGGCTATTACGGCGTGTATATTGCAAAGTCCCTCTCCCAAGTTTGGGAAAGGGATTTAAAGTGAAAGCTCTTTGATTCAGATTTTACGCTGGCACGACAAATTTCTCGCTACCAGCCAGTTCAAAGGCTGCATGAATAGCTTGCAAAGCTTTAACACCTTGCTCTTGTGCCACAACACAACTAATTTTGATTTCTGAGGTGGCAATCATTTGAATATTGATTTGGTGTTGGGCTAAAGCTTCAAACATTTTAGCGGCAATACCTGGTTGTCCTACCATACCTGCACCAACAATACTCACTTTAGCGATCGCACTATCTAAAACAACTTCACCCCATCCTAACTCTGCTGCTACTTGGGTAAGCATTTTTCTGGCACTTTCCCCGTCTATCCGCGAGACTGTAAAGGCAATATCGCGCCTGGGAACGCCATCAATCACCCGACAACGTTGAGATTGGATAATCATATCAACACTAATATTATGTTGCGCTAATAATCCAAACAACTTCGCCGCCATACCTGGCCGATCTGGCAATTGGCGAATAGCAAGACGCGCTTGATTCAAATCGAGAGCGACACCGCGAACGGGAGGACAATTGGGCAGAGGGACAGCACTTCGGCTCCCTTCGACTACGCTCAGGGCAAGTCGCTCAGTGACCGAGGGGTGGAGGGGCAGAGGGGAATCTATGCAGGTACTCTCCCCTGCTCCCCTGCTCCCCTGCTCCCCTGCTTCTATTTCAAAGGCGGTGCGGAGTGCGTTGACGGCGCGATCGCATTGGTTGGCATTGACTACGCAACTTACTTTGACTTCGCTGGTGGAAATCATTTGAATATTCACGCCAGCTTCAGCTAATGTGGCGAACATCTTTGCAGCAACACCAGGACGCCCAATCATTCCCGCACCTGCGATGCTGACTTTAGCAATGTTATGTTCTACCATTACCTCGGCTTCGTCCAATTTAGGGTTAGATTGACTCCTCAGTGCTGGAGCGATCGCTGTTGCTACTGCTTCTGCCCGTTTTAATATTGGTGTTGTAACCGTAAAGGCAATGTCATTACTGTTACCTTCATGAACTGACTGAATAATCAAATCTACATCTACTTTTTGCCGAGAAATTTCGCCAAATAACCTGGCTGCTACGCCTGGTTTATCGGGGACGCGCAACAAAGCGACCTTTGCTTGGTTAGTGTCAAATTCTACATGATCTACAGGACGGGCAATTTCTAAATTAATTAGCGATCGCCCTTGGGGTTTGGCTGATGTCACCCAAGTACCTGGTTGATCTGTCCAACTAGACCTAACTACCAGGGGAACACCGTAGTTACGGGCAATTTCCACAGCACGGGGATGCAGCACTTTTGCGCCCAAGCTAGCTAATTCCAACATTTCATCGCAGCTGATAGCATCCATCAACTGGGCTTCGGCAACTAAGCGGGGATCTGTAGTGAGAATACCTGGAACGTCTGTATAAATTTCGCAAAAATCCGCTCTTAATGCAGCTGCGATCGCCACTGCTGATGTATCAGAACCACCACGACCCAAAGTCGTAATTTCCATCTCTCCGGCGCTAGAGATACCTTGGAAGCCAGCTACTACAACTACTTTACCTTCATTTATGTGGCGACTGAGGCGAGTAGTTTCAATATGCAAAATTCGAGCGCGGCTGTATTCAGCTTCAGTAACAATTCCTACCTGAGCGCCAGTCATGGAAATTGCGGGTTGTCCGAGTTCCTGCAAAGCCATGCTGAGTAAGGCAATTGTTACTTGTTCGCCAGTAGAAAGCAGCATATCCATTTCCCGGCGATTAGGATTTGGAGAAATTTCAGTAGCTAGTTTGACCAGTCCATCGGTGGTTTTGCCCATTGCCGAAACCACTACGACAATAGAGTTTCCAGCTTGAACAGTTTTATAAACACGCTGTGCAACAGCTTGAATACGTTCGACTGAACCGACAGATGTACCACCGTATTTCTGAACTATGAGCGCCATAACTTTTTATTTAATCAATTGTGCCTGCTTTCATCAACGCTTCCACCTGGTTAGGAAGCCTTCAAGGCTTATCAGTTATATAGTTTACTAAATATTGCGTCGAATACCCTATAATAATTGATTATTCAAAAATGACTTCTTCGTAGAGTGTGGCCATTGTTTCCTCAAAATCCACGCTATTGAGTCGAAATGATTGATGCTCTGCTGTGTAAGATTGTAAAATCCACAACCCTTGCTCATTGCGTCGAAAACACTCAACTCGCTGACATTTGGTATTAATTAAAACATACTCTTGCAGACTTTCCAGGGTTTGATAATCGGCGAATTTATCGCCTCGGTCAAAGGCTTCAGTAAAATTAGATAAAACTTCGACAATTAAACAGGGATATCTTTTATAAGCTGCTACGCAGCTAAATTTAATAAACAGTATTACCTTTCTTTTTATATCCTGTCTCATCAATAATCAGTGTTATTTCTCGTTCGGCTAAAACTTTGAGAATTAGCTTTAATCTAGCTTCTCTTAATTTCTCTATTTCCCAAGGGGATTCTGTTAGGAAATGTAATAACCCTTGCTCGTTACTTAATCCTACTACCCGTGCTATTTCTGGTAAGGTTTTGCGTTTAACCTCTGAAATCATTCTCAGATGAAGATATTTAAACGCTTCAAAACTTCTGACTTCTGAAAACAGCTTTCTATACCATTCACAGTAATCATCTACAAATTTTATCGTTTCAGCAGGCTCTCTTCCCCCAAACATAGTCCAGCAAATAGTTTACGACACTTCATTCTATTATTCTCTCATAAGAGTCATGGAAGATCGTTAATTATTAATAGCAACTCGATATTTTTTACTTTTTCCAGAAACTGTATTGGATCGTTACACTAAATTTAATTGCTAATTGTATTTTAGGATATGCAAAAATAAATGATAAAAGAATGTAATTACTTCAAAGGATATGCTAATGATACTTTAGGTAATTGATTTGTGACTGGTGATGATGTTATTATTAAGGGGTGGGTTGATTTTGGGTTTGTTATCTCCAAGAATTAACTTGTAATGTATCATAGACCAGAATTCATCCGTGTTGCAAATTGATTAGACCTCTTGCATAAATTACAAATTAAGAACCCCACCCCGCCAAAGCGTAGCTTTGTCACCCCCTCCCCGAAAGCGGGAAGGAAATTAAGTGATGGGGTGTTAAGTACTTTTGCAAGATATCTATTGATTAGCAGTGTGAAATGGCTGTGGGTCTGAATATCTAGACTTGATACCAATAAATTGATGAGGTTACAGAGGAGCAAATAACCATGAGCAACTTAACATCTTTACATACCGAAGTTCAAAAAACGAAGAAAAAAAGTTTAGCCGCAGATAAAAAGCCTCGAGCTACAGATGATATTGTGCGTAGTTATCTGCAAGAGATCGGGCGTGTAGATTTGTTGACTCGCGAACAAGAGGTTATTTTTGCTCAACAAGTGCAGCAGATGATGAATTTATTAGCTGCTAAGGAAGAATTGACTGTGAAATTAAACCATGAACCCACGCTGCAAGAATGGGCAGATCGGGTGGAGTTAAGTGTGGAGGTGCTAGAGCAACAGCTAAATTTAGGACACCAGTCCAAGCAGAAAATGATTCAGGCTAATCTCCGGTTAGTGGTAGCTGTGGCAAAGAAATACCAGCACCGGAACCTAGAATTTATGGATTTAATTCAAGAAGGTACTTTAGGTTTAGAACGAGGGGTAGATAAATTTGATCCCGCTCTTGGTTACAAGTTTTCTACTTATGCTTACTGGTGGATTCGTCAAGGAATCACACGAGCGATCGCTCAACAAGGACGTACAATTCGTTTACCTATCCACGTCTTTGAGAAACTGAACAAAATTAAACGAGTGCAGCGAGAATTATCTCAACAGTTGGGTCGCGTTCCTACTACTGCTGAAATTGCCACTGCCTTATCTTTAACACCTAGTCAAGTTCGAGAGTGTTTGTACCTAGCCCGTCAACCCTTCTCTCTAGAGGCGCGAGTTGGCGAACAACAAGATACAGAATTGCAAGACATACTGGAGGATGATGGTCCTTCTCCTGAAGATTATGCTGTTGAAGAATCTCTCCACCAAGACTTACAAGACTTATTGGCAAAGCTGTCTCCCCAGCAACGAGAAATATTAACCCTGCGCTTTGGTCTAACTGATGGGTATGAACTTTCTTTAGCACAAATTGGCGATCGCATGGGTATTAGTCGAGAACGGGTGCGTCAGATAGAACAAAAAGCTCTCAGTCTCCTCCGACGCCAAAAGGAACAAGTACGTAGTTATCTAGCTAGCTAAAGTTATTTTTTCATAATTTAGGGCATTGAAACTCAGGAAGTCACCATAATGGCTGTATAAAATTCAGTCATTCTGGGGGAAAATAAACCTAAATAATCTCTCTTAAAGATTTGATATGAGTACACCAAAGACAGTGCAACAATTGCAGGTACAATGGGTGACTTCTGAAAACTTTCGGCCTTATGGACAGGTGATTTTTGCAAGTCTTGATGGCAAAGCTTACGATGGAGAAGATGCCCAGTTAAACCTGCAAAACGGGATTCCACGATTTTATCTTATGCGGTTGGAGAAGATAGGGCGAAAGTTTCACAAAATTACTCGCCATGTGCAATGCACTCAATGTCTGGGTTCTTTGGAAGGGAAGGATTGGTTAATTGCAGTTTGTCCTCCCCATAATGATGTGAATGAACCAGCATTAGAAGATATTGCTGCTTTCCGCATTCCGGGGAATTGTTTTATCAAGCTACATGAGGGTACTTGGCACGCTGGCCCCCATTTTGACCATGAAGCTGTGGATTTTTATAATTTGGAACTAGCTGATACCAATATGGTGGATCATTTCACCCATGATTTTCTCAAGAGTCATCAATTAGAGTTTGAGATGGTTTAGGTAAGATTAGGTTTAATTATAGATATAGACAAGCCATTTTCTTGAATCAGTTCAAGTATTACGTCAGTTTGGTTATGATGTTGTATGGATGTGTAATGTTAGCCTAGAAATTGTATCCCAGCAGAATGGTTGCATAGAAGTTTCCACTGCCTTTGAAATTTTTCTTAAACATTCATTTTATGTCTTCTTCCAAGTCTCAATCTTCTGACAAAAGCTTTGTCTACCGCGAATTTGGCAATGACAACTCCGCTGCTACAGAAAGACCGATTCCAGAACTACCCCCACAACAACAAAATCTGAAAGTACAAGCTTCCCGCAAAGGACGCAAAGGCAAAACCGTCACAGTTGTTAGCGGTTTTCAAGCCAAACCGGAAACCTTAGCAGATTTAGTGAAGCAGTTGAAAACCCAGTGTGGCACAGGTGGAACACTTAAAGACAACGAAATTGAAATTCAGGGCGAACACAAACAGAAAATTGTCGAGATTTTGACCAAGCTAGGTTACAAAGCCAAGATTAGCGGTGGCTAATGTGTTGAGTGCGGTTTACCGTATCTTAAGCGCTATCTAGATTAAGAGAGGGAATGTTATCTTTGAGAGGTACAAATATGCTTGAACAGTGGTAAATTAGTTTGTCAACAAGCTGTTTTTTCTGAGATTAACAGGAGGTTTAAATGGATTTAGTTCGGATTCTGTGTGCCATTTTCCTGCCGCCTTTGGGAGTTTTTTTACAAGTAGGTTTTGGTATAGACTTTTGGATTAATATACTTTTGACGCTGTTTGGTTACATTCCTGGGATTATTCATGCAGTGTGGATAATTGCTAAGAAATAATTCTTTGTAGAAGTAGGTTAAGCGTACCAATATCTGTGTTAGTGATTGTTATAGAGGCAATTCATAAATTGCCTCTATAAAAAAGTTTATGAACTTAACTACCTTGTACTCGTAACTTTAATTAAACAAAAAACTCTAAAAATACTTACTATTTTATTTTTGAAATATATATAAACACTACCCAAGAAAACCCGATATCTAAATAAAAGTTGTAAAAACAATATTTATCAAGTCTTTAATGTAAGCTTTTGTGTGGCAGAAAATACCGAATTAACGCTAACTTTTTAACATGGCATAGAGTCTAAACTCTAGAAGCAAGGGGCAGATGTGCAATTGCCATTGCACAGTTGAGACGTTCAAATCTTTGATTAACCCAGTGCGTATATCTAATACCCAGCCGTGAACCATAGGTGCTTTTCGCTCATGGAGTACTTGACGCATGACGGAAGTTTGGTAAAGATTTTTCACTTGCGCCACAACATTGATTTCCGCCAAGCGATTCAAACGTTCTTCTCTTGTTGGCAAGGCGTCAATTTCTTCTTGTTTCTCTAAATACAGTTCCCGAATTGGATTTACCCAGTTATCAAGAATTCCGATAGTTCTCCCTTCTAAAGCTGCCTTAATTCCTCCGCAATCGTAGTGACCACAAACAATAATGTGTTCCACTTTCAGGTGTAAAATTGCGTATTCTAAAACGGCTAAAAAGTTTATATCCGTTAGAGAAACTTGATTGGCAATATTACGATGTACAAATAACTCTCCTGGTTCAGTACGGGTAAACTTTGTTAATGCCAGACGACTATCAGAACACCCAATGTATAGAAAAGGTGGTGTTTGTCCATTAGATAATTCTTGAAAGTAAGTTGGATCTAGAGCTAGCTTTTCGGCAACCCAAGCCTGATTATTTCTGAGGAGTTCATCAATGCTGTTGTATTTCATCTTTCGTCAACTTCGAGAGAGAATCTCATCAATATTTTATTTTAACTGATCTACAGTTTTGTCTAAATCAAGATGAACTTACTCAAAACTAAAATCTTATAAAGATGACAATTTTTTTCAATCGGGGGCAACAACTTTGTTATCGTTATGATGGTTGATTGACCAACGGTGATCGATAGTTACAGAGGAAAACTCGCAAATTTCTTCTAGTCGTTTTTGCTGTACAGCAGCTTTACGGAGAGTAATAATTAGCTGATTCACCTGATGCCTTAAATCTGGGTTATCATTTACAGCTAACATAGTTTGTCTTTCTAAGAGTTGAAGTATAAGTTCGTAGTGAATAGGCGAAGGTAGAGGAATTTGCTCCATGAAGTTAACTTTTGATTTCATATTTGGGATTTTGTATTAGTCACAGTTTATTTCTTATTAATAAATTGTTACATAATAAATAACTAGTTGCTTATGGCTTTGGTTTGATTAGCAATGAAGATTTGGCAAAGATATTAATGCTATTTGATAGCAAAGTGCTGCGTGTATACGCATAGTATGCCCAATTGCTTAACTATTATGTGCAGTTGCCCTGCGCCTTTTAGGGCAGGTGGGGTGTTTATTTTAAAAATTCCTCGGTAATATACGAGCGATCGCAGCGCCGGGATCTGGTTGTTTTACCAAAGATTCTCCAATGAGTACAGCAGAAGCACCTGCTGTCAGCACTAAACTCAAATCTTCTGGGTTGTGTAGTCCTGACTCGCTAACAACAAGGATATTTTTCTCTTGCAATTGTCTACCCCTGGCAGCCAAAAGTTGGCAAGTAGTTTGCAGATCGACAGAGAAATCTTCCAAATTGCGATTATTGATTCCTACTAAGGAGACCCCATCTAAAGCTAACACACGGTCAAGTTCTGCTAAACTATGGACTTCAATCAAGGCTGCCATTTTCAGGTTGTTAGCAATTTTCAGGAAGTATTGCAAATCTTGATCGCTTAAAATAGCCGCAATCAACAAAATAGCATCTGCACCCTGAACCCGCGCTAAATACATCTGGTAAGGATAAATGACAAACTCTTTACACAGTAGGGGTAAATCTACGGCAGCCCGGACTTTGGCTAAATTGTCAAAACTACCTTGAAAGAACTTGACATCTGTGAGTATAGAAAGACAACTAGCACCTCCTTGCTGATAAGACAGGGCGATCGCTACTGGGTCAAAATCTGCTCGTAAAACGCCTTTACTCGGTGAAGCTTTTTTAACTTCGGCAATCAATGCTGGCTTTGTCTGACCTTGACGCAAAGCGGCAACAAAATCACGGGTTGGTGGCGCAGAGAGTGCCTGATGTTGCAATTCCCGTAAAGGCAGCCTTTCACGCATTTGGTCTACTTCTACTTCTTTATGCCAGACAATTTCTTCCAAAATGTTGTTTGGCGCTGCATCAGGTACGGCAGCCTGATAACGTAACATAGACACGGAAATAGCTGGGTTAGGTGAACGGCGACGGATTTGCATAATTAGTCATTGGTCATTGGGCATCCCTTCGGCTTCGCTCAGGGCAAGTGGGCATTAGGCATTGGGCATTGGTCATTTGTCCTTGTTTATTAGCAAAGGACAAATGACGGAGGACAAATGACTAAATGGCTCGTTTATAAGCTTCGTCTAGGACTTCTGAGAGAGTCGGGTGGGCGTGAACTAGATGTGCAAGATTGTGGACAGATTGACGGTTGGCGATCGCAGCTGACGCTTCATGAATTAAGTCTGAGGCGTGCAGTCCAAAAATGTGGACTCCTAAGACTTCTCCGGTGTCTTTGCGATATATCACCTTGGCAATACCGTCGGCTTCATTTTCTGCCAACGCTTTGGAATTTCCTTTGAAGTAACTCCTACTGGTGGCGATTTCAAATCCTTCAGCTTGTCCCAACTCCTTAGCTGCTGTTTCAGTTAAGCCTACATAGCTGACTTCTGGGTGGGTAAATGCTGCCGCTGGGATGCTGCGATAGTCTACTATTCTTTCCCTCCCAACTATATTTTCTACCGCGATGATGCCTTGAGCAGAAGCCGCATGTGCTAACATCATCTTCCCATTAGCGTCGCCAATTGCCCACAAATGCGGTACGACTTCACCTGCTGAGAGTACTGCCATGCGATCGTCTACTGGAATAAAATTCCGCCGATCTACTTCCACGCCCACTGACTCTAAACCAAGATTTTTGGTCGCTGGGATGCGTCCCGTAGCCACCAAGCAAGCATCTACTTCGATGACATCTACATCTTCTTTGGTTTTGAAATCTGCTAATTCAATTACCACAGGTGAACCTGGGATAACTTTTTTGGCGTATATCCCAACTTTCGTTTCAATATCGCGGGGAGTAATTAGCACCCGTTCGGCAAGTTTGGCAATATCGCGGTCAAATCCTGGCATTAACTGATCTAGGGCTTCAATCAAAGTGATTTCACAACCCAAAGCTGAGTAAATATCAGAAAATTCTAAACCGATGTAACCACTACCAATAATTGCCACCCAGTCTGGTAACGACTCTAATTTGACACCTCGATCGCTGGTAAAGACAGTTTTGCCGTCTACTTCAATCCCTGGAGGCACAAAAGGAATTGAACCGGGCGAAAGGATAATGTCTTTGGCTGTGATGGTTTTTTCACCACCGTCTCCGGTTACAGAGACTTTTTGCGCCCCAGCGATTTTTCCCCAACCTCTGATGATATCGACTTTTAGACGTTTGAGGCTGTTGGTTAAGTCGCCTTGAATTTTCGAGACGAGATCGTTAGCATGATTAGCGATCGCTTGGCGATCGAATTCTACGCTACCAATTTGAATTCCCAGTGACTTGAGGTGGTGAGCATTGCGTAACTCCCGCACACGTCCAGATGCTGCTAGCAGCGCTTTAGAAGGAATACAGCCCCGATTAACACAGGTTCCTCCCATATCAGCAGCTTCAATAATTGCTGTTTTCAAACCACAACTTACGGCGTGTAAGGCTGCGCCATGTCCGCCTACACCAGCGCCGATAATTACTAAATCGTAATCATATCCTTGACTCACGTTAGTTTCCCCGTGTGCTTCGCCTATTTATTCTCAACTTGACCGACAATCAGCGCAACCCTTTTAACAGTTATCAGTTATCAGTTTTATCGCTGAACTCTAAATCCCTTACCTTACATTACCCTGACTGTTTACTGTTGACTGTTCACTGATTTCAGGTTCGGGTATTGCTAACTCAAATTATGATTCACTCACTTCTGGCGAAAATATGGATATTTTCATTATATGGGTTGGTTTTCCCAGAAAAGCGACAAGAAATTAAGTGAGTATTTGCAGGGTAATAAAGCTGATTCCCAGTTCTGAGCGAGTTAATGAATAGAAATTGCAGTCTCATTCAGAATCTCCACACCTTTTTCTTTACAGCGCGTTAGCGTAACACTAAGCTGGATTTAGGATTGATCCAGAAGATTTACGCAGGCGATCGCTCGATGTCTATTCCCCCAATTAGTGAATTTACTATCCGCCGTCATGCCAACGCCAAATCTTTCCAGCGGGGCGAGGCATATTATAACGCTGGTGCTGTTAATGCCGTTATCCAACGTGGTCATCTGCTTCAGGCAGATGTTGTAGGCACTGAAGCTAAACCTTATCATGTCAGCCTGAATTTCGATAGCAGTGGGTTAACCTCAGTAAAATGCACCTGTGCCTACGACTATGAAGGGTGGTGCAAACACATTGTCGCCACGATGCTCGTTTGTGTGCGTAACTCCGAAAATATTGAGCAGCGCCCTACCCTTGAAGAACTACTAAATCGCCTGGATCGTATCGAAACTCAAAGGCTGCTGCAAGAGTTAGTAGCAGAATACCCCCCCCTAATTGAGGCAATTGACCGTCATGTAAGTTGGATGACAAATTCTGCTGACAACCAAACAAACATAAAATTTGTGCGCCGCAATACTCTCGATCCGGCTCTCTTCCGGCGGCAAGTACGGCAGATTCTCAAGGATACCGTGCGCTACTTTGAGGAGGGATACGAAGATGACCCGATTGGCGAAGATTTGCTGAGTGTAGTGCAAACTGCGGTAGATTTTAGCGAACGGGGAGAAGGTGAAAATGCGATCGCTATTTTGTCAGCGATTACCTCTACTTGTGCGGAAAATTGGGATGATGTTGCCGAATACGGCGCTGAAAATGATGAAGTTGTCGCGGAATTAAATAATGCTTGGTGTGAAGCAATTCTGATCGCCGAACTTACTCCAGAAGAAAAAGTTGATATTCAAATAAATTTGGAAGCTTGGCAAGATGAGTGGAATGCTGATTTTGGTCTAGTTATGGAGGCTTTACGCCAAGGTTGGGATTATCCTCCACTGGTACAAGTTCTCCAAGGTAACATTACTGAAAGGGGAGCATGGGAAGAAGACGTACCAGATTATGCTGATGATTTGGCATTAATTCGCCTGAAAATTCTCGAACGTCAAGAACGTTATCAAGAATACCTGCATTTAGCAGAAGCGGAAGGGCAAACCCAGCAATATCTAACAATGTTGGGGCGTTTAGGCAGGGTGGAAGAAGCAATTGATGCTGCTCAAACCCAGATGAACTCAATGGAAGAAGCCTTTGCCCTAGCAAAAACACTCAGCATTCAGGGGGTGTTACAGCAAGCATTAGATATAGCCCAGAGTGGATTAAATTTACCGGGTAATTGTCAGTATGAATTGGGAATTTGGACAAGTGATTTAGCTATTGAGTTGGGTAATAATGAAGCTGCCTTATTAGCAATCAAGGCGGCTTTTCAAATGAAGCCGTCTTTTGTGGATTACCAAAAGATGGCAGAATTAGCTGGGGAAAACTGGGAAAGTGTCAAAACAGACCTGCTAAGAATTGTCCGTACTTATAGTGGTTGGGAAACAGAATCAGCCAAGGTGGATATATTCTTGCATGAGGTGCTAATTGATGATGCAATTGCGATCGCTAGTGAACTAAGTTCCGATCGTTCAGAGTTAATTCACCGAGTTATGGATGCTGCTATCTTTCATAATCCTGGTTGGGTGATTGCTAATGCTCGTCGCCGTGCCGAAAAGATTATGGATGCAGGTAAAGCCGAATACTATTATTACGCGGTTGAATGGTTGAAAAAGGCGCGTAATGCCTACTTGGAATCTGGGAAGAAAGCTGACTGGTTAAGCTATCGGGAAAACTTGATGCAAACTCACGCTCGTAAACGTAAATTGATGGGAATGTTTAAGGAAAGTGGTATGGAGTAGACCTTTTGCAAAAGTGCTTTTTGCAAGAGAGGGGAAAAGGGTAAAGGTTAAAGGGGAAGGGGAGAATACAGAACTTTTTCCCCTTTTCCCGACTTATGCAAGAAGTCTAGTGAATAAGGACAGCAGGTAGAAGGTTGCAATGAGCGGCTTGTCTTTTAGAGACGCACAAGGGGAAGACCTACACTGATTGCAGCAGACTAAATCAGAAATTTGGTATAAGATTTAAACTGCAAAAAAAGCATGGAGACCCTACATGTAGCTTGCTTCCACGTATTGGGATGGGAAGCCTTTGATACCAAGTTCGGGTGATTACTTATAATAAAACTTTATCAATGTAATGTAGGTTGGGTTGAACGGCAGTGAAACCCAACATGAACAAAGATCAAACGTTGGGTTTCGTTCCTCAACCCAACATACAGATGTTATAAGTATTTAACTGAACCTGATATGACTACATAAATTTTGCCTACCAAGGATTTCGGGCAACGCATAATTAATTTCACCAGATATCTCATTGATACTTTTAAGTCTGCAAATAACCAGATGATTTAGCTTTTAAATTGAGATTTGCTCAAGATATCAACTTTAGCGACAAAAGATGAAGTAAGATTCACATCTGAAGCAGTCCCCGTATAATCTCATAGTTACTGACAAAAATAGTCCAGTGCAATGATTGATAAATACCCTCAGAATCTTATAGTGTCCTGCTTACCGCTGAGTATGTTTCTATTACTTAGCGGTACATCTTTAAGTCCACTGAAAGCTCAGGCTGTTGATACTACACAATTACCAACGAGTGATTTCACCATATCACAACAAATTCCACCACCACAGGATATCCAACCACCCACACCTTCACCACTTCCCTCACCTGAAGTGCCACAGCCACTCCCCCCACCAGCAGAACTACTTCCACCCTCTGCCCCAACTCCTACACCTGATACACCACTCCCTGGCAACTTTCCTCAAACTATTGTTGTTGAACGCTTTGAAGTTGTTGGTAGCACAGTTTTCAGTGCCCAAGAATTAGCCAAAGCCACTGCTGAATTTACCAAACGACCAATCTCGCTGACTGAAGTGTATCAAGCACGTTCTAAAATCACCGATTTATATGTCAAAAATGGTTACATTACCTCTGGTGCCTATATTCCACCTCAAACAATCCAATCTGGTGTTCTCAAAATTCAGGTGGTCGAAGGTAAATTAGAAGATATTCAGGTAACTGGAACTCGGCAGTTGAATCCGAATTATGTCCGTAGCCGACTAGCAATCGCAACATCACCGCCTCTAAATCGCAAGCGTCTATTAGAAGCCTTGCAACTTTTGCAACTTAATCCTTTGATTCAAAACGTGACTGCTGAACTCTCAGCAGGATCGCGCACGGGTACGAGTCTTTTGGAAGTTAAAATCAGTGAGGCAAAAACCTTTAGTGGCCAAATAGTTCTTGATAATGGGCGATCGCCTAGTGTTGGCAGTTTCCGCCGCGGATTACGATTGAATGAAGCCAACTTACTCGGATTGGGAGATGGTCTGAGTGTAGGCTACACCAATACTGATGGTAGCAACTCCTTTGACGCTAGTTACACATTGCCTCTTAATCCCCGCAATGGAACCCTTAGCTTAAATTATGGCACTACGTCGAGCAATGTCATTGAGCCTCCTTTCGACTTCCTAGATATCGAATCGGCGTCTCGCTACTACGAACTGACATTCCGCCAGCCAATAATCCAAACTCCTACACAAGAATTCGCTCTGGGGTTAACAGCTTCCCGACGCGAAAGTGATATCTCGTGGAAACCAGAATTTGGGCCCCCCTCTGACCTTTCACCTGGATCTGATGAACAGGGACGTACCAGAGTATCTGCATTGCGATTTTTTCAAGAATGGACGAGCCGTAATAGCCGTGAAGTCATTGCCCTACGCTCTCAATTCAATTTAGGCATAGATGTGTTGAATGCCACAGTTAATCAAGATGCTCCTGATAGCCGTTTTTTTGCTTGGCAAGGGCAAGCGCAGTGGGCGCGCCTTTTAGCTCCTGAAACTTTATTGTTATTACGTTTAAATACGCAACTAGCATCTACAAAACTTCTGCCGATAGAGCAATTTGGCATCGGTGGACAGGATAGCATTCGCGGCTACCGTCAAGATTACCTACTGACAGATAATGGCACTTTTGTTTCTGCGGAAGTTCAAGTACCAATTCTGCGCTTACCGCAGATAAATAGCATCTTACAGGTTATCCCCTTTGTAGATTTTGGTGTTGGCTGGAATACTTCTGGTAAAGATAATCCCGATCGTAATACTTTAGCTGCTGTTGGTCTGGGGTTGCGTTGGGCACAGGGCGATCGCTTTACCGTTCGTCTTGACTGGGGTATTCCTTTGGTATCTGTTAACTCAAATGAGAGAACATTACAAGAAAACGGCCTCTATTTTAGTTTACTCTATAATCCTTTTTAAGCGCTGTTCATCTCCACCTTAGTAAGAGTTGAGGTGGGGATAGACAGTACTCAATGATGAAAATATGAAGATTATCTAAGTTTTTATAAAAAAGACCCTGGGTTATGATTCCAGGGTGCATACACGTTTTTCAGGCATTAATAGGTTAAATAATAACTTCGTAAAATAGTTATTTCTACTATCTATAGAATGATACAAAAGTAGATTTAGTTATTTTAGTCGATCGATACATCTGCCATTGGGAGTATACAAATATTGGAAGAGGCAAGTTATCTGGCAGTATTTTGATTAGATTAACCTTAAAATGCTGCTGTAATTAATCCATATAATTTAAGCTAATTTAAGTTTTGTTAGGGGCAAAAAAACACATCAAAAATTAAATGTAATTTCTTGGGAGATATCCACAAAATAATCTGTGGTGAAGGAGAATATCTTAAGTGTTTTTAGGTAGTTGTACAGTAAATAAACTACCTTTACCTACTTCAGAAGCGACCTTAATAGTTCCTGCGTGCCCTTCTATAATGCGATGGGATAGATGTAGTCCTAAGCCACTACCTGAGCGTTTATTTCTGCCTTGGCGAAATCGCTCGAAAATTGTTGCCCGATCTTCTGGCGCAATCCCATATCCTGTATCTTGTACCTCAATTATTACCGAATCTGGATCTCCTGGATTAGATGATGTTTCATAAATACGGATTGTTATGCCTCCCGTATCTGTAAATTTAATGGCATTTGCAATCAGGTTGTTTAACACTCGCCGTAATTCCAAACGATCGCCCATAATAACAGCAGCGTTTTGACTCAATGGATCTAATTCACGGGTATTAATTTCCAGAGTCAAGCCTTTTTCATTAGTTAGAGGACTTAGTTCGCTGACTACTTCTTGAGATATCTCACATAAATCGCATTCCTCCCAATTCAACGTTTTTTTACCTGCCTCGAAGCGATATACTTCTAAGAGCGTGTTCACCATTTCCATCAAATTTTGGTTACTGCGAATCATTACTGCGATCGCCTGTTTCATTTCCGGCGAAATTTTGCAGAATGTTTCCATTTCAAACAAATTCAACATGCGATCGGCGGCTACTAGAGGAGTTCGCAAGTCATGAGTCAAACGAGAAACAAAATCTTCCCGTTGACGGGCCATTTTTTGTTGTTCGTCCAGACTGTGCTTGAGACGTAATAGCGATCGCACTCTTGCCAGTAGTTCATCAGTATCAAATGGTTTCCGAATAAAATCATCAGCACCAGCATCCAAACCTTCGACAACGCTGGATTGATGAAAGGCAGTAATTAATAGAATGGGAATATAAGAAATTGCAGGGTTATTCCGAATTCGACGTGTGACTTCATAGCCATCTATCCCCGGCATCATTACATCTAACAGAATCAGATCGGGTGGAGATTGCTCAATTTTCTGTAAAGCCTTGATTCCATCTGAAGCCAAATCAATTTCATATCCCTCACTTTCTAAAATTGCTTGAACCAAAATGAGATTATCTTGAGTGTCGTCAACTGCTAAGATACGGTAAATTTTATTATTTTCAACTACAGACATGATCTATAAATTTTTATCAGTTTTTTTGGAAGTAATTTTTAAATTTAGGATATTCTATTGGTGCTTTCCTGGCTTGAAAAGGTGACTGATGAGGATTTTTAGCAGGGCAAAAAAAATCGTCGTTATCGTTATTTAACTGTGAAGCTGGAGTATGGGCTGCTACAGTCGGTAATGTAATTTGACGTGGCAATTCAATTTTAAACATTGAACCCACCCCCAATTTACTCTCAAGAAATATTTTACCGCCCATCATTCGCACTAGCGAATCTATAATTGCCAAACCCAAACCTGTACCTGGATATTTGCGAGTGATAGTTTGATCGACTTGCCGAAATGCTTCAAAAATATGCTTAAAATCTCTGGGGGCTATGCCTATACCTGTATCTTGAACGATAATTACCACTCGATTTGCAGGGAGTTCCTTAACCTCAACCCAAATTTCACCAGATTCTGTGAATTTAATGGCGTTGGAAAGCAGGTTAATTAAAATCTGTTTGACACGAACCGGATCGTTAAATATCAAAGGATTTTGCAAATTGGTTTGTACTAACAATGAAAGATTTTTAGCATCAGCTAAGGAACGCATTTCACTGACAACAAGATTGATTACCTTTGATATATCAAATCTTTCTGCCTTTAAATCTAATCCTCCTCCCTCCAGCTTGGAAAAGTCGAGAACTTCATTGAGTAGCATTAGTAAATGCTTCCCATTATTCAAAATGCGCTCAACCATATCTGCTTGCTGGCGCGTTAGCTGACCGAATTTAGGACGCAGCAGTATTTGCGAAAAACCAATAATCGCATTCATCGGCGTTCTAAGTTCGTGAGATATAGTTGCCAAAAAAAGTGATTTTAGACGTGATGCCTCCAATAGCTTAAAGTTTTGCATTTGAATCTGTTGTTGTTGTCTCTCCAATTCTTGGTTCTGACAAATGAGTTGTTCATAAGTTTCTCTGAGTTGCTGATTTGCCAAATCTACCTGCATTTCCGCCCGATAAATCCGAATCACATTCCGCAAAACCTGCGACAAAGTTTCTGGAGATATTCTAGACTTAGAGAGATAGTCTGTAGCACCAGCTTTCAATAATTGGAGAGTAATTTTTTCATCTCCTTGACCAGTTAGGACTACTAAAGGAACTTTAATTTCTGAAGAACGTAGCTGTTGAATCAAGGTTAGTGCATCGCGATCTGGTAAGGAATAGTCTAGGAAAACACAATCGTAGGCAGTAATGCTTAAGACAGAGAACGCATCATTACCATTGCCTACTTCAGACAGTTGCATCTGAACACCTGCTGTAGTCAGGGCAGAACGGATTGCTAACCGGTCTACTTCGTCATCGTCTACAACCAAAATTTTCAGCGTCTCTTCCATCGGTTTTTATTTTCGCCGCCAAACATAGGTTGATGTATAACATTTATCTTTTTCAGATTATCCAACTAAAGAACATAAGATTTTCGGACATCTAAAACCTGTAATTTGATTGATTAAGATATTTTGCATAAGATCCACTTTAATACCTGCTTGAAATTCATCACATCAACTTCGTTATCCTCCATTAGTAGTATGTCGATCGCCCTTTTGGGCCTTTCCTTAGGTTGAATTAAGTCTGTTGTATCTTCAATCTGGTTAATTTACCAGACTCTGGTAACTAAACTCCTAACAAATGACCAATGTCCTGCAAAAAATTAGTAATTAACAAGCAGACACCGTTGATATAAAGTAAAATAAAATACTTTACCAAGCTTAAAACAATTGTAGATGAGTGAGCAAGCCACCGTCGTCAGTCATTGGTGAGAGTTACATCTCATTATCGTGTACCATAAGCTTGAACAGTTTTACCTATCAGGTTAGTTATACCAGGTAAATAAAAAAGTAATATCTATAGCTATTTTTGAATCTGAAGTAATTCTAGCTCCTGGAATTTCAACAATTTTCTTAGCGATCGCCACATCTGTATTAGTATTTTCCCGGTTATATTGAACTTATAGATGTTCGCAAAGTTACTAAACCTTAATGCCGAAGAAAGGTTCCCGACAAAAGTTAGGCAAAAATTCAAAACCGATAAAGGGGAAAGGTTCGCACAGAGGCTTGATATTATATCCTGTGAAAAGTCAGATGAACAAGTTCGTCACCAAGAATTACGAATTACTTTGCTGTTGGTGATTCCACCAACTTTTAACGCTGCCTGATTCCCTTCCATGAGGATTTCTATTGGCTCTATCAATCGGATGAATCCAAAGGTTTGATTAAAAATCGTTCGCAACCATCGTTCACTTTCTCTTAAAGCAACTTTCACCCGCTGTAATTTTTTCATCTTCTTAAGCTTTTTTTAAAGTTTGATCCAAAATAATACTAATTAACCAATGAAACATGGCAACTCAAAGCTGAACGATCGGCAAGGAGAGAGCAATTTGGCATTCGTTTAAATATTTCATACTTTTTGTGTAAGTATCTATATATCTCCAGCTAGATTTGTCCTCTATCTAAATATAAAAATTTTGGATATTTGTTATTTCTATCGGTGGATGCAGACAGGTTGAAATATCATCTATCTTGAGTTTGGGAAAATAATAGATAGTAGTTACAAAAGGCAAGACTTTGAAAGATGCAAATAGCGCAAGAGTGAGTGTAGCGATGAATGAAATTAGTATTATTTTAATTGAAGATCATGACTTAACGCGAATGGGGCTACGAGCAGCGTTACAGTCTCATAGCGCATTGAAAGTAATTGGGGAAGCGGCAAATGCTACCCAAGGATTAAAACTTTTAGAAACGGCAAAGCCAGATGTAGCGGTAGTAGATATCGGCTTGCCTGACATGGATGGCATCGAACTCACTCGCAAATTCAAACGCTCCCAGGCTGAAAATGGGCAATCTACTACGAAGATTCTCATCTTGACAATGGATCATACAGAGGATGCTGTACTTGCAGCTTTTGCAGCTGGCGCTGATTCTTATTATATGAAAGAAACCAGCATCAGTAAATTAACTGAGGCAATTCAAGCAACTCACGGCGGTAACTCTTGGATCGATCCGGCAATTGCCAACGTAGTATTGCGGAAGATGCGCCAAGGTATTCCTGGAGAAAGTCAAGGTTCTGACAAGCCGAAGACTGTAAAAATTGAAGCGCTGGCGACAGAATACGAGCAAGTTTTGGAAACATACCCTCTGACTCAACGGGAACTGGAAATCCTAGAGTTGATTGTAGCTGGGTGTAGCAATGGTCAAATTGCGGAGAAACTTTACATTACAGTTGGTACTGTAAAAACCCATGTTCGTAATATTCTAAATAAACTATGTGCTGATGACCGTACCCAAGCTGCTGTAAGGGCCTTACGTTCGGGGTTGGTAGCGTGAGGAATTAGGGACAAGGGAGATGAGGGGACAAGGGGACAAGGAGAATAACCTGCCACAATGCCCCATACCCACTGCCCTATTATCCCAATTTTTCCCGCAAGCAATTAGCAATACGTAGTGCTGCTCCTGGTTTACCCATGCGTCGCCCACCATTTTCAGCAATAATTTGCAAATTATCAGGATTTTTAAATAGGGATTGTACAACCTTCGCTACATCTGCTGGTCGATCGATTAAAATCAAAGACGATCCCAGAAGACGACTTTGAGATTCAGCAAAGCCACGGTTATATTGCGGCCCATTACCAGGAATTGCGATCGCAGGTTTGCCTAAACCGATAAACTGTTCTGTGGCTGTACCTGCCATTGCGATCGCTATATCTCCCAAATGCAAGCAATCATTATAGGCTTGTTGTGTCAATAGCAGATAAGCATTTCTCTGTTTAAATGTCAAGACATTTGGATCGCTCAGTTGGATAGGAGATGCTGATTCAGCGCGCCAGCCTTGGGATTGCACACTTTGGGATAGAATATTAGAGTCTAAACCAGGAGCGATCGCACCTAAAAATAGTACTTTGTTAGAACTATAAAAGATTGAATCTCGCTGTTGAAAACTTGTCATCAATGCAGATACAGCAATCATAATTGTTTCCCAGTTAGTGTATGCTTCTGGGGGACGAGAACCAGGAAGAAGAGTCACAACAAAAGGTCGAACTGTCTCTTGCTGTATGATATTTTGACTATAAAATTGTTGGCGTGAAAACCTCGATTCTAGACCATCCATCATGGGATTACCCAAATATAAAGCTGGAATTGGCCATTGTTTTAATGTTTCCGTTGTCAGCGCATCTCTAAAGAATACAGCCTTACAACGGCGACGACTCATTAACCAACGTTCCCAAGGATGGTAGACTGAACCAGAAAAGTTTTCCCAACCTGCGTCTTTAGATTTTCGTGGTAATAATCCAGCTTCATCTCGCACATAATATTCAGATTTTGCCGTACCGACAAAAGCATAATTAGCGCCACTGAGTGTTGCAAACAACAGTGGCAAAATATCTCCCACTGCTAAAATTGCTCTTTTATTACCTAATTTTTTTTGAGAACTCACCCAACGGCGGATAGCTTTAATTTGGCTGAGGGTAAGTTTCAATAAACCACCGCGTACATCCCGCGCTAATTGGCGGCCATCCATATAAATAAAGCCGCCAGAAGGCATATTCAGGACTGAACCGATAAAGGGGATATCCAACTGTTCATAAGCACGTCCTTCACCCACCAGGGGTAAAGCAAATATCTCTGGTGGGTTTGGTTGTCGTTGGAGTTCTTGCAAAATCCGAACTGCAATCACATCTTCCCCATGACCATTACTTAATACAAGTAATCGCAAAGGAGAAGTTGCTGATTGGGAGTTAGAAGCTAGAGATGACCGAGATAGATTATTCATAGAAACAAAATATCAAAATTAACTGTCTGTTTGGGTAAGAGGTATAAATAGGGAAATCGACGAGGAAGCTGGAAGTTAGTATTATCCCTATTCGCTAGCGTCTCTACAACTAACTCCCAGTTAATTAGGTTAAATATATATGCGAGTTTCTACTACTGCTATTTTTACTTTAGCTACTTTAGCTGCTGGCAATGTTACTCAGCAAGCAACGGCTGCACCTGCTAAAACCGTTACTCCAACTCCAAAAGCTGGTAACTTGGTGGTGCCGATAATTGAAGACACTCCCGCACGGGTAGAGACAATTGCTTCCCCAGAAACTATAGTTGCACAACAATTTTCCCAAAATCCCGTCGTCGTGCAAACAGATGCAAACAAAAATTCCCCAGTAGTCTTAAAATCAACAGACAAGGGAAATTCATCAGTAATACTTCCTCCCACTCCCTCTTTTTCTCCTTCATCTCCCAAAACTCCTGCGACTGAAGGCGATTTGGTCGTCAGAGCTACAGATATACAGGTGGTGGGAGCCAATCAAGAATTACAGCAAATCATTGGCCAGGTAATTAAAACCCAGGTGGGTGGAGAAACCAGTCAAAGCCAGTTACAAAGAGATGTAACAGCAATTTTAAATACAGGTTTATTTAGTAGTGTCAGTGTGAATAGCTTTAGCACACAGGCTGGATTGAATGTAGTTTACCAAGTCCAACCAGTGATAGTGCGATCGCTGCAATTATCTGGTGCTAAAGTGCTTACTTATCAAATAGCTCAACAACGTTTGCAATCTCAGATTGGAACCACCATCAGTCCCAATGGACTCCAGCAAGCAGTAGCACAAATTAACAAGTGGTACGCCGACAATGGTTATAACTTAGCGCGGGTGCTATCAATTAAACCCAGTTCTCAAGGCATTCTCACTGTGAATGTCGCTGAAGGTTTGGTGGGTGATATCAAATTTCGCTTTGTCAATGATGAAGGTAAAACCGTTGATAGCAAGGGTAATCCCGTCGGAGGACGCACCAAAGCAGATTTCTTACAACAACAACTCAAGTTGAAACCCGGTCAAATTTTCCAAGAAAATGTCGTTAAACAAGACATTCAACAGCTATATCGTACAGGTTTATTTGAAAGCGTGAATGTTGCCTTAGAAGGAGATGCAACAAAACTTGATTTAGTCTACCAACTCAAAGAGACTGGGGCGCGTGGTGTTAACTTGGGTGGTAGTTACAATGCCGATCAAGGATTGGTAGGTACAATCAGCTATCAAGATCAGAATGTCGGCGGTGTTAATGATACTTTAGGTGTGAATGTTGGTGTAAGTAGCCGAGACTTGCAGTTTAATACCAAATTTACTAGCCCCTATCGGATAACTAACCCCGATCGCTTCGGTTACACTGTAAATGGTTTTCGTAGTCAGGAACTTTCGGAAACCTTTGATGATAAGATTAAGCTAGCTAACGGCGACAAAGTGCGAGAAGGTCAAATTGGCGGTGGTGTCAGCTTGCAGCGACCAATTGATGACTGGAATACCTCATTAGGATTAAATTATACCCGAACTAGTATTCGCGATCGCCAAGGTAATGTTACCCCAACCGACGTTCAGGGCAATCCCCTCTCTGCGAGTGGAACTGGTATTGATGACCTCACAACCGTATCCTTCACCGCCACCAAAGACCAACGGGATAATCCCCTTAATCCAACTCAAGGTTCCGTTCTAAGTTTGAGTACAGAACAATCTATACCCATCGGCGAAGGTAATATTTCCCTTAATCGCCTCAAAGCCAACTACAGCCAATATTTACCAGTACAGCTATTTAACAGCAAACAGCCACAAGTATTTGCGGTGAATGTCCAAGCCGGTACCGTCCTTGGGAATTTACCGCCTTACGAAAGCTTTAATTTGGGTGGTTCCAACTCAGTGCGCGGTTACGATTCTGGAGAAGTTGGCAGTGGTCGCAGTTATGTGTTGGCTTCCGCAGAATATCGTTTTCCGGTCTTACCAATCGTAGGCGGTGTATTATTTGCCGACTTTGCCTCAGATTTAGGCTCTGGTGATACTGTATTAGGAAATCCGGCAGGTGTACGAGATAAAGCAGGTTATGGTTTTGGTTATGGGGCGGGAGTGCGAGTAAATTCACCACTAGGTTTAATTCGGGCTGACTATGGCATTAACGACCAGGGAGAAAGCAAAGTGCATCTAGGAATTGGGCAGCGATTTTAATTTGAGTTCAGGCGTTGCTGAGAGGTCATATCCAAAAACTAAATATGCGTTATCCAGAACCCTTGTAGAGACGTAGCATTGCTATGTCTCTACATTCTTTTTGGCTCATACAGCAGATTTCAAGTTGGTGAGGTACACAAGCAAGCTAAGTCTGTTACCCAGGTATAAAGCGTATTTTACTCCTGAATTCTGAATTCTGAATTCTGCTGTATCTCTATTAGCGATCGCCTTTGAAAATGACTTTTATAAATTGACCAATTTATTACACAATATTTAATAGTATATAAATTTCAATAATCAAAGGAAAAAAGCTATTGTCACGTTTTCACAAGACATTAATTTTTTAATAGCGCTAGTCACGCAGAATATAAAAAAATATTATAAGTAATAGCATGGAAAAAAGTGTTATTAATGCCAGCCTTTCTACTCAAAACTTAACTTTTCGTCCAGGTGATACTCCAGTATCATTTGAGGTAACTGTCAATAATGACAGCGATCGCTTCGTCAATTTTCAGATAGAAATTACTGCGGCGGGAGAAATCCGCAACACAGGATATCGCTGGTATAGACTCGAACCAGAGGTAGCGGCAGCCAAGCCACCGGGCAGTAGTACCATCTTCCAAGTTTTCGTATTCAATACACCCATGCCGGGATTTGTTGGTACTGTCAACCTGATGGTAAACATTTTTTCACCGCAATTAGCACAACAATCCAGACTTGTGCTGCGCTTGAAAATCGAGCGAGACAACAGACCAACACATTTAAGTGTAGAATTACCTGTACGAGAGTTCCAAGTTTATCCCCGCAATTCTATCGATATACCAGTACGGGTGCGGAACTTGGGGCAACAACCAACTGAGGTAATGCTGCGTTTTACAGGCGTCGATCCGTCTTGGCTGGCTGGCAGTGCAGAACGGCGATTACTCTTAGATCCAGGTGGTTTAGCAGAAGCTACATTCCAATGCCAACCTCCTTCTGTAGTGCAAGCGCCCAGTCAAAATTATCCTTTTACTATTGAAGCTGTTAGCAATAATGGTTATCCAACTAATGCTGAAGGCAACATTGAAGTTTTGCCAGTGGGTTTTATAGACTTTACTACTACCGAAAAACACCTAAAAATCCCCAGTAAATCTGCATGGTTGCCTGACTGGAAATCTGATACAGCTTCCTTTGAATTACTATTTAAAAACGCTAGCAATCTTAACCAGGAAATTAATGTGCAGGTGCAGGGTAGAGACTGGCGAAAATGTAGTTTTAAAAAGCTTCCTGAAAGTGCCAATCTTCATCTAGGAGAGACAAGTAAAGTCATCCTCGATGTTAAAACAAAACGTCCTTGGATTGGAATCGGTAAAACTTTATTGCTGGAGGCTAAATCGGAATTATCCGACCAACGTTTAGGGAGTACAGACCCAGCCACGCAGACATTAGAAGTCAAGACTCTGCCAATTATACCTTTATGGCTACAATTAGCTGCGATCGCACTTTTAGCCGCACTCCTCGCATTAATCTTGCAACCAAGAGGCGTAATGCATACACGTTCTGTCAACTCAGTGCGTTTTAGTGGCATTGGTTTATCTGTGGTCAGTGGTTCAGATGATTGCACCTTAAGACTTTGGAGAATTGGTGCTGATAGTTTAGATCCTGATGATACGGTGACATACGCTGGGCAACCCCTTGCTTGCGACCAAGCACAACAGCCCAAAGGCTTGATGGCGATTACCGATGATGCTGTAGAAGTCTTGCGCTTCATGCCGTTACAAAATAATCGTGTTGCTGTTGGTTTAGATAATGGTGTAATTGAACTTAGAGATGTCCCTTCAGGTACAAAGATTAGCCAACTTCAAGACCTTAAAGATCCTAAAGCAAAAGGCGATCGCGTTTTTGACCTAGCTTTCACCTCAAACTCACTTAACTTATTCAGTGGGTATGGCAGCGGTAAAGTGAGACTATGGTCAAGACCAGCACCTAACAGCGATTTTCTGCCAGAACCGCAAGTTATTGACGTACAAAGTAGATTGAAACTCTCAGGTTTCCAAGTCCGGGCATTAAATCTCAGCCCAGATGCAAAAACTCTAGTAATTGCTGGAAACTTTAAGCGTTTTATATTGTGGCAGTGGAATCAAACTCAATCTGATAAACAATCCCCAAGTTTATCGGTGCAAAATCTAGAAAAACTAGACCCATTAGTTGGGCCTGAAGACTTTATTTGGGGATTAGCTTTTGTTCCTGACTCAACAGGAAGAATCCTCGCAACTTCTGATTCTGCGGGATTTATTACCATTTGGGATTTGAATCAGTGTCAAACTATCAAAAATCCGAATCAGCTAGAAAAAGTAAATGAACTTAATTGTTCACAACTAGACCGTTGGTCAGCATCAAAAACATCTGTGCGGACTCTAGCATTTAGTGACGATGGTAGTCTCTTAGTAAGTGGTGGCGATGATGGACGAGTCGTAGTTTGGTACTTAACTCCCGAACATAAGCTTGACAAAACAAGAGCAGCAGAAGGTAAAACAATTTACCAAAGCTCTAAAAAAATCAATAGTATCGACTTGAAAACTAATCAAGGAACCATGATTGTGAGTGGTGGTGAAGATTTTCAGGTCAAATTACACCGTATCAAATAAGGGAATCAATGACATGCAAGCTAAATTCAATCCACTGCAAGTTATTATCAACCCACCTGGAATTCAATTTGGGATGCCAGGAGATACGATTGAACTCTATATTGTTGTAATCAATCAGGGAAATCAAAGTGCGGTTATTGACTTATATTTTGTTTTTGATGAAGTATTTCAAAATTTAACTGGCTGGTCTAGTTCTCCCAGAGAAAGTTTAGCATTAGCTCCAGGGCAAAATAGTGACGAAGTAAGATTTGAGTTTCAAATCGCCGCAAATGCTCTCCCAGGAACCTATGACTATACATTAGTCGTTGATTCTCCTCTACATTATCCACAAGACACACCTATAACTTTCCCAAACCAAATTAAGGTTCTGCTAAAAGAACAGACCGCAATTCGGGTGAACGACCCGACATTTTCTATTAGACCTAACACCAACCCCAACAAACCGTTAATTTTCAATCCTAGTGAGCCTCTGCAAGTAGAGGTAATAGTTGATAATCGCTCTTATCTCGTAGACAGATTTCGCTTGAGTTGTCCAGATTTAGACGATGACTGGTTCACAATTAATTATCCTGCAACTGGATTTGAGGGGCCAGGATTAGTGTCTGACGTGACTGCACTAGAACTCAATCCTGGTACTCAAGGTCAAATATTGTTGAAATTTCACCCACCTGGGGATACCCTTGCGGGAAGCTATTCGCCGACAATCCGCTTATATTCAGAGAACTCTCCAGATTTAGTACTGCTGGATTTGGTGTATATCCAAATTCCGACAAATTATCGCTTAGATATACAACTTAATACCATCTTGGGACAAGTTAGCCGTAGCCTTGGCAAGTACGAATTATCACTAGCTAACCAGGGCAATATTGTCCGCGAACTAATATTAAACTTAAAAAGTCGAGACGAAGAAGAACTATATACTTACAAATTTGATCCTACGGAAGTCAGATTATTACCCAATAGAAGTGCTGTGGCTAATTTGACAGTCAAACCCAAGCCTTGGTGGCGACGACCGTGGTTTGGTGCAGGGTTAGCGATCAACTTTCAACTCGATATCAAAGACCAACAAAATTTACCCCTACCGAACACACTGCCTCAAGGAACTTTGGTATGGAAAACCCGCTCTTGGTGGCAATTTCTTCTATTAATTTTGGCAATTTTGGGGTTATTGGGAGGGATAGGATTTATCATTTGGCGAATTTTAAACCCCGATCCTTTGAGATTAGAAAATTTTAGTGCAAATGACTCTCAAATTACTGAAGGTGATGAGGTAGCTTTAAACTGGGAAATTCATCAATATAAACAGTTAAAAAAGTTAGTTTTGACAGCTAAAGGTTCCCAACCTATTCAGCCTATTACTTATGACTTTAGCAATGGCATTCCTGAAACACTGGGTAAAGGAAGTGCTAATGAAATCCCTCCTTGTCAGGTACAAGATAAACAAGAGTTAATTTGTAGCAACGTAAAAACTGGAGTGAAAACAAAAGGTAATTACACTTTTGAATTACAAGCCATTTATCGCAATGGTATCCAAATATTTTCCCGAACTAACCAAGTAGCAGCGCAAACTACCCAAGTAGAAATTGCAGAAAAACCAATTGCATCAGTAGTTAATTTTCAGCTAGATAAGCCCCAGTACACAAAAGGTGAAAATATTCTTTTTAGTTGGACAATTGCACGTCCTTTATTGCTGTCACAACTACAGATTGTTGGCAATGCAGATGATGGTACATCTTATGGTGAACCAGTTACTTACAAATTTAATCAAGGCAATATTACAGACCCTAAACTTAAAAAACTATGTATACAACAAAATCAACAACTGCAATGTAAAAATATTCCTTTGTTAGCAAATAAAGTGGGAAGTTTTGCATTTGAAATCAAAGCTATTTCTAACAATGGAAGCGACAAAATCAGTTTTAAAAAAGCTGAATCAAAAATTCCAATATTACCCAAACCATTTAAGATTGTCTATTTCAAAATCAACGGTAGCGAACAACCAAATTTGGTTCTCAATGAAGGAACATCTGCTATTCTGAGTTGGAGAGTAGAGGGAGAAAATATTCAGGTTAAACTTCTACCATACGGCAATGATGTTCCAGCAGTTGGTTCAACGAAGTTTCCAGTCAATCAAGCCTTCCCCGCTCAAATCGGACTGCTAGTCAATGATATATCTGGTAAGCAACAACCCCAGCAAAGAGGATTTGCAATCACAGTGCTCAAAAAAGTAGAGCCTACTCCTATACCCGGCATTAACCTAATTCCACCTACTTTGCCACCTAGCAATAGCCCATTTAAGACTCCCTTACCTCAGAGGTAACTTTTTGGGTATTTGCTAGCTCAATTCCTGGTTTTATGAAAAGCTCGGCGTCTGCGCCCATTTTCAAGCTGAGGTTTTCGCAACGGTACTACCTCAGCTTCATTACTCTCGCGTGCTACCCGAATCAGCAAACCAGCAGCTATTAAGCTGGCAATCATAGAATTACCACCATAACTAAACATGGGCAAAGGTAAGCCAGTAGTCGGAAGAGAACCTGTAGCAACACCGATGTGGAGCAATGATTGTCCCACCATCAAAGTCGTTACGCCGATCGCGACTAATCTATGTACTATATTTTTAGCCTTTAGCGCCACAACTAATCCGAGAGTGGCAAATATAGCTAAAAGTGCCAACAACACCATACTGCCAACAAAGCCAAACTCTTCAGCGAACACCGCAAAAATAAAATCGGTATCTTGAATTGGTAAATAAAACAGCTTTTGTTGAGAAAGCCCATATCCAGCTCCCCAAGTTTTACCAGAACCAACAGCTAGTAGACTTTGCACCAACTGGTAGCCATCTCCTGTAGCATCCGCCCAAGGATTGAGGAATGACATCACCCGCTTACGTTGATACTCTTTAATACTAATACTGAGTAGCGCCAACATTACTCCACCAATTGCTGTTCCTCCCAAGTATTTGTAAGGTAAGCCAGCGGCTAAAGCAATTAGCCAGATAGTCATACCGCAAAGTGCCGTTGTACTCAAGTTCGGCTGGGCAAGAATTCCTAAAAGTACCAAACCAAAAACACCCAACCAAGCGAAGCGAACCCGCCAACTAATTCGTTCCCACTGACCAAAAAGCCGCGCACTTTGCAACACTAAAAAGGGTTTAATTAGTTCTGAAGGTTGAATCGGAATAGGCCCGATCGCAATCCAACGCGCTGCATCAAAAGCTTTTCTTCCCAATCCTGGGATCAGTGTGACAAAAATTAACCCCAAAAACAGTAACAAAAACCAATGGGATAGTCCCAAAATTTTCTGCAACGGCGAATTAACAATAATATTGAATCCGATTAAGGAAACTAAGACCCAAAGCAATTGACGTTTAAAGTAGTACAAACCATCATTCTGACGGGCATCAGCGACAGGATATGATGCTGAAAATAGCATGATCAAGCCGACGAACAGCCAAATCAACGTTAACCAGCGCAACAACCGCGCTTCTAATGCCCAGTTGGAGACTGAACTATCAAAAATTGGAATCAGGCGGCGTAGATTCACGATCGGTACAGGTAAAAAGTTAGAAATTAGGAGTTAGAAATAAAACTCATAAATCATAACTTATAACTCATAAGTAGGCTTTACAACCATAAATATTAGAGTTGTTAACTTCAATACACCACTAGTTCAATATTTCTGAAAAATTGCAATCTCTACTCTGCAAGAAAAAGTAATATTTTATACCAACAAATTAAAATTGCTATAGTTAAGAGCGATCGCTCGAAAATTGGCTGAAAGTATTTATTTTATTAAACTTAATGATTTGATGCAATTAAGTGCTTGTTTGTTCATAGATAAGGGAATTTCAATCCAGAACTCAGTTCCTTGCCCAGGTTCTGATATACATCTTAGTGTTCCCCCATGTTTCTCAACTATAATCTGATAGCTAATTGATAAACCTAATCCCGTACCCTTACCGACTGGCTTAGTTGTGAAAAATGGATCGAACAGTCGTTCCTTAACTGCTTCTGTTATTCCTGAACCATTATCAGCAATTCTGATTACACAGTTCGTTGCGATGACTTCTGTAGTAATTGTAATTTTATTAGGATTAGCATGAATTTCTGCGATCGCGCGTCTACTATCATAGTTATCGAGCGCATCGATTGCATTACTGATAATATTCATGAATACTTGATTTAGTTGACCAGGGTAGCAATCTACTAAAGGTAAATCTCCATAATTTTTCACTACTTTTATCCCAGGATGATCGACACTATCTTTGAAGCGACTTTGTAAAATTAGCAAAGTACTATCTAGTCCCTGGTGAATATCAACTCTTTTCTTCTCCGCCTCATCAAGACGAGAAAAATTCCGCAGAGATAAGACAATTTCAGAGATCCTTTCGGCTCCTACTTCCATCGAATTTAGAATTTTGGGCAAATCATCTAGTAAAAAATCTAACTCAATTTCCTTAATGTATTCTTTAATTTCTGACACGGGATTGCTATAAAACTGCTGGTAAATATGCACAAGATTCAGCAAACATTGTGTATAATCCTTTGCATATTTCAAATTCCCGTAAATAAAATTAACAGGATTGTTAATTTCGTGAGCGACTCCTGCGACTAACTGCCCCAAACTGGACATTTTCTCAGCTTGGACTAATTGAGCTTGAGTTTGTTGTAACTCCCGCAGGGATTTTTCCAATTTTTTAGACTGAGCCTCAGCAATTTCTGCCAAATTCTCCTTGATTTGTAGCGCACTCCGTAGTTGCGATCTTTGCTGTTTCAGTTCACTTGTTAACTTTTTGGCATCAGCCAAAGCAGTATTCTGAGATTGTAGTAGAAACAAGAAATCAACAATCGGGTCGTGAATCGCAAAATCTTTGAGTTTTATACCCAGAGGAGCCAAGCTAGTTGTATCTGTAATCCAGGGAGAACCTAAAAAAAATATCACTTCCTCCTCTGGTTGATACATCATCTGACCCTTGAGATGCATTCCGTTGTGGAGAAACTCTAATATAAACAAAGCACGAGATTGTTTACTAATCGCATCAAAATCAACCAGAATTTTTGGACGATTGATCTGGAAATGCTGCTCAATCAATTTACCAACTAATGCTTCAGGACAAATACGCTCATAGACATCACCAGCTTGTACAATTTCCCGATTACAGTTAAAGGCAAAGTGGAAAGGAAAAGCTTTCGCCAGCAACTCTGGCGAAAGTGTAAGGTGAGGAGGAGCCATGCTACTGCACTCAATTTGGTTTATAAATCACTAAAAATTCATCATGTTCAGCACCCTCATCTCGATTTTGGGTTTGGGTAATATGAACTTCTGTATCAAACCTGGTTCCCAATCCCTTGACTAGTCCAAGAATCATTGGCGTTAACCCTTCTCTATCAGAGCGATAATGTAAGCTCAAAGAATTTTCTTCCATATCAGTACACTCAAATGATGGGGGTTGGAGTTTAGGAAAACTAACTCCTACACGAGCATGAAGATTATCAAGGTTTTCTAAAAACTCAGGGAGTTCATCTCCACTCATATCCATCAATTCGCCATAGCCTTCTTGAGCAGTGTACTGAACCCAAAATTCCCCAAAGGCTTGCATAATCTCTGAGGAAGATAAACCGAGAATGACACTAGCAGCTTTTACCAGCTTGTGAGTGATGTCATCAGGATAGCCTTCCATACTGAGGAAAACATCTACATCCACCTCTGCCTTGTGCTTGATTGTTTTCCAAGTATCTTCGCCAAAGCGACTGCACACCATGTCTTGAATCGCCTTGTTCACTAATCCGTACATGGAAGCCTCCTCTTGCTGCACCTAATTTTACTTTGTGAATTCGCCAAGACTCGACAACTAATTTCTTAAAAAGATTATTTAAATGACAAAACTTTCTGTAATTAAATCTTAAAATGTTTTATTACAGCTTTAAAAACCGAAAAAAATAGGGAAAACTGTTTGCATTTTAATGCTACAAATACTCATTATTACAACCGTATTTTCACTTATTCGTTTTACTCAGATAGTTTTGAGGTTTTATAGTAAGGACTAAAGTCCTTACTACGAACTTCTTTACCCATCAATTTCGGCTTGACAGATTAACTACAGAGATTCATCAAAAGGCAGCCATGAATCAGGATACAAGCTATATTTAGAGATTTGACGCTGAATACCGTTAAAAAATTGGAGCCGGGCATCCATAGCTTCGGAAATAGCCAGCTTTATCTTAATATCTTCTTCATTCATGGTAATCTGAGGTTCAATCACTGCTGCTAGCTTCGCTGCATGACTATCATCCACATCAATATGAACTTCAAAAAAGATCAGCGATTCTTTGGGTAAAGGAGTAGCGCCAACAATTCCTTTGTACAGTTGCGTGTACAGTGAGCTAACAATCCCTTCGGAAGCATAACAGACCGCACCCAGTGCAGCTAAATAGCCGTACTTATGTGGCATCTGCAAGTAGGTTTCAATAAGGGCGCGAGTTTCAGGTGCAGTGGGTAGTGATGCCAGAGTTTCGTCGTGGATACCAAGTGCACGGGTAAATTTACGAAATAATTCTGGGTGGGATTGAGTTACATCTCCCTGTCCCATTTCGTCAAATAGATTTTCCAAGATGACTAACTGACTGGTCTCATCTTGGCAGCAAGACAAGATGCTAGCCAAAATACGATTAAATTCTTTGGAGAATTTGTACATCTGAACAGCTAGTACCTGTACGTCTGGTAAAAATAAATTTCCAGTCTGACAGCGCATTAGAAACTCATGATTCCATAGAGGATGATTAATCGTTATTTCACGGAAGGAATTTCTAACTAAAGAAGATGTCTGTGTCATCGTAATATTTGTAGGGCTAGATGAAGAGGTTGGTCAAGTAACGGGCTAAAAAATGATTCATCTATTGCGATATGTTCTGGAGTCACACGCAATTCCTGTAAGGTTGGCATCGTATTGAAGCCAGCAAATTTAAGAGCATTAAAGTAATCCTCAAGGGTTTTGTGAATCAATTGCACATTTAGCCAAGAGCCATCTCGTTTCCAAATACGACCAGGAAACTGTTGATCTCGCTTGCTGAAGTAACCTGTGCCCTCAACTTGAAAATAAAACGGATATGCTGCCTCCCGCATATATGGAAAAGATGGATGAGGAACGCTAAATACAAATCGACCACCCGGACGAAGAATGCGTGCAACTTCTGCCATGCATTCTTGGGTCTGAGCAATTGTTAGATAGTTAAATAGAAACACTGCAACAACTAAGTCAATTTCGCCATCATCAAACTGCTTGAGATTGGTAGCACATCCAACTTGATAGCTAATACCCAGCGAATCTTCTATTTCTTGCAGTTTTGCAGCTGCAATCATGCTTTCAGAAAGGTCTATTCCATGTACCCATGCAGCGCCACGTCGGCTTAATTCTCGGCTGCAATAACCTTCTCCACAACCTATATCAAGTACTCGCAATCCAGCAACAGGCTGACAAAGCTCTAGTACAAAAGGGCGGGCTGTAAAGTCTGATAGGGAAGTAGGTTCTCCTCTAACCCACTCTGATGCTGTGCGATTATATAAGTTTTTAGTTGAGTTTTTGTGATTCACATTTGACATTTACTAGTATTTTTTTATACTTTATTTATGATTGCTGAATTTAGTCCGATCGGACAAAAATGCCTGAACATATATCATTTAATAATTAATCTGTTTTACTGATAAGGTTGATTTTACCGATTTTTATTTGTTTGCAAATTTTGTGTTTAATAACTAGGCTTTTCAAATAATTAGCTGCCCTGGAAATTACCATCTTGTTAGTTTCTTTAAATATAAATAGTTAAATTGTATTTAACTTTATAAAGTTGCCTTGTTACTTAGTCAATAGAAGTTTTACATATAAAGAGTTTGGCATTTATATATAAAGCTTCATCTAGGCTTTATTAAATAAGTTAAAATTAACCTTTTTAATCAAGACAGCTAAGAGAAATAAAACAGTATATTTTACGAAGTATAAAGAGAATAACCTTGTTAATTTGTAATAGCCAGATTCATTTTGAAACCGAAATGGCTTTGGATGCATAAGTTATTTAGCTGATTTAGAATAACGTTGGAAGAAATAATGTTAGAAAAACTAGTAGTAGAATCACCAGTGCGCGATCGCTTACAATACGAACGTGCGATCGCATTTTCTGAGCTTGGCGATCGCCTCTTTGATGAGCTTGCTGATAAAATTGCTACAAAGCGACAGTACCGACTACTGTTTGAACATACATTAAAGTCTGAGTTATTCCAACAAATCCGAATTGCTGCTGCGGGTTATATTTCAGCGTGTCTGAATAGTCCCATCATTCTTTCGGAAGCTGAAATGCTTCAGCGGCTACTGGAAGCAAGAAGTACTTTGCCGAACTACACCGGCACTGGTCTTTTAATGCCCAAGCGAGAACATACTCTGGCATTTAACCTCTTTCAAAAAAGCGTTGCAGAGGCTTTCTACCAACTAGGAGCAAATGAACTGATTGATGCAGTGGATTTACCAGTCAACCTCCGCATGGTCTACGGCAAAACTGACGCCAAGAAATTGGGTTTGCCCTTCGCTAGCTCAAAATGCCACAGTGATGTCTGGGCAGGTGTTGCTGCTGATGCAACTGTAGTGGTTCTACCATTATTTGGCGACATCGATAATATCACCATCGAAGCCGGTGAAATGCCCCGCGAAATGGAATTACAGTCTATGCAAGTGATGTCAGACTTTGACGAAGGTCGGGATATTCCGATGGTTGTCTCTTACACGGAAGCACAACTACAACACGGCACAATGTACTTTAATGATGCCCGTGGATTGCACCAAACAGTAAGAAGGAAAACTGAAGGTCTAAGAATTTCAGTAGATTTCCGGTTCCGCAGGAAATTCAATGAAGCTTACCGGGCAATGGTCGCACCTAATATTGGTGGTATTGAAGAAGATATGAGCGTACCCTATAAAGAGTGGCTGAAGGTTGGGAAAGAAACGTTAATTGTGTTTGATGAAACTATTGAACAGGTTAAGAACAGACAGAACGCTGACGCTCCAGTTCCACTTTATACTCGTGGGTATCGCCTTTTAAATATGTTTAACTTTTGATTTGCAAAAATCTAAACCATAAAAAAGAGGTCTTTCTCGACCTCTTACCAATTCCCTAAAATAATATTCTATTTACAGAATTAAGACAAGCCAGTATTAGCGCCTTGCTTACCAGTTGCCAGTTCTACCTTGATAATTGTGCCACCTGCTTTTTGAATACGTTGCTGTTCGCGGAACCAGTTTTCATAAGGAACTAGCTTAGTGAAGTAAGTATTTTGCAGTTCGCGTTGGGTACGAATTCGGGTTTGGCTGGGAACTAGAGCAGTAATTTTAAACAAACGGGACATATTTTGAAAATCTCCTTTATACCTTGTGAAAACTTTTTTATCTCAAAATCTTGAGTGCAAATCTTTTAATCATTCAAAGGCTGGAAATCAAACATCAATACTAGACCACCAACACTCATCACTGATAATTTACCAAGATAAGCAATATAACGTTCTAGCACTCACGGCTGATTTCCAGACCTTAATAAAGCCGCACCTAAATTCTTAAGCGCAAACTAGTTCTTAGCTTAAGCCAGAGGAGATATAGTCTAAGTAAACGCCCATTTCCTTACCAGCATCAGAACCTACCAAACTGGCGGTTACTTCTTTGATTGCTTGGATAGCTTGTACGGTAGCACCGACGGGAACGCCCAAGGAGTTGTAGGTTTCCTTCAAGCCATTGAGCACACGCTCATCTAGGATGGAAGGATCGCCAGCCAACATGGCGTAGGTGGCATAGCGGAGGTAGTAGTCCAAATCGCGGATGCAAGCAGCATAGCGGCGGGTGGTGTACATATTGCCGCCGGGACGGGTTATGTCAGAGTATAGCAAAGATTTTGCTACAGCTTCTTTGACGATCGCAGCAGCGTTAGCGCTGATGGTGCTAGCAGCACGTACCCGTAGTTCGCCAGTAGCGAAGTAGCCTTTTAGCTTTTCTAAAGCAGAAGAGTCAAGGTATTTGCCTTGAACGTCTGCGGAGTTAATGACAGCGGTAATTGCGTCTTGAGCCATGTTGTTAATTCCTTATTTCCAACCGTATTGCAATACTTCTGTTTAAGTAGGTAAACAGCTTTACCCTATCCTAGAAGGGCACCAACTAGGTAGTCGAAGTAGCCAGCAGCTTCACTAGCGTCATCACCAGAGAGCAATGATGTAGAGCCATTCTTCAGCCCACGGATACCTTCAGCAACACCATCGATCGGAGTTCCCAAGGACTTGTACAGTTCACGGGCACCAATAACACCAATTTCTTCGATGGGGGTGACATCACCAGCAACGATACCGTAGGTAACGAGGCGGAGGTAATAATCTAGGTCACGCAGACAAGTAGCAGTCAATTCTTGACCGTAAGCGTTCCCACCAGGAGATACAACATCAGGACGCTTTTGGAACAGTTGATCGCCAGCTTGCTTAACCAGCCGTTCGCGATTTTCTGACAAAACTTGAGCAATCCGCACACGGCGCTCGCCACTTGCAACAAAGGACTTGATCCGATCTAACTCACCAGGGCTGAGGTAGCGGGCTTCTGCATCAGCATTCACGATAGCTTTCGTGACAATACTCATTAATGGATTCCTCCAATACGAATGAAACCAGGATTTGATTAAACTGGTGCGACTTTGAGTTTGGTTTACTGAGTTTGTTTTCTCGTCCTTTTAGACACAACAGTTTTACAACTACTACGGCTAAAAAATTACGAGTTTGCTTGAGTCAACATTAGTACACAAGCTTTCAAACTCAGTTACCTTCCGCAAAACATTTTCCGGCATTCTGTTGAGCATTTATGACTGCTCTTAATACTTTGTAATATTGCTTTTCAGAATTTACTGTTTTAACTGCAATCTGAGAGCGGTATTACGAAAGGTTACGAAGGGGACAGGGGAAAGGTTACAGGGGACAGGGAACAGTAAATAATCTGTACCCTATTCCCTAATTCCCTAGTCCCTACTGCTTAATCAACCGCTACACTGCCGAGGTAGTTACCTACTGGCAAAGATGGGAAGCGGTTGTAAGGTACAACATCTTCACCGAAGTAGCGGCTATATTCTGGACTGTCGACTATTGCTTCTACAGCAGCTGACAAACCACTATCGACTAGCAGCTTGTTATATTGGCCAATTTCTTCCTGAGTTGCGGGTGTACGCCCCAACAGATGACGGAAGAGGAACTCAATGACCTTGGCATGAGGATAAGGTGATAAGAAGCGCTGGCGATAGATTTGGGAACTAGCTAGTTCGCGCACAAACTCCCGCACGGAAATTTCACCATTTTGGAGTTTGCTATCTAGGTCAGTGCGACGGAAATTATTGGGCACTTCACCGCTAAATACATCCAATACTTGACGATAAATGGCGTTGATTGCCTGTTGTTTTTCGTCTTGGTTGGTGTTTTCTGTTAGACGGTAAATGCGTGCATGTTTACGCACACCCATTTCCACGGTTTGTCCACTAGCATCGTTGTAGGAACGACCCAGTTCAGCAAAGGATGGCTGACCATTTGTTTGGGCTGCGATATCTGCGATCGCCTGTACCAAAAGCGGTGTATCGTTACTGACTCCAACACGGGCTTGTACTGGCTTAAAGCTTGGTACAACCACGTCATCGTTTTGCTTGGTCAGCTGGTTGTAAAGCTTCTCCGTATTCGGGAAGTTTGCCGCTGGGAGGGTCGGGAAGCGGCGGTAAGGCACCGTATCTTCACCAAACACCTGGTTATATTCCACACTATCGACTAAAGCACCAATAAAGGCACGAATACCTTGAGTAGCCAAAATCTGGTTATACTTGCGGATTTCTGCTTGATCTAGTGGCGCACGTCCCAAGAAGTGTTTGGTTCCCAACTCAATCACTTTGGTGTTGGGGTAAGGTGTGTAGAACTCTTTCAGGTAGAGGTTAGAGTAGCCTAAACCTTCAATAAATTCCTTCACACTAATTTCGCCATTACCCAGCTTGCTTTCCCATTTGGTAAATTCGTTTTTGGCGATGTAGGGTGCAATATCCCGCTCAAATATCTGACGATACGCAGCGCTAATCAAAGTTTTGACTGCAACTTTGTCGCTGGTATTGGCCACAAGCTTGAAGATTTTGGTCTGTTCCCGTTGCTTGCTGACACCTTGGTTAATGCGGAACTGAATATCTGGTTCTGACCGCTTTTCTGTCACTGTACCCAGTGTCACAAAGCTTGGTATTACTTCCTTCTGGACTTTTGCGGCAATATCATCACGAATGCTACCAACGCGTAATTGTCGCCCGGATACACCACCAGGAGTCAAATACCGTTCGTAAGGAATTGTATCTTCACCAAATGCTTCGCTGTATTCTACGCTGTTAATAATGGCATCAACGACGGCGTAAAAGCCCTGTTTAGAAGCAATGTCAAAGTACTTGTTGATTTCTTGACGACCATAAGTCGGACGACCCAACAAGCGGCGGTGAATATACTCGATCGCTTTACAAACATACAGCGATGACCAGTACAGGTTGCGGAATACATCCGACTTAGCCAAAGCACGGATAAATTCGCGCACCGAGATGTCGCCGTTTTCCAGCTTGATTTCCAATACCTTCGGGCGCTGGCCTTCGTAAAGATCGCGACCGAAAACTTGCAGGTAAGCAGCTTTAATCAATGCTTGCGTGGAGCTTTCGGAGTATCTGACGCTAGAATTTTTGGCAGCCTTTTTACCTCTAGTGCCAGGCAGCTGATCTAACTTAAACACCTTAGGACCAAGAGTACCAGGAGCTTCACCTCGTGCTCTGGGATTACTATTTTGGTTATTAATCCCTGCTCCTTGGTGAATCAGGATACGTTTGGTATCCTTACTAAAAGGAGCCGGACTGGTACTGGGGTTGCGAGTTTCTTTCGGGAAAATCGCCCCAAACTGAATTTCCAAGGGGTCGTTACCAGAACCGTAGGGATGTTGATCTGGTAGCGGTTGCTCGTAAGCCGCAAATGTGGTAATGAATTGAGGTATCTTGCGGAAAGGCGCACTGTAGTTAAACAGGTCTTGCTGCGGCCCCCAGTTGCGACATTCTTGTGCTTCTTGACCCAGACCCCGTAGGTAGGGTACTGTTTCTTCACCAAAATAGTCGCTGTATTCAGCAGAATCTACTAAGGCATCTACTAAGGCTGGTAGACCACCGTTAGAAATAATCGAGAAGTATTTTTGTACTTCTTCGCGGCTACTTGGCCCCCGTCCTAAAATATGACGGAAAGCTAGTTCGATGACTCGGCTGTTAATAAAAGGCTGGTAAAACTGTTTTTGGTAAAGGGGAGATTTAGCTAAACGACGGACAAACTCTTTCACAGAGATGTCGCCATTCTTCACCTTGGATTCCAGGTCAGAGATGGACAAGCTATAAGCACGGGTAATGTCGCGCTCAAAGATTTGCCGATATGTGGCCTTGATTACCTCATTTTTTTCGCTACTTGATAACCCAGTCTTCATCACAAACTTGGGACGCCGTTCTGCTGCATTAAAGTAAATTTGCGGCAGTTGCAACCCTTGCTGGTCGCTAGAAGGGCGTTGACGAACTTTGTTTGAAGGTGTGGCTGCTTTGAATTCTGTTAACAAAACATCCATGTACTGAGACACAATTTCTGTAGCCTCAGCATCGTTGCGGAAAAATGAAAGTGCCCCGGCTTTGATTTCCTGCAAAGCTACTAGCGTTGCTTCACCAGAACAGGCATTTTCAATGATTTCCCGCAAACCCCTTGTATTCACCGCTATGATGTTGGGGTCGCCAGCAACGATCGCATAAGTAGCGTAGCGCAAGAACCAAGATAAATCCCGCAAGCTCTTGGCCATGTTGCTTGGCCCATATCGAGCAATGTTAATTGGTCTGAAACCCGGAGGTGTCGGGCCGCTGGGGGATGAGTTAAATATTGAACGTAAATTTTCTAGGAACCCACCACGACTTTCAACGTAGGTTACAGTTCCTAGTTGCATCCCTTGCTGAACATTAGCACCAGCAGTAACAGGTACTATTTCTATTTCTCTAGGCTTTTCTAAAAAAGCCATTGGCGAACCACCGACAAAAATCCGGTTGGCAGCCCGAGACACAATAATCTCGGCATTGTCTGTCAGCGTCTGAGAAATTTCTAGACGCTTTGCACCAGATGCAAAATAGCTTGCCAGTTCATCTAGTTCACCATTTCCCAAGAAGCGGTCTTGCTGCTCTGCTTGGGTAATTGTGGATACAGGTAGGGTTTGATATAGTTGCGGACGCGCAACCGAGCTTCCACCACTCGCCTTAACACTCATCGGATTTGTAAAACTCCCATCATAAGCGTTTATATGTTAAGTCTGGATTGTTTTGAGGCTTGACACATCGGTGTGTCTATGCTTTATGAGCTTGAGAGTATTGCCTGCAAAACTGCCAGTAAATTAACCCAGTTAGCTTTTAGATTAGAACGTTTTGCGTTCTCAAGGCGGGTTTATTAAGAAGTGTGTAGAACCTGTATCTTAAATATCTCCAGTCTTAAAAGTGCATACCCCAGTTTGTCTGAGATTAAGTCTAAGTTTTGTAACTAAGTAGTAGGTTGGGAACTGCCTACTGATTTCTTTTTTATTTAAACGCATAGGCACTTCGCCTTCTGGCAGGTAGGAGCACAGAGGGAAGCGCAGAAGCACGCAGAGAATTAGCTATGGATTAATTAAAGGTTGCACTTAGTCACCGGACAGTGTTTATTAATCGATTTAAGTTATTTTTGCTACCAGTTAACTCATATTCGGAATTTACACCGTATGGTAAGTAATTCTTAATTTGTGGTGGTTTAATCTGCAAATAGTCAGTATTTACATACAGGGTAAATACGATAGGTAAAAGTTGTAAATTGAACTATTTCTTCAATGCTAGCCTATCTGCGATCGCAATTATTTTCGCTGCCACTCCGGCAAATGCGCTTCTAGAGAAAACATCAGCACCTTGTCAAGTGAGCAAAGACTAGACCTCAAATACCAACTCTGGTATACAACAGTGAAGCCCAGGACTACGAGGGCAGAAAGGGACATTTATAAATTTATACTTTTATGCTGATGTCACTTCTTAAAAAGGGCAGTGACTAAAGAAAGCATAACTGTTAGTGGTAGCGATCGCCTCAAATTCACTACAAAAAATGCTAACGCAGTGAAACTGTTACAAGATATTTATAATTCTAAATATTGCCAATGATTTTCAGAGGATCAGCATATATCACCAAAATTGGACGTGACCAGTTTTATCGCGGATAAACGTTTGCTTACATCGCTACTGAGGTATGAGGTAGGTCATCAAATGTCCTTGAATAAGTTGCAATGGTTCATAGATAATACCAAATATTGCCAAACCAATCAATGTGATGTTTAATTAAGCTTGTTCTGAAATTTAATATTTGATAATGATAACGCGACGTAAATTTATAGCTTTAATTCCTGGTTTTGTAGTAGCTAGTACTAGCAGCGTACTTGTGAGTTTAAATCCCAAAAAATATTTAACTAATCGGAAACGAAGTCTACCCTTTTTCTTAGGTTGGTATGACAATATCAATAATATGGATGTACCAATCAAAGCATCTTCTAAAGGAATTGACTTATTAATGCCCTATGTTGAAAAAGAGGGCAAGGCAAAAATACAGGCATTTTTGGATGCTTCTAAAAAAACACCAATAAAAATCCTGCTTGAGATTCCTCGTAATTTAATCGAATCAGAAAATATTTCAGGAGTAAAAGACTTTATTCGTACTTATAAAAACCATCCCTCCGTTTATGCTTGGTATCTTTATGATGAACCGGAAATAAAAAAACCTACACCACTTTCTCCAAATTTGTTAAAAAAGGTATACAAAGCTATTAAGGAAGAAGATAAATCAAAGCCAGTAGCATTAGTTTTTACCAAAATAGAAAAAATTGAACCTTATAGCGATGCAATGGATATACTAATGTGGGATTGTTATCCTTGCAAAGACGGAGTTGTAGAATTCCAATGGGTATTATTTTACCGAAAAGCACTCTACGAAGTCATTTCACTTGCTGATGTTAAAAACAAAAAATTTTGGAACGTAATACAAGCTTATAGAGGAAATCAGACCGATTTTCGATTACCAACAAAGTTGGAGTTCCGCTATATGTTTTATTTATCAGTCTTTATAGGGGCTGATGGGCTGCTATTTTGGATACACTACCTCTCTTCACCTTCCTGGAATGAATCAGTTTTGTATCCTACTATTAAAGAATTCCGAGATTACATTCCTGCAATCGTTAGAGGAGAAGATTTCAGTAATCCAGTACAAGTAAATAACCCAAATATAGAAGTTAAATTATTTCCTATTCCTAATACTACAAAATCTTTAATTATAGCTATTAATCACACTTCAACTAAAATAAATTTCGTAGTAAAACTGACTCAGAGTTTAGCTGGTAAAATAGTTACTTTAAATGGAAAAACTATTAATAATCTATTTCCTGATGCAAGTTTCAGTACTCGTTTAAATCCTTATGAAGTAAAGTTGTATCAAGTAAGATAAGTTAATGAGCTTAGTAATTAGATATAAGACGTCTAAATTCTTCAAACTTCTTATCCCATATCTCTTAACTCCGATAAGCGGCGATGAATAAGTTTGAGCTATGTGGCGTAGTTATGTCTATCTTCTTATGTTTAATTGCGTTGTTCCACTTAGAGATACAGTATGATAAATATTTTTTTGCTAGAGATTAATATGATATTAAACCGATTTTTATGATAATAATTAATACCTGTAGTTTGAATATAATTAATTATAAATCTTGGATTTCTATTTAACTAAAAATTCACGAGCATCTTGGTGAAAATTTCTCTCTTTTTTAAACTTTTTGTATCCCCAAACCTGCATTTGATAGGGAAGAATGCGAAATAGTAAAGACATTACTTTGAGAATATTTAATTTTAGTGAAAGAGTATTGTATTGATATCGTGCTTTAATTTGCTGTCCTAAAGCCGCAGACCGTCTACTGATAACGCCTGTATTTCTATAATAAAGTAAAGGTTCAGATAAATTTGAAATACCAACTCTCAATTTTAATGCTCTTGCCCACAATTCTAAATCACATTCAGAACGAAATTCCATGTTATAAAGTCCTGTTTTAGCAAAAACGCTACTTCTAAACATCACAGATGGATGTATCAAGGGATTTTGATAATGAAACAGTGCATGTATCTCCTGATTACATACAGGCATTATCCTAATTGAGCAATTTTCTTTTGGGAATTCATCCTCAAAGACAAAAGCACAAGTACCTAAGATGTCAATATCTAAGTTATTTTCTAAAAAATCTATTTGTTTACTTAATCGCTCTGGATGTGCAATGTCATCAGAGTCCATTCTTGCATAGTATTTAGATGACGAGTTTAATATGGAGATATTAAGCGCATAAGCTAAACCCATGTTTTTAGAAATTAATAGGTGTTTTATATGGGGATAAGTTGCAGTATATTCATTAACAGTTTCCTCCAAATTTTTTGGAATCAAACCATCCTGAATTAAATGAATTTCCTTTGCTGGTACACTTTGCCATAGGATAGAGTCAATAGCAGCACGAAGATGTGCAATATTGCTACCTTGGTAGAAAGGAATACCCACTGTAATGCTTGCTTGTATGTTGCTAGAAACTGTAAATACTGTATTCGACATGGATGTATTTCACCTCTGTATATTTCAATATTTCAAAGACAAAAATGTGTTTATAAAATTTCTTGCAAGGTTTTTGAAAGATAAGCTTCTGAATGATTTTCTTGGAAGTATCTTATTGCTTCCCAATAGCGGGTTTCATAATCATTTATGTTCATACTAAATAAATCATGAATACATTTTGACATTGAGATTTCGTCATTAAAATCAGTAAAAAATACAAAATTTAGACCTTTTAAATATGAAAAAGTAGGAATATCATTAATAATTAAAAGCTTTCCATAACTCAAAGCCTCTGTCACCACACCACTTTGAGTTGAGAATGAGTAGGGAATCACAACAAAGTGGCTTAAACCAAGTAGAAAACTTTTAGCACTATTTGAAATGAAGCCAGGAAATCTAATTATTACTTTTTCGTCGTAGTTTACTTGTATGTTCCTCTCGCTTCCACCCCGAATAAATCTCGCTTGTTTTGGGTAATCTTTGTTAATTATACTTGCTAGAGATAAAAATCCTTGAGGGTTTTTATCTCTATCTGCTCGACCTAACAATAAAAAAGTTTTTTCATTATCCCAACTATACTTGAGTTGTGCTAAATTGTTTTGTAAAATATTTTCTGGTAGAGAAATAAATGATAAGTTTAACTTGTAAAGCTTATCATTATTAACGAAGTCTTTTGCTTTCAAATATGCCTCATTGCTAGGCAATAATATTTTATCTCCTATATAACCAAAGACTAAATGATATAAAAATACAATATATGCTTTTAAAGGGTTAATCCTTCCTTTTTCAAACTTAGGTTCATGCATTAAATAAACAATTTCTAAGTTCTTATTTAAAAACTTAGTAATTATTTTTAAAATTAAAGCTAATACTAAGTAATCTAACTGGATTAAAAAGAAAAATACTGATATTTTTTCTTCCTTATTTAAGCTCAGTAACTGTTTGATTAATGACCAAATTTCTCGTAAAGTGACGGAATACAAGTATTTTACAGAATAACTAACTATATCAGAACCAGTATTTGGTGTCATTGCTTTGTAAAAAGATTCTGAGCAATGATGCACTCTGGGATTTTTCGGTCTAAAAAGATATATTATATGCATAATTCACAAATTGATAAAAACGCGGTTATTTCTAAAATAAATATTTGAGGTGACTGAAGTCTTAGTAAATATTCGCTAATGTAATATTTAATTTATTCATTTTTTGATGCAAAAGGTGAGTCAATTTTGAGATTATTTTTAAGTAGAATCAATATATTCAAAATGCTAATTATCAATTTTTCATGCATTTTATTAGCGTAAATCAAACGTATTTGTGAATGCTCGCTAATTCTCTTTTGAGTTTGGCTAGAAATACCTCCAGGTTCGCGTATTGATATTACTGTAGGTAAATAAAAGATTGTTATATTTTTGAGCATTCGTAGAAATAACTCGTAATCCATAGAAATTTTGAGATATTCATTGTATTTGTAATTCTTATGTAGAGAAGTTTCACAGAAAAAACCCTGGTGTGGTAAAAACATAAAGTATTTTAGAAACTTCGATGACAGTTGCGGCGGACGATAAAATATGGTTTCTCCAGCAAAACTTGTAGTGACTGTGACTCCAATAGCACATTTCCATTTATGTTGCATATAGCTTTGCACAACTTCAGAAATTACTGTTTTGGAAAAGAATACGTCTCCAGAGTTTAAGAAGAAAATTAAATCCCCATTACTTTTTTCTAAACCTTTATTAAATGCACTAGATATACCATTATCTAGTTCTGATAAATAAAGATACCTTTTAGAATGGTTATATGACTCTAAAAACTCTTTACTTCCATCATCAGAATCTCCATCAATGACGATATGCTCTATTATTTTATAGTCTTGTTCTTTAACTGATTGTAAGGTTTTTTCTAATCCTTGATAATTATTTTTGGATATCGTCACTATCGATACTTGGCAATTATTCATATTAGTTATGATTAATGAGGTTTAATACAAACTGATAAAAAAGGTAAAAATATTCACTGATTGGTGTAGTTAGCGGTTCACCATTCCAAAAAGTTAGGTAGCTTTGAGGAGATGTGATACTAACAAAAAAGTAAATCATCCTGAAAACAATTGCCAACATAAATATAAAAGTATCATATCTATAGGCACTATCAAGTTTGTCGGAAGAGAGAGCGATAATATAAAAAAAACCAGGTATGCAAAAAAAGATACTGGTAATTCTCAAATTAAATCCATACGTTAAAGACCCAAAATAAAGTAAGAAAAGCAAAAAGAATGTTGTAATCCATCTTATATATCTTCTATTTGTTTTGCTATATGCTCTATTTATTTTGCTTAGATCGGATCTCAAGATAAATATAGAGATAATAGTATAATCAAGAATAGGGCGTATTTGATTTTTAATCTTATCTCCAAAACTGTAATCATCACCGCCACCGCCATAAATATCGATTCTCTGAGATACAGAACCATCAAAAGATGATAATGAACTTGTCAAATTTAGCAGTGATTTCATTATTACTGATGAAAATAAAAGTATCGAGCCAAAACAAATAATAATACTAAATCTATTATTCAAATATTTAGAAAACGATTTGAATGGGTTTAATGCATTAATAAATTTATACTTGAATAGTCCAGGTAATATGCCAAAAATATACATTAAAGAAGATTTGTGTGTCCAATAGCCGACATATATACAAAGACAAGCGATCGCAAAATTATCAATATAGATAGCAGGTATTATAAATATCCATGAATAAATTTGCCTCATCCAAAATAGTTGAAAATAATATCCTTGAGTCGTTACATTAATTAATATGATTAATGGATAAAAATCGGGCATAAATAGCATGGATAAAACGGTGAAAGCCGTATTCATGCTCAAAGATTGAAGGAATAAAAAACTCAGTTGACTAGGCCCTATTAATACACTCAAATATTTAGGCAAAATGAAAGAGACTGGTTCTAGTTCGATATCTGGAATAGTCAACCCTGTTTCTTTCTGAAGCGAAGAATAAATATCAAGATATACAATTGTATCTTGAAATGGCTCAAAGCTGGCTATATATGTAGTTACTGTAAATAAAACTAGTAAGATTGGAAATATATTGAGTACACGTTTTTGGTTTCCTACTATTTGATTTTGGGAAACATTAATTTGGCAATATGCAAGTATAAAAACTACACCTAATAACGGAATAATAGCCCAAATAGCTAGACCAAATATCAAAATAAAATTTTTAAAATTGCCAAACAAAGAAAAAGTTTTATGTATTGAATGGATTTTATCTTTTTCTGGGATGAATTTAAGAAGCATAATTTTTAGATATTATAAGTGCAAAATTATCACCTCTATAGACTCAAAACTTTTGCACTTCTCTGGGAGGTTGCTAAACGAATTTGATGAGACTCGGTTACGAAGCTAGTATTTATCAAGCTGTGTGGATTCTAAAGCGACTGTGGAGGCTTTTTCAGCAAGCCCTATATAGTTCTCACTTTTTTTGTATATTCATTGCTTCCTTATAAACCGCAACGTACTGCTGTGCAATCCGAACTGGATCAAACATATATTCTGCATGACGGCGGGCTGCTAAACTAAGAGATTTACTTTCCTTTTGTTGCTGTAGAACCCATTGAATTCCTGTTGCTAAATCTTCTGCTTCGTATGGTTGTGCCAAATAACCTGACACCCTATGCTGAATTAAATCAGGCATTCCCCCAATTTTGAAGGCAACAGTAGGAGTACCGCAGGCTATTGCCTCAACAACTGTATTCGGTAAGTTATCTTGTCTAGAAGGTGCAACAAAAACATCAGCGGCAGAATAGAGTAGAGCGAGAGAAATATCATCAGCAAGATGTCCTGTGTATCGAATTGGGAAACCCAATTTAGGAACTTGTGGCGGACGTGACTGCCCAAAAATTACTATTTCAATTTCTATATCTTTTGACTTTTGATTTTCCAGAAAACTGGTAGCTTGTAATAATAAATCAATACCTTTGCGAGGATCATTTGTTCCACCCAAGGCACCAAATAAAATTAACGATCGCTGTTGAGGTAAATTCAAAAGCTGTCGTGCTAATGTTTTTTCAATCGGACGAAAGCTATCTAAATCTAAGGGATATGGTATTACTGAGACGGGACAATCTGCCATCAATGCACTATTGCGAACGCAATCTGCTAGCCAGTTACTAGGACAAACAATATGGAAAGGATATTTCCAGTTACGTTGCTTGCGTTCCCAAGTCCAACGATTTAAATCGAAACCAGACTCGTCTTGTGGACGATTGTCTGCTCGATAACCTTCACGCCAGCGAGCATTAAGTCCATCGTTTGTATAGTGCTCTGCTCCACAAAATGCCCACATATCGTGAAACGTCCACACTATCGGTTTACGAATCTGACCAATTTCACTAATGGATAAAGTCTCTGCACCTACCCAATGAAGATTTATCACATCTGCATCAGAGGCATGGAAAGATTTTACCCAATTAGAAGGAAGAAGTCCAGCCGAATAACGCGTTGGATCGGAACTTTTGATGGTTTTTTTGGCTAATAAACCAATACCTGTGCGAATTTCTGTTGTTATTCTTCCGATTTTTAATGAATTACCTCTAACTGTTGGATCGTCAGAAGTCTTTGACAAAACTTGCATCTGAGAGTCTATTTCTGCCTGTAACAGACAACGATGAATCCGGTAAGCTGCACGAGCAGCACCTCCAGATAAATCAGAATAACTAGTATGAATAATTTGCATAAGTAGATTCAATGGTTAAACATTAATAGATCGACAAATTATTTGAAATTTTTGAATGTTTTTCTGAGCTTTCTCTGGACACGTTTCAAGAGACTTGGCATATAAACATTTTCTCTTGTGAAGCGATCGGCTTGGCGATCTGGGATTGTGAAGGGCGGATGTTGTAATGGAAATTGCACGGCTTGTGTCGGAACATTGGAGCGTGGATCGCCTCGATCTGTTGTATTAGTTCCATCGAGATCGAATCCCAGATTGCTAATCAAATTAACTGTGGGGATAATGCTCAAGGCATTTTGTAACCAGGAACAGAGCATCCATTGATAGTCCCAAGTATCAAAACCATCATAGGTAGATTGAAATTGGTTTTGCCAAAATTGGACTTCTCTGGAATCTCTGAGAATGTCTTCCAACCAACCTTCGTCGCGAATGGTTGACCACTTTTTCATTTCCAGATCGTAATGTTGCCATGCCCTACGCCAGGTTGCCCATCCCCATGTTCGGGTATAAATCGAAAAGTAATAGCTATCCTGAATCTGCCGATTTCTAGGATTGCCCAAGGGGGTATTATCTCCAGAAATTGTCATGACCCGCTCATCATGACGGTAATACCTCAATAATTCTTCGCAATAGGGAAAAAATGTCGGATGAGGTAAACAGTCGTCTTCTAGAAGAATAGCTTCTTCAACGATGTCAAATACCCAAGAAAAAGCAGTAGCTTCCCGCTGCTTCATTCCCATATTGATGTCAGAATAATTGGTTAAGACTTCGCAGGGCCAGTCTACGCGATCGATAATCGATCGAGTTTCAGCACATTTTTCGGACTCTCCTGTTCGATTTACACGAGGGCCATCCGCCGCAACTAGGAGTATCGGTGGACGCGCTTGGCGAATTGCCTCAAACACTTTTGCGGTTCTATCTGGGCGATTGAAAATGATGAACGCAACTGGAGTTTGCATTTTGACAATACCTTTCTTCTTGAAAGTTGATACACGAGATAATGCGTTTTTACAGTGCGTAAGTCCTAAAGTCGTAAAACAAGAAATAAGCCTGGAAGCATTTCAATGACTGGAGTAACTATCTCATTACTTTCCACAATTGGTATTATTTAGTTTATTTAACTTCGATAAAATGACAGGGAACGTTTCAATCCAGCTTGGGTAGCAAAGTAAATAAAATATGCCATAACCTTTGGTGAAATACTGCATTTAAATGCCTCTTTAATTTGCGCGATCGCAGCAGGTAAATCGCCAATCATTAGCATATTTTGGGCTGTTCTGAGAGCGCAGATTGCCGAGTGTTTTTTATTGGCATCAATCAGGCGATCGACTGTTGATTGTGGCAGATAAGTAGGCAAATAAGACTGTACAATTTCCAACCCACAGCGTACCTCTTGGATATTTTTACCTGTACGCACAGTTTGTCCAGTATTAGATACAGAATGTAGCCGATAAATAGCTAGTGGCTCAACTTCATACCATACAGGATATTGTGCGGCAATTCGCACCCACATTTCCCAATCTTCATAATAAAAACGAAACCGACGATCAAAACTACCTAACTTTTCATATACTTGTCGGCGAACAACAATAGAGGGAGTTTGAATATATTGTTTGACTATAATTTTTTCCAACCAATTATCAATTGTGCCGCTTTGAGGTTGTAATATCTCAGAAAAGTGTCGCCAGTGCCCTGTCTCATCCATAAAGATGTGACGACAGAAAGCGGCTCCTATTTCTGGCTGGGTATCAAATGCTTGTTGCATCTTGGGATAAAAACCTTCCCGAACGCAATCGTCACCATGCAAAAGATGGATGAGTTTGCCACGCGATCGCTGTAGACAGGTGGTAAAGTTCTTAACATGTCCAACATTCTCTGGCTGGCGATAAAAACTAACGCGATCGCCTGCTAATTCTTTAACAATAGCTTCAGGATCGTCCTTGGTGGAGTGGTCATCAACCACCTCTATTTGCATTATCTCCGATCCTGGGTCTTGCGCTAAAACGCTTGCTAATGTTTCACGCAGATAGTTTGCACAGTTGTAGGTGGGAATCATTACTGACCATAAAGGTCGTGGTTCTCCATCGGGCACAGGTTGAATAACAGATCGAAAAGGGTATAGCTCATTCATAATAATTGGCTTTTCGTCACTTCAGGTGTTCAGTTAATTTGTTTTTTTATTGCTGTAATTAAATAATTTCTTCAAGTCATTGTGAAAAACTATCCGTCAATTAATTCTGGACAGGCCGCTAGGTTTATGCTAAGTATGTCTAAATATGAATTTCACAATTTTTTTAATACTCCTCGTAAGAGACTGAGCAACATCTGGAAAAAATTGCAACAAGTAGAACATTCGTGGGTGCTGATAAGGCCATAATGCTTTATTTAAAGCTTGCAAAATCTCAGTATCCTGGTATCCTTGTTCGCACAAATATTCCTCTAACCAGGTTAAGAAAGTTAAGTGGGTAGAATTTGGTTTGAGTGGATTGTATTGTGCTGAAACTTGTGCAATATAACAGGAGCTTTTTGGGTGTTGTCGATACATATCCCAACAGCCACTTTCTACAAAGACAGATGCTTTGACACAGACTTTGGCAAAGAAGGCTTGATCTTCAAACATTCCTCGGAAGGACTCCTCAAAGCCACCGACATCTTGAACAAGTTTGCGACGTATGAGGACGCTACAGGTGCCTGGTGTTTCGGCTTTGCCTTTCAAAAACAACTTGATCAGTGTTGGCGGTTTTAGTAGGGTATCAGGTTTTACACCAAGAGTTCGTTGGCGATCGCGCTTCGCATCTTCAGGATTACCCGTCCAGCTAAACCACATCAGAGTGGAGCCATAAACCATACCTGCTTCGGGGTGAGCTTCTAATATTGCTACCTGCTTCTCCAGTTTTTGTGGCAACCAGATATCATCTGCATCTAGTAAAGCAATATATTCACCTTTTGCATGGCGAATTCCCAGATTGCGCGTTGCACTCATACCGCGATTTTGATGACCTTCATGCTCCAAATAGCGCACTTTGTCAGGGTGTTGTTGGGCATATCGCAACGCAATAGCTGTACTCTCGTCGGCTGAACCGTCATCTGCTAACGAAAGTTCCCAATTCTCATAGGTTTGAGCGAAAATGCTTTCTATTGCTTCTATAAAGAACTTTTCAACAGCGTTCAAAAAGATGATGATGCAGGAAACTAACGGTTTGTTATTGATCTGTTCAACCATGAAACCACCTCGCTAATTGCTTGGCAAATTCTTCCCCATTCCAGTTTTCAATCCCGAAGCGAGGCAATTGAAAACTGTTGCTCTGTCGCCATACAATGTCTTCAGTTGTAGTGCAAGCACAGTCAAATCCAGTAGTTCGAGTCAGTTCCAGTGTTTCTGGAGTGTAATTACCAAATGGATAGGAAAAACTTGTCACGGGACAATTGAGCATCTCCTCTAAAGCAGCTTTGCTTTGCTGGATTTCATACCTTTGTAATTCTGTTGATTGTGCTGAAAGAAATGGATGGGTAACTGTGTGAGCGCCAATTTCTACTAATTGCTCTTGCCCCAAAGCACAAATCTCTTTCGGTAAAAGGGAGCGGTGAGTCTTGCGTACTGTAGATTCGGCATTAGCCCAAATTACTAACTCGTCTAGAGCTTTTAAACATTCCCGTTCCGGTAAAGGTAGTAAGACTTGCCAAATTGAGTAATAGAAAGACATTCGAGAACCGGGTTTAGCTTCCCAGGCTTTAGAAGTGCGATCGCTTTGATAGTCTTGTTGAGTGTAATTGGCTGCTTGACCCAGCTCCCAGTGACAAAGGCTACCATTAATATTCAGAGAAAGTTTCTCAGGTAATGTGCCTGGTTGCAAAAGTAGCCGTTCTAATTCATCCCACCAAAACTCACGCTCTTTCCCTATGTAGCCAGTACTTACGAAAACCGTGGCTGGAATGCTATAGCGCTCAAGTATTGGTTTGGCATAATGGAGATTGTCTGCATAACCGTCATCAAATGTGACAACTACTGCCCGCTCTGGAATGTTGCCATCTCGATGCGCTTGCGCGAATTGCTTAAGGCTAAGGGGTTGGTAATATTTTTGTAAAACTTCTAGTTGTTCGGCGAAGTTTTGGGGAGTTACGCACAGACTCCAGGGGTCTAATTCTACCTCAGCGACGCGATGGTACATCAAAATCAGCCCCTTAGAAGATGCTAAATTTTTCTGGAGCCGTCGAATTGTTCGCCGCAATTTGTCACTTCCAGGTATTTTCATTCCATCACCTCAGGTTTCACTGCTCTGACTGTGATAGTTACCTCGTAGCTACGATCGTGATAATCTAGCTTTCCCTTGGGTATATCTTGAACTACCAATCCTTGAAGAAAAGCTGTGGCTGCCAAAGCATTTCCGTGGGTTTCGATTTGAATATTCTCTTTAGGAAAAACCTCCTCAAATAGTCGCTGTGCAGATAGGGCTGTAAAATTCCAACACCAGCAATTGTTCCATTCCTGATCTTTGAGTGGTGTGATTCCTGGAAACGTAGCCAGAACAACACCTCCTGGTTTCATAATTCTGTAGGTTGTTTTCAGCGCTAGTCGCACTTCGTAAATTAGCTGAAGCGTCTGAACCAGTATAAAGCTGTCAAATGTATTTGATAGTATATGTTCCGCATCTGTTAGGTCTGCGATGATTGTTGCATTGGGGTTATCTTGAACGTGCAATACATCGCTTTTAGTAACGCGATCGCCTCCAAATTGCTGAGTATAATAGTTATCTCCAATTTCTAATACATGCCCATGAATATCATTTGAATGGCGACCCAAAAAATTCTCAATATAGTAGCGGTCAATTGGTTTTCCTTGTTCAAAACCCCAACCTGAATTTATAGGTTTTAAGCTTTGCAGAGTACCCAGACGTACCTTATTATATTGAGACTTTAGCCAGTGGTGGGTAGGAGATGGTAATATCTTTTGGACGATTAGTTTTAACTGTTCTGTGTTCATGAAAAAATTCTTTTAATAAGTATGGCTTTTTTAAAGAAGAACTATATGCCCAACAGTTCTGCATAACTCCAATTTGCATAAACACGGACACCCCGTTCTAAAGATAAAAAATCGGTTATTCCTAGACTTCCTAATTTTGTAACATCAGCTTGCCAATTAATGGGGGTTCCAACAGGAACCATTCCATCAAACTCAACACTACCTTTGTAGTCTAAGGATTTAAACACCATCTCCGCTAGTTCTGAAATTGTAACTTCTCTTCCACTTGCAAAATTATATGTTTCTCCTTGCATTGGTGCAGAAGTTGCTACTACTAATAAAGCTTTGGCAATGTCGAGTACATGAATAAAATCACGGCTTTCTTTGCCAGTTCCTTGTAACTTAACTATGGGTTGATAAATTGCTTGTCGGCAAATATCCCAAAGAACTTGACGGCGTAAACCCGGGCCATAAGCAGAAAAAATTCGTACACTTGCAGTTGGTAAATCATAAACTTTGCTAAATTCTAAACATAGTTGTTCGCTTTGTAACTTATGAAATCCATACGGAGAAATGGGGTTACAGCGTTGAGTTTCTCCAATAGGTAATGACTCTGGATTTCCATAAATAGCTGCACTAGAAAGAAAAATAAATCGACATCTAGGCGCATTAATTCGCAACGCATTTAAAATTTCAAAAGTTAAAGCTGTGTTAGATTGAAAGTCAATATCTGGTTCAATAATCGATAAGCCAACAGAGGCACGCCCTGCACAATGAATGCAAATGTTAGGAGAATATTCCTTTAATAAGTTATTTAAAGAGGGGTCGGGTAATTTGAGACGATGATAGGTTGTTAAATTGTGAATGGGAGCATTTTCAGGGGGCGAATTATCAACGCCTATTACCGACCAACCTTGCTCTGAGAAATACCGAGCAACGTAACGACCAATAAATCCCGCTACCCCAGTAACTAAAACTGATTGATGGAAAGTAGTCATTTTGGTTATGTTGTAATAACTAGTGTTTGATAATTTTTATAAATTGAGATAAATTAATTCTGATAATTATCTCAATATTTAAAGTTAAATATTTACATATCTAAAACAGTTTTTGTCCACCAATCTTTTCGAGTATTCGCAAAATTAAAAGCATCTTCTAAGATTCGGTGATTTAATTGCTCTAAGACTTCTTTTCTCAATAAAGTATCACAAATATAAGCTGCTGCTTCCTCAGGTTTATTAATATCTAAAATTGGCAAGCCAGATAAATATGGTAATGCTTTCAGACAAGGCTCAGTTGCCAAGAAAGGCATTCCATAAGAAACACATTCAACTAATTTCATTTTTACTGAAAAATCATTATCAATAGGACATATAAAAATATCAGAAGTCTCAAACAAATCCTCAAGCTGTTTTTTAGGAATAAAACCAGGAATATGAACGTTACTTTCTATAGTCCAATCTTTGGGTATATTATGAAAATCTGTACCAGCGATCACAATTTTTATTGTATTATTTAGTCTTAATAATCTAGGAGATAATTCATAAATTAACCATTTTACAGCTAAAAAATTGAAATAGAAATTAATATTACCCGCAAAGAAAACTGTCTTTGAATTTGTATAACGCCATCTGCCGAGTTTAGGCGGAAGTATTTGTGAATTTATTGATACTTTTTGATTAGCTAATAAATAGTTGGGAATATCTGCTTCGGACATAAATATACATTTATCAGTCAATTTACAGACTTTTTTTTCAAAATTCTTAAGTCTTAAATAACTAATAAAAATGCTAAATTGAGATTTGTAATTGAACCAATTATGGGGAGCAAGAGCCTTAAAAAATTCTGCCTCTTTATCAGTTGCAAGGTATATCTTTTTTTGTTTAAGTTTGAGGAAATTTTTAAACCATAAAATACTATATAGTTGTTCAACAATAACAATTTGAATTGAGAGTTTTTCACAGAGTTCAGTTAAATATTCAGAAACATATTTTGCTCGATCCCAATTGTAGTACGTTACATTCTGAAAACTAAAAGTCGATCGTAATTTATACAATAATCTTTTATAGATTTTTACCACTTCTTTTAATAAGCTTTCTTGTTTTTCACAAGGACTTAATCGAGTAGTTAAGTAATATTTAACTTTAAGTTTTTCTAATTGTACTCTAGTTTCCGATTGACTACTTTCGTTACAAGTAACAGCAACATAAAGGTTGATGTCTTCTATCTGAGATAATTGAAAAATATCATTTAAAAGTGCTATTCCACAACCATTATTAGGGTCTAAAGGATAACTTGTGAAATAAAGAACATTTTGCTTTTCCATGCCTTCTCTCTTATCTATCTTGTATCAAAATGGATGTATTTTTTTGTATTAAATAAACATCAGACTATCTCTAAAAGTCTCTCAGGTAATTATTTATAGGTTTTTAAATTTAGATTTGAATCGGCGATTGGCGCTGAGAATACTTGAAAGTTACAGGTTACTAAACCGTCACATGCTATACCAAACTCTTCGGATGGAAGTTCAACCACCTCTATTTCAAATGCCGACTCAATATAATCAAAGATAGTATGGAATGAAGAATCGGAAAGCCAAAGACCAATGACATAAGTACCTGATTTTAAATGTAGTTTTTCAATGTTTAATTGAACTATATTTTCGCCCTGCTGAAGGGATATTATTTGTCCCAGCGATACAATATCTGCATTTACCAACTTTATACCAAAATGGTTATACACAACAACTGCAAGACTTCCAATATTTCTTGAGGAATCTGATTCAATATTCAGTAGAAATTCAAGTTCACCATTTGAATAAGCATTAAAAGAAATATCTTTTTTTGAACTCCTATATTTAACAGAGATAAAACGAGCCTGTCCATTGCCATTTCGAGTTACATTACTTAAATTTATCCACTCGTTCGGTAAAGCTTGATAAGAATAAGAGTTACTAGATAAATATTGAGTTATCACACTGTTTGTATTATCGTAATTAATTAGCTGCCCCTTATTTAGTAACAAACATTTAGAACATAGCCGTTGAATTGCTTCAATATTATGACTTACAAATATAACTGTTCGAGCTTGATCGTTGGATACTTCCTGCATTTTGCCAAGACATTTTTTCTGAAAATTTGCATCTCCAACTGCTAAAACTTCATCCACAATCAAAACATCTGGCTCTAAATGTGCCGCAACCGAAAATGCGAGGCGTACATACATCCCAGAAGAGTAGCGTTTAACAGGCGTATCTAAAAATTTTTCAATCTCTGCAAAATCAACAATTTCATCAAACTTGCGTTTGATATGTTGCCGTTCCATGCCCAAAATCGCGCCATTGAGGTAAATATTTTCCCGCCCCGTTAACTCAGGATGAAAACCTGTCCCCACCTCTAGCAAACTCGCCACTCGCCCCGTAATCTCAATACTGCCATGAGTAGGTTCCGTGATCCGGCTCAAAAGCTTCAGCAGCGTCGATTTGCCCGCTCCATTCCGCCCAAGAATTCCAACCCGATCGCCCTGCTTAATCTCAAACGACAGATCCTTGACTGCCCAAAATTCCTCACGATTCGAGTTTTGCGTTTTGCGTTTTGCGTTTTGATTAAAGGGGTTCAACGTCTTCGCAATCGATTTCGCCCCATCCACCATCACATCGCGCAACGCCTTATAGCGATATCCTTCCTGCTGATGGCTCAACACATAGCTCTTACTTAAGTTTTCAACCTTAATCACCGTATCTGCCATATATCCTCCAACCTCTGCTAACAACTCTGGAACCCTGCACCTAAATAATGTCCGCAAACTTGCGCTCCATCCGTCGGAAATAGTAAATCCCGGTAATCAGTACTAAGATGACTAACCCCACGGACAAGAGAAATCCGGGTAAATAAATAGCAAAGTCTTTACCCAAAATTGCCCACCGGAACCCATCAATCACACCTACCATTGGATTTAATGAGTAAAGCAGTCGCCACTGTTCCGGCACCACGCTACTACTAAAACCCACCGGCGAGATATAGAGTCCAAACTGCACAAGAAACGGCACAATATACCGAAAATCACGATATTCCACGTTTAATGCTGCCAGCCATAACCCCGCCCCGATCGCCGCTGCAAATGCGATCGCAATAAACAATGGCAGCGTTAAAATTCGCCAATCCGGCACAAAGTTATACCACGCCATAAAGCCCAACAGGATGATCGCAGAAATCATAAAATCCACAAAACTCACAATCACCGCACTCGTTGGCACAATCAAACGCGGAAAATAAACTTTAGAAATTAAATTAGAATTACTAATTAAGCTATTACTACACTCACTCAAGGCATTGGAAAAGAACTGCCAAGGTAACATCGCCGAAAACACCACAATCGGGTAAGGCGCACCTGCCGACGGTGCCTTGAGTAAAACCCCAAATACCAGCGTAAACACCATCGTTGTTAAAAAAGGCCGCAGTAATGCCCAAGCCAGACCGATCGCCGTTTGCTTATAGCGCACCAAGATGTCTCGCCAAGCCAGGAAGTAAAACAACTCCCGATATTTCCAGATATCCTGCCAATACTGCTGCTCGATTCGCCCTGCCTTAATCACTAATTTCTGCCGAGGCTCGAGCGTCTGTTTTCTCATCATGAAAATACACCTATCTCCAGAGTTAACCTATAGTCAAGTCAATAAATAAACTTCATCAAGCTCTTATCCCAGGCAAATTTATCTGACTCAAAGCAGACCTTTTTCCACCATCAGACCCCCTAGAGTGATAGTAACCAGACGCCTTCTCAGCAGTAACCCCATTTACCACCATTCCTAAAACACGCGATCGCGCTTGCTCTAGCATGAGTTTCGTACTCTTAGCAACAGCACGGTCAAGCACTCCAGGATGTACAACTAGCAATATCCCATCTGCCATCTTGCCTAGCATGAGTGCATCACCAAACAAACTCAAGGCAGGAGTATCAATAATCACACAATCATAGTCTTTGACTGCCTCTTGAATTAACAAAGCCATACGCTGCGAATCTAGCAATGCTGAGGGTTTCGAGTTGATGGTCCCAGCCGTTAATAAATCCAAGTTAACTAATACTTCTTGGGTGGCGTTGCGAAACTCTGCTTGACCAACTAAAACATTACTTAGTCCGACAGGGTTAGATAGTTTCCAGATTTCCTGTTGAGAGGAGTGACGCATATCCGCATCTACTAATAGGATTCTGCGCCCCATATGTGCCTGAGCTACTGCCAAATTTGCAGCTACAAATGATTTACCTTCACCTGGAGCTGAACTAACTACGGCAATTACTTTTAGTGGTCGATCGGAGATAGTAAAATCCAGGTTCGTCTGAAGCATCTCAAAGGCTGAACTTGCTTCCGAATATGAATTATCTTTGACTGCTACGACTAAACCTTCCCCACTGTTTTTAGCTTTTTGAGCCAAATGAGGAATCGTACCGAGTAAAGAGTAACCTAATAACTGCTGGGCTTGCTCAAGAGTTTTGAGGGATCGATCCATAGCTTCTAAGATCAAAGCTACCCCTACACCCAGCAAAATTCCCAAAAATCCACCCAGCGCTAGTTGAAAGGCAATTTTGGAAGGAACAGCTTGTTTAGGAAGTAAAGCCGCAGATATTACTCTGGCATTACCAACATTCTGATTTACTACTACATCGACTTCTTGCGATCGCTTTAGCAGTTCTTCATAAGTAGATGTAGCAACTTGCAACTGTCGCTCTAGCTGTTGCTGTTTTTCTTGCAGTTGAGGTAAAACACTCAATCGTCTTTGAGAAAGTGTGTATGCATTCTGCAAAACTGTAATTCGGTTAGCTAATGCTGAACGTTCTACATCTGACTGTACCAGTTGGGCCACTAGGGTCTGCTTGAGTTCTCCCATCCCTAAATTCTGGGCTGGTACAGATTTTTCTCTATCTGCATTCTCAAAAATTCGCCTCTCTAGCTGCTTTTTGAGGGCTGCTTCTTTTGCTAACAAATTAGCGATCGCAGGATGTTTGTCTGTATAGCGAGTCTTTTCTACTGCTAACTGGTTTTGCACCTGTTGGTATTGTGTTAATACCTCCTGCACAGCTTTTGATTGACTTAAATTCCCCATATCCACAGCTTGCTGCGAATTCAATCTCAATTGACGTTGCAGAAGTTGTGAGCGAGTCTCAGCATCCGTTAAGTTTGCCTGGGTTTGGGTAATCTGGTCTGATAAATTCGCAAGTTTGTCCACTCCTTTTGTTGCTTCTTGTTCTAAAGCGATTACCCGATTTCCTTCTTTAAATCGACGCAAAGCTGTTTCCGATCTGGCTACCCTTGCTTCAACTTCAGGCAATTGCTTGCGTAAAAACTTCTTTGCCACTGTCGCTTGGGCTTGGTTGATGGCAATATTGTTCTCCAGGTAATATTTCATCAGCGAATTCACAACATCTGCGGCTTCTTTTGGATTGCTGCTGCTGTACGAAATTGCCAAAATATCTGTACCCCGAACACTCTTAATTTTGACTTGTTTGACAAACTCATTTATTTCCAAGGGTGTTCCTTGCTTATCTACCAACCTGAGACTAGCAATAGTTTTTTCAACTATTGGATTAGAACGAATAACCTCTGCTTCTGTATCCAACGGACTGTTGAGTTCAGTCACACTTCTCAACTCCCCAACTTGCGCTGAGGGATTTGTCAGCGAAGAAACGCGGTCAGTTTTACTGAAAAGCAACTTACCTTCTGCTTCATAAATTGGCTTTTGCCTGATAGCATTTAAAGCTGAAAGCCCAAAAATAGAGGCAGTAACCGCAGCTATAATTAGCCAACGCCTTTTCAGAAGTAGCGAGTATTGCTGCAAATCTAAGGAGTTTTGGTCTTCTTGGTTAGAGGGCATGGAGTATGTTACGAATACCTGAAATTGTTTTTACTAATTTTGCTTCACAATTTTGGTAGTCCAAGATAGTCATTTGGACATAATTAGGATTAATTACTAATTATCTGTATAAAAAATCATAATACAATTGCCCGTATTCTCTCAAGTGTTTACTTTTTATTAGATTTCCTTAGATTTATCCCAGAAATATTATCTGAATGTCAAGGTGTTTTTAATTTTTTTTCTATAACTTTAGATTATATTGAAAAGCATTTATTTCCACTCATTAAGTAGAAGGAGGTAAATATTTGTAGTTGAGATCGGGTAGGAGGTAGAAGGCAAGATATAGAAGAGAAGAAGCTTTGAGCCTCATTTATCTTTGTTAACATGATTATGTTTTTTTCCACCCACTTACTTCCTTTATATTAATTTACTAACAGCATTTCAACAGCTTGTATAAGATTTTTTGTTATTTTGTTACTCTGTAAACACTTACTTTAGCAGTAAATATACGCTAATAAATAAATTAAATATAAAGTTCAGATTGACTACACTCATGGCATAATGCAAATGTCAAAACAACAACCTTGAAGCCGTAGTGTAGTTAGTACAGCCAATGCAAGTTAGGATGTATATCCTACAGATATGCTATACCGACGCACAGATAGTTCCCCTCCTAGTTTGTAATACCTAATCTCCAATTTCTTTGACAAACAGAGCATACGAAAATTTATTGTTTTTGTATGCTTTGGCACAATACGGCCAGTCTTTAATATTCCCTTCTTTGAATCTCTTGCTGGTTTTAACGAAGAAATCGATATCAGGATACTGAAGAATAATAGAAACCAATGACTTCCACAAGTTATGTTAGTTTACCTACCAATACTAGGCTGCCAAATATAGTCCGCAGCCTACCGATACTGCTTTTGTTAGGGGATATTTTTGGGTTGCTAATTTGTTTAGCGATCGCACAATGGTTGCGTTTAGATCAACCCTTACATTGGCTAAATCCGTTGCCTTATACATTTGTCTGCATGATACTTGCAGCATTTTATTTAGCAGATGCTTACCATCCAGATCGGCAAATTTCAGGTTTAAGAGCGCCCGCTCGAATTATTATTTGTAGCATTGCGATCGCATTCTTTATTTCTGCCCTAATTTACTTGTCAGGTATTGCCCAACAGAATCCGGTAACGTGGCGGAGTGTCTTTTTACCTAGCTTAGGAATCTTTACTATCTGGGCAATAATATTGCGCGTGGTAGCAGTGAGATGGGTGCGATCGCACGCTCTGAAAAGCCGTTGGTTAATACTAGGAGGCGGGGATAATGCGATCAAATTTGCACAAAAATTGCTAGGACTGAATCCTTTAGGGAAATTGACTGTTCTAGCAGAGGAAAACCAAAAAACTATAGACTTACCAAAAAGAAATCTGAGTCATCAGGGAAGCCTGAGGGATTTGTCGCAATGGAGTCAAGAATCCTGGTCTGGGGTAATAGTTACAGCCCAGATAAACTTTTCCAAATCTCAAGCACAACAGTTAATGCAGATGCGGTTGCGAGGCATTCCGGTTTATACATTGCCAGATGTTTACGAAACATTTTGGTATAAACTACCTTCGTCGCTGTTACAAGACAAATGGTTGGCTTTTAGTGATGGTTTTAACCTAATGCCTGGTTACTTCAGTATGAAACTGAAGCGAGCTGTCGATATCATCTTGATACTCTTTTTACTAGTATTAGTTGCACCACTTCTGTTGTTGGTTGCATTACTAGTTAGGCTAGATAGCCCTGGCCCAGTATTGTACAGTCAGCAGCGAAGTGGGTTACACGGTAAACCATTTAGAGTTTATAAATTTCGCTCTATGTATCAGGATGCAGAAAAGTTGGGGGCGCAGTGGGCTAGTCAACGCGATTCACGAATCACCAGAGTCGGATACTGGCTACGTTTGTTGCGTATTGATGAATTACCTCAAATATGGAACGTCTTACGGGGTGAAATGAGTCTGATTGGGCCTCGTCCAGAACGACCAGAATTTGATGTCAAACTCAAAGAAGCGATTCCCTACTATGAAGTTCGCTATTTGGTCAAACCTGGAATTACAGGCTGGGCACAGGTTATGTATCCCTATGGAGCATCCATAGAAGATGCTTACGAAAAGCTTTCATACGATCTGTACTACATCAAAAATTATTCCATTTGGTTGGATTTAGCGATCGCCTTCAAAACGATTCGAGTTGTTTTGTTAGGTAAAGGTAGATAAGGAAAAAGAAATGAAAAAGAAAATATTGGTAACTGGCGGTGCTGGTTACATTGGCTCCCATGTAGTTCGTCAACTAGGAGAAGCTGGTTATGATGTCGTGGTCTACGACAACTGCTCTACAAGTTCACCAGCATCAGTACTACACGGGAAACTAATTATTGGCGATTTAGTAGACAGTGGGCATCTTTATCAAGTTTTTGCCCAGCATAAATTCAGCGCAGTTTTGCACTTTGCCGCTAGTCTGATTGTTCCAGAATCAGTAGCTCATCCCCTCGACTACTACGCCAACAACACCCGCAACACCTTAAATTTGCTGCGTTGCTGTAGCGTTATGGGTGTTAACAAGTTCATTTTTTCCAGCACAGCCGCAGTCTATGGGGAAGTAAAAGACAATCCTGTTACTGAGTCGAATCCTACACACCCCATTAATCCTTACGGACGTTCAAAGTTGATGAGTGAGTGGCTGATCCAGGACTATGCAGCAGTATCTGCGCTAAACTACGTAATTTTACGTTACTTTAATGTAGCAGGTTCTGAACCAAGTGGACTATTAGGGCAAATGTCACCGAATGCCACTCACTTAATTCGAGCTGCTTGTGATGCAGCACTCAAGCGCAAGCCAGAAGTCCGAATTTTTGGTACTGATTTTCCTACGCCCGACGGAACCGCAATTCGAGACTATATCCATGTTGAAGATTTGGCGACTGCTCACTTAGATGCTTTGGATTACTTAGAAAAAGGAGGGGAAAGCCAAATTTTCAACTGCGGTTATGGGCAAGGATACAGCGTGCGACAAGTTATTGAAAGAGTCAAGGCTATTTCTGGTGTAGATTTTCCCGTGATTGCCGCACCACGTCGTCCAGGCGATCCTGCCTGTGTTGCAGCTTGTGCTGATAAAATCTATAGGGTTTTGGGTTGGCAACCAAAACACAATGATTTAGACGAGATTATCAACACAACCATTGCTTGGGAAAAACACAAGAGTAATTTGGCAAGCCAAAGGTATATAAATATGGTGTACGCATAATTAGAACTGTGACACCAAATTAACCTTGTTCCTAGAATTTAGATAATGTGAATTCGACGGCTCATATAGTGTCCCTATAATTGACTCAATCAAAAAATTTCTTAGAGGTTTTACTACACAAAACCGTCCCTCTTGGAATTGGAGAAGCACAGACTTTAACTTTAATTCAAGGCAGAGAGAGGTTCGTCGAACTTACGTTGATATAGGCATTATCTTTAAATAAAGGCACGCAATTGCTGATGTTAAAGGTGGCGGATAGTTCAACATCTGACTCAAAACCTTTTTCAATCAACTCTTTACCCGAACTGCATTTTTTCAAGTACCCCAATAAATCCTGCTGGAAAGCCTGAAATGTTGTTACAGCAACTTCGGCTTCTGGTGATAGACTGCCATCTAAATAACTGAGAATTGCCCCAGCACCAATTAAATCTTCAAATGCAGGGCGGAGGCTAGCATCTTCTTTCCACCTCTCACCGGCAGGAATTACAGCGATTTTGTCGCCATACTTTTGAGCAAACTGCGCTACAGCTTGGCAATTTCGCAAGCAGCCAGCCAAAGTTGGTGTATTTCCTGTATGTAATGTCAGAAAAGAACCATTAGGTGATGGTAAAACTAGTCTGGTTCCAGCAGGAATTTCAGCTACCGATTTTGGCGAGAGAGAATATCCAGTTGTAGTCCAACGTTGTCTATGACTTGCCAATTCTGCTTGTACTGACTTGGCATAATCTATGGCTGATTCATCTCTATATGCGTAGGGAAAAATTATCGCGCCGTTGTTGGTGGCAATTTCTACGCAGGTAGAAAAAGAGAGAACGTCAACTATCACAACTACATCACTGATGGGAGCAAGTTGAGCAACTCCTTGCGATCCCCATTCACAGCGTAAATTAAACTCTGATTGGTTGTAAATCATTGGTGCGATCGCAAAAGACAATATGATAAAAATCAAACCATAGATAAGTAAGGCAGTGTAAATTTTTAAAGGTTTGTAGTCATCTACGAAACGCTACGCTAACACGTACAAAATCTCAAGTTAGCAGTAAGTAGGTCAGCAGTTATAATCAATATAAAACTTCAAGGTTAAAAATATTATGAATTTAACTGTAACAACTTATCCTAACAATACTGTACCCAAGTTAAATTATGATGTGCTGATTGAAAATCAACCAGATGGTACAGTTAAAGCAACATTGCTGGGTTTACCAGACTGTCAAGGTTTAGGAAACACAGAAACAGAAGCAATAGAAAAACTGAGTCAAAGTTTGCAACATCGTTTAGAATCTGCCAAGATAGTCACTTTAGCAATTGAAGTACCCCAAATAGTAGAAAACCCTTGGTTAAAAATAGCTGGTAAATATAAAGATGATTCGCAATTTGATCAAATCCCGGATTTCTCACAAAGAGATAAAAAAAGGGGGTCAAAAACTGCGAAAATGTATATATGATAAGCATTTCAGCAGTTATAAAGCATGACCCCGA
>NZ_JBALDP010000008.1:0-47027 GCF_036917355.1 Nostoc sp.
TTTAGCTAATGCGACTGCCAAGGTTAATCTTTGTTTTATTCGGTTGATGGTTAAGAGGCTTGCTGCACCTTCTTAGATGTCAAATGGGTTCTATAGAAGCTGTGGAACTTTGAGATTGGCCTAAATTCACTTTGAATACCTTGCTCTGCTCTTGCTCCAGTTTGGGTAAAGTCAAAATTAAAATCCCATCTTTCAAGTCTGCCTTAACTTGTTGATTCTGAACTTTGGCTGGCAGAGGAATTACTCTAGCGAACTTGCCATACCGGAATTCCGAATGAACTTTATCCTTAGATTGGGAATGTTTTTCGTAACGATGCTCACCAGCAATCGAAACTGCATCTTGAGTAACTTGAACATCGAGGTCTTTAGCTTCCACGCCTGGAATCTCAACTCTTAATAGCAACTCTGAGCCATTATCATGTAATTCAACCGCAGGAACCCACGCTGTTCTCGGTGATGCAGAAATCTCAGAGTTACCGCGCTCGGCTACTGTCAGCTCAGAGAATAGTTGATCCATTTGACGACGCAGAATCTCCATTTCACGGAATGGTTCCCAACGAATCAGTGCCATATTTGAATCTCTCCTTAACTTTCTAATTCAATCTTGGGTAATCAAACAAAGTTTTAGAGGTATTTTTTAGAGAGGAGCTTTATTTGCTTTGTTTCTTCTCTCTAGTAAGTAATTTAATAAAAGAATAATCTAAAAACAGTTGGGTAAACCGTACAAACATAGGTTGGATTTACCGTATCAAACAAAAAAATGATGAAAAGCTTGAGAATAGTGAATGTCAAAGGAAGTAGGCAATCGTAAATTAAACTATATTATGTAATGTAAATTTAATTAAATTCGCTTGTAGCTAGCTAGAAGCTCTAGCCCGATGCTAAGAGTCAGATTGACAAAGACGTTGCGCGTAGCTTGCCTTATGGCGTCTCCCCAATGCGAAGGACTACGGTGTAGACACAATTGAAAAAAAGCTCAATTATCTCCTTCCCATACAGAGCATGGCAATAGCTGATTAGGTACTGCTGCCTCCAGTCAGACATTGAGTCAGAGACTCAATGAATGCATTCCCAGTCTCCGGCTGGGAACGAGTCAAGCCTCATCAAGCTAGGTTTTTAGGACTTGTATGTACACCGTAGCTTTGGCTGTTTGGAATTCTTCGGATTTAATTAAGTAATGAAGCGGACATGATATAAACAGTTATCCTGCTTTATATGCAACTTTTCTATACACCCAGCGCTGAAGTATGGTTGTAAGCGACGATGATTTTATTTACAATCTGGTGAAAGAGTTTTGCTTTCTGATTTCATGTTCAGTTTTATTCAAGAAATTCTTCCTGATTGAAAATTAACTTAGTAACTGATATGGATGCTCAAAAAATAAAAATTTTATTAGTTGATGACAACTTAGAGAATTTACATTTTTTATCAGACATCCTTCAAAACCAAGGTTATCAGGTAGAAAGTGTCATTTCTGGACAATTGGCAATCAATACGGCAATTGCTTCTTCCCCGGATTTGCTTTTGCTAAATGTTCTCATTATAGAGAGGGATGGGTATGAAGTATGTCAATATTTGAAAGCTAACGATCAAACTCAAGAAATTCCGATAATTCTTTTCGGAATTTTCGATGATTTTTTTGAAAAAATAAATGTCTTGAATTTCGGCGATATTGACTATATTACTCAACCATTCCAAACTAAAGAAGTTTTATTACGCGTCCGAAATCAACTCACTCTCCTAAAACTGAAAAAACAGTTAAAAGAAAAAAATGCCCAACTGCAACAGGAGATTAAAGAGCGTCAACGGATTACAGTTGAGTTAAATATTCGCAACAGACAAATAGAAGATATTTTTAAAGAAATTCCCGTTAGCATTAGCAAAGCCTTTTGTAGAGAAGTTTATCAAAGCGAACGCCTTGTAGTCGAAGCCGCCCTCAAGAAGAGTGAAAGTCAGTATCGCCTCCTAGTGGAGACATCCCAGGACACGATCTGGTCGGTAGACATTGATGGACTAATTACCTTTGTCAATCCAGCAGTCAAGCAGATTTATGGCTACGAACCGGAAGAAATGATCGGGCGCGCCTTAATTGATTTCATCTCACCTACACAAGTTGCTCAAGATAAAGTAGCCTTTGAGCGTGTTCTTCAGGGAAAATCTATCTTCCAGCATGAAACTACCTGTGTGGCTAAAGATGGTACCTTACTTTATCTAATGTTGAATGCGATCGCATTACGCAACGAAGAGGGTCAGGTTATAGGCATGACGGGCACTGCTAGTAATATTACGCAGCGTCGAGGAGTAGAAAAATTACTCCAAGAAAGTGCGATTAAGCTCCGCAATCATAATCTCGTGCTAACACAATTGGCACAAAATCAGACGCTTTATCAGGGTGATTTGAAAGCAGCCTTGAGTATAATCACAGAAACAGCTGTCAACAATATTGGCGTAGAACGAGCTAGTGTCTGGCTGTATGACGAAACGGGCATGAAAATCCAGTGTTTCGATCTATTTGAGGGCAGTAGCAATCAACATAGCGAAGGACTTTTCTTCTCAGCGGCAGACTATCCAGTTTATTTTGCAGCTTTGCAGCAAAACCAATCAATCGCCGCAGATGATGCTCATACCGATCCCAGAATTAAAGAATTTTCTGCCTCTTACTCAAGATTAAACATCACTTCTATACTCGATACACCCATTAGGCTGGAGGGAAAGACCGTAGGAGTTTTATGTCTGGAGGCGGTGGGAGTTACTCATCATTGGACGCTAGAAGACCAAAATTTCGCTCGCTCTCTGGGCAATTTAGTATCCTTGGTATTAGAGGCAAAAGAACGCCAACGCGCAGAAGCCGCGCGACGGGCTTCTGAAGAAAAGTTAGCGTCAGCTTTTCGGTCATCTCCTGACCCAATTGCTTTAATTACTGTTCCCAACAAACGCTACATCGAAGTAAACGACAGCTTTTGTCGGTTTTTTGGTTATTCTCGTTCTCAGGTAATCGATCGCACCGATGAAGAATTGCATATTTGGGTGAATCCAGAAGAATATAATTTTCTCATCAACATCCTGCAACAAGCAAAAGCCATCCGCAACTATGAGATTGATGTCTGCACAGCAACAGGAGAAATCAGGACAACACTGTTGAGTGCAGAAATGATCGAGATTGATGGACAATGGTACGTACTGGGAACCGCAAAAGATATTACTGAACGCAAGCAGGCAGAAAATGAAAGCCGTTTGTTACTGTTGACAACCCAAGCTATCACTCGCGCCAGTGATGTCAACAGCGCCTTAGCAGTGGTCTTGCGCTTAATTTGTCACACTATTGGCTGGGATTTTGGTGAAGCCTGGATACCTAATAAACATGGGACTGTTTTAGAACACAGTCTGGGTTGGTACGGAGAGGAAAGCAACTTAGAAGAATTCTGCCAGCAAAGCCAAACGGTGAAATTTGCTCTGGGAGTGGGATTGCCAGGAAGAGTTTGGCAGAACCAAGAACCAGAATGGATAGAAGATGTTTCTAAAGTTACACAACCAGTTTTCTTGCGATCGCCACAAGCCGCAAAGGTAGGATTCAAAGCTGGGTTCGGTGTTCCCATATTGGCTGGGAACCAAGTATTAGCTGTTTTAGTGTTTTTTAAACGTAGCTCAGTATTGGTAGATCGGCGTTTGCTCTTGCTAGTCAGTGCTGTTGCGGCTCAATTGGGTGGGTTGATTGAGCGCAAAACCTTAGAACAAGAATTAGCACTCAGAGAAGCTCGTCTCAATGCCTTTTTTAGCAGTGCTCCCGTCGGCATGAATATTGTAGATAACCAGCTGCGGTTTGTGCAAATTAACCAACTGTTGGCGGAGATTAATGGACTACCCCAGCAAGATCATATTGGCAAGACCATCCATGAAGTCTTACCCGATATCGCCCCTTTAGTAGAACCAATTTATCAACAAGTTCTGATAACTGGTCAACCTATTATTAATCAAGAATTAAGCAGCCCATCAATCAAACAACCAGATATTATTCGCCACTTCTTAGCTTCTTATTTTCCGATTGTTGGTGAAGGCGATCGCCCCTCTGGTGTTGGCACAGTTTTAGTAGAAATTAGTGAACTACATGCAGCGCTACGCGAACGCAAACACGTCGAACAAGAACTACGTTTAGCCAACGAACGCCTACAATATCTGCTCACCTCTAGCCCTGTAGTCATTTATAGCAGCAAAACATCAGAGGATTTTGGCATTACTTTTATCAGTGAAAACGTTAAAGAAATGGTGGGCTACGAAGCGCGGGAATTTATCGATAACTCCAGTTTTTGGCTCGAGCGCGTCCATCCACAAGATATTGAACCGATCTCGGAAAAATTTTCCCACTTTATTAAGCAGGAGTACATTTCTTACGAATACCGTTGGTTGCACGCTGACGGAACTTATCACTGGTTCTACGAAGAGATGAGGTTAATTCGTGACGAAGCGAATTCCCCGATCGAATGGGTTGGTTATTGGGCAGATATTAACGATCGCAAATTGGCAGAACTAGCTTTGCAGTCAGGTCAGCAACGATATCAACTTCTAGCAGAAGCCTCACCAGCTTGTATATTTCATACTGATGTCGATGGCAATGTTTTATATTTTAATCAACGTTGGAGTGAAATTACTGGATGTAGTTTGGAAAATTCTCTGGGAACAGGTTGGGCAAATGCCGTACATCCAGACGACCGCGAGCAGCTATTGTTGGCATGGAATCAAGCAACAGTCGCTAAGTCAACCTATAAGTACGAACATCGTTTCTTGCATGACGATGATAATACAGTCATCTGGGTAATTTGTCATGCTTTGCCAGAATTTAGAGATGATGGAGAAATTAAAGGCTACATCGGTACAATTACAGATATTACCGAGAGAAAATTGGCAGAAGAAGCCTTGCGTGAAAGTGCAGAGCGAGAAAGAGCGATCGCGCAAGTGATTCAAAGAATGCGCCAAACACTAGATTTAGAGACGATATTTGCGGCGACAACCGAAGAATTACGCCAAGTACTCAACTGCGATCGGGTTGTTGTTTATCGTTTCAATCCCGACTGGAATGGGGAATTTGTTTCTGAATCAGTGGGTAACGATTGGATTTCTCTCATAGAAGAACACAACAATGACCCTTATCTCACAGAGGGGGTATTACAAGATGGGCGTTGTCTAGCGAAAATTTTGGATAATGCGGATAACCAGATGGAATATTCTGACCTGCAAGCAACCCCAGGCGCAAGTTTCCTCTGTGTACCAGACATTTACAACACTGAGTTTCATCCTGCTTATATAAATCTCTTAGAGCGCTTTCAGGCTAAAGCCTACATTATTGTTCCGATCTTACATGGTAGTCAGCTTTGGGGATTACTGGCGAGTTATCAAAATTCCGATCCCCGCCAATGGAAATCGGGAGAAATCAACATCGTAGTTCAAATTGGCAATCAGTTGGGCGTTGCTTTACAGCAGGCACAATTGCTAGCACAAACTCAAAGGCAGTCACAAGCATTGCAAGAAGCTGTGATCGTTGCTGATGCTGCTAACCGTGCCAAAAGCGAATTCCTGGCCAACATGAGTCACGAACTGCGTACCCCACTCAACGCCATCCTTGGTTTTACCCAAGTCATGAGCCACGATCGTGATTTATCAACTGAACATCAGCAAAATCTAGCAATTATCAATCGTGCTGGCGAACATCTCCTGAATTTAATCAACGACATTCTGGAAATGTCTAAAATCGAAGCTGGCAGAATAACCTTAAATCTCAACAGTTTTGACTTAATTCGCCTCTTGGAAAACCTCAAAGAGATGTTGCGTTTCCGCGCCACCTCCAAAGGATTGGAATTGGTCTTTGAATATACATCTCACCTTCCCCAATACATCCAAGTTGACGAAAGTAAACTGCGTCAAGTCTTGCTTAACCTCCTGGGAAATGCAATCAAATTTACCGATACTGGCAGGGTGACGCTGCGGGTGGGGATGGGGAGTGGGGACTGGGGAACAGGGGAGCAGGGGAGTAGAGGAGAAGTAGCAGTAAGTCTTTTCCCTCTGCCCCTCTGCCCCTTTGCACCTCTGCCTCTTCCTATGCCCAATGCCCAATCCCTAACCTTTGAGGTACAAGATACTGGCCGCGGTATTGCCCCACAAGAAATTGACTTGCTATTTGAAGCTTTTGGGCAAACTGAAACCGGAAGAAAATCGCAGCAGGGAACAGGACTAGGTTTAGCAATTAGCCGTAAATATGTGCAACTAATGGGAGGAGATATTAGCGTCACCAGTACTATTGGTGAGGGAAGTAAATTTACTTTTGATATTCAAATTGGTCTAGCCACAGTCAGCGAAATCCAGATCCAACAAATTAGACCCCAAGTTATTAGTTTAGCGCCCACTCAAAGCGAATACCGTATTTTAGTAGTTGATGACTCTACAGATAGCCGTTTAGTGTTAATGAAAATTCTCACATCCATCGGTTTTGTAGTCCAGGAAGCAATAAATGGCATTGAAGCGATCGCACTTTGGCAGACATGGCAACCACATCTAATCTTAATGGATATGCGGATGCCAATTATGGACGGTTACGAAGCCACAAAAGTTATTAAAACTAGAGAAGAAACCTCAATCCAAAATACCGAATCCCAAATCCCCAATTGGAAGACCATTATTATTGCCTTAACTGCTAATGCTTTTGAGGAACAACGAGAGGCAATAATCAAAGCGGGTTGCGATGATTATATTAACAAGCCTTTCCGCGAGGAAGAATTACTAGAAAAGTTGAGCGAATATTTGGGAGTTCAATATATTTATCAAGAAGAAAGCTATCAGTTAACAAACCTAAAGCAACAAAGACCAAAATCAATGTTGACACTCACAGATTTAGTAACTCTATTATCTGAAATGTCGCCTGAATGGGTGAAACAGGTGTACACTGCCGCAGCCCAATGTAGTGATGACCTGATTTTAGAATTGATTGAGCAAATCCCTTCAGAAAATGCTGTCCTGCAAAATTTTATTAAGAATTTAGCTCATGATTTTCAGTTTGAAAAAATTATGGAATTGACGAGTATTACAGGAGTCTTATCCAGCTAATAAAAATCGATGGGCAAGCAAGTTCGTAGTGAGTTAGCGCGGTCTTGGGTGTTTTCCCCATGAGCGACTAACGATAGCGCAGCGTTAGCGAGGTACGAGCGTCACCCGAAGAGTAAGGACTTTAGTCCTTAATTTTCTCAGTACTAAAGTGCTTACTACAAACTTTAATTTTAGATTTTTATGTCAATTCAAAGTCCAAAATTCAAAATGATTTTACCGTAAACGTCCCGATCGCAATGTACTAATAATTAACCACAAACCCAATAAACTAGCGACTGCAAAGAGGGTGGTGCTTAAAAAAGATAGCTGAGTTGTCTGCGCTCTGGTGGAAATAATTGCCGCACCCATAATCAGCGAACCCACTAATATACTAAAAGATAGTCGATTAGCTGCATCATCCATAGTCCGCCGCACACCATCTAACCCCCGCAGCGAGAGATTCCACTGTAAGGTTTCTGAGGTAACTCGGTCTAATAATAGTTCAATTTGGCGAGGAGATTGGAGAGACAGACTTTTAATATCTAAGGCTGTCCGTAATAGCGATCGCACTGGATTATCCCCCAGTAATTGCCGACGAAATAAGTCTGTAATTAATGGTTTGACTTCATCAAAAAAATTAAGCTCTGGGTTGAATGTCCGCGCTACCCCTTCTAAATTCGCTAGGGTTTTGGCATACAAACCCATATTACTAGGCAACCTAATTTTATTGTTGCGGGCAACTTGTAAAACTTCATAAATTATCTGACTGAAGTTTATTTGTGTGAGGCTGACATTGTGATACTTTCGCAACATGCGATCGTAATCATTTTCTAACCGCGACAAAATCACTGGTTGAGCAGAATCTGATAGCTGTAAAGTTAACTGAGCGCACCTTTGAGCATCTAAATCAACGATCGCTAACAACATCTCTGTTAATATCTGCTGTGTCCGGGGATCGAGTCTTCCCACCATGCCACAATCTAAGAGAGCGACACGCCCATCTTTGAGATAAAATAAGTTTCCTGGATGGGGATCGGCGTGAAAAAAGCCATCAATATATAATTGCTGGAAAAATACCCGAAATAACAAAGTAGTTATTTCTTTACGCTTTTCGGCAGGGTCTTTAATGTTGGGGTCACTATCCAAATCCGCCGCTAGGAACGGCACTCCATCGAGCCATTCCATTACCAGCAATTTCTCTGTGGTCAACTCCCAATTAATTTCCGCAACCACTATTTGTGTGGGATCGTACCAGCGGCTTTTAGATAAGTTGCGCCGCAGTTGGTCTGTAAAACCAGCTTCGCGTGTAAAATCCAATTCAGCTTCTAAGGCTTTGGTAAATTCTTCGGCGATGGATTTGATTTCGTAGGTTTGCCCAAAATCAGTTCGCGCCACTAAATCGGCAATACCTTGAATTAAAGCAATATCTTGAGCAATAGTCAGATCGATTCCCGGACGTTGCACTTTGAGAGCGACTTCTCGACCGTCTGCTAGTGTAGCTCGATGTGTCTGAGCAATCGATCCGGCTGCTACGGGGATCGGGTTAACTGTGCTGAAGGTTTCTGCTAATGGACGTTTTAATTCTTTGCGGAGGATTATTTCTATCTCTGACCAAGGAACTGGTGGTACTTCATCTTGTAGAGTTGACAATTCCTCAATATAGGAGGCGCTCAGTAAGTCAGGGCGGGTAGACATTAACTGGCCAAGTTTGACGTAAACTGGGCCCAAATCTACCAGAATATTTTTTAAAACCGCAGGTGTCGGCAGCTGGGGTTCATCAGCTTTGCCACCAGTAAGTAACCTTCGCATATAGTCCCAGCCATTGCGAAGGAAGACTTCAAGGATTTCTCGTTGACGGGGAACAGTTTGGGTGAGGAACATTTTTGTAAAAAACTGCAAAGAGGCAGAGGAGTTAAAGAGGTAGGCAGCAGGGGATGACAATACAACGGGAATCGGCTCTAGTTTTGATGCTTGTTAAAGTTTTGCTAGCTGCGGCACAATCTTGAAATCTTTTTATGGATGATTGTACGGCTTCGTGGAGCTTCTGTTCGTTCAGCATCCGTTTGACGTAGCTAGAACAGGAATCCCCACCGTGTAATAAGCGATGGGAACAAGAAAATCCTTTGGACGGAGAAATATATTTTTGATAGGCAGTAATAGAATCGATTGCCATTGTCTTGGCCAGAGGTTCAAAGCTAATAATGTCCATAACTGTCAGATAAAATAACAGACTGTCAAGTTATAATGGAAAAATAGACTTTTTCGCCTCTGCCAAGGGTTCTAACTTTTATAGCAGGTCAGTAAATCGGGAATCACTTTGGAGAATTTTAAGGATCTGCTTGATTTCCTGGGTACGTTCTTTTTTGACAACGAGGGTGACATTGCGATCGCGCACAATCACCACGTCCTCTAAACCAATAGTAACAACTACATCTTCTGGATTTGAGGCGTAAATAATCGCCCCTTGCGTATCTAAACCTACGTGAGTACCGAGTTCCACGTTTGGAGTATCTTCCGTTTTCAGTAAACGTTCGATCGCATTCCAATCTCCTAAATCATCCCAACCAAAATCAACTGGCAAAACGTATGCTAGAGTTGTCTTTTCCATTAACGCATAGTCTATACTCTTCTTAGGCAACTGGGGATAGATATCAGGGCCATGTTGTTCTAAAGGTTCGATAATTTCTGGAGCATGGGTATGTAGTTCCTTGAGAACAACCCCTGCCCGAAAAACGAACATTCCACTATTCCAGCTAAAACGTCCCGTAGATAAAAAAGTCTCTGCCGTTTCTCGGTCGGGCTTTTCAGTAAAGCGGTTCACGTGATAAGCTGGCAACTCATTAAAGCTACCTATTTTTTCACCTTGTTCAATGTAGCCGTAACCGGTTGATGGAAAAGTAGGCTTGATCCCCAGTGTAACGATCGCTGCTGTGCTTGTTGCCAGTTGCGTAGCTGCATTTAATGTGTGTGCAAACGCCTCTTGGTTAGCAATCCAGTGGTCAGCAGGGAAAAAGCCAATCACAGCGTCTTCACCATAGCGCTGTTTGATTTCTAAACTTGTCCAAGCAACGGCTGCGGCAGTGTCTCTGCCTTCCGACTCAATCAGCAAGTTTTCAACTGGTAGATCGGGTAGTTGTTGTCTTACGCCTTCAGCTATCTGACTAGAAGTTATGACCCACAAGGAATCCCACCCGCCACCGAGTTCAATCAATCGATCGGCGGTTGCTTGTAATAGACTTCTAGAGCTACCATCAAGACTTAAAAATTGCTTGGGTCGGTCTTTGCGGCTTAGAGGCCAAAAACGTTCACCTTTACCACCAGCTAGGATTACGGGGAACAATAAAGTATTCATGTTGTCATACACGCCTACCGAAGAACATTACAAGTTTACAGTGAGCTTTTCCACTGGCAATATTTGTAGCTTGGATTAACATACTTTTAGGGAGTGGTTGAGTGGGGAGATAATTGTGATAAAACAAGTCGAATGGTCGGAAAATCCGGTTACGTCTGGGCAAGTAGTAGAGTTTGAAAGTGACGTGCGATCATCGCAACTTCAATGGACAGAAAATCAAGTAACACCAGCACCAGTAGCTGACTTAGAGGAGGAGCAGGTCGAACTAAACCAGCCAGCGAATCCGAATCGTAGCGTCATCGAATCTGTGGGTGCGTTTCCCAATCAGCTTTCTGAGAGACTGGGCTTAACCATGCCTCGATGGCTGTTATGGTTTATGACGGTTGTCATTGGCATCATCTTATCTGGGCTGCTGGTGTCAACGTTAGCGCTGTGGACTCCTTTATGGAGCAATCTAGATCGAACAGACGAAGATTTAGGAACTACTGCTAAAGACGAAGTAAAAATCCCATTACCAGGGGAATTATGGGGCAAACTTTCCCAGTACAAGCTTTCACGTCCGATGAATATTTTAATCATGGGGATTGAACCAGTCAGCGGTACCGTTGATGGCTCACCAGAAAGCTTTGCAGGGAAAAGCGACTCTATGCTACTGGTACGACTGAACCCTAGCGAAAAATCTGTAAGGGTGCTTTCCATTCCCAGAGATACAATGATCGCCATCCCCGAAAAGGGAGAAAAGGGATTAACCAAGGTATCTGATGCCAATGCCAAAGGCGGCCCAGTCTTAGCAGCACGGGTAGTTAGCCGTACCTTAAACAACGCCCCAATCGATCGTTACATCCGTATTTCTACCAGTGGCTTACGGCAGTTAGTCGATCAGTTAGGCGGAGTAGAAGTCTTTGTTCCCCAATCAATGGAATATAAAGACTCTAGCAGTCGGCTGTCGATTAATTTAGTCAGTGGCTGGCAAACCCTCAACGGCGAACAAGCAGAACAGTTTGTTCGATTCCGCGAACCAGGTTTGGGAGATTTGCCGAGAGTGCAGCGTCAGCAAGCACTAACAGCAGCCCTGCTGCAACGTTTAAATAGTCCTACCGTCTTACCCAGGTTGCCTCAATTAACTCGCCTAATGCGAAAATATTTTGATACCAACCTGAAGATGGAAGAAATGATGGCGTTGGTCAATTTCGGACTCAACCTAGATCGGGATAATTTCCAAATGACTGTGTTGCCTGGTACCTTTAGCCGCTTTAGCAAAGACCCTGATAGCTATTGGCTGAATATGACTGGACAACAGAGCCTGTTGAATGATTATGTTGGGGTAAATGTACCTGGTCTAAAACCAGATACGCGTCAGGTTTCTAACCTCAAAATTGCTATTCAAAATGCTTCAAATCAACCTCAGCTAACTGAAAAAGTTATTGCTTATCTTAAACAGAAAGGCTTTAATAATATTTACAAAGTGCCTGATTGGCCAGATACTCAACGTCAAACTCAGGTTATTGTCCAAAAAGGCAACCGACGAGTTGGGGTTGATTTGCAAAAAGTCTTAGGCTTGGGTCAAATCGAGGTGTCTGCCATTGGTGATTTAGAATCCGATCTGACAATCCGCATTGGGAAAGATTGGAAATAGCTAAGAGTCATGAGTCATTAGTCATTAGTCATTGGTTAAATGACAAAGCGCAAAGTCTGAGCGGAGGTTTCCTCCGCTCAAAACTTTGTAAGATAGAACTAATGACAAAGGACTACTGAGAAATAATAAAGTTATGAAAAAGATTTTACTGCGCTTTTTGGGTTTGATTGTAATTTTGCTACTAGCCTTTGGGTGGATAATACTTAATCCCAAACCGGCTTTTGCTCAGATAAACACAATCAATTACAACAATATAAATTTAGAAAATCGTGACTTTTCTCATGCTGATTTGGCAGGGGTAACTTTTGTCGCAGCAGAAATGCGGGGGACAAATTTTCAAGGAGCAAATTTAACCAACGCAATTCTGACTAAAGGAGTTTTATTAAAGGCAAATTTGGAAGATGCGAACTTGAGCGGCGCTTTAGTCGATCGCGCCACTATGGATGGTGCTAACCTGAAAAATGCCATCTTTACTGAAGCAACTTTAACCCGCAGCCGCTTTTTTGATGCTGATGTCACTGGTGCTGATTTTACCGATGCTTTAATTGACCGTTATCAAGTGTCGCTGCTGTGTGAAAGAGCCGATGGCGTAAATCCAGTTACGGGTGTGTCAACGCGAGATAGTTTGGGTTGTAGGTAAAAATCTCGGTTTTGATCTTAAAAACAGAGACATTTTTGCGAAAAAATGGAAAATACAAATTCTTTATTAAACTATGTATTATTCGCTATCGATTTGATTTTAATTTGGGATTTTGTCAGAGATAAAAAGATACAAATTTATGAGCAAAAACAAAATAAGCTTAAGTTTATTGTTCAACCGAAGTTACTTAGATTTATTGGGTTTTTTATTGGACAAATAGGTATAATTTGTTTATATGCTATTTTTATGTTTATACCTGTCACACAACTTGATTGTAACCGAGTTTTACAAAATATAGATACTTCAAATATTGAGCAAAAGTCATCAAAAATTATATGTCAACTGATAGAATTTGATTTTTTTGGTCATCAAAAAAGCCAAAAACCAATTTCTGGATTAATTGGAAGTCGTTTAGAAAAACAAACTAAAACTGATAAAGAGGGAAAAATAATATATAAATATCAAGTTCAGTTATTAACTAAAACAGAAAGTATTCCGTTTAGACGAACTACTTACAGTGATTATTTTTCCGAAGAAGCGGAGTTTATCTTATTAAAAATCAAGAATTTCTTAGTACAACCTTTAGAAAAAAGTTTAGTAGTTAAGCAAGATGATACTTTAGTTGGCTACGCTGTAATTGGCATAACCATATTTTGCCTATTATTAGGTTTATTAATTATAGCGTCAGGTTCATTTATCGACTGTAATTTTGATAAAGCATCAAATAGCTTAAGTATCAGCCACTATAAATGGTTTGGAATATTGGGAAAATTAGTTTTTTTGTACTCGTTAAACGAAATTGTTGATATTAAAGTTAAAAACTTTTATGGCGAAGATGGTACAGCTCATCAAATTACCTTAATTTTAGAATCTGGTGAAAGAGTACCTTTGATTGGTCGCTATAGTTCTGGGTTTGAAGAAAAACAAGAAATAGTTAAGACGATCAAAAGTTTTATCGCTTCAAATTAACACCTCCCTCAATACCATCAGTTAAATCCCACGAAAATCTAACCCCCAACTCATCGCGGGAAGGGGGAAAATTCAAAGTCTCTCTCCTTGTAGAAGAGAGATTTAGAGAGAGGTTTTCTAGATACCGTGAAAAGTCAGGTACGCCACTACCTATATATTTGTACCAGGTATTTTGTGAAATAGTATTATTAAAATTGTCAAAAATCAGTAACCTCTAATTATCAATGGGAATTTCAATTAAAAACTCTGTTCCTTCTCCTGGTTTAGACGAACATTTCATCTGACCATGATGTTTCTCAACTACTATTTGATGGCTAATAGACAATCCTAACCCCGTACCTTTACCTGGTGCTTTGGTAGTGAAGAAGGGATCGAATATATGCGATCGCACCTCTTCTGGAATCCCAAGACCATTATCAGCTATTCTTATTACAACCTGGTTATAAACGACTTGCGTATTAATCCAGATAGTCAAGGGTATTCTCGGACACGTTTGTAATAATTTCAAATACCTTTGCTGTATAGTGTTAAACTTTTCTTCTAATGCATCAATACTGTTACTCAAAAGATTCATAAACACTTGGTTTAATTGTGCGGGATAGCATTCGAGCAAAGGTAAACTATCATATTGTTTAACAATCTCAATTGCTGGGCGATCGTTATTATTTTTGAGGCGATGCCCTAAAATTAACAAAGTACTATCCAACCCTTCATGAATATCTACTGGCTTTAATTCAGCCTCATCTGTACGAGAGAAGTTTCGTAGTGATAGCACAATATCACAAATCCGCTCTGTTCCTACTTTCATTGACTCAAGGGTTTTGGGTAAATCTTCGATAAGAAAGTCCAAATCACTCTTGTCGATTTGCTCTTGGATAGTTGGCAATATTGAGGAGCTTTGACGGTAAAGTTTCACTACTTTTAGTAGTTCTTGAGTATATTCACTTAAATGGATAAGATTGCCAAAAATAAAACTGATGGGATTGTTGATTTCATGGGCAACTCCGGCAAGTAGTTGTCCTAATCCCGCCATTTTTTCACCCTGAATTAACCTAGTCTGAGTTTGTTTTAATTCTTGCAGAGTTTGAGAAAGTTCCAAGGTTTGACGTTTAGTTTGCTCCAGTAATTCTGCTTGCTGAATCGCAATTCCTAATTGCACCCCAACTTGAGCCAGTAAATTAATTTCTTCCTCTTTCCAATAACGCGGTTGCGAATTTTGATAAGCAACTAATAATCCCCATAATTTTTCACCTTCCCGAATCGGTACAAAGGTTTCGTTACGTGGAAGTTCGTTATCGTCGTCTGTATCCTCAAAAGTTTCTATAATCGTTGGTTGGGTTTGTGCAACTGGTTTCCAACCATCTTTGAAGGAATCTGCCACAAATTTACCGCTCCAATCCGGGTTGAAGCGGTAAATTGCAATTCGCTCGACTTCGAGCAACTCTCGTACAGCTTGAGTAGTGGTTCTAAAAATAGTTTTAATATCGAGTGACTGGCGGATTTTATCAATAGTTGCAGCCAGCAGTTCTTGACGTTCCATTGCTTTCTCCCGTTCAGTGGCTTCTGCTAACTGGACAACCTGCATTTGAACTTGCTTTAAATAAGAATCCTGTTTTAATGCAACTCCCAATTGCTCGGCTATTTGACTGGCAAATTCAATCTCAGAAGGTTGCCAGTAGCGAGGAGCAGTGCATTGGTGAATACACAGCAATCCCCAAAGTTCACCTTTTTTTAATAGAGGTGCGACCATATTTGCTCGCACTTGAAATTTTTCTAGGATTTGGACGTAGCAACTGGGGAACTTTCCTTGATAAATGTCAGCGATCGCATTTACTCGACCTTGGGCGTAAAGGGGTGCAAAGTTTTCACCAAAGCAATAGTCATAAACTTTTTCTGCCATTACCGAATTACACTCAGGCACAAAATCCTCAGAAATAAATTCTCCTTCCCAATCTTTTTGCGGGTCAAAACGAAAGACTGCCACTCGGTCTGCTTGCAGCATTTGCCGGGCCTCGGTGACAGTAGTCTGGAAGATTGTATCTAAATCTAGAGACTCCCGAATTCGAGTGATTACACTAGTTAACGTCTTTTGTTGCTCTGCTTGATACTGAGCGTATGCCAGCAACTTATGGTGTCGAACTGCTACACCAATTTGTGTACCAATTTTGATCAGTGATTCGACTTCATAAGATTCCCACTCTCTGGGTGAGGCATTTTGGTAGGCAGCGATGATTCCCCAAAGTTGATCTCCTTGGAGAATAGGGGCAGTTGCAAAGGCTTTTGCCTGAAATTGCTCCAACAGAGTTATATGGCAGTTTGTTAATCCAGCTTGGTAAATATCATTAACTATAAAAGTCTGGTTGTTAACATAACGCCCGCCTTGCGTCTGTTGTAAATAAGTATCAGCGATCGCAGGCTCAACCCCAACTAAGGGAGTCCAGCCTTGCGTAAATGATTCAGCAACAAAGTTACCACTCCAATCGGGATTGAAGCTAAAGATGGCAACTCGGTCAGCTTGCAACAACTTTCGTATTTCTTGAGTTGTGGTTTTAAAGATAGTTTCAATATCAAGGGGCGAGCGAATTTCATCGACAATTTTAGCTATTACTTGGTCTCGCTGAACTGCTTGAGCCAATTTTGTAGCTTGCAATTTGACTTCATGGAGATGCTTTGCTTGTTGAATCGCAACAACAAGATGGTCAGCAATTTGACGAATAAACTCAATTTCTGATTCTTTCCATTCACGAGTCTCACTGCACTGATGAATGCAAAGCAATCCCCACAGTTCTTGCTTCCGCGATAGAGGGACAACAAGGTTGGCCTGTACCTGAAATTTACTCAAAATTGCCACATGGCAATCACTCAGTCCCGCCTTGTAAATATCTGCTACTGCTTGCACTCGACCTTGTTGATAACTGGCAGCAAATTGTTCTCCAAAGCAGTGGTCATAAACTTTTATTGCCATTGCTGAGTCCCAGCCAATTGCAACATCTTCAGAAACAAATTCTCCCTCCCAGTTTTGTTCGCGGTCGAACTGGAAGACTGCTACTCGGTCAGCATTAAGCAACTGACGCACTTGTATAACAGTCGTTTGAAAAATTTTTTCTAAGTCAAGCGATTCCCGAATTCGGACAATTACACTCGCCAGAGCTTTTTGTTGCTCTAGTTGCTCTTGAAGTTGAGCGCTTGACAAAAGAAGTTGATTTTCTGTGAAATTTGAATTGGGTTCCATTGCTCTGGATTATCTCGTTTTTATACAAGGGTTCCTCACGCCAAAGTTCATGGGGTTAAGAAGTGTCACAAATATGACAAACTGCAAAGTTTTACAGTCTTCAACTGGCCGCGTCCAGGATTCACCAATTTCAGATGGATAGCAACTTGTTGAGGTGGGGACGAATGGGCGCTTTGGGACTGAGTACTGGGTACTAGGGAATAAAATATGAGTAAAATTTGTTTGGGATTCAAATCTCGCCCGATATCCAGTCCCTAATCTCCAATCCCCAATCCCTAGTTCAACTATTTCCCAGAAGATGGTTATTGTTATAGTTCCCCTTTCTCGATCTATCCTTGTAATGGATTAAAAAATAATTTTAGCTTGTATACAACAGAGGAGATAACTAAGTACGCAATTGTGTAAATTCGTCGCCAGTTGAGGGTTTAATTTGAAACATAGAGGAGCGCAAAGTTTATTTGAGTATATTCACTACGAATTTAGGCAAGGCTGTCACTAAGTTAGTATTATCGGGGCAAATCAGAAAAGCGGCCCAATGCCTTTGAAATCACAATCTAACTAACTTGTAATTCGGTGTATTATCGCAATCTTAGGAATTTAATTTTGAGCGTAGGCGTAGCCCGCCGTAGGCATCAATCCGCCTTTGCCCTTAGCGTAGGCATTTAAAATTACTAATTTGTCAAAATTTACCTGACAGACTGCGGAATTTCAGGTTAAATGTTTTAAAGTATGCACTCTGCAAGAGTTGTCGGGTATTATTCGTGACACAACAAGATCAAAAACCCTCTCGTTCTTTCGCTGGAATTGCTGGCATTGTTGCCGCAGCCACATTAATTAGTAAAGTCTTCGGTTTAGTGCGGCAGCAAGCGATCGCTGCCGCATTTGGTGTTGGTGCTGCTGCCACTGCCTATAGTTATGCCTATATTATCCCTGGCTTTCTATTGATCTTACTCGGTGGCGTAAATGGGCCATTACACAGTGCGCTCGTCAGCGTTTTAGCCAAGCGTCGCCGAGAAGAAGCAGCTCCCCTAGTGGAAACTGTGACAACGCTGGTAGCTGGATTGCTGTTGCTGGTGACAGTTGCTCAAGTTCTATTTGCGGATACGATCGTTGATTTAGTCGGTCATGGTTTGGAAGAAACAACCAGAGCGATCGCCATTCAACAACTCCGCATTATGGCCCCGATGGCTTTATTTGCCGGTTTAATTGGCATTGGCTTCGGTACTCTCAATACAGCTAATCAATATTGGTTACTCTCCATTAGCCCTTTATTATCCAGTATTACTGTTGTTGGCGGTCTTGCGATCTTGGCGATGCAACTGGGCAAGGACATTATTAAGCCGGAGTACGCTTTAATCGGGGGAATGGTGTTAGCTTGGGGAACCTTGGCAGGAGCAATTCTCCAGTGGGTAGTGCAGCTAATTGTCCAGTGGCGGTTAGGATTGGGCACATTACGCCTGCGGTTTGATTTTAAATCTCCAGGCGTTCAAGAAGTAATTAAAATCATGACTCCGGCAACAGTTTCCTCTGGAATGATGCCAATTAATGTTGCCACTGACCTTTATTTTGCTAGTCCTATCCCTGGTGCGGCGGCAGGATTTAACTATGCCAATCTATTAGTCCAAACCCCCTTGGGGATTATTTCTAATATCATTTTACTGCCTCTATTACCGATATTTGCCAAACTTGCTGGGCCCGAAAATTGGCAAGACTTAAAATTACGGATTCGCCAAGGACTCCTACTCACTGCTTTTACCATGCTACCGTTAGGGGCATTGATGGTGTCGCTATCTGTACCCATTGTGCAGGTGGTATATGAGCGCGGTGCTTTCAAGCCAGAAGCCACACAGCTAGTTTCATCCTTACTAGTAGCTTATGGAATTGGGATGTTTGTCTATTTGGGGCGTGATGTTTTGGTGCGGGTATTCTATGCTTTAGGCGATGGACAGACACCTTTTCGCATCAGTATTTTTAACATCTTGCTCAACATTTTATTAGATTGGTTTTTCGTTAAACCTTTTGGCGCTCCCGGTTTGGTATTAGCAACGGTGGGTGTAAATTGTAGCTCAATGTTAATGCTGTTATGGTTGCTCGATCGCAAACTCAATGGTTTACCTTGGCGTGAGTGGAGTTTGCCGATTCTGGGTTTGGCTGCTGGTAGCGTAGTTGCTGGGGTAGCAAGCTATGGGACATTGATTGGTTCTCAGCACTTGTTAGGTAAAACGGGTTTACTGATTCTGGTGTTGCAGTTGTGTATATCTGGCTTCGTAGGGATTGTAGTGTTTGCTGCGATCGCTTCATGGCTGAAAATACCAGAGGTGAATATATTTATCTCTCGTCTACGTCAGCGTTTTTTGAAGAAATAACTGTTATTTAAATAGAATTCAGGAGTCAGAATTCAGCATGAACTTGGAGCCAGAGAAAGCGGATAGCGTAGCGTAAAGACAAGAGGGTGGTGGATCTGAATCTTTCACTTTCTTGTTCTGACTCCTAAATTCTGACTCCTAAATTCGGAATCCTGAATTCTTCAATTAAATATTTCAGTTGTTACACCCAGGTGGGTGAGAAATAATTCAGCCACTTGGGTGAACCAGATGCGTGAGGTTACATTTTGTAAAAAAAGAGATTCTAGTACTAGAGAAGATTGATTTTACTTAACTCTAGTGAGAATAATTCTATGAAACTTACAAAATTAGCTGCCTCTTTCCTTGCTGTTGCTTCCATTGTCCTCTCAGCCGGCATTGCATCTGCTCAAACAGCAGGTACTAACGGTAACTACATCGGTGCTGGTGTTGCTGTTGGTGCAACCAGTGGCGGACAAGGAAACGATGAAGCACAAATTGGTGGTAATATTCAAGGACGATACGCCGTACCCAATGCTCCTGTTTCACTGCGGGGTTCTGTGTTGTATGGTGGCGATGCTGCTGCAATTATGCCCATAGTGACTTATGATGCGCCTATCGCCAAAAATACTAACGTTTACTTCGGTGGTGGTTATTCCTTTGTAACTGATGAAGGTCAAAAAACTCCATTGGGCAATCGGAATTCACCTGTAGTCACCCTTGGGATTGAATCAGAAGTTAGCAAAAATGTCATTGCCTACGGCGATACTAAATGGGGTATTGACGCCTACAAAAATAGTGATGCTGATGCTGTCAGCTTCCAAGCTGGATTAGGCTATCGTTTCTAGTGATTACGAGCTAGAAAACGGCTTATTCGGAAGCTAAAGCAATGATGTTTACCAGCCGTAATAGTAATTCATTCTTTCATGCCCAAGTATTAATACTTGGGCATGAATCATTTTTAGTGATTATTTTAATAAAAAATGATATTGGCTGATATTGCTACTTTATCTTAAAGTGAAGCAAATACAGATAGGTATAAGATATTACTCATGAAAAAAATTAATCACATTCCAGAAATAGTTGGTGAAACAACTGACGTGGAATCTTGGCTGATGCGAGCAGGGCTAAGATTTTCCGACTTAGGTAACGATGCTGCAAGTATTGCAATCCGTAGGCAATGGCGAGAGTATCAAGCCGCAGTTCATAGATGCTGTGTAACCCTACACCAACCACCATCAGGCGTTCAACTAAGCGGCGACTATGCCAACCTGAGAATACCTGGCGCGGCATTTACTCATTGTGAGATCGATCGCCTGTCGAGTCGTCCCTAGTCCTTAAACTAATTATCCTGTTGCACGCCGTTCACTACTGGCTTAATTTCCGAAAATGGATCGGTGCCGCCACCCCAGTTAAAATCACTAATTCGGATGCTGAAACCGCCTAACTCCAGCACCGGATTGTAACGTAAGGTAATGCCATAGGTGCGACGGCTATATTCCAAAATGTAGTCGGTGCTACTTTCTTTACCAGTATCCAAGTTAACAGATGTTTGAAAGCCTAAGCGAAAAGGTCCGTAGATTTGCTGTGATATCCCAGCGGTCAACACTTTGTTATCAACGGAGCGGTCAAACAAAAAGGGTGATAATCCGTTATTTAAGCCTTGAGATAAACTGACATTAAAGGCGGTATAGTCGAAAAAAGGTCGGGAAAAATGACCAATTTGCCCTTGTAAGCCAATTGTACCAATTAGAGTGCTTTGGTTATCACCATTGCTGTAATAACTGGTAGTGCCTGTAAGGCTAGCGATCGCTTGCAAGTAAGGAACTACAGGGGTAGCGGTGTATCGTAATCCCTCAGTGGCAGTGGGTGGTAATGGTTTTCCCTGCCACAGCAACAGCCCTCTACTGAGGGTAGCACTGGCTTGGAAACGACCAAGTGAAATGCGATTGTTTTCCCGCACTGGTTCTAGCAAGTCTAGGCGATCGGTGTTGGCATCAATATACTGGGCACTTGCCTGGTAGTTGAGGTTGATGCCACTTTTTCCTAAAGGAATCACAGGAGAGGTAATAATGCCGCCAAAACTGCTCTGGACAGTTTGAAAACCCAGAGTACCGTTGTAGAGACGATCGCGGTAGTTATATTGCACATTCAATGTGTGGGGAAGAGAAGTGCCTAATGTCTGGCGCAATCCTAAATTCACTCGCAAATTTTCTTCTACGTCATTCAAGTTAAAACTAGTTAACTCCGCAGTTCCCTGAATTATCCTCCGTGGACTCAAAACAGAATTTATCTTGGTCTTCACACCAAACAGTGCGCCTAAGTCACTCGTGCCTTCTTGCACAGCTCTCTGTAATAATAACTGGGGCGTGATTGTCCAGCGTGTTTGCTCTGTATCGATTACTGGAAAACCACGCTCAATATACAAACCACCCCGATCTTCTCCATCGTAGCCAGGAGAAACTATTGCAGGTGTAACATCCCGCTCTCGACGGTCAATAGTACGCTCATTCAACGGAATTGGTAAGGAGACTGTTTGATCCAATACCAAACGCTGCCCCTGTGTCCTGATGCGGTCTACCAAGGGTGATTCTCGCGTCAAAGTTACTGTATTTGCGCGTAATTCTAATTCTGGAGGCGAAAACGGATCGTTGGTGATGCGGACATCCCTTGCCTGCCAGCCTTGCGGATAAAAGTCAATTTGTTCAGCTTCAAACCTGAGCCGATTGACTGCACCCCCTGTTTTCGGTGGCGGGATATTGCTTGCATCTGCCCGACCACCAATTGTCACATCAATTCCTCCAGGGCTGCTGACACCGGAAACGGGTTGATTGGCTCTAATGCGATCGCTGGGCGGACGTTTTGAAACTCCACCAGCACTTACAGCCGTGGGTGAAAAAGCAAAATCTGTTTGTGCTGAAGGTACGTAAATTTCTCCTCTACCATTTTCCAGTTCCCCACGATCTTGAACGAAGTTATAGGTAAAGCGTTGTCCACGCAGTATCTGATCGCCCCGTGTTAAGGTGACGTTGCCTTCCCCCGCAGCTATCAAATTGTCCAAATTTACTTGTAAGCGATCGGCATCCACCACCGCCCCATCAAATCGCACAATTACATTACCTACAGCTGTAATAATTCGCTGTTTCTCGTCATACTCTTGCCGATCTGAAGTGACTTCTACAATTCTTGGCCCGGCTGGCGGTGTGGTAGCTGGCGCAGTTGTACCAGATGGTTGAGCTTGTGGCTGAGTGGTATTTACTTGTGGTGTAGGCGTTGGTACTTGGCTTTGTTGCTGGACTTGAGACTTAAATTCTACAGCGATCGGTACTGAGACTTGGTTTGTCGGCTTACGAGACCTGAATGTTATAAAATTTTGTACTGATTGAGAACTCGGTGCTAGATCGGCAGCAGAGACAGAAATATTGTCTTTTTTTAGAGACTGTTGTGCAGTAATAGCGCGTTGCTGTTTTTGTTGGGTTAACTTCTCAGCTAAAATTTCTGCCTTGGAATTGCCTAACTTGTTACTGTTGGTGACAGTTGGGGTAATTTGAAGAGGGCGCGGAGATTGGGCTACCACTGGGCTTGGAGAAACTCTATAGGTAAAGCTAGAAGAATCCAAAAAGGTTGATTTTGCTTCACCATTAGAGTTTGGATTTAGCGATCGCTGACTAAGTTTTTGAGCAGGTTCATCTTTTGCATTTTGATCTGAAGCCTCCGCTCCGATTTTTCTTTGCAAGACAGCGGCTTCTTTTTGCATCTCCCGTTTACGCAGTGCCGACATCAGAAGAAGTTCCGAGGGGCGGGGTTCGACGCTCGGACTTGTCTTTGTGTATTCTTTAACTTGGCCATTAGAGGTTTTAACCTCCTGCGTGGGATAACCAACAACCAGCGGCTGTCCCAAAAGCCCAGCAGTTGTAGAATCGGGGAGTGGGGAAGTTTCTGGTGGAAAGGTTTCTGGTGAATGAGGTACAGAAGAAGTTTTCGCAACTACCAAGTCATTTTGAGTTGAGTCGATCGGAGTTGACAATAAAGGATCGCTTTTAGTGTGACCCGAAATTGCCAACTGAGCCAAATTCTTGGGCTGCTTGGATTTGTCTGTCTTTTCGTGTATTCCAGTATCTACACCTGAAAGAAACTTTGTATTACTAGCAGATGAGGCGGGATTTACAGGTTGTAAAGATTCAACGATAGGAGGCGGATTAGGTGGCAGAACTGGATGAAGCATAAGTGAGCAAAATCGGGCTAACAAACAGCCAAATGACAAAGGGAAGGATAAACATACATTTTGCCTTCCGACTGTCGCCTTCTGCTACCTACAGCAAGCTACTTGGAGGAAGAAACTTACTAAATTTTCGCTTAGTAAGTTTCCGTGGCGCTTAGTATTTTCCGCCTTCCAAAGTCGCGGATGATTTATCGCCCTTTTACTCTAAGTCCCGACGGCCGGGGTTACGAGCTGGATCGTTCGACAAAAATCCGAAGATGAAGATAGTTACGAAGAAGGCAACAACAATATAAACAGCGATTTTTAAAGTCAGCATAGAAATATCTCCAACGGGTAAAACAAAGAAAGCTTTTCTTTCAGTATCTGCAATGCAGAAAAGATAGCTACTTTATATTACCCAAATCTCGTCCCTTTTTTAGAGGACTCTGGGGACTCAGGACTAGCAATGTCTACCCTACAGTTCTTGATAATGTACAAGATGTCAGTTGTCTGACTTGTAGATGCCCTTAAGAAAGTAACTCAGAGACTGTTTACCCTTGTGACGTTGACTGATGGCAAAGGTTTCCCAAAAAAGGCAACAGGTTACAGGGGATAGTTACTATTCCCCATACCCTTCAGGAGTGCTGTTCGCGGATAGCTAAAGTTCAACCCGTGCTGAGTTAGGAGTTATTATTTCTCCTCTGCTCCCCTGCCCCTCTGCTCCCCTGCTCCCCTGCCCCTCTGCCTCTTATACCCAATGCCCTATTTCTCAACTTGAAGCTTTGCTATATCTTTGCCAATTCGGTTTTTGATTACTCGTGCCGGTATGCCAACAGCAACGGAAAAAGGAGGAATATCTCTATTAACAACTGCTCCCGCACCAATAACACTGCCTTTGCCGATAGTAACGCCATCTAATACTGTTACTCCATGTCCTAGCCAACAATCATCCTCAATCACAATTCCCTTGCGAGTAACACCTTGGTATTTAATCAGCTCCATCGGATCGGCAAAATTATGATTATTGGCATATATCCCTGAATGGGCAGCAATCAAGCAGTGTTTACCAATTTTAATGTCTCCTGGTCCCTCAATAGACACATTGGGGGCAATGAAGGTGTCTTCATCAATATGTATACACGTATCTTCCAAAGATCCGATATCAACGTTACGCTCAATCGCGACTCTATTTCCTACATGAATTCTATTATTTTTATGTCCTCTCGCATCTATTCGCACACCCTTGAAAATATAGACTCTTGCGCCGATCTCAATACAAGAAGTACCGTTAAATTCAACACCATTTTGAATATACACGGGGCTGCCTATCTGAGCAAAAATACTACGATATCCTAAATTTCGTAACTTTGGACCGAGAAGAAGTGTTGGAATATCTGCTAACACTGTAGTTACTAAAAGTTCTTGCACGCGCTGCAATTTGGAAAAATATTGCTCGTTCTGCATGGCTACATATCTCTTTAATCAATTATTGTTGACAGTGTTTTAAGTTGTTTTGGCTGTATCCTAATCTTTTGCCAATACCAATAGGCTCCGTGTGTATTAATACATGAGCTAAGGTAGCAGTATCACCAAAATTCCCCAAGATTTTTAGATGGTTTTCCAACATTTGAAAAACCAGAGTCTGGCTTTGAGTATGCAAGCAATTCTTGAGGTTAGGTGTGTATAATTACTCAAGTATTATGCACAATTACGTTAAGTCGCTATTAGATTTTGTACTATATGCACGTAAAACTTTGGCTTATTTTTCACAAAATCAATTAACAAAACAATTTCAGTGCATTGCCGGATCAAAACTCAGACTTTTAAAGTGTCTGATGGAAAATTTGCTGATTTAGATAGACTACTGTTTTGGTTCTCTGGCAAATTTGAAAAGCTTGCTACTGCTAACAGCACTCCTAAAGTAAATAGAGATAGTGTTGTTTGTCTTGAGGCTATTTCCTCTCAAGCGGTTTTAGTCTTTTGAAACAACTCAGCTTCACAAGCTTTTTTGCAACAAAAAATACATTTAACTAGACTATATTCAAAGTTTAGATAAAATTTATGCCTAGCATGACAATGTAATTATTGTTGGATTTTCTGGGTATTTGTGCCCAAATAAAATCCAATTAGGGTGGATTATCTCCTACATCAGCCATCACATTGAAGTTAACCATCGGTGCAAACAAGTAAGCGCTTCCCCGACTGCTATGACGGCTTTCTTGCAACGAATTTCTAGAGTATGCTGCTCCAATCATGTTGCACACGGATGATTTACAGACTAGCCAATTCACGTTTGTAATGACATGAATGGTTTTTAATAACAATTGTTTTTAACGATAACACATTTTATTTTTAGTGGAACACTCTCATGAAATAAGTTGATTTCCAGATTTATTGTTGATGATAATGCTGGAAATAAGTTAACTTTTTTACTAGAGCGATGCCTACAATAGTCACTGAGCGGCTGGTGAGCGGAGTCGAACCATATTGTACCACTTGCCTACGGCACGCTGGGCGAACGTAGAAGCAAGCTACGCCTACGACGCTACTCTGAAATATTTTTATACATTTAGATAGCATCCATTAAGGAGGGAGATTTAAAAATGCTGTAAGTAGTTATTGGCATTTTGGTCTATATTTCTATCGATTACTATTTTATAATTGGGAGTTCAACTCAGAATGATATCTACTATACTTGTGACACCCTCTTTCTTAAAAAGCCAAAGTAGCTAAAATTTTTTCTCTTCCCTATTACTTGTATCTAATAAGTATCTAAAAATTTATAAATCACCCATTCGGGTGAGCCAAGCGGGTGATGCGTGCTTGGTATTACTCATTATAAATTTTATTAAAAGAAAGCTAAAAGTAGCTTAGTTTCGAGGATAAATCTACAAAAAAACATCTAATTTCTCAAATTGAGGTATCGGTTTTAACTCACATACTTGGTTCAAATTATGGCTTTAATTAAAGAAATCGTACAAGAAGCTCTAACTATCGGCTATCTGAGTGTTGTAGCCGAAGATCAACTGCGATCGCAGCTTCAAGGTAATTATGACTCAGAAGACCTAGATGCCTGGATCATTTTACAGCGAGCTATTGCAGCAGGTGATGTTAAACAAGAGTCGCGCCGAAAAAAAGCTTCCCCCTCTCCTAAAGCCAAGGACACTTCATCAAGTATCAAACTAGCTTATCAAATGGCAGCAGAACTCGCTTATGCAGCAGCTGTAGCTCTGACAATGACAAAAAACACTAAAGATCAGCCTTCACTAGGTGCATAATAACAACACATTTATAACTTATTTCCCCGGTTTAGTGCAAATATTTAATACCAAGTAGTTAGCGTAGGCTAGCAAAAACCGCACGCATCGCTTTTCCTGGTTAATTGCTTGGTAGGGTTTTCATCCGATTAATTATTTATAGGGTTTCCTTTCTGCCTCCTGGCTTGAGAGTACATGAATAGAAATCCCAGTCTTTAGAAGATTTTCATGTTTGGCTTTTGAAACTCGTTTTATCGCGACAGCCTTCTTTGACAGCGCAATTTCATTAAAAAATAATTAAAAAATTTCACTTTACTGGACACAGCTATGGGGAATTTTCACCCTCAGCCAAGAATTTCAAATCGATCCCCGGAAGCAATACTAAAATAAATATAAATTATTTATTCAAAACTAAATTTTTTTAAGTGATACATACCAGTCAATGATTAAATTTTAATATACCAAGTACATGGCTCAGAGTAAGGCATAGAATTAGAAACACCTTGGTGTAAACTTTAGCAACGAGGTTAAAAATAATTCTCAATGCTTAACAAAGTCATCGCTTTTTCACAAACTACTGTATAAAGAATTGGCAACATTGGTAAAGAGAGTAAACAATAACCATAGCTAAACTTGGAGTTTTGCCAACCTATGCAGCCAATTCGCACATTTAATGTATCTCCTTCACTACCGCCGCGACTCGAACCACTACGGCGGCTGGCATATAACTTACACTGGGATTGGAACGTTGAAAGTAAAGACTTGTTCCGTCGCTTAGACTCTGACCTGTGGGAGTCTAGCCATCATAACCCGGTGTTAATGCTGGGTACGATCTCTCAATCGCGGCTTCTGGAAGTTGTCGAAGACGAAGGCTTTTTAGCGCAAATGGATCGAGCTGACCGTCAGTTAGACGATTATTTGCAAGAGCGCACCTGGTATCAGAAACAACGGGAGCAGAAACCCAAAGAATGCTACGCCTATTTTTCGGCGGAATTTGGACTTGTAGATTGTTTGCCCGTTTATTCTGGAGGCTTGGGCGTTCTGGCGGGGGATCACCTCAAATCTGCCAGTGACTTAGGTTTACCGCTTGTCGGTGTAGGTTTGCTCTATCAGCAAGGCTACTTTGCCCAGTATCTCAATGCTGATGGCTGGCAACAAGAACGCTACCTGCTCAACGATTTCTACAATATGCCCTTGCATCTAGAGCGCAATGCCGATGGTTCTGAACTGCGGATTGCGGTAGATTATCCAGGACGCAAGGTATATGCCAGAGTTTGGCGCGTACAGGTAGGAACAGTACCTCTGTATCTGCTGGACACCAACATTGAACCAAACAACACTTACGACCACGACATCACAGATCAGCTGTACGGTGGCGACATCGATATGCGTATCCACCAGGAAATCATGCTGGGGATCGGTGGTGTGCAAATGCTCAAAGCTTTGGGGCTGAAAGTTACCGCTTACCACATGAATGAAGGCCACGCTGCCTTCTCTGCCCTAGAACGCATCCGCTTGCTGATTCAGGAAGAGGGACTGAATTATGTCCAAGCTAGACAGGTGGTTGCTTCCAGTAATATCTTTACCACCCACACACCAGTACCGGCAGGAATTGACTTGTTCGCTCCTGAGAAAATGCTGCACTACTTGGGATATTACGCAGAGATATTTGGGTTGCCCAAAGAGCAATTTTTAGGACTGGGGCGCGAGAATACAGGTGATTTATCTGGGCCTTTCAGTATGGCGGTGCTGGCGCTGAAAATGGCAACATTTTCTAACGGTGTCGCACAACTCCACGGTGTGGTATCGCGGCAAATGTTCCAGGGCTTGTGGCAGAAAGTGCCAGTGGAAGAAGTACCGATCGCCGCAATTACCAATGGTGTTCATGCTCGGAGTTGTGTTGCCAAATCGACTCAAGAATTGTACGATCGCTACCTCGGCCCAAATTGGTCATCAGCACCACCAGATAGCCCATTATGGGAGCGGATGGACGCCATACCTGATGAGGAATTGTGGCGCAATCACGAACGCTGCCGCTTGGATATGATTTTGTATGTGCGGGAGCATTTAGTTAAGCATTTGACCGATCGCGGCGCTTCCGCCTCCGAAATTGTCCAAGCCCAAGAAGTTTTAGATCCTTACGCTTTCACCATTGGCTTTGCTCGTCGCTTTGCCACGTACAAACGCGCCACCCTCTGGATGCGCGATTTGGATCGGATTAAGCGGCTTCTGCTGGCTAACAAAGACCGGAAAGTGCAATTTGTGATTGCTGGTAAGGCACATCCTAAAGATATCCCCGGTAAAGAACTTATCCGCGAGATCAATCACTTTATCCGCGAACAGCATTTAGAAAAACAGGTAGTGTTTGTTCCCAATTACGACATTCACATCTCCCGGTTGATGGTTGCAGGTTGCGATATTTGGTTGAACACACCGCGTCGTCCACGGGAAGCCTCTGGTACTAGTGGCATGAAAGCCGCAATGAATGGCTTGCCAAATTTAAGTGTGCTAGATGGCTGGTGGGATGAAGCTGATTACGTCCGCACAGGCTGGGCGATTGGACATGGAGAGAATTACGACGATCCTAACTACCAAGATGAAGTAGAAGCAAATGCTCTCTACGAGTTGTTAGAGAAGGAAGTTGTACCGCTATTTTATGAACATCGGGATACTGATGGTTTACCCCGTCCGTGGGTTGCCAAAATGAAGGATGCAATTCGGTTGAATTGTCCCTTCTTTAATACAGCGCGGATGGTAGGAGAATATGCTGGGAGAGCTTATTTTCCGGCTAGCGATCGCTATCATACCCTGACTGTTGATAACTATGGCCCAGCGAAAGAACTAGCCGCTTGGAAAGAAAAACTGAGCGAACACTGGTTCAACATCAGAATCAAAGATGTTGATGTATCGGCAGCTTCAGACATTGAGGTTAACCAAACCGTTGCTGTCAAAGCCAAGGTTGACTTAGCAACTTTGACGAATGATGATGTGCAGGTGGAGTTATATCAAGGTGCGATCGATGCCAATGGTGAGATTGTCAACGCTGTGCCAGTAGTGATGGATTACCAAGGTGAAGATGGACAGCAATTGAGTATTTACACTGGTAATATCATCTATACCGCTTCTGGTTTACAAGGTTTGTCTTTGCGTGTATTGCCGAAAAATCCACACCTGGCTAATCCTTATGAACCAAGGTTGATTGCTTGGGCAGAATAAGAGTGCTGATTAATTTTTGAATAATCAAGATTAGGCGTTGCTGATTTAAGTTTAGCAACGCCTTTTGTTTTACACGTTTTCAGGTAGATAATTAATATCTAATAGCTGTTCTAAGGTATAAATACAATACTGAGGTAAGTTATCTAGTTTACCTTCAGTTTTCTCAATTACATACCCTAAAGTATCATCATAAATTGATGCTAATTCATTGTCTAAGTATTGATATAAATTCATTGTCAAGTTACGTTTAAATTGATTCCTAAAGCTTCTAATTTCTGCTTTCCAATGTCCCGAATTATATTGAGATTCTTGTGTCCAGAATTGTAGGAGTAAAAGATGTCTAATAATTTGTTCTAATAAACTAGCAACCTTGGCTTTGTCTCTACGACCCAAATTTTCTAGCTCCTCAATTAAATTTTCTAAATCTAATTCTTCTAAATGGTTAGCTTTCAATAGCTTGATTGTTTCCTCTAACCAGAGATGATCGTCAATTTCATAAAGCTCTTTTAAACTCAAGTTAGAACTAACTCCTTGCATAAAACTTCCTCGACTTAAATCTTAGGATATTACAATTTTAGGATAATATTCTCTGGGGAATGATAATGTAGCCAGTGGTGCGATCGCCAAGTACCAAATTACGTTGTTCTCCCCAATACCACCAGTATGCAGCAACGTAAGCGCAAACTAGGCTATCTAGTTTATCTTCAGCTGCTTTGAGGGCTGCGCCTGTGGTAGGAATTTCAAGAGGAAACGAACCGCAGAGGCGCAGAGAACGCAGAGGAGGAGAAAGAGAGGGGAGGATATCAAGAAGATAATTTTGGAGTTTGATTAGTTCTAGGCGGCGCTCAGTGAGTCTTCCTTTTTTGTATTTGAGGATGCGTTCTAAGTTGAATAGGTTAACTATTGCTGGATGGGGAAAGACTTCTATTTGATATCTGCTGAGTTTTTGCGGTTCTATGGTGGGGGCGTGGGCAAAGCCGCGTGATTCTAATTCTAAGCCAAAGTTGATGGTGCGCTCTGCGAAGGGTAGGTTTTGATTAGCTGGGTAGCATCCCGCATGATATTTGCCAAAGTGCTTGTGGCTAAGTTTGTCGGGTAGGCGACTCCCGTTAGCGTTGGGTATGAGGGTAGGTGCATCTACAGCGATGATGGCTGGTTCGTCTGCTTGGACGCTTTTATCGATCCAGGTGAGGATGTCTGCAATGGCATCTTTGCGGTCTAGATCGAGTAATTGTAGTTGTCCATCTATCCATTCTAAACAGCACAATCCACTTGGTTGAGATTTCCACCCTAAATCAATGCCAAGAAATTTCATGGTAATAACACGAATTTGCGATTATTTTCGCATTTTCGGGCAACCATTTACCTAAATTTACTTGCTAAAAATTTTGATAAATAATCTTATAATCTTAAGCAGCTTGTCTTAATTTATTTTATCTGGCAATAAGTTAATCAAGATTATTCCAATGAAAGTTTTATTTTTACATCCCAATTTTCCCTCACAATTTCGCAACCTAGCGACAGTTTTAGGCAAAGATCCTAATTGCCAAGTCGTCTTTGGGACAAATCGTCGGGAAGGGGAAATACCTGGCGTTTTTAAAGCTATTTATACTCCTTCTCGTGAAGCTGCGGCTCAAACTCACCACTACGTTCGCAACCTGGAAAATGCTGTTCTCACCGCTCAGGCTGTCTATCGCGTGGCAGAAAAATTAAAGGCTGAGGGTTTCTTTCCAGATATAGTTTATGGTCATTCTGGTTGGGGGCCGACTTTATTTATGAAAGATGTTTTCCCCAAAGCAGAATTATTATGTTATTTCGAGTGGTTTTATCACGCTCACGGTTCCGATGCAGATTTCGATCCCAACGATCCATTGAATGCTGATGATGAATGCCGCATCCGCGTGAAAAATGCACCGATTTTAACTGATTTATATAGCTGCGATCGCGGTCTTTCTCCAACTAATTGGCAGCGTCAGCAGTTTCCCAAAGAATATCATAGCAAACTCACTGTAATTCATGATGGTGTCGATACCAATTATTTTGTCCCCAAACCAGGTGCAAAGTTAGTTTTACCAAGAATAAATCTGGATCTTTCTCATGTGGAAGAGTTGGTAACTTATGTGGGACGAGGGATGGAACCTTATAGAGGTTTTCCGCAATTTATGGAAACGGTGGCGCTACTTCAGCAGCGAAGACCTAAGTGCCATGTAGTAGTTGTGGGAGAAGATAGGGTGGCTTATGGGAAGAATCTTCCTGATGGGCAGACTTATAAACAATTAATGTTAGAAAAATTATCTTTGGATTTATCGAGGCTGCACTTTACAGATAGGCTTCCTTACAATGAGTATCTTCAGGTTTTGCAAGCTTCTTCTGCTCATGTTTATTTAACTCGTCCTTTTGTTTTATCCTGGTCAATGTTAGAAGTAATGGCAGCAGGATGTTTACTAGTAGCTTCTAAGACTGCGCCAGTATTGGAAGTCGTACAGGATGGGGTAAATGGACTACTGGTAGATTTCTTTTCTCCTCAGAATATTGCTAATAGGGTTGAAGAGGCGCTGAATAATCCTCAAGAAATGCAAGCAATTCGTGCGAATGCGCGAGAGACAATTATCAAGCGTTATGATTTCGCGAAACTGTTACCACAGCATTTGCAATGGATGTTCGCTGGTAAAAGTTCTGATAGTTTGAAAAAGCGCTCAGTTTCTAAAGGATTTGGCAAAAATTAGTCATTAGTCATTAGTCATTGGTCATTAGTTACAACCATCAAAGGACAAAGGACAAAAGACAGAGAAATAAAAAGCGATATTTAAAATGCGAATTCTTTTTACCATTGCCCATTTTTTCAAACCTAGCGGTGAGGGTCGTCACGCTTCCCAACGCAAAGACCCGCAACCCCGGTTGCAGGCGTTAACTAATAGCTTGGCTGCTTTACACCAATTATTTGGTAAATCTCAAAGTATCATTAACATTGCTCAACGAATAGCTTTTCCCGCTAACCAGCCGCAGTCTCACGAACTAGATATTGTTATTTGTACAACCAAAGATAATCATCTTTTGAATCAGCTTCCTTTACCATCCCATTTATATAAGCATCATTCTACTGATGTAGAACCTCTGCTTTTGGGATTTGAGTGCCAAGCTGTTCTACAAAGTTGTCTCGGTCAATATGATTACTACTGTTTCTTGGAAGATGACTTAATTATCCATGATCCTTGGTTTTTTATAAAATTAAATTGGTTTACTCAACAAGCGGGTGATTTAAATTTGCTCCAGCCAAATCGTTATGAAATCTCCCCTTATGCGTTGGTTCACAAAGCTTACATTGATGGGGATTTGGCTTTGCGAGTAACTGCTCCCTTTCAAAATGTGCAGGAGCAACCGGAACTTAAGGGTACAATTATGAATGCACCAATTATCTTTCGTCGTGCCCTCAATCCTCATGCAGGCTGCTATTTTTTGAATGCAAATCAGATGACTCATTGGGCGAATCAAAATTATTTCCTTGACCGGGATATCAGTTTTGTTGGGCCTTTAGAAAGTGCTGCCACCTTAGGAATTATAAAGACATTTCGGATTTACAAAACCTCACCGGAGCAAGCAAGTTTTTTGGAGATTCAGCACTCTGGAACTGGATTTATAGGGTTAATTGGCGGACAAGTAGGTTTGGTAGAAAGGTAGATTTAATTTAAGAGTTTGACCATCTTTGTAAGTAAAAAGTTAAATATCTTTTTACTTATTATTTTATAGTTTTATATGAATAAACACAATAGGGTGAGCATTGCAATGCCCACCCAACTAATAGCTACAAACTTATTTAAGCGTGTTGTTTTTTCTTGCGAAGCTGTGGAAGTTGGCTGGCTATAAAACTCAAACCTGTTAAGAGTAAACCAATTGTTCCGGCTGATTCTGGTACGGACTTGAGATCGCCCTTGAGAGCTACTCCATCATTACCACACTCCAAGAAGATATTACTAACATAATTACCCTGGCCCATTAAAGCCTTATCAAAGGAAAAGCCAATAGTGTATTGCCCATTGGCAGAAAAGTTACCAAAATTTAGTCCAGCACTATTAAGTTGCTGATCGTTGAGCATGGAGATATTTCCAACTTTCGTACCTGACCCAATAGCGTTGAGAATCGGTGTATTATCCCAAGTAGGATTCTGAGCGACATTAGAGCCGTAGTAATAGTTGTAAACGTCTTGTGTAGTCGCTAAGTCTGTGCCTTGAGTATTATTCTGACCCCAGCCCCAGTCGTAATACCACTTCAAGTTACTGTAGCCACCATGTTGTATAGTGGTACTTTTTGCTTGGACTCCTTGGTAAACTCCTGTTGCCAAGCTATTGTTATAGTCGGCAAACCTCACACCAAATAGCTGACCACTTTGACTAGCTGTTTGGAAGTCTTTGCCTGAGAAATTGAAGAATAAGTCGCTCCAACCAATATGGACTGAATGACCTGGATTCCAGTAGTCATTGGAATCGGTTGTGCCACTCAGAGGCATCCCGCCTGTAAGAGCAACATAGATTTTATCACCGGAGTCTTTGACTGCCATACCTTTGATATCAAAAACTGAACCTCCAGAACCATCCTGGAAGGAATCAATACTATAGTTCCATCCATTGACGAGTTGGCCGGCACTTGCTTGTTGATTAGATAGACTCAGGAGGCTTACGCTGATGGCTGTAGTGGCAAGAAGAACTTTTAGAGTTTTCATATTTATGAGAATATCTTCGATTAGGCAATGATTTTTATCTGTCAAAAGCCTAACCAAACTTATGTAAATTCTGTAATATTCAAGATGATTTGTTTTGAAAAAATCTCGTAAATTATTTTGCTTATTTATATCTAAAAACTCAGTATTGTACTTAGCTACTCAGATTGTAGTAATGGATTATTTTATATCTGAAAGATAATTTAATATCCGGTTAATAACGTGGAAATATGTAAGGTTATGATATAAAAATATATGTTTTTAATAAACCATTAATTATTTTATTGTTATATCCTTGATTTCAATTAGGTTGATATGTTTTATTAAATAGGGTCTTTTGGGTTTCTACGTAGAAGCAACTGCCGCCTGGAAGGTTAGGACGTAGAGAGAACGTAAGTTCGATGAGTTATGTAGCATCCATCTAATTAGCCGTGAAAACAGACATTAAGATATTTGACTATACAAGACCTTCCCTCTCCGGGTCTGAGAGGGAAAGACTTGAACTAAAATTTAAGGCAGGGCGATCGCTCAATAATCAACTAATCTTAAATTCTCACTAATGGTTTTTCAACAGGGGTAGGCGTAGTCAACGGATCAAATCCTAACTGCTCAGTAATGCGCTCTCTAGCTAAAAGGCGGTATTCCCAAAAATGCTCGCCAGCAGCACATAAACCCAAATACATATTCACAAATTGGGGCTTGGTGCGAATAATAGCCCAAAGCTGTTGCCAAAATTGACCCCGAATTTCCCGCCGTTGCGAACCTTGTCGCCAGAGTAAATGTACAAGTAGTCGCAGTCCTTTGCCAGGAGGAAAATACATCGTCTGCTGTAGTTGAGGATTAGGTGTAATCTTCAGGCACTGTTCAAAACAACGTCGGAGATAGTTTTTGGGTTCGTACATTCTCCAAATTGCCTCTAAATATTCTTTAGCAACTTCAGCCATCGGACGCGTAGGAACAAAATTCATTAAGGAATTCTGATCCCCCACCTCTAAACCTCCAAATCCTTCTAATAATCGCTCCTCTCGTTTTAGTCTTTCCCAGAGGGCAGTATTGGGAAGGGCTTGCAGTATACCTAGCATTGGTTGAGGAATGCTGGTTTCTTCAATAAAAGCTTCAATTCGCTTTCCAGCGCCAGCTTTTTCTCCATCAAAACCAATGATAAACCCTGCATAGATTAACAATCCAGCTTCATTGATGGTACGACAAGCTTCTAACAGGGGATTGCGGGTATTTTGAAACTTACGAGTCACTTGCAGGCTATCTTGGTCTGGTGTTTCAATACCCAAAAAGACTGCGTAGAAACCCGCTTTAGCCATTAATTCTAATAGCTCAGTGTCTTCTGCTAGGTTGACGGAAGCTTCTGTCAGGAAAGTGAAGGGATAATTGCGTTCCTGCATCCACGGAATTAACTCTTGTAAAAGACGTTTTACATTGCGCTTATTGCCAATGAAGTTATCATCCACAACGAACAGAGATCCGCGCCAGCCTAAATCATAGAGGGTTTGGAGTTCTGCTAGGGTTTGACTGGGTTCTTTGGTGCGTGGTTTGCGACCGTATAAATTGATGATGTCACAGAATTCGCATTCAAAAGGACAACCGCGAGAAAACTGGATTGCCATCATTAAGTAATCATCTCGCTTGAGTAAATCAAAGCGAGGGATGGGGCTTTGGGTTACATCTGGTTTTTCCAGGGCGCGAAAGGTTCCTTGTTCTTCACCTTTAGCGATCGCATCTAAAAATTGCGGAACTGTAATCTCTCCTTCATCTAAAATCAAATAGTTAGCTCCCGCTTTTTGGGCTGGTTCTGGTACTGAGGTTGGATAAGGGCCACCCACAGCAACTTTTTTCCCCAGTTGCGCTGCTTTGTGAATTTGGGCAAGAAAATCTTCTTTCTGTGCAAGCATGGCAGAAAGAATCACGATGTCGCACCATTGCCAATCTTCATCTGTTTCTTGGTTAACATTGCGGTCATAAAACCGAACTTCCCAGTCTGTTGGTAGCATAGCGGCAACAGTCAGAATCCCTAGTGGTGGGATAAATGCTTTAAGTCCCGCCATTTTCATGAATTCGTCGTAAGACCAAAAGGTTTTAGGAAAGCGGGGGTAAAGTAAGAGTACTTTCATTGCTGTAGTCCTCTAATTAAATTTTGGTTGAAAAATTTTTTACTTTTGACAAATCCGGGTTTTGGATGGTAATTGCAGAGATGATGCTACGATCCCACTAGCTTTATTTTTGCTCTATCTATTTTTAGATAGACATTTGCATCGGCAAAGATAATTTTGTAGTCAGCTAGCAGAATTACCGCCGTTGTCATGAAATCTAATGGCGGATTTATGCAAATAAAAACTGCCAGACCAATCGTCTGCTAGTAAATCCAGAAGTAATTGAGCATTTTTATAGACCAGAGTAGTAAAGCTTTCATCAGCAGGCTCTCCTGAGTGAAAAAATTAACTCATAATGTTGAGATTACTGCTACTCTCTCTGAAAAAAATTTAAATTTTGTCTATTTTTGTAAATCAAAAGTACATAAACTGCTTTGATGAGGAGAAAAAGCTTTCATTACGGCGTTTTACAGTTTGGTATTTCTATTGCCGTGTTATGTAAATGCAACCTTTTGCAATGCTATTGCATCGACTTTTTATTTACAACAGATTACAGTCAAGCTTTACAACGCCCACTCTATAAGTCGAAAGTAGGGGCGCAAGTCCTTCATGGGTGTCAATTTAAGCTGAAACCCTTTTCAAGTCTCGTTTCCAGCCTCTGGGCTGGAAATGCAACTCAAAAGCGGCTCTGCCGCCAGCAAGGGAGGCGGAGCCTCTAGGATAGCATTCCCAGTCTCCAACTGGGAACGAGACAATATGTAAAAGCTGGTTCTAGGTTGGCTTTCACGTTAAGTTGACACCAATGCAAGGCCTTGCGCCCCTACAAATCTAGAAATAATTTGGGATAATTTATTTTTTGCAAGTCCCTAAGTTGTCGTTTTCCTTTGTGAACAGTTTCTATAGCAATCGGAGTTGAGTTAAAATCTCTCATTCCACAACGGCGAGTTGACCTGGAAAATGTCAAAATTAAATGAGTTTTGCGTAGGCGCAAGCAACTTGTCGCCAGACATCGCCACTTGACATAGCGCGGATTTGAGATAACTAAGTTGGAATTTATGGGCAAGCAACGTGTTCTTTCTGGAGTTCAACCAACCGGCAATTACCATCTAGGTAACTACTTGGGAGCCATTCGCAACTGGGTAGAAGGTCAGAGCGAATACGAAAATTACCTTTTTGTGGCTGATTTACACGCGATTACAGTGCCACACGACCCAAAACAGTTGGCGGCTGATACCTACACTCTTGCTGCTCTCTATTTAGCTTGTGGTCTTGATTTAAATCACTCCACTATCTTTGTACAATCTCACGTTTCGGCCCACAGTGAACTCACTTGGTTGCTCAACTGCATTACACCTCTAAACTGGCTGCAAGATATGATTCAGTTTAAGGAAAAGGCTGTTAAACAAGGAGAAAATGTGAGTGCAGGCTTATTGGATTATCCTGTGCTGATGGCAGCGGATATTTTGCTTTACCAAGCGGATAAAGTGCCAGTGGGTGAAGACCAAAAGCAACACTTGGAATTGACACGCGATATTGCAGCTCGGTTAAATCACCAATTTGGTAAACCAGATAAACCAGTTCTGAAGTTACCAGACCCTTTGATTCGTAAGGAAGGGGCTAGGGTGATGAGTTTAGCAGACGGTACACGCAAAATGTCGAAGTCCGATCCTTCGGAGTTAAGCCGGATCAGTTTGCTAGATTCACCGGAACAGATTCAATACAAGATTAAGCGTTGTAAAACCGATCCGATTCGGGGTCTGACTTTTGACGATCCAGCGCGTCCAGAGTGTAATAATTTGTTAACGCTCTATACATTGCTTGCTGGGAAGAAAAAGGAAGATGTGGCCGTTGAGTGTCAGGATATGGGCTGGGGACAATTCAAGCCATTGTTGACAGACACGATAATTGAGTCTCTAAAACCAATCCAAGAAAAATATCACTCGATAACGGCGGATAAAAGCTATTTGGAGTCTGTGTTGCGGGATGGAGGGGAAAAAGCTAGAGCGATCGCAAATCAAACTTTATCACAAGTCAAAACTGCTTTAGGCTACTCTCTTCCTCTATAAGTTTTCCCCTTTAGGTGTGATTTGTTATACCATTTAAGAAATTGAAAAGCTTAATGTTATGCATCACACCCACAGCCCCACAGGTTTAAATGACTTTCGCAGAGCTGTACAAGCAGGTGAATTTCTAGTTACCGCCGAGGTAGCGCCGCCAAAGGGGGGAGATCCAGCGCACATGATTCAAATGGCGGCGACTCTTAAGGGGAGAGTTCATGCCGTCAATGTTACTGATGGTAGCCGCGCCGTGTTAAGGATGTCTTCGTTAATGGCGTCGGTGATTTTGTCACAGAATGGCATAGAGCCGATTTGTCAAATTGCTTGCCGCGATCGCAACCGCATCGGTTTACAAGCTGATTTGATGGGCGCTCATGCTTTAGGTATTCGTAATATTTTAGCTTTGACTGGCGACCCAGTAAAAGCAGGCGATCATCCAGATGCCAAAGCAGTATTTGACTTAGAAGCTGTGCGACTGCTGCAACTGATTCGGAAGATGAATCAAGGTGTTGATTGTAATGAAAAACCCTTGACTGATGGAGCGTTAGATTTATTTGTTGGTGCAGCAGTAGATCCGCAATGTAAAAGTTGGTCGGGTTTACAAAGTCGATTTGAACGCAAAATCGAAGCTGGAGCGCAGTTTTTTCAAAGTCAATTGATTACAGATTTTGAGCGACTAGAAAAGTTTATGGATACGATTGCTGCTGGTTATAAAAAACCAATTTTGGCAGGAATATTTCTGTTGAAATCAGCAAAAAATGCCCAATTTATTAATAGATGTGTTCCGGGTGTAGATATTCCCCAACATATTATTGATAGATTGGCAAAAGCCAAAGACCCTTTTGAGGAAGGGATAAAAATTGCCGCCGAGCAAGTGCAGATAGCGCGGCAATTATGCCAAGGAGTTCACATGATGGCGGTGAAGCGTGAAGATGCGATCGCGCCAATTTTAGATTTGGCTGGGATTGCTCCAGTGAATCAATTGGTATCTATGTAAATTAGAGAATGAATCTTTTTTTAAAGCAGATGGAAATAACCATCTGCTTTTTTTTCTACTGAAACAGACGCGTTTACACTATTTTTGATAGACTTTCAATATCCAATGTTCGCTTGACTAGATCTAGGTGCAAACTGATAAAATATTTTATAGCTTATTTCAAGCTTTTCCTAGCATATTTTTTGCCATAATTGGCGACACGAATGTCAATGTCAACGCATATCAATTTGTTTCAGTCGAGCTAAAAGAAACTGCTTTTAGGATTGATGGGGTATTCATCCCCACAAGTGAAACTACAAACCAACCACTTTACTTTGTTGAAGTTCAGTTTCAATTAGACGCAACTTTTTATAGACGCTTCTTTGCTGAAATCTTCCTTTACTTGCGTCAAAACGAATCAGTCAATTTTTGGCGTGCTGTTGTCATCTATCCACAACGAAGTTTAGATCCAAACGATCGGCTACCATATCAATTGCTGCTAGATAGTTCACAAGTGCAACGCATTTATCTAGATGAATTAGATACGAGGGAGAACTTACTTCAAGTTGCGATCGTTAAATTAATTATCGAAAGAGAAGAGACAGCCGTTGACAAAGGTAGAGAATTGATTTTACAAGCAAGGCAACAACTGGCAGATGAATCTACCAGCAAGCAAATTGTAGAATTGATAGAGACTATTCTGTTGTACAAATTTACCCGGTTAAGCCGAGAGGAGTTAGCAGAAATGTTGGGTATAGACGACGAATTCAAAAAAACACGGATGTATCAATCAATCAAGGAAGACGGCTTAGAAGAAGGTCGCCAGGAAGGTCGCCAAGAAGGTCGCCAAGAAGGTCGCCAGGAAGCTAAGTTAGAAGCTATTCCCCGATTGTTGGCATTGGGATTGAGTGTAGAGCAAGTGGCGGTGGCTCTAGATTTAACGGTGGCGCAAGTACAGCAAGCAGCCCAAAATTAGCCATCTGATAGTGGGCAGTGCTTGCCTCTAATTTAATAAGCAACTGCGAAGCCGATAGCGTACTCCTTTCCTGCGGAACGCTACGCGAACGGAGAAGCAAGCTACGCGCAGCGTCTCGTAGAGAAGCGTTAGCGAGTCCGCGTACTCTTTCAGAGAAGCAAGCTACGCTTTTAGCGTCTCATAGAGAGCGTCATAGCCTATTTTAGACATCGCCTCTTTTTGTTTTAGCTAAACCAGAAGCGATGTCTACGACGGGCTTACGCCTACGAACTTAAAACCTGGGTTACATCTTACCGTGTTGCAGCACTTGTTGTAGATGTTGGCGAATCTCTTGTGCGTGTTCAATATCAGATTGCCGCAATTTTTGGAACAACTCTACACAAGGTTGAGAACCTACTTGTTCTGCATCTTTGATGTAAGTATCGTAAGCTTTAACAGCTTCAGCCTTGTTGTGCAAAATAGTGACAAAATCATACTCCAAGTCGCTAATCGCTGTTTGAGATTGTCCGTGACCTGTATTTGTAGCCATTGCTTGAACCTCTTTTAGAATTTCTAATTAACGTTATATTCACCCTGAAAGAGCGATTCATCTTCCAAAAAGAGTATATTTCAATACGTCGGAAGTACCTTGCAAAAATAATTTCCTGATACAGCCTCACACAAAGGAGTGGGGAGTGGGGAAAAGTATTTTCCCCACTCCCCAGTACAGACGCGATTAATCACGTCTCTCCCACTCCCCATTTTCATAACAATTTATCCAAGGGGTTGATTCTCATCACATTGACGTGAATACTGTAATTCCAACTCGTTTTGCCGTTCCCTACCTCCCCTATACACAACCGGACAAAACTTAGTGTTAGCGCTCATACAATCCATGTGTGGCGTTTTAGCGCATACCACGAGTAGTCCACCCAGAACAAACAACAAACCACAAATTGCAAGCGTATTAACCCAAGAAATTTCCAGCGCTCCGTGAACTACTACCTCTCGCAGCAAAGATACTATTGTTACCTCAACTGCCACTCCTACAGAGATACTATGTTCTTGCAAATAGACCATTAATAGTCGAAATAACTCGACTAGAATCAACACAAATAGTATTTTTGCAGTCACATGTTTATAGTCTAGTGGCTGCGTGAGGGCGATCGCTATCCCCCACAATTGGATTAGCATGACGGCAAACAAACCCAAACACAAAACAATCACAATTAAGTCTTGAAAGGCTTCCATGTTGCGAACAATTGATTGCCGATCGAGCCAGCGATCGCTAAATAAAAATCGACTTTTCTGGCGCTTTTGCATGTACATTTTTCCAATCGGGACAAGTTCAGACAACACCAGCGAGTCAACCCAATAGTTTTATGTTATGCAATATTAAGTTTTTTCGCCTCAGCGAGGTTGGTAATTTAAATTTTGTGCTTGTTGCAACAATTGCTCGGCATTTTTCGCCCACTGCGGATTTTTTTGAGCATTGTATAAATCTCTAGCAAATTGCAATACTTGTACTGCATCGCTATATTGCTGTAACTGCATAAAAACTAACCCAGCACCATAATAAGCGTTGGGATAGTTAGAGTTAGCTTCGGCTGATTTTCTAAAAGCCTCTAATGCTTCTTGTAATTTACTTTGTTGAAAAAAAATTGAGCCGAGATTGTAGAAAGCTTCTGAATACTTGGGATTAATTTTTAATGCCTGATAAAATGCACTTCTTGCTTGATCGAGTTTACCTTCTTGGAGATAACACATCCCTATATGGTAAGGAGGTTCTGGTGCATTTTTGCTATATTGTACAGCTTTTTTAAAAGATGCGATCGCTCGTTCGCAATCTCCTTGCTGTTCTCGTACTAACCCCAAGTTATAGTGCGCAAATCCGAGTTTGGGATCGAGTTCTAAGGCGCGCTGCAAATAATCGTTAGCTAACTTGAAATTATTGCCTTCTAACAACGCTCCGCCTAAATTAGCAAAAGCTGGAGCAAATTTTGGATCGGCTTGCGTTGCTCGATAAAATGCATCCGCAGAGGGTTGTAATTGCCCCATTTGTCGGTAAGCTAGCCCCAGATTATAGTGTGCTGGTGCTAATGCCGGATCTAATTTAGCCGCTTGTTTAAAAGCAGCGATCGCATCTTGTACCTTTCCCGCCTGAATTGCCTGTAATCCTTGGTTTAACCAGTCAACAGCAGTTTTAGGATTAGATTGTGCTAGCTTTGAGGCGACAGGAGGAGATATAGCAAGAGAGGGAGAGGAAATACTCATAATCAGCAAAGTTAAACTTACTAACCCTGCTATGCGATATTTAAAGAATGATAATCTCATTGATTTTCTGACTCGCAACACTTTCAGTTAAATTTACTTGATAAAAAGTTTTTTACAAAAGTTTTTGATTCAGCATAAAAATTTTTGATGCTTAACTTTTCTTAAGCTAAATCTTACGACAGGCTACAATTTTTTTAACTTTCGATTAAAAGGAGCATAATAACAAATTAAAGAAGGGGTAATTTTGACTCCAGAGAACCATTTTTTTATCCCTTGATATATACAGAATCATGCGGTTATGAATGAATTACCGCAAGGGAGGTTTTTATGAACGAAAAAGTAAAATCGGGTTCGCGGAACGTTGCAATTGTCGGGCCTTATTTAAGTGGAAAAACCACTTTACTAGAAAGCTTGTTATTTGTCACAGGGGCAATTTCCCGCAAAGGCAATATTAAGGACAGCAATACAGTGGGAGATAGTGCTGCCGAGTCGCGCGATCGCCACATGAGTGTAGAAGTCAGCGCCGCTAGCACTGAGTATAACGGCATTCGCTTCACTTTTCTTGACTGTCCGGGAAGCGTAGAATTTGCCCAAGAGACGTACAATGCTTTAATCGGAGTCGATGCAGCAATTGTAGTTTGCGAACCCATCCGCGATCGCGTCCTCACCCTCGCCCCTCTATTTAAATTCCTAGACGATTGGGAAATTCCCCACCTCGTCTTTGTCAACAAAATGGATCGGGCAAATATTCACGTTTTAGAAACGTTGCACGCCCTAAAAGCAGTATCTAGCCGTCCCCTGGTAGCGCATCAATATCCGATCATGAATGGGGAACAACTCACCGGCTTTATCGATATGGTGAGCGAACAGGCATATCAATATCATCCAGGCGCACCTGCTGACCCCATTCCCTTCCCCGAAAGTTTAAAAGAAGAAGAACATATAGCACGGGCAGAAATGCTCGAAGCCCTTGCAAATTTTGACGACCATTTACTCGAAGAACTTTTAGAAGACATCGAACCACCCCAAGAAGAAATCCTCAAAGATTTAAAAATGGAATTAGGGGCAGATTTAGTAGTGCCCGTTTTCTTTGGTGTGGCAGAACAAGATTATGGTGTTAGACCTCTATTAGAAGCCTTGTTACGAGAAGCCCCCGAACCAGAAACCACAGCAGAACGTCGTTTAAAAAACATAAAAGGTGATACAGCTTTAGCGCAGGTATTAAAAACTTACTACACTCCCCAAGGTGGCAAACTTTCTCTCGTGCGTGTTTGGCGGGGCAAATTAACTGATGGCATCGTTCTCAATGGCATTCGCACTGGTGGAATTTACCGCCTCATGGGACAACAACAGCAGTCAGTTAACCAAGTTAGTGCTGGTGAAATTGTTGCATTGAGCCGTTTAGAAGGAATCAAGACAGGCGATACAATCTCTATAGAACAGCAGTCGGCAATAAAATTACCCAAAGCTGTAGAGTTGGAACCAGTTTATGCTCTCGCCATTACACCAGAAAAGCGCAACGATGAAGTTAAACTCAGCAGTGCAATCACCAAGTTATTAGAAGAAGACTGCTCACTTGCTTGGGAACAACACGGCGATACCCACGAAGTTATTCTTTGGGGTCAAGGCGAGATTCATTTACAAGTCGCCTTAGACAGACTGCGCCGTAAATATAACTTGCCGATGACAACCCACTTGCCGCAAGTGCCTTACAAAGAAACCATCCGCAAAACAGTGGCTTCAGTTCATGGGCGCTACAAACACCAAAGCGGTGGTCACGGACAGTTTGGTGATGTTTTTCTCGAAATCAAGCCTTTACCACGCGGTACAGGTTTCAACTTTAATGAAACCATTGTCGGCGGCGTGGTTCCGAAACAGTACATTCCTGGCGTAGAAATGGGCGTGCGGGAATTTCTCACACATGGGCCTTTGGGTTTCCCAATAGTGGATTTGGCGGTAACTCTGACTAATGGTTCGTATCACAACGTTGACAGTTCCGAACAAGCCTTTAAACAAGCTGCCCGATTGGCAATGCAAACGGGGATACCCCAAGCGGAACCTACCCTGTTAGAACCAATTCTGCGGGTGGAAGTGACAACACCAAGTGAATTTACTTCCAAAGTGCTGCAACTGTTGAGTGGTAGACGGGGGCAAATTTTAGGCTATGAGGGGAAAAACGATTGGCAAGGCTGGGATAATGTCTCTGCATACTTGCCACAAGCTGAGATGCAAAACTTTATTGTAGAGCTGCGATCGCTCACCTTGGGCGTTGGTTCCTTCCACTGGGAATACGACCATCTCCAAGAAGTGCCGGAAAAGCTTGCCGAACGTGTCATTCATAGCAATGGCAATGGTGGTAACGGCAACGGCAAGTAATTTTAGATTTTTTTAAAATCGAAGCCCTGCATTTAAAAGTGCAGGGCTTTTTGTTAATAAATATTTAATACACTCTGGACGTGCTGTTGAAATGCTAATCCTTCTTTACCCCAACGGGTTTGGAACTTTTGTAGATTTTCCAATTTTATTGCTTTTCCAAATCGAGGAAAAGAAATGGAACAATCAAATACTTTGTTGTTTTCTGGAGGATGCTCCCAATTATCCGTCATCCAAATCACCTGGACAAGACGATAAATATTAAATTCCTCTCCAGCATTTCCATCAGGATAAAGCTGCTTATTCACCATTTTAACAACGTGCGTTACTTTGCTACGTTGTCTTAAAATTATCAGTTCATCTTCTTGTGGAGTCTTGGCATTTATTTCGTCTCTATTTTCTAAATTTCTCCAATGTAAAGCAAAAATCTTTAATTCTGGATGTATAGTAAATATGCTTTGATAAGCCCAATCTTCACCATTTAAAGGTTTTACGTTTTTAGTCCAAATTAATCCATTTAAATCCATAACTATTTTTCAATCTTGTTTTAAAAGAGAAGCTACAGTAATAGTTTTCCCAAAAATATTGCTAAAATAACAAAACTTTGTTTTTGTAAATAAGCTAATCGTCATTCATTTTTCCAGAATGATTCGCTTGTAGTAAGGGCTTCAGCCCTGCTTTTATGCAACTTAAATACCGATTAGCTTATCACCAAGGCTGAGATTCCCAACTCATTCAATAAGTCGGGAATCTTTTTCAATCTATAAAAGGATTCGTAAACCGCACGCCCTCAATCGTCGCACCTGATGTGAAGTCCTCAGTGTAAACTTCTTCAATTTGGTTAAGTCGCGCCGTTGCCCAAATTTGCGCGTCCCAAAACCCGAAGTGATGAGTTTCTACACCGCGAATTGCTTCTAACGAAATGAGCCGTGTAATATCAACGACATGGCAAGCAGCTAAATAGTTACGCATTCGCACCAGGGCTTCAGCCGGAGTTAACAACAATCGCCGAGTCCGGGTTGTGGCCATAAAAAACTCTCCCAACACTTGGGTACTAATTACCGCCTTACGAGAACGAATCAATTGGTCAGTAAGTGCGATCGCGCGTTCCTGTTTTGCGGTATCTAGTGGATCGTAGATGTAAACGAGAATGTTGGTATCAAGTAGAATCCTACCGTTCATAGAGGTCTTCACGCTGCCAGTCCCGACCTCCAAGTTGAGCAGGTCGAGTTTTGATTTGATCGATAAATTCTCTTTCGGCTTCCCACATTGCAAGATTGGTTTGGGGTGCAATTATTTCACCAAGATGAAGGTCAATAGCTTGGCGAATAATCTCTGCTTCACTTACACCCGCTTGTTGGGCGATCGCTTTTAGCAGATGTTCTTGATGCGGTTCAATATAAATCTGCTTACGAATTTTACTCGACACAATTTAAATTATATATAATGTATACATTACATTATACATTATACATTATACATTATATCATGTCCGCTTGATTACTTACTAAACCCCAAGAACCCCACCCCGCCAAAGCTACGCTTCGTCTCCCCTCCCCGCCTGCGGGGAGCAGGGTGGTTTCATACAAAGAAAGAAAAAACTCTATCGAGTTGGTTGGAGAGTGCGCGTTGTGCTTGAGGAATAGTTCGGAAACCG
>NZ_JBALDP010000009.1:0-185893 GCF_036917355.1 Nostoc sp.
GTCTGTGAGGCTGCTAGAGTATGGCATTACTACTTTATACAACTTTTGCGCTCACTTTACTTCAACACAGTAAAAGATGTCAAATGGGTTCTATATAGCGAAAAAACAGTTGTAAATAGTAGCTCTACCAATTGCGCCATCCACCTTTGGGTGCAACTTCATTATTAGTAGACTTCAGTCCGTGACTGTGCAACAGAGTTTGATATTCGGTGCTGCTTGCCCAACGGTCAATTTCTCGCGCCCGCAGTACTGGCACTGGATGGGTTAATTGGGCTGTACGAGCAGCTTTGACCATTTCACCCAGTTCTGTCTTGCTAATATCATCGTAAGCGCGAGCTTGGGCAACAAAGGCATCGAGATTCAGTTGAGGCGCTAAGGTGGGAGAACCACCAGCCAACTTCATCAACACGGACATGACCACTTTCGGGTCTTGGGTTGCTAGTAATGCGGCGCGATCGCAGGTAAACTCAGCACAACGTACCCATTCCAAAAGTTGCGCCTGTATGGCTTGGGCAACTATAGTACCGACATTGGGCACAATTGCCGCAGCTAATATTAATAAATTTACAGGTGTCAAGTAAACGCTATGGTCACACTTGAGATGCCCCAACTCGTGGGCGATTACTGCCTGTATTTCCTCTGGTGTGAGAATATCAATCAGCGAAGTGTGTAGCACAACAAAAGGCTGCTTACCCCGCACAGCAAAAGTATAGGCGTTGGGAGCCGGATGTTGCCGGACGTACAACTGGGGAGGATCAATATCCAGGATTTTACAGGCATCTAACAACAGCTTGTATAAATCGGGTAGTTGCTTTTCACCCACCAGAATGCTAGAGGCAATATTTTCTACATAGAAAACCTGCTCTGCCATTGGCCCGAGCCAATTTCGCACCAACATATCTATGCCTGGTATCTGCTTGAGCGCTCTGGTAGCTTCCAGGTCTAATGGATGACGAAATGAGTCAGCTTTTAAACCAATCAGCGGGGTTTTGAAGAAGGACATAGTGCAACAAGCTATAAAAAACACAACTATGGAATCTGGCTGGATAGATAAACAGCCTCCCACAGTTAGTATAACGATTTCAGTTGGGGGTTTTCTTTCTTGCATACTCGTAACTTTCGGTATCACTGCTCATTTCACCCCTTTGCTGCATACGCCTACCGAGCAAACCCTGTGCTTTAGTGTTTGTTGCAGTTAATCTTGATTGGACACACTAATTCACGCTTGGAAAATTAAATGCGCTTTGGTTTTTTTACTTTATGTATTCTCGCACTAGCGACAACTTCTGGGCACGCTGCTCAGTCTCCCAAGATCCCAGCACTAGTGATGACCAGTCCGAATTCAGCTGAGGCCAACTACGAAGATAAATGCAGCAACGGCAGCAACCTTGACCAGTTTAATCGCGATAAGTTTCTTAAACTTATGCTTGCTGATAAAAAATCAAAGCTATTTCAACTGAAAGTAGCTCTCCTGAATGAAATTAAACAAAGTGGTGATGAGCCACGAGGCGAGGGTGTCCATATTGGTGAATGGAATCAAACCTTCCATGACCGAAGTGGTTGTGGCACAAACACTAACAGTTACTCAGCATTTGTTGTCACCGTGACTGGTGGAAATGCAAACCATACGGTCGTGAAATACCTGATAACAATTGATGACGACGATAACGCAGGCAAAAGAACCCTCAAGATCCGCGACATCCGCCCAATCAACCTACGAAATGATAACTGAGCAAACCACTTCTCCTTGTTTTGTTAATGCGTTCCCCTGCATTAAAAACGCTACGCTTTTACGCAAAACTGTACTAAGCATGAAGCTAGAATTAGTGGCACGATCAAAGGAAATCGTGTTTTTATGTTGTCGTTGTCACTATGAAAATATTGGTGCTAAATGCCGGATCGAGCAGCCAAAAGAGTTGCCTGTATGAAATTGCAGATGAAACTCTTCCCAGTCAAGCACCCCAACCTCTTTGGGAAGGGAAAATCAATTGGACTCAAGATCGGAGTGTGGCAGAAATTGAGGTGAAAACTGCTACGGGTGGAACGCTGCAAAAATCAATCTCTGGTGATTCTCCACAGGCGCACCTTACCTATATGCTCAATACACTTAGTCATGGTGCAACCAAAGTAATCGATCGCTTGTCAGAAATCGATGTGGTGGGGCATCGGATAGTACATGGTGGAGAAGATTATCGAGATAGCGTGGTAACTACCGAGGATGTCAAAAAGGCGATCGCAAATCTGTCTAACCTTGCTCCAGCACATAATCCAGTAGGTTTGGAAGGCATAGAAGCAATTGAACAAATCTTAGGAGATGTCACCCAAGTAGCAGCCTTTGATACCGGATTTCATAGTACTTTACCTGATGCAGCAGCAATCTATCCCGGCCCATATCAGTGGGTAGAGCAAGGTATTCGTCGCTACGGGTTTCATGGTATTAGTCACCAATACTGTTCTCAACGTGCTGTCCAAATTCTCGGTCGAGATGTCGCATCTGAGCGGTTAATTATCTGCCATTTGGGCAATGGTTGCTCTTTAGCGGCGATTAAAAACGGCCGCAGTATTGATACTACTATGGGATTCACGCCCCTAGACGGATTAATGATGGGTAGTCGTTCTGGTTCAGTCGATCCGGGGATTCTGATTTACCTGTTGCGGCACTGCAATTACTCTGTAGAAAAGTTGGATGAGTTATTAAATAAAGCTTCTGGGTTAAAGGGAATTTCGGGTGTATCTAGCGATATGCGTGAAGTGAGAGAAGCGATGTCTCAAGATAATTCCCGCGCTCAACTGGCATGGGATATCTACGTGCATCGCTTGCGTTCTGCGATCGGCGCAATGCTTACTAGTTTGGGCGGATTAGATGCTCTAGTATTCACAGCAGGTGTGGGCGAACACTCTCCACAAATTCGCCAAGCCGCCTGTGAAGCCTTGGGATTTATCGGACTGAAAATAGACCTTGAGAAAAATCAACAGCAGCCTGTGGATGAAGATATTGCTACACCCGATTCAGCAGTGCGGGTATTAGTTATTCATACTCAAGAAGATTGGGCGATCGCCGAGCAGTGTTGGCAGTTGCTAAAACACAATTAGAAAGTCTGATTTAATTTGGGTAACATTGTTTGAATACTTAAGCTAAACTAATCTTTTTCTGAAAATAGTCTTTCACTAAAAAACATTTTTTCCAATGCCTCATACCCGATTTTCAAGCTAATAACCAACGCATAAAGCCTTTCCCAATTTGCCCTACTATAAAACTAAAAAACCATTGTAATAATGGTCCAATTATTGACAATAATAGCAAAAATAATAAATCTGTGGGAGTAAAAATAAAAATACTAGAAGTGACACAAGTTAGTCCCCATGCAAGCCAATTTCGATATTGAGAACTAATATAAGTCCATCTTGGAAGCTGATTAACCAGCCAATAGCGAATAGTAGCAAATACAAAAGGTGTTATTAACCCAGCAAGTATTGATAATGAAAATGCTAAGTTTAATCTCCATACAAAAAAAGTAGCAGGGAATAACGAAGCTAGTTCCCAAGAGAATAAATTTAATTTAGTCCGAAGACAGCTTAGTATTTGTTCAATAAGCCAATAATGCAAATAAACAATATTTAAGCACTCAGGATTTTTGATAAAATCACTCTTGATTTTGTGAATTATGTCACCATAAAATAAAACATTACTTTGTAAAACAATATCTTGTTCTTTCCATAGATATAAATCTGATGTATCTTCTCTATAATAAGAATTAAAAGTAATTCCATACTGTAACGTTGACTTTTTTTGTAATGATTTACTCCAGAATAATTTGATAAAACTTACTATAAAAGTATTGTCAAATATTGGAAAGTTTTTTTTAGTAATTACTAATTTATTGTATGGCGTAGTGTTCTTATTAAAGCAAATCCGATCGCTAAAACAGTTGTAGTACCATATATAAGCTAGTAATTTTGGCGGAATGTATAAAGAGCAGCCTATTTCTCGCGCTTCCTCAATTTGTTTTAAAACGGTTTTATTTAGATAAAAAGTATACTGTCCTGACTCAACCTTAATTTGAAGCTCAATAGGAGTGCCTTGAGGTATTTGCACAAAGAAAGATAGTTGAACATCAGCTTCACGATCTGTATGTGTTTTATCAGCTTTCATTGTCGGGATAATTTTGCGATATTTTGTATAATACCAATCAGAAAATTTAGTGTTCCACGCCACTGTTTCTCTCCAGCAACTACCCCTTCATTATGTATTTTGAGGATTAAATCTCTATCCCCTTCAGGTAATTGAAATAGCTTTTTATGATAACGACTAATAATATCTCCATCTAACTGCATAACAGTTTGAGCATAAATAAGATCGATATCTACGCTGGTAATATTACCACTATTAAGTGCAGCTTTAAGCTCAGACATTTTCCGCAGTGTACGAATAAATTTGTCATTATTCAAAAGTTCTTCAATCTCTTTCCACCTGTGCTGCAAACTTTTTAGATTATTTTCTTCTCGATCTGCAACAGGAGTTGGAGCCGGTAATATTGGTTGAGCTAACTTTATGTATATCTCGTCGGTTGGAAGAATATTCGCTTTATGTTCCACCTGATATTTAAGACGCTCCTGATATTGGATTATTCTGGAGTCTGGCTCGCTAGTCTCATTACTTTGTTCAAGAAGAATGTAAAAATATTCTCTTTCAAGTTGTGAAAATAGACTTGTATAACGCTTACGCAGCTCTTGAGCTTGAGTTTTTTCTGGTTCTGGTAAATCGTCTGGATTTGGAATTCCTTTGACATCAAAGTAGTCTTTGTCATTTATTGAATAAATCTCTTCATACGCTTGCCAAGCATTAAACTTTGCGCCAGTAATTTGATCCACAACCATTGTATTGACTTCTAAAGCTGTAATATCATCAACTAACCCATGTACAGATGAGACTACTTTTTCTAGCAAATCTTTGGCTTGTTCTTGAATTTTATTAGGCATAGTCATAATTTCCTTGATTTCTCTAAAGCAAATTAACCTACAGGTTTGAAGAAGCTCATATCCTGTAGGTATTTTTGGGTTAATATCAATTAATAAATATTAACTATTGGGGACGGGATAGCGATTGTTGCGAAGTTTTACGAGATTTCATAATTTCTATAAAAAATCCATACAACTTCTGCAAACTTTCTATATTTTTTTGCATAATCTCCCGACTTTCTTTGATTTGAGTTAGATGAAATTCGCGAAGTTCTATATATGGCCCACTACCAATAAATTGACTACCAACTTCATTAGTTATATCACCATCAATTAGATTTATTATGGTGTGCATTCGATTACCTGTTTGAGCAATTTGCTGCCCTTGTGGTTGTTCTAACTGAGTAGATGAGTCTGGAACCCAAGTAGTAATTTCTAGCTCTACAACTTCCACTATTGCTGTTTGAATAGCATCAATAATCTCATCAATATTGAATCCTTCTCCCTGACTATTCAGCTTCTTAACTTTTCTTTTAAATTCACTACTTGGTTTGCTAAATTGACTATTGTTTTCCATGTTTTCGATGGCTTGACCATGAATGTTTGTGTTTTCGTTAAGAGTATTATTCACCATAAAATTTTATAGGTTACAGACAGATTTAAATATAAACCAAATTCAATTTTATGTTATGTCAAATTTTGGAAGGCTTTTACTACAAAAAAGTAACTAAAGTCAAAACAACTTAATATTTTAAGAAATTTTTACTAAAAAAAAGTTATGATTTCCAAGAGCCAAATTTATCTTAGAAAAAGAATAATACCATTTTAGATTTTTGAGGTACTGCATTCCAGTGAATCCAGCACTGTGATAGCTTTTTCCCCGTTGTCCTAAGTGGCGTGATTCTGAAAGAATTATTTAATTAGCTTTTGGGTGTTTCGTTCCAGTCGCTATAAATTAGACATTAATAAAAAATACTAAGTATGCTTTAGTATAACAAGTATAAACAAGCACTAAATAATTAAGTCGTTTATTAGAGTCAACTTTTTTATCTTACCTAGTAAAGCATAGACTCACAAATAGGGCTGACTTTTCTTATACCACTATGTATACAATGATATGACTATGCTAATAAAGCCAAGGAAAATATGTTGTTATCTCGTCAAGCTTTTGCTACACCTTTTGTAATTATTATGTGTATTTTAGGAGTTGGCTTGATTCAACTCCCCCAATTGCAAAAACTAATAAATAGAAAACAATCTACCTCTTTAGAAACTTTAAAAAAAGAACTAAAAGCTGAAAATATTCGTCTGAATTTTCTCGAAAAAACGCCTAGTTTTGGTTATGATAACTTTATTGCAGATTTAGTATATCTTAATTTTCTCCAATACTTTGGAGATGATGAAATTCGGGATAAAATAGGCTACAGTTTAAGTCCAGAATATTTTGAAGTTATTCTAGAACGCGATCCGCGATTTTTAGCAGCATATCGCAGTCTTTCGATCAGTACTTCATTATATGCTGGTATGCCAGAACGTGCGATCGCAATATCAGAGAAAGGCTTAAAATCACTATCTCCCTCAGTTCCCGAAAAGTCCTATTATATATGGCGTTTTAAGGGAGTTGATGAGTTATTATTTTTAGGCAACGCTCAAGCTGCCCAACAATCTTTTGCAATGGCGGCAAACTGGGCTAGTAAATTTTCAGATCCAGAGAGTCAGCTTATAGCTAATACTTCCCAAAGAACTGCGGAATTTCTGAGTCGAAATCCTAATAGTAAATATGCTCAAATTTCTACATGGTCAATGGTTTTAAATAATCATGCTGATGAGAGAACTCAGAAACGCGCAATTAGAGAAATCGAAGCTTTGGGAGGAAAAATAGTTACAACTACTGAAGGGACTAATAAAATTATATTTCCCCCTAAAGATTAAATTATTGCAAGTGTAATCGAGGATTATATTCACTCAATTAGTTTCAAGTTTCTCATACATGATTGAGTAAGGTAATACTGATGTCAATACAATTGGCAGAATCTGACTTTCAAATATTAGGGTGTTTTCCTGTTATTTCTCATTTGCGCCCGCACCTTGAGCAGGATAATTTTGTCGAACAAGTTCGATATCAAATGAAAGAAGGGTATCAACTTGCATTCTTGGAGGTAGAAAAGCAAGCTGTAGCAGTGGCTGGATTTCGTATTTCTAATTGTTTAGCATTGGGAAAGTTTTTATACATTGATGATTTAGTTGTTGATGAGTTAAAACGGTCACACAGCTATGGTCAACAATTATTTCAGTGGCTAATTGAATATGCCAGAAATCATGAGTGTAAGCACCTGAGTCTAGATTCTGGGGTTCAGCGATTTGCAGCTCACAGGTTTTATCTCATGCAGCGTATGAATATTACAAGTCATCACTTTTCAATGGAGTTGTAGCTACAAGCAATTTGGTTGTGACAAATAGTATTTTTTGGTATAACGGCAAATTAATTCACTCTCAAACCCTAGAATTAAACATTAACGATCCGGGTTTACTTTATGGGGCAACTGTTTTTACAACATTGCGGGTTTATGAGAATTCCCTAGACAGTAATTTAACTAATTGGCAAGCACACTGCGATCGCTTACTCTTCTCACTACAAACTTTTGGCTGGCAGCAACCCGATTGGAAGCGTCTGCGTCAAGGCGCTCAAATTCTTCTCCCACACTTCCCCGTTCTCAGAATTACCCTCTTTCCCGATGGACGAGAATGGATAACTGGTAGATTATTACCACAAAATTTGACAGAAAAACAAAAAATTGGTATTTCGTGTGCAGTTGCGAGTCCTGAATTTTCTCGCTCTCTCCCCTCTCATAAAACTGGAAACTATTTGAGTGCTTGGTTGGCAAAAACTAGCTCAGATGCTCAAGAAGCAATATTAGTCGATGCTCAGGGAAATTGGCTAGAAACCAGTACAGGCAATCTTTGGGGATGGTGCGATCGCAGTTGGTACACGCCACCAATAAAGGCCGGAATTTTACCGGGAATTGTGCGATCGCAACTAGTAAACTGGTTGCAAAACCACCAGCAGTCAGTGCGAGAAGAAACTTGGAGTGCCGAGTTAGTCCAGAGATTTGAAGCGATCGCCTACACTAATAGTATGGTAGAAATTATTCCCATTCATACAGTTCATCTGCCTTCAGGGTCGCTACAATGTAATCCCTACCATCAAAGTTTTCAGCTAATAAGGGAGCTTTTTTTAGCATGACAGCCACGCCAAATTTGTTATATCTTAAGATAAGTTAACATAATTCTTAATAATCACCTTTCCGAGCAGAGAAGCTAGGCGATTGCGCGAAAAATACCGGAGGATAGACCTTAGTGAATAAAAGATGGAGAAATGCAGGGCTGTACGCGCTGCTGTTTATTGTCGTAATTGCGCTGGGAACAGCATTTTTTGACAAACAACCCCAAAGCAGAGAGACATGGCGATACAGTCGCTTTATTCAAGAAGTTCAGCAAGGCAGAGTAGAAAAAGTCAGTTTGAGTGCAGACCGCTCCACAGCACTGGTTACACCCAAATATGACCCAGCTAAACGGGTTGTTACCTTAGTCAACGATCCAGACTTGATTAATACTCTGACTTCTAAAGGCGTTGATATTTCTGTTTTGCCCCAAACCGACGAAGGATTTTGGTTTAAGGCATTGAGCAGCTTATTTTTCCCTGTATTGCTTTTGGTTGGCTTATTCTTCTTACTACGTCGCGCTCAAAGTGGCCCAGGTAGCCAAGCGATGAACTTTGGCAAATCTAAAGCCAGAGTGCAAATGGAACCACAAACTCAGGTGACATTTGGCGATGTCGCTGGTATTGACCAAGCCAAGTTGGAATTAAACGAAGTCGTAGACTTTCTGAAAAACGCCGATCGCTTTACCGCTGTTGGTGCAAAAATTCCTAAAGGTGTGTTGTTAGTTGGGCCTCCTGGTACAGGTAAAACCCTCCTAGCTCGTGCTGTAGCTGGTGAAGCAGGTGTACCCTTCTTCTCAATCTCTGGTTCGGAATTTGTGGAAATGTTCGTCGGTGTGGGTGCATCCCGCGTCCGCGATTTGTTTGAACAAGCTAAAACCAATGCTCCTTGTATCGTCTTCATCGATGAAATTGACGCTGTAGGTCGTCAACGGGGTGCAGGTTTAGGTGGTGGTAACGATGAGCGGGAACAAACCCTCAACCAGTTGCTCACAGAAATGGATGGCTTTGAAGGCAACACTGGCATCATCATTATTGCTGCTACCAACCGTCCCGATGTCCTAGATGCAGCCTTGTTGCGTCCTGGTCGCTTTGACCGTCAAGTTGTGGTAGACCGTCCCGACTACGCCGGACGCAGCGAAATCCTCAAGGTACACGCCCGTGGTAAGACCTTGGCGAAAGATGTGGACTTGGATAAAATTGCCCGTCGTACCCCTGGATTTACTGGCGCAGATTTATCCAACCTGTTGAATGAAGCCGCAATTCTGGCAGCACGCCGGAATTTGACTGAAATTTCGATGGATGAAATCAACGACGCGATCGATCGCGTATTAGCTGGGCCAGAGAAGAAAGACCGAGTAATGAGCGAAAAGCGCAAAACCTTGGTTGCTTATCACGAAGCTGGTCACGCTTTAGTTGGTGCTTTAATGCCAGACTATGACCCAGTACAAAAGATTAGCATCATTCCTCGCGGTCGCGCAGGTGGTTTAACTTGGTTTACCCCCAGCGAAGATCGGATGGACACAGGTTTGTACAGCCGCGCTTATCTAGAAAATCAGATGGCCGTAGCTTTAGGTGGTCGGATTGCTGAAGAATTAATCTTTGGTGAAGAAGAAGTTACCACTGGTGCTTCTAATGACTTACAACAAGTAGCCCGTGTTGCGCGTCAGATGATTACCCGATTTGGGATGAGCGATCGCTTAGGCCCTGTTGCCCTTGGTCGTCAACAAGGTAACATGTTCCTGGGACGCGATATCATGTCAGAGCGTGATTTTTCTGAAGAAACCGCCGCCGCCATTGATGAAGAAGTCCGCAAACTTGTAGATGTAGCCTACACACGCGCTAAAGAAGTGTTGGTGCGTAACCGCCACATTCTAGATGAGATAGCGCAAATGCTGGTTGATAAAGAAACAGTAGATGCTGAAGAGTTGCAAGAAATTCTATCGAATAACGATGTGACAACCGCAGCGTTTGCCTAATTGAATCAGAAGTGATGAGTGAAAAACAATTTTTAGCTCGTAACTTTTGAAATTGGGGTAACTCTGGAAAATCCCAGAATTACCCCAATTTTTTTAATTTATTGGCAAAAGCCCGGCCATGAAGACCGGGCTTTTAATCCGTAATGGGGTTATATTCCCCGAAGGTTCGTTATAGAGTTTCAGTATAAATCGCTAATCTGATGATAAAGACTACCACGTGAGCATAATCAATTCCGGAAAATTAGAAAATTTTTTTTAGATACACCAAAATCAAATTACTAACGCCGACAGAACTTGCCCAAATTCTGACCCAGTGGTTGCGCGAACTTGGTATATATACTGATTCTCTCCCGTAAGAACTCGAAATCAGGGTAACTCGGAGATTTTACGAATTACCTTGATTGCGATCGCTGCAAAATAATTTATGCATTCTATCGCACACCCCTTATGGCATCAAATAGATAACTTTCTAAATCTCGATCGGAGTAACGTCAAGAGTGACTGGATACTAATCAGTTGATTAACTTACACTCTGGATGTCGGTTTCAAAAATAGCCACGCCACAAAGAATGTAGCTGCTGTGAATAGTTGCGTCAAATCCAAAGCAGATAGATAGCCATCTGCAAATGAAGCAATACTGCGATCGGTAATGCCAAATACCCAGGATGACAGCCCAAACAGCCAAATCCCATTCTTGAGATTTCCGACGAATTGCTTAGAGTCTGATGGTTTTTGGTCTTTCATAATCTTCTGTTCCGTTGGTGAACAATCTGGTGATTGATGCTCAATACCTGCCATTAGGAATTTTTTCGGATTCCTGACGTTGAATTTACATTTACTATCTATTAATAATATTAATAAATATTTCACCTACTTGACATCCCTACTCAAAGGTACATCTCATAATGATGACATTCCCCTTTTGGTTGTGTTACCTCCGATAGACGGCAATAGGTTGAGTTCTCAGCTTTACAGCGTCAGGTTTGAATACTCAAATCACATGATTCTTAAATAACCATATAAAGATTTATTTATGGTTTGTATAAAATACTCCATAGGATAGATGCGTTTCCAAAATATCTTTATACTTCAATGTGTAGAGACTTTGTAGGGTAGCACAGCTAGCTATGCGCCCCTACAAGGAAATGAAATACTTATTTTGGAGTAGATTAATCCCTTCACCCTAGTCAGTACTCTTCATCTCACCAACTGCGCGGCGGAATTAAAAAATTGACGACACAACCCCTTCGTAACTAAAACTGTTGTCAACAAGTTAGCAAAAGCAACCATAAACATAATCAAAATTTCGTAGGAGACAGCATCTAGAGGTTTGACACCAGCTAATAACTGTCCGGTGGTAATTCCTGGTATTGCGACCATACCTATGAGTATCATTTGATTGAGAGTAGGAATCAATCCGGCTTTGATGGCGTCTTTGCGATACTGGCTAACTGCTTGCTCTGGAGTTGCACCTAAGCTTAAATGGGTTTCTATTTCGAGATGGCTGGAATTAATGGTGCTGACAAGGCGATCGCCTGCGATCGCAGCTGCATTAGTAGCATTACCTAAGACTATCCCTGCTAGGGGAATTATATACTGTGGTTCGTACCATCTCTCTGGTTGAACGATCAATAAGTTGATGTAAAACACTGTCACGGCGGTACTAATTAAAATTGCACCCCACACCAAAGGCAACAGATGAGGAATTTTTTGGCTGATGCGATTTCGTGCGACAATCGCCGTAATTGTCAGCATTATTGCTAATAGCGCCAAAACTGCCCAAGCATTGTCTAAAGCCAAGATGAAATCTAAAATGTATCCCAATACAAGAAGTTGTAAGATGGTTCTCCCAGTAGCAAGGGCTAGGTTCAACTCTAATCCTAATTTTTCCCAGGCAGATAAACCAATGGCGATCGCCATCAATCCCACAGCTATAGCTAAATCCACGAAATCCAGCTTGATTAGATCCTGCATGGGTTCTCTATTTCCTAATGTTTTCTTCTCCAAGCAGTCTACACAAAAGGAACTTTGATCCGATGTGTTGGATCTTGGTTGATATATATCACTTTCATCAATTCAAAATTCCAAATGGTACGACCTTAACATGGCAAACACCTAGTATGCCTACTATCTGTAAATTAAATGTGCGGTGATTTGCCGCACCACAATTTAAGTAAAAACCCTAATAGATGCGTATCTTGGGCGATAGTCTTTTAGTAGCTCCTCTTTGATTAATAATTCAATCAGCAAAAATTGACTGTCGAAGTGCATCCTTTGTATCTCCCGATAAAATGAGAACTCATGATCCAAAGTGTAAATCCCATCCCTGTCTTTGATATCAAGCAGCAATACACCACCATCGAAGCAGAAGTAAGTGCAGCCGTCTTAGAGGTTTTAGCTTCTGGCCGCTATATTGGCGGCCCTTTAGTCGAAGGCTTTGAACAACAATTTGCCGCTTATAATACCGTTACTGAATGTGTGGCTTGTAATTCTGGTACTGATGCGCTCTACTTAGCGTTACGAGTTTTGGACATTGGTGCAGGCGATGAAGTGATTACAACGCCTTTTACCTTTATTGCGACATCTGAAGTAATTAGCGCCGTCGGTGCAAAGCCTGTTTTCGTTGATATTGACGCGACTACGTTTAATCTCGATGTAGAGCAAGTCGTAGCGGCGATTACACCCAGAACTAAAGCGATTATCCCGGTTCACCTCTTTGGACAACCCGTGGATATGACATCATTGATGGCGATCGCTCAGTCTCACAATTTGTCAATAATTGAAGATTGCGCTCAGTCTACAGGCGCGATTTGGGCGGGTGAAAAAGTCGGAAGTATTGGACATATTGGTTGCTTTAGTTTCTACCCTACCAAAAATCTTGGTGGTTGCGGCGATGGCGGAGCAATAACCACTAATGACCCTGCGATCGCTACTAAACTGCGAATATTAAGAGATCATGGTAGTAAAATTCGATATTTACACGAGGAAATCGGTGTAAATAGCCGCTTGGATGCTCTCCAAGCAGCCATTTTGCAGATTAAGCTACGTTATTTAGATATTTGGAACGATCGCCGCCGAGATATTGCCAACTATTACTATCAGTCCCTTAGTCAAGTTCCGGGGATTGTTCCGCCCCAAGAATTACCTGGGGGTATTGGGGTATGGAATCAATACACTATTCGCATATCCGGTGAAGGGCGCAATGGTTCTAGCGCCAAATACCGAGATTGGGTGCGTAGTCAATTGCAAGAACAGGGTGTGAGTTCAATGATTTACTACCCCCACCCTTTACATTTGCAGCCAGTTTATCAAAGTCTGGGCTATGAAATTGGGGACTTACCAATAGCAGAGCAAGCTTGCCATGAGGTTATATCCTTGCCTATGTTCCCAGAACTGACACAACAACAGCAAGATCAGGTGATTTATGCGTTGAAAGAAGTTATGAGTTAGGAATTAGAAGTTAGGAGTTAGAAGTTAAAAGTTTTGAATAAATAAGTTTCTTCAACTTATAACTCATCACTCATCACTCCTAACTCATCACTCTTAACTCATTACTACATTTGCAGTTGCTAAGGCTTCAACTAAACCACGCACAGCGGCAATCATTGCCACTTCGCTATTGAGTTGGTTGATGGCGGAACCAACACCAACACCAGCAGCACCAGCCGCGATCGCTAATGGTGCGGTAACGTTAGAAATGCCGGAAGCACACAATACTGGCACTGAAACTACACGGGAAATCTCAAAAGCTGCTGCCAAGGTGGGAGCAGCTTTTTCAATTAATCCTAAAGTTCCGGGGTGAACTGGGTTACTGCTAGTACCGCCTTCGGTTTGGATAATGTCCGCTCCAGCTTTCACTAGTTCTTCTGCTAGCTGTACCTGTCGATCTAGTTCCAGGATGTGGGGAACGGTGACAGATAGAGTAATTTCTGGAAGGAGAGCGCGGGTTTGCTTAGTCAGCGCTAGCACTTCTAGAGCTTCAAAACGGCGTCCTTGAGCATAGAAGGAATCGAAATTACCGATTTCAATTAAATCAGCACCAGCTGTGACAGCTTGCACAAATTTCTCTGGCTCTACTGCTGATACGCAAATAGGTAAATTTGTCAAACTTTTAGCTAGCTGGACTAAAGCTGGATCGGCAGCAATATCAACAAAAGTAGCACCACCTAATTCAGCAGCTTTGACTGTAGCAGCGACGCTAGCTGCATCGAAGTTATTCAAGCCGCTAATCACTTTGAGAACGCGGCGGTTAGTAAATGCACGTTGGAGTGTGGAATGCATCGTCATAGTTTGGCTTTTGCAGCTACGAAAATTAGGTATATTCTACCGTCCCTCAGTTGATCGGGGACTAAATCACTATGGTAGTTGCCAAATATTGATAATTTTTTGATAATTTTATCCTTACCACTAATCAAAGTTTTGCCATCTGCACTGAAAGCGATCGCATCAACTTCTGATTTCATCCATCTACGTCTGTAGGATCTTTTACCACTATCCTAGTCAAACTCTAGAGGCCACAAATCTGCAATTGGTACTTCCCATCCTGGGAGCAGTTCGGGAACTGTTAAAATATCGCCATCACGAAGTATTATTGCCTCTTGTCCAAAGTTGTAAACTTCAACAATCCGCTCATCTGGATTGAGCAAAATTCCTACCTTAGTTCCTAAACTCAGAAATTCTTGAATTTTGGCTCTCAGATCCTCTAAATTATCGCTAGGGGACTTCACCTCTACAGTCAAATCGGGAGCCAATTGAGCAAAAGATTTCGGACTACGACGCAAACGTTCGGCTAAAACAAATGAGGCATCTGGTGCGCGCAAATCGGAATTGGGCAACCTGAAACCGGCACTAGAAGCTGCTGTTCGTCCAAGTTTGCGCGGTCTAACCCAGTTACGTAACTGGGCTACCATTTCAGCTGCGACTTCATCTGATTCGTATCCTGATGGACTCATAACAATAATATTACCCTTGACTAGTTCCATACGAAAGTCAGGATGCTGTTGCTGCATTTGTTCCAAGTCTTCAAGTGTTAGGGACATAAAACCTCTAGTTACACGTCTCTATATTAATTATGGAGACAACAGACCTCTCTAGGTGCGATCGCCCCATAAATTCCCCTGATTTTTCACGGAATGTGAAAAGGGAAATTGGTTTTGCTAAATTAATTTTCCTAATTATTTTCCGCGTTTACGATCAAACTTTATTTCCTACGACTATGACTTCAGATACCAAACCCATTTTTGATACCCTGGCTGAAGAAGGGTCTGCTATCGACTGGAACCGACTGCTGATCGAAATCCTGAACGCTTTCGACTGCTCTACAGGTAGCATCCATACCTTAGACCTAGATCGAGACAGCCAGTTATTGCACGTAAAGGCTTACCAGGGCATTCCAGAATTGCTTTTGCCTAAAATAACGATAATTTCCATTGGTAAAGGAATGGCTGGTGTCGCCGCCGAACGCAAGCGACCCGTACAGATTTGCAACCTGCAAACCGACGAATCGGGGGTGGCTAGACCCTCAGCAAAAGAAACTAAGGTAGAAGGTTCCATCGCAGTGCCGCTGATGCTGAATGGCCAATTGCATGGTACTTTGGGCATTGCCAAGCCAATTCCTTACGAATTTACTGCCGAAGAGGAAGAGACATTGATGGAGATTGGAGAGGCCATTAGCCGGAAAATCGTCAGTTAAAATCAAATAGTATTGCTTGTATTGCTTATTTTTCAAAATACTCCATTGCTGTTTGTACTTTTTCAACTTGCCTGGGTGCTTGCATTTCGTTAAAAAGTGCGATCGCTTGGACAAAACTTTCCCTACTTTTAGCAATTTCACCCATTTTTTTATGAGTCAATGCCAACTGATAATAAGCCTCCGCTAAATCCGATTTTGCACCGATTTTATCAAGAATTTCTATTGCTTCTGAATGATGAAAAATTGCTCTAGTAAATTCTCCTTGTTCTCGAAAAAGTTCAGCTAGAGAACTTATAGCTTTAGCTTTGATTTGGGTAAAATTGTTTTCTTCAGCATGAAATATAGCTCGTTGGCACAACTCACAGGATTTTTTTAGATTACCTAAATTCTTATAAGTTAAGCAGAGACTTACTAAACTATGCCCGATTCCCCATAAAGTTACTCTAGTTGATGATGACATAGCCGAAAATGCTTGTTCAGCAAGATGAAAAGCATCTTCTTTACTACCAGAGGATGATTTTATCAAAGCCAAACAGCATTGAGAGTATGCCATGTAATCATCAAGATTGCTATTTTGTTCAGCAAGGCTACAAACAGCATTAAAACAATCTTCGGCAGCCTCTATTTCCCATAATTCCAGCTTGCAAAGTCCTGTATTGAACAAAATAGAGATTTTCGTTAGCTTTTCATCTAACTCTTCTAATATTTCGCCTGATTTCTCATAGCACTCTATAGCTTCTCGAACGCAACCGATAATTCGATATGTATAGCCAAGGATAATATAAAGTTTAATTAGTCTTTTTTGGCATTTTACATCATCTATTATCCTTTTAATTACAGAAAAATTTTTCTGGAGCAGCCCCAGTTGGTAAAAGCAAGAACCCAAAGGTAGTCCTGTACCCCACTTGTTACCTCTTCCTTGTAAAATTACATCACCGGCTTGCTCAAAATCACTAATTTCTACATAGTGATAGTAAGCTTCTAAAGCGGTCAAAGCATCTGTAATATTTTTAACTACTTCAACCTTTTGCGTCCAAAATTCTGCGGCTTTTCGGTTGACTAATTCCCATTCTTCACTGACTAACCTTAATCTACTAATCGCTTCGTCACGAATTACCGGGTGCAGCCAATATTGTCCTTTTTTTGCTTCTATTAGAGACAAATCTTGCAGAGCTTTAATTACACTTCTACGTTTTGGTTCTGGTACATCCCAAAGTAAACATAAAACTCCTTCAATAGGTACTGAAGTAATATCTTGATAACGATAGCATCCTAAGCGACACAAGAGGCGATAGGCTTCTAAGTCATTTTCTTGGAGACGGGTAAATTGACTAGCGACTAAATCTTTTAACTCTCTTTCTATTAATAAATATGTACAGTTTTCTTGCCAATAGGCGTGTATGTCACCAGAAAAATCTGTCAATATTGCTCCTCGGAGAATTTGCATGGCTTTGGCATTACCTCCATAAGCACTGCACATTTCACTGAGAATAGTAGAATCACAATTGATGTGGCGACGGCTAAAAAACTGTCGCCATGCTTCATTATCTAAACCTTCGAGTGGATAGAGATGAACCTCTACACTAGACTCTCGTAAACGCTCACGACTTGTTACTAAAGTAACTGTATGTACATCTATATCTGCTAATACTCTCAATAGCTCAACATAAGAGCGACGATCTTTTAGGAACTTGCCATTTTTATCGAGAGCAGTTTCTAGATTATCAATAAACACCCCAATTTTAGAAGTTTGCTCTCGCAGTTTGCGCCGTAGTCGTTCTAAGCTGATACCAAAGTCACATCCTGGTTCTTCGTTAAAGTATCGCCGTAGCCATTCCTCAACCACACTTTCCACTGGCGTGAGGTTTTGGATTTCTGTGGCCATCCACAGTTCCAGGACAAAATTAAACTTTTGAGTTTTAAAATATTTGCGTGCTAAGGTTGTTTTACCAACACCACCTTCACCCTGGATGAGGATAACTTTTGCTCCCCGACTAACGAGGGTGTGGAGTTCGGCTATTTGGCGATCGCGCCCTACAAAGTTAGAATCTAAATCTTGGGGTTTAGTGCCATTGCCCTCTAAATTGGGAATATGGCTGATTTTTAGCGATTGTTGAGTTGTTCTAAATCCCTGAACCACCCCTTGGAAGGTAGATTTGGAGACTTTCACTCCCAGCACTTTTGATAGTAAATGCCAAAGTTCTGCGCCAACTGATTTTAAATGCGCTTCTGTATAACGAAGGCTGTTGGCAATATCCTGGTAAGTCCGCCTTTCATCCTCCCACAAATGACGCAAGATAATCCTTTGAGTTTTATCTAAGTGTTCTCCCGTCTTGAGAAAAACCAAGTTATCTACAAACTCTAAGGCCTCTTCTACACCCATTTGCTAACTTGATGTATCATTTGTAATTTATTATAACGATATTTTTACTACTTCTTCCTACTCGGCATACTACAAAATACTTTTTCCTACTCGGTAGGGAATTTACTTTATCCGACTGCAAAGCGTTTGGGGTTGTCTTACTCTTGTAAGTAATACAGGCAAAGTTAAGTTAAGCGCCAATAATAAAAGGTGGTTGAGGAGAGATTTAGAGAGCGCTACTACTGCAAGCTTAGTAAATCACAGCTGTTACAGTGCCATATTAATTACTCATGAAAGTGGTGTCTACTAAACAGGCAGTGGGTATTAACTAACTAGATTCTGTAGAGCGTATTTACAACCAAGTATGTAAGTCTTTACTTTACAGGAGGTTCAATGATGTTAGACAAAAATTGTCATCATGATTGCAATCAAAATCAGTGCCCTTTTGCCCAAGATACGCGTAATCCCAATAGATATGTCTGCCTCAAATGTGGTGTTGAGCGAGAAATAAATAAGTATTCCTCTGGTTTCGGCTCCTTTTTGCTCCTGTTGTTGGGCTTGTTTATTTCATTGCAACTATTAGTTAATTATGAAAAGCAAAACAATCCACAAAAGCAGCAACAGTCTTTGAACAATTCAACTAACAAGGCAATTATCCAATCATAAAACTAATACTGTTGATTCCCCACAGCCGATTTTTTAAGGAGGAGTAGGGGAATCGAAAAGAATATTCATTGCTCAAAAATCAGCTACTTTCGTGACTAAAACTATGGACGCAAATCAGGATACGCTTTTATTTCGCTTTGCCTCGAAATCCTTAAAATATTTTTTGTTGGTGCTATTCGGCATTGCGATCGCTTATGTTTTATCAACTGGTTTGGGTATCTTACAAATCATACCCATACTGCTGTACCTTTTACAACAGTTTTTGCTTCCACTGGGAATTATCCTGTTGTGTTTAATGACAATAGCAGTCATTTTTGAATCCCTGCGTTAAAAATTGGGGGAGTCACAAGTTAGGAGTTAGGAGTTAGAAGTTAAAAATTGCCTCTCTTGTCTCCCTCATCTCCCTAATCTCCATCACTTTTCCCTGGCATCTAAAAACTTCAACTGGTGGTATAAACAGCTAATCTGCACTAAATCCACACCTACTGCTTGGGCTTTTCGTAATGGGTTGCCGAAAATTGCTTCTACCTCTAAGGGACGATGTTCGTCGTAGTCAATTTTCATGCTGGGGCGGTAAGGTGTCATTTTGACAGTGTAATCGAGCATTGTTTGAATGAAGCGATCGCTAATAATCCGCCCATAGCTTTTTGCCCCCGCCGCTACTTCATACATCAACTGTTCAACTAACTTGCGGGTGTACTCATAGGCCATTAATTCATCAGTTCTAGCGTTAAGAATCACAGAAAGTCCATTGTACGGGATATTCCACACCAACTTTTTCCAACGTGCTAGTAATAAATCTTCAGCTAATTCAATTGAGATACCAGCGCTTTCAAAGTCATCAGCAATTTGCTGCATCCTCTCAGTTATCCCACTAGGCTGATAGTTATGGGTATATTCACTGAAGTTAATTTGCCCATAGTCTAGATGGTGTATGTGCCCTGGCCCCACTTTGTTAGAACACAAAAAGCACAATCCACCGAGAACCGTTACATTACCAACAATTTCAGCAACTTCCTCTTCTACACCAAGTCCATTCTGTAATACCAACACCACCCCATTATCTTTAACTACAGGTGGCAACATCTTTGGTAGTAAATGGTTTTGCGTTGTCTTTAGTGCCACCACTACCACGTCGCATTGTGGCATCTTTTCTACGTCGTTGTAGGCGTGGACTTCAGGAAGGGTAAAGTCACCGTTTTTGGACTCTACCACTAAACCATATTTCTTTACCTGTTCGTAATCACTCTTGAGCAAAAAGTGGACATCCAACCCAGCTTTTTGCAGTCTGGCGCCATAGAATCCACCTAATGCTCCAGTTCCCAGAATGGCATACGTGCAATCGGACATTTCTTTATATAACGGAATTTTCCTAGAAATATCATAAGGCGATGTATGACGGGAGTACGCGTCTAGGTGTAGTTTATTCAACAACTGATTTTAAATTTATTTTGTTTAATAAAACTTAAAATAGGTTTATTATCCTTTAAAATCTTTTGCAGAGATTTAGGTAAGATATATGGCTAATATTGTTGAGATTGCAGTTACGTCTGAGTCGTTTAAAACACTGGTGGCGGCTGTACAAGCTGCTGGTTTAGTAGAAACATTAAAAAGTCCTGGGCCGTTCACTGTCTTTGCACCAAATGACGATGCTTTTGCCAAGTTACCAGCGGGAACTATCCAAACTCTGTTACAAAACATTCCCCAGCTAACGCGTATTTTAAAGTATCATGTCGTTCCAGGAAAGCTGCTACAGGCTGATTTAGCACAACTCGGTACGGTTAATTCTGTGGAAGGTTCACCCATTAAAATTCATTCTTCCGATGGTTTTGAAGTTAAAAATGCCACAGTCTTAGCAGCAGATATCGAAGCTGATAATGGTGTGGTACACGTTATCGATACGGTGATTTTACCAGGTTAATTCGGCTAGGGTGGGTATTTTCCACCCTACTTATCCAAAATCTTTATAATTAACTAACTATTGGTAGTATCAAAACGCAACTCAAAAGTTTAGTTTATGTTATGTTTGCAATGTGAGTACTCACTGTTATGTTAATGTAAGTTTCGTTGTTTTAAAATAAATTAAATTCTTAAAAAGCCAACATCTATCCCAACAAAATTAATGCTCGACTTTAACACCTTAGCTGAGTTCTCTCGTGGCAACTGCATAAGTATTTGTGCATTTCTCGTACCAGCGAACTTGCTTGTCACAATTTTAACGATGAGCCTGGTGGCGTTACGCCGCCCATCGCATCAAGTGTGGCAATCTGCTGGAATTGCCAGTTTTTTCGCTTCTGTAATGATACTGCATGTATATACTTGGTTCCAGATTGGCGTGGTAATGGCTCCTACTTATATCTTGCTGTGGCTAGCAATCACCTGTTTAGTGACTAATTTGGCAGCAATTCTTTTTCAAAGACGCTACAGTAACAGTCCTAGTCTTTCCAACTGAAGTCTATAGATGATATTTTAGACCTCTCCATTCATGCTCAAGGATGGCATATAGCCAAGAGTCTCGCCATTCTCCCTTAATGCAATGGTGTTCTCGCAAATACCCTTCCTGCTGCATTCCGATTTTTTGCATAACTCTTGCTGAGGTAATGTTTTCTGGGTGACAAGTGGCAAAGATGCGATGTAAGCCTAACTCCTGAAAACCAAAGGATACAAGTGCTTTTACAGCTTCAGTTGCATATCCTTGTCCCCAAAATTCCTTAGTAAAACAGTATCCAATAGAGCCTGTTTTGTTGTCAGCATCCTGAACAGATATGCGACAGATACCAATTAATTGCTTTTGGGGTTTCAAAGTCACCGCTAAGGCAAAATGCTGACGGGGTTCTTCGCCTTGCAATGAAATCTCTCTTTGCAAAAAGTTTTTGGTATCTTTTTCGCTATTCGGGCCAAAAGTCAAGTGACGCACAACTTCAGCATCAGCAGCGTATTGATGAACCCCTGGCCAATCTGATTCTACAAAGTCTCGTAGTACGAGACGTTGAGTTTCTAGTGGTATCATTTGGGAAATTCTGCACGTAATTGATTGACTACCCGATCTAGTCCCACAGAATGGGCAGCTTTGAACAATAAACGATCGCCTGCTTGCACAAATGTCTTCAACCTAGCCACCAACTCGGCATGAGTTGCAAAGCACTCCGATGCAATACCCTCAGCACTAAGAGCGATCGCTTCGGCATCTTCTCCATCTACCAAAACCAACAAGCCGTCTAAATTCAACTTTCGTACTGTTTCTCCTACCCGTTGGTGCAACTGCTGCGATCGCTCTCCCAATTCTTTCATTGCACCCAATACGGCAATCTTCCGCTTTCCGGGTGTATCTGCCAATAATTGCAACGCTGCAATCATTGCTTCTGGTGCAGCATTATAAGTTTCATCTAAGATTACCACATCGTTGGGTAAGGTAAATCGCTGCGATCGCCCTGTGGGCATATCCACCATTACACCTGATTTGAGGGTTGCCCAATCGATCCCTAAAACCTTTGCCACCGCTAAAGCCGCCAAGAAATTAGTCGCATTATGACGACCAGGTAAAGGTAGAGGTAGTTGGATTCCTGCGACTTCCACCTGGTCGTTATCAATTAACTGCCCTTGAATATCTCCACCAGAAAAGCCGTAAGTCAAAACTTCTCCCTGCCAAACTTTCGCTGCTGTGGCCATTAAGAGGGGATTGTCGTGGTTGAGAATTGCCACACTATCAGCAGGCATTTCGGCTAACAACTCACATTTTGCCTCAGCGATCGCTTCTTCGGAACCCAGTAACTCAATATGTGCCGTTCCCACATTGGTAATCACTCCAATTGTTGGCCGCGCTATTTGCGTCAGTTCGGCAATTTGTCCCCTACCGCGCATCGCCATTTCAATCACGGCGTAGTCATGTTCTGCACCAAGTTCTAGCAGAGTTTTCGGAACACCGATTTCGTTGTTGTAATTTCCATAAGTTTTGTGAACTCGTCCCTTTGTTCCTACAACTGCGGCGATCAATTCTTTGGTTGTAGTTTTACCCACCGAACCTGTGACACCAATTACAGGAATATTAAAGCGATCGCGCCACCATCTGCCAATTTGTTGATATGCCTTGAGAGTGTCTTTTACCTGCAATACAGGAAATCCCGGATTTTCGTATTCAAAATCTACGATTGCAGCTATTGCCCCCTTTGCGATCGCAGTTGGCACAAATTCATGTCCATCAAATTTATCGCCTCGGAAAGCGACAAATACTTCACCCGGCTGCAAGGTACGGCTATCTGTTTGGATACCGCTAGTTACTTGTGTTAAAGCAGTTTCAGATAAGTTTACAGAATGGGCCAAAATAACTTCAACCAGTTGGGTTAGGGTGGCAGAACAACGCATAAGCAATTGATAATTTAAAGTTCAAAATCATAAAAGCAAAAAATAGTGGCAAAGAAGCTTAACCTCCGTGCCACGCTTTATTTATAAGCTACTTATACAGTTTAATCAAGTAAGGACAATGGGCATAACAAGTTATGTTCGATCGCCCTATGCACGATTTTTAATCAAGATTACTTCCACAATTTGTATTGCTATCTCACTCGAAACCCCTAAAGCTTGATATAAATCATTTAAGAAGTTTTTTTCTTCTTCAGGTATAATACCTTCAGCTAGGACTAAATCGGTAGCTACTGCAAAGGCTGTTTCCCGCAACTCTTGAGATAGAGAATCTTTGGCTGCATTAAACAAAGCATTAAAGCCATCACCTTGGAGAATGCCCAAAATTCTGTCAAACAGTCTTTTCATCATTTCATTGGGATAACTTTTAAAAAGTTTCATCCGAGACAGCACAGAAATGATAGAATTTGCTTGCTCAACAGAAAGATAACCGTCTGAAGCAGTTGCCGTCAATATAATGACAGCAAAAGCTTCCGCTGGATTGAGTGCTGCTTGGGTTTGGCTATCTGTACCCAACACAGCGTCGAATAGACCCATTGTAGTAGCTCCTTGGTTAGAGTCCCAATAGCGTTAACGTTACCTGTATGTTTGGTAGATTTACAGGTAGGACTATAACGCTATAAGACTTTCATCTTTTAGTGTTCCCAGGATTTATTCACGGCGAACACTTGTATCCAAAGGTTTTTGGCAGGAACTACATTGCCATTCGTAAACTTAGCGTTCTCCTGTCTTTTCTATTGTCTCAATTACCGCCAGACCTATACCAGAAGCTGCCATTAACAGTACTACTGAGATCAAATAGGCGTTGGTCAGCATTCGTAGGGCTTCATCGAAAAAAATATAGGTGGTCATTGCTTCACCTTTTGGAATTTGTGCTGCTTGTGCTTTTTATTTCTCCACACCCCGATAGGTGAATTTCGCTGAGAAACTGCTAGCAATTGCATCTTAACAAAACTTTAGCTCTTTCAGAACCCCGCTGAAAATTTTTCTTTCTGAAGATTCTATGAAGTTTATAAAAAAGGGAATGGGGAATGGGGCATCCCTTCTTCTTCTGTACGAGATGCACTCGCGTTCGCTCAGGGTAAGTGGGATTGGGCAAACAACTTTCTCGCTGCAATTTCCCTTGCTCCCACCGCGATCTGCTTCAACTAATGACACGCACTAGGTGGAATCACACCATATCTTGCCACGATTTTTTTCTATGACTATTTTGTAGCTGATGGATAAGCCCATACCAGTACCTTTGCCGATAGGTGTCGTGGTGAAAAAAGGATCAAAAATGCGCGATCGCACTGTTTCAGGTATCGCACAACCATCGTTGGCGATCGCAACCGCACCAACTACAATCCTTAATAAGGAAACACCAACAAAGCTTGCAACCAGTTTGTGAGAAATTTTCATAACTGTATGTCAGCTATAACCGCGTCAGTATTCAGTGTTCCCAAATTTTTGCAAAGAATTTAGGTTATTATCCTCGGTAACTGCGATCGTCGGTATATATCAGTATTTCGTGAAATTGGGATAAACAAGACAGGCTTAAAGTAAACAGCATTCAATCGTTGCTACAACTGATTGAGAAAGAGTATCAAAGTCGTAACCACCTTCTAAGCCAAACAGAATTTTACGAGTTAGCCCCAAACAATAATCAGTAAATAAAGCATAGTCTTCTGGCTGTAAATTAATACTTGCCAAAGGATCTTCTGCATTGGCATCGTAACCAGCACTCACAATTAGTAAATCTGGCTGGAAGTTGGCTAAAAACGGTACTACCTGTTTTTCAAATAGTGGCTGATATATTGCAATATCACTACCAGGGGGTACTGGTAAATTTAATACGTTATTGTGAAAACCTCGTTCTGTCGATCTTCCCGTACCGGGATAGCATGGGTACTGATGTAGAGAACAATAGGCGATGCGTGCTTCAGTTTCAACGATCGCCTGAGTACCATTACCATGATGTACATCCCAATCAAGGATGGCGACGCGGTTAATTCCAGGTTGTTCTAAAGCAAATAAAGCGGCGATCGCGGCATTAGAAAATAGGCAAAAGCCCATCCCTGCATCACTTTCAGCATGGTGTCCTGGGGGACGCGCTAGTACAAAAGCAGGATTAGCCGACCCTAACACAACCTCAACTCCATCCAACCATGCACTGACTGCCAACAATGCCACATCATAACTGCGTGGGGAAACTGGCGTATCTCCATCCAAAGGGCCGCCGCCACTAGAAGCGATTTGCCACAGTTTTTTGATGTAGGCTGGACTATGCGCTCTAACCAACGAGGACATCAGCGATGGCTGTTCTGATGCTGGTGTAGGCAAGTGCCAGGTGATTTGATCTGCAAATGTAGCTGCTTTTAGGGCATTTGCGATCGCACTTAAACGTTCTGGTTTTTCGGGATGGTATTTTCCAGTCTTGTGATCTAAAAATTCGTCGGAATAAATGACTGGTAGCATAAGACGAAAAAGGTCGGCAGCAAGACAATGAATTTTATTGTATCCTCACTGGTACAAAGAGTTTTCCCTTGTACTAGATCGTTGGTCGTTTACTTTCGAGGACTTCTGTTGCTTTCTGTCCAGTAAGTGGGCGGTAGAATAAAAAGCCCTGTACCTCCTCGCAGTTGATAGATTTCAAGAACTCCAATTCCTCTTCCTTCTCTACCCCTTCGGCTGTTAACTTCAATCCCAAACTGTGTCCCAAGGTAACTATGGCCTGGATAATATGAGCTACTTTGGCATCCTGCGTCAAATATTGAATGAAAGATTTATCTATTTTCAGATTGTGGAGTGGCAAAAGTTGTAGGCGCGAGAGCGAGGAATGACCTGTACCAAAGTCATCGATGGAGATGTAAATACCCATCTGCTGTAGCTCCTCTAAGACCCTTCTGGTAAAACCCAAGTCCTCAATCGCTGTGGTTTCCATAATTTCTAATTCTAAAAAGCGCGGCTCCAGACCCGTTTGTTCTAAAACCTTAGCTATAGTTTCTACCAATTTGGGTTGGCGGAACTGCTTCAGAGAAAGATTGACAGCGATTTTAATCGGTGGCAATCCAGCATCTTGCCATGCTTTATTTTGACTACAAGCCGTCTGTAGAGTCCATTCGCCGATGGGGACAATTAATCCACTTTCTTCGACCAAGGGAATGAATACACTGGGGGCAACTAATCCCATCTCTGGGTGCTGCCAACGCAACAGAGCCTCCATACTAGTAATTTCTCCTGTGGCAATGTTCACACGAGGCTGATAGTAAAGCTTAAATTCATTGCGTTCTAGGGCATAGCGCAAGCTCTTTTCTAAAGTCAAGAGTTCAGGATTTTTAGCACTCAGAGAAACACTGTAAAATTGGTAGTTATTCCGCCCTTTGTCTTTGGCGTAGTACAAAGCGGCATCTGCGTGCTGGATTAATGTCTCGGTGTCAGGGCTGTTGCTATCAAGTAAGGCAATACCGAGGCTAGCAGTTACATAAAGTTCATGCTCTTGGAGATGAAAAGCATCCTCTAAGGCTTGTAAGATTCTCTGCGCCACCAAAGTTACCTCTTCAATATCATTGACTCGTGGGAGTAAAATAGTAAATTCATCGCCTCCCCAACGGGCTACAGTGTCTCCGCCTCTGAGTGAGTCTTTTAATCTTTGAGAGACGCTTTGTAACAATTGGTCTCCCAGAGTATGCCCCAGAGTATCATTAATGACCTTGAAGCGATCCAAATCGAGGAAGATCACAGCTAAACTTTCGCCATTGCGAGTAGCGTTGGGCAGAGTTTTACTAAGCAGTTCATTAAATAGTAGACGATTGGGCAACCCTGTCAGCAAGTCATGGAGGGCTTGATAGCGAATCTTTTCTTCTACTTGCTGACGCTGCCGCGCACCAATGATACTGGCGGCCATGGTTAAAAGAGTAGATTCTTCATGCTTTGACCAATGACGCTCAAAGGTGCAGTCTGCCAAGCCAAGATACCCCCAGAAATCATTATCCAAGCGAAGAGGTACCAAGAGAAGGGATTTAATGCCATCTCGAATCAAGAATTCTTGTTCGACGACAGGAAATTTTTGAGTGATACCGCTAATCGACTGGCCGCTAGAGAGAACTGTGTACCAACGAGCTAATTCAGGCGCTTGATAAAGCTGATTCTGCCAATGATGATGGGTAGATTTAATACAAGATTGTGTCCATTCAAACCGTAGGCTGACTGCCATTTCCTCTGTAACAGGATGGAGATGGTTCTGAAAGAGATAGGCACGATCTGCCTTGGCAGCTTCACCCAGTACAGCTAGAGCTAGATCGATACCAGTTTCGTAATTCATTTCTCCTAGCAAATAATTGGCAGCTTCTGCAACTGCTTGTAGCAAGCGATCGCGCTGGCGCAATTCAGCTGTAGCTTGCTTTTGCTCTGTAATATCTCTAATAATAAAAGTTCTAATTAAATCACTTTCAGGAAGATAGAGTACGGATTGTTCAAAAACTTCTGTACCTACTTCCACCTCCCGCACAAAAGAATTGTTTTCTAGATTGTTAACTCCAATCAAGAGTCCTGTTAAGATCGGGTGTTCTGTCCCAACTTCCCTAAGATTAGGAAACTTGATAGCTGCGGCTGGATTGAGATACGTAATTCTTCCCTCGAAATCCATCTCAATAATTGAATTGGGGATGAGTTCAGGAAAGGATGCTAGGCGAGCTAGAGCAGACTCACTAGCTGCTTCAAAGCTGGGATCGATGGCTAAGGTTTGAAAAGGGTTGGCAGGACTGGCTTGCTCTGATAAAAAACCAGATAAGTCTTCAACATCAAAAGATTCAGAAAATGCTTGTTCGGAAATGTTGGAAATAGCATAATATTTAGCCTGAGCTTTATTACTGCCAAAAGCAATGATATCTCCATGCCTAAGATTATGAGAAAAGCATTTAGTGCCATTTACAAATAAGCCATTAGTGCTTCCTTTCCCCTTATAGTTACCATCAATAATCTGGAAGCCGTATTGGTCAGTTTCTGGAACAGTGACTCGCAATAAAATTGCATGTTGCATTGATACCGAGCGGGAAGCCAAGACAATAGTGTTTGCAGGATGCCGCCCCAGAGAATAAGTAGTCTCTCGTAAAGGGACAGTTCGCCGCCCTTCTAGGTCTTGGATGACCAACAGATGGCGTATTTTTTCCCGCTCATTTCCTCGCATGGCTGTTCCTCAATTTCTCATATAATTAATATTTATGTCTTAGTCTAAAAAAGACTGCTCCCATAAGTCCAGAATTTCAGGCTGCACTTATGGGAAAACTTGCTCAATCAAAGTTCTCACCATCTGCGTAGGCGAGCATTTACCGCAGGCATCGCAAAATTAGTATGAGGGTGTAGACCAGCCTTTACCTTCATAATTGACCGCACTCAGCCCTAACGGAACTTAGCACTCTTCTTTTGATAGAATGAGTTGGCTAATTGTTCAATCAGTTTTTGTAGTAGAAATTATAGTTGTTTTCTCTACTCATACATAAGTTATAAACTTTGTTCCTTCGTCTATATCATCTAACCTTGTCTTTCTTAGGATACCCAGATTAACAATTCAAAATTAAAATTTCAAAATTGTACCCTTACAGGGAAGCAAGCTACGCGTAACGTCATGTTGGGGCAGCCTCTTGTCGAAAAGAGAGTTACATAAGAGGATTTCAAACCAGACTAAAACTGAACAAAGCCGGAGCCAATCCGCCTCCGATCTAAGTGTAGATTTTGGCGTTAGTCTCTCTTTGGAGCTATCCATTAGTCACATATTTCTTAAGATTTATAAAACACCTAATCTCTGACCTCATAAAGTTAGAGACTTTTTATGTCCTATATATAGATTATTAGTCCAAGAACTTAGGGATATAAGATAGAGAGGTATGTTTAACTTTTCCTTCCCCTGATAATGGGGTTGAAAAAGTGAGCATTAGTTAAGCATGGTTAATGAGTACGAATTCATACCTATTATTCACAATCGAATGCTCAAAGTAAGTGTTTTGAGCATTCGATAAGCATTTTAGAGAGAGTGAAGGCTGAAGCGTTGATATTATGTCGGTTTATCGTAATCTGCAAGAAACTCACTTAAATCGTGCCCGCGCTAGTCTCAGACAAGCGCTTTCTTGGTATGGATATCTTCGCAAGTCAGGACAGCTTTCATCTAACCCAGAATTAGTAGGTTTGATGAAACCAGAATTGGAAGCTTTGAATGCCACACTCAACAAGCTAGATTCAAATGTCATTAGAATTGCCGTCTTTGGTTTAGTGAGTCGGGGAAAGTCAGCAGTTTTAAATGCCTTGTTGGGAGACAAGATTTTGCAAACTGGGCCCCTAAATGGTGTCACCCAATGGCCCCGTTCCGTGCGCTGGCAGCCCAGTGAAAAGGTGCTAGTAGAGTTAATTGATACCCCTGGATTAGATGAAATTGAGGGGGAGTCACGGGCGGATATGGCACGAGAAGTAGTACATCAGGCGGATTTGATTTTGTTTGTCGTGTCTGGTGATATCACCCGCACTGAGTATCAAGCGCTGCTGCAATTAAGGCGATCGCAAAAACCCCTGATTTTAGTGTTTAACAAAATAGACCTTTACCCAGATACAGACCAAGGAGCAATTTACCAAAATTTACAACAACTGGGTGCAGGGCATCCAGAAGCGAAACCTCTACTACCTGATGAAATTGTGATGGTGGCAGCGGAACCAGCAGCAATGGAAGTGCGAGTTGAATGGCCTGATGGGCGTGTCACTTATGAATGGGAAACACCACCACCGCAAGTAGACGAACTCAAAGAGATAATTCTGAATATTCTGAATCGGGAAGGGCGATCGCTTCTGGCTTTAAATGCACTCATCCAAGCACGGGATGCAGAAGCCGCGATCGCTCAAAAAACTATCGATTTACGCGAAAAGGAAGCTGAAGAAATTATTTGGCAATTTACCAAATACAAAGCTTTGGCAGTAATGCTCAATCCCATCGCCTTCTTAGATATCCTTGGGGGAACCGTTGCTGATTTAGCTTTAATTCGCGCTCTCGCTAGATTGTATGGTTTGCCGATGACTAGCTATGAAGCCGGGAAAATTTTAAAAACGATTTTATTTAGTTCTGGTGGCTTGCTACTTGGAGAACTAGGTAGTAGTTTTCTTTTGGGTTTAGGTAAAACTACGGCTGCAATCACTAGTGCTGACAATCCCAGCAATATTACTGCTTTTGCTGGCAGTGCGATCGCTCAAGCTGGTATCGCAGGTTATGGTGCGTACTCTGTTGGCAAAGCCGCTCAAGTGTATCTCGAACAAGGCTGCACTTGGGGACAATTAGGCGCGAGCAGTGTTATTCAAGAAATTCTCTCTCAAGTTGACCAAAACACAATTCTGTATCGTTTGCGACAAGAGTTAAACATAAAGTATTGAGAATAATTAAAAACTGCTATCTTTTTGTTACCGTTTATAAGTGTTTATCAACTTCTATCAAAGTCTTCTGACAATTAACTGACATTCTCAATTTGGGATGCAAGATTGAGAACATGACCACCTCTACTGGCGATCGCAACTAGTAGAATTCCCGTACCTTTTTGAATTAAAAGATGACAAGAGGGTAATCCCACTCAATTGTGCGAAAAAGATGGCGGTGTTTACCACTACCTCTTGTGGGAAGCCTATCTAAACTAGAAATGCGAGCTGACTTAGCTCATTAAGAGCTTGCAGCTAATAACTCTGTCTGTAAATTATAAGGTGAAAGTATCATGACAACTACCCTAAAAGTTGAAATTGCTGGGGCAGCAAATCTCGAAGAAGCCATTACTAATGCCATTAATGAAGCCCGAACAACTTGCGATCTAGATGGCAGTAATTCTGCTGGCTGTGCCGTAGCCTGGGATATTGTAGAAGAATTACAAGCCGAGAAATCTCATCAACACCAAGCAAAATCAAAGAAAAACTCTTTGGAAAATTACTGCGATCGCCATCCAGATTCCGTAGAATGTCTAATTTACGACCTTTAATTCTTTCGTAAATCAGTTGTTGCTGATTGCGTTATTTGCTTAATTGCCTCTAAATCAAGTGGTGGTATTTCACTTTCCATTGCCAACCACAAAAGATATTCGATATTCCCAGCAGGGCCAACGATCGGCGACCAAGTTAAGCCTTTGTATTTCCATCCTAATTCGTGAGATGCTTGCAACACCTGGAAAATGGCATCAGCTTGGTCGTTTGGATCGCGTACAACACCTTTTTTACCCACACGGGATCTGCCGACTTCAAATTGTGGCTTGACTAACAATACAGCTTCTCGGTTAGCTTGAGTTAGTTGCCACAAAGCAGGCAGAATCTTAGTTAAAGAAATAAACGATACATCAACCACCGCCAAATCAGGAATCGGGTCATTTTCACCATATAAGTCATCTGGTCGTAGTTGCCGTAAATTGGTGCGTTCCCGCAAAATCACCCGCGGATCGTTTCGCAACCGCCAGTCAACTTGTCCGTAACCGACATCAATACCGTAAACTTGTTTTGCTCCAGCTTGCAAGAGACAATCAGTAAAACCACCAGTAGAAATCCCACCATCTAAACAAATGCGCTCTGCTACGGGAATGGCAAATACTGACAAAGCTTTGGAGAGTTTTTCACCGCCTCTAGAAACAAAAGGCGATCGCTCTTTAATATTTATTTGAGCTGCAATATCAACTTCTGTTCCAGGTTTATCAACTAACTGCTGATTAACAGTAACTTCCCCCGCCTGAATTAACCGTTGTGCTAAGGCGCGAGAAGAACATAAATTTAACTCTACTAATAATGTATCGAGTCGCTGTTTAGCCAATTAACTAGACTCTCCTGGTAAGATTAAAGCCAAAGCACGATTAATAATTTCTTCTTGGTTAACCAGCTTTTCTAACTCTTCTGAATCATAACGACCTTCCTCTACTTCTAGCGTTGCTTCATCAATGGCATTTAAATAGGCTTCTGCTAAGGTTTCTAACAATTCTTCTGGCGTGAGATAATAGCCCCCAGCTTTGCGCCGCTTATTTTCTCGTTGAATTTCCCGAACCGAATTGCGAATTGAGACTTCCCAAGAGCGAGTCGTGCGATTTTCCGCTTGTTGTTTAATCAAATGCAACAATAAAATCACTGCATAGCTACGAATCGTCTTGATGATATCATTTCGGCTCATTTCCTCTAATTCTTTAACTATAATCAATGCTCCTTGAACATCGCCTTTGACAAGCAAGTCTTTCAGAGTTAATAATTCTTCCATAATCAGCGCCTCAAACATCGGCAACTTCTATTGTGGCTTATGGAGGTTCTAGTCTAGATAAGATAGGCTAATGCGTTTCATATTGGAGCGATCGCACTATTAGCCAATCTAATTCAACTCTCCAGTTCACAATAAACGCTAAAGAGGTTTTCCTTCTTAACCAGTGGTCTAAGCCAGTGGTCTAAGACTACGGAGGAGATATTACATGGCATTACGGCAACCTCGTTACAGTAAAGAAGAATTTGCTCGTCGCGGTGATGAAATCTACCACTCTCAAGTGCGCCCACAAGTTGAAGCAGGTAATCATGGAAAGATTGTTGCAATCGACATCGAGACAGGTGGCTGGGAAATAGATACTGATGAAATGAATGCCTCGAAGCGTCTTGAAACTCGCTACCCAAATGCACAAATCTGGTTTGTGCGTGTTGGCTCTCGCTATGTCCGTCGGTTTGGGGCTGGGCGCATCCACAAAATAAAATGATTATTGGAAGTGTGAATGCTGACTACGAGCCAATTATCGTTCTACGTATTTATGATGCTGATGCTAAAGTACATGAGCAAACCGCCATTGTTGATACAGGTTTTAACGGTTGGTTATCCTTACCACCAGATTTCATTGCTACATTAGAACTACCCTGGAAAAGGCGAGGACGAGCAATTCTAGGAGATGGTAGTGAATGTGTGTTTGATGTGTATGAAGCTATTGTTGTCTGGGATGAGCAATTACTAACCATTCCGATTGATGAAGTTGAGTCAGATACACTTGTCGGGATGTCATTGATGGAAGGTTACAGATTAACGGTAGATGCAATCGAAGGCGGTGTTGTAAAACTTGAGAAATTATGAGCAGTCCAATGAGTAAATAAGCGATTTGGAGCGATCGCAATAGCAGGCTTGTGACTAGCATAGTCAAATATCAACTGACGAATAATTTCAGGATACCGAGCTAGCTTATCCATCTGATAATCCTTTCTAGTTGCTCGTCAAAGACAATTAGGTTTGGTGATTTTGCCCTTCTCAACGCCTAGTAGGGTTCATAAAAAAGCGATCGCTCCATAAAACCAAAGTGCGATCGCTATTTAAGTTGATGTCGGGGCAGACACCTTGCCCGCTTAAAATCTAAATATCTATCTCGCTCAACTCACGTGTGATGTGATCGAATGGTTCATCCACAAAAGCAGTATTAACCACACCTGCTGCTGCCACTTGCTCCTTAATCAGATCCTTGAGAATTTGGATACCGCGAACCGTAGGTCCAATAGGCACTCCTAGAGAATTGTAAGTTTCCCGTAGCCCTTGCAGCACTCGTTCATCCAATACATTGGTGTTCCCAGCAACCAGCGCATAAGTGGCGTAGCGCAGATAGTAGTCCATATCGCGCAGACAAGCTGCATAACGACGAGTTGTATAAGCATTTCCACCAGGGCGAATCAATTCTGGCAGTTCTTCAAATAACTTCAAACCAGCTTGCTTGACAAGTGCAGCCGCATTAGAATTTATCGCCGCCGCTGCTTGTACTCTTGCTGTACCACTATCAAAGTAAGACTTTAGGCTATCGATCGCATTCCGGTCAAAATACCGACCAGCTAAGTCATAATTCTTAATTAAACTTGTTACCGCATCGCGCATTCCTTCTTCTCCCAATCATTGCTATTTATGGTTTGATATTTATTTGGCTGCACTTATGCACCAGTAAATTTTTGTGCTATTAAAAATAGATTCGGCACAAAAACAATCTATCCACTACATAAGGATTTTATGTCAAAGTTGACCCCTATATGATGAACTTTCCAGTTTTGTACAGATGATCGCCGAAAGGTTAATATAACCTGATAATCCAGATATCTGTAGTACAAGCTACAAAATCAGCTAATGTCTAGTATTTAAGATATTTCTGGTGTGTCACGGCCTGATTGAGATCGGCAGGGTTAGGATGCTTTGGAAGATTCTGGTTTACTTTAGGAAATTGGTAGAGAAGGAGTAACAATGACAACACCACAAGAAGTCTTGAAATTGATCCAAGACCAAAAAATTCAGCTGATCGATCTCAAATTCATCGATACAGTAGGGACTTGGCAGCACCTCACACTGTACCAAAACCAAATCGATGAGACTGCATTCACTGATGGCGTACCGTTTGACGGTTCCAGCATCCGGGGTTGGAAAGCGATCAACGAATCGGACATGACGATGGTACTCGACCCCAACACTGCTTGGATCGACCCCTTCATGGAAGTGCCAACACTAAGTATAATTTGTAGTATCAAAGAACCCCGTACGGGTGAATGGTACAACCGTTGCCCACGCGTTATTGCCCAAAAAGCTATAGATTACCTGGTTTCCACTGGTCTTGGTGATACAGCCTTCTTTGGCCCTGAAGCTGAGTTCTTCATCTTTGACAGTGCTAGATTTGCCCAAACCGCCAATGAAGGCTACTACTTCTTAGACTCCGAAGAAGGTGCTTGGAATTCCGGTAAAGCTGGTACAGATCACAAACCCAACTTGGGTTACAAACCACGCTTCAAAGAAGGTTACTTCCCAGTTTCACCGACGGATTCTTTCCAAGATATCCGTACAGAGATGCTGTTGACGATGGCACAATTAGGTGTACCCATTGAAAAACATCACCACGAAGTTGCTACTGGTGGTCAGTGCGAACTAGGTTTCCGTTTTGGGAAGTTGATTGAAGCGGCTGACTGGTTGATGATTTACAAATATGTCATCAAGAACGTTGCCAAGAAATACGGCAAAACCGTCACCTTCATGCCAAAACCAATTTTTGGCGATAACGGTTCGGGAATGCACTGTCACCAGTCTATTTGGAAAGACGGCCAACCTCTATTTGCAGGTGATAAGTATGCTGGTTTGAGCGATATGGGATTGTATTACATTGGTGGTCTTCTCAAACACGCACCAGCGCTGTTGGCAATTACCAACCCTAGCACCAACTCATACAAACGCCTAGTACCTGGTTATGAAGCTCCTGTTAACTTGGCTTACTCCCAAGGGAACCGTTCTGCTTCTATCCGTATTCCTCTATCTGGTACTAACCCCAAAGCCAAACGTTTAGAATTCCGTTGTCCAGATGCTACTTCTAATCCCTATTTGGCATTTGCTGCAATGCTTTGTGCTGGTCTCGATGGCATCAAGAACAAAATCCATCCTGGTGAACCCTTAGATAAGAATATCTATGAACTCTCTCCAGAAGAACTGGCAAAGGTTCCTTCAACTCCAGGTTCTTTAGAGTTGGCGTTGCAAGCACTGGAAAAAGATCACGCCTTTTTGACCGAATCAGGCGTCTTCACGGAAGACTTTATCGAAAATTGGATTGACTACAAATTAGGTAACGAAGTCAAACAGTTGCAGCTACGTCCTCATCCCTACGAGTTTTACCTCTACTACGATGCTTAATGAAGAGTCGTATTTAACTAAAAAGTAATAAGTCTTGCCACCCTAAAGTAAAGGGTGGCTTTTTTTTTCCAGACTTGTCAGTTGAGACATTCAATCAAAAAATCCAACTTATGACTCCTGAAACTTAGCTCATAGAAGCGTGGCTGGGTCCGTAAATCATCCGACTGCTAGCATCTACTTTTCCTTGAATCGGGTTCCAGTAGTGAGATACTTCTTCAGGAAGACCAAGTTCTTGTGCCGCACGCATCAGCATTGATTGTTGGCGATTCTTGACTTGTTGGTGTTCACGCACCATTAATGCACGAGATTTATCTGCGATAGACATAACCATAGTCCTCTCTATTTTGTGAATATATAATTTTTGGCTTTTCTATAAACCACTATAGCGAAAATTCTGTAACATAAGCTACTTTTTACATAAATTTATGTTTGCCTTTGCTGACAATATTAGATTTTTTTTCCTAAAGCTGGAAAAATCTCCCTAACCCACCTTTGATGACTAAAATCATCTGCCTCCAGGTTTGTCTCACCTGAAGAAACACACCTCTCTCAAGACAGAACATTTATTCGTTACTTTTATTTACATTTAAAGGGTCTGACACTTAAGTTGAACTCAAATGACTATTTTTTATGACTTTTACCGTTTTTTTAGGTGAAGCGGTACAAATACAGCAGTTGCAAAAAACTAAGTTAGCATTAAATAAAGATTTACAAAAATTTACATAAATTATGACAGTTACCTACCCACGTAAATTTCAAAATGTTTTGAGTGCGAGAGATGTATTGAAACGGGTGGTATGCGATCGCGAAATCCATCTGATTACCCTCAACCGCTATCGTTACAGCGAACAACGCAGTTGCAAAGACCTCACAGAGCTAATTGAACAACTCAATGGACAGCCACGGCAACTAGTGCGGGATTTGTCTCATCACATCTCAGATGAAGCTCGTCATGCCATGTGGCTAACTGACTTGTTAACAGACTTAGGAGCAGATATTGGTAAGCCGCCCGGTTCTTCATATATCAATGAATTTGAACGTCTACTCGATAGCGAACAACAAGATCCAGTCCAAAACCTCGAAGATTTTGTGATTTCTTCCCTTGCCGCAATTAACGTCACCGAAAAACGGGGCTGTGAGTATTTCTCCGCTCACATTTATGCACTCAAGCAAGCAGCGCAAACGGCAGAAAACATTAAAATTCGGGAAACTATTGAAAAAATTCTCCCAGAAGAAGCAGGACACGTCCGTTGGGGTAATCGTTGGCTAGGAGAAATTGCGCGTAAGAGTCCAGAACATCAGCAAAAGGTAGAGCAAGCCAAGCGAAAATATACCGCAATTGAACAAGCGGCATTTGAATCAGGAATGGACATCACCTTGGGTGCAGAACTACGGCGAGTTGCCAACCTGGTGGAAGTCGCAAATACCATGCCGCTTTGGCAACGTCCTCAATACTTGATGGAACGCTTACCCCAGACTTTGCTAGCGCCTGAGTTGCAATTTACTAGGATTCAGGCTGCACAAAAAGCTTGGCAGCGCGATCCACAGACGTTTATTGAGAAGTTTGTGCCAATGTTCCTTAACGGCATCCAGGGAAGAGAAAGTAGCCGCAAGAAGACAACGGTGTAAAAGGGCATTTGGGTACAAGAGGCAGAGGTGCGGAGGGACAGAGGGGCAGAGGAGAAAAACTTACTGAACTTCTTCCTCTGCTCCCCACTTTCCACTCCCTTTTCTTTAAGGAAAATTCATATAAAAAGACCAAATACAAAACTTTGCATCTGGCCTTGGGTGTAAAATAATTAAAAAGACTAAGATGATCTGGCAGATTCTTCTTAACACTTATTTCGTCGGGAGCCATCTACGAGGAGAACGAACCAAGGGGTAAAAGTAGGTCAAGAATAGTAAATTTGTTAGTAAGTGCAATAAACCTATACTACTTATGCGAATCCCTACCTAGATAAGCAAGAGATGAAACGAAAGGGATTTTATGCTTCGGCAAAAGACGCTAAACAGATGTCAGAGCGAAGAGCGGTTACTTTCTTATGTAGATAATCGGCTACTAGATGTATGAGAAGAAAATTTATTGGGGAATAAAGTGAAGTTGCCCTAAGGCTGTTTCTTCAACAAGCAAAATGTCTGAATCAGATGTGCTTTAGGTTAACTCATAGCCTAAGTAACATCTATTTCTAGAGCCGTTGAGGATTGAGATGCAAAGCTTTCCACCGAGTATGAGCAACAGTTGTAGAGCTTTTGAGGAGTTGGTAATGCTATCAATCAAAGCACTTAATTTGATTTGCTTTTTGATCGGCAGGATTGAGACCAACTATTATATATACAAAGTTTACAGTTGAAATACTAAGCGATCGCTGAAGACTTTCGTGTGTCAACTGTATATATCTCCGCCAGAAAAGCTGTGTAAAAGACGTTAGCACAACATCCTGTTTTCTGGTAATTCTGTTCCTTTGGGAAAAGAGGTATTACCCTACAGTAGTTAAACCACAGCATAGATATTTCGGACTTTTTGTGTCACTTCTCTGCGCCCACTACCGCGATGACGTGGCGCATCATCTGAAGCTTGTTCAGATGCCGCCGAGAGCCACTGTTCCGAAGTAGGCGTGGAAGGCAGCCCTGTTGATAAGTGATTGACCATTGCTTGGCAGTTAAAAGCTAAGGGGCCGAACACCAGACTCGAGACTAAAAGTGAAATGGCAGCACGCATAGCAGATGTCTATTTGGGAACTCTCCACTTCACTGATACTTAGCTTTTTGATTAATATCCGGACAATTCATCAAAAAGTATTCTGTTTTACTGAAAATAAACTCTTCTTATCCTCCGTTTAAATGTTCGACTAATAACCAATTACCAGAGTGATTGTGACGACCCCACAACGTAACTAATTGTTCGTGGGGATAAGCGCGTAATTGCTCGTCAATATGCGATCGCAAAGTCACAAGCTGCCAACTTTGCCCTTGATATGCGGCTGGGGCTGTGACAGTGAATTTATATTCCTGCTGTTCCAAGCGGTAAAAAATCCCTTTGAAACAGTTAGTTTCCTGAATTAACGCTTTGTCAAAAGCAGAGTCAGGGCAATCGCCACTAACTGGATAGGCTTGTGGGTTATCTAAGTAATACAGTTGCCAGTGCCGCCAATCCGAATGATTGGGGGGAAGATTAAAAAAAGGAATAATTAGCGCTTTTGAGCGATTATCTTCCAATAAAGCCGTTTGTAGCGTCCTAACAGGTAAATCCCTCGGCTGGCAGTTTAACTCAACACATATCGCCGCTGCCATCCCCGCTGCTTGACCAATTCCCATCACCACAGGTTGTAATCTGGTAGCGCCATTGGCAATGTGGGAGACGGAAATATTCTTTTCACAGGCCAAGAAACCATCTGTTGTGGCTGGAATTAAACAACTGTAGGGAATTGTAAAAGGAGTTCCAGTCCAACGTCCTCCCCAGCAGATGGATTTAGGTTGCAATGGGAATTGAACGCCAGGATAATGATGGTCATTGGCGTAGTTACCAACTGCGATTGCTTCACAAACGCCTGCCGTAGGATGCCCGAAGGGCTGTAGGGCGAACGCATCATTAAATATAGATGCAACTCTACCTTTGGCGATCGGCAAAATATCCTGTTCTCGGACAGTAGTTAGCCCCACCAAGCGGCGGCTTTCCCGATAATAAGGGTGCAGTGCGAAAGCTGTAGAGGTGTGAGGAAATACTTTTTCTGCTAAACCATAGCGACGACCAAGCTGTTTTTGGATGAAATGGGCAAAATTTTGGCTGTGCCAGCGAGATTCTTGGATGAATTCACCCCTGGTTACATCTGACTCTATCAACCGCCCTACCCCTTCGCCGTAGTCATTGCCACAGATTGGCCAATTCATCATAAACAGGCCACCGGGCAAACGTCCATAATTTAAAAATGTCTCTGCTCCATAGCCATCCCAAGCACCTGTAAACTGCGATGGATTATAGTTAGGCGCAGCCGCAATTTCTGGTGCAACGGCTTCACCAAAGTCCTGCATAATCACTACATAAGTAGGCGCTTGTACAGGATATTTCTGAGTTAAAGAGTTAAAAGTCACTGGGGCGCTGGGTTCACCCCACTCCGATTGCAATTCCCAACCCCAACGGTAAGGGATGTCAGCTAAAGCTAATAAATCTCCTAACTCTGTACCGTCAAGAATAATCTTGGCTGTTACAACAAAATCAGCAAAGCGGACACCTGTTATCGAATCACCCTGCCGAAAGACTTCTAAAGGTACTTGTCCAGAAATCCAGTGTAAATTGGGCAATTCCTGCACCCAATCTGCAAAAATGTCTGCTCCAATTCGGGGATCGTAACTAAAAAAGCTTACCCAACTGTTATCTAATCCTCCAGGCTGTCGTTGTCGTAATTCCTGCAAAAACGCACCCCATAACCCCGTTTGAAAAGCTTCTAATTCATTGCCATCGGGTGCAGACACTCCAGCCGAAGTTAGCATTCCTCCCAACCAAGGAAATTCACTCACCAAAATGGTTTTAGCTCCCCGTCGTGCCGCTTGAATAGCAGCCGCAGTTCCTCCGGTTGCTCCACCAACAACTAAGACATCAGCTGTATATGTCTGATGAACCATGACCAAATCCTCCACCAGGGTTAGCTATCTAGCTGATTTCGGTTGATCCTTGGCTCTACTTTTATCAGCTGAGTTTATAATTCACCTCTAGAAATCAGCTTTTGTCAAGTTTAAATTGATGGGTAAGCAAGTTCGTAGTAAGCACTTAAGTGCTTACTACGAACCATCAAAACTAGCTTGACAAGGTACTCGCAAAAGATGTATAAAATATTACATTTCTATTTTTGATGAAGTATAGGGTCTTGCATTTTACACATCTGTATGCAAAGATAATTTCACGCAAAATACTGTAAGTCTATCAAGTTACCGGATTAACTGAATCTTTTAAATTTAGCTGATTGCAAATGAAAGCATTCAGTGAATATTCATTTGGCAATTAGCAATGAATAACTAAAATTTGAATAATAATTTCCTTTAGTGTAAATCGCACTGACAGACTAAAGAAAAAAGAAGATTTTAAACTAAAAAATAATGTGGATTGTTAAACTTGCTCTTCGTCGTCCCTACACCTTTGTAATTACTTCCATACTTATTTTTGTCTTAGGAGTAGTTACTATTACACGCATGGCAATGGACATTTTTCCAGAAATTAATATTCCCGTTGTCAGTGTAATTTGGTCTTATGGTGGTGTCTCACCAGAAGAAATGGAACAGCGTATCGTTACAGCTAGTGAACGCTCTTTTACAACCACTGTTAATGATATTGAACACATCGAATCACAATCACTTAATGGTGTTAGCGTCATTAAAGTTTTCTTCCAGCCAGGAGCAAAAATTGAAGCAGCAGTAGCTCAACTTACCTCTAATACTCAAACAATTCTCCGAGGTTTACCTCCAGGAATTACACCTCCTTTAATTATTCGCTATAATGCTTCAAATGTGCCAATTATCCAGCTAAGTGTTAGCAGCACATCACTATCAGAGCAAGAACTTTACGATAACGGCAATAATTTTCTACGGACTCAGCTAGCGACTGTTCAAGGCGCGTCTGTACCGTTACCTTATGGAGGTAAACCTCGGCAGATTATGGTAGATATTGACCCGCAGGCGCTATTTGCCAAAGGTCTTTCAGCTACAGATGTCACAACCGCAATCAGCGCCCAAAATCTTATCTTACCTGGAGGAAATGCCAAATTAGGCGATCGCGAGTACAGTGTTCGACTCAATAGTAGTCCCCAAGTCTTAGACGCGTTAAACAATTTACCCATTAAGCAGATTAACGGCACTGTAATTTATATACGTGATGTTGCCCAAGTCCATGATGGCTTTGCAGTACAGAACAATATCGTTCGTCGAGATGGACGGCGGTCTAGTTTATTAACTATTCTCAAAAATGGTAGTGCTTCAACTTTAGATGTTGTAGCTAGAGTCAAAGAAAGACTACCAAAAATTCAAGCTACATTACCTAAAGAATTAGATTTAGAGGTCTTATTTGACCAATCGATATTTGTTAAAGCTTCCATCCACGGAGTATTAACGGAAGGATTGATTGCTGCTTGTTTAACTGCCGCGATGATTTTATTATTCTTAGGCAGTTGGCGTAGCACTTTAATTGTGGCAATCTCCATCCCTTTATCAATTCTTTGTTCTATTATTGCTTTGCGATTGATAGGACAGACTCTAAATATTATGACCTTGGGAGGTTTGTCTCTAGCAGTTGGGATTTTAGTTGATGATGCCACAGTAGAAATTGAAAATATCCACCGCAATTTGGGACAAGGAAAACCTCTGCAACAAGCTATTTTAGATGGCGCACAACAAATAGCTGTTCCGGCTTTCGTTTCTACCTTGGCAATCTGTATTGTTTTTATCCCAATTATCTTTTTAACAGGAGTAGCACAATCGCTATTTATGCCTTTAGGAATGGCGGTTGTTTTTGCGATGCTTGCCTCCTATCTACTCTCGCGTACAGTAGTACCAATGTTGGCAAAGTTTTTGCTTGCGAAGGAACTACATCTTTATACTGAACATGAAAATTTAGGGAATAACGATAATGGTCATGTAATTCCTAAAAAAGATATTTTCTGGCGGATTTATGAGCAGTTTAACCGCCAATTTGAGAAATTTCGCCAAAACTATCGAAATACTTTAGCCAAAGCTCTAAATCATCGCGGTGTAGTTTTTGCAATGTTTGGTGCTTTTTGGGTAAGCGCTTTAGTTTTACTACCTTTTGTCGGCCAAGATTTTTTTCCTCAAGTAGATGCAGGTCAGTTTCGGTTGCATGTCCGCGCTCCTGCGGGAACACGACTTGAAAAGACAGAACAGATTTTTACTCAAGTTGAAAATGAGATTCGCCAGGTTATTCCTGAGGAAGAATTAGAAATTATTCTTGACAATATTGGTCTACCTGTAGGTGGAGTAAACCTTGCTTTTAGTGACACAGCAACTATAGGGCCTGGTGATGGAGAAATTCTTGTAGGTCTTAAAGAAGGTAAACATCATTCAACTTGGCAATATGTTAGACAACTACGCCAAAAATTAACTGCCCAATTTCCTGAATTAACCTTCTTTTTCCAACCTGCGGATATAGTAACTCAAATTCTCAATTTTGGTTTACCAGCCCCTATTGATATTCAGGTCATAGGCCCAGCTAAAAATCGTCGGGATAATTATAAAATTGCCAAACAAATCAAAACCCAAATAGCTCAAATTACGGGAGCAGTTGATGTTCATTTACATCAAGTCGTTGATGCTCCAGACCTACGTATTAATGTAGATCGTTCTCAAGCACAACGTAGCGGGTTAACTCAACGAGATGTTGCCAACAACCTACTTACATCATTAAGTTCTAGTGGTCAAACATCACCTAATTTTTGGCTCGATCCTATCAAAGGAGTCAGTTATTTAATAGCAGTACAAGTTCCTCAGTACAAACTTAACTCACTAGAAAAAATTCAGAACACTCCTGTAGCTAACGGTTCTAGTTCGTCACAACTTTTAAGCAATCTTGCTGTTGTTAAGCGTGGGAAAGCTGCTGCTGTTATTAATCATTACAACGTACAGCCTGTATTTAATATTTACGCCAATGTTCAAGGTCGTGATTTAGGTGGTGTAGCCAGCGATATTTATAAAATAGTTGGACAATTTCAGCAGCAGTTACCACGTGGATCATCAATTATGGTGAAAGGCCAAGTAGAAACGATGAATTCATCTTTTCTAGGATTAGAAGTAGGATTGATATTTGCAATTGGATTAGTTTATTGCCTAATAGTAGTCAATTTTCAATCTTGGATTGATCCATTCATTATTATGATGGCACTGCCAAATGCTTTAGCAGGAATTGTCTGGATACTATTTGTGACTAATACGACTTTTAGCGTACCTTCTTTGATGGGTGCAATTATGAGTATTGGAGTTGCTACTGCTAATAGCATTTTGCTCGTCACCTTTGCTAATGAGCAACGTCTAATAGGGGAAAAAGCTGTTTCTGCCGCTTTAGCTGCTGGTTATACCCGTTTGCGTCCAGTATTAATGACTGCTGGAGCCATGATTATGGGGATGTTACCAATGTCTCTTGGTTTAGGAGAAGGTGGTGAACAAAATGCTCCTTTAGGACGTGCTGTAATTGGTGGATTATTAGCAGCAACAGTGGCAACTTTAATTTTTGTACCCGTAATTTACAGTATTTTACGCCGAAAACAACCCCAAAATTTAGACTTAGAGGAAGAACTATCTTCTACTATCAAATTAACTGTAGCCAATCGGTAAATTATTCGTGAATAATCAGATTCTCACTTGTCTAAGAAGTCGGGGATATTAAAGAATTTCGATAAATCAACAAATCAAATAGAATTCTATAGTATGGATACTCAAGAAAATACCCAAGTTGATAATTCTGATCTCACATCCATTGCGGCAACGACTAAAAAAAGTCGCTTCACTTCTATTACTCTTATTGCTACGACTACTTTAGTTGTCACTGGGCTTTTAGCACTTGGGATTATACCTCGGATACAACAGCAATCAGAATTAAATGCTTTCGCTAAATCTACAACCAAAAAAGTTTCTTCGGTTAATGTAGTTAAACCAAAAGTTGCTGCTAATTTCACCGAATTAGTCCTACCTAGCAGTATTCAAGCAAGCCAAGAAACCACAATTTATGCCCGTACAAGTGGCTATTTACAAAAGAAATTAGTGGATATTGGCGAACGTGTAAATAAGGGGCAACTGCTAGCTATAATTGATGCGCCGGAAACTGACCAAGATGTACAGCAAGCTCGTGCAGAATTGGCAAAGTCTGAGGCTAATCTCGCTCAAGTTCAGGCAGATTTAGTACAAAAACAAAGTAATCTTTCTCAAACAAAAGCCAACTTAAAAGCTAGACAGGCAGAATTAGCTGAAGCACGTACTAATCTAGAATTAGCACGTCAAACTTGGCAACGTTGGCAATTACTTCAAAAGCAAGGAGCCGTGACTACACAAGCTGCTGATGAACGTGAAAGTGCTTTTAATGCAAGTCAAGCTAATGTAGATACTTTAATTGCTCGCGTTAATTCAGACCAAGAAAGTGTAAATACTGCTCTTGCAGCTATTAATTCCCAGAAAGCTAACATTAATGCGTTTATCGCAAGTAGAAGTGTTAGTAAATCAGATTTACAACGGATAACTGCTTTACAAACATTCAAACAAATTGTTGCCCCTTTTGCGGGTGTAATTACTGCTCGCAACATAGATACAGGAGCTTTAATTTCTGCGGGTAGCAATAATAATAGTGGAAATTCCTGGTTATTTAAGATTGCTCAGACAAAGAATTTACGTATCCGAATTAATGTTCCCCAGGCTTTTGTGCAATCAATTCACACTGGACAAACTGCGCTTGTTCGTGTTCGTGAGCTACCGAAAAAATCTTTTTCTGGTAAAGTTATTCGGACTGCTGATGTCTTGGATGCTACTTCTAATACCCTTTTAACTGAAATTGAAGTACAGAATTCAGAGAATGTATTACGTCCTGGAATGTATGCTGAAGTGACTTTTAAGACTGAACGTGTCAATCCACCTTTATTAGTACCAGCTAATACCTTAGTGATTAATGCAGATGGTATACAAGTAGCCACTGTGACAAAGGAAAAGAAAGTTAAGTATCAGAAAGTAGAGCTTGGACGAGATTATGGTACTGAAGTTGAAGTTGTTTCTGGTTTAAGCCCTAATGTTAGGTTAATTACTAATCCTACGGATGCTCTCCAAGATGGGAAATCGGTTCAGGTACTTGCATCCAAGCCTAAGACTAAGAATTGAATTTTGAATTTGGAGCGTACCCCATCTCTACGGGACGCTCCATGAATGGGGAAGCAAGCGACGTGACTTGGGTTACAACAAAGTAAAGTTAACCGATAATAAATAGCTTAACGTTGACCACTAATGCTACATCTAGTATCGTTGAGCGGGGAAAAACCAACGTGAAAGCACAGGTATTTAGAGGCGTTAATCAACTTTCTTACGAAGATATCCCAGTTCCAACCCTAGAACCAGATGAAGTGCTGGTACAGGTGCGGGTTGTGGGGTTGTGTCAGTCAGATATTAAGAAAATTCGTTATCCACTGTATGAACCGCCGCGCATTTTTGGACATGAAACTGCCGGCACGATCGCAGCATTAGGCAATAATGTCAAAGGTTGGCAAGTTGGACAACGGGTAGCAGTGATGCACCACATCCCTTGTATGCGTTGCGCCTACTGCCTAAATGATAATTTCTCCATGTGTGATGTTTACAAGAACATCTCCACTACCGCAGGCTTTAAGGCCAGTGGTGGCGGTTTTGCTGATTATGTCAAAGTTCCCGGACATATTGTGGAAAATGGTGGGTTAATTTCCATCCCGGATAACATCAGTTTTGAAGAAGCCAGTTTTGTAGAACCGACTAACTGCTGCTTGAAGGCAGTGAAAAAAGCCCAAATCGCTCCAGGACAAACTGTGTTAGTTACTGGCGCTGGGCCAATTGGGTTAATGTTCATTATGTTGGTGAAGTATTTCGGAGCAAAAGCGATCGCTACCGATTTACTACCCTCTAGAATTGATAAAGCTTTGAGTGTCGGTGCAGAGGCGGCTTTTGATGCTCGCGATCCCGATTTACCTGCCAAAATCTTTGCTTTAACTGGTGGACTAGGTGTTGATGTTACCTTGCTGGCTGTTCCGAGTGAGAAAGCTTTCTTTCAAGCACTTGATAGTACCCGCAAAGGCGGTAAAATCTTGTTTTTCGCCGAATTCCCTGATGAAGTGGAAATTCCCATTAACCCAAATATCCTCTACCGTCGAGAAATTGACTTGATAGGAAGTTATAGCTCATCTTATCGGCTTCAGAGTTTATCAGCTGATATTGTATTTAATCAGCAAATAGATGTAAAAGCGTTGATTAGCGATCGCTATCCATTAAAAGATTTATCAGCAGCTGTGGAAGTTGCGATCGCACCCACACCAGATACTTATAAAATCTTAATTTATCCGTAAAAGGAAGATTAGGGAGATGGGAGAGTGTTAAAACTAGAAGTTTAAAGTTCTGTCTGAGATTCAGCTACGAAGCTAAAAGGTTCAACGATGAAGCTAAAAGGTTCAACGATGGAGCTAAAAGGTTCGACGATGAAGCTAAAAGGTTCAACGACGAAGCTCAAAGGTTCGACGATGGAGCTAAAAGGTTCAACGATGAAGCTCAAAGGTTCAACGATGGAGCTAAAAGGTTCAACGGTGAAGCTAAAAGGTTCAACGGTGAAGCTAAAAGGTTCGACGATGGAGCTAAAAGGTTCGACGATGAAGCTCAAAGATTCACAGTTCACCCTTACAAGCTCAAGTTTCATCCTCATCTCTCTCACTTTCCTCTTGTCCCTAACAAAATGCTTATTACCCTACTTTTCGTCGCTCTACTAGCTTTCTACGTCGCCTGGAATCTCGGAGCAAACGATGTCGCTAATGCGATGGGAACCTCTGTAGGTTCCAAAGCTGTCACTCTCAAACAAGCACTAATAATTGCTGGGGTATTAGAGTTTACGGGTGCTGTATTGTTTGGACATGAGGTAACAGAAACTCTAGCCACAAAAATTGCTAATCCCGCTTTATTCGCAGCTACACCCCAACTATTCGTAACTGGAATGGTAACGGTACTAATATCCTGTGGTGTGTGGTTGCAAATTGCCACATCACGCGGTTTACCAGTGTCATCTTCTCATGCTGTTGTTGGTGCGATCGCTGGATTTAGTTGGGTAGCTTTGGGAGTAGGTGCAATTGATTGGTCATCAATTGGCTTAATTACCATTGGCTGGATTTTAACGCCGTTAATTAGTGGTGCGATCGCTGCTTTATTTTACAGTCAAATCAAGCACTGGATTTTAGATCAACCCAATCAAGTAGTGCAGTTACAAGAATGGATTCCCTGGTTGAGTACTGCACTGCTAGGTGTATTCGGCGTGATTGTCTTACCATCGCTCACAGAACCGCTAACCAATTTTGTAATTGAGCAAGTTGGTTTTACAATCCCTGCTTACGACATCCCGCTGTTAACAGGTGCAATCGCAGCAGTTGGACTCACAATCATTAGTTGGCGACAATTGGGAGATAAGGGAGACAAGGGAGAAATACTCCCAAATCCCGTAGAAAGATTATTCGGTCGATTCCAGCTACTAAGTGCTTGCTTTGTAGCCTTTGCTCACGGTTCTAATGATGTGGGAAATGCGATCGCTCCTTTAGCTGCGATCGTTTACATCAATCGTACTGGTAACGTACCTATTGATGGTATAACTATCCCGCTTTGGATTTTAATTCTTGGTGGTGCTGGTATTGTTGGTGGTTTAGCTGTCTGGGGAAAAAAAGTCATCGCCACCATTGGCGAAAACATCATTGCCTTGCAACCTAGTAGCGGTTTTTGTGCCGAACTTGCTACTGCTACCACCATCCTCATCGCTTCCCGGCTAGGTTTACCAGTCTCCACTTCCCACGCTCTCGTCGGCGGTGTAGTTGGTATTGGACTAGTACAAAATATTAAGTCGATTAAGTTTCAAACACTAAAAGGCATTGCCGCCGCATGGCTAATTACAATCCCTGTGAGTGCTGCCCTTAGCGCTGCCATCTTCAGCATCGCCCAGATTTTATTCTTCTAAGAATTATTAATATTTTCCAAACTTTTCCTCTATTGGAATTTACTCAAAGCAAACCCAGACTGCAACAACGCCAAAAAAAAGCGTGCTTTTGCAGAATTGCTGCTCATTCATTAGAATGTTGTGCAGGGGATAACGTAACTTAGAATTTCCACAGAAGGATACTTTAATCTCCCTTTAGAGATATAAACTGTCACACCAGTTACATTCCACACAAATTTACAGTTAGTTAGTTTCGCAAGTCAGACAATTTGGTGGGGATATCTAGCGACGAGTCGCCTACGCACAAGCATCTCTGAATCTTTGACAATTATTATTGGCAGCAAAACAATAAATATTTATTTGGAGTGAGATTTATTTAAAAGTAAAAATTTCATTGGCAAATAATTTATGAAAATTAAACTGACCAAAAATAAAAAAGTCTCTATTTAATGGACTTCCAGGCGTGGCGATAAATCCAAAATCCCTTCGGGTTGAGCAATCCCCCAGACGCTCTGGTGTCGCTAATGATGGGAATCGCCAATACGGATGATACCTCACCAAAATTCAAAATCTAATGGTTAAATACTTATCAATCCTGAAGAGAACACGCTGTAGTAAGCTGTGTGGCAAACTTAGATGCTTTGCTAACTTGTGTCTAGTATGACAGAATTACGTTGAAATGCGGAAGTGCTGTTAAAATTTTTAATTTATCTGACAAAATACAGGAAATTAGGATGACCGCCAATCAAGTGTACGGGAAGCAGCTTTATCGTCAAAGTGTTAGAGGTTAGAAGCTAATGGGGCGATTCGAGAAGCAACCAGAAAACCCAAGAGTCAGAGGGGAGCTATCTAGAGCAGCAGAAAATGCTCTTTGGGCTGTAGTTGAAGACTTAGAAAATCTTCAGCAGAATGTCCTTAGAGGCTTGCAGGAAGACGTAAAGCGGCTTCAGTCAGAAAAAAGTCGGTTATCTGATGAGATTCAAAGCTTGGTAGAGGAAAAAGAGCATTTACAACAAGTGCGCCAAATCACTGAGCAGCAAGTGTTAATTCGGCAACTGGCAGAAGTTCTGGCAAAGCATATATCTTCACAACTGCAATCCTCTCTGACAACTTTAGCTAATCAAAGCATAGAGGGCAAATCTTACGAACAAGCTGCGCTGAAATCTGCTGAAGTTAGCAGCAATGTAGTCGGTGAAATTAATGAAAAAGTCGAACACATGTTTGACAGTCTAGATGACACCGTTACTATTACTTTTAATTCCTTACAACAGGAGCTGAAAAACTATCAAAGTAATCTTTCCCAACAGTTGTCACGGATGTATAGCCAGCAGCAGCAAGGGGAAACGATTTTGGCGGAGTTTGTTAACCGCCTGCATGGAGAACTAGAAAAAACTATAGAAGAAACTTCACGCAAATCAGCAACAGCAGGTATACCTACTGTTTTGCAGTTTACGGAGCCACAAAAAAACAGTTCTGTTGATACATCCCTGCCAGAGTTTGAGGAAGTAGTAAGAAATTCCCTTGAGCCAATTTCCCCGATATCCAATAAATTTTCACCAAGAGAAACGACATCAGAGCCGCCGATTGTTAAAGAAAACACCGCGAATCCGATTTCTTCTCCCAGCAAGGATTTGTCGCCAAGAGAAACAATATTACAGCCGCCTATTGTTAAAGAAAATACCGCAAATCCAATTTCTTCTCCCAGCAAGGATTTGTCGCCAAGAGAAACAACATTACAGCCGCCTATTGTTAAAGAAAATACCGCAAATCCAATTGTTGTCCCCAGCACAGATTTGTCGCCAAGAGAAACAACATTACAGCCGCCGATTGTTAGAGAAAATACCGCAAATCCAATTTCTTCTCCCAGCAAGGATTTGTCGGTAAGGGAAACGCCATCAGAACCTACTGCGGCTGTAGTTCCGCCACCAAAAGACAATGCCACCGAGCCAATTTCTGTCCTAAATCAGGAATCGCCGGAAAACGAAACGAAATCAGAGCCTCCGATCGCATCTGTGCTACAGCCGAGAATAATCCGACCTTCTCTCAAGATTCCTACTGAACCACTTTCTGTCCGCCGTAAGAACGTATCGCAAAGCAAAGCTGAATCCTCATCGACTACTGCGCCAGAACCGCAGGTGGAAGCAAAACCCCCACAATCGCGATCGCCTAATTCTTCTGGCTTATCGACACTCCAAACCGGTTTATTCTTGATCGTCTTATCGGCAGTGGTATCGTCACTTTACAACGTAGCCATCAAGGTAATTTTCCACGAAGGTTCCCAGATTTTTGGAGTATTAGAGGTAGAGCAGTTGCTACCGCCGACTTTGGGCAATACTCTGTTAATTCTTACGCTACGGTTTATGGTAGTTGTACCGCTAATGGTACTTTTGTCTCCGATATTGCATCCAAGACTGTGGCAAGACTTGGAAAACTTGTCCGCTTCAGTCCGAGGAAATTCCACACCTGCCAATGCAGCTACCAAGCAGATTTTGGTGTTGTCAATTGTGAGTGGGTGCTTTTTGTTTTTATCTCAGGTGCTAATCTACATTGCGATCGCTCAAGTCCCAACCGGAATGGCGATCGCACTGTTCTTTATCTATCCAATGGTTAGCGGTCTATTTTCGTGGTTTCTGTTTCGCGATCGCCCCACTCTATTCCGCATCGCGGCGATCGCCGCAATTTGCTGCGGTGAATTATTGGTTTTAGGGGGTTCTCCCAGCATCGGTATCGGTAATACTTCAATGGGAAGCAGCACCGCCATTCTTTCGGGTGTGGCTTTTGCTGCCTATATAATTCTGACGCGAGTCTGTGCTAGCAAACTGCATCCGGTGACTTTTACTTTAATTAACTTCACTACCATGCTGTTGTTGAGCTTTATCTGTTTGATGCTACCTTTGCCAAGTAGTTGGAACTTGGTAGTAGTTGACCCCTCTAAAATGCTGGAATTGGTTTTAAGCGCGTTTATTTTGGGTGTGCTGACCCTTGCAGGTTATTTGCTCAATAATGTTGGTATTAGTAAACTAGGCGCCTCGCGATCGGCGCTCATTGGTGGTAGCATCCCAGTTTTAACCGTGATTTTCGCTGGGTTAATCATTCAAGAAAATTTGGATATTGTGCAAATTCTGGGAGTGTTATTTGTAACCTTTGGCGCTGCTGCTTTCAGCTTTGAAACAATGCGAAATCAGGTTAAACCCTCTAGTCCCACGAATTAAATGGCGAGTTCAATCAGCTTAAGGGTGATGGGAGCTACTTTACTCCCCATCACTCTCTACATCAATCCTGATGCTAATGTGACAAACAAGATCCCCGACTTCTTTGAGAAGTCGGGGATTTAAATTTTTACGAATAATTTCAGAATGCTCTATAGGTGCAGATAACACTTAATAGATCGGCAAGCAGTATTCAGAATAAATCGACTTGTAATATATTTTTAGGGATTTAGCCTGATACAGGTAGGGAAAACACGTATATGTAAGCAATATGAGTAGTACTGACTCCAGCAATTGAGTACGAGTACTTGCTCAGAGAGAAGATTCGCAAGGAGTTAAGACCATTGCAGCACATTTTGGAACTCAGAGATGGAGAAGTAGCAGAAATGTTTAGAGTACCCCGTTTTTTCAAGCCAAACGCACTTTGTTGATATTAGGCGGTTGACTACCTGTTTTTCAGCGTGGGAGGCAAAGTAAGTGGGCAAGAATAGACTAGCTTATGTTAAGCAATGTAAATTTAATCAAATTGCCTTGTAGTCAGGGCTAAAGCCCTTATCTTTCGGTTTTATTTGTCGCTAATGGGGAAGTCTCCCAGACCGCCCTAAGTCACTATAAATCTTTAATTATTCACACCCACTTACTAATTGTGTTTCGTAAGATGGTATCTTTATTTCTGTCGTTTTATACTAGTCAACTTAATTTGCGTAGGCGTAGCCCACCGTAGGTATCGCTCAGACACCTAGAAAAATAAGCTTATATCGTAGCTTGCTGCGAATTATCACCCTTTTGTAGCAACAAACTATCTACGTAATTTAAGTCTCTCAAATATATAAAATAGCGAGGTAAAAACATACTTTAAAGTAGCCAATAAATTAGTTAAATCATAAAAATTTAAAATTTTTTCATTAAATAAATATAAATTTATGCCAAAAAAACCTCTAAATAATTATTGGATTTAACCCAAGATGTTTTATTATATATATGGCTATTAACTAGTCTTTCGGTTATTAGCACGAGCGACAAAGCCTTATAGATACGCGATTTAGTCTAAAGTAATCGTGGTTTTTTGTGTCTAATAGTCAACATAAAAGAATAAATAAAATTTGATTTAAAAGTAGATATAAAAATATCATCAAACCTTGATTTAAGCACAGTATAAAATATTTAAATAGTCATAATTTATAAACTTTAAAATGCATAATTTTATTTCAAAACTAAAAAATAGTGATATGATAAGGAACAATATTTGAAAAACAATAGGCATTTTGAAATTGAAATTATTTGCTCTACTTGATGTCTACTATTTTCCCTCAAACCGACGGCTGATAATGCCGAGACATCACTGGAGGTTGTGAACGGGATGATAGTTCACAAAGAGCTGTATAGCTCAACCTCTAAATGTGGCTACACCTGGTAAGCGATTTGTTTTGAGACTATTCCCAATTATTTCTAGTCACTTGTGTACTACAAATAATTCGCCAAAGCTGCAAAAAAAGCATCTTTTTCTAGTAACAAATATCCCAGATTAACCGGGCAAACTAGTTTTTACTCTGAGTTGGCATAGTGCCATACTTAGATGTAAGCAGCTTGACGTTGTTGTTCTTGAAAGATGAAAAAACCAGAAACCTGAAAGGCTTTGGAGATTAATTGCAGCATATTTGACTGTTGGTAAATAAACCGCCGTTAAGCTAGATTTGGTGGTGTCTCTAATTTTCCGGTTAGATGCAGAGACAGTTATAGTCACAACTATCGACTCTGCTTTTCTACCAGTAAATATGCGAAAATGGTAGTTTGCGCTACCACCGATATCATCGTTATCGCATACTAATATAGTTTGAAGTAAAGACAGCCTTCAGCCAGGTGTATACTACCTATTTTCATTCGATTAAAAATTGTGTAAACGTGCTATTCAATTGTCTGTAATATGAGTAACGACATAGATCTGATCAAACGTCTTGACCCCAGTGCGATGGATCAGATCATGCTTTATCTGGCTTTTAGTGCCATGCGGACGAGTGGGCACAGGCATGGGGCATTTTTAGACGCAGCCGCAACAGCAGCAAAGTGTGCAATTTACATGACCTATCTAGAGCAGGGACAAAACCTGCGAATGACAGGGCATTTGCATCACTTGGAGCCGAAACGAGTAAAAATTATTGTAGAAGAAGTCAGACAGGCACTAACAGAAGGCAAACTGTTAAAAATGCTGGGTTCTCAGGAACCTCGCTATTTAATTCAATTGCCTTATGTCTGGCTAGAAAAATATCCTTGGCAACCAGGGCGATCGCGCGTTCCTGGTACTAATCTGACAAGTGAAGAAAAAAGACAAATTGAGCAGAAACTGCCCAGTAATTTACCTGATGCTCAGTTAGTTAGTTCCTTTGAGTTTCTGGATTTGATCGAGTTTTTACACAAGCGATCGCAAGAAGACTTGCCACCCGAACACCAAATGCCTTTGAGTGAAGCTTTGGGTGAGCATATTAAGCGCCGTCTGCTTTACTCAGGAACGGTAACACGGATTGATTCTCCTTGGGGAATGCCCTTTTACGCGCTTACCCGTCTTTCTTATACCCCAACAGACGATGAAGAACGTACACACATCACAGTGGAAGATACCGCTCGGTATTTCCGCATGATGAAAAATTGGGCAGAACGGAGACGAAACGCCATGCGCTTGCTGGAAGAACTTGATATTCTCCCAGAAAAAATGGATCAGGCTATGGAAGAATTAGATGAAGTTATCCGTGCCTGGGCTGACAAATATCACCAAGATGGTGGTATTGCAGTGGTTTTACAGACGGCTTTTGGTGAAAGAGAAGACTAGTAACGCAAGGCAAAAGTCAAAAGTCACAAGTCAAAAAGCTTAGAAAACAGGCTTTTGAACGATTTGAAATAGTTTCTTTATTTACGCCATGCTTTACTAGTACAACTAACTGTGCAAAATTCTAAATTACCAAAGCTGAAAAACTGACGTGAGTTCAACTAACCTCTCTCCAACTCCTCTTTGCGTTGGAGAGGATAATTATAATGTAAACCCAACATTTTCATAGCTTTGTTGGATTGCGCTTTGCTTCACCCAACCTACAATTTTTCACAAAGCCAAGCGTATTGACCGATAATCTTTTCTTTGACGCAGATGGGATTGGTAAAGCTGCACAAGTTCAAATCGCCTAGTTCTCGAATCAGGCAATAGTAACTAATGTAAATATTACTGTCATTGCCTAACGAAAGCTATATAGTCAGCAAAGGTAAATTATCCAGTCAGGTTGAAGCATTGTAAATATATAAGGCTGGGTTTCGCTGTTGCTCAACCCAACCTACAAATTAAAATCAGATGATTTATTTTTTGGTAGTCCCTGAATCAGATTGGCAAATAGCCACTCTAAATTCAACCTGTATATCAATTACACAAAACACTGTAATCTAATTAGTGCCCGGTTGAGTTGGAACAACTGGTTGAGTTGGAACAACTGGTTGGTTTGGAAATGGGGTAGTTTCTAAACTTGGACTTGAACCCGCAGGAATTATCGTTGGCGGTGTAGATGATGATGAAGCACCGATAACACTATCATCAGCACTGATACAAGTATCTAGCGCTTGAGTAGCCGGAAAGTCGATTTGACTACGCAAGCCAACCACACACTGGCCAAAGCGCACGGGTAACAAACTGCGTCCACAATAATCTAAAACTGTTGGATTAGCTTCTTCCTTAGTACTTAAGCTGACGCCAACTACACAGGTTGCTAACTCTTCAGGACGCCGGGCCTTTCCACAAGAATAAAGCGCATCCGTTGCAGCAATTTGGGTTTCCTTATCAATTTTCACCACGCAAGCAGCCAAATCTTTTGGACGCAATGCTGCTGCACAACCTTCTGATGCCGCTTCTGCCTTTACACCCACACTCAGGAGGCGACCCGCACAGACACTATAATCATTCCTGTAGGAAGCAGCAACAGCCACATTAGGCAAGATTGTTAAACATCCAGCTATAGCCAAAACTGGTAATGTTAAAATCCTGGAGGTGGAACTGCCTTGTTTGTTCTTAACTCTGCTAACCACTTTTTTGCTCATTGACATTGCCATTCTCCAAACACCCAAAGTTATGCTAACTCAAATATCTTAAAAATCCTCTGTAATTCAAGAATTTCAGAGGTAGTAAAGTATAGACATAATTAATTATGTCGAAAATTGTGTTAATATAGCTGTTTGAAAGATAAGTAGGCAACGTAAAAAGTATTTCAGAGTAAGAATACTGCGTAAACCAATCTGATGATTGAGTAGCCTATGAAACTAAATAAACACAAAAAACTTATTGGCAGTAGTACGGCGGGGCACGTCGGAATTCAGGCTTGGAAGCCAGTTTGTCGGCTCAACCGACTTAAAGTAACTGGTGTAAAAGAGATGCCTCTACATTGGTAAGATACGTCATACCAAAGTAAGCAACTTCAAAAAACCAAGAATCCGCTGATTTATGATCGGTGGAATGTCAAAATGGAATGTTTGGGTAAAGTTTAAACAGGATTAGATTAAGGAAACTCATGTCCCGATATAGAGGGCCCCGCCTCAGAATTGTCCGCCGCTTAGGCGACCTACCAGGATTGACTCGTAAAAGCGCTAGACGCGCTTATCCACCTGGGCAGCATGGTCAGAACCGTAAGAAACGCTCTGAGTATGCCATCCGTCTAGAGGAAAAGCAAAAGCTCCGCTTCAACTACGGTTTGACTGAAAAGCAATTACTTCGCTATGTGCGAAAAGCCAGACGTGTTACTGGTTCTACCGGACAAGTGTTGCTGCAATTGCTAGAAATGCGCTTGGATAATACAGTTTTCCGCTTGGGTATAGCCCCGACTATCCCAGCAGCTCGTCAACTGGTAAATCACGGTCACGTAACTGTTAACGGTCGTGTGGTGAATATTGCCAGCTACCAATGCCGTCCTGGCGAAGTAATTGCCGTCAGAGACCGGGCACAATCCCGGAAGTTGGTGGAAGCTAACTTGCAATATCCCGGTTTGGCCAACCTCCCCAGTCATTTGGAATTTGACAAAAATAAGTTGGTTGGTAAAGTCAACAGCGTTATTGAGCGCGAATGGGTGGCACTACAAGTTAATGAACTACTTGTGGTGGAATACTACTCACGACAAGCGTAATAGTCATTTGTCCTTAGTCATTTGTCCTTAGTTATTTGCAAGGGACAAATGACCAATTACTATCCGCCAATTTGCGACATGGTGCGGGTATATGCACCTAAAATGCCAGAATCGCGCCCTTTAAAATTAATTTCTGGTTTATTTGCGAGTAAATGTCTTACCTGTTCTTGTAATTGAGCGGTGCTAGTGCCAGAACGCAGGGCAGTTTTTAAATCTATTTGACCAGTTTCATTTAATAAACAGGGACGCAGCCAGCCATCGGCACTCAGGCGCATCCGATTACAACGATCGCAAAAACATTCTGACATCTGACTAATAAATCCTAGTGTCCCCTTCGCATTGGGAATTTGAAAGACATCAGCAGGGCCAGCACCACGAACTTGTGATTCTGTCAAGCCCCAGCGATCGCGAATACGTTCTCGTAAATCGGCTGAAGATACCCAACCGCGATCGCCAAATAAATGCACATTACCAATGGGCATAAATTCAATAAATCGAACGTGCCACTGTTTATCAATTGTCAGGGCAGCTAAATCGAGAACTTCGTGGTCATTAACCCCAGGAATCACCACCACATTCAGCTTCAGAGGGTCGAATCCGACTTGATGGGCAGCTTGAATCCCCTGCCAAACTTGTTGCCAACGAGAACGCCCCTGATTACCAATAATTTGGTCAAAAATTTCGGGATCGAGAGAGTCAAGACTAATATTAATTCGTCGCAGACCAGCATTGTAAAGGTTTTGTGCCATCGGAGCCAGCAAAAAACCGTTGGTCGTCATTGAAAGGTCTTGAGTTTGGGGTAAAGTTGCGATCGCACCGACTAAATCCACCACCCGCGGACGCAATAAGGGTTCTCCCCCAGTCAAACGAAATCGGGTAAAGCCTACTGGAATAAATACCTCTTGAATTAAGGTGAGTAGTTCTTCATCAGTCAATAACTGTTGCTTGAGAATATAATCCAGTTCTACTCCCTCTGGCATACAGTACTGACAACGAAAATTGCAGCGATCGATTAAGCTAATGCGGAGGTAGTCTACCTGGTTCATCGTTTTATTTTTATTCTCTCTGATTAATTAAAGACTTTACAAAAGTGGTTTACCTCTTCCTACTATCTTTGTTGTAACTCAAAATACCGTACTCCCCCTTAAGTGAGAGTCCACAGATTGTGGCATAATAAGCCGATCGCATCCACTAGTTAGTCATCAATCGTGCAAGATACCGACTCCATCAACGACCTTGCTGCTGCTTTACTACAGCCAGCCGATATCAGCTTTGAACTGCCCGATCCAGAAGATGAACAGATTCTAGAGTCAGATTTTCAACAGCAGCTAGAAGTAGCTTGGCAGGTATGCGATCGCTTTGATTTGCAAACTGAAATCTGGCGGGGGCGAATTTTACGGGCGATCCGCGACAGAGAAAAAGTCGGTGGTGACGGCCGCGGTACTGGCTTTCTCCGATGGCTAAAAGAGCGAGAAATCAGTAAAAGTCAAGCATACTCGTGGATTCAACTGGCAAATAGTGCCGATACTCTGATTGAAGACGGTAAACTTGACCCCGGATCTGTGAACAACTTCAGCAAACGGGCATTTGTCGAAACCTCCAAAGCAGTCCCAGAAGTGCAACAGATGGTGAGTGAAGCTGCCCAAAAAGGCGATCGCATCACTAGGCGAGAAGTGCGTCAACTCAGCGATGAATGGACAGCCATGTCCTCAGATTTATTACCCGAAGCAGTCAAAGAAAAAGCCGCAGATAACACCCTTCCCCCGCGCTACATTGCCCCTCTGGTGAAGGAAATGGAAAAACTGCCAGAATCGCATCAAAAGTTTATCCAAAAGGAAATAGCTGCCAATCCTGATGTGGATACCCTGAAACAGGTAACTACTGAAGCGCGTAACTTGGCCAAATATCTCAAAGGTGCGGCTCAAGTTCAGGCGCTAACGCAGGAAAATATTGACATTGAAACAGCTTTAGAAGAAGCGCAAAGAGTTGGCTGTTTGAGCATTGCTGCTGATTTGGTCAATCAAGCATCGCAAATTGAACAAACGATCGCTAAATTGTATATGACTTGGAAACGGATCGGTAATTTAGCAGATCGATTATACGTAGATACTGGCGCAAGTACACCCAACTTGCGATCGCTCCTCACTTGCTTGGAACCTCTGGGTGGTGAAATCATGGAATTGCAACTTAGTGGTGCAACTGAACACACTGTTCGTTTGCAAATTCAGGAGACGAGTTAGGGAGTGGGCAATATCGCAATTGTTATTTCGGCGAACTCATTTGTTATTTTGGCGAACTCATTTGTTATTTCGGCTAACGCAATTGTTATTTCGGCGAACGCATTTGCTATTTCGGCGAACTCATTTGTTATTTTGGCGAACTCATTTGTTATTTTGGCGAACTCATTTGTTATTTCGGCGAACGCATTTGTTATTTCGGCGAACTCATTTGTTATTTTGGCGAACTCATTTGTTATTTTGGCGTACTCATTTGTTATTTCGGCTAACGCAATTGTTATTTCGGCGATCGCATTTGTTATTTCGGCGTACCCATTTGTTATTTTGGCGTACCCATTTGCTATATCGGCGTACTCATTTGTTATTTCGGGCTACCCATTTGCTATGTCAGCGATCGCAGTTTATCTTTCAGTCTTTGGAATTGCTGAGAGTAAGGCACGGAGAGCATTGTTAACGGCTTCTGATGTTTTGAATATCTCAGTGACATCAGCATCAAGAGTAACTGTCAAAGGAGCTTTTTCTTGCTGACTAGCAAAACGGTTGGGCAAGGCTTTGCGATAGTCAAAGTTATACTCAAGAAGCAAGTCATCGTCTGCGTTGTTGTAGAATTCAGAAGCCTGTGAATTCTTCATAATCTCTTCGTTCTTTCTTGGTTGCTAGACGTGCGCTAACAAAACAACAATCAAGGTGGTTAGGACATCAACAGACGATAAAACTTAGACACAAAAAGGCTTTTCACCCAGTCCCCAGTCCCCAGTCCCTTGCTGTAATACGGATAACGTTTGCTCTTTCTGTAAAACAGACCAATAACAGGCGATTGTCTTGGTCATGTCCGATGATGATTTCTCGACGTTCACCAACAGAGTGCCATTCATCATTGAATATGTAAGCTAGAGGTCGTTAAAGACAGTCTTAGCTGCGTCAAAGCTGATACTGTGCTTGTTGAGATTCAAACTAGCTTTTTGGTTATCCCACTCAAATTTTAAATTCATCCCCTGATATCAGGCTACTCTACTTGCAATGAAATCCTAATTTGTGAAGGTAGAGCGATCGCAACAAGAGCAGCAATTGCATAGGTGTAGCCAGCCGTAGGCATCGCGCTTGACTGCAAAGTTACGAAATATCGCCATATCTCAATTTTTAATGAGCAGCGCAAGATTTAGCGTTGAGCGAGGAGTTATGGGGCGTTGTCGTGGGTACTTGAGCAACCAGAACTACGTTCCCATTGGCATCTATAATCCAGCCTTGGGCTTCTACAATTTGAGTAGGTTCATTGACAGAATTTAATTTCTGTGATTTTTCTTCTGTGTTTCGCTGCGCCTGAACAACGGCTCTTTTCTGAATACCGCTAGCACGATTCTGATTCTCTGGAGGAAGGGCGATCCAATCTGCTAACACTGCATCATCAGCTATCAATGGCTCCGTGGGATCGGCTACTAGTCCTCCACGTCCAGTGGTAATAAATGAATTTCTTGCTATTTTTCCACCAGAACTACAACTAGCAGCAATTTGCTGCGAAGCATCAACCAGATTTACGGGCAATTCTACTAATCCTTTACTGGGGTCAGCATCTGGTGAGTTAATTTGTACAGTGCCATTTAATGAAGGGTTTTGCTGAGAAAATGCCGTGATGTCATTCGTTTGCAGATTATTTGGGTCGATATCCTTCGGATCAAGCCTTTCTACGTCTGCACGGGTACGTGGCACAAACCCAAAGATGCTCTTAGAGGTGATTTCGATTTTACCACCAGAGCCAAAGTTGGCATTGGCGGTGATATCGCTATTTCCAAAGCGAGCAGCGACGAGGAAGCCATTAGGTGCTTTTATGGTGATATTACCACCAGTTTTATCACCCCCAGCATTAGTAGATATTTGGCTGTTGCGACGCATCAGTAATAAGTCTCGCACCTGTAGCGTAATGTTACCGCCCCGTCCTGACAGACTACTTGATGTGAACTTTCCTTGGTTGTCTAGAAGTATGGAGCTAGCAGTTACGTTTAGTGCGCCTGGTGTACCTGGGTTACTTGTATCTCCTAAGTAAATTGCATTATCTGCAACTTTAACGTTCACGTTTATTTCACCTTTATCTCGGACAATCAATTGTCCTGTGGTGATATTGATTGTCCCCGCATTTCCGTAATTTAGAGTCGAAGCACTCAAGAGACTGGGAAAACCTGTTGTCGAGGTTCCAGTTATCTCTAGCGACTCCAAGGCGTTTACAGTTATATTCCCTCCTTTTCCTTCAGGTGGTATCACCTGTGAACCTTTTACTATTCCGCTAGAGTCTGCCCTTACTATTGAACTAGACTCCGCCGTTACCCTTGCTCCTCCTTGAATACTAAACCTTTTAGTGTTGAGCGTAATGTCACCCGCTTTTCCTTCACCAGCGCTTGCACTAATAAATCCAGTAATAGTATTTGGCAAGGTAATGCTGCTACCAATAAGCTCCACGGATTCAGAGGCGTTCACAATCAAATCTCCTCCATTACCCTTGTCTACCGTAGAAGTTAATACTTGAGCACCATCTTGAACACTTAATTTATTAGTGTTAATAATTAATTTACCGCTATCTCCAGCACCTATTGTCTGAGTTGTTAAGTACACATCGTTACCAATTAATTTCACGGTATTGCCTTGTACCTGGATATTACCACCGTTGCTATCTTGGTTTCCGGCATCTACTTGAGATGGAATTTCTTTACCATCAATAGTTCGCTGGATTAACTGAATTTCCTGTAAGTTCTGAGCATCTTCATACCCCAAGACCCAACCTTGGTTCGTTGGGTTCAAGCTGACCAGACTATTACCAGCAACACTTCCTAGCTCAATTCGTCCCGATTCTGCTGTTAAATTTCCGCCCTCTAGGCTTATATCACCACCTACAAGTGCCAAAGTTTTGTCTGGTTTTACCTGTAGACCAACGGGTTGCCCGAAGGTATTAGTTGTTCTATCTGGATTATTTGCTTGGGATTGATTACGGATGGTTCCTGGTATAGCTCCAAATTGTAAGCCAACTGGAACAGTTACTGTCAGTAGGGACGTGGTTTGAGGATTTGTGGCACTAAATTTAGTACCATTGACAAAGTTTAGACTACTCGCCGTACTTGCAACAAATGAACCGCTAATGTCTAGAGACGCATTGGGACCAAAAATAATCCCATTGGGATTAATCAAAAACAGGTTGGCTGTGCCATTAGCTTTAAGAATGCCATCAATATTAGAAATAGACTTGCCTGTCACCCGACTTATAATATTTTGAATATTTAGCGGATTGTTAAAGTGGGCTGTGCTGCCAGTTGGCACAGAAAACTGCTCAAAGCTGTGAAACAGGTTCGTACCGCGAATTACCCCGCCATTGATCTGGTCAGTAGGGCGGCCATTGATTAGCTGGGGTGTAACAACTGAACTTTCAGATCCTAGAGTGTCATCCTTTATAATCTCGGACAAAACATAACTCCCTGAGAAGGCGAGTATTGCAGCAATTTCTAAAGCACTAACTACCCCGAACTTCCAGTAACGACTACCTCGGCTTTTATACATTACAGAATTTGCCCCAAAAAAAATAATTTAGTAGTGAAATACTGCCAATTACTAAATAGGATGATGATATTTTCTAGCAATTTAGCAAGTCAGCGTGGAAATCAGCACTTTCATCTCCACTGCAATAGTTTTTGGCAGCATAATGACTACAATAGATTATATGAAAACAGGTAATTGGCGTTACGTTATTTCTCATAATTTATATTGTTCAAGCTTAATTGCATGGGCAGGGAATCCATTTTTTAAGATTACTCGCCCAGCAAGTACAAGTGCAGTTGGGACAATCTTGCATCGAGATATTCATATCTAAAGTTGCTAGTGAAGAATTTCGACCTTCGTTGTCTTCTTCAGGATCGCTTGATTGGAGTTTATTTAGGTCGATTCTGTACTCAAATTGAAGCACTTCTTGTCTTAAGATCCCATACTTTGATAGGATTTGGCTAAAGTTAGCGTTATTAACTATCTCACACATTTCCTGCTTAAGTTCGTCTTTTAACTGCTGTAATGTGTGATCATCTATGACTATTGACTGTAATGTTTTAGATTCCATAAATTTTGCTTTCCTTGCAGACTGGTAAATGTGTAAACTTATCTTGTGATGTACTAAATTAACGCGAGTTTGATTAGTACAGTTTGGCAACTAACGAATCAAGAATACGGAGTCTAGAGTAAATAAAAGCATTAAATTTCTAAAGCTCTTGTGAACTCCGATAATTATGAATTCAGCTTGACTAGTTATAATTACGCATGGTGTTACAAAACTTCATATATTTCTGCCGGATTTGCTTAAAGCATTCATAAATCTGGCTACTGACCGTTAACCGCTCAAGAGAATTGAGTAATTCATATCTCCTCAAGTCTCACACTCTGCTTGTGGTTTGGATAAGCCTACAGGCTTTATTAAGGCGATCGCTTGCATAAAGTCCATAGCCAATCAGCGATCGCACTCACACCTATTTGAGTAAAAAAAGCGATCGCTTGTATGAAGGTCATTGCAAAGGAGCGATGTCTACGAAGGGTTACACCAACGCACCACAGATGAGTTTAATAGAAGTGCGATCGCTTGTATGAAGGTCACTGCGAAGAAAGCGATCGCACCTGATTTGAGTAGAAGGGGCGATCGCTTATATGAAGGTAGAAGGTAATTGCAAAGAAGTGATCGCACTACACCTAAGTTTAGTAGAAGGTGCGATCACTTGTGTGAACGAAAGTGGGATGCTCCCAAATTATTTAGGGCACGGACAGTTAACAAAGTCATGTACATCATTTGACCAACAAGTGCAACCCGATAGCTGGATAGGTTTAACTGGGATTATTAGTGGTAAATAATCAGTAACTTGCTTTTTTTCATCAGTATTTATATCTGGAATTTTAGATGGGTCAATAGATGGAATTTGAGTTGGTTTGATACTGTGCTGAAAGTCAATTTTTATGATTCTATTTCTTAATAGACTATACTTTTTATCTGTTACTTTGTTAATAATGTTCTGAATATCTGCGGTGTTTTTGCAGTTACCACCTTGAATAATTTTGGTTTTTTCCTGTGCTGTAATGCCAAAATTATTAGGTAGAGTAGCATCCAGGTTAACTTTGGCAATAGCAGAGTTTCCAGATAGAATTATTGTACCACCAATTGCAATTCCGCCTTTAACCAAGCCCCAAATATTTGTCATATTTTATCTTGCACCTTTCTAAATAAATAATAGTTGCCGTATAGCAGGGAAGCTTTAGCCGTTTTAAGGAATGTACATCGAAATCGGTAATCAGTTTTTTATTTTTGTCAGAGTTTATAGAGTTTAACTTTTATACATAATTAATAAAGATTTGGCACACGAGAATGTTCTGCCTGAACGCGGAATATATATTTCATTACAATCTTTTAAATTCCTCGCTTTCCATCCCACCAGGGAATCAAATTCTGTTATTTTTTATGTGGATGTTATGATGCCAAAAGCGATACCTTCTCTACAAGATGCTACGTATAGCTTACTTAAAAGTCGAGGTACGGTGGGCTATGTCAACGCGCCGACAGCTTAGTTTAGTACAAGAGGCGATCGCTCAATCGCTCATATAAAGTTCATTGCAAAGATAGCGATGTCTACAACGGCCTACGCCAACGCACCAACAAAAGTTACGAAAATCTGAATTTTTAATTAGCACCGCAAGATGTAGCGACAAGCGAGGAGTTATGGGGCGATGCAGTGGGTACTTGAGCAACCAAAACCACGTTCCCCTTGGCGTCTATAATCCAGCCTTGAGCTTCTACAATTTGAGTAGGTTCATTAACAGAATTAACTTTCTGTGATTTTTCTTCTGTGTTTCCCTGCGCCTGAGCAACGGCTCTTTTCTGAATACCCTCAGCCCGATTCTGACTCTCTGGAGGCAGTGCGATCCAATCTGCTAGCACCGCATCATCAGCTATCAATGGCTCTGTAGGATCGGCTTGTATTCCTCCACGCCCTGTAGTGACAAATGAACTTCTTCCTATTTCTCCACCAGAACTACAACCAGCAGCAATTTGCTGCGAAGCATCAACCAGATTGACAGGTAGTTCCACTAATCCTTTACTGGGGTCAGCATCTGGCGAGTTGATTTGTACAGTGCCACTTAATGAAGGGTTTTGTTGAGAAAATGCAGTGATGTCACTTGTTGGTACGTTATTCGGGTTTATGTCTTTTGGATCAAATATCTCCACCTCTGCACGGGTGCGTGGCACAAATCCAAAGATATTCTTAGCGGCGATCGCAATTTTACCACCAGAACCAAAGTTGGCGTTAGCGGTAATATCGCTATTTCCGAAGGGAGTAGCGACAAGAAAGCCATTAGGTGCATTGATGGTGATATTACCGCCAGTTTTATCACCTCCGGCATTAGTAGAGATTTGACTGTTGCGACGCATCAGTAATAAGTCCCGCACCTGTACCCCAATGTCACCACCCTTACCTGACTCACTATTAGATGTGAGTTTTCCTTTATCGAGCAGGATGGAACGAGCGCTTATATTGAGTTCGCCTGCTAGACCTAAATTGGGTACACCCCCTTGATAGTTAACATTTTTTCGAGCTTCACTGCTCACAGTTATTGCCGCCCCATCTTTGATAACCAATTGCCCTGTAGTTAAGGTCAAGTTGCCGCCATTTCCACGCCCTTGAGTCCCAGCAAACAAGCTACTGAGCCTAGAACCATTTGCTGAGGTTCCCATTAATTCTACGGACTCAGAGGCGTTCACTGTCAAATCTCCTCCATTTCCTGTAGCTGGTAGAAATTGGTTAGAGAAACGCCTAAGTATACCCTCAGAACTTGTTGATATTGCTGCCCCTCCCTCGATACGTAACTTTCCAGTATTAATTATTATGTTGCCAGCATTTTGAGCGCCAAAAGTTGCACTAAATAATCCACTCGATATTAAATCACTACCATCTGGCAAAGGAGAAATGGGGATACCTGCAATTAGTTCTACGGAATCTGAGGCGTTGATGGTCAATTGTCCGGCCAATCCCGAACCAACATTGAACATTAAGACTTGCGCTCCATCTTTGACAATCAACTTTCTGGTAGTGATATTTATATTTGCAGAGTTTCCAGTGTCGAAAGTTCCAGTAGACAAGAACGCATTTAGTCCAAGTTCTACAGACTCGGAAGCGTTCAGTGTTAAATTTCCTCCTGGTTGCGCTCCCAGAGTCAGAGCCAAAATTTGTGAACCGTCAGTTACCAGTACGCGCTGTCCTTGCACGTGGATATTACCGCCACCTTTGCCACTGGTATCTAAAGTAGATGGAATCTGACTTTGCTGGGTTAGTTGAATGTTCTGAAAATTTTGAACACCTTCATATCCTAATGCCCAACTTTGATTCGTTGAATTCAGACTGACCAAACTATTGCCAGCAACGCTTCCTAACTCAATTCTTCCCCCACTTGCCGTTAAATTTCCGCCCTCTAGGGTTATATCACCACCTATCAGTGCTAGGGTTTTGCCTTGCTGCACCTGTAGACCAACACCTTGTCCGAAGGTATTAATTGCATTATTGGGACTTGCTTGGGATTGATTGCGGATGGGCGCCGCATTTGTTCCAAATTGTAAACCTATAGGAACACTTACTGTGAGTAGAGGTGTAGTTTGAGGTGATGTAGCACTAAACTTTGTACCATCAGCAAAGTTCAAACTACTCGCCGTACTCGCCACAAATGAACCGCCAATATTTAAAGAAGCATTGAGTCCAAAAACAATGCCGTTAGGATTAATCAGAAATACGTTGGCTGTACCGTTAGCTTTGAGAATGCCATCTATATTAGAAACAGAATTGCCTGTCACCCGACTGATGATGTTCTGAATATTGATTGCATTGTTGAAATGGGCTGTCCTTCCGGCAGAGATAGAAAATTTTTCAAAGCTGTGGAGCAAGGTTGTACCACGAACTGCTCCACCATCAATCTGGTCTATAGGCTGACCATCGATGAGCTTTGGTGTAATGATTGAACTTTCAGATCCAAGTGTGGCATCTTTTTGAATTTGAGCTAGAGCAAAACTATCAGCAAAAATGAGCACTCTAGCAATTACTAAAGTACTCACTATTCCTAACTTCCAGTGGCAACTGCTTTTAGTTTGAGACATGAAATAACTGGCGCTCAAAAAATCAGAGTTTACTAAAATACTGCTTTTTGCTAATTAGTTATGTTAGAACGTTGATGTGATCTCTGTATATTAACTACTACAAAAAAGCAAAGTTTAGTATTTTTACATTCATTAGAATAAACTCTTTGCAGTCCAAAGATAAAATTATTTAGCAGTTACACCATCCTATGCCAGTTGATGGGCAAGGTATACACAATGCATTCAAACTTCGAGATAGTTTAGTTTCATATTGGGCGCTAGCGGGAATTATTTTGATATTGTCTTGTACTGTAACGCCATAATTATTAGGTAAATTGCCGTTCTGCTCAATTTGAGCAATAGCAGAGTTCGTGGACAAAACTACCGCACCACCTATTGCAATTCCTAGAACTTTAACGCAGAACGAAAGATTATTCATACTTAATATTGCACCTCTTTCAAGAAAAAAATAACAATTGCTACACAGTAGACAAGCTTTAGTAAACTTCAGTATTATACATTTGAATCAGTAATCTAGGTTTATTTAGTTATCAAAAATTTAAGAGGCTGTTTGTAAAGGATTATAAAGGTCTGGGTTGAGGGATTCTGAGGTGTTTTAACATCACATGAAACATTCTTCCTAACGATCCAATTACCGCATTCATACCCTTTACATTTCTTTAGAAAAAGAGACACGATAAATTGCCGTCTCTACAATAATCAATCTTTCGTAGAGACGGCGATTTATCGCGTCTTTAGGATACCCAACATTTCTGCTGGATTTGTTGGGTTGAGCGAAGCAAAACCCAACCTACAAAAAATAGCGAAGGTATTGATATAGAAACTAAATTATTTAGCAGTAGCAGCCCAAGGGGCTGCCAGTTGATGGGCAAGGGATACACAATGCTTTTTTCACTAATACAATTTCTGGTATTGAAGGTCTTGAAGTTTCTGCCAATAATGCATTGGGTTGCTGTTCATCAACTGCATTATCAGATTTGAGTTGATTGGGGTCGAGATTGCACTGCCAATGAATTCTCAAGACTCTATATTCTAATAAGCCGTACTTTTCAAGCACTGAGTGCAAGTCAGCGTTTTCTAGGCTTTCATTCATTTTCTGCTGAATCTCTTCTTGTAACTGCTGTAATACTTGAGGATCTATGACTTGTTGAGAACTCATGAGTGTTTTCGTTCCTGACGGGAGGTGTATAATTATTGCTTCAGTTTAGTTAGCAATGATTACGGTCAGTGTTACAAAAGTTCATAATTTTCCTGCGGGATTTTCTTTACAGCTATTTTTAACTAATACCAATTCAAATTATTTCTTCTTGAGTGGGCATCTCGTCTAGTAACTAAATCGGGCTTTTACTTACCGCCTTCCCCACTAATTCTTAATCCCTGTCGCAGCAATACCCTGAAGAAATTGACGCTGACCGATGAGAAATAATACCATCACTGGAATTGTGGCTATTGTTACTGCTGCCATCATCAAAGGCCAATTATTCGTAAATTGCTCCTGAAACTCAGCCAACGCTAGTTGCACTGTCCTTAATTCTGGTCTTGTCGTAAATACTAGAGGCTTAAATAAATCATTCCACTCACCGATGAAGGTGAACAAAAACAGCGTTAGCAAGGCCGGACGAGCTAAAGGTAACATCACCCGCCACAAAATTTGCAGTCGGTTCGCCCCATCTATCGCTGCTGCTTCCTCTAACTCTACAGGAATTGTCTGGAAATACTGACGTAATAAGAAAATCCCAAATCCGCTAACCGCAGTGGGTAAAATCAGCGCCCAGTATGTATTTATCAGGTGTCCCCACTTCAACACCAAAAAGATGGGAATCACCAATAACTGAAAGGGAATCACTAAAGTTGCTAAAACGACTAATAGCAGTGCTTGGCGTCCCCGAAACTTCAAACGTGCAAGGGCGTAACCAGCCAAAGCAGAAGTGACAATCTGAAACGCCGTCACAGCGATCGCTACCAAGGTAGAATTAGCAAACGCCAGCAAAAATTTTCCTTGTTGCCACGCAACGCGGTAATTTGCTAAAGACCAGTTATTTTTGAACAAATTTTCTGGGCTGACGGACGTTGGTGCAAAGGAGGTGAGAAAGACCACAAACAGCGGTAGTAAAACGATAAATGCCCCTAGCAGTAAGATTACTAGGCTCAAAAAATCACCAGATTTCAGATTCGGATTTGGTTTAGACATAACTTGAGCCGCAAAGCATTTATTTCGCTAGTACTAGAGCATTGCCCCCAGCAACCATTAATCTATAAACATAGTCTACTTGTTAAGTTAAATTAAACCACAGAGATTGTTACCCTCAGTTCATAGGGTAAATTCCAATCCTGGTGTCAAAATAATTCCAGTTTACAGGAGTAAACAATAACCATGCAGCAGCTTGCAGACCAATTTAAAGAATTAGATTTCAAGAGCGAAACATACAAAGATGCTTATAGCCGGATTAATGCAATCGTGATTGAAGGGGAACAAGAAGCCCATGAAAATTACATCACATTAGCCGAACTGCTGCCAGAATCTCATGATGAATTAATTCGCCTCTCCAAGATGGAAAGTCGCCACAAGAAAGGATTTGAAGCTTGTGGACGCAATTTGGAAGTCACCCCAGATTTGCAATTTGCCAAGGAATTTTTCTCTGGACTACACCAGAATTTCCAAATAGCAGCGGCGGAAGGAAAGGTCGTCACTTGTCTGTTGATTCAGTCTTTGATTATCGAATGTTTTGCGATCGCAGCATATAACATTTACATCCCCGTTGCCGACGCTTTTGCCCGCAAAATCACGGAGGGAGTAGTAAAAGATGAGTATAGCCACCTCAACTTTGGAGAAGTTTGGTTGAAAGAACATTTTACAGAATCCAAAGCTGAACTTGAACTTGCAAATCGCCAGAACCTACCCATCGTGTGGAAAATGCTTAACAAAGTAGAAGGTGATGCCCACACAATGGCAATGGAAAAAGATGCTTTGGTAGAAGACTTTATGATTCAATACGGAGAAGCATTAAGTAACATAGGTTTTACGACTCGCGATATCATGCGCTTGTCAGCCTACGGACTTATAGCCGCTTAAAAGAGTGCTGAGTAGAGACGCGATTAATCGCGTCTGTACAAGAGTGCTGAGTAGTTCAAATTTATCAGAACTTCAGAACTCAGGACTTAGGACTCAGAACTGCTGAAACACTTAACATAATATTCCACGCCCTCAAGACAGCATAAGCCTAATAATCACTACATGTTTGGTCTAATTGGACATCTGACTAGTTTAGAACACGCTCAATCGGTTGCTAAAGAATTGGGATACCCAGAATATGCCGATCAAGGGCTAGACTTTTGGTGCAGCGCCCCACCGCAAATTGTCGATACCATTATTGTCACTAGTATAACTGGGCAACAAATTGAAGGACGGTATGTAGAATCTTGCTTTTTACCGGAGATGCTAGCTAGCCGTCGCATCAAAGCTGCAACGCGCAAAATCCTTAACGCCATGGCCCATGCACAAAAGCATGGCATTAATATCACAGCTTTAGGCGGATTTTCCTCGATTATTTTTGAAAACTTTAAGTTAGACCAGTTTAGCCAAGTCCGCAACATTAAACTAGAGTTTGAACGCTTCACCACAGGAAACACACATACTGCCTACATTATTTGTAAGCAGGTGGAAGAAGCCTCAAAACAATTGGGAATCGATCTCTCAAAAGCTACTGTTGCTGTATGTGGGGCAACTGGAGATATTGGTAGTGCAGTTACCCGCTGGCTAGATGCAAAAACAGATGTCAAAGAACTTTTGTTGATTGCCCGCGACCAAGAACGCCTCAAAGAACTGCAAGGCGAACTGGGGCGAGGAAAAATCATGGGTTTGACAGAAGCACTGCCTGAAGCTGACGTTGTAGTTTGGGTTGCTAGTATGCCCAGAGGCGTGGAAATTGACCCGACCACTTTGAAACAACCCTGTTTATTGATTGATGGCGGCTATCCTAAAAACTTAGCAACAAAAGTTCAGCATCCTGGTGTATATGTGTTAAGTGGTGGGATTGTCGAGCATTCCCTGGATATTGACTGGAAAATTATGAAAATCGTCAATATGGACGTGCCAGCCCGCCAGCTGTTTGCTTGTTTTGCCGAATCAATGCTGTTGGAATTTGAGAAGTTATACACGAACTTTTCGTGGGGACGGAATCAGATTACCGTAGACAAAATGGAGCAGATTGGTAAGGTATCAGTGAAACATGGATTTAGACCGCTGCTGGTTTAGTCATTGGTCATTGGTTATTAGTCATTAGTCATTTGTTATTTGCAAAGGACAAAGGACAACTGACAAAGGACAAAAGACAAAGGATAGATAACTTATAACTCGTACTTATAACCCCTACGATGGCAACTACCGAGCGTAAACCGCTACTGTTAGATTTTGAAAAGCCCCTAGCAGAACTTGCAACCCGAATCGATCAAATTCGCCAACTTGCAGAAGAAAATGGCGTCGATGTTTCTGGTCAAATTCGTCAACTAGAAGCACGCGCCATGCAACTACGTGAGGAAATTTTCACTAGTCTATCCCCGTCCCAGCGATTACAAGTCGCTCGTCATCCGCGTCGCCCTAGTACTCTCGATTACATTCAGGCAATTAGTGATGAATGGATGGAATTGCATGGCGATCGCTGTGGTGGTGACGATCCGGCTTTAGTTGGTGGTGTTGGTCGTCTGAGTGGGCAACCTGTGGTGATGTTGGGTCATCAAAAAGGACGCGATACTAAAGACAATATTGCCCGTAACTTTGGAATGCCTTACCCTGGCGGCTATCGCAAAGCTATGCGGTTGATGGAACACGCCAACAAGTTTAGTATGCCGATACTAACTTTTATCGACACACCAGGAGCTTGGTCTGGGGTAGAAGCAGAACACCAAGGTCAAGGAGAAGCGATCGCTTACAACTTACGGGAAATGTTTTGCTTAGATGTGCCAATTATCTGCACAGTCATTGGTGAAGGTGGTTCCGGTGGCGCACTTGGCATTGGTGTAGGCGATCGCCTACTCATGTTTGAACACTCAGTTTATACTGTCGCCACTCCCGAAGCCTGCGCTGCAATTTTGTGGAAAGATGCTGGTAAAGCTCCTCAAGCCGCTGTGGCGCTAAAAATTATTTCCCATGACCTGAAAAAGTTGGGAATTATCGACCAAATACTACCTGAACCCACTGGTGGCGCTCATTCTGACCCCTTAAAAGCCGCTACCACTCTCAAGCAAGTACTGATGGAAAATTTAGACGAACTCAATCGTTTAACAGCTCCAGAACGCCGCCAACTGCGCTATGAAAAATTCCGCAAAATTGGTGTTTTTACAGAAGTTGCCCACTAACGGCACTGCATAATGATTTATTAGTAAAGCAGCAATGCTATAATTGCCTATGTGCTTAAAGATTTTTAACAATCTAGCCATAGGCATTTGCATGTTTGGCAAATCTACTCAATTTGATTGAGTGGGTTTTGTCTTATGTAAATAATCTAATTTGAATGTACGGCGTGGTTTTCCAGGCAACAATTTGTTGTCTTCACTGCTAAAACCCACAATATGGGGACTGTTGTGCCGAATCATAGCATCTGCTTAATGAAAATAATCAGATTTTTAGATTCCTTTAATCTATCCAAACCGAGAAGTGTGAATAATGGGGTGGTAATAGGCTTTGGGAACTGCCAAAAAATTGGGAGACACCATGAGTGTTGAGCAAAAACGACGCGCCCTGATTACTGGGGCAAGTAGTGGAATTGGGAAAGTAACGGCTTTAGCCTTTGCGAAAGCGGGAATAGATGTTGCCTTAGTCAGCCGTTCTTTGGATAAATTGGAGGCGGTAAGAGAAGCCGTAGAGCATACTGGGGTCGAAGCGAAAGCTTACGCTGTAGATTTAGCGCAGATTTCCGAAGTCAAAGACAAGATCCAAGCGATCGCCCTTGACTTTGGTGATATAGATATTCTGGTAAACAGTGCTGGCATCGCCTATACAGGCACTTTGAGCGAAACTTCCCTAGAAGACTGGCAGCAGGTAATTAACTTGAATCTTACCAGCGTGTTTCAGTGCATTGTGGGAATTTTACCTTCAATGCGCGATCGCGGCACAGGCACAATTATCAATGTCGCCTCAATTGCCGCCAAGCAACCCTTTCCCGGTTGGGGGGCATACAGCGTCAGCAAGGCTGGTTTGATAGCCCTCTCTCAAACCCTGGCACAAGAAGAACGCACCTACGGCATTCGTGTCACAGCTATCTGTCCCGGCGCAGTTAATACTGAACTTTGGGATACAGAAACAGTCCACGTCAACCTAGACCGTTCCAAAATGTTAACCCCAGAAATTGTGGCTCAATCAATTCTTTACACTGTTCTATTACCACAACAGGCAGTTATTGATGAATTGATCTTGATGCCCAGTGCTGGCGCACTCTAATTAGTCCTCGATCGTTTGTCCTTTGTTTTTTGCAAATGACTAATGACCAATGACTAATGATCAATGACTAATGACAAAACCATAACCTAGACTGAATCATGACTATTGCTAGTTCCAACGGTTCCAATTGCTCTCAATCGCCTCTGATTCCCGATTTGGCAGAAGCCATAACTCCTAGACCCGATCGCAATACTCATAACGGGCGACAACCGGATGTGTTCCTGCCAAAAGAGGAACAGATGGAAGAAATGAAGGATGCCGTGCGGACACTAATATTGGGAGTTGGTGAAGATCCCGAACGCGAAGGACTCCTGAAAACACCCAAACGAGTAGCCGAGGCAATGCGGTTTCTTACCAGTGGCTACAACCAATCTCTTGAAGAACTCGTTAACGATGCCATCTTTGATGAAGGGCATAGCGAGATGGTACTTGTCAGAGATATTAACTTCTTTAGCCTCTGCGAACACCACATGCTGCCATTTATGGGTAGAGCACACGTTGCTTATATTCCCAACCAAAAAGTTGTTGGACTGAGTAAGCTGGCCCGGATTGTTGAGATGTATTCCCGTCGCTTACAAGTACAAGAGAGACTAACTCGTCAAATTGCCGAAGCAATCCAGACCGTTCTAGAACCTCAAGGGGTAGCCGTTGTGATGGAAGCTAGTCACATGTGCATGGTAATGCGTGGCGTTCAGAAACCAGGTTCTTGGACTGTTACTAGCGCAATGATTGGTGTGTTTCAAGAGGAGCACAAAACCCGCGAAGAATTTTTTAACTTGATTCGCCACCAACCAGCATTCTTTTAAGTGCTGAGTTAGGAGTTAGGAGTTAGGAGTTAATTTACAACTGATGACTCCTAACTTCTAAGTAACTCAATGTTCTTCAGACTGTGAAATAGCAGTGCTACTTTATCTAAATCCTTATCTCCTGGTGTCCGTTCCACACCACTAGATAAATCAACGCCGCTAGGATTAACCTGATTTAGGGCTTCCACAATATTATCGGCTGTTAATCCTCCTGCTAAAAACCAAGGACAACTAGGGCTAAATTGCTCTAGCATCGTCCAATCTAAAGTTTTGCCTGTACCACCCAGTTGTTGCGGATGGTAGGCGTCAAGTAGCAAAGTATCTACGTATTTTGTGTAATAATCTGCTGTGTCAAGATGCTCAAGACTACGAATTCTCAGTGCTTTAATAATTTCAACATTGGGTAAAGCTTGACGCAATTGGTGGCAAAAATTTAGTGATTCATCCCCGTGTAACTGCACACCAGTCAATCCAGAATCAGCAACTATCTGACTGATTTCAGCGATACTAAGATTGGCAAAAACCCCAATTGTGTCAATATTTGCCGGAAGTTCTGCCACTGCTGCCCGAATTTGGGATGTAGTCACGTAACGAGGTGAGTTTGGCACACAAATAAATCCTAGTGCCGTTGCGCCTAGAGAGGCGATCGCTATAGACTGCTGTGGTTGAGTAATGCCGCAAATCTTAACGCGCATAAAAATTTAACAAATTTAAAATAATATCAAGAAAGTCTAAACTATCCGAAAAACTTTTGTGCCTTGGTAATTTTATAATCTTGTAGGTCTATATTTTAGGAGACAAAAGCTTGATTTCATCTATTTTACTAGCAGCAGCTGAAACTGTTCCCGCAACACCTGCGTGGAATCCGACGGTGGGCATCATCATCAGCATCAGTAGCTTAGTAGTTCTTTTGTTAAGTACTAGGATTGAAAAACCCTTAGTTGGCCCCAAGTTCCCCATCCTGCCCGTTAGTATTCCAACATTCGTTGCAGCAATGGCTTTTGGTCATATTATTGGGGTTGGCATCGTTTTAGGATTGACTAACATCGGTCGTCTATAGTTTTGTGATGACAGAGGTGTTACTTGTAACCCCGCTATCAATGCAAAACTCCTAAAAATGATTTTGGGCAGGGGGAGTAGGAAAGAAATAACTTATGACCCATGCCCAATTCCCAATTCCAGAATTTTGCTTACAAGCATTAATTGTCTATTCTAGAAATAAGAGCATTTCGTAAATCGGCACTACCGAATTGATGCTCAGAAGTATATGTATAAGTATATACGCAAATATTGCAGTATAGGAATTACTGGCGATATCTAGTTTTAGGGTAGTGTAATGCAAACAAATTGGAAAATTGGGTCATTATTTGGAATTCCCCTGTTTTTAGACCCGTTATGGTTTGTGATTTTAGGGTTGGCAACCCTGAATTTTGGGGTAGCTTATCAGGAATGGGGGTCTGTTATAGCTTGGAGTGCTGGAATAGTTATGGCACTGCTGCTATTCGGTTCGGTGCTATTGCATGAGTTAGGTCATAGCTTGGTAGCCCGATCGCAAGGCATTAGAGTTAATTCAATTACCCTATTTATGTTTGGCGGGATTGCTGCCATTGAAGAAGAATCTAAAACTCCTTTCAAAGCCTTTCAAGTTGCGATCGCTGGGCCTTTGGTGAGTATCATCCTATTTGTCCTGCTCCGTCTAGCAGCTTTTGCGATACCTGATACGAATCCCCTCAGTGTCATGGTTGGAGATTTGGCAAGAATTAACTTAGTGGTAGCTCTATTTAATCTGATTCCCGGCTTACCTCTAGATGGGGGGCAAGTGTTAAAAGCAGCACTATGGCAAATCACAGGTAATCGTTTTCAAGCCGTACACTGGGCTGCAAGGGCTGGGCAAATATTGGGTTATGCTGCGATCGCTTTCGGATTTGTTGTAGATTTCGTCACCAGAGAGTTAGTACTTGGTTTGTGGATTGCGCTGTTAGGTTGGTTTGCTGTCCGCAACGCTAACACCTATGACAACATGACTACATTACAAGAAAGCTTGCTCAAAGTGGTGGCAGCCGATGCAATGACTCGTGACTTTCGCGTAATTGATGCTGACCAGACATTGCGTTCCTTTGCCGATTTATACCTCTTAGAAACCAATCCCTCACAGGTTTATTTTGCCGCTTCTGATGGACGTTATCGGGGTCTAGTTTCTATTGACGATTTCCGTTTAACCCAAAAGAGTGAATGGGAAACCGAAACCTTACACAGCATAGTACGTCCACTGACAGAAATACCTAACGTTGCAGAATCAACAGCGATCGCTGAGGTAATTAACAAGCTAGAAAATGAGCAGTTAGCGAGAATTACCGTCCTTTCTCCTGCTGGTGCTGTAGCTGGTGTAATTGACCGGGGAGATATTGTGCGATCGCTGGTACAAAAGTTAAATTTGCAGATAACCGATGCTGAAATTAAGCGCATCAAGGAAGAAGGTAGCTATCCGCCTGGGTTGCAACTGGGAGTAATCGCGAAATCAGCTACAAATTAAACGTCACACCGTCGTCATAGGTTTGCAATAGATACGTCAAAAGCGTGTGTGATATTGAATTTGGTATTTGGTTACAAAATGCTTTTTTTGGGTAAAAGGTAGGAAATCCTACCTTTTTTATTTTTAAAAGTATGGCATTACCCAGCAGCCCACACTTCGGCTGCGCTCAGTGACCATCGTAGACATCGCCTCAGATGATGGGAAATTATTAAAACTTCAAGTTTAAAGCGAGTAAAATGGAGGAACGTGATATACTACGTCTCTCACTTACCCTGGTTTTATGGCACTGCCAATTGTTGCAATTATCGGACGCCCAAATGTGGGCAAATCCACCCTGGTTAATCGACTCGCCGGGGAACAAACGGCGATTGTCCATGATGAACCGGGAGTGACACGCGATCGCACTTATCTACCAGCTTTCTGGAATGGTCGTGAATTTTTAGTGGTAGACACTGGTGGTTTAGTTTTTAATGATGATACCGAATTTTTACCACTGATTCGCCAACAGGCAATGACAGCCCTTGCAGAAGCGTGTGGCGCTATTTTTGTAGTAGATGGTCAAACAGGCCCCACATCGGCAGATTTAGAAATCGCTGAATGGATGCGCCAACAACCCGTACCTGTGCTACTAGCTGTAAATAAATGTGAATCCCCAGAACAAGGCTTAATGCAAGCTGCCGACTTTTGGGAATTGGGATTGGGCGAACCTTACCCCATCTCCGCGATTCATGGCAGTGGCACAGGAGAGTTACTCGACGAGTTAGTTAATCACATCCCTGCGATTGAAGACATTCCAGACACGAATGAAATCAAAGTAGCAATTGTGGGACGCCCGAATGTCGGCAAATCGAGCTTACTCAATTCTTTTGTTGGCGAAGAAAGGGCAATTGTCAGCCCCATTTCCGGTACTACCCGCGATGCTATTGATACCGTCATTGAACGAGCCGGACAAACCTATCGCTTGATTGACACTGCCGGTATTCGCAAAAAGAAACACATCGAATACGGCACAGAATTCTTTAGTATTAACCGTGCTTTCAAAGCGATTCGTCGCGCTGATGTAGTTTTATTAGTAATAGATGCCGTAGATGGAGTCACCGAGCAAGACCAAAAATTAGCTGGGCGGATTATCGAAGAAGGCCGAGCCTGCATCATTGTTGTAAATAAGTGGGATGCTGTCGAAAAAGACTCTTACACAATCTACGATTACGAAAAAACTCTGCAATCACGGTTACATTTTACCGAATGGGCAGAAACAATTTTTGTAAGTGCTTTGTCAGGACAACGGGTAGAAAAGATTTTAGAATTGGTGAAAACTGCGGCTGAATCACACAAACGCCGTGTCAGCACATCAGTTATTAATGAAGTCTTAACAGATGCCGTTAGCTGGCATTCACCGCCAGCATCCCGTGGTGGGCGTCAAGGGAAGATTTATTATGGTACACAAGTAAGTAGCCAACCACCAACGATCGCACTATTTGTCAATGACTCGAAACGCTTCAACGACAACTATCGGCGCTATATTGAACGGCAGTTCCGGCAACAGCTAGGATTTAAAGGTACGCCAATTATTTTACTGTGGCGGAGCAAGAAAGTCCGTGATGCCGAAAGTGGTAATGTTAATAGAGCAACTCGCGTCAAAATAAGTTAGGAGACGCGATGAATCGCGTCTGTACAAGAGAGACGTGATTAATTACGTCTGTACAAGAGTTATGAGTTAAAGCCAAAATTACTAACTACAGAACCCTATCGACTTGAGTTTGATAGCGGCACAAGGTAAAAGTTATGAGTTAAAGTCAAAACTCCTAACTCTTCATTTCTCACTCGTAACTCTAAAATGGATTTATTGCGATCGCTGCCACTTGGACTTTATTTAGAACAACCCCAAACTTGGCTGCATAAAATCGATCCGCGAGTCAAGTTCGCCTGGTTGATGAGCTTTTTAACAAGCTATGTTTTGGCCAACAACTTTTGGCGGGTGCTGCTGGTGGTAATTTTGATTATTGCCACCTTGATTGCCAGAATTCCTCGACGCGTATGGCAGCAGCAAATGGGTTGGCTATTAATGCTATCGTTTTTTGTGCTAGCGATCGCAGCCATCAGTCCTGATGGATTGGGTGTAGATTATCAGTCACGTTTGCCAGCTAATGAACAAATCTTAACGCAGCCGGCAAACTCTAATAATATTAAAGAGCCAGCAGCCGAGAAAAAAGCCTACAGCTACGTACTATTTCACAAAGGCCCGGTTAAAGTAACTCGCTACTCCTTAAGTTTGGCAGTACGCCTGAGTACACTTATATTTACCGTCATTTACAGCACCAACCTCTATCTGCTGACAACCGCACCAGAAGAAATCACATCTGGCATAGAAAGCCTAATGCAACCCTTGCGACGCTTCAAGTTGCCTGTCACAGAAATTGCTTTAACTTTAACCTTGTCCTTGCGCTTTATCCCCTTGGTTTTAGAAGAAGTGCAAAATTTATTTCGCTCCGTGATGACAAGGGCAATTAATTGGAAAAAGCTGGGATTGAAAGGAGCATTCAAGGTTTGGATGACAGTCGCAGAGAGACTTTTGGAAAATCTGCTCTTACGAGCCGATCAAATGGCGAATGCCATGATGGTGCGGGGTTTTACCAGTCCCAATGAGCATCGAGTCCAGTGGCACGACTTACGATTAAAAGGGCGTGACTGGCTGGCGATCGCAACTTTAATCTTATTCTGGGGAATACGACTAGCTATAGGAACTCAGGCTTAATTTTACATCGAGAAAATGGTAAAAGGTAATACAGCAGAATTCAAAAGTCAGAAGTAAAACATTAAATCGCCGTCAATACCAAAGACCGATTATTGTAGAGACGGCGATTAATCGCGTCTCCTGCCTTAACCGAACCGGATTGAGCTATAGGTAACGATATGGTAGGGTAAATTGAACAGCTATTCACCCATAAAATTGATCCCCTAGCATTTCCTGTAGATTTTAGCTATTAACCAGCCTTACGCGAACACTACAAACTAATCTCAATATTTTTGACAAAGTACCCTTATGAATCTCTGCACAATGCTCAGGCACAAATTGCACCACTGAAAATACTGGATAATCAATAGACCTTTGCATAAATGATAATTTTCTTTCCAGTACCCAGTACCCAATCCCCACTCCCCAATTTTGTGCCATTCAGCGACAGTTGTGGCAGTATGGAAAGAAGTTGAAAAATTCGCCGTTACCGTTGGGAATTTCAAAGGGTGTTTTTCCTTCCCACGTCGAACTTTCAACCAGAGGATCGGCAATACTTTGTGCCTTGTCCCTACAAATTGCTCAATTGAAGTCACCAAAGCAGACGGTGATATTTGTCGAACAGCCTCTACTCTTTGAATCTACGCTTCGCGGCTTCTGTTGTACCATTGCGCTTCACTACCACTAGCTTCATCTGCCCATTAGGAACTAGATCGAGGTCTTCGTAACCGCAGCTTCGCATTTTAACCAAATATTCTGACGAATGTTGGTATTATCGTCTGAATGTTTGGAATTCACTGCGAAAAGATATATATACTTCCACCTTGACTACACCTTGACTCTTAAATGAATCCAGAAAACGCAGAAACTTACATAAACCATCCAACTTGGGGTTTACTCTACAAAATCTGTATGGTTGATGAGAACCAGGATTTGTTCACCACACTTTATGCCCAGCGCTTATTTTTTTTGGTGGCAAATGACGTTAAAGGTGTTAAATTCCAGTCTCTAGGACGTACTGAGGCAAGGATGATGTTGGAAAATCGCTTACGTACCCTGCGGCGCAGTGGGCATTCTCAGGAGTACGATCAGCTTCAGAGTGTTTTCCAGCGCACCTTCCAATGAACAGTTCGATTTCCGAACGTATTCTTTCCATTCGTTCCTCACTGCCAACTTCAGTCAAATTGATTGCTGTTAGCAAGCAAGTTTCTGCCCAGGCCATTCGGTCTGCATACAACGCAGGAATTCGTGATTTCGGAGAAAGTCGTATCCAAGAAGCTGCCAGCAAACAAGCCGAGTTGCAAGACTTACCGGATATTACCTGGCACTTTATTGGACATTTGCAAAGCAATAAAGCCAAAAAAGCCATCGAGCATTTCCCTTGGATTCACTCTGTGGATAATTTGAAGCTGGCACAGCGCTTAGACCAATTGGCGCAACAGCTAGGAGTGAGTCCCCAGGTTTGCCTGCAAGTGAAAATTCTCCCCGATCCCAACAAGTCTGGTTGGAGTGTGCCAGAACTTTTGGCTGATTTACCTACACTCAATCAATACAAAAGTTTACAAATTCAAGGTTTGATGACAATTCCACCTTCAGGATTAAATGATTCTGAAATTCTCAGCGTGTTTAATCGCAATCGTGAGCTAGCCAAAGAAATCCAGGAGCAAAACTGGTCGCACATAAAAATGCAGCACCTATCTATGGGTATGTCAGGCGACTACGAACTGGCAGTGCAAGCAGGCGCAACGATGGTACGATTAGGAACAATCTTGTTTGGCGATCGCTCTTAGTCGATTAATCATCAGCCTTGCAGGGCAGTATTAATAGAAGCTAAGGATTTGATGACAAGAATTTTGTAACAGACTGGTGCAATCGGAAACAAAGGATATAGTATTGACAAGAGCAATCGCCAAGAGAAAATGGGGTATAAAGAAGTTTCCTTCGGATAAACCGTAGGATATAATCTTTACTCATTATTATGTTTAGGCGATGCACAGACCTTTCCAATAAGTGTCAGTTCATCGCCAAAACCCGTAGTATGGGCTACAACTAGCAATACAGTTGCTGAAGTATCCACCGATGTAGCGACCGCTCTTAACTCAATCAATCCTCAGCCAAGTCAATACAGGCTATTCGCACCAGGAGAGTACACACACAATGAACAACATTTTTTCCAAACTCAGAGACTTTGTGGGTCTAAATGAGCAAGTGGAATACGAGTATTACGAAGAAGAGCCAGAAACAGATAATAATAATTACCAAAATCTGTATCAGCAAGAAAATCCCCAGCCAGCACCACAAGAGAATCCAGCCGCTCAAAATCGACGCTGGCGGGAACCAGTGCCTACAATGGGAGATGATATGACAGCAGGTTCAAAGCCAATGGGGAATGTGATTGGTATGCCAGGAGCAATTAACGGAATTTCGGAAGTTTTAGTACTCGAACCACGCACTTTTGAAGAAATGCCCCAGGCAATTCAAGCGTTGCGCGAACGCAAGTCAGTGGTATTAAATCTGACAATCATGGACCCAGATCAAGCTCAACGAGCAGTAGATTTTGTTGCAGGTGGTACTTACGCATTAGATGGACATCAAGAGCGCATCGGAGAGAGCATCTTTTTGTTTACACCAAGTTGTGTCCAAGTTAGTACCCAAGGTGGCGTTCTTCATGAAGTACCACAACCACCAGTACGTCCTTCCCGTCCGACAACAGGTACTCCAAATCAAACCTGGGGCAACGAAACTAACCGGATGGCACAATAAAGTTAAATTAGTATTTAGTCCTTTGTCCTTTGTCATTTGTCCTGGGTTTTGCTCATGGTGACAAATGACAAACTACTAATGACTAATGACCAGTGACTAATGATTAATGACTATAAAATTTGGCTTAATTGGTGGTGGGGTAATGGGAGAAGCACTCTTATCCCGCCTTATCGCGCGTAGAATTTATCAATCATCAGAAGTCATAGTTAGCGAACCGCTATCTTCACGCCTAGATTTTTTAAAGCAGCAATACGGTGTTGCTGTAACGACAGATAATAGCCAGGTTTTCACCGAAGCAAAAGAAGTTCTATTTTTGGCAGTGAAACCGCAGGTATTTAGTGCGATCGCTCAAGAATTAGCAGATATTGATATTCTTAATAGAGAACATACACCTCTAATCATTTCTATTTTGGCGGGTGTGCCCTTAAGTCAGTTAGAAGCTGCATTTGTGCAATTGCCAGTGGTTAGAGCAATGCCCAACACCCCGGCAACGGTGGGAGCAGGAGTTACGGCGATTTGTTTAGGTGCATATACTAATGCCAAGCATCACCAAATAGCACAGCAAGTTTTTTCTGCTGTGGGTGAAGTTGTGGAAGTTTCAGAAGGGCTGATGGATGCAGTTACAGGGCTATCTGGTAGCGGCCCCGCTTACGTGGCGCTCATGGTAGAAGCACTTGCAGATGGCGGAGTAGCCGCAGGTTTACCTAGAGCAATTGCCAATCAACTAGCCTTGCAAACCGTACTGGGAACAGCAAAACTGTTGCAGGAAACCAAAATACACCCAGCAGAACTCAAAGATCGCGTTACCAGTCCCGGTGGTACAACCATTGCCGGGATTGCCAAGCTAGAACAGGCAGGATTTCGTTCCGCTTTAATTGAAGCAGTCAAAGCTGCCACAGAGCGATCGCAAGAGCTGGGAAAATAATAAAGAGTCCTTTGTCATTTGTCCTTTATCTTTCGTGAAAAACTAATGACTAATGACCAATGACAAATGACTAATAACGAAGTTGACAAAAGACTCGTTAGTATAGTAAACAATCTGGTTGCAAATGTGATTGAGTGAATTATCCTGCACCGTCTCCAGAACTTGACTTAGGGACTATATTCCCCTTTGATCTGGATCAGTTTCAAAAAGAAGCGATCGCGTCCCTGAACGCTGGGCGCTCCGTAGTCGTATGTGCCCCCACAGGTTCAGGCAAAACATTAGTCGGGGAATACGCCATTTATCGCGCCCTAGCGCGAGGAAAGCGTGTATTTTATACTACTCCCCTGAAGGCGCTGTCAAATCAAAAATTACGTGACTTTCGAGAAAAATTCGGGTTCGATCGAGTCGGGCTGTTAACTGGAGATGCTTCCATTAACAGAGATGCACCGATTTTGGTGATGACCACAGAAATTTTCCGAAATATGCTCTATGGCACACCCATTGGGCAAATCGGCATCTCATTAGTAGACGTGGAAGCGGTGATACTTGATGAGTGCCACTATATGAACGATCGCCAGCGCGGTACTGTTTGGGAAGAATCAATTATCTATTGTCCCCGTGAAGTGCAACTGGCAGCCCTCTCAGCAACGGTTGCCAATAGCGATCAACTCACCGATTGGCTAAATCGCGTTCACGGCCCAACAGACCTGATTTACTCCGATTTTCGCCCAGTTCCCTTAGAATTTCACTTTTGCAATCCTAAAGGGTTATTTCCCCTGCTGAATGATAGCAAAACCAAAATTAACCCGCGACTTCAGAAGAAGAAGGGGAAAGGGGGAGAAAGAGATAGGGGAAGAAATGGTAGACCGGAAGCTCCGGGTATAATTTTTACCTTGAGCCAGTTAGAGCAACGGGATATGCTACCAGCGATTTATTTTATCTTCAGCCGCCGGGGATGTGATAAAGCGGTGGCAGAAGTGGGTGATTTATGGCTGGTAAATAATGAAGAGTCTCAGATTTTGCGGCAACAAATTGATGACTTTTTAGCCCGCAATCCCGAAGCCGGACGTTCTGGACAAATTGCACCCTTGTATCGGGGAATTGCTGCTCACCACGCTGGGATTTTACCTGCTTGGAAAGCACTGGTAGAAGAACTATTTCAGCAAGGGCTGATTAAAGTCGTATTCGCCACTGAGACACTAGCTGCGGGAATTAATATGCCCGCCCGGACAACGGTAATTTCTACCCTTTCCAAGCGGACTGACACCGGACATCGCCTATTAAACGCTTCCGAATTTTTGCAAATGGCGGGACGAGCAGGCCGCCGGGGGATGGATAAGCAAGGTCATGTGGTGACAGTCCAAACTCCCTTTGAAGGAGCCAAAGAAGCGGCGTATTTGGGAACATCCAAGCCAGACCCTCTAGTAAGCCAGTTTACGCCCAGTTATGGCATGGTACTCAACTTGCTGCAAACCCACACCCTAGAGCAAACCAGGGAACTGATAGAGCGCAGTTTTGGGCAGTACATGGCGACCTTGCATTTACGGCCAGAATACGATGAGATTGCCGAGTTGCAAACGCAATTAGCTCAATTACATGAGCAAATAGCCGCAGTTGATGAAAATGAACTGGCTATTTATGAAAAATTGCGGCAACGCCTGAAGGTAGAACGCCAGATATTGAAAACCTTGCAAGAGCAAGCACAAGAAGATCGCCAAGAAGAATTGGTGATGATGTTGGGTTTTGCAGTGTCAGGAACTCTGTTGAGTCTCAAGGGCAAAAATATCACAGTATCTTCACCCGTAACCGCAGTTTTGGTGGGTAAATCGCCTGGTTCTGGTCAAGCTCCTTACTTGGTATGCTTGGGGCACGATAACCGCTGGTATGTGGCAACCACAGGGGATGTAGTCGATTTGTATGCCGAACTACCGCGAATTGAAGTGCCGCCTGATGTACTACCACCGCCAGAAATGCCTTTAAAGCCGGGACAATCGCGCCGTGGTAACGAAGAAAGCTTTGCGATCGCTGTGCGTATTCCTAATCCGATAGAATCTTTGCATCTAGCACCAGAAGTAGCAGAACAACTCAGTAAAGTTACCGCTGTTCAAGAGCAATTAGAAGCTCATCCCCTACATCAATCAGGCAATGCTGCAACGCTTTTCAAACGTCGGGCCCGCTATGTAGAACTAGAAGCGGAACTCGAACAGTTGCAAGGGCAAGTAGAGCAACAGTCACAACGTCATTGGGAAGAATTTCTCAATTTAATCGCTATTCTGCAACACTTTGAGGCTTTGGATAACTTAGTCCCCACACAATTAGGGCAAATCGCTGCCGCCATTCGAGGGGAAAACGAATTGTGGCTGGGTTTAGTATTCGCTAGTGGTGAATTGGACAACTTAGACCCACATCATTTAGCAGCAGCAGCAGCGGCTTTAGTGATGGAAACGCCCCGTCCAGATAGCAAGGTTAACTTTGACCTTAGTAATGAAGTAGCAGAAGCCTTGAAAAAATTGCGGGGAATTCGCCACCAAATGTTCCAACGACAACGGCGGTATAACGTAGCGCTGCCGATATGGTTGGAATTTGAGTTAATTGCCATAGTCGAACAATGGGCGCTGGGAATGGAGTGGACAGAACTCTGCGAGAACACTACCTTGGATGAAGGCGATGTGGTGAGAATTTTACGCCGGACATTGGATTTATTGTCGCAGATACCCCACATTCCCCATTTACAAGACTCTTTCTTGCGTAATGCCTATCGGGCGATGCAGCTGATTGATAGATTTCCTGTGAATGAGGTGGTTGAATAAATAACTCTGACACACATAGAGTATCTAATAATTTCTGTGCGTCTTTTTCTCTCAGTACTTCTGCAAAAATAGCTGCTGTTGGGGCAATTCATGAATTGCCCCAGCAATGAACTTACATATTACCAAATAATAGTAGTGGTACTTAGTTAAAAATGCTTTTTTGGTTTCGGATATCTTTTATACGTGTTGATGGCGTGTATCTAACAAAAGTTATAGTCGCTATCAGCGCTATTCAATCTTAGTACACCAAGTTTCCAGTACCCTGCAACTGACGCAAAGAATTTATACATAATGGACAGTCGCAGCCAAATACTCTAATTGCAGCATCGCTTTCCTCTTCAGTAAAGTTCAACATCGCAATATTCTTATCTGATACTGATGTGACAATTGTTGAGGAACTTTTAGAGGTATACGGACGTTTTCTCTCTGAATCTCGAATGCACACAAAATCTTGTCCACCATGTGGGTTAGTGATACAGGTACGACCGTCTTGTGTGTGCAGTAATCGCTGTGTAATGCTACCACTAGCATGGGCAGGGTGAAATGCCACCAGCGTAGACATCATCGACACAAAAATTGAGGAACTGGAAAGCAAATTCAGAAGAATTTTTTTGTTCATAGATTTCCTTGAGAAAATTGTCTACTAGATTAGGGTATTCGATTAACTTTCAAACTTCAAGTGAATTTTCCCTGAGAATAGCTAGATAGACACTTGTTACTCAAGAAAGTTCCATCTCTTCACCAGTTGGATCGTAAATTATCTACTATATGGTAATTCAACAATCAAACAGGCTTGATATCTAGCTTTTAGACGTAACGTTATGTAATTCAGCAAATTTAAATCCGTTGTATATTCCTACGATGGTGATTATTTGCTTGATGCAAGTATAAAAGCTTAATTAAATTAGAGTTAGTAATCTGCGCCTTTAGCCCTTGAAATTTTTAAATTTTTATACAGGGCGATAAATAGCTCACTACGAACAAAAGTTATATTTTACAAAATTCTAGACAATTCAAAGCCACTATAGCTATTTTTTGATTAAAAATCTTAATCTTAATCAAAAGATAGTTGATGTATTTAGCAATAAATTCGAGATAGATTCTAATACTTACTGTTCGGTTAAGACAAGAGACGCGATAAATCGCCGTCTCTACAATAATCAGTCTCTCATCTTGACGGCGATAAATCGCCTCTTTAGGGATCTAGAATTTTCATCAAAAACCTTAACCGAAACAGATTGAGATAGATTCTCGTTCTTAAAATATCAACTTGTAAAAACTTCTTTTTTTCATTACATTTAAAAAAAGGCTCATATCTCAAATAATTTACTAGCCTACATAGAAAAAATGAAGCAGAAAGTACATTCGGAATCTTCAGATTGTTGCAGCTGTGAACATGACCATCACGAGAATCATAACCATGTTCATAATCACAATCATGATGAGAATCATAACCATGACCACAATCACGAACACGGTGGAGAATTCAATCTCAAAAATGAGATATTGCCTTTGGTAGCAATTTTAAGTTTATATGCACCTGGTGTAATTTTTGAAAATCAATTACACAATACATTCTACTCAATTGGAGAATACCTGCTTTTCATTCCTGCTTATTTATTAAGTGGATGGAGTGTTTTAAAAACTGCTGGACGCAATATAGTCAGAGGTAGAGTATTTGATGAAACATTTTTAATGACGGTAGCAACATTAGGAGCGATCGCAATTCATAAATTACCCGAAGCTGTCGGAGTCATGTTATTTTATAAAATTGGAGAATTGTTCCAAGATATTGCCGTCAGTCGTTCTCGCAATTCGATCAAATCATTATTGGAAATCCGCCCAGATTATGCAAATATTCAAGTAGAGGGAGAACTCAAGAAAGTATCACCAGAAACAGTAAATATTGACGACATTATCGTTGTCAAGCCTGGAGAAAAGATTCCCTTAGATGGCGAAATTATAGATGGTAATTCGCAAGTTGATACATCTGCATTAACTGGAGAATCTGTACCACGAACGGTAAGAATTGGAGAAACAGTTTTTGCTGGAACGATCAATAAAATAGGTGCGCTCGTCATTAGAGTCACAAAACTATTTGATGAATCTTCCATTGCCAAGATTTTAGACTTGGTGCAAAATGCCAAAAGCAAAAAAGCAGCAACAGAAAAGTTTATTACTAAATTTGCCCGATATTATACACCAATCGTAGTTTTTACATCTCTAGCAGTTGCAATATTACCTCCTTTATTCATTTCGGGTGCAACTTCTTCCGAATGGGTTTATCGTGCGCTGATTTTACTAGTTATTTCCTGTCCGTGTGGACTCGTTATCAGTATTCCATTAGGTTACTTTGGAGGTGTGGGAGGTGCAGCTAAACGTGGCATTTTGGTTAAAGGCTCTACTTTTTTAGATACTTTAAATGCAGTTAATACAGTTGTTTTTGATAAAACTGGAACGTTAACTAAAGGAGTATTCAAAGTAGTAAAAATAGTCCCATTAAATGCCTGGAATGAACAAGAACTGCTGCTATTAGCCGCCAAAGTAGAATCGCACTCAAATCATCCCATCGCTCAATCGATCTGCAAGGCTTATGGTGGAAAAATTGATGAATTTGAGATTGGAGATTATAAAGAAATAGCAGGCTATGGAATTAGAGCCAAGATTGAAAATAGGGTAGTGATAGCAGGAAGCGATCGCCTATTACATAGAGAGAAAATTGCTCATGATAATTGCCAGTTAGAGGGAACAGTTATTCACCTAGCAGTGGATAATATTTACGCTGGATATATTGTGATTGCTGATGAACTCAAAGAAGATGCAAGACTTGCTATTCAAGCACTCAAGCGAATGGGTGTAGAGAGAACAGTAATGTTGACAGGAGATAACCAAGCGATCGCTTCCCGGATTGCTGAACAGCTTGGCATAGATACCTATGAAGCAGAGTTGTTACCTGAAGAAAAAGTTAATGCCATTGAGAAGTTACTCAGCACTGCTGGTAAGCATGGTAAAGTTGCCTTTGTTGGAGATGGCATTAATGATGCCCCAGTGATTGCTAGAGCAGATGTTGGTATGGCAATGGGTGGATTAGGCTCAGATGCAGCGATCGAAACTGCTGATATTGTAATCGTGACAGATGCACCATCTAAAGTGGCAGAAGCAATCCAAATCGCTAGAAAAACTCGCACAATTGTTTGGCAAAATATTGGGTTTGCGTTAGCAATTAAAGGTGTATTTATTGGATTGGGTATTTTCGGGATAGCGACAATGTGGGAAGCTGTATTTGCTGATGTCGGAGTAGCAATGTTGGCAATTTTAAACGCAACTAGAGCCATGAAATAAAATTTTGGGAAAATTGGGAATCTGTAATTGGGAAATTGTAGTAGTTAAACTATGAGTACTTCTCACCCATATTCTGCTACCCAATAGTAAAACCTATGAATTCATCAATCAAAGGGATTGCTACAGCTACTTTAGCTTTACTGCTAAACTATTCAGCAAACCCAGCCTTTGCACTACCCCAGAAAATCAATCATCCAGTTACTGTTGCTAAATCGCAACCATTAACAGACACCTTAATTGTTCCTGGGGAAAGAGTAGGGCCGATAACACGCAAAACCACCAAGCGAGATTTAGTCAAGCTGTTTGGTGCATCCCACCTCGTTGATAAAACTATCTCTGGTGCTGAAGGAATCGGTAGTTTTGCAGCTACTCAGGTAAATCTAAATCAGGGGCGATCGCTCTTGGTAGTTTGGAGTGATAATACTCGTACCAAACCCCTAGATGTGCGTAACCTGGGTTCAGCTTGGAAAACCCGCGAAGGTATTGGAGTGGGAACCCCTTTGAGCGAATTACGTAAAAAATTAGGTAATTTTAAACTTTATGGATTGGGTTGGGATTACGGTGGCACGATTTTGTTAGATAGTAGTAAATTATCCCGTTATCAAGGTAAAATCATTTTCCGAGTAGACGCTGCTCCCAATGCTTCTGAAAAGTTTCCCAATGACTACCAAGCAGTGTCAGGGGATGGTACTTTTTCCTCCAGCAATCCCCACTGGAAACCTTTAGGAATTAGGCTTACAGAAATTATCGTTGTATTGAATTCAAGTGAATAATAGTATGTTAAACATCAGTTTAGCTTTCTGAAAGTATTACAAAGAATGAAAAAAACTCACTGGGAAAACCGTATTAGAGAATGGAGTCAAAAACGAATAGAAATATTTCTTGAATATTATTATGAAGAAGATTTATCCCCAGAAATTCGCAAATCTGGCTACTTAGGTTATCCTGGTGCAACTGAGGAGGAAATAGTTGCTACTGAAGCTCGTTTAAATGTAACTTTTCCACCTTCTTACCGGGAGTTTCTGAAAGCTTCTAATGGGTTGCGTTCTATATCAGAATATGGTCTAGAGTTTTGTGGAACTGAAGATATTGTATGGTATGCTCCTGATCACCAAGATTGGGTAGATGAATTAATGGAAACTTGGTCTGAATCACCATTAACAGATGAAGAGTATTTTGTTTATGGCGATGAGCAATATGATGTCATATCCCGACCAGAGTATCTACAAACAGCATTGGAAATAAGCAGTGAAGATATGGGTATGATATTTTTACTGAATCCTCAGATTGTTGCAATAGATGGTGAATGGGAAGCTTGGTTTTGTAGTTTTTCAACTGCTTCATTTGGCGCACAGCGTTATCGCTCATTTGGTGAAATGATGGAGAAAATATTAAACGACCCAGAAATTCTTGGATAGATTGGAATATTCAAATTTATAGAATATCTCAATAATCGTAAAATGGTAAATAATTAAAATTACAGATATCTGATATTCAAGAACTAAAAACATCTGGGAACGATTAGTTATTAAGATTGATTTTCTCTCATATTTTCTAATAAACCAGTCAAAAAACGCCGATGATTATCATCTTGGCAGGTAGAAAGGGTTTCTGTAAGAGCAGCAATTGCAGCCGAATTTCCCACTCCAATTTCTGCTAACGTCTTAACAACGGCATCCCAATAATCAACACTTTTAAGTGTTGGTAGTAGTTCAATTAATGTGGTAATAGCATTATTATTACTAATACCTATTTTTTGGAGAGTTTCAGTTGCAAGGCGCCAAAAATAACGATCGTCACAAATACGCATTAAATAAATTAAAGCATCAACAGCCTCTGAACTAGTAATTGTCATTTTCCCGAAGGCTTTAGCTATAGCGCGGCGTTCTTCTAAATCCTGAACATTATAAGCTAAATTAATTAAAGTACGAAGAACAATCTGGTTATTGACACCAATCGTACTTAAACCTCTAATAACCGCAGGACGTATTAAAGTATGTGTTCTTGGAAGTACTTCAATTAAAACTGTAATTACATCTGGATTACCAATAGCAATCTTTTCTAAGCTGTAAACAATTGCTGATATAGCTATTTCATACTGAGGCAGATGTAATAGTTTAATTAATGCATTAATTGCGTCTAAATTTCCAACCTTAACATAACCTAAACTCTCCGCTAATATGAAAATCAACTCTTGGCTACGGTTGTTCTCTGCCAACCTAATTATAGTTTTATAATCAATTTTTGCGATAGTTTGAGCAATTAATCGCTGACCATGATGTTTTTGATAGTTTGTAATAGGCTCATAATTACCAGATAATAACATTTCTGTTAATTTATTAATTGCATCAGTATTTCCCACTGCAATTTGTTCTAAAATTGATAATGCTGTACAGCGAGTACGATATTCTTGTGCAGTCCTCGCAGTTTCAACTATGGCATTGATAGTATCTTGACTAGTATCCTCAATGCGTTTTAAGCTCTTAGCAGAAGTTTGGCGAACATAATCATAAGAACTATTGTGTATTAAATAAATCAAAGTTTGAATTGCATCCTGGCTACTTTTACCGATGTACCCCAAGGTATAAGCAATGGCTTCGCGAGTTACTTCATCAGAGCTGCTACGTGCTAGGTTAGCCAGAGTCGTAATTGCCTGTTCGTTACAAACAGCAATTTTCGCTAGGTTCTGTGCTATTACCCTACAGGTAGGTGGCTGAACAGTACTGAGTTGCTTAATTAGTGTTTGAATAACATCATTGTTATCAGTACCAATTTTGCCTAAGCTTTGAATTCCTACCCAGCGCGTAGGTTCATCTTGCGTGGTGTATACTAGGTTAATTAAGGCATTAATTACATCTGCATTACTAGCCCCCAAAAACCCCAAACGTTCAGCAACTTGTTTGAGAACTGAGTTATCCTGACTTGTGTCTAATTGTTTGATTAAAAAATTAATATTGTCTTGCTCTTGCTGGTTGCTCATTGGTTTTCATAAATATTACCTTGTAACCAATATTCTAAATCTGTGTAAATAATGGCATTTTTACAGTGCGATCGCAACAAAAACTAGACGCACTTCAGGCAGAATTTGATATCCGCAGCGAGAAGTTTAAGCAGATCAAGAAAGCTTTGGCTATTGAGGCTGGTACGGCAGTCAAGTTTCAATTAGAACAGCAACTTCTTGATGAAGAGACAAAACTGACACATCTTAACGATGAACTCGACTAACTTGAGTCTGCATTAAAATCATGAGACTTATGTAAATATACAGTTATTTAGTGCATATAAATCAGAATTTACTCACCTAGAAACAAGGAAAATAGATATATTCAGTTAATTAGTGTTTGTTTATACTATTTCAATTTTTTGTAGTGGTTATACTCATAACTTAGGTTCTACCTGGGAATTAGGAAGTGGCTTTGCCACTTCTTTTTATTTATCTACTAGTCCAGTAAAAAATTGATTAAAAGTTAAAAGTAATTTTGTTGAACTTTTAACCTTTATTAATTGTTATACTATTTCACAAAATATCTGCTAGACATACATTAGTAGAGACGTACATCTATACGCCCCTACAAACACTTCATTTCTTGCAAAGATTGTTGACAATAGTTATGATACCGTGTGCATTTAATTGGCCAAGCAGTCTGACGGAATTTTGGTCATATAGATATGATGTTAGTCATTGCTCATTGTATCTTGCCATCTCTCACGCCTGGGCTTGCTCTCCACATCGCGCGATCGCATTTCTTTCCAAGTCCCCCAAATTAGGGATTGCTGTTTTTCAACATGGTTAATAAACTGCATGATTGAGTGGTCTGCTTTGATGGGAGTTTTCAAATCAAACTGAATTGTTTGAAGAATCTTGATGTCACCCATGAGAAAGTACTTAGCTGTAATCTTAGTCAGCCATAGCACAACTCGATTGCATAACCAACCAAAAATTCCTTTACGTTTTTTAGTCATCAACAGAACTTGGCCTTCAGTTTTTCCCCCTTCGTGGAGGCGAACTGTAACCATCATGTGGACATGGAAGAAATCAGGGCCAAGTGTCACAATGCCAATGCTACCGTACCAATAGCAAATACTGTAAGTTATGACATTTTTGTAGAAAAGACGAATGAGCTTAATCAAAAAGAAATTGTCTTTGATGGGTGTAGTATTACTGAAGATAATCGCATTCTCGTTCAGTTCGTGTCTTTCAAAAATAATTTCTAGTGGCAATTTGTGAACTGTATTGAGGTGTTGAGCATCAATCGCATTAATCATCACCACATTGGGATGACAGTTCAGCAAAAAGTGGGAATGGATTGCTACATCACACTCTTTTTGTTCTAACTCTGGAACAAAAGGTAGAGGTTGTTGTGGTATTTCTCCAGTCCAAACCCAAATCATCCCATATTTTTCAGCAGTAGGCCAAGTTTGTAACTTTAGGGCAGGTGGTACATCTAAACATGGGATATCAATACACATACCCTCAGCATCAAACTTCCAGTGGTGGAAAAAACAACGTAGTGCATTACCCTCAACTTTGCCTTCAGCAAGGTGAGCGCCCATGTGTGGACAGTAGGCATCTAAGATAACTACTCTTTTATCTTTCCCACGGTAAATTACTAATTCTCTACCCAAAATCGTGACAGGTTTTACTTCACCCACCCGCAGATTTTGAGAGGGTATTACCCAATACCATCCCTCAATAAAACGCTCTGGATTATTGAAAATTTTAGGTTTACGGATTGAGCTAGAAGTCTGCGAGTTGAGATTCATTTTATGGTTTCACTTGAAGTGAAGCAGTTGATCTAGAAGTAACATGGAAACTTCAAAAAAACAGTTACTTTCAGTACCATGAGAAACAGCTACCCCATAAATGAATAAAAATCATCAGGTAAAATTTTGAATAAATATTATTAAAAATGTAAAAGTTATGCCAATTTTATATCAGCGAAATTCCAAAAACTAATTTATAATGTATATTTGAAAATTTACAACTTAGTAAAATCTCTAAGTAGATAAAAAGTTCCAATACTGATGCTCAGATTTGACTGAACTCTCAAACCACTTGAATTTAGTAAAATATGTAATAATAATTACGATACTTGGGAAAATCTACCATGTTAACTCAAGATAAAAAACTACTTTTAATTGGTCAGGTAACAGATTTAACTGGAATACCCATCAGGACAATTCGTTATTACGAGAGTTTAGGTTTAATCAATTCATTGAGACGAACCGAGGGAGGCTTTCGCCAGTTTTCATTGGATGTGCTAACTCGTTTAGCATTCATTAAAAGGGCACAAAATCTTGGTCTTAGCCTAGAAGAGATTGGTAATATTCTTCAGGTTTATGACCAAGGGCAAACTCCTTGTGGTGAAATCAAAGAAAAGCTTGAAGATAAAGTCTTGCAGATCGATCGTCAAATCGATCAGCTGTTAACTTTGCGCTCTGAAATCAAGGGATTACTTTCAGGCTGGAAGAATATCAGCGACCATCATGAGGAGACAATTTGTCCGATTATTCAAAACACCTCTCAGGGCTGACACTAATCAGGAATCACGACTTTTATAGAGAAGAAACCACCACAACTCTAGTCCAATTAAGGCTAAACCTGCGATCGCAACACCAACTTTCAAGCCCAAAGGTTGCTCAATGCGTTGAAATTGGCTAGTTTGATCTGGTGAGTGGGCTGGCATTTCTGCTAATGTTACACCTGATGCTCCAGCGAGCAGCACTAAGGCTGTAAGGCTTCCCCAAAGCGTTTTTTGACTGAACATTTCCTAAATTATCCTGCAATTATGAGCTAATTTTTGGTTGAAAGTTACGCAATCTGAGGGCATTGCTAACAACAGACAGCGAAGAAAGAGCCATCGCCGCCCCGGCGATAATTGGATTGAGTAACCAACCAAAGATGGGAAACAAAATTCCCGCCGCAATAGGAACACCAATGACGTTGTAAATAAAGGCAAAAAAGAGATTTTGCCTGATATTGTTAATGGTGGCGCGGCTGAGTTGAATTGCTGTGACAATTCCTTGCAAATCTCCAGAAATTAGCGTAATATCGCTAGCTGCGATTGCTACATCTGTTCCCGTCCCAATAGCAATTCCTACATCAGCTTGTGCTAAGGCTGGCGCATCATTAATGCCATCACCTACCATTGCGACAATTGAGTGCTGAGTTTTGAGTGAGAATTTATCAGAATTCTCTCCCCTTACTCCTCTGCTCCTCTGCTTCCCTGCACCTCTGCCCCTCTGCTCCCCTTGCAAAGATTGGATAATCGCCGCTTTTTGATCTGGACGCACTTCAGCAAAGATTCGCCCAATGCCAACTTGTAGAGCGATCGCATCAGCAGTTTTACGATTATCTCCGGTAAGCATTACTACTTCTAAACCTAACTTCTGCAAGGCTTTCACCACTGCTGCTGACGAAGGTTTTAGGGCATCAGCAATACCCATTATTCCTTGTAGTTCGCCATCTACAGCAATAAAAATAACTGTTTTACCAGCCGCTTCCCATGTATCTTTGCACTGCTGGAGACTCATGGTGTTAATTCCAAGTTCTGTTAACCAGCGTTGTGTACCAATTTGCACAAGCTGATTTAAAACAACTGCTTGGACACCACTACCTGCATTAGCTACGAAGTTCTTTGCATCTATTAAACTCACTTCTTGAGACTGGGCGTATTTCACCACCGCTTCAGCTAAAGGATGTTCAGAATTTCGTTCCACCGTTGCTGCTAACTGTAAAAGCTGGAGTTCATTACCGTTAGCTGTGCCGTTGACAGTTACAAAGTCTGTAACTGTAGGTTTCCCTTGAGTCAAAGTGCCGGTTTTATCTAAAACGATAGTTTGAATTTTGTGCGCTAGTTCTAAGCTATCCGCACCCTTAATTAAGATGCCATTTTCCGCACCTTTGCCTGTCCCTACCATTACAGAAGTGGGCGTAGCTAAACCCAAAGCACAGGGACAAGCGATAATCAGTACACCCACCGTTGTCATTGTTGCTAGGGTGAGGTTGCCCGTGAAATTAAACCAAATGATGAAAGTGGCGATCGCAATGGCAATCACAGCTGGTACAAACCATCCTGTGACTCGATCTGCCAAGCGCTGAATGGGTGCTTTAGAACCTTGTGCTTGTTGCACTAATTTGACGATTTGAGCCAAAAATGTATCATTTCCGATTCGTGTCACCCGAAACTGAAATGCACCCGCACCGTTAATCGTCGCCCCAATCACCTCATCTCCTGGCTGCTTTTTGACTGGCAAACTTTCACCCGTCACCATCGCTTCATCTACTGTCGAAGCGCCTGTAATCACTTCGCCATCTACCGGAATCTTTTCACCAGGACGCACTAAAATCACATCGTTGATTCTGACTTCAGCGATGGGAACATCAATTTCTTTACCATCACGGATAACTCTGGCGTCTCTAGCTTGCAGTCCGATGAGTTTGCGGATAGCTTCAGAAGTTTCTCCCCTAGCGCGATTTTCTAACAACCGCCCCAGCAAAATTAAGGTAATGACAATGGCGGCAACTTCGTAATAAATATGAGGAATCAAGCCCTGAGCAATAAAAAATTTTGGGAAAACGGTGACAAATAAAGAATATAGATACGCTGCACTTGTGCCCAAAGCAATCAGCGTGTCCATCGTCGCCGTATGGCGCTTGAGGGATTTCCAGCCATTACGGTAAAAAGATCCACCACACCAGAACACGACAGGGGTTGTCAGTACTAACTGCACCCAAGAATTTTGCAGGAAGCTTGGAATTAAGGGTAAGTTCAGCCCAGTCATCATGGGGAACGACCCCAAAAATAGGAAAATGCTGATTACACCTCCTACCGCTACCTTGAGAGAGAGTTGGCGTTGTAAGGCTTGCCTACTCGCTTTCTCTGCATCATCTTCTTCAGAGAGCAATTCTTCCTGGAGTGAGTCAGAAGAGTATCCGGCAGCTGCGATCGCAGTTTGAATTTTCTCTAAACTTGCTAGAGAGCGATCGTATTTGATCGTAGCTTGCTCTGCTCCAAAATTAACGTTGCAGTCAATTACCCCAGGAACAGAGCGAATTGCCTTTTCGATATTGTTGGCGCAAGCGGCACAACTCATGCCTCGAAGTTTGAGTGTGAGAGTATCCATAACTAGATGAACCCCTGTGATTGGTGTGAGAGAAGCGAAAAAGAGGCAGGAGGTAGGTGTAGGTTATTATCTGTTGTTCTCAACTCCATCTAATTCCAAGCCACCAAATCATACATTTTGGTAGGGGATTGAAACCACAAGCTCGCTCCGATCGCGGCAGGAGGCTCCAGAGCATTATTCCTTCTGCCTCCTGGTTGTTGAGCGTAGTCGAAACGACTGCCTCTTGCCTTTCTTGCTAAAAATTAAGCAACTGGATAACCAGCAGCAGCTAATGCTTCCTTAATTGCTGTTTCTGATGCTTGAGTTTCTACATTGACAAGCTTGGTTGTTGGATCGGCCTGAATGCTAGCATTAGCATCGACTGCCTGAAGTGCTTGGGTGATTTTGCTTGCACAAACAGAACAAGACATGCTGGGAACTGTGAGTTGGAGAGTCATAGATTTACGGGATAAAATAAACAACTGAGCCAGACCAAGCTGGATGATTGAGACGTATCCCTCACACATCAGAAATTTCTGGTTGAGAGTCGCCTTGAATTCATCCTAGACTCTCTAGCCGGCTGGAGAGTCTAGAGATTTTTAAAAGTTTTTCGCTAAACTTCAAATTTCTTTACAACTTTGGTTTGACTGAGTAACTGTTGCCCATCAAAAATACAACGTACTACAAAACACTTGTCATCCAAAGTTTCTTAGTTATATGAGCTAAAAGTAGCAATATGGCAATGGCTGATAGCAAATTTGTCAGTTTTATCGCTGGTTGCTTCCCTTCTATACCCCTGGTTGATAAATTTTTGTTATCAGTGAGTGATATCAGCAGCTAGTACCGCAAGGCGGAATTAAAAATTAAAAATGAATAGGCCTAAGCGTCTCATTGATTTGGAATGTGTGCTTTATTTACGCTGTGTTGTAATACTTACTTAAACACGAATAAATACCTGTGGAAGATGTCAGAATTATTGACAGGAATGTTGAAGAATGCGGATAAATAAAATTGCTAATTTTTGAATTGAATCAATCGTTTACTGATGGTTTTTGTGCTTTTACTGTTGCTGAAAGGATAAAGTTAGTTGTTGACAGTTGAGAAATCTTACTGGAGTTGCTTGAATTTATTATTTGCCGATAGCAATAACTCTTGAGCTTTTAAATAAACAGTTGTACCTTTTTCTACCTTTTCTAATTGGTTAATAATGCTGTGTAACTGACTAATTACACGATTGCGATTCAAATTTTTGGGGTCAGTGGGAATTGAAGCCATTAAGCTTTCTATTTCTCGTTGTGCCATGAAGAAAGCCTGTACAGAAACAGACTCAGCTTGTCGTCTTACTTTGACTTGACCCAAATTAGTCTCATAAGTTGCTAATAACTTTTGTGCTTCCACATAACCTACCACATCTGACGAAGAAATCTGTTTTAACCGATTAATGGCTTCTGACCATAAATTTTCTATTTGTTCCCATTCGGTGACTGTGTGCGGTGGATTTTGACCAGCTTTTGCAGCTTGCCAAGAAAATTGTTGCGCTGCGGTAATTAAAGCACTGACGCGTTCATTTCCTGCTGCTAATCCCACAACTTCTTTAAAATCACGCTTGTAGGCATCTAGTTGATTTTGAGCAGTTTTTCCGGCTAAGGTTTGTCCGGGAATCTCTTCTAACTTATCCAGTGCTGAACGCCAAGCTGCGATCGCCGACTTTTTATCGGTTACTGTTGTAGCTTGTTGATATTGCTGTTTTGCGTTCAATAATGCTTGACTATTATCAGTGAGTAAGGTTTGAGCGTTTTTTTCCTGAAAAACCTTGGCTTCTAGTTGCCCTACTTGACGACGCGCTGCATTCAGACCGTAAACGCTGAACCGCCAATCGTACCACCAATATTTGTATTCCGGCCAATCGTTAACTAACCCAACTGGCAAGTTATCCAAATGTGTTTTTGTCTGTTGTAGTTGCTGTTCACCCAACGCTAAATCTGCTGCACTAGTGGGTTTTTTAATCAAGTATTCAGCTTGCTCAATTGATGCCAACGCCTGCCGATAGTGCTGTTCCATGTTCATGTAACTGGGTAGCAGTAAAAAAGGCGCATTTTGCACCACAGTCCGGCGAATTATTGGGTAAGGCAGATTCGCCAGCCAAACCATACCTGCGGGAATACCGATAAGTATTGCTATCCATATCAACTTAGTACCTATACCTTTGTTGGCTTTTCTAGGTCTTTTTTGATGGGATATACTGCTAACCTGCCCCTGTAATACTATTTCCTGCTCTAATTCAGCTAGAGTTTTTGGTTGCGATGGTTTTGCTGGTTGCTTCAGCCCTATAGGTTGTTGGCTGATTACAGATGGATTTATCCCAGAAACATTTTGAGAGTTATTACGAGAAAATTTTTTAGTAATTTTATGTAAAAAGGTCATATATAGATTCAGTGCTTAGTTTAGTATTCCCCAACTAAACTCGAAATAAAAACAATACGTGGCTTTTTACAAAAGCTCCAAGGGTGCGATCGCTTTTTATAGTACTTATATACTATAAAAAGGGGGTATCCACAGTTCATATTGATGTGCAGGTTGAGGCAGAAATGGTGGATGCTGTGGCGCGATTGAGTCCGGTGTTGACGTTTAGCTAAATAAAAAGCCCCTGGTCAACACCAGGGGTTATCCATCTTTATTCCCTCATCTAGAATGGCATCTGTGAAGGTATTGTAAATCCGTATTAATGCGATAAATGCATATTAGTGATGATTATTTTGCAATTAGCGAGTTAGATCGGAATTTACTCAGTGGGATGGATGAGAGCAATGTCTACGACGGTCACTGAGCGCAGCCGAAGTGCGGGCTGCGCCTAAGCTTTTTTGCAATTTCCATTCAAAACATGGGATTGTGTTCATTATCCCAACACTTGCGATCGCTCCAATTTCTGCCAGTATGTTCGCATTCAGATGCATTATCTATCCAAGGAATCGATGTAGAGTGGTACGAGTTTCCAATGGAAGCAAATAAGCTAGCACTGAATAAGGGTAATAATAAGGATAAAATTATTAATGTACAAATCGGTAGAGTGATTAAATATCCAGTAAGCAGTACAATGTTGCTATGAGTCAAAATAAGTGTACCTATTTTCTTGTTTTTTTGACGAGTTTTTAAGCTGGTTCTTGAATTCGAGAAATGCATAATGCAACCCTATTAATACCAGTTTATATAACAATCAAATTTGATTTTTCCAAGCCAAGCTAACTAAGATCAAGCCCGATCGGGTTTTGCTCTCAGTCTATTTAGCAAAAATTAAATATGAGTCTTATATAAGTATGGATTTTTACGTAAGAACATTATTCAGGCTATACACTCTGATGTCAAAGGTACAAGTAACGACTTCTTATAAATTTTAATTTTTGAGCGCGAAAAAATATTTTACGTGAAAATATCTTGAAGTTTTGCCACTCCCTTTTGTGTAAATACCGACAAATTTAAGTTACAGTCTTCTTTTGTCGATGCAGCAAAAATACTGATATAAAAATTTGGTTAGTAAAATTTTGCGTAATGCTGGCAGTATAGAAGTAGCGTTAATATTTTCTTATGCCTAGAGACAATAAATCCAAAGCTTTACAAAGGGCTACAAAGGCTTTTCGCTTCGCAACCTTAAGTATATGCGGGCATTTGCCGAAGCTTATCCAGATGAGCAATTAGTGCAACAAGTTGTTGCACTAATTGCCTGGGGTCATGACAAAAAAACTGAGTTCTCACCAGAAGAAATAGGAAACGAAGTTGCAAAAATTCGGAGCGAAATAAATGCTAATACAACTAAAGATTCTGATTTAATTTAGAGTGTATTCTAATGCAGAGAAAAATATCTTCAATCTGCTGTCAGCGCGAGACGCAAAGAAGCAGAGAGTATTTGATAACTTCTCTGTATCCCTGCGTCTTCCATAAACAACTACTACCAAATTCGATTTCCATTTTCATCAAGTCGTGCCTGCCGAATTACGTCAGAGATTTCTTCAGCATCTTTAACGTGATGGAGTGCCTTCTTTTCGCCGTTGGGTTCATCCACAACAAAGTAAGTCGGGACTGTGATTGTGTCGCCTGTAATATCTGGTACATGATCGACAGCTGCTTGTTTAGCCTTCTCTTCAACTGATTGAGGCTTATCAGAAATTCTATCTCCCGGATTCGCGGTTAGGTTTCTTTCGTTCACATCTGGCTTTTCACGAGAATCCCGATCTTCGCTTACTGGTTGATTAATTTGATTTTCTTGATTTTTATCACTCATGGCGCTTTCAGTTATTAAAATATGGAACTCGACTAACAACAGCTTAAAAAATCCAAGGCATAAAGAGTTCTTTCTCTGGGGAGAGTTTGAGAATATATTTTGAAGAGATTTTGTCAGGAACATATCTTAGGTTATAGCCTAGCTCTGAGGTTTATAAATAACCTCCTACTCCAGAAATAAATAATAATTAAAAATTACAGTTCAGGCGCAACTCTTAAAAAAAGCCAATTTTATGAAACTGAACCCACAGCAAACACAAATGTAGATTAATTTTAATGCGATCGCACCGTAGTATATTAGTAGACCTTTGTGGGTAAATTGAATCATTATGGAACATTCTTCTACTAATGGCAAAATTCCAACGAAGATAAAAACGCGCCGGGATTTTTTAACCTATATGCTAGGTACTACAGTTGCATCAGTAGCTATCGGATATCTTTTTCCCAAAGTCAGCCAAAGTCGTGAGATAGACCTAGAAACCCTTTGCTCGCTTTATCCAAAGAATTCACGCTGTCAAAATTATCTTCCAGGATCGGTGGCACTGGCTGAAGACGGCAAGCAAATTGAAGCTAATGCACTATTAGCAACCGCAAAGCCAGGAATTCCGATTCTCGTAAAAGGCTTGCCAGATCGTAGCGTTGATTATCTGATTATTCAAGACGGGCCACAGATTGCTGAGTACGCTATCAGTCCAATCTGCACCCATTTAGGATGTACAGTCGAGTGGGATCTTGAGAAAAATCACTTTATTTGTCCTTGTCATGGATCTCAATACGATTCTCAGGGTCGAGTTGTTCGTGGCCCAGCTAAACGTTCTTTACCACTAATCACCGTAGTAGTCAAGCAAAATCAAATTCGTTTAGTCGATCGCAAACCTGCTGTAGATCCTCGTTAACCTACCATTAACAAATCAAATTTAATTTTACAATACCACCACACTTTTTCAGCAAATTTATGAATTATAAAAGACTAACAAAAATTACCGCATGATTTAAATTTGTCGGGTAAGCTGACAACAGCAGTTTCATTCTCAAACCAATGACCACAAGTAGTCCCAAAATTTTAGCTCTGGACTTTGATGGAGTGATTTGCGACGGATTAATTGAATATTTTGAGGTAGCATGGCGTACCTACTGTGAAATTTGGTCTTCTGCTAACGACACACCGCCAGATGATTTAGCTTTGAGATTCTATCGACTAAGACCTGTTATTGAAACCGGTTGGGAAATGCCCATTTTAATTAAAGCCTTGATAGATGGAATTTCTGACGATAAAATTCTTCATGAATGGGTGAGTATTACCCCACAAATTTTGTTAAATGATAAGCTCCAAGCAAGAGAAATTGGTGCAAAACTAGATAATCAGCGAGATGAATGGATTACCACTGATTTAGGTGGTTGGCTGAGTCTGCATAGATTTTATCCGGCTGTAGTAGAAAAAATAAAATTAACTATTGACAGTGGAGTTAAGCTATACATTGTAACAACTAAAGAAGGGCGTTTTGTACAGCAGTTGTTGCAACAAGAAGGAGTAAATTTACCACCAGAATCAATCTTTGGAAAAGAAGTTAAGCGTCCCAAATATGAAATTTTGCGAGAATTAATTCAGTCATCAGAAGACAAATCTGTTAGTCTCTGGTTTGTAGAAGATAGACTCAAGACATTACAATTAGTCCAACAGCAAGCAGACCTTGAAGATGTAAAACTTTTTCTTGCGGACTGGGGCTATAATACTCAAGCAGAAAGGGAATCTGCTCAAAACGATCCGCGAATTCAGTTGTTATCACTTTCTCAGTTTGCCAAAGATTTCTCAGCTTGGCTTTAATATATTAAATATCTAGTGAAAAAGAGACGTAGCACTGCTACGTCTCTAGAAGGATTCTGAGTAACGGATATTTAATTTGTAGACGTATATATATAAATCAAACCATGTGTTTTATAAATTTAGGTGAAATAATAACTCACAAGTATTCACTCTTCACTTCGCACTTACTTTTATGCTTGACCTAACAAAACTGGCGCGACAAATGCAGGGTTTAAGCCAGCATCTTACCTTAGAAGCTGCTGCCAGTCGTCAGCGTTTAGAACTGGCACAACAACATTTAAAAAATGCTTACGAGTGTCAACAAGATTTAATCGATCGCCAAGAAAAATGGCGCGATCGCATTCTCTTTGCTAATGCTACCCCAATTGAACCGCTAGAAACCTGCATCGATATCCCAGTTCCCCCAAAAATTCATACTGTCATCGCTACCGATGGTTCCCAAATTGCCCCCAACCATCACGAAATTGCTTACTGTTATCTTTTAAATATTGGCAGAGTCGTCTTGCACTACGGACAAAATCGCCATCCATTACTCGATAGTTTGCCAGAAGTATTTTACCGCCCAGAAGATTTATATATGTCTCGGCAGTGGGGAATTAGAACCGAGGAATGGATGAGTTTTCGCCGCACTGCTTCCGAAACAACGGTGTTAGCAGAACTTGCGTGTAATGCAGCCCAAGCGGAAACGCCAGCGCTAGCGATGGTAGATGGTTCGCTAATTTACTGGTTTTTAGAACAATTGCCGATGGATGCACGCGATCGCATTTTACCCCCCATCCTAGAAGCTTGGCAGCAAATGCGTGATGCTCGAATTCCTTTAATGGGCTATCTTAGCGCCTCTCGCAGCATCGAAACAATGAACTTTTTACGGTTATTAGCTTGTCCTCATCCAGCCCCAGACTGTAAAAGTCATTGCCCAAATCAGCTAGAAAAAGTACCTTGTAAAATTTTTGAACAGTTGCGAGATACTTCTGTTTGGGCAAGCCGACTCAAACCAGGACAACGCAGTACCTTATGGCGCAGCAATTCTCCCATTCTCGAACTTTATGGCGATCAAACAATTTACTTTTGCTACGTCCACGTTGGCACCGAAATCGCCCGGATCGAAGTTCCGGCATGGGTAGCGGAGAATGCAACCATGTTAGACCAAGCATTGGGACTGATGTTAGCACAAGTGCAAAAAGGATATGGTTATCCTGTAGCGATCGCTGAAGCCCATAACCAAGCAGTAGTAAAAGGTGGCGATCGGGCGCGTTTCTTTGCTCTTCTCGAACAACAAATGATTAAAGCTGGTTTGAAAAATGTGGGAACTTCTTACAAAGAAGCCAGAAAGCGCGGGAGTATTGCTTAAAATAATTCGTAATTGAATTCTTAGCTACTTAAGGACAATTACAGATAAAAATTCTGATTAATTCAGTTTACGTAACACTTCTTATCTTAAATTTAAAATATAAATGTTTACTTTACAGCTTTTTAGGGAAACCTGTATTTAGTAGAGAACTAAGTCAACAGCTAGCTAGCTGACTCAGTAAAAACTAGTAGATACTTATTGGCTTTACTATCAAGCTCATTACGTTTTTCTTCGGAAGTAGCCTGATATTAGGCGAGTCTCTAGATTGGAACATCCTATTGCAATGGTTATTAAATTTTAACAATAAACGTATTAACTTTTCTCCAAAAATATTCATACCTAAAAAAAGCTGATGAAACTAGTTAAATCTGAGTACAAAAAATCCGAAGAAAAATACTCTCGATTTTTCTCACTTTCTATAGATTTATTGTGTATTGCTAACTTTGATGGTTATTTTAAGTATTTAAATCCAGTATGGACAAAAACACTAGGTTGGTCAATTCGTGAACTTGTTGCTAAACCTTTCATCGAATTTATTCACCCTGAAGATCGTGAATTAACTATTGCAGCAGCCCAAAAAATTACACAATCTGTAGATGCAGTCAGCTTTGAAAACCGCTATCTTTGTCGGGATGGTTCTTATAAATGGCTGTCATGGAATGCGACTAGTTTCAGTGAAGAAAAATTAATTTATGCAGTAGCTCGTGACATCACTGCTAATAAACAGAATGAGATAGCACTAAAAAATTCTATCCAAGAATTAGAGGCTTTTAGATTTGCTTTAAATGCCCATTCACTAGTAGCTATTACTGATAGAACTGGAAGAATAACTTATGTCAATGACCTATTTTGTGAAGTTTCTAAATATTCTTCAGAAGAACTTCTAGGACAAGATCATCGAATTATCAATTCTGGCCACCACACAAAAGAATTTTTTGCAAACTTATGGAAAACTATTGCCCAAGGGAAAATCTGGAAAGGAGAAATTCAAAATAAAGCTAAGGATGGCACTTTTTATTGGGTGGATACTTTGATCGCCCCAATGTTGGGACAAGATGGAAAACCTTATCAATATGTATCGATTCGTACAGATATTACACAGCGTAAGCTTTCAGAGTTAGCTTTATTGGAGCGATCGCGCTTGTCAGTTTTGAGTGCAGAAGTCAGTTTAGCCTTATCTCAAAGTGGCACACTTCCAGAAATTTTGCAAAATTGTACAAATACTATTTCCCAATACCTTGATATCGGCTTTGTTTGTATCTGGACATTTGAACGACAGACAAACCAGCTACAATTGCAAGCTGGCGTTCATTGCACAGATATTACTTGTAGTACTTTGAGCGATACTCAAGATTTTCCAGAACATATCGCTTTAGTCAATAATATTATTGGCTTAATGATTCAAAACCATCAAGCTATTTTTAACCAAGAACTGTCAATTAATCATTCAAGAAAACTTGTAAATTCTACATTTTCAATTTCTCGATTTTCTGCTTATCCCCTAATAGTAGAGCAGCAAATAATCGGTATAATGGCTTTATTTAGCAAGCAATTATTTACCGAACCAACTCATAACCTCTTAAATTGGATTGCTAATAATATTGCTGTGGCTATTGACCGAATCTGGGCGCGAGAAGAACTCCTCAGTCGTCGGGAAGCCTTGTTACTGCGTCTAGCTAGTCAAATCCGCAGTTCTCTTGACCTAGATATGATCCTAGAAACTGCTGTGAACGAAATTCGCAGCTTATTACAAATTGACCGTTGCTACTTTCTTTCTTATTTACCGCATCCATCCCAAGCAAGCCTAACTATTACCTATGAAGCACGAAACCCTAACTTGGCAAGTATGTTAGGCAGTATTCCACTGCAAAAAAGCACTTTTTTGACTCAAAATCTTCTCTCTCAAGAGCTAATTTGTATAGAAAATATTAATAATAAATCACAACTTGATTATGATATGCAAGAACTTTTAACTGAGTTTGGGATCACATCTCAACTAATGCTACCAGTTAAAAGCAATTCTGGAGAGATTGGAGCAATTGTGTGCAGTCATTGTAGTGGCGATCGCATTTGGAATAACAGTGAAATTAGCCTGTTAAAAGCTGTTTGCGATCAAATAGCGATCGCTATCGACCATGCACAACTTTATATCCAAAGTCGCACTGCTACTTTAGAAGCTCAAACTCAAGCTGAAAAACTCACCGAAACCTTGCATAAATTGCAACAAACTCAATCTCAACTGATCCAAAATGAAAAAATGTCTAGCTTAGGACAATTAGTCGCTGGAGTTGCTCATGAAATCAACAATCCAGTTAATTTTATTCATGGTAATTTAACCTACGCTAACGAATACTTTCAAGAGATGTTAACTCTCTTGCACCTTTATCAGCAACATTATCCCCAACCGGAAGTAGAAATTGAAGATTTCGCTAAAAAAATTGATTTAGAATTTCTTACTAGTGACCTTTCTCAACTCCTATCCTCGATGAATATGGGTACTAATCGTATCCGTGAAATTGTTTTAGGATTGAGAAATTTTTCTCGCCATGATGAAGCAGATAAAAAATTAGTTGACATTCATGAAGGAATTGAAAATACGTTATTAATTTTGCATCACCGCTGGAAAAATAATGGTATTGGCTTAGATATATCTATAGTTAAAGAATATGGTGATTTACCTCTAGTTGATTGTTATGCTGGGCAGCTGAATCAAGTATTTATGAATATTTTAACTAATGCGATCGATGCCTTAGAAGAGTCAATGGTTAAGATAAAAACAAATTATAAACCGCAAATTGTAATTCGTACTGAAATTTTAGAGAGTAAATTTGTTGTCATCCGAATTGCTGACAATGGATTAGGAATGGTAGAAGATATTAAAAAGCGGTTATTCGATCCATTTTTCACCACGAAACAGGTAGGTAAGGGAACAGGTTTAGGACTATCAATTAGCTACCAAATTATAGTAGAAAAACATGGTGGAATTTTGAATTGTCTATCAGAACCAGGAAAAGGCACAGAATTCTGGATTCAAATTCCAATTTAAAATGACTCTACCAGAACATCCCAAAATTGAAATAATCAATAAATATGGTGAGTTACCTCTGTTATAGTGTTATGCAGGGCAGTTAGATCAAGTGTTTATGAACGTGATTAACAATGCGATCGCTGCTCTTGATATGTGCAATCTTCAACGTTCTCTGCAAGAAATTCAGAGCAATCCTACTAAGATTATAATTAGTACTAAGCTGATTAGTGATAACCGAGTAGTAGTGAGAATTGTAGATAAAGGGTCAGGTATGATCCAAGAGTTGAAAAATAAACTGTTTGATCCATTCTTTACCGCTAAACCTGTGGGTCAGGGAATAGGGTTAGGCTTATCGATTAGCTATCAGATTGTGGTGGAGAAACACTCTGGAGTACTGCGGTATAAATCAGAACTAGGCAAAGGAATCGAGTTGAAATTCCTTTGCATCAGGTGGGGAAATCGGTAAGCCACAACGGATTAAAATTGCTTACTGATTTGCAAGAGTCAAAAGTATAGAGAAATTATTGACTAAAAACTATGCAAAATTTAAGTACATCCAACGCTACTATCGGACTGAGTTTAGAACTTTTTCATGTCCAAACCAACACTGCTTTTGAGTTACCACCAAATACTGCGGTGTTTCATATCGGTAAACCCAATGACCAAATTCCACCGGATATTGATGTTTCCAACTTGCCAGATGCAGATGTAGTGTCTCGCATCCATGCACAGATTAAAATCTACACAAATAATTACTTTATTGAAGATTTAGGAAGTTCTAATGGGACATTTGTTAACAACACTAAATTAGAACCTAGAACACCCTGCCAAATCAATTTAGGAGATAAAATAGACCTTGGTCAAGGAGAAAAAGCCACGTTTATATTTCAAGATAAAATACAACATCAACAAAATCTTCTTCCTCTTGCAAGTTCCACAAAAATGCAGGCTCAAATTGCTGTTAACAATACACAACCTTCAGTCAAAAAGACAAGCAAGTATATAGGCTTGGCTTTGATGATTGCAGGGATCATCATTTTAACTGCAAATATTCGTGTTGGTATATTTTTTGGTATTCCTGGTTTATTACTATGTATTTCCGGTATTTTCGTACTTTGTCAGCAGCGAATAAACCCTAACTTAGGATGGATTTTGATAGCGCTAGGCATTGTAGTCATAGCTTTTACTGGTAATGTATTTGCGTCAGTTAATCTTTTAGTTGTTGTGGGATCATCTGTGTCATTTTTCGTAGGATATCAACTTTTGAATACTGGAAAAATCTTAAATTATGATTTGCGATCGCTCCACAAATTAATTAAAAAATAACTATTCCACTTCTCTGCGAATGGCATGATTCATCGAGTTTATTTGTGATGCGTGAAACGATGGCGGCATTGAGCTATGAATTATATGGTCAAGTCCATCATGCATTACATCCGTTGGTAGTGCAGAATGATCGAGTCCTAATGTATGTCCAATTTCATGGGCTATGGTGTTGGCAATTAAGTTAGACAATTGATTAACATGAAGACTAGCATTGTAAGAAGCATAAAATACTTGGTCTATGCGGATAATAGCACGATTTGTAACCATTCCTAATTTAAAAGTAGCTACTCCTAGATAGTCAACTGGTTGGTTATCAGCAAATACATAGACATGAGTAAAATTGTCCCCCCATTCTTTCGGTTCAGGCGGCTCTGATGTCAAAAATACTTCAACACTTCTAAATGCACCGTAGAGTTTAGAAAAGGCATCACTGAGAATACTGTTGATTAATTCTCTATTTTCCTCTTCAATATCCATTCCCGAAACGTCTATCCAGATGCAACGGCGAAACTCGCTATTTCTCTCTATGAGAATTCTTCCACAGGAAGGGCAAAACTCCCACTGAGACTGAATGTGTGAACTACATCCCTGACAACGGAGTTTAGGGGGTCTAGTCAAGTCTATGCGTTCCCAAATTGGGACTTTGAGCTTGCGATTGGGTTTAGTTAAATTCAGGCGATCGTAGAGAGACATTAATTTTTATTGTAATAGATTCTTCGTTTTAGCCAATTTTACCCAATTGGGATATTCAATCATCAGTAAATCATAAAGTTCTTGATCTGCTATATTTTCTGGGTCTTCTAAACTGAAAAAATCTGAATTATCAAGATAGCGATCGCTTATTTCGTCAAGTTTTTCTAAAAATGTAAAATCACTTGCTTTTGCTTTAGCTAGCCAACCTAAAACACCTTTACCTTTTGCATCCTTACGTGACTTGCCTATCGCCATAAATTGCCAAAAAATAGGCTCATAAGAAGACTCTTTAAGATACTGTTCTGTTTGTGACTCGTCAGAGGTTGCTCCATCCGTAACAAACATGATATAAACTGGAGTAGTACTTTTTTGACTAGCTTTTTTAGATATTGGAAAATAGAATCTTCTAATCATATCTATAGCTTTACCATAGTAAGTACCACCTTCTAGTGGATACTCTTTCAATATATTTGGAATAAAAGTTTTAAAATTTTCAAGAGTCATTTCACCTGCATTATAGGCTTTAGCTCCAAATAAAAATATATCAATCGAAGCGTTGTCATCAAAACGACATCCTAAAGCCAGAATTTTTTCAGCAAATCGCTGAATTTTACCCAAGGTATAGAGCGCACTCATTGAGCCAGAGATATCAAGGCAAAGCACAACCTTAGCCTTATGATTCGTCAAATTTGCTTTTTGAAGTGATATATCTGCTTTTTTAACAAGATTGAAAATATGTGGTGCTTCTCGCTCAAGCTTTTTATCTAAAGATATATTTAGTTTAGTTTTAGAGTTTTCTTGCACACTTTCTACTTTTGTAGATTCTTCCTGTTTAGTTTTGGAAATATATTTATCTACAAAACTTTTTAGTCCAGAACTATAGCCTTCTCCTACCGCTTGAAATCTCCATTCATTCTCTTTTTTATACAAGCGTCCAAATTCCAAAGCTGTCTCTTGAGAAAAAGCCTCTCTTAAGTTGTACCGAGCCAGAGAATTTTTGCTTTCGTGATTGTAAATCTTGATAAAGGCATTTTTGATTTGGCTAAAGTTTTGATTTTTTTCTTGCCCCTCATGAATAGTGACAACAAAAACTATCTCCTGAATAGCTGGATTGACTTTTGCTAAATCAACATAAATTGTTTCATCATCTCCATTACCTTCCCCAGTTCTATTATCTCCTGAATGTTTTAAAGATCCATCAAATGAGTGAAGGTTATTGTAAAAGACAAAATATTTATCATTGGGTATTTTACCATCTGCACCTAACATAAACACAGAAGCATCAATATCATAGCTTTGCCCAGCTTGATTTACTTGCCAACCCAAGCCAATAGCTACTTTCGTTAAATTGGGAGATTCTTTAGAAAGATTAAACCTGCCACCTTTGCTTAACTCAATTTCCATTTTATACACATCCTATCAATTAAAATTCGTTCACTTTTTATACAAAAAAAGAGGGTAACAACAATGAATACCCTCCTTGGATTAACTTTTTAGATATATACTAAGCAGCGTATCGGTCTACAAAACTTTGCAGCCCTGATTTATAACCAGCACCGACAGCTTGGAATCTCCAGTCTCCATCTTTTCGATAAAGTTTACCAAACTCAATTGCAGTTTCTGCGGAAGCATCTTCATCTAATTCATACTTAGCAATTTGTTTTTCTGTAGCATTGTCATAAATTCTGATAAACGAGTTTCTGACTTGCCCAAAGTTTTGCTTTCTTTGCTCTGCTTCATGAATAGTAACGACAAAAACTATTTCTTGAACTGAAGCATCCACTTTAGTTAAATCAATTTGAATCGTTTCATCATCCCCTACACCCTCTCCAGTTCTGCTATCTCCCTCGTGTTTTACAGAACCATCAGGTGATTGTGAATTATTGTAAAATACAAAATATTTTTCATTAGGAATTTTTCCGTTACTACCTAACATAAATATAGAAGCATCTAAATCAAAAGCTGAACCTGTATCTGTAACATTGATATCCCATCCTAAACCAATTCCAGCATTTTTTAAGCTTGGTGCTTCTTTTGAAAGATTGATTCTTTCACCTTTACTGAGGTTGATTGACATAATTATTACCTATTTTTGAAAATGAATTTGATTCTGAATTGCTATGGATTTGAATAACTTAAGATGTACTTAAGCATAAACTTTCACAAGTCCTTCTAAACCATTAACGTTAATGCCGTTGCCAATAGCTGCCAATTTCCACTCATTATTATGATTGTAAATTTCAGCCATAACCATTCCGGTCATTCCTTTATATTCAGAACCAGATAGATGATACTTAGCGAGTTCTTGATTATTAGATGTATTAACTAGGCGTACAAAGGCATTTTTTACCTGTGCAAATTCTTGCTTCCGAGTAATACAATCATAAATATTAACTGTAAAAACCAATTTTACAATTTCTTTTGGTAGTCGAGCTAAATCTACAAGAACCTGCTCGTCATCACCTTCTCCCGCACCTGTGAGATTGTCACCCAGATGGGTAATAGCTCCTGATTTATGGGATAGATTACCAAAGTAAACAAGATTGCCTATATCTGTTATTTTGCCATTTTGATCTAAACAGATTACAGAGGCATCTAAATCAAAGTCTGGAGCATTATTAAAAGCGCCAAAAAAACCGCCACCGGAACGTTTTGCTAGATCCCAGCCCAGTCCGCACATCAGTTTTGTTAGCCCAGGAGCTTCTTTAGAAAGTGATATGCGTTGTCCTTTTTGTAAGTTAATTCCCATGTAAGTTATTTCAAAGTATATTGAATTGACAAGATGATATCTAAGATTTTCTCTATAGCTTTAGATTTGTTAACAAGTAGCAAATATAGAACAATAGAGTTTTCTGAAATCAGCTTTAGGTCGGCATTATAAAACATCTTAGAGACTTCTGGTAGATTTATTAGCTATAGCGTTCAAGTAGTGATTTTAAACCACCTTGATATCCTGAACCAACAGCATTAAGACGCCATTCACCATCTTTACGGTAAAGTTCTGCCATGATTAATGCTGTCTCTACAGAATAGTCTTCAACAAGGTCATAGCGTACTGCTTCTTGTTTTGTTTGAGCATTTACAATACGCACAAAAGCATTTTTAACTTGACCAAAGTTCTGATTACGTTGCTGTGCTTCATGAATAGTTACAGTAATAACTATTTTTTGAACATCTGCGGGTACTTTTTTAAGATCAACTTTGATAACTTCATCATCTCCCTCACCTGCACCGGTAAGATTATCTCCCATGTGCTGAAGCGATTTATTAGAGTCGGGACTTGTGAGGTTATTATAAAAAATAAAGTGGTTGTCAGAAATAAGTTTTTCGTTAATACCTAACATGAACACTGAAGAGTCTAGATCAAAGTCATAACCTGTATCTGTAGCTTTAACGTCCCATCCAAGTCCAATAAAGACATCTGTTAAGCCAGGAGCAACTTTTTCAAGTGAAACTCTTTGTCCTTTTGTTAGTGAAACTGCCATAATTTTTCCTTCCTATTTATAGCAAATGGATACACCAAGTAATCTTTTTATTGTTACTTTAAAATGATTGAATAATTGTGAATGTCAACAATAAATTAATCGCTTATGGCACTGGCTTTTAGAAAAAAATCACCAGTAATTATTTAATTTTTGAATTGGCTAGTTTTTAAGATTGATTTTGTCAACCTAGTTTTTTATTATAATTAGCCAAAGAATTTTATCTATTTGGCAGTGAGTGATAACAAACACACTATAGAATTTAATGTATGTCATATTTGTTATCCGCTCTATCGTAGTCACCTTCAATAAGCACTGAAATCAGGAAAAATACGTAAACTCAAAAACTCCATTTTTGAGGTTCTTAATAAATGAGGCATACGCTGTCTGAATAGCGTATCTAAAGACATATAGGAATCCGGTTTGATTTCTAAAATTATTTGTGTAGGGAGGGAACAGGCAGCAGTAAAGAAGGCTCTTGAAGTTGTACTGAGTTTTTTCAAAAATCAAATACTAGTCCTATAGGGAGTTTAAGTTCATAATCATTCTGCATCCTGATTTCTTCCATTCTGGAAGAGCGTATTTCAGAGGCTAAGGATTATGCAACTTAAAGATAGATTAGTTTATTCTCTCCACAATGCCACTTGCTGTTTCAGTTCGCTCATATCCAAATAATCGTTAGCAAAAGCTTTACGTAAAAGTGAATGAGGAATAAAACCATCATATTTTTGAATTTCCGGTGCTTCTAAGCTACTGACTAAATCTTCTGGAATAATTCTTTGTTCGCACAATGAAGCAATTTCACGATAAAGATATTTAAATTTATCCTTGCCTAATTTAATTGTCAAATAATAGGGATTTACGCCGCCAAGACTTGTAATTTCTAACGATTCCCGACAGTATGAGTTGAGTAATCTTTCTAACGTGCGATAAGCAACCGTACCTATCCAAGGAAAAATACAGCATTTACCTTTTTCTAATTGCAAAATATTCTGCTTATCTAATCCAGCGTACTGCGCTAATTGACGAACTTGATGTAAACTTTGCAAAGCATTTGGTTGCAAGTAACTGTACTCAATATTCTCAAATAAGACTTGCTGCATTCGTTGCAAAACTTTGGTATGAATAGTCCCACCACCACCACGCCAATAAATACTAGATTTACCCTCACCTTGTTTAACAAAAATAGCCTTTTTCTTAAAATCAACTTCTACAACTTCCCAACTTCTGCCAGCTAAAGCAAATTGATTGCCAACAGGAAGTGGCGTGACGATACTGCCAATTTCTGTTGAACCTTGCTTAACAATATATTCTTGCTGTTCCGCAAATACAGCATAAAATTGAAATTTCCTCACCACCTTTTCTCCTGCCAAACCCAGGATTAATTTACCTTTTTCAGTATGCTGAATATGATCAATATCAATTAAATAGCGGAGCAATAATTGTAAATCCTCTTTGGAAATGGCAGCAAAAGGTGGCAGACTAAAAATTTGTTTAGCTAGAGCATTAGTTGAAATTTCTCCTGCTGCTGTTAAAATACTCATTGTTTGGTGATAAAGCAAACTCAAAGGATATTTAATAGCTCTGATTGGTTCAATCCATTTTTCCTCTAAATAAAGTTGAATAATAGCAATACACTGTAAAAGTTGCCAGGGGATTTGTTCTGGTAGAGAAGCTTCTGATAATGGCTGATCTTCAGCGCAGACAAAACGCATATCAGCAGCTTCACCTCTTCTACCACTGCGTCCCAAGCGCTGTAAAAAGCTAGCTACAGATAAGGGTGATTCTAACTGAATTACTCGCTCTAAATGACCGATATCTATGCCTAATTCTAGAGTCAGAGTGGCGGCGGTAACAGCTGGATTGTTAGGTTCACGCATCGCATTTTCAGCAGCTTGCCGCAAACTAGCAGATATACTCCCATGATGCACATGATATATATCTGGTAGTCCTTGTTCTGTGGCAATTTTTCGCAAAGATGCAATTACAGATTCGGTTCGTGTGCGATTATTAGCAAATATCAGGCATTTACGAGACTTACTGAGGTTGAAAATATATTTTTCATCGTCTGTCGTCTCTGATTTATCTACTTCATCAGTAATATAGAAATGTTCTACAGCTAGTTTTATTTGACGTTTTATACCATCAATTTTTGGTGTAATAACTGGCTTATCTGTTCCCGAACGCAACCATTCTTCAGCTATTGAGTAATCCCCAAGAGTTGCCGACAAACCAATACGACGTGGTTGCTTTTGTGTCAACTTTGCTAAACGTTGTAATTGGCAAATAATTTGACAACCGCGTTCTGAACCCATAAAGGCGTGAATTTCATCAATGATGACAAACCTTAAATCACCGAATAAACGGAGTAGGTCGTTATTTTTGTTAATTAGCAAACTTTCTAGAGATTCTGGGGTAATTTGGAGAATGCCTTGAGGGTTTTTTAAAAGTTTGTTTTTTCGAGTTTGTGAAACATCACCGTGCCAGTGCCAAACGGGAATATCTGCTTCTTTGAGTAAGTCGTTGAGACGCTCAAATTGATCGTTAATTAAAGCTTTGATTGGACTAATATATAATGCGCCAATTGTAGCAGAAGGGTTGGCATGTAATAGAGTCAAAACTGGTAGAAAAGCTGCTTCTGTTTTACCAGCAGCAGTTGCAGCAGTAACTAGCAAGTGAGCATTAGTGTCAAATATAACTTGACAAGCGGCAATTTGAACTGGACGTAATTCAGTCCACTGGTGATGATAAATATATTCTTGGATGAAGGGTGCAAGTCGGCTAAAGGCATCGCTCATATTTTTTATGAATAAAAGTGTTAGTAAAACTACTCCTTGGTATTTCAGAACCCTCGAATCATGGATCAACGAGTTCCATGCTTGGAATTACCGATCGCTACCCTTAAATTTCTGCCGTAGAGATTCAACGACAAGAGTATTGCTGGCAGAAGTTCCACCTACTATGTCATATATGGAGATTGTTGCTTAATTATTTTATGTCTATTCAAGTCTACGGAATTCCCAATTGCAGCACTTGCAAAAAAGCTTTGACGTGGCTCCAACACAACAACATTAACCATGAGTTTATCAACACCAAAGATACTCCGCCGACTCGTGAGATGATTCAAAGCTGGGTAAAGTCTTTGGGTTTTGCTCCTATGCGAAATACCTCCGGTCAATCCTACCGCGCTTTAGGAGATGAAAAGAAGATTTGGGCTGATGAACAGTGGGTTGATGCATTCACTCACGATGCAATGCTGCTCAAACGTCCACTTTTCGTCAAAGATGGAACAGCTGTGCTGGTTGGTTTTAAAGATGAGGGAATAGTTCGGGAAAAATTAGATTTAGCTTCAGGAGTGCTGAGTTCTGATTCCCTATAGTTTTACATCATAACCCCCTGCCGCGAAACAGCGGGCAGGGGGTTAGGGGTGCGGTTCAGTACTTACTTAACCGAGAATCGATATAGCGCGATCGCCTTTTTAGATTTGGTGCGATCGGAAGCCAATAGGACCTTCACCAGAATATGTTGTAGTTCCAGTTAGGGTCTTCCCACCATCACTAGATGTGACGTTGAGCGCTACTACATTCTGTCCCACACGAGCACCGATTATCCAAGTTCCACCAGGATTCCACGGCGCTGTATTACCACCCCACTGGTTTTCTACTGTGTAGTTGTTGCTGCCGACAATGTTACCTTTAAAGCCGATGGGGCCTTCACTAGCATAAGTGATAGTTCCAGTCAGGGTTTTACCGCCGTCGTTCGATGTAATATCGATCGCAACAACATTTTGATTTGACCGAGAGCCAAGTACCCAAGTCCCACCAGGATTCCACGGAGCAGATGAGCCTCCCCATTGGTTTTCCACATTATAGATACGGCCATCAACAGCAGCACTCTTAAAACCGATGGGGCCTTCACCAGCATAAGTGATAGTTCCAGTCAGGGTTTTACCGCCGTCGTTGGATGTAATATCGATCGCAACAACATTTTGATTTCCCCTAGAGCCGAGTACCCAAGTCCCGCCGGGATTCCACGGAGCAGATGAGCCTCCCCACTGGTTTTCTACGTTGTAGTTGTCACTCCCAGTTAAGGTAGCCTTAAAACCGATGGGGCCTTCACCAGAATATGTTGTGGTTCCAGTAAGTGTCTTGCCGTTGTCATTGGATGAAACTTTGAGTTCGACAATGCGCTGATCTGCTCTAGCTCCAATTACCCATACTCCACCAGGATTCCACGGAGCAGAGGCACCACCCCACTGATTTTGTACATTGTATAGATTATTAGCATTAGTGGTTGTTGTAGCTGTCATTGTTTTCCTCCAAAGTTTTGATTGTTTTAGTCAAAGTGAATCTATAGCAATCCAATTCGATCGCGGAAAAAATTACGCACAATTAACACTACCTTTGCCAATTTACAAGGCTTGACGTAGAACAAACCTAGATACCAAGCCTTTGGCAAAAGTATTTCAAGCAGCAAGTATTAATCTTTTATCCTGCCGTGATTATACTAGTACACCCATAGCTAAAATGACAAGAGTACTTAAGAAAATTTTCATAAAAATGTTGTTTTGTTTTACCAACCGAGGCGTGACGTACTTAGTAGGGACGCAAAGACTTGCGCTCCTACGACAGGTGTGGTTCAAATACATAAAAACTGCTGTAAGACGGGATAAATCGCGTCTCTAAATCTGGATTTTGGGCTGATCTAAACTGTATTGGTACAGTTCGGTACATTAGTTATACTTGTATTTGCAAAAGTAATTGCAAGTGTTTTGTAAATTCCAACAAGCCAACTCACGCTGCCCAACTTCATAGCAGCATCGGCACATTTGGACAACTAGTAACTTGGATTGCAAGAGATAAGCTTGTAACCCAGGTTACACACCCAGATACTAAATCTGAATTCTGATGAGTTATCAAAAAGCAGTACTTTGGAAAATTTTGCCGATTTTTACTCCTATTGACTCAATGCAGATTAACATCCGTCAGTCAAACTGAAGTAATAGGTGCAAGTATATGAATGAGGCAAAAACCATGAATAAGCATAAGGAAACATTACGTGTCATCCTTGCTATATCCATCATTGTGGTTGGAGTGACACACTTTGTTATCCCAGAACCGTATGTCAAAATTATGCCACCACAACTTCCTTACCCTTTAGGATTAGTTTATCTCAGTGGCTTTTACGAAATTTTAGGTGGTATTGGGTTATTAGTTCCGCCTGTAAGTCAAGCTGCTGCTTGGGGACTTATTGCTCTTTTTATTGCGGTTTTCCCTGCCAATATCAACATGGCAGTTAATCACATTCAGCTAGAACATATACCAAACTCACCTTGGGTACACGTAGTTAGACTTCCTTTTCAAGCCGTTTTAATTGCTTGGGCTTGGTGGTACACAAAATCTTCGTTTGGCGAAAAACAAGCTTCGATCGTTCCTAAGTCATGGATTCCCAAGGAACTAGAATGAGAATAAGTGCGTTTTTTATATCTGAATCATGCGCCTTACAACTTTATTTGGAATAACACTCTCATTAGCAATAGGTATTGGAGGAGTTAGGCTTCCAGTGACTCAAGCTGTGCAGCTTAGAGATGGCCTAGTCTATTTCGTCCAACCGCCAACACTTGTTAACGCAACAACTACTTACAAAGAGGTGAATGTCTGGGGCGCAACTTACTACTTCACTATCAATGTGCCGGAAAATGCTGGAGAATCCCTCCAGAAGGTAACGATCGCACAAAAAGAGGGGTCAGAAAACATCCGCTACAATCTTGATGATACCCGTGCATTTGTCGGAACACGCGATCGCAAAGAAACGCAACTGAAACTAGGCCCAGTCACAAACGACCGCGACACACGGACGGTTTTTGTAAACTTTGACCCACCTGTAACTCCAGGACAGACAATTACCATCGCCCTCCGCCCTGTGAGTAATCCAAGCTTTTCTGGTGTTTACTTATTGGGTGTTACTGCATTCCCTGTGGGTGAAAAATCTCACGGTCAATTTCTTGGCTTTGGACGGTTTCAGTTTTACAGCAATAGGGGAAGTTGGTGGTTCCGATAGAGGGAATAGGGGATAGGGGATAGGGAATGGGAAACTTGTACTGAGCGCAGTCGAAGTATGGGGAATATTTTCTACAAGTACGGCGTTGGGGATGGGTGTGGAAATATTTGTGAGATGTGTGGAGAAGTTTTTGAATTAATTGAGTAGGTGTAAATTAGCTGTTTTTTTACCGTGTTTAATTTACACCCAACTTTGCCAAGAAATTTCTCTTACTTGTCGCATTCGCTCAAAGTCGCTATCAGATGAAACAAGAGTCAATGAATGACGTAAAACTGTAGCAGCTATCCAGAGGTCATTTTCACTAATGCCTATGGTATTTAGTTTGGTTGTTTTACGTTTATTTTTTTCTTTTGGGCCGAATTGTTTGATAATTTCTGATTTAAAATCACCGTAGATTTCTGTTATTTCTTTGTCGATCCCGTATAGGTTAATTCGTTTGAGAAATGCATTAATTTTTATTAAATTAGCAGCTTTTTGATGTGAGTTTTGTGCCATAAAGTGCAACTCACCAGCAACAATAACACTGGTTGCTAATTGTACCTGACCAAGCGATCTCAAGTGATTTACAACGCTAGGCACACCTTCCATCAAGAAGGAACAGTGATTAGTATCTAAGAGATACATAATTAAAATTCTAGAGGTATGCGACTGTCATGAACTAGTTGCAGGCATTCTCTAATATCTGAACCTTCCCAACTACCGACAAATTCTAATAAATCTTCAGCAGTAGAACCTGTTAAGGTATGCTCTGTTGTAAGCGTTTGAGCAGGTTGAGTATCTGAAGATAAGCTGTGTGTTTGATGTTTGACTTGCAAAAATTGTACAAAGTCTAAAATTTCCTGTAATAAGGGTTCAGATAATTTTTCTAATTCTTGGTTAATTTGTTCTTTAATAGTCATTATTACCCCTGTGTTTACATGGTTGAAAAACTGGGTATTGAATTATATATTATCTAATGTCGATTGCGGTTTTTGTGTTTGGGAAGTATACGCCCTAGTGCATTGCCTATTTAAACAGTGCCAAGTAACGAAAATCTAGAACCCGCAAGGCTTTATGGAATATATCTTGTTCACAAAGTTTTATAAATCTCGAAAACCTTTATAGATGACAATTTACAAGTCTGGACGCGAGAGAAGAAGTATATGAGGTCATCGTTTTTCGGTTTCGTTTAGAAATTCGCCATCCGTAGAATAATAAAACTTTTTCTTTTTCATTTTCTGTTGCTAGGGGAGCCGGGAGATGCCCCTGGGTATAGTCTAGCGAATAGTTGTATTCATCCTTTGATAGCCACTCTCCGTTTTTGCGCCAGCCTAAGCGATCGCCCAAAAGACACTCCGTTTCATAATCTACTTTGCCACCGCATTCTAGCCAAATGCGTTTTTGTACGCTAAAGCCAAAATGACCTTTGCTGTATTTTACCCACAATTGGTCAATTGTGCGTAAGTCTGTGCAGGGAAAATTTTCAATGGATTTATAATCAAGCTTGCCTTGCTGTTCTCTTTTGGCTACTTTCAGCATGACTCTGGTGGTTTCTTGGTTTGCTGCTTTCCATTGACCCGCTTTGAGCAAATTTTCTAGATTTTGGTAATATACCCCCACGTCTGAAGCTAATATCACTTCTGTTAAATTAGCTTGCGAGGAGGAGAGTAAATTCAACCACTCTTCCATTGTCTGGGGTCGATCTTTTGCCTCTAATGCCATGCCTTGCAGAATCGCTTCATTTACAGCATCACTAAGACTAGGGACAAGTTGCTTTGGTGGTACTAATTCCTCTTGATCGTACTTACGGTCAAATGAATTGGTGGGGCGTTCTCCAGTGATGGCATAGTACAAAGATCCAGCTAAACAGTAGACATCAACTGTTGAGTGACGAATCCCTTTGCGTGTTAACTCATAGGGCGCAAATACCCTGTTACCAAAAGACCTAGACAGGGTACTCGGTGGGGACATATCGCCGGCAATACCAAAGTCTATCAACACTGCTTTGCCAGAGTTAGGAATCCCTGAATTAAAGTTGAGCATAATATTGGGAGGAGTGACATCAAGATGTAAAACTCCTTTTTTATGTACATCTACCAAAGCTAAACCCATTTGGCGGATGTATTTTACAGCTTCAGTTTCGGGTAATTTCCCTTGGCGTTGCACGTATTCCCATAAACTCTCACCTACTATATATTGCATTTCTAAGCAGTAGCGACCATCTTCTTCAACAAAAAAGTCGAATACTTGCACAATATGGGGATGTGAGTCTGTACAACACATTGCTAGCATCTGTGCTTCTTTTTTGAAGCGTTCAAGATATTTGGGATAGTCTGGATCTCGTTGGACGCTGATGTTGGGGGTTTTGATGACGACTCGGCGGTTTAGCTTGGTATGCATTGCTTGGTAGGTAAGTGCAAAACCACCACCACCCAAGTATTTTTCTATTTTATATTTGCCGTTGTATATTAGCTGTCCGTCTTGCCAGAACATACGCCCAGATTTATTGATGGCTAATGTTGATTGTGACACGCTTTTTGTGAGTTCTCGTGGTTGGCGTTGCTGAACAAGCTCACGCAGCACTTCGACTACGCTCAGTGACCGGCGCAGAGAAGAAGATTGAGGTGTTCTGGCTACTGCTGAACTAACTATCGGAGTTGTAAAAGCAACTAATGTAACTTGAAAACTAGCTTTTGGAGTCGCAAAAGCAACTAATGCGACTTGAAAACTAACTTTTGGAGTCGCAAAAGCAGCTAATGCGACTTGAAAACTAACTTTTGGAGTCGCAAAAGCAACTAATGCGACTTGAAAACTAACTTTTGGAGTCGCAAAAGCAACTAATGTGACTTGAAAACCAACTTTTGGAGTCGCAAAAGCAACTAATGCGACTTGAAAACTAACTTTTGCGTAAGTCTAGCCTATTACCTATTTTGTGGTTTAGCGGAAGATGATGGCGTTTGTTGTGTTGGTGGATTGATAGGTGCTGATTTGTCTGAGAACCAATCTTTGAATAAATCTGTGCCGTCTTTGACTCCTGATATCAAAGCTGCAAATAATGCTAATACACCCATAATCTCTAATATCCACGCCCACAAGGGTTGTGTCCAAGGAAGTTTGGGAAGAGAAAAACCTGCTGTTTTGAAACCCAATTCTTTTAACCAGTGCTTCCACTGTTTCGGGACGGTTGTCGGGTTGTAGTTCCATTGCGTGGAGAATGGCATCATTGACGCGATCGCTAATCCGATCGTTCAATTTGTTAGGTGGAATTAAACGCTTATTGTTATCTTGGCGCTCAATAGCACTTTCTGGCAGTTTTCCTGTTAATAAAAAATATAAAGTTGCCGCAAGAGAATAAATATCAGTCCAAGGTTTACGTCGCGCCTGTTGTCTAGGAGAGTTGGAATACAGTTCAATTGGTGTAAATTTGTCAACCAAGTTACCGCGACTTGACACTGGGTTATCAACAAATCTTCGTGCTAAGTCGAAGTTTATCAAAACAACCTGATGCGTACCTGACCGCAAAATGATATTTTCTGGTTTCACATTTCGATGTAAAAATCCTTGTTCATGCACTACGATGAGTGCTTTTCCAATTTGTTGAATATAATCTACGGCCTCTTTTTCAGGAAGAAATCCTCGCGGGTGGACAATCTTGGCTAAATTATCTCCTTGAATATACTCCATGACCATGCATTTTAAATCACCTTCCTCGAAGGTATCAATCACTTGGACAATATTCGGATGTTTGCATATAGCTAGTTTACGGGATTCATCAGCAAAACCTGATTTTAAGCGATCGCGGTCTTCGTTACTTAATTGATTGAGCAAATTGGAATCCAATGTTTTAATTACAACTTCCTTGGCATCCCGATCCTCAGCAAGATAAGTAATAGCAAAGTTACCCTGTCCTAACTGTTGTTTAATTTCATACCGATCGCGGTGTAACTTTTGTCCAGATGCCCAAGTCATTAGTTGATTATCTCAGAGAGTTGTATTAATTTTTGCATATAGCAATTCTCCTGTGGATGTAATACAGCTTCTCTCAACAAATGTTCTGTAGCTTGTACCCTGACATCTAATAGTGAAGCTGTTATGCTTCAAAAAATATAATATGACGCGATCGTAGAAGTTGTGTTATAAAAACGGGCAAAGTCTTACAAAATACGAAAATCTTTACTGTGAAGCTTTTTCGGTAAATGCGTAATTTTTACATCAATGGCATCAAATGCTACTGTAACCAATCGAGCCTTAGCGTTTAATCATCAGTAATCTTTAAAAAATTGAAAAAATAATGTTAAGTATACCTATTAACTTAAATTTACCTCGTACACCCAATTTAATAACTTCCTTACCTGGGCCTCGCGCTCAAGCAATTGTACAACGCGATCGCGCCGTAACTTCCCCTTCTTATACCCGCGATTACCCATTAGTTGTATCTCGCGGTCAGGGCTGTATGGTAGAAGATGTGGATGGCAATGTATTTCTGGATATGACCGCAGGTATTGCCGTTACCGCCACTGGACACGCTCACCCGGAAGTCGTCAAGGCAATTCAAGAACAGTCGGAACGGCTGCTGCACATGTCAGGGACAGATTTTTATTATGAGCCGATGGTGGAACTAGCGGAACAATTAGCAATTCGCGCTCCCTTTCCCCACCCACAAGGTAATGCTGCATTTCCTGCAAAAGTATTTTTCACCAATTCCGGGGCGGAATCGAACGAAGGAGCCATCAAACTAGCTCGATATTACACCAAGCGATCGCTAATTGTGGCATTCTTAGGTGCATTTCACGGACGCACTTATGGGGCAATGTCTCTCACTGGTTCCAAAGCAGTGCAACGAGCTAATTTTGGGCCTTTAGTTCCTGGGGTAACTCATATCCCTTATGGCACTCACGCTAGTTTAGATTATCTGGAACAACAGCTATTTACGACAATTTTACCACCGCAAGAAGTAGCAGCGATCGTCGTCGAAGCGATTCAAGGAGAGGGTGGTTATATCGTCCCCGAAGATGGTTTTTTGCAGCGAATTCGGGAGATATGCGATCGCCACGGTATTCTGATGGTAGTGGATGAAGTACAAGCGGGGATGGGGCGGACTGGTCGCTTATTTGCGATCGAGCATTGGGGTGTTATGCCTGATATTATTACCACTGCTAAAGGTATTGCCAGTGGTTTGCCATTAGGAGCGATACTTGCCAGACCAGAGTTAATGACTTGGCCTCCCGGTTCTCACGCTACTACATTTGGCGGTAATCCCGTAGCTTGTGCTGCTGGTATTGCCACACTGCGATTGCTGGAAAGTGGTTTGATGAGCAACGCTACCCAGATGGGCGAATTATTACAAGCTAGTCTTACCGAGTTGCATCAAAGATTTCCGAGAGTATCGCCGCCACGAGGTAAAGGTTTGATGGTAGCCGTGGATTTATTGGATGAACAGGGTAATCTCGATCATAAATTGCGCGATCGCATTATTCAAGAAGCTTTTTTACGCGGTTTATTATTGCTAGGTTGCGGTAAAGCAGCAATTCGTTTCTGTCCCCCTCTAGTTATCGACAGCGACCAAATTCACATAGCCCTTCAGATTATCAGCGAGATTTTAAGTTCTTAAAAGATGAAGGGAGTGGGGAATAGGGTGCAGAAGTAGATTTCTTAACTTTTGACCCTTTCTTGACAAATGACTAATGACAAATAACTAATCTATATGAAACCCGGAATAGCCCTCAATTTATGGAAATTACTTTGGCAAGAATACAGTGCCAGGGTCAATCATGCTTGTACCTACCAGCAAATGATTACTACTGCAGGTGGGACTGTTGCCAACGACCACATCGCTTTTCGATCTTTGCGTTTATTAGTAGATACTCCACAAGGTAAACTTAACTTAGGAATTGAATACCTGGGACAACTTGCAGAAGCTTTAGGTTATGTGGCGGCTGGAGAGTATACTTTTGCTCAAACTCATTTGTACGCCCGTCATTATCGTCATCCACAGCAAGAGGAATTTAACTTACCCAAGCTGTTTATCAGCGAGTTAATTGTCGATGAATTGCCTGCTAATATTGCCCAACTCATCTCTAAAACAGTATCTTCAATCCCAAAGGAACTGACCTTACCCCTTACTCTTCTACAAAAAGACGGGAACATTGAAACCATCACCAAACAACTCCAGCAAGTCTTCACCCGCCCCTGGCTACCTCCCCAACATTCGGTTGTTGAAGAGGTGAATCAGGTTACTCAGTATGGGGCTTGGGTGTTGCTGCACGGATATGCTGTCAACCACTTTACAGGCTACATCAACGGACAGAATACCCCAAAATATCCAGACATTGATACTACCGCCAGTGCTTTAGCTAACCTGGGTGTACCAATGAAAGCAGAGATAGAGGGAAATGTTGCTTGTGGTTTGCGGCAAACTGCAACTCAAGCAGTAACGGAAATGGTGACGGTGTTAGATGATAACAGTGGTGCAGAAATTCAGATTCCTTGGACTTATGCCTATTATGAAATTGCCCAGCGCTATCTAGTAGAAGTGGAATCTAAAAAGCAGTTACTTTTCGATGCTTTTTTAGGAAGTAATGCCCAGCAATTATTTGAAATGACTCGTCTATCTAAATAGCCCAGAGTTGTTATACCAATTGAAAAAAAGAATGCGACAAATAGGCCATTTGTAGAGACGCGATTCATCGCGTCTTTACCCAAGGATGTGTTGGAATCATTAATTGAATTGGTATTAGTAAAGGATTCAATATCAAAGTTCCGAGCTAGTAGTTTCGTGTTTCGGAAAAACTACACTTGCAAGACAAAATCTGATGCCGTAAGAGTTGGCGCACCAGTTAGAGTCGCAAATAGACCACCATTGCCAAAACCTGCTGTGCTGCCATTTTGGTTGTAGAACAACTGTCCACTCACAGGATCGTACACAATTTTCGCCGTGCTAGTGCCTGCTAAATTAGTGAGTTGAAAATCATTGGCGTTACTAAAACCATTTCCCGCAACAGAGGTAATGGCACTAAAGAAAGCTATATCCAGTACAATCTTGTCACCTTCAGAACTATTAAAGTCACTAATGGTATTTACTAGAAGAGTAGAAAGTCTGTAAGACTCGTTTTTGTACACAAATATATCAGCACCTGCACCGCCAACGAGAGTATCATAGTCTTCACCACCAATGAGGGTATCATTACCAATGAGAGTATCATTACCAGCGCCGCCTCGTAGCAAATCGTTGCCACTCTTGCCGTTAATGATATCATCACCTCCCTGACCATTAATCACATCATTGGAATTGTAAAAACCCGTGATGTTATTGTTAAGGTCATTGAGGAATGTCACCGTGTTCTTATTAAACAAGTTAGTTTGAGTGGAGTTGGCATCGAAGACATCAAAACTGTCAACGACACTGGTCTGATTATCAAACAGGATATTGCCGATCGCAGCTCTGCTACCTAATACTGGTAAATTATCCAATTGTTCTAGTTGAAAGTCTTGCAGGATGACTTTGGTATTGGCGACATCTTCAAAAGTGACTTCTAAATCGTTACCATTTTGAGTTAATTGCAGATTTCTAGCAGTCAATCCCAATCCTGTAAAGTTCAGCGTGTCAACTTGAGAAATCACCCCTGCTGAAGGATTTGTGCCTTTGCCAATGCCGCCAAAGTCGGTGATGGTGTCGATACCATCGCCAGGGTGAAAGATAAATTTATCTTGACCACCGTTGCCTGTGAGGATGTCGTCACTAGCTTTTCCATCGATAATGTTGTTGTTGACTGTGCCGATGAGGATATCTGCACTCTTAGTTCCCGTGATGAATTTCTGGACAAAACCCAAGGTGGTAGTTGCCACTGCACTGGTATTGCTAAAACTTTGCCCATCATTAACGACAAACTCAATTGTAGTGTTAGCAGTAGCGGCAGCAGTATTGTTGTAGGTAAGGCTGTTAAGAACTTGTTGGTAATTGGCAATGGTATCTGTGCCGCTCAGGGTAAGAGTACCCGTGGTGGGGTTATAGGTAGAAGTGATGTTGCCAATGGCAGTGGCATTGAGACTTTCGGCTGCGCCATCAAAAAGATTAGTAATGGTAATGGTGACACCAGCTAAGGTAGTATTGTTGTCACTTAGGGTGAAATTGCGATCGAGGATGGAGACGGGAGTACCGCTAAAGGTAGTACTAAAATCAATTCCCTCTGAATTGCCGTTGAGGTCGAGTACGGGAGCGCGGTTGCCAAACACTACGTAGCTGTTTTTGTATGAGACATAACCTCCGCTGAAGTCGCCATCTAGCGAGCTGAGAATTAGGTCGTCAATGCCGTCACTGTTGATATCTCCTGCACGGCTGCTGACAGAAGAGCTAAAGAAGCTACCTCTGGGGCCATTGATGGTAAAGCCATTAGTGCCGTTGAGGGTGGAGAGGTCGAGTTGGGGACGAAAACCTTCCTTGCTACCAAACACCACGTAGCTCTCCCCAGAACTCCCTCCTCCCCCGATAATCAGGTCATCCATGCCGTCGCCGTTGATATCTCCCGCGCTGCTGACAGACCTACCTGAGTAGTCAACTATATTAGTGCCGTTGATGACAAAGCCATTAGTACCGTTAAGAGTAGAGAGGTTGAATTGAGCATCAAAACCGCCCTTGCTGCCAAACACCACGTAGCTTTGCCCTGAGAAGTCGCCGTTGGGGCTGGCACTTGGTGCCCCGATAATCAAGTCGTCGATGCCGTCGCCGTTGATGTCTCCGGCACTACTGACAGACCAGCCTAAACGGTCTTCTGGATTGATGCCGTTGATAATAAAGCCATTAGTGCCGTTGAGGGTGGAGAGGTTGAATTGAGCATCAAAATCTTTCTTGCTGCCAAACACCACGTAGCTCTGCCCTGAATTGTATAAGCCGTTGGGGTCGGCAAAGAATGCCCCGATAATCAGGTCGTCGATGCCGTCACCGTTGATATCTTCTGCACTGCTGAGAGACCAGCCTGAGAAGTCACTTTCTTCGATGCCGTTGATGGCAAAGCCATTAGCACCGTTGAGGGTGGAGAGGTTGAATTGGGCATCAAAATCGTCCTTGCTGCCAAACACCACGTAGCTCTGCCCTGAATTAGAGCCGTTAGGGTCGGCAAAGCGTGCCCCGATAATTATGTCGTCGATGCCGTCACCGTTGATGTCTCCCCCACCGCTGACAGAGTAGCCTAAACCGTCACCTTCATTGATGCCGTTGATAGTAAAGCCATTAGTGCCGTTGAGGGTGGAGAGATTGAATTGGGCATCAAAATCGTTCTTGCTGCCAAATACCACATAGCTTTGCCCTGAATAGGAACCGTTGGGCGAGGCTCTAAATGCCCCAATAATCACATCGTCGATGCCGTCACCGTTGATGTCTCCTGCATTACTGACAGAGCCTAAGAAGTCACCTTCATTGATGCCGTTGATAGTAAAGCCATTAGTGCTATTGAGGGTGGAGAGATTGAATTGGGCATCAAAACCGCCTTTGCTGCCAAACACTACGTAGCTCTGCCCTGAATTGTATAAGCCGTTGGGGGAGGCAAGGAATGCCCCGATAATCACATCGTCGATGCCGTCGCTGTTGATGTCTCCCGCATTGCTGACAGAACTTCGTGTACTGTCACCTTTATTGATTTCGTTAATAGCAAAGCCCTGAGTGCTGTTGAGATTCGAAAGGTTAAAAGTTGAATTTGCCATGAGTTCGTCCCTTTATTTCTACAATTAAAAATTTCAACAATCAACAGGGGTTGCCACAGTGGTACAAATCTGAACTTGCCGTTTGCTGTTCTAAGTTGGGAACATCTATGTGTTGGGCAAACTATGCTTGCAAGACAAAATTAGATTCGGTGAGAGTTGGCGCATCAGTTAGAGTTGCAAATAAACCACCACTGCCAAAACCAGCCGCGCTGCCATTTTGGTTGTAGAACAACTGCCCACTCACAGCGTCATAGACAATTTTTGCCGTGCTAGTCCCGGCGGAAGTTGTGATTTGAAAATCACTCTTGTTGCTAAAACCTGTTCCGAGAGTCGAAGCGATCGCACCTGCTCTCTTCTAAAATTGATTTGCATATCTATTAATATTCCTCCGCTTATCCTCTTTGATGCTTCTGTGCTGCCACATCTGACCAATAGCGGTAATTAAATAATTTGCAAGCTTGTAATTCGTAATTAGAAAATTCAATCACGAATTATCATCTGACAATTACGAATTGTGTTGATAGCAGTCTTTTTATGTCAGCTAGCAACTTATTTGACTTTCTAAATAAAAATTATGTTAATAGCCGTTAAATCACTTAAATACTCTTATGAATATCTAAGCATTGTCAAGAGTCTGGGTGTAATTCTGATAAAGTTACAGTGAATTTTAGGAAGTGCTATATGAAGTTTTTGTGTCACCGATAGCCTACCTCTACGGAAAAGCAAGCTACGCGAAGCGTCTTATAGAGAAGCGTTAGTGAGTCTTGTCTGCAAGACGCTCTTGCCTTCGAGCGTCACAGTCCGTCGTAGATATTGCACTCTTTTTACAGATTATGTTGAGGAATGTAGATTGCTTCTTGTAGGGTAATTCAACATTTGCACATTTGTTGAATAAAGTTTGGGTTAAATACAACTTAAACTACAGCGATAGTAATGAAAATAATGATTTAAGTAACCAAAAGGGTGATTTTGTAACAAAAAATCTGGTGTTTGTAACGAAAATAATAAGTTTACTAACCAAAATGATTTTTTATAATCAAAATTTATAATATTTGTTACAAAAATAATGATTTGAGTAACTAAAATGATGCTTTTGTAACGAAAATAACGAGTTTACTAATCAAAATTGCGACTTGATTAACTCAAGTCGCAATGTTTATAACTAAAACCAGGGGTGATGTTCAGAGAATTTCGCGTTTTGCTAAATATTGGTACATCTGCCAACGGGCATCTACTTCAGCTTGGGCTTGTTCTAACAAATGTTTAGCAACGTCAGGTTTACTCTTAGTGAGCATTTTGAAGCGATTTTCTTGATACATCGAATGTTCTACAGATTGCGTAGGCGATCGCATATCTAATTGCAATGGATTTTTACCCTGGTTAAGCAACTCTGGATTATGCCGATACAGTAACCAACGACCTGATTCTACCAAAGTTTTTTGATGATTCATCCCTGTAGTCATATTAATGCCGTGGGCGATGCAATGGCTGTATGCAATAATTATGGATGGGCCATCATAAGCTTCTGCTTCTAAAAATGCTTTCAGAGTATGTTCATCTCTAGCACCAAGGGCCACACTCGCTACGTAGACATTTCCGTAGGTCATGGCAATCATCCCTAAGTCTTTCTTTGGTGCTGGCTTACCACTGGCGGCATATTTAGCAACTGCGGCTCTTGGCGTAGCTTTGGAAGATTGACCGCCTGTATTAGAATACACTTCTGTATCCATCACCAAGATATTGACATTGCGACCACTAGCAATTACATGATCGATACCACCAAAATCGATATCATAAGCCCAACCATCACCGCCAACAATCCAGACACTTTTTCTCACCAAGTAATCTGCAAGGGATTTGAGATTTTTGATTTTTGATTTTAACTTGGGATCGAAAGTTACAATTTCATCTAACTTCTGCTGCAACAGTTCTATTCTTTCGCGCTGTTCCCAAATGTCAGCTTCGGATTTTTGTTCAGCTTTCAGTATGGAACAAACAAGGTTTTCATCTATTTCACTCCCCAACTGTTGCAACAATTCTGCCGCAAACTCAGCTTGTTTATCAAGGGAGAGGCGGAAGCCAAAACCGAATTCGGCGTTATCTTCAAATAAATTATTTGACCACGCCGGGCCGCGTCCTTCGGCGTTGGTTGTCCAAGGAGTTGTGGGAAGATTGCCACCATATATTGAAGAACAACCTGTAGCATTGGCGATGACGGCGCGATCGCCAAACAATTGTGTTAATAATTTTAGATAAGGTGTTTCACCACAACCTGCACAAGCACCAGAGAATTCAAATAAAGGTTCTTGCAGTTGTTGTTGGCGAATCTGGTTTAATTTTAGCGATCGCCTGTCAGGATTAGGTAAACTCAAGAAGAAATCCCAGTTCTTTCGCTCTTGCTCTTGCAATGGCAACTGCTGTGCCATGTTAATCGCTTTCAGCGATGGCTCAGATTTATTTTTAGCAGGGCAGATATTTACACAAATAGTGCATCCCGTGCAATCTTCTGGGGCAACTTGAATGGTAAATTTTTGATTGGCAAAGTCTTTATCTTTTGCACCAGTTGACTTGAAGGTTGCTGGTGCATTAACTAACTCATCGACTTGATAAGCTTTAGCACGGATGGCACTGTGGGGACAAACCATGACGCACTTACCACACTGAACGCATACATCCGGCTCCCACACAGGTATCTCTTCGGCAACGTTACGTTTTTCCCACTTGGCAGTACCTACGGGAAAAGTGCCATCAACTGGTAGTGTGCTAACAGGTAAGTCATCACCTTCCCACACCATGATTTTGCCCAGAACTTCTCGCACAAATTCGGGAGCGGAGTTAAGTGAGGAGTTAGGAGTTAGGAGTGAGGAGTTAGGAATGTGGATTGTCTGTGGGACATCTACTTTATGCAAGTTGTCTAAGGTGTTGTCTACAGCTTGCAAGTTCATGCGGACAACTTCTACACCTTTTTTACCATAGGTTTTTTCAATCGCTTGTTTGATTTTAGCGATCGCTTCTTCTTGCGGCAAGACACCCGCTAAGGCAAAGAAGCATACTTGCATGATGGTGTTAATTCTGCCACCCATACCACTTTCACGGGCAACCTGGCTAGCATTGATTACATATAACTTCAAATGCTTGTCGATAATTTGCTGCTGTACCTTCAACGGCAGATATTCCCAAACGGTATCTGCATTGTATGGACTGTTAAGCAGCAAAGTCGCTCCAGGAATAGCAGCCTTCAAAATATCTATGCGTTCCAGAAATCCCCAGTGATGACAACCAATAAAGTTAGCTTGGTCAATTAAGTATGTGGAGCGAATTGGCTCTTTACCGAAGCGTAGGTGAGAGACGGTCATTGAGCCAGATTTTTTGGAGTCAAAGACAAAGTAGCCTTGGGCGTAATTGTCGGTTTCTTCACCAATAATCTTGATGGAGTTTTTGTTAGCGCCAACTGTACCATCAGCACCTAACCCATAGAACATTGCCCTGACAACATTATCCGATTCTGTAGAGAAGTTAGGGTCAAAGCTAAGAGAAGTGTGAGTAACGTCGTCATTAATCCCAATAGTAAAGTGATTTTTTGGTTTAGCTTGAGCAAGGTTGTCAAAGATGCCCTTCACCATCGCCGGAGTAAATTCTTTAGACGAAAGACCGTAGCGACCACCAACAACTTTGGGCAGAGGGGAATCTAATCCTAATTTCTCCCCTGCTCCCCTGCTCCCCTGGTTACTGAGCGCAGTCGTTGGCGTAGCCTCTCGTAGAGAAGTATGCTCCCCTGCTCCCCACCCTTCATACAAAGCTGTAATGACATCAAGGTAGAGGGGTTCCCCAATGCTACCTGCTTCTTTGGTGCGATCGAGAACTGCGATCGCTTTTACACTAGTTGGTAATACTGCAACAAACCTTTGAACATCAAAGGGGCGGTAAAGTCGCACTTTCACCACGCCAAGTTTTTCACCACGGGCGTTCAGGTAATCTACTGTTTCATGGACGGTTTCACAACCTGAACCCATAAGAACGATAACGCGATCGGCATCCTTAGCACCGTAATATTCATAGATTTTATAATGCCTTCCCGTGCGTTCTCCAAATTCATCCATGATGCGTTGGACAATATCTGGACAGGCGTTGTAATAAGGGTTAGCGCCTTCACGTCCTTGGAAGTAGACATCGGGGTTTTGGGCAGTCCCCCGCAATACTGGACGATCTGGGGTGAGGGCGCGGCTGCGGTGGGCGAGTATTAGGTTATCGTGAATTAGCGATCGCAAATCATTATCTGACAGCAATTTGACTTTCTGCACTTCATGAGAGGTGCGGAAGCCGTCAAAGAAATGCATAAACGAGACTCGCGTCTCTAGGGTAGCAGCATGAGCGATGAGAGCAAAATCTTGACTTTCCTGCACCGAAGCCGAACACAGTAGAGCAAACCCAGTAGCACGAGCTGCCATTACATCGCTATGGTCGCCAAAAATTGATAAAGCATGAGTAGCCAAAGAACGAGCGGCAACGTGAACCACAGCGCTATTCAACTCACCAGCAATTTTGTAGAAATTGGGTATCATCAACAATAATCCCTGAGATGCCGTAAAGGTGGTACTCAGAGAACCTGTTTGCAATGCCCCATGTACAGCACCAGCCGCTCCCCCTTCGCTCTGCATCTGCACGACGCTAGGAATAGTACCCCAGAGGTTGGGACGACTTTCTGCAGACCAAGCATCTGCCCATTCACCCATTGCTGAAGAGGGGGTGATAGGATAAATTGCAATCACTTCATTTAATTTGTAAGCAACACGGGCGACAGCCTCATTCCCATCGATAGTTGCAAAGATTTTGTTCATAACTTGATTTTTGCCCCCGCCTCAATACTGCATTTTCAGAACACGTGAATATAAGAATCAGAAATAGCTAGAATTAGAAAGTGAGTGTATTATATGCATTAAGATTTAGCGGTAGGATTTACTCCGCATTTAAAGGATAATTTATTGATGGTTTTAGGCTCTTAAATTAACTTTCAACCAATACTGCATCTATTAATTATCTCATTTGCAATACTGCATCTATTAATATGCATTAATAATGTACTCAACAATCAAAGTCTCTGTTTGAAAAGACTTTGAGGCAATTTATTCTTTTTTGTGGGGTATAGGGTCGGGAATCTCTGATATATTTTACTTAAAGTTAGAGGTCACTTATTAAGTCAAAATACAATTACTGTAGGACAAACAGAATGAGCAGTAGCTTATTCTGCTTCTCTTACTTAAAATTACTCACAAAATTCAAAAGCAATTTACTATTCAAAGATGACCTCTTTTTTACTTTCTCTGGCAGCAATCTCAGTATTTGGTAGTATTAATCCTAATGGCTTTGCAGTGCAAATTTATCTACTGAGTACGCCGAAACCTGTTATCCGTGTATTAGCTTTTACCTTTGGGGAATATGTTGGACTTTTGATTTCAGGACTGTTAATTGCTTGGGGATTTAGACAAGTAATTCAAGAAGGTTTAAATTATGTTGGTGAGAGTATTTATGTATTGCAATTACTTGCAGGAATAGGACTATTGATTGTCGGATATAACACACCAAAAATTTTTATGCCTTCTACAAAAGCTGTACAACCTCATTCACTCAAGCCACTGTACACTTTTCTTTTAGGTTTTACCATTGTTGCCGTAGAAACTCCAACTGCATTGCCTCATATTGCTGCCCTCCAGCAAATGAATAATGCCCATCTTTCAATCCCAATATTTATATTAATTTGGGCATTGTACGATTTAATTTTTATCTTTCCATTATTGATAATGGTTGCTATCTATCTAGTGTTAAATGACAAAGCTATTAGTTATTTAGAAAAATTTTATTCTAGAATAAATAGTTTGATAAGCAAAATCTTACCCTTTCTTTTGAGTGGGATTGGTTTTTTTTTGATTATCAACAGTCTCATTCAGTTTTTTAGTTAGATAGTTTTTCGTCGTAGCATACTTTATTTCACTTTTTTACATTTTCACCATAAAGTTTAACCAATGGTAAACCTCCATTGGGAATACTACTAAGAAAAAGCTGCTTTATTTCATTTGATTTATATGATAAAAAACAACTCAATACTGCAATGATACTTGATATCAATACTAAACTTAGGTGAACACCCATTGAAATCAAAACCAATGTTAATAATGCAAATATAATAATGCAAATATTACCAAAAGTTTGTACCTTTTCTAGAAAAACCAAAGAATTACGACAACTTGGACAATATTTTGTATGTCTATGCCATCGGTCATATAATTGTTCATCACTCAATTGTTTAACACTGTCTTCTATACACCCTTGCCATGAAGGACTACCTCCAGCAAATTCGTCTAGCCATTTTCTGAAAGTTATAATACCCAGATCAGAGGCAGAAGGCATAAAGTATGCCCTTTGCCATTTTTTATCTAATGATGACTGATTCACTTCCTGGGAATGCATAGCTGATAAATCTTGGTCACTTAGCTGATATGTGGATAAGTGCTGTAACCCAGTTTGTAAATCTTTTGGGAGAATCTCAAACCAAAAATTTCTTTTAACTGAACTTTCATCAGAACTCGACTTGCCAATATACCTACAATAACCTGGTTGCGTAGGAACAAAATACAACTGAAAAATATTAGTTTTGCCGTTTGAGTAACGATATATAGTAGTATTAGAACAGGGTGGAGTAAACTTTCGTATCGCCTCCATATCTTTGTTGAAGAGATTGTAGCCTTGATGTTTGAGAGTAAAACCTTCTTGAGCAGATATTTCTCCAACAGATTCAAAATATTCCATAGGCACAGCTGTTTTAGGTGAAAAAAGACCTATTCCTTCATGAAGAAATTCTGCATGAGAAGGATCAAAAGTACTTTCAACAGACACGATGTAACCAACTGGAACTTCTGTCATCTGCCAGGAGGTGGAAGATATATCTAATTCTGATTCAGGGATGGTAGCTGGCTGCTTTGAGTTACAATCCTCAAAAGCTGTTGAACTATCATCTGGCCATACCCAAAGCAATTCTTGGATAACTTGTGTAGGATATGTTGTAACTCGTGACCTTAAACTATCACAAGCAGTTACTTCTGCTTGGCTACCAGCCAACATGGGAATTTTAGTACATTTTCCTTCACCATTAAAACACCAACCGTGATGTCTACACATTAAGTTTCCATCTTCAGTAATGGTCCCCATAGATAGTCGCACCAACTTATGAGGACAAACATCATCCATTACTATCCACTTGAGATTTTTGTCTCTCCAAATCACCAGTTTTTTCCCCAAAAGAGTGACTGGGGTGGGATTCAAAACATCTAAGTAGCTTAAAGGAATAATAGGATACCACTGTTTAGTCCAGGAAAACTGAGTTGTCATAATAAGAGTTAGCAACCTAATTTATAAAACTATAACAGTAACTTAATTTGGCAATATAACGACTCAAAAATTGGTACTGAATAGCTGGATAAAAGTAGAGTCAATGGCGATCGCATCACATCGACAGCAAAGAAAGCACAATCTGTAAACATCAGAATTTTGTCACTGTCCGGTGCTGATTTAGACAGAATTAACTATTTATTATCGAATAAATCTTTATTATTAAGGATAGTATCTTTACCGCTAGTATATAGAAGCACAGTTAATTGATGTCAATCGAACATACGTTATAAGTTAACATTTTTATATTGTGTAATGAATGTGTGAATTATCACTAAACCTCAAAAAGTATCAAAATTTATTTTGTAATATAATCTTATGTGTTTTTTATTAACTACAATTTATGCCTTATCGGAGAAATTTTTTAAGAAGAGCAGGATATACAACCCTTTCTGCCTTATTAACTATGGGTTTTTTGCAAAAAGATAACCAAAAAGAAAATCAAGGTACGAATACTATTGCAGGAAATTATATAAGTAAAAATTTAAATACTCCTCTTCGGCAATTAGCTGCTGCCAAAGGAAAGCGCTATGGCGCAGCAATTTCTAATGAATTTTTGCAAATAGAGAAAGATTACGCTAACCTTATGGCTCGTGAATGTTCCATTGTGACACCGAACGGTGAATTAAAATGGAATGCTACTGAACCACAGCCAGGAAAATTTACTTTTGAATCAGCAGATGCGATCGCTGATTTCTGCCAAAAGCATAATATAGATATGCATGGGCATACCCTTTTCTGGCACATGGGAAGACCAGACTGGGCAACATACCCTCCTACACTTAAGATGATCGAACGCCATGTTAACGGAGTTATGGGACATTATCGCAATAGTCCCGTTTTAAAGTCTTGGGATATTGCCAATGAAATTATCGCTGATAGTGAAAATGAAACTGATAATGCAACAATCGGTTTGCGTAAAGGGGTAAAACCAGAATTAATTCGAGACTTATTTTTAATTGCCGCTTCAGTTGATAACAGCAAGAAATTTTACCTAAACGATTTTGGCATCGAAGGCACCACATGGAAATCAGAACGTTTCTTAAGAATGGTCGAGTATCTGAAGAATAGTGGCGTTAAAATTGATGGGGCAGGTCTCCAATCACATCTATGGTTTTCTACTGCATATCCTTTTGACGAGAAAGGACTTAATTCGGTGTTAAAACGGCTTAACGATCTTGAAGTGAAACCAATAATTACAGAATTAGATATTATCATTGATACCCCACTACCCGATAGTATCAAAAGCTTAGACCAAATGGTAGCCGATAGTTACAAGCGATATCTTGACCTGTGCTTTGCAGCTAAAGTCGATACTGTGATTACATGGGGACTTAGTGACCGTCATACCTGGATACGTTATCCTGAGTGGATGCCAAGAAAAACCTTTAGAAACAATCCAAGTCTCTGGAAATTTCTGCGTCCGCTTCCCTTCGATGAGAACCTGCAATCTAAACCAGCTCGCAATGCTATAGCCCAGGCATTTCAGGAATCAACTTAATACTCCACTCAGGCATAAATATAGTATTTCCTCAGCAACTGAGGTACACCCAAATCTTGTTTACCAAGCTTAGTAGCTTTGAAAATGTACCTCACTATGCCGGGAACTAATATAGTATTTTTAAGTATTATTCTAAGCAAAATAAATGCAAATACTTTTAGTTATTCACGATTATGAAAGTTGAATAAGACTTCCTGAGTAATCAATCATTAAATCTTAGTACAATATTTCATAAATTCGTGACGAATTGAGCGACTTACTGGTAAGAGTCTGAAAGACTCGATCAAGCTACGAACTTTTGAAATTTCGTACTTATAAATACTAGAAGGTTATTTTTTTTTCGTTTACTTGAGATACTCCAAATTTCTCGTAAAAATAATGTGCCAACAAACCAAGGCTCAAGTAAGTAACGTCTCCAAAGTCTTTTCGGTTCAGATAACAAGCGATACAACCATTCCAACCCCATCTTTCCCATCCAGCGAGGAGGAGTAGGTATTGCTCCTGCTATATAGTCCATACAGGCTCCACTGGTTAAAATAGTGTTGGTATGAAGATGTTCAAGATTTTCGTAAATCCAATACTCTTGGCGTGGCATACCCATTCCCACCATTAATACATGGGGTTTGTAAGCATTAATTGCAGCCACAGTGGCGAGATTTTCTTGACTATCTTTATCTATATCAATATAGCCATGAGCGCAAGCAATCTGTAAACCAGGAAATTTCTGGCATAAAATATTTGCTGCTTTTTCAGCAACTCCTGGCTTTGAACCTAAATAAAATACACGCCAGCCTTTAGTAGCAGCTTCTGCCATCAGAGGCCATACCCAGTCAGCATAGGTTACTCTTTGTTCGCGTTTAATTGGAAAACCCAACAGCTTTCCAATAAACACTAAAGGCATACTATCAATATGTGTATATTCTGCCTTAGAATAAAAAGCTTGCATTTTTAGATCGTTATGGAAGAGATAAAGACTATGTAAGTTGTGATTAGCAATAATCCATTTTTCATCCCGATCAATAGATTCTTCAATCAATGAATTTAAGTCAAGGATAGACAGTGCATCCACTTGAGCACCAATAATTTTATAAGAAAATCGCTTTTTCATATCTTTTTTTTTCTTTTGATAAATATGAGATGTTATCTCAAGGGAAAGGTGAGTATTGTAAAATTAATCAGCAATATTTCAGTACTTTTGTATTGAAATATTGAAATACTTAAATTTTTTAGTTAAAACTATTATTTAAATACAACTAAAAAGCACTTATTCTCATAAGGATGTCTGCGACATTTTGTGCTCTTGCATTCCAGGAATACTTTTCGGTAATTAAAGTATATGCTGTATCTACAAGTGATTGATATTTATCAATATTTGAAACAGCATCCAGTATTGTGTTAGCGACTTCTTCGCTAGAGTATCCTGTTACCAAAAGATGTTCTAAGTTGCGAAATTCTTCTAAACCTCGCAAGCCTTCTGGTGTTGATACAACTAATTTTCTACTAGCAAAATAATCTAGTGCTTTATTGCGAGCGCCACCTGCTACTGCTTGTTTTGAAAATGGCAACAAAGCAATATCTGCATATTTCAGATGGGCAAGAAAATCTTCCCTTTTAGGTAAAAACCCTAAAAAAGAAATGTTAGAGGGTATTGGTTCTGAAATATCATTACTATCCCTACCAATGACAACAAAATGTACTTTTTCTTGATGACTTTCAAGGCATTTAGCGACCTCAGTAGCCATTGATACAGACATATCATTAGTTGGAAATTGAAATGTTTTGGGAGCAATAATAACCACTATTTTAGCTGGTCTGAATGCTTGATAGGGGTCTTTATCTGGAAAAAATTCAGTATTGAGTAAGTCTTCAGTCACTCCATTCCCGATAGAATAAATTTGCTGTGGAGTTTTTCCATACCATTGGGAAATTAGTTTAGGAATTGATTCACCTGCTGCAATAATTGGACTACCAGAGAATATTAAAATTCCCTGAGCAATATATGTCTTAATACATTGTGCAAACTCTTTGAAAGGATTGGCGACTGAAAACAAGCGCATCCAGTATTCATAAGGCGAAAATGTATGAAAATCTAAGACAAGAGAGGAACTACTGTGTTTTTTAAGCTTTAGTGAAATTAAAGCAGCCAATCCAGGTAGTGTTTCTTGAGCATACACAATGTCTGGACAAAACTCGTCGATGCACTTTTCTATGGATTGAATATATGACTTTAAGCCTCTTGAAGCAATAGAAAGAGAAGGTGCATAATCCACAGATGAACAATCTAAACCTAGCTGAAAAACATCAAAATGTTTAGTAAGATATTTTCCTAGATAAAAAGGTCTAGTAAATGCACCAAATGGTTGACTAGAATCAAGAGTTGAGACAATTAGTAAGCGTTTACCCATAATAATGATTGCTGATTACTATTTTATAATTTGAAATTACATTTGTCAAATTATTAAGATACGTTATAACTTATCCAAATATCATCTACCAATGACTCTCGTGCAAGTATTAAACTTCTGAGCCAGTTTGATTAATATCTTCAGAAAAGGTAGGAGAGGTAGCCAAGTCTTTGTAACCAATAATTGCTCTGATATAAGGTAAAAACCAGTAAAATATCCAGAATGGCCCAGAGTGTCTGCTACAAAATATAGTCCATGATTTTAATGGAAATCCTTTAATTTGTAGTATTTTTTTCAAGCGTTCTAATAGATTTAAGTTGGTATCTGCCCAACTATTGCGGATAGAATTTTTAGTACAAGTACCAATATACCCAGGAGCTACCCATATTTTACAACCCAATTTACGCGCTCTCAGGGCATAATCTAAATCTCCTAAACTATGAACAAAAGCTGTATCAATATTGCCAACTTTGGCGGCAACACTTTTAGGAATTAACACGCAGTTACCATACATAGCATCGCATTCTTGTATATCGGAGCTTGGTTCTAAAAATTCAAATTTATTAGAATACCACTTTTTAGATTTTACTGCTCCTCCATAAGTTGCTTTTCCTGTAATTGAGTCTTTAGTTGAACCAACTACAATTGAGTCTGGATAACCAAGTTCTGTCAAATTTTGATGAACCTGTAATAGTTTACTCACAGCATTGGCTTCCAGAAATGTGTCATCATTCAACCACAGATAATAATCATATTGATATTTGATTGCCTCACTAAAAGCTAGATGCATTCCTCCCACCCAAAATAAATTGCCATCACCTTGAAGAATTTGTACTTCTGGATATTCTGCTTTAACAGCCTCTGTAGTCCCATCAGAACTTCCATCATCAGTTAAATAAACATCACAATATTTTTTTTGCTGATATAAAGCATTTAGACAGGTAAGAGTTGTATTCCGTCTGTTATAACATGTCATAATTACAGCTATATTCGCTTTATTCATCTCATTATCCTCCTAATAATATATACAATAATAGTTCATCTAAATAATAGATTTAGATATGTTTTTGTTTGATTTTATTTATAATCTCCATTATCAAACTTTCACTTTTCATATATCGTGATGTCAGTTTAAAACTTAACCATGTTTTCTATCCATCCACTGAAATTAATATCTAAGTTAAAGCTTTTTAGTTTTTGTTCCATTCTTCTGACTTCTAACAAATATCTATGCCAAACTGATACACGAGGCATATTAAGTCTGACAACCTCTACAGATAACCATTGATATTTATTTGAATTGACATTAAAATTTTTCAATCTTTTTATTTGTCTATACCAATCGTTATAAAAAAATAAGTTGAAATAATGAATGGAAACAATATCATCCCAATGTTTAATTTTTAGTTCTTTTGATAAACGGTTATGTAAAGGTAATGGATAACTATAATTAGGGGGAAGATGTTCAACGTTTTCTTCCAAGGCACATAAAGTTACAGACAAAACAGACTGCTCAACAAAATAAATACCTTGAGGAGGAGTAATATCCAAGCGCATTACTTTTTCAAAGTTCTCTTTCCAAGTTGTAAATATACCTGCACTCCTTCTTACAGCAACCAAACCAGAATTCCAGTATGCTCTGATTCTTTTATTACCAATAGGTGTGTCAACAAATATCTCACGCTTTACTCCCAGTACTTCATATAGTTTTTGCCAATACCATTCTTGAGGATCTTGCAGACCTGTAGAACCAATTCCTTGACCATACTCAGGACGCATCCGTACATTACAATCTACGGGCAATAAAAATTCTTTTGGTTCAGAAAAAAAGCATTTGTCACTGTCTAAAAAAACCAATATTTCTGCATCGATATTTTGTTCTGCATAGGCACAAACTAGGGGCTTATTAGCTAAATAATATTCATGAAATTCTCGATTTATGGGAATTTGTTGATGAATCACCTGCAATGCTTCAAAGGCCTGTTGGGTTTGTTTTAAAATTGGTTCACCTACTCTAGGATGAAAACTATATATAGGTGTATTTTTCAATTCGCCGCAGAACTTACGAATACTTTCTGCAAGCATCAAAGATTGACCTTCTAAACGACCAGGTTCTGTACAAATTATAAAAGCTATAGGTATTGACATATTATGAAGTATTGATTTACTAAGTTAATTACTCAATGAAGATTTCTTTGCTATCATCAATATTTCCTGAAACAAGGCTGAATAACGACGTGCTTGAAGTTCCAGGGTAAATTCTTGCTCGGCTTTCTCACGAGCATAAAATGACAGTTTTTGCAACCTTTGTTCATTTTCAAGAACCCAGGTAATTCCTTTGCCAAAATCCTCAACTTCATAAGGTTTAGCCAAATAGCCGTTCTGCTGATGATCGACAATATCTTTTAAGCCAGTAGAATTAAACGCCACAACTGGAGTACCACAAGCGAATGATTCTGAAGCTGTCTGTCCAAAAGATTCTTGAAGAGATGGTACAAGCATTACATCAGCAGCTGAGTAAACAGTTGCTAAAGATATAGCATCATGTAAGTGTCCCAAATAGTGGGTTTTGAAGCCTAAATCAGGTGGATTTTCGGGTTGAGATGCTCCAAAAATCACAACTTCCAAGTCATTCTTCCAGCCAGATTTACTCAATTCTTGTAAAGCTGGTTGCAACAAATGAAATCCTTTATTTCTATCGCTTGTTGCTTCTATCGCTCCAAAGAGTATCAGTTTTTTATCTTGAGGTAGATTGAGTGCTTCTCGTGCAAAATGTTGATTAATCGGTCGATATTTTTGAGTATCTAATCCGTGGGAAATTACCTCAATTCGCAAATTCTGGAATAAAGAGCTAGAACGAGCACACTCTGCTAACCAAGAACTTGGTGAAACCAGAGTTAAATTTAAATTTTTCCAGGCTTTTACTTTGCGCTGCCATACCCAACGAGATAGATCCCACTCATTACCACTGCTGAGTTGAGGACAAGTCCCACAGGATACTTTGTAGCGATCGCATTCTCCAGTAACGTGACATCCTCCAGTAAACCCCCACATATCATGGAGAGTCCAAACTAGAGGACGCTTCAGTTTAGCAAAGGTTTCTATTTGCATAAAACCTCCGCTAATCCAATGCAGATTGATTATATCTGGATTAATCTGAGCAACTTTCGGAATAACTCTATCTGGCAACCATTGAGTAAAAAATGGAGTATTTTTCTTTTGGCGATAAAGTTTTAATGGTAAACTTTCAACTGTCAACTTTGCCTTGGCAATACCTTGAAACAGCCTAATTTTAGGTGCAATTACTGTTTTATCATTACTATATTTTTCATGAACTAACATTTGTGACTGTAGTCCTATATCCTGTAAACCTGTATGTAAACGATATGCAGCCCTCGCTGCACCGCCATTAATATCATGGGTACTAATATGTAAAATTTTCATTTTTATTAACTTAACGATCAATAAAACTATTTATGACTGCCATAAAAACTAATTGATTAAAATATTTTTACGATTTCGTTGATATTCAACAGTCAAAGATAATGACGTGGTGACATACATTAACCAATTCCAGCTAGGAGTTAATAATCTTGCTTCTGAAAAATTAACTATGACTATAATAATTAGCATCTGCATTGGCCAATAATCTTCCGGCTTTTTAGCGACAGAAATAATTCGAGTCAATGCCATTACGAAAAACCGGACAAACCCTGCTGCAAAAGTCAAAAACCCTAAAAATCCTAATTCTAACAATAATTCTAAAAAACCATTATGGGCGTTACTTGCCCAATCGTAAGTAGCTCTTAATTTGGATGCAGCATTACTAGTCCAAAATCCCGAAAATCCATAACCTAACCAAGGTCTTTCCAAAATCTTAGAAATTACTAGCTCCCAGAGGTCAGAGCGTCCATTGAAGGTAAGGTCTTTACCAGAAGTACCAACTACAGTTTCGGCATTATTGAGAAGTAATATTGAAGAAATCATCAGTAACATCAAAGTTGAAGTGATCGTAATAACTTGTAATTTATAATTAGTTTTCTTCAGGGATCTATAGAAAGGTAAAAGTAATATCATTGTCAATAAAATCGTTAAAGACGTTGTTGAACGTGAAAGGATAATTAGACATATAGATATCCCACATAGTGCCCACATCAACCAGCGATATCGATGGCCACTAAGAGCCAGGTGCAAAAAAACTCCTGCACTCCAAGCCATCATGTAACCTAATTCATTTTTATGACCATAAATTCCACTCCACATACCTAGTAATTCAGGTGATTCGTGAATATAACCTGGTACGAATGCAGAAAATAACATAGATAATGATGCAGCTATGCCAAGTGCCCAAGCTATCAGCTTAATTTGTTCCTTAAGGGAATAACGCATTGCTAAATAGATTGCAAGAAAATATATGCGGATTAGACCTCTTAGATAAGTAAGACTAGAACTTAGGTCTTCTGACCATAAAAGAGAAAATATAACTATTGCTAGTAGAAAAAACTGTAATGGACTTCTAGTAATTACATAAAGAAAACCTTTCCAGTATAAAATTAAGAAATAAAATAGGATTAAATATGAAACTATATTGAACAAAGTATCTAGCTTATCACCTCCAAGCGTAGACATAGAAACTTCTTGCGCAGGGTGTATTGTTAATGCCCCTACAGCAATGAGTAATAGCAAGATAGTTAATATTTTTTCTGTTAATTTTACTTTCATTTGGGATATTTAACTAATCTATTTTTTTATCGCTGAGTAATTCAATCTTTTCTTAACTTCTTCTTTAAAAATGTCCAATGTAGTTGCTTTATAGACTGTTTTCTGTGTAAAGTTATCTGCTTCTACATGCCTGACAATAAATGGTGGATGCTTTAAGGGAAATTCTATTGCTTGCATCGGCATATTGATGAAGGAAAATTCTTGATTTGAAGTAAAATGAGTTGCGTCTACACCAACACCAACATTAGAGATTAAATTGACATTGGGAATAATACTTAAGCTTCCCTGCATCCAACAAGCAAATGTCCATTGGTAATCCCAGGTTATACCTGTAGGATTGTCATAAACAGATTGAAATATTCGTTGCCAAGAATTTACCGCTTTTTGGTCTACAAGAATGTCGTGTAAAAGGTTTTCTGCTTGCACCTCTTTCCAGAGTTTAATAGTCAAATCATAATGTTGCCAAGCACGTCTCCAACTTGCCCAACCCCAGCAGTGGTTGTAACGAGAAAAATAGTAACTGTAATTTGTACGTTTTTGTCCAAGTTGAAGATTTTGAGCAGAGATTGTGGCGATTCTGGTATCATTTCTATATTTTTCCAGCAGTTCTTGACTAAACCTGAAAAAAGTTGGGTGAGGAATACAATCATCTTCTAAAATAATTGTCTCTTCAACATTATTAAATACCCAATCTAAACCACTTGATACCCGTTTTGCGCAACCTAAGTTGATATCAGAATAATTCTTAATTACTTCACAATCCCAATCAACTCTCTCAATAATTGCCCTAGTCGCTTCGCATTTTTCTGCCTCACCTTCGCGGTCAGTGCGGGGTCCATCTGCAATTACAAAAAGTTTTGTTGGCTTGGCTTGGCGAATAGCCTCAAAAACTTTTTCTGTTGTTTGGGGGCGTTTAAAAATAATGAAAGTTACTGGTGTTTGCATCATATAAAAGTTAAATAATAACGATTAGTTTTTGTAAAAATGAATAAGCGATCGCATCTGAATTTTAAATAACTTTTGTGTTCTTGAATCAAATGCGTTACATATAAAAGCAGCAGCAGCTTGAGATATTATTGTTGCGATCGCAGCTCCAAGTCCTGCATATTTAGGAATAAGTAATAAATTGAGAATAATGTTTAGTATAGCTCCAAATAAAGTCTTACCTAAAGAAACGTGGTTCAAACCTTCAGCAATAAACCAAGGTGATGTTGCAAGACCCATAAATACAAACAAAGAAGTCCAAATATGAACTGCTAATATTGGTCCTGCTTCTGCATATCCACTTCCAAACATCACCATAATTATCTTGTCAGATAAAAAGGACATAGGAAGAGCAATTGCTAAAGATATACATGTCATAAGACTGAGTAATTGTCCTATTCGCTGATAGTAAAGACTTTCTGATTTTTCCTTGGCGGCATAGATTGCTGGAGCAACAGAAGAAACAATAGCCCCCGGAATAAAATACCAAATTTCAGAAACACGTACAGCCGCAGAATAAATACCAACTTCACTATCTCCGATCATTTGACCTAACATCACCTGATCTATTCTCATAAAAATCATGATGGCGAACCCCGAAAAAATTAGAGGTAAACTCTCTTTCAGAAGAGTTTTGGCAGCCGCAATGCTCCAACGCCATAACCACAATGAAGACCCTTTGACTTGGTAAACAATTAGTAAGCCAATTGCACTCATTGCAAATTCTGCTAATGTTACCAACGCAAAAGCTAGCAACGGTGCTTTTGTTAAAATCAGTGCGATTTTGATGAGAGTATTTAGCAGAAACGCCGTGTTTTTAGCGATTACAGTATATTTTGACTGCACCTGTGATTGAAACCATAGTTCAATAGTATCAGATGCCCTAAAAACTCCTGCTATTCCTAAAATTGCAACTAACCATATCTTTAGTGTTTCATGCTCACCTAAGAAAAACATCGTGCTAACTGCTAATAAAACAGAAGCAATTCCACCCAAAAATTTTAGCCAAAAAGTAGTTCCTAAAATTTCCTCTTTGTTTGATGATTGACGAACAAGATGGCGAACTACTACGTCATCTAGTCCGAGAGTAAAAATGGGGCTGAATAAGGCAACAAAAGCTAAAGCATAGTTAAATAGACCATACTGTTTTACTCCTAAATAACGTGCTACCCATACTCCTACAATCAAGCTTGCACCCATACGTAGAATGCGATCGGCAAATAACCAACCTGTATTAGCAATAATTGCACGCAGCCCAGAACGAGATTTAAATTTCGATAAGTTTTTAATTTTTAATTTGCTTAACATTCTTTTTATGAATTAATCACATGCAATTATTTATATTTATCAATCTCTCTCATGCAACTTCTTCATTTTTTCAAATACAAAATAAAGTGTATTTATTCAGTAACTCACATTCTTGAGCGCTTACAAGGTTTTTAATTTACCACTAATCAAAATTTTCAAAAAATAGCTAAACAAGAAAATAATACCCTTGATTTTCCAATAAAAACTATGCTCAAATAAAAATATTATTTTCAAATAACTAACAAAATCCTGATATTTTGGGCATGATATTGTTTGTAGCTCATTAAGAGATGTAAATGCTAAGAATAATGGGGAGCTAAAATTATTTTTTTGCAGAATGTAATTAAACAGGGAATTGCGTTTCCAGAATCTTTTGTATTCATAGTTTTTGTCTACATCTAAAAAGTTCTTATTATGATACTGGTTATTTTCATGTATTCTATACATCACTAAAGGTTTAGACATATAAAACTTTTTAGCCCCCACCAAAGAAGCTCCCCATACTAAACAGTCATCAGCCCTTACACGCCAATCTTCTAAATTTGGAATAGGTAAAAATTTTCGGACTATTTCTCTACGTATTGATAATGTTGAAGTTATGGAACCAATCCATTCACCATTATATAAAGTTCTAATTACTGAATAACCCAAATCTAAATCAACTGCATCGTCTTGAAATGTCCCTTCTACTGCTCCAAATTTTTTATAAGCACAAAATACAAAATCACATTCACTGCGTCTATTGTAAAAGTTTAGGGCATTTTCTAAATACTGAGGGTCATAAATATCATCAGCATCTAAAAAAAATATAATGTCACCAGTAGCAGCTAAAAAACCTTCATTAAAAGATGATAATTGTCCTTGATTTTGTTCTTTCAAGATAGATTTAACATTAGCTACTTGAGTAAAGTTCTTGATAATTTCCGCCGAATTATCTGTGGATGCATCATCAACAATGATAATTTCATCAAATGTAACAGTCTGATTTAAAGCGCTATCAATTGCTTCAGAGAGAAATGGAGCATAATTGTAATTATTAATTAAGCAAGAAGTTTTGATTTTAGTTTTATCCATTATTCCTACAGTCACAAAATTAGGTTTAGATGGTTGTAGTGATGGTAGCTTTTACATTTTATAAGAGAACTTAACGCTCTTTGCGAAATTTAGTTAAACTGCTAGAAGATACTAAATCTTGTTCGATTTGTCGTTTTTTATTGTCATAAAAATAATTATTAGGTTCGTTTTTAGTATTCACACCATTGATGACTATCCCTAATACCTTCTGACCTGACTGAGTTAAAAACTCTTTAGCTGCATTTGCACTGTTCAAGTCAACCACTCCAGGACGAACGACTAATAAGATACCGTCAGTCAAAGTGCTTAAAACAGCGGCATCTGCTATTCCTGATAGTGGAGGAGTATCAAATATCACAAAGTCGTAATCTCTCCCAAAGTTACTAATTAATGCCGCCATACGTTGAGAATCTAGCATTGCCACTGGATTTGGAGGCAAAACTCCAGAAGTAAGAACTTCTAAATTAGGCATTACTTCCTTAACAACTGTATCTAAAGAAGCTTGATTGATTATGATATTACTTAGTCCCATTGTATTTGTTAGCCCCCAGATATGATGCTGTATGGGATGACGCATATCTGCATCCACCAACAACACCCTACGCCCCGCCTGAGCCATAGTCACAGCTAAATTTGCAGATACGTCAGACTTTCCTTCTTTGGCAACGGAACTTGTAATTACAATGCTTTTTAGCGGTTTATCAGAACAGAGAAACTTCAAGTTCACTTGTAGTATTTGATATGCATTACCAACAGGGAAATAAGGAATATCTCTGCCAATAACTTTGGGAATAGCTCTATCCAGTCCTGGTATAGAAGAATGATCTCTACCATTTCTACTTTGTGTAGGAATCACTCCCAAAACACTGTATCTTAAGACTTCTTTAGCTTCTTTGACGGTCTTCACTGAGCGGTCTATCAAGTCTAAAGTAAAGGCGACAATGATACCTAAGAAAAAACCAACTCCTGCTCCACCAATAATAAACAGCATTTTCCGAGGCCCTTCTGCTTTATCAGGGATTAAAGCATAGGAAATAACACGAGCATTAGGAATCTTTTGATTTTGTGCAATATCAATCTCTTGGCGTTTCTTTAAGAGTGTTTCGTAAGTCGTTTGAGCTGCTTGCAGTTTCCGTTCTAGCTCTCGTTGACTTTGTTCTAGCCTTGGCAAATTATTTGCTCGTTTGATATAGGCATTTTGCTGTTGTTTGAGTGTGGCAATTTGTCTCTCCAGACCAACCCGTTCTGCCTGAGCACGAGTAATATCTGCAATTAGGCTTTGCCGCAGTTGTCCAACCTGTAAACTTCCCTGTGTTATCTGCGCTCCACCAGCTACTTGTCCTGTCCGCTCTTTTAACAAATTCTTAAGAGCTAAGACTTTTTCTTCTAAGTTAGTAATTGTAGGGTGTTCAGGTGAAAAACGGGTACGCTCTATTGCTAGTTTGCTTTCTGTTTCTTGGAGTTCAGCAAGCACTTTCTGAACTCCAGGTGCTTGACTCAATTCAGATTCAATTACCCCTTGCCGTGAATCTACCTGAGCTTCACTGCTTAACTGTTCTAGACGGCCCTTCACATCATCTAGTTGAGCTAAAGCTTGAGAAATTTGGTTTCCTAACTTAGAAATGGTATCGACTGCTGCGGCTGCTTCTTGTTCTAGAACAACAACTTTATTCGTTTCTTTAAATAGCCGCAGTTTTGATTCGGCTCTTCTGACAACTTCCTCAGCTTTAGGCACTTCCGTTACAAGAACTTGTTTGGCTGTCCGCGCTTCATTCTGATTAGCCTTGATATTTAGATCGATATAACTGTCAATAACTTCATTAACGATTTTGGCAGCTAGTTCTGGATCGCCACCTTTGTAAGAAAGTTGTACAACATCAGTGCCTTTAATTCCTTCTATTTTTAGTTGTTTTGCCAAATCGGGAATCGAGAGCAGTTTACCTTGACTATCTTTAAGGTTGAGGGAATTAATCGTTTTCTCAATTACTGGATTCGATCCAATAACTCTCACCTGAGTTTCCAGGGGATTGTCGTTCACATTCAAAGCTTCTAGGCGTCCTATGTCATCCGGTAAGCCCGTAAGTGAGGAAGAGCGATTTGTTTTAATCATCAAACTTCCTTCTGCCTTGTATGAAGGTTTTAATGAAAAGGCATATAAGCATCCAAGGCTAACAGATATGGCGAAAATTCCAACTAGAGGTAGCCAACGCCGTTGAAGAACTTCTAAGTATTTCTGAATATTTACTTCTTCAAAATTTGGTAAAGATTCCATCGTCATAATATATGTAAACTTTTATAAAAAGACTATTTACTTACAGCAGATTGTTCTCAGAATTTGGACTACAGTGCTAATTAAGTTTACCTTGTGATATTAATATTTGCGTTGATTTGTAGCTAATAATTTCCTGCTGAGGTTCTTCAATATCTGAAGTTAACTAATAGTTTTGCAAGCCGCGATTTTAACTTAGGTTGATATTCTAATGAGAGCAAAAACGGGATAAATTACAATTTTATCCCTGATTTAGTCGCTTTCCATTTTTGGGGCTTAATTTTGGTTAATTTCATTTTGTGTTACTACTAATGCAAGTATTGATTAGTAAGCTAACAATCACTATCATATTCTGTGAGAACACTGAATTATATAACTTTACAAAAAATTTATACAATATACTAATATATTCACTCTCGGTTTGATGATTTTGAAAAGACAAGAGGAGTTAATTCGTTCAGGGTAAGGAATAGAACAATTGTGCCATTCTATAAGCAATGGAAGCACTTCAGAGATAGTCTTTGGACAGTGAAAACAGATACCTATAAAGACTGGATGAATCTTTACATAAGCTACTTCAAAACTTTAATTATCAATTAATTCTTGCTTTAAATAATAGTCAATTTTGGGAATAATACGGGACTGGCATCATAAAATTGTATGATTTGAGTATTGAACCCATAAGGACTCGCAATCAGTTTAATTTGCCTTTATGTAGAAATACATTAAATTTTGTAATATATATGTAGTACAAAAGTGGATATAGACGGCTAGTAAGTAAATTGGCTCTAGCTTAAATTAAACATGGCCTACTATAAGGGGCATCAAATAACAGCATAGTTATATTGAGAAATTAGTCTACATCAGACTAGTACAAAACAGCGGAAATCCAGCTACTATCTCAATGAAGCAGACAAATAGCTCAAGCAACTTGTTCAAGGTAGGCAAACTTCCGTCACATTCTACTAGATTTCACTATATTTTTAATGAAATTTTCTTATATTTATTATTACCTGTGTTAATCTGAAGTACTCAAGCTAGCCTGCTATTTCTTGGTTTTTGTATCTAGAGAATTGTAATTATTAAACTGACATTAAATGTTGAGAGATTGAATTATGAAATCCTCTTCTATTATTTTAGCCATTGTGATTAGCGCAATCACTCTTAGTCAGAGTGCCTATGCTAACCAAGAGAATGTTCCCATAACAATAGGCGATCGCGATCGGGCCGGAGTTTTATTGACAGAACCAGCTACGATTAATACTACATGGAGTAATTTTATCGGACAGACTAATAATTCAAAACAAACTGCTGAATCAATTTCGCTAATGCAGGAGCGAGGATGCCAAAAAATTAACCCGCTTGAGTTCATCAATAACCCCAGCGCTTTTTTTAAGCAATGTCAGGAGCCAACCAAGACTCAAAGTACTGAACCAATTGAGTATCTCAAGGTCCCGAAACTGGATTCTGGTATTAGTGTGACAGTTACTAAGTTTTGATATGGGAACTTTTTTAACAAAAAATAGCTAATTCTTGGTAGTGTGATTTATTTAGATAATTTACGCTCAAATATGGATGAAATATTTATGCTGGCTGCTTTAGCTCAAAGCAGAAAAGCTGTGCCGGAATGTTTGCCGAATCCACCATTAGGCTGTGCGATCGTAGATGGCCAAGAGATAGTAGCTCAAGGATACACGCAAGCACTAGAAAAACACCATGCTGAAGCTGATGCACTTAAACAGATTCAAGGCAAAGCTTTCAATTTCTTGAAAATGTATGTAACTCTTGAACCTTGTTCTTTTCATGGACGTACACCTACCTGCATGTGCTTTAGCGATCGCTGATAAGCGAGAAGGCGTTGCATAATTAAGGGATGCACAATGTCGGGTGTTTCTTTGAGTAAAGACTTTAATAACTCCAGCGCCGCCTCTGGTTGCAGCACATCCAAAGATAACTTTGCAATGCGTCCCAAGTTCTGGCGTGTAGTCATCAACACTTTAAACCGAGAAGGTAGCGACTGGAAGTAAGGCTTAACTTGCTCGTAGTCGCTGACATCATCCAACACTAACAGCACATCACCCTCACGCCAACGCCGCCAACAGTATTGCACTTGGGCGAGTATATCAAAATCTTCTGGCGGCTTTAAATCAAGCTGCGTTCTGGCAAACTGCACAACTTGAATGCCCACATCCTCAGTTTTTGGTAGCAACCAGCAAAGCCCACCGTTATATGTTTCGCGGCGCTGGATGGCATATTGTAGGGCGAGTTCTGTTTTACCAACTCCACCCATACCAGCGATCGCAGCAATGGCAACTTGTTTATTATCCTGCAAAAGTTGGTGAAGATTTTGCAACTCTTCCTCACGCCCGACAAACTCCACCACCCCACTCAAGGGCAAATTTTGCGGTATTTCAGTAGAAAGTATCGATTCCCCTGGGGGCGACTGTAGTCAGAAGTTTAAGGTGTTACCGGAAATGGTATTTGTTCCACCTTTAATATTTATCTCCTGCCAATTTTCACTAATAGTGTTCGTAAGTTGAGGTTGTGCCTCATTAGCTACAGCTTCCACAGCTTGAGCAATTTCAGGATCTTTCTTTGCCGCTTTTTCTACTTGCTGCCCAATGAGATAAGCTTGACCATAATCTAAAGATTATGTTTTAGCCTGTTCGATAACCTTTGCCGTGCTAGGTTCCTTGCGTTTGAGCAGAACTAACAACTTTTCGCCTTCTTTCCAAGCCTTTTAGCCGATGATTTCACCAGTTTTTTCAAAGGCTTTGGTGATTACCAAAGTTGCGATCGCACCTGCTGTCAGTGATACTGGCTCCATAAGTTTGCCAAAGTATAAGAGATTTTACTTATGGCTCTTAGTTTAAAAGCCTCTTAGCAGTTGTACATAATTTCTGACTCCTGACTTCTGACTTCTGACTTCTGAATTCTGTTTTGATAAAACAAATAAAGGGACGACTCCAACAGGTGAAATCGTCCCTTTAAACTTATAAAAGTGAAATATTCTCTATCTGCTTACTCTGGCAGGTTCAACCCACTCATCCCAAGAGCTACCGTAGCCATCATAAGTAATTTTATAAAGATCGTTACTAACTTCTAAAACCTGCCCTGCATACCATTTCCCCTTCCACAAAATTCTCACTGCATCTCCAACTTGAAATGATGCCCGAAAGCGTGTAGTGCCAACCCATTCATCCCAGGAACTATCATAACTATCGTAGGTAATATAGCATTTCTCATCATTAACTTTAAGTACCGTTGCTGGATACCATCTTTCCTTCCAAAGAACCTCAGCCTTTTGTCCTACAGAACAAGGTGAAGCAGCAAAAGCGCTAGGAATTAATGCTCCTACCCAAGTGGCCATGAATATAGCGCCAAACAATACTTTGTTTTTCATGATTATTTCTATCCTCAAACAGTAAAACCAAATTTTGATGATGATTTCTGGAAGATCTACTTCAAAATTTGCAACTAACTGTTACTATTCTCGTGGGATTTATTTAGCGATCGCCTCAGCAAAAATTAGGAATTTCTGCCGCCGAATATGAAGATAGCACCGCAGGATTCCGCATTTAAAAATAACAGTAGTTACTGATTTTACAAATTTGACATCAAAAGCCCTCACCCTAAATCCTTCTCCCAAGCTTGGGAGAGGACTTTGAAATTTGCTCCCCTTCTCCCAATTTTGGGAGAAGGGGTTGGGGAATGAGGGCTTTTGATTCATGCAAGAGTTCTATTTTTTAATTCCCCTTTCTAAATCTAATTTCATAAAGTCCGAGCAAACCTGCTGCTAATAACAAAGGTAAGAAATAATAAACTCCCCGATAAGCTAACATTGAACCTAAAACTGCCGCCGACGAAACTTTTGAGGAGAGAATCAGCAAAATTATAGTTTCAAATACTCCCAAACCACCGGGGACATTACTAACTACACCTGCAAACATCGCTAGTAAATAAATTCCCAAAAAATCTAGATATGACAAAGATATATTGCTAGGAAGTAAAGCATAAAGAACTGCTGCTGCAAGAATCCAGTCAAAACTAGAAATTGCTATTTGAGCCAGAGATATTGTAAAAGAAGGAAATCGAAATTCATGTCCTCGAATTATTAATGGTTGTTTAATAAAAATACTTCCTAGTAAATAAGCCGCAACTACTAGCAGAAAAATTACGCCAATTGGACGCACAGTAGCAAAAGGTAAATGTAATTGAGTGGGAATCTTCAGTGGGTTGATGACGAACAATAAACCTGCAACAGCAAACATCCCCAACCAAAAGGTAAAATTGGCGAAAGCAATTACTTGAGCGATCGCAACTGCTGACACTCCCCAACTAGCATAAAATCGATAACGGATAGCACTACCAGTCAGCAAAGCAAAACCGATAGTATTACTAAATGCAGAGCTAATAAAGTTCGTGAAAGCTATCTTATTCCAACTTAAAGAGCGATTAATATAGTTAAAACCTAAGATATCGTACCCAATCATCACTACATAGCCCAAAGCTGTCAGCCAAATTGCCCAACTTACGCGACTTTTGGAAATAGCAGCTAGAGAGTTGAGGATATCACGATAATTATACTCACGTAATTCGTTAGCGATCGCCAACAGGGAAAGTACCAGCAGCAACAAGCCAAACAAAGAACTGAAATTCAGTTGCAGCTTTTTAAGCATAGTGAAGAAACTTATCCTAACCTTGACTTTTAATTTACAACCAGTCGTAAAGTTTCCATTCTGCTGACACAGCATTGACATATCATTTGCATAAAATTTTGAAGGTAAGCAACGACTAACTATCTCATGCCCAATACCTTTAAAAGATGAACTACAAACAATCTAAAATTCTCTTGTTATTTTCAGTATTAACCCTTGTTGGCTGTAATTTCTCCCAAAGTGTCATCGCAAAACCACCGCAACAGCAGGATTTACAAACAACGCCTTCCGTTGTTCCAATCCAGCGCAATACTAGCAACTCAGAAACTCTCCTAACCTACAAAATTGAAACTTACGATAGTCAAGCAATGGGTGCAAGTCGCACTTATGGTGTTTCTTTACCTCCTGGCTATGAGCAAAACCCCAAACAAAGGTATCCTGTAATCTTTCTCCTCCACGGTGGACATGGTAATCCCAGTGATTGGTTTATTCAGAATAAGGGACAAGCTCTCAAGACAGTAGAACAACTTTATACTACAGGTAAGTTGCCACCCAGCATCATCATTACACCAGATGGCAACGACAAACGCGGCTCTAGTCCCTACCGAGATCCCGAATATATCGATGGCCCTAACGGTAAAGTCTCTACAGCCGTAGGTGATGAGTTAGTAAAAGTTGTGCAAAGCCGTTATCGTACAATAAATAATCCAGATTTTTGGGCGATAGGTGGTTTATCTTCTGGTGGTTGGGGAGCAATCAATGTGGGATTGCACAACGTGGATCGTTTCTCGATTTTATTTAGTCATAGTGGTTATTTTAATGATAAAAGTGGCCCAGCAAATAGCCCAATATCTTACATTAAAACCATTCCCATACAAGCTCAAAAAAGGTTGAAAATTTACCTGGATTCGGGTACATCAGATATTGATGAAATCAAGGAAGCCGAGCGATTTAGCAAAGTACTAAATCAACTGAAAATTTATAATTCATTTCGTGAGTTTCCTGGCAGTCACACTTGGCAATACTGGCGGAAACATTTAGCAAACTCCTTAACATTTGTCGGCGAACAATTTCGAGCTTCAGAAAGAGCAAATATGGCTGATAATTTAAAGATTAATAACAAGAAAAGTAATTAAAATAATTAAAAATATCTACGATCGATAATACTACTTTTCAAAACCGTTGATATTTAAACATTAATGTGAAAAACTCTACTACAATTTCTCAGCAGATTAATTATAGTAAGTTCTAACGGAGGTGGTTTTTTTAGCTGTAAAAGAGTATGAAAATTTCTAAGTTTTTAATTGGCTTAGTAGGAGCGATCGCACTCTTCACTGGCATAGGTTATTATTATGTATTCATCTTAGGTGCGCCACAACTAGACCCACCTAAAAAAACGGCAAATACTGGGCTAAAGTTTCAATTAGCAACCTTCAACTCCCAAGCAATGGGTGCAGTTCGTAACTACGGCGTGATTTTGCCCTCTAGCTATAGCAAAAATCCTCAAAAGCGCTACCCTGTGATATTCTTACTACACGGTGGTCATGATGATGCTCGTGCTTATGTTAATAAATATGCACTCTTAGATGTATTGCATGAACTTTATCAAAGTGGAAAATTACCGCCATCGATTGTGATTACACCTGATGGTAATGATAATCGCGGTTCTAGTCCTTTATATGACCCCGATTACTTTGATGGGCCGAATGGCAAAATGGGGACTTTAATTGGTTCAGAATTAGTACAAGTTGTCAAGTCGCGCTACCGCACTTTGGAAGAACCTCAATTTTGGGCGCTGGGAGGTCTATCTTCTGGAGGATGGGGTGCATTTAATATCGGATTACGCTATCTCAACAACTTTCAGATTTTGTTTAGCCATAGCGGTTACTTTACTGATGACAGCGGTTCACAAAATAGTCCTCAACAAATTGTGCAACAGTTACCAGTTAAAGACAGAAAGCGATTGCGTGTTTACCTAGATGCTGGTTTGAACGATCCTAATTTGCTAGCCTCTACCAAAGCCTTCAACGAAACCTTAAAGAAATTAGGCATTGCTCACGTATTTTATGCATTTCCTGGAGGTCATGGTTTGTCTGGTGCTAATGTAGGCTGGAACTACTTTCACAAACATCTTAAAGATTCACTCTCCTATGTAGGGGAACAGTTTAAAAAGTTAGGAGTTAGGAGTTAAGAGTTAAAAATTGAAAACTTCTAACTCCTAACTCCTCACTCCTAACTACTAACGAAAAATGACAAATAATTTAAAAACTCAGATTGGACTTTGGAGTGCAGTTTTCCTAACAGGTTTAGTCGGAGTAGTAAATTTATTATCAGCAGTGACACCTAACCTGTATGGGCGGACTCACTGGTTAAAGGAATTTTTACCATTTGAAATTCGCGCCAGCGGTCATATATTCGCAGCATTGACTGGGTTTGTTTTATTAACACTTGCTACTAATTTATTACGCCGGAAAAGAATAGCCTGGTTACTTACCATTGGTTTACTAATAATTTCCATTTTCAGCCATTTGCTGAAGGGACTGGACTATGAAGAGAGTCTACTCTCTGGAGTTTTACTGCTGCAATTAATCTTGATGCGCCATTATTTCACGGCGCAATCAGACCGTCCTTCCATTGCACGGGGAGTCAGAGTACTGATAGGCGCTTTATTATTTACCCTGGCATACGGAACTATTGGATTTTACTTGTTAGACGGCAAATTTTCAGAGAATTTTAATTGGCGGGAAGCGATAGTTCAGACTTTGGCGATGTTCTTCACCGAGGATAATTGGGGACTGCAACCAAAAAGTCGATTTGGAGAATTTTTTGCTAATTCTATCTATATTATTGCCGCAGGTACTATTACTTATGCAATGGTAATGCTGTTGCAACCTGTATTTTGGCGCAATCTAGCAACTACAAACGAGCGACGAAGAGTTAAAGAAATTGTCGAGCAATATGGATGTTCTTCTTTAGCAGCGCTCACACTCTTAAATGATAAAAGTTATTATTTCAGCCCTTCAGGTAATAGTGTAATTGCTTATGTTCCCAAAGGACGGGGTGCGATCGCATTAGGAGATCCCATCGGCCCGATTGAAGACCGCAAAGAGACAATTATTGCTTTCCAACAGTTTTGTCAGCGTAATGACTGGTATCCTGGCTTTTACCAAACTATGCCCGATGATGTTGAGCTTTACAAATCATTGGGGTTTAAAGTACTTAAGATTGGAGAGGAAGCGATCGTTGACTTAAAAAGTTTTACGTTACAAGGTAAAGCCGGTAAAAACTTTAGACCATCAATCAGTCGTTTAACTAAGCTAGGATACCAAATCGACTTTTACCAACCACCCATCGCCAATGATTTATTGCATCGGCTCAAATCTGTGAGTGATGAATGGTTGAAAATGGTACAAGGTTCAGAAAAACAATTTTCTTTGGGTTGGTTTGAGGAAGCTTACCTGCGAGAATGCGAGATTGCTGTGGTGCATAATCCTGAAGGTCAGATTAGCGCCTTTGCCAACATTATCCAAGAGTACCAACTTAACGAAGCAACTATTGACCTGATGCGACATCGCTCATCTCTTGAAAATGGCACAATGGACTTTCTATTTATTTCCCTGCTCCAGCATTTTAAAGAGAATGGCTACGACAGCTTTAATTTCGGTCTTTCTGCCCTAGCGGGAGTTGGAGACAACCCGGAAGCGCGCCGCTTGGAGAAAGTATTGCGCTATCTTTACGAGCATTTGAATCGTTTCTACAACTTCAAAGGATTGCACGCCTACAAAGACAAGTTCCGCCCCCGTTGGGAACCGCGTTATTTGGTTTACCCCAGTTTAGCTGCTTTACCAGATGTAGTTGTAGCATTGATTCGCGCAGATTCAGGCGATCGCCTCTTCGATTATTTCAAACCCGGAGCCTAAATGTGGACTCAAAAAATTCGCAATGTTTTTGACTAGTATTGCTTTATACCATAACACCTCATTGCACAACGATATCTACTAGGGGCTACGCCGACACAACTTGGTGTTTATATGATACAATTGTACTATAAAAGTATGAATGTTTGATAAGTATGCAACGCGAAGTACAGTTTTGCCTAAGTTCATAGCGAATAGACTCAAACAAACTTTGCGCTCCTCTGCGTTTAAACTAAACCCTCAATTATCCACGAATTTACCAACCTGCGTACAAAGCTTGGTAATCAAATCATTGTGTGTTTTTACTTGAAATTAGCACGGTTATAACAGCTTATTTGGGAATATTAATAGACTTCAATAACCGTTGCTATAAAAGATTATTGACCTTTATATGGAAGGTGGCAATATGAGCGAGAATAAAATTTCTCTAGTAGAATTAATCAAAATTTTTGGACAATACCGCAATAATATTATCATCAATGTTAAGCACTTACAAGAACATTATCAAAGAACAGGTGTTAAGCGTATTAGAGGTGTTAGAAACGAAAATGGAGAACTGTTACAACCTTGGTTAACAACAGAATATATAGATAATGCTGAGTATGTCGGTATGGGCGAGTTTCAGTTTAGCCGCAACGCTGCTACTATCAATATGCTTGTCAAACGTAGAGTTAAACTTGCCAAGCTTGAAGACCAAACTCCTACTATTGAAGTAGCAGGCTTGTTAGTAAATGACCTCAACACCTTTAATAATTACACGATTGTAAGTGACGGCAAAATCAACGTAAAGTCATTACAAGTCAAAATTAGCAGTAAAAAAGCCTTTGACTTACTCAAACAAAAAGGCATACTAGACGCAGAAGAATTTGACTTTCGGGCAGAATATACGATTCAGTTAGATAACTTGCCACTTGTAGCTGCTAATAGTCGTTACAGCAGTATTGATGGACTATTCAATCAACTAGCAGAAATTAAAGTACTGACTAGTATTATTGGCGCTCACTTAAAAAAGGAATCAGATGTATTTATCGAGGCGCAGTTAGATGAGCTTAAAAAGCACTACCTTTCTAAGAATACTTACATCAGCTTTCCTACAACCAATGAATATACTGACATCAGCGAAGCTTTAGCTAATGGTACTATTGAATCAAAACTGAGTTATAAAATCGATATCGGCAGTCAAGATATTCTGAACTTGAGTAAATTACCTTCTGCTAACAAGTTTCTCAATAGAATGTATCGTCTTTATGACAAAGAAACTGGAGAAAGTATCATTAAGCCGAATTTCGAGATGGCATTTAATCAGAATCTCGCTGTTAGACATAGGTTACTATCATCACGTACCAAGATTACAAAAGTTGATGAGTTAATGAAACCAATTTTTGATGATTTTCTTGGGCTTGAGCAAAATGGTATTGTTGGAGGAATACTTAAGAAAGTTGGTGCTGATAGTTTGGCGCAGTTATTGCAGGATAAACAAACTGGTAAGCAGATTGACAAAGAAGAAATGGTTGCAGCTTTAACAGTGGCAAATAAAAAGTTAGAACAATATGCAGAAAATATCTATCAAGATAAAATATCTCCCTTAGTCTTTTACATTGGTTCTACTGGACTATTGCCAGAGCAAATGAAAGCCAAAGCCATGAACGCTGATGAAGCTGCTGCGAAATACCTAAACTTGCAATTTTCTAAAGATGAGCAAGAAGGTACTTTTTTTGCAGTTGGTGATAGTATTATCACCATTTATACCAAGACTGAATATTACAGCAAAAAGATAGCTAACCTAAATCATTTGTGATCCAAAAAATCCCCGACTTCTTTTAGAAGTCGGGGATCTATGGCTTATAATTATCACAAATAAAATAGGATTACTATATAAATAAGCTATTTTTGCTTAAAAAGCTGCTGACTCTTCTCCAAGCAATGACTGTATAACTAAATCAGCAATGCTAGCCAGTCCCATCCCAAATTCTGGAATTATGAATATAAGCATCATTGCAAAAAGTCCAAATTGGGTATATTGCAGTGGCTTTAGCTTAGGAAAAATTTCACTGAAAACATGAAACCCATCAAGTGGTGGAATTGGCAAGAGATTAAACAAAAATAATGTCAAATTAATCCGAGCTGCTAAGTAAAAAAAATCTTCGCTCAAAAGTCCTGAAAGACTGAGATTAGAAAGAAATTTCAGCACCATAATAAATAGAACGCCTAAAGCTAGATTTGATAATGGCCCAGCTGCTGATACCAAAATATTGCCTAGCTTCCCAGAGCGAAACTTAGATGGGTTAACGGGCATTTGTCCCCAAGCTATACCCATAAGACAGAGAAAAATGATTGATTCTTTGCCCATGTGAACTACAGGATTCAGCGTCAGATGACCAGTCTGTTGTGGAGTATTATCTCCCTGACTCATCGCAGCCCAGCCGTGAGCAAGTTCATGCAAAGTGATGGAGAATATAACAATTACAACGATTCTGAAAAAATGAATCGGGTTTGTGATTAGTGTTTCGATAAACATACGTTACTAAATTTTGGTAATGCCCTATCTGTGCAATGACAAAACAATGGTATAAATTTTACTAAAGTTACTATTTAAACTACTACTGTAATTTTTGGTATATTTTATAAATTAAAATTTACTACTTTTATTAATCTCAGTTGATTTTATAGCTTCAAAAAATTAGTCAATAACACTTTAAGGATTTTAAAGCCTGGTAATAACTACGTATTTATTTTATTTTTTAGTATCTAAAAACTTAATTTATTAGCTATCAACTTGGATTGAATGTATAATAAAGCACTTGAAAGGTGTAAAATCACAAATCACAGATAGATGAGCTTGATTTGTGTCTAACTGCATCTATAGTTTTATGTTTCTTGACTCAAAACAGAGTTGCTATTGTCTTGTTATTTGGGTATATCACTTTGCAAAGTTAATTTTATTACCTGATGTAGCAATAGATTTACTAATAATCTTTAAGAAAATTACGCAGAAATCAGCTTCAATGAGACAATCTGACCTAATCTTCTCAACCTAAAGGAAGACATGAACGATCGCACAAAGGCTCTCCAGGCTCTCGCCGCTGAACGTTGGCGGGTATCCTTGATTCTGACTGGAGCCATGATGTTTATTTACTTTGGCTTTATCCTATTAATCGCGTTCAATAAGCCCCTGCTGGGGTCATTAGTATTTCCTGGCCTCAGTCTGGGAATTTTACTAGGAGCGCTGGTAATTGTCTCAGCATGGGTATTAATTTTTATCTACGTGCGTTGGGCAAATAGTAGTTACGACGACCAAATTGCAAGGCTGACACGCAAATAAAGAGTGCTGAGTACTACTTAAACCACTCAGTACTCAGAACTGAGTAAGGTAAATTAGCTATTAGCAATTTCTAGTCCCAAATCCAAAATCCTAAACCAAAAAAGCATGAATAGTGTGTGGTTCGATTTGCCACTAGCGGCAGATATTACTAGTCTTGGTAAGTTTAACCCGTTGGCGATCGCTTTCTTTTTTCTGTTTGTTGTAAGTTCTCTAGGCATTACCTATTGGGCAGCAAAGCTCACCAAAAACACGGCACAGTTCTATACAGCTGGCGGTAAGATTAGCGGTTTCCAAAATGGGCTAGCCTTGGCTGGAGACTTTATGAGTGCAGCTAGCTTTTTAGGTATCGCTGGGCTAGTGGCACTCAACGGCTTTGACGGCTTAATTTATTCTATCGGCTTCCTGGTGGGCTGGCCGATTGTTATGTTTCTAATTGCCGAACCACTACGTAACTTAGGTAAATACACTTTTGCTGATGTAGTGGCTTTTCGCTTGCAGCAAAAACCTGTACGTATCGCCTCTGCAATTGGAACGCTGGTAGTAATTAGCTTTTACTTAATTGCCCAGATGGTAGGTGCTGGTGAGCTAATCAAATTATTGTTTGGCTTTGATTATGAATTAGCTGTGGTCATTGTCGGTTGTGTGATGATGGCTTATGTGATTTTTGGCGGGATGATTGCCACCACTTGGGTACAAATTATCAAAGCAGTTTTATTACTCGGCGGAACTGTTTTACTAGCTATCTTAGTACTGGCACGATTTGGCTTTAACCCGATCGCTCTTTTCGCTGCTGCATCTGAAAAGTATACAGGTGTATTAGCTCCGGGCAAACTGGTTTCCGATCCCTTTGATGCGATTTCTTTAGGGATGTCGTTAATGTTCGGCACTGCTGGACTACCACACATTCTGATGCGTTTCTACACAGTACCTGACGCCAAAGCAGCGCGGCTCTCTGTTACTTACGCCACAGCTATTATTGGCGTTTTTTATCTCCTTACCTTCATTCTGGGTTTTGGAGCAATGGTGCTAGTAGGTCAAGATGCCATCAAGCAAATTGGTACTGGTGGTAATATGGCTGCGCCGATGTTGGCAGAATTTCTCGGCGGTGATGCTTTCTTAGGTTTTATTGCGGCTGTTTCTTTTGCAACGATTTTGGCGGTTGTTGCTGGGTTGACACTCTCAGGTGCAGCTGCATTGTCTCATGATTTGTGGGTGAACGTAGTGCGCTCTGGTCATGCCGACGAGTCAGAACAGCTAAAGGTGGCTCGCGGTGCAACAATGCTTTTGGGGTTAGTGGCGATATTCTTGGGTATCTTGTTTAAAGGGCAAAATGTAGCCTATATGGTAGGTTTAGCATTTGCGATCGCTGCGAGTGCAAACTTCCCAGCGTTACTCTTATCAATGCTGTGGCGACGCTTCACTACCAATGGTGCGGTTGCAAGTATGGTAGTAGGAACTGTCTCCTCTTTAGTGCTGATTTATTTATCACCTACTATTCAAGTAACGATTCTCAAGCACGCTTCTGCACCCTTTCCCCTAAAAAATCCTGGATTAATCAGTATCCCACTGGCGTTTATTGTGGCGATTGTCGTTTCACTATTGAGTACTGAACAGTTGGCACAAGAAAAATTTGCGGAAGTTGAGGATCGCATTCACATTGGTTCTGGAATGTGATTTTGTCATTTGTCATTTGTCATTTGTCATTGGGTAAAAAGGCAGAAGTGCAGGGAAAGGTTACAGAGGAGAAGAATTTCCCCCCTGCTCCCCTGCTCCCTGCCCCTCTGCTACTGTCCAAGCTCTTTGATGTTATCCATCACTTGTTGGTATAAGTCGTTGTTACCTTGACTTTGAAAAATACTTGCTGCTTGTTGTAAGTCCTTGAGCGCTCCCTGTTTGTCTCCATTGCTGGCGCGGGCATTTCCTCGGTTATTGTAGGCAGGGGCAAAGTTACGATTGAGGCGAATGGCTTGATTGTAATCTGCGATCGCACCCTTGAAATCTCCATTGGCAGCACGGGCATTTCCTCGGTTATTATAGGCGATCGCATATTTGGGGTTAAGGAGAATCGCTTGATCGAGATCGTCTATTGCCCCTTTTTTGTCTCCATTGGTGGCGCGGGCATTTCCTCGGTTATTGTAAGCTTCGGCATAGTTGGGATTGAGGCGAATTGCTTCACTGTAATCTTTAACTGCTTCTCTGTTGTTTCCTAGTGAGGCGCGGGCATTTCCTAAGTTATTGTGGGCTTCGGCGTCGTTAGGGTTGATGCGGAGTGCTTGATTGTAATCTGCGATCGCTTTTTCCTTGTCTCCCAAATCAAAGTAGGCTAATCCCCGCGCGTTGTAGGCAGCGCCATACTGAGAATTTTGACTAATTGCCTTACCATAAGAAGCGATCGCAGCTTGCAAGTCGCCGTTTAAATGCTGATTCTTTCCCTGAAGATAAAATTCTCCACCTCTGGATGTTGTAGCTGAACGACGGCTAGGTTGACTAACTCCTATTTCTGTTACTAATACATTGTCATTCTTACTACAAGAAATACTGCTAATTGCAGTTAATGTAGTAAAAATAGCTATGGTAAATAAAGTATTTACCCTTGTTCGCTTTTGCCCAAATAAACGCCGTCTCATAAGTTAATATAAACTGCCATCATACCGTAACGGAATTAGTACCAAAATCTAGATTTTAATTCTTTAACTCAATAACTATTCTAACTTTTGATAGGGTTTTAAAGTTAATTGACAAATTTCCCTAATATTTTATAGATTTATCAGATAAGAAAGGAGGAAAGAATTATTAAATTTCAATATTTATTCTTCACAATAACTCTATAAATTCTGAAATTTGTAGCAAGATGAACAATTTACTCATCCTCAGTTTCACTCTCTTGAGTTTTGGAAGTTAGCCGCCAAGAGGTGGTTTTGTCAATATCTACAGATAGTTGTTCCAGATTTTCCCCTAAATCCTTTTGAAGTTTCTGAGTTAACGTAATCGGAAAATCTAAATTAATACCTTGAGTTTGTGCTAGTCTGGCTAATTCTGTAAATGCAGCTTTGATTGTAGTCCGTTCATAACTAGTCAGCTTATAATCATAAGTTTCTGATATATTCTGAGCTTGCATGGCTTTTTTTATACGTTCTTGCAAATGCTCAAATTCTGAATTCAATAACTTCCATTGCTGTTCAACTTGCGAGTATCTAGTACTTAGCGATATTAAGTCTTCCATTGCAGGTTCGGGGCTAGCTTGGGCTTGTAAGTCTAACAAGTTTAAGTGAATTTGAGCAAGATAAATGCAGTCTAGGTAAGCATACTCTATCTGTTCTTCAGTCAGAGGGCGTTTTGCCCAATCGCTTTTTTGTTCTTGTTTATCGATATTGTTAAAGCTACAAAGTGCTGTAGCTATAGTTTTGAGTTGGTAATTGGGTAATGGCAAAAGATAGTAGGGAATTTTTTTGGCCATTTCCAAAGTGCAAGTAATATTTTTGGCTTTCTTGCTACCGAGAAATTTTAGATCGTAACTGGCGTTGTGAAAAACTTTTTCAATGGCAGAATTTATCATAATTTTCTCAATAAATTCAGCTATAATATTAGGCTGGTCTAATACATCTAAAAGATAGACGCGATCGCCACTCATATCTTGAGGATTATCTAATACCTGAATCAGCGATAATCGGGGATTACGACTTTTATAATCAGCGACTTCTGTATCTATCCACAGTGTTTTAGCGTTTGTATATTCAGCAACAATGGCACGAATTTCGCTAGCCGAAGTAAGGTAGGGCATTGGCTAATATTTCCTGATATTTAAGGCATTGTAAGTAAGCCATAGTTTTATAAAGTAACATTTTGTTGGTAAGTTTGCTTATACAGGATTGCAAAAAGGCTGAAGTTTGAAATTCGTCATAGACATCGCCAAATTGACTCAAATCTGATAACATCGAGTCACTACTGTGGAGTGGCATAGTCTACCATCAAAACAGCTACTCAGCATCTACCTTAAAGTCATAGAAAGCCACAGACTGGGTGTAAAAGCATCCTGGTTAGCAGCCGTCAGAAAAATTGAATTGGCATTTCTCAAAACTAGGCGCAAAATCTTAGCTTCAAGAAATCGTCCAAATTTCAATTTTCAGTAACCTAAGCTATTGCTTAAGCACTTTTGCTACTTCACTTTTAATTGTTTTTTTTAAAGTTGCTCCTCATCATCACACACACTTCAATTAACCGCTTCAAGTACTCAATTCGGAGATAGATAATGAAAAAGCTAATTCTATTAGTAGTTAGTAGCATTTTGGTAGTTGGTACTTTTGGCTGCCAAGAGGCTCCTAAAACTGGTTCAGAAACTCCTAGCACAACTAATGAAGCTGCTCAAGCACCAGCAAAACCAGCTTCAGAGACAAATCAAACTGCCAAAGTTCCAGAAACACAAGCTACTCCTTTAGCAGCTAATACAGGTACGAAAGTTAAAACCGATGCTGAAAAAACGGCAGCAACAAAAGCTAAGAGCGATTTAAAAACTGAAGTTAGCGCAAAGTTGAATAAAGGCTTACCAGGCAACAAGTTGCAAGTTGAAAACAAAGAGGGTGAAATTATCCTCAAAGGTACAGCCGCTTCTGTTGAAGAACTCAAGAAAGCTGAAACCTTAGCTAAAGAAGTTCAAGGTGTGAAGACAGTGAAGGTAGAAGCAAAAGTTGATATTGTAAAAAAGCCATAAAAGAATAACTGAAGCTTTCAGTTAGCATCGGCATGAAAGCTAATCAGAGACTTACATCTGTGTAAGTCTCTGTTTCTGCTTACTTATAGCTATTTTCAGGTAAATAGACGATGTGATGGGGCATTGGTGTCAACTTAACGTGAAACCACTTGTCCGCCGGGAATTGAAATTCCCGTCTCATAGCAAAAGTCATCTGAAGATAACTAAATATCGCCAAAAATCTCCAGTCTACTTCAGTAGACTTAAGCCTAAAAGCCAAAGAAATTTATTTCCGGGCGGGCATGGAAGCCAACAGTTAAGCTATTTCCAGCTTAAGTTGACACCAATGGTGGTGGGGGCACTCCTATCTACTATAGGTTAATAGTTAAAGTCTATAAAAAAGACTGAGAAGTGGTTTCAGTTTACTTGAGTAGACTGAAATTTAGCTATGGCTTATTTATAATTAATTCTATTTTTCATCTTTCAACTTCCATTATTTGAACCTCGATAAATTCGCTCCATCTGCTCTGGAGAAAGTCGTCTCATTGGAAACCACTCAAATGGAGAAACAGACTGTTTCTCATAAGGTTGAACATCATCCTGCTGGTTTTGGGGGGAACGCAGAGCTACATTGGTATTTGTAACCTCACCTCTGAAGGACTCATCTATTTCTGATGGTGGCAGCTGAGTTTGAGGCAAAACATAAGCGTGTTTCTGGGGATCGTATGCGAAAACTTCTCCTGTTTCAATGTGATAAATCCAAGCATAAATGCTGAGTTCTCCTTGATAAAGCTTAGAGTGAACCACTGGATATGTCCGCAAATTCTCAATTTGAGTCAGAACATTTTCGGCAATCATAATCTCTAGCAGTTCTTCTCCGTCATAGTGACTGTAATGGTCTATAACTAGCCTTCGAGTTGCCTCTGCATATTTAAGCCAATCATGTACGAGCGGCATTTCATCGCTGAGATTGTGTAACTTCATTAATCCTTTCATTGCACCGCAATGAGAGTGACCACAAATAATAATTTGGCGAATGTCTAAAGCTTGAACAGCATATTCAATTGTCGCACCTTCACCGCCATTACTTGCTCCATAGGGTGGAATGATGTTACCTGCATTGCGAATGACAAATAATTCACCAACTTGGGCTTGTGTAATTAGATTTGGATCGAGACGCGAATCAGAACAGGTAATAAATAATACTCTGGGCTTTTGACCCTGTGAAAGTTGCTCAAATAATTGTTGATGTGTCGAAAAATAGCTAGATTTAAATTCGCGCAGACCTTTAATTAATCTCTTCATTACTAAGTTCTAGAATTTTTTGGGGTTAATAACTATATCACAGACAACAGATTGGGGTAGTAAAGATGACTTTCTTTCTACGTTTTTTCAATTGTAAAGATTACTTTATTATAAATTAATTTGGTGCCTTTAATATCCTCTACCATTTGGTGGAATTACTTTTTTCTCTTGTTCCTCTCAGTTCCTTAGCAGGTAACATTACTGTGTGAGAATGCCTTGAGCGTATTTTAAACTAGTTATATCCTGAGATAAAAATGCGATCGCTTTGTTGTCATGATAAACCGAGGACGACACAGATAGAGAGCAAATGATTCAAACTATACCAACCGCTTTATCTTCGTACTTAAACTCTCTTCAGATCGTGTTCGGTTGAATACTTAATAATTAGGACTGACGCAAAAACACGCAGACTTAGAAATTTTTGAATTAAAAGTAATTAGTCGGACATGATATTATCTGCTCTGGGAAAATTTGATGGTCAGTTTGCGACATCAAAATTTTTACCGTACACTGAGCGATCGCTTGCGGTAAGCCTTCTGGGTGAAGCTCGCAGGCTCACCGCAACGCGTTTACTATACAGAATTTCCAATTCTCCCCCTTACCCTCTTGCGAATTCTTAATTAGTTGATACACTTGTTCTTCATTAGCCCAGGGAACCAGCGCCTATGGTGCACATCAAGCGCGTGGAACTTACGAACTTCAAATCCTTCGGTGGCACTACTTCTGTCCCTTTGCTACCGGGGTGTACTGTCATATCTGGGCCAAATGGTTCGGGTAAGTCTAATATTTTAGATGCACTGCTCTTTTGCCTGGGACTCTCCAGTTCTAAGGGAATGCGAGCCGAACGCTTGCCGGATTTGGTAAATAACACTCAAACCGCAAAAGGACGTGCTTCGATTGAGGCTAGCGTCACGGTGACATTTGATTTGTCGGATGAAATTTCACACAAAGACACCAAGGCACACAGGGAGGAGGCAGGGGAGGCAGAGGAAGCAGAGGAGGCAGAGGAGGCAGAGGAGGAAAATCTAAAATCCAAAATCCAAAATCCAAAATCGACAGAGTGGAGTGTTACTAGAAGGCTACGAGTCACTCACCAAGGGACTTACACATCGAATTACTATATCAATGGTGTACCTTGCACGTTGACAGAGTTGCATGGGGAACTAAGTAATCTACGGGTTTATCCTGAAGGCTACAATGTGGTACTGCAAGGGGATGTCACCAGCATTATCTCGATGAATGCGCGGGAACGACGGGAAATTATTGATGAATTAGCAGGGGTAGCGGCGTTCGATCGCAAAATTGTCCAAGCCAAATCAACTTTAGATGAGGTAAAGGAAAAAGAAGATAGCTGTCGGATTATTGAAACGGAATTAACTGCACAGCGCGATCGCCTTTCTCAAGATCGGGCAAAAGCTGAGAAATATCAAAAACTCCGCACGGAATTTCTGGCGAAACAATCTTGGGAAGCTGTTTTATCATGGCGTTCTTTGCAAACACAACAAGAAAAATTAGTTCATGAAATTCAAACAGGCGATCGCAATTTTACTGAACTCACTACCCAACTCACAAACCTAAATTCTGAAATCGTCCAAAAAACTGCTGAACTTGAACAACTCAATGCCCACGTAAAAGCGTTGGGAGAAGAGGAACTTTTGGCAGTACAATCTACCCTCGCCACCCAAGAAGCAGAACGTAAACAACTCCAGCGTCAGTTAACGGAATTACAAACAGCCTCCCAAGAAACTGCCAAACGTCTGACTCAAACTCAGCAAGAGATTCAAAAACACCGTCATTCCCTAGAAGAAATTGCCGAAACACACATTGTAGAGACGCGATTCATCGCGTCTTCCCAGCAACAAAGAAATGAAGCACAGCAATCTCTAGAAACCTCCCGCGAAGCCGCCGCAGAAATTGCCTCAGCCTCGGAAGCTTGGGTACAGCAACAAACGGCATTCAACCGTCAAATAGAAGCTTTACTGCACACTCTAGAACCGCAACGCACCGAACAAGCACAACTCAGAGAACGCAATAATCAGTTACAGCAGTTAATCCAAGAGCAAACCCAGTTAATTGAACGCGACGAACCGCTACTAGCAGAAAAACAAACTGAGTGTAATCGAGTTGAAACAGAATTTAACACCTCTAGCGAACCCATCCAAAATTTAGCCCAAAATCTCTCAGCTACAGAACAAGAACTGCAAATTCAACAGGAAACCCAAAAACGGTTACTTTCTGAACAACGGGAAAAACAACGCCAATTGGATAAAATCGAGGCGCAAGCCCAAGCACAGCAAGAAGTCCAAGGAACCCAAGCTAGTAAAGTCATTTTACAATCGGGAATGCCTGGACTTTGTGGCTTAGTTGTGCAGTTAGGAAAGGTGGAACCCCGCCATCAGCTAGCTTTAGAAATGGCTGCTGGGGGACGCTTGGGACATATTGTGGTGGAAGATGACAGCATCGCCGCAGCGGGTATTGAACTGCTCAAACAAAAACGTGCAGGCAGAGCAACTTTTTTACCACTGAATAAAATTCACGCTCCTAAATTTACTCAAGATGCAACGCTGCGTTTTGCTAGCGGCTTCGTTAACTATGCTGTTAACTTAGTCGATTGCGATCGCCGTTACAAAGATGTCTTCAGCTATGTTTTCGGGAACACGGTGGTATTCGCCAACCTGGAAGCGGCGCGGAAAAACTTAGGATTGTATCGCATCGTCACCTTAGACGGGGAACTCTTAGAAACCAGTGGTGCAATGACTGGTGGTAGTAATACCCAGCGTTCAGCGTTACGCTTTGGTAATGCGGAAGCAGGAGAATCTGATGAAGCGATCGCTTTAAAAACTCGCTTGGTGGATATTGAGCGGGTTTTAGAGCGTTGTACGGAAGCGATCGCTACTTTGTCAGCCAGAACCAAAAAACTCACCCAGGAACTCACCGAAGCGCGTCAAGCACGGCGAGAACAGCAGTTGCAACTGGAACAGTTGCAAAAAGATATTAAGAATTTGACAGCGCAATTAGAGGGAACGCGATCGCAACTCGCCCAAAACAGCGAAAAATTAGCCACTGCTCAATCTCGATTAGAAATTTTAGAGCGGGAATTACCTGGGCAAGAAAATGAATTGCAACAATTGCGACACGCCTTAGCAGAGTTAGAGGCATCTCAAACCCCCAGTGAATGGCAACAAATCCAGGCAACCATTAAAATTCAAGAGCAACAATTGCAACAACGCGAAACAGCGTTACGGGAAGCTGAACAAAGATTAAAAAATTTAGAAAATCAGCAACAACGTTTGCAAGAAAAAATCCAAGAGGCAGAAACGCGAATCACCGAATACGAAACCCAACAAATCTCTTGTAGAGACGCGATTCATCGCGTCTCCACACAAATCACAACGCTAGACGAGCAAATCACCCAAACCCGTTTATCGTTGAGTCAAATGGAGCAGAATTTGGGAGAAGAGAAACAAAAACGCGATGCTACAGAACTAGAAGTGCGATCGCACCTTTTACGTCAACAACAATTGGAATGGGAAATCCAAAAACTCCAAGAAACCCAAGAGAAGCGGCGGGAAGAACTAATTGCACTGCAAACTCAATTGCGGGATGTGGGAGCAGAATTACCAAATCCCTTGCCAGAAGTTCCAGACAAGGTAGACTTAGAAGAATTGCAGAAAGAATTGCGATCGCTTACCAAACGCTTACAGGCAATGGAACCCGTCAATATGCTGGCGTTGGAAGAATACGAACGCACGCAAAACCGTCTCCAAGAACTGACGCAAAAATTAGAGACACTAGAAGGGGAACGCACCGAACTACTTTTACGGATTGAAAACTTTACTACATTGCGGCAACTTGCCTTTAAAGAAGCTTTCGATGCCGTTAACGAAAACTTCCAATCAATTTTTGCCATTCTTTCCGACGGTGACGGCTTCTTGCAACTCGAAAATCCCGAAGATCCCTTTAGCAGTGGGTTAAATTTAGTCGCGCACCCCAAAGGTAAACCAGTACAGCGCCTAGCTTCCATGTCTGGGGGAGAAAAATCACTCACAGCCTTGAGCTTTATCTTTGCCCTGCAACGCTACCGTCCATCGCCATTTTACGCCTTTGACGAAGTAGATATGTTCCTAGATGGGGCAAACGTAGAGCGATTAGCTAGAATGATTAAACAACAGTCACAACAAGCGCAATTTATAGTTGTGAGTTTGCGTCGTCCGATGATAGAATCAGCCGAACGCACAATTGGCGTTACTCAAGCACGAGGAGCTTACACTCAAGTTTTGGGGATTAAGTTACAATCATCCAATACATCTGCTTGAGTTTTTGTTAATAATAGTGTATAGATAAACCACGTAATGTGTGACTTTCTCTCAAACCTAACCCCAAACCCCTTCCCTACCAGGGAAAGAGAGCAAAAATCAAAGCCTCTCGTTCACTGGGATAGAGGTTTGGAAGTGGGATTACAAGAATTAAGTTGCACGTCGCGTTAAACCGGATTCGAGATCAGGACTCGGTATAGAATGACCTCCGAACAGATAATTAGGCGTTCCGACATATTAAATACCCAGGTGATTACCCGCGACAACGGCAAGCGGCTAGGTATCATCAGTCAAGTCTGGGTTGATATCGATCAAAGAGAGGTTGTGGCTCTTGGTTTGCGAGACAGCCTGATCTCCATTTCGGGCATACCGCGCTATATGTACCTCAACAACATCAGCCAGATTGGTGATGTCATCCTGGTTGATAACGAAGATGTCATTGAAGATATCGAAGTTGAATCTCTCAGTAATTTGATTAACTGGGAAGTAATTACAGAAACAGGTGAAGTCTTAGGCAAAGTTCGGGGCTTCAAGTTCAACGGCGAAACCGGCAAGCTTAACTCCATAGTTATTGCTTCTTTAGGATTGCCCCAAATTCCCGATCAATTTTTGAGTACTTACGAGTTCTCAGTAGATGAAATTGTCAGCACTGGCCCCAATCGGTTGATTGTGTTTGAGGGAGCTGAAGAACGAGTAGACCAGTTAACAGTTGGTTTACTAGAGCGCTTGGGTATCGGCAAAGCACCGTGGGAGCGAGATATAGAAGAAGAATACGGCTATACTCCACCACGCCAAGTTGCACCAGGTAATCAACTGCCTAGCGGAGTGCCATTGCAGCCACCCAGGCAAAAAGTTCGCGCTCCCGAACCCGTAGCGCGGGAAGAAGAATGGAATGAAGACTATGTAGAAGAGGAAAGGCCACAACGTCAGGTAATGAAGGCGCGGCAGTATGAATCTATTCAATATGAAGAAGATGAGGAAGAAGATAACTGGAGCGAGGCAACAGGCAACGACAGGTATCAACAACCGCAGCCGCTAAAATATGAAGCCCAGCCCTACAGCAAGCCTTATGTTGACGAATACGATGATTATGACGATGTAGACGGCGATGCTTGGGAAGATGCGCCTAAGCCTGTGAATATTCCCAAGAAAGTCAAGGAAAGACAGCCAGAATACGAAGAAGAAGGCGGATATTAAGTAATTCGTAATTCAACTGGAAAATTACGAAGTATTTTAAAATTAATTCAGCCCTTTCCTGACCTACAAGGAGAGGGCTAATTTTTTAGAACGTAGTAGAGTGTGTTAGCGACAGCATAAGGCATTGTCTAAACTAAAGGGTAATTTGAGTAAAATTTTCTTGCTGCTTGATATGTAGTGAGCTTTCTGGTACAATTCCCCATCTATTGGCTCAGGGGTAGATATTCAATTCGATCCTGGTATTCCATCACCACTGAGGATTTGTCATAATTAATGCCGTCGCCTGAGAGCTATCTAATGAATGGGAGAAAAAATATCCCTGCCCATATTCACAGTTAAACTTTCTCAACATTGCTAGTTGCTCTTCTGTCTCCACCCCTTCGGCGGTTACATCCACACCTAATTTGTGTGCCAGTGTAATAATTGTCTGAACAATATCTAAATTTCCATCATCAAAAATGCTTCCGCTAACAAAAGAGCGGTCTATCTTCAACTGATTAATTGGAAAGTGGTGGAGACGACCTAAGTTGCTCAGAGCTGCAAAACTATGAAGCGTAGGTGGAAGTAATGGTCAAATCTAAATATCAGTATTAATAAATACTAAAAAACTGTCATCTATAGCAGGGTATACTTTTAATACTTATACCAATTCTATGTATGTAGATTATTTTGATCTGAACGCTATAACAGTTTGTAACTAATTAGTAAACTATTCAGAAACTCCCCAAAAACTGCTAGCGTCAAACAAAGTAAAATAGCGTTGTGGATCTTCAAGCTTGAAAACCCGTTCTAATTACTGGCAATTGCTGCCTTATATCCGACTCCAGTGGCAAACCATCATCAAGGGACTTATTGGTATCTTGGGATACGTGCTAGCGACTTTAGTATTAATTAATCTCGCTGGTAAATTGGCAATTCCCTTTGCTCAAGGTAATGTAGTCGCGATCGCTCAAATAACTGGCAGCTGTGCTTTAGTATTTCTTGTTCGAGGCTTGTTTCAGTCTATACAAGATATGTATATGGCGAAAGCTGCTTTGCGAGTTGCTTTTCATCTCCGCCAGCAAGTCTACGCACATCTTCAAAAGCTAAATCTCAGTTATTTTGAAACGGCAAAAGCTGGTGATTTATCTTACCGCCTCACCGAAGATGTTGACCGCGTTGGCGAAGTGGTAAATAAAGTATTTCACGATTTTATCCCCTGTATTTTGCAGTTGCTAGCAATTCCGATTTACATGATTTATCTGAATTGGCAACTGACATTAGCAACAATGATAGTTGCACCACTCATGGGTATTTTAGTTGGCTGGTTTGGCGAACGTTTACGCAAGTATTCCTTAAAAAGTCAAAATCGCGTGTCGGGTTTATCAGCCATCCTCGCGGAAGTTTTCAACGGTATTCGTTTGGTACAGGCTTTTGCTGCCGAAAATTACGAAATTGCCCGCTTTGGTCATGAAGCAGAACGCAGCCTCAAAGCAAAATACTCAGCCGAACGCCTGAAAGCGATTCAGATTCCCATTGTGGGATTTCTGGAAGCCTTAAGTGCGTTAGCGTTACTGATTGTGGGAGGGTGGCAAATTTCCCAAGGTAACTTAACAGTGGCGAATTTTTTCAGTTATCTGGCGGCGGCGGCGCTGTTAATCGATCCCATTGGTCATACTACTAACAACTACAACGAATTCAAGCAGGGTGAAGCATCTGTTGACCGCGTTTTTGAATTGATGGCAATTCAGCCGACGGTAATCGAAAAGACAAATGCGATCGCTCTCCCTCCAGTCAATGGCAAAGTAGAATATCGTCATATTTCCTTCGCCTATAAGCCTGGTGAACCTGTATTAAAAGATATCAATTTATTGGTATCACCAGGTGAAGCGATCGCTCTTGTGGGTGCTTCTGGTGCTGGTAAAACCACATTTGTCAATCTTCTCCCCCGTTTTTACGACCCGGAAGTTGGTCAAATATTCATTGACGATGTTGATATTCGGGATGTGAAGTTGCATAGTCTGCGGCGACAAATAGGGATTGTTCCTCAAGAAACCATCATGTTTTCGGGGACGATTGCTCAAAATATCGCCTTTGGACAATATATTTTTGACATAAAAGCAGTTAAAGAGGCGGCGAAAATTGCTAATGCCCATCAATTTATTAGCCAACTACCAGAAGGTTATAAGACTTGGGTAGGCGAACGTGGGGTAAACTTATCAGGTGGACAAAGACAAAGAATTGCGATCGCTCGTGCTGTTCTACTCAATCCCCAAATCTTGATTCTCGATGAGGCGACATCAGCCTTAGATTCCGAGTCAGAAGCGCTGGTACAAGAAGCGCTGGAAAGATTGATGGAAAAACGGACGGTGTTTATTATTGCTCACCGTTTATCGACAGTGAGACGTTGCGATCGTATTTTAGTTCTCGAACAAGGACAAATTGTCGAATCGGGAACCCATGAAGAATTATTAGCCCTAGAGCGTCGCTATGCGCGGTTTTATGCCCAGCAGTTTAGTTAGAAGTGGGGAAGCTCTACCTTTGCGGGTACTCCTTCTCCCAAGGGGAGACGCTAGCGCGAACAGAAAACTCGTAGAGTAGCAGCTTTGCGTCTATGCGGTTCGTTAAAAAATTCATGATTCAGAATTCTGAATTCTGACCCTTTAGGGATTTAGCATAGTTTTTGCAAAAATAATTTCGTTAACAATATCCATGACATCATTGACTACATCTTCTGCTGTTGATGCGTCATTGATATATTGATTAAGCGATTTAAATTTTTCCGGTGAGATATTTCCCATTAATTTACTATCCCAATTTGCCAGCATTTCATCGAACACTTTTTTGGCATCGCCATTAGTGCATACAATAGGAATCACCGGAATTTTTTCTTGTTTAGCATATAGATAAGTATCATAAGTTCCGCCAACACCTCCCAGAAGAATCACCAAATCTGAATGTCGCAAACAATCGAGCCATTCATTAATACCCGACTCTGTATATTCGACTTTTCCACCCTTAAATACAGGTTGTTTTCCTCGTGGAACAACATGAGTTAACTTATCGGTTAGGCGGATATTTTGTTGCGTTATTTTTTCAGCAAACTTATCAGCTACAACATAATCTACTCCTTGCCATCCACCTGTGATCAAATTATAGTTATATTCTGCTATTTTTTCGCCAAGCTTTTGAGCGCACCAATTGATTTCATTAGGGATATTAAAGTCTCCTGTTCCTGCAACTAAAATGCTTTTTTTGTTTCTGAGTTGAACAGCATCATTTCTAATAGTATCAGTCAGTTGATTGATAAATTCATTAAAATTTTGAGATGGATCAATGCTTAATTTATCCGAGATAAAAAACATGAATTCATCAATTTTTTGAGAAATCTCTATAATTTTTTCAGCAACATCATGCATTGCTGAATCTTCGTGAGAAGATCGTTCTGAACCGATGAGTTGTTTTAGTTTTTCTTTCTGTTGCTTCCAATATTTTATGTACTCGCTCTTGCCTTCTTTGGTATATACATTGGCATCTTGTAAAACAACTGGAAAAACTTTCTGCTCATAACCCTTGTGTTTCATAATTTTAACAGCTTCAAACATACAGTATTCCGAGCGCAAATATTTGTCGCTGATTACAACAATCACATAGTTACCACGCCCGATTTCCTGCATGAAATTTTGTATACTTTTACCTAGTGTTAAATAGTTGCGATCGCGAATTAAGTTATAACGTTTAGAAAGAAGTGCTGCACAAATTTTATCGACTAATTCTTCACGTTGACTACCTAATTCACTCTTGTTGTCTTTCCATGCATACGATATATATATTTCATTCATTTTTTTAAGTTTTTATGTAAGCAATACATTTTGACCTCTCTCCTTTTAGTTTTAGGAGTTGCTGAATAAAATTTTACTTTTATATTGGAAAAGAAACCTACGTATTTTCTCGCAATTAAATTCAGATTTCTGTATTTATACAATTCAGCATTATTTTTAGAGACGTTGCATTACAACGTCTCTTATTAAATTATTAGTCGTGTCAATTACGGCAGATATGATATTAATCAGTCTATCGCAATAAAAAATAGCTTTGATTTTACTATTTTTTAGACTGAATTTGCTGTATTAACTCATAAAAAGGCTGCCAATTATCTTCCTGGGCAATTGCTTCCCAAGTAGCTTCAATCACAGATCTTAATAATACCGTTTTGGGATTATTAACAGCTAGAGTTTGGGCAATTACATCGGTGCCACCGCTATCAAAATCGTTCAAAATTTGATGGTATAGTATGCACCAATCATCAAATATTCCAGATGTACCCGGTACTGGCACAATACCAGAATTATTCATCACAAAACCTGGTTCATCTCGCCATTTCGATGAAAAAGTACGAGCCATCTCATAAAAAAACTGGTGATAACCAACTTGGCTATCTTTCAAAAATTCAACCGTTAGATTCAATATTTCCGCAGCTTGTGGATGTGGCAACTCCGAAAAACCTAACTTTTTCAACATCAAAGAACTGTATTCAGCTTGATAATACTCATCAAACATTTCTAATCTCGCTTCCATTTCACCTTTATCAATAATCGCCTTTAAAGGTTCTTGGAGCATTTGTAAATTCAACTTGCAAATACTTGGTTGATTACCGTAACAGTAGCGCCCATAATAGTCAAAATACGCAGCTATAAAGGATGGGTTATAACTCGGAATAAATGCGTAAGGGCCATAGTCAAAACTTTCTCCCGTAATCGACATATTGTCAGTATTCAGGACTGCATGACAAAAGCCAGCCGCCATCCACTGCGCTACTAGTTCTGCAACCCGTTTAACTAATTCGGCGTAAAACAGTATATATTTATCTTCTTCAGCATTTAAGTGTCGATAATACTGCTCAATTACGTGGTCTAACAGCTTCTTAGTTAAATCTGGACGCTGGAAATAGTGCAGTCGTTCAAAAGTGCCAAATCGAATATGAGAACTGCTCATTCTAATCATCACAGATGAACGGGTAGGCGAAGGTTCATCGCCCCGCCAGAGTGGTAAACCTGTTTCAATCATGCTCAGACAGCGCGAAGTACGTACACCCAAGTAGTGCAATGCTTCCGCAGCCAGAACTTCCCGCACTCCACCTTTGAGCGTGAGCATACCATCGCCACCACGGGAGTAGGGCGTTCTCCCAGAACCTTTAGTGCCAAAATCATATAATTCGCCATCATTGGCGCGTACTTGCCCGTAGAGAAAGCCTCTACCATCACCCAACTGTCCGTTATATTCACCAAATTGATAGCCGTGGTAACGCAGTGCTAACAAAGGTTTGCGCCCCTGAAATTGACCAAAGGCTGCGATGAAATCTTCGTCTTTGACTACTTGGGGGTCTAGACCGAAACGGGGTAATAGTTCATCGTTACGCCAACGCAGGAGGTGTTGAGGAAATTCTGCTGCTGCAACCTCATCGTAGTAGTCGCCGCCTAAAGATTCTAAGGCGGTTTCGTAGTTGAGGGTGAGAAAAGGATTGCTAGAATTCTTGTCGTTTGGAGTTTCAGCCAGAGTCATTACGAGCAAAGCTAATTCATTCTTCCTTTAATACTACCTCTGGCTTCAGCATCATCAGCATAGACGCAAAAAGCGATTCATATCTAAAATCTGGCAGGCGCACAAAATAACCAACTGAATTTTGCTTCCTGACTCCTGACTCCCGACTTCTGACTCCTGACTTCTGACTCCTGACTTCTGTTTTGATAAAGTTTTGCATATAAAAAAATAAGACTGGCTCAACCGAAGTTTGGATAAAATCTGCCAGTCTTCTGAAACTTAAACTTACAGCTATTTTCAGGTAAATAGACCACGCGCTAGGGGCGCAAGGTCTTGCGCCCCTACTTAGATGTTGTTTGTGATACCTGTGAAGCGAGAATTTTTTTCACTTGCAGGTTATAAGCTTGCAAAATTGATTGAACCTGTTTCTGTTGATCTGGATTTAGATCCAAAGATTTTAACACTATTCTGATTCTCTGACGGGATTGCAGTGCTGCTTTAAATTTAGTATCTTGGGACGGGTTTAATAGAGCCTCAATATCCTTGTCTCTTTGCTGGCGAGCCACTTGGATTTGTAGGCGCTGTTGCTGTGTAAGTTTGATTGGCTGGTGTGATACAGCACTAGTCTGAGTTTTTAGGATTGGCGTAGTGGCGGGATTTGGGCCTGGTGCTGCTAAGACAACTCCGTTTAAGACGGTAGCAAAAGCGAAGATAGTAGAAAAGACAGATAAGCGCTTTATAGAATTAATGAGCATTTTAAAAAACTCCTCAAATGTTTAAGAAATTGGACATATCGGCTAAAGCTAACCTTAGTAACTAAGCTTGTTAGCGAACAAATATTACTATTGCATTTGCCTGTGGAGTTGTTGTGTATTTATGATGAATTTACTATGAATTTGTAGAGATTTACAACTGATGTATTAAACTCATTCTCATATAAATATGATGGTATTGCGAATAGCTGCAAGATGGGGATTACTCAAAAATTACAAATGAGTATTGGAGTACAATTTAAGAATAATTTACTTGTATAGATTGACTAAACAAGGTCGATAATTATGAATTATAAATAAACTGATTTAAAAGCAGTTTTAATAGATAAACAAAATAAATTATATTGACAACAATCCTCAGCTATTTTAAATTTTAGGTTCTTTCCAATAAGGATTTGTAAGACTTGTCAAAATATGATCTTCCCATTGTCCATTAATTAACAAATAGTCTCTAGCGTATCCTTCAACAACAAAACCGAGCCTTTTGAGTACATTACCACTGCGCCGATTGTGAGGCATATAGTTAGCCATAACTCGGTGAAAATTTAACTCTTCAAATAGATATTGAGTTGCAGATTTTAAACCCTCTGTCATATATCCTTTACCTTGTTTATTTTCAGCAAGGCTATATCCCACGTAGCAAAAATGAGCGGCTCCTCGGACAAAATTACTAAAATTGACCGTTCCAATAACTACAGTGGGATTTCTTTTGGTAAAAACAAATAGTTTTAATGATTGCCCATTAATAAATTCTAGAAAACTATTTTCTATTTGATATTGCCAATATTCTTCAGTGAAAAAACCATCAGCCCAAAGAGGGTAAAATGGAGTGAGATAAGTTTTGTTATCAATAAAGTATTTAAGAATTTGGGGTATATCTTCATGGATCGCTGCTCGTAATAACAGGCGATCGCTTGCAATTATTGGCAGTTCTGATATCATAAATTACTTAATCGACAGGACTTCTCAGAATATTCTCTAAATTTTATAAATTCTCTCATAATCTGCGGTTTAGCAGCAGTTAGATTAGCTGTCTCATTATCAGCGCTTACGCAAGTTTCATAGTTTTTCATAAAATTTGTTAATAGTCAGGGGTCAATTAACTGATTTTATATAGACTTTGAACTCTTGACCAGCATGACAAAAGATATTATGTATGCCCAATGCCCTTTACACAAAGATGGGGTGAGTATTTTTGCTCTTAATCTGCCATTCAACCAAAATCTTGATAAGCTGATGTCTAATATCTAGAGCGGAAGGATTGAGAGCCAATGGGTGATAAAGCACAGTCCAGGGTATAACTTCGATAAAATAGCTTTGCCCAAAGGCTGTACCGCAGCAGATTTAAGCAAAAGACAGCTCAAGATTTAACCCAGTCTACAAGAAGGATAGTGATGTGGTGGGAATACGCTACGATTGGCAGGAATTAGAGATTCGGGCGATTTACAATACGCCATTGCTAGAGCTGATTTATCAAGCTGCTAGCGTGCATCGCCAATATCATGACCCAACAAAAATACAAGTTTGCAAGCTTATATCTATCAAAACGGGAGGTTGTCCAGAAGATTGTAGTTACTGCGCCCAATCTTCCCGCTATAAAACAGAGGTAAAGGCGCAAGCACTCCTAGAAAAGGAAACGGTAGTTAACATCGCCCAAAAAGCTAAAGAAACTGGTGTTAGTCGCATTTGCATGGGTGCAGCTTGGCGCGAAGTGCGGGATAACTCACAATTTGAGGAAGTCCTGGAAATGGTCAAGGATGTGACTGCAATGGGTTTAGAAGTGTGCTGCACTCTGGGTATGTTGACGGCAAATCAAGCCAGGAAATTGGAAGAAGCAGGACTTTATGCCTACAACCATAACTTAGATACCTCGCAGGAATATTACAGCACAATTATTACCACGAGAACATATAGCGATCGCTTGAACACAATTGAGAATGTCCGTCAGACAAATGTCACTGTCTGTTCCGGCGGTATCCTGGGCTTAGGCGAAACTGTAGATGACCGGGTTGGAATGTTACAAACTCTGGCAAACTTACATCCACATCCAGAGTCTGTGCCAATTAATATTCTTTCACAAGTACCAGGCACACCCTTAGAAAATCAGCCTGATGTCCCCATTTGGGACATTGTGCGGATGATTGCCACAGCCAGAATTTTAATGCCAGCTTCCGATGTGCGTCTTAGTGCGGGGAGGGCGAGACTTTCTCAAGTTGAGCAAGCTTTTTGCTTTATGGCAGGAGCCAATTCTATCTTTTCCAGCGACGACAACAAAATGTTGACGGTGACAACTCCCTGTCCAGATTACGATACTGACCGAGAAATGCTGAATTTACTTGGTTTGGGAATGCGTCCGCCTTCCCAAAGACAGGAGAAAGTAGCAAGTTCGGCTGTTGTAGGATAAATATCTAATTGTGGGATAACCGAAAGGCCCATCCCACAATAAATAATTAGATATTTTTTACTTGAATTCCCTAAGCAGGTGTCAATAAAATCAACTGCTGTTGCAAAAGGCTTCTTACCTCATCCAATCCCAGTTCTACATTTGTCAATATCTCTGCAACTGTGGAATTTTGATCGCATCTTTGCATAAACTCAAACTCTGCTACAGATAAATTCACAATTTGGTAATCGTAATTAAAGAAACATTGACTGGGAAATCCTTCAAGACAAGGATTCAGTTCGGGAATCGCTGCTAGTAGAGCGTTATCATCTGACCAGTCAGCTTTAATTAAGGGAGGACGACCGAGGAAAAACTCGTAATGAGTTACTTCTGGGTCTAATAATTCTATCAGGCGATAAAGCTGGCGATCGCTCAATTCTTTTGCCCGTTCCACTAACTCTGGTGCTTTGCCTAAAAGTCTCTCTAAATTCCAGAAACTCGGATTCGAGAAACCAATAAATTCCAATCCCGAAGCATCAATTAATTCAAACAGCGTTTCAATGTTGTAGTCAATTTCTTGAGGATGAACGTACATATCAGCAAAGTATTCATCCTTGTTGTTTTCTAGCGACCAACGTTGTTTATCGTATTTGACAATTCGGTTATTTTCTGGTAAAGAAGCAAATATTTGTCGCCCGACTTGGACACCATTGCGGTAGTCGCCTTTTTTGTCACCTTGAAGAAGTGCGATCGCTTTTTGCATGAGTTGAATTTCCCAACGTCCCAACTCCCCGTACACAAAAATGTGCATCAAGCCGCCTGGAGCTAACTTCTTCGCCAAAGCTTGAATCCCGCGAATGGGATCGGGGGTATGATGCAAAACGCCAACACAGTTAATTAAATCAAACTCACCCGGTAACTGTTCCACATCAAACAAGCTGAGGTGATGAAATTCAACGCGGTTAGCTCCAGAACGCTGACAACGTTCTTTGGCTACAGCTAAAGCACCAGTACTGAGGTCAATTCCCACAACAGCAGCTTGGGGATTGAGGTGAACCAAGTACTCTGTACCCACACCAGTACCGCAACCTGCATCTAAAATCCGAATATCTTGCCTTTGGGGTTTTTGACCGGTGCAGAAGTTATGAGCAGCTAGCCAATTCCAGCGCCAGTTGTAGCCCGGAGGTGGTTCATCCAACAGGGCTTCCGGCGGAAAGGGGTAGGTATTGTAGAGTTTGGCAACAGCAGCACTAACAGTTTGGGAATCGGACATGGTAAGTAAATCTTGGGGCAATTCTGAGTTTATCGAATATTTGTTGCTCACAGCCAAGAAGTTTTACCACCCGTTTGCAGGAAGTTGAGTTAAACTGGTTTGTTGTATAAATTTTATATCCAGCATTAACAACTGGTTACTTCTGAAATGTCAGCAATAATGAATAAACCCATTCATAAAATCCTCTTCGGGAGTCCGGGAACTGGCAAAATTACCGTGGGTATGAACAGAAACTATCTTCTAAAGACATAAAAAGTCGAAAATACGGTATTATAGAAATTAATAGAATCCCAGTATTTTACTATATTTACTTTACACTTAAAGAAATATTAGATGTAGCTAAACAAATAAAAACATAATTAAAATTTCATCTAAATCATCCTTGGTTAATATATTTGTTGTGGAATGTGCAGTTGTTTGTGGGGTAGTTATCACAGCTTAATTCACAACATCTTGAGCTTTAAATTTTTATATTGATTATAATATTTCGGTCAATTTAGGCTTGAAAAAAATTAATATATAGTCCAATCTTCTAAATGCAAATTAGGAACTTTCTCAAAATACTTCCGGTTTCGGGTTACTAAAATACTATTCATCGACAACGTAATTGCAGCAATTTGCAAATCTTGTGTACCAATGCGGATTCTTTGACGAATCAAGTCTTCGTAACAATTAATAGCATACTCGTCAAATCCTAGCGATCGCACAAAATTAAGATATAGTCCAATCTTCTAAACGCAAATTAGGAACTTTTTCAAAATCTTGCCAGTTGCGAGTAACTAAAATCCGATTCACTGACAGCGTAATTGCAGCAATACGTCAATCTTGTGTGCCAACGCGAATTTTCTGCCTAACTAATTCCGCATAAATCTTGCAAGCATCTTCGCTAAATTCCAAGACATTAATACTATTTAAATCTTCTAAGGTATCTTATAATCTAGCATAAGCTAAAACTAATTCATCTGATGAATCAGCCCTATTAATAGTATTCATTCTTCCCCGTATTTGTTCGGTAGCCGTTACAATAGTTATGGCAATATCTTGAAGGTTAAATGTATTTAATCGCTTTCTAATAGATGAATTACCCCTTTAGAGCAAAGATAGGTGATCCGTATCTAGTATTCTTAAATTATTCACATCTAAATTTACCTTAACTCCCTTTTTTCATCTAATTTGCCTCGGTATTCTTCTATATATTCGAGCATTTCCCGGATTTCTCACAAGCAGTAAAAAATAAATTTACACGACCTGATGTGAGGCATTTTTTTGATACATCATCAATCAAAATTTAGACGCGGAGAT
>NZ_JBALDP010000010.1:0-63380 GCF_036917355.1 Nostoc sp.
TTTTTGACTGGTTGACCTTCAACCGTGACGTATTTGCTGCTCATAAAGCTAGTTTGGGCTTTATTTGGGCTTAATTTTTGTCTAAGTCCCGTTAATAAATAAATATTTATATTTTAAAATCACTAGTAATAACACGTAAGCTATAATCGAACAATTTATCAGACTATAATTTTATATAGATGAATAGTCATTTACTAAATGGACATTATCAAATACTAAAAGTTCTCAATGATGGGGAAAAAGAGAAAACCTATCTAGTTGAAGATGTTAATCTTAATGGTGAAGAATTTGTAGTAAAGCAGTTATCTCTTCCTAATAGCAATCCTCAAGCTTTAACAATCCTACGCCGCTTATTTACGAATAAGGCAGCAACTTTAGAAAAGCTAGGACAAGAACATGATAAAATTCAAAAGCTCATTGGTTCTTTTGAAGAAAATGAAGAATTTTATCTAGTCCAAGAATTCATACCTGGTAATTCTTTAACTGACGAAATTATCCAGGGACAACTTCTCAAGGAAGACCAAGTAATTAGTCTTTTGTCAGAGATATTAGAAACTTTGGTCGTTGTACATAGCTATGGCATAATTCATCGGAATATTACACCAGCAAATATTATTCGCCGGGAATCAGATAAAAAGTTAGTTTTGGTTAATTTGGGTACTTTTAATGAAGCGATCGATAATACTGTTGGCAATTCGGAGTATATGCCTATAGAGCAAATTAACGGCAACCTCAAATACAATAGTGATATATATGCTTTAGGTATCGTTGCGATCGCAGCCCTGAAAGGTTTACCTACAAAGGAAATATCTAATTTGCGAAGTCAGAAAAATAAGCTGACGGGTGAAATAGTTTGGCGCGATAAAAATCTCAAAGTTAACAGAAAATTAGCAAAAATTATTAATAAAATGGTGCGTTTTGATTATCGTAAGCGCTACCAGTATGCAACGGAAGTCTTAGACGACCTGAAAAAGTTAATAAATGTTGATGACGAGCGACAAAAACAGCATCAGAAAAAATTATTACTAGTTCTAGCAGGGATAGCTGGATGTATTACCCTTAGTGTTGCAGCATGGCAATTGAGATCGCCAAAACTTGTGAGTGATGCTCAAAAGACATTATACCAAGAGGGAGTAAATAAATATGAGTCAGGAAACTATGAAGGAGCAGTTGAAGATTTCAATCAAGCTATTAAATTAGATCCGCAAAACGCTTTGGCTTATAATCGGCGTGGTGATGCTTATTATCGATTAGGAGACTACGAGCAAGCACAAGCAGATTCTAGTCAAGCTATTGTACTTAATCCTCAAGATGCTAATGCCTATTTTGACCGAGGATTTGCTTTTTCGGCATTAGGCAAATACAAAGAAGCGATCGCAGATTATACTCAAGCAATTAAGTTAAATTCTAAAGACGCTTATGCTTACTATGGACGAGGATTAGCTCGCGTTCAATCGAAGGATAATAAAGGTGCAATTGAAGATTTTAGCAAAGCGATCGCTCTTAAACCTCAATATACCGAAGCTTACTTGCAACGAGGTATCTTTCGCCGTCGTCTCAAACAAAGACTTGAAGCAATCCAAGATTTTGATAAAGTAATTAAGATTAATCCTAGTGATGCCAAAGCTTATTATCAAAGAGGTTTAACTCAATCTATTAATAAACAAAAAGATGAAGCAATTAAAGATTATACAGATGCAATCAACATCAATCCCAAATACATAGAAGCTTATCTGAATCGTGGCGATCTTTACAGCGATTTGGGAAATCAAGTAGAAGCTACTGAAGATTACAATACTATTTTACAGATCGATCCTAAATTTATTGCAGCTTATATTCACAGAGGTATTCACCGCTTTTCTTTTGGAGATTATAAAGGCGCTATTGAAGATTACACCGCAGCACTAAAACTAGATACTAATAATGTAGCAGCTTACAACAACCGTGGTAACGCCTATCTCGAACTGGGAAATAAAAAAGCTGCAAATCAGGATTATTCACGAGCGATCGCAATTAATGCTAACAACGCCTTAGCCTATTATAACCGGGGCGTGATTCGCACCAAGCAGAAAAATAAACTGGGTGCGATCGCAGACTTCAAAAAAGCTGCAAAACTATTCCAACAGCAAGGGGAACAAGATAGTTATCAAGATGCACGGCGGGAAATTGCAATTCTGCAAAATAATTCAGCGCCAGCGCCAACTACACGCCCTAAATCTGGGAAAATAGAAAAAAATTGAGTTACCACTCAATATAGTGTTGGCTATCAACAGTCAAAACTCTTAGAGAGTGATTGTGCTATTTAAATGTGTTTTACTTTACAAATTTACGACTAGTACTTTATCAAACTAGTTTTGATGGTTCGTAGTAAGCACTTTAGTGCTTAGAAAATAAGGACTCAAGTCCTGATTAATTACCATGAGTCACAGTATTTTATTACGACTCAATTAGGATTGCTATATGCTAATTCTCCTGACTTTTTATCCAGATAACCTGGAAATATTTACCCATAGAGATGTCGATACAGTACTGAAAAGAATTGATGGTTCTCACAATATTTGGTTGCGTTGTATTCACTTCCGCGATCGCACTGGAACAGCCAGAATTATCAAGCACTTTGGACTCAATCCATCTCGTGTTAACATGATTTTCAACCATTCCCCTGTAGGAATTGATGAAGACGTAGAAGATTGTTTATTTGATAGCTATGAAATCCTAAGTTCTCAAATAAAAAATAATGAGTTTGAGGTTGTGCGTGGCAACATTGTGGTTGGAAATAATTTTATCATAACTTTTGAAATCACTGAACTCAAAATTTTAAGTATTTTAGCTAATAATCTCCAAAAACGAACTCTTGATATTCAAAAATTGGGAATTGACTATCTTTTTTATCTCATATTTAAAGATATTTTGAATAATTACGAAACTGTATTTACCTATATTTCGAGAAAACTTGATGATTTAGAAGATGAAGTTTTAGACAATTCTGGTGATGAATCAACGTACCAAAAAATTGCCACAATGAGGCAATCTACTCGTTCTGGACGCCGTAATTTTCAAAGCATCAAGTTACTTATGGCGATTATGGATAATGAAGATTTCCAATGGATCGGACAGCCAGTAAAAGAACTATTCAATCAAGAATTGGTTCATCACGTTGATAAACTCTGGCAAGAATATCAAGCTATAAGAGCTTGGATGTCAGAATTGATGGAAATTCAACGCGATAATATTGCTAGTAAAACAGGCGAACGAATTAATCGCTTGACTATCCTCTCGACAATATTTTTACCAATCACTTTTATGTCTGGTTTCTATGGTATGAACTTCAAATATATGCCGGAATTAGAACAACCTTGGGCTTACCCTGTAGTAATCTGTATGATGGCATTAATTGTAATTGGCAGTATTGTTTATGCTAAAAAACAACGTTGGTTGTAATATCTATAAAGTTACGAATAAAAAGATCCCCGACTTCTTCAAGAAGTCGGGGATCTGAGCCTGTCAGTGGAAAGCAAATCAAATAGGATTACTATTATATATATTTTCTGTAAGTAGACTGAATCAACCCTAAATCGGCAAACAAACGTGAATTTACCATTAATTATTCGTGCTGAAGAACATAACGAAAAAATAGCAATTGTGACAACAGACGGAGCGTTTACCTATCGGGATTTGCTACACACTTCCAGTCAAATAGCAACAAGTCTTCTTCAAAACACAGAAGATTTACAAGAGCAGCGAGTTGCCTTTCTCATTCCGCCTGGGTTTGAGTATGTAGCCACTCAATGGGGAATTTGGCGGGCTGGTGGCATAGCTGTACCTCTGTGTGTTTCCCATCCACGCCCAGAATTGGAGTATGTAATTACCAATTCTGGAGCATCGATTATTATTGCTCATCCTAATTTTGAGGATATACTGCGTAGTTTACCGCCGCAGGCATCGCTCGCCCAAGAACACAATTTACGATTTATCCTCACCTCAGAAACGCTCCCACATAATATTAGTCGCCTTCCAGAGATAGATATCACGAGACGCGCCTTAATTCTCTACACTAGCGGTACAACAGGTAAACCCAAGGGTGTAGTTACAACTCACCAAAATATTCAAGCGCAAGTAACTAGCTTAAACACCGCTTGGGAATGGACATCTAAAGATTGCATTTTACATATCCTGCCACTACATCATATTCATGGAATTATTAACGTACTGACTTGTGCTTTATGGGCTGGGGCAGAGTGCCATATCTTGAGCAAGTTTGATGCCGAAACCGTTTGGAAGCGAATTTGTGACGGTGACTTAACTTTATTTATGGCAGTACCAACAATTTATGTAAAGCTAATTGCGGCTTGGGAAACTGCCTCTAAGGAACGCCAAAAAATCATGTCAGAAGGCTGTACTAAGATGCGCCTGATGGTTTCTGGTTCGGCAGCATTACCAGTTCAAGTTTTAGAAAAGTGGCAAACTATCAGCGGCCATTTTCTGCTTGAGCGCTATGGCATGACTGAAATTGGCATGGCGTTATCAAACCCTTTACACGGTGAACGATTATCTGGATATGTGGGGAAGCCTCTGCCTCAAGTTGAAGTGAGATTAGTAGATGAGAACGGAGAGTTAGTTCCAGCCGGAACACCAGGAGAGATCCAAGTTAAAGGCCCTGGAGTGTTTTTAGAATATTGGCGAAACCCCGAAGCAACCGCCAAAGCCTTCCAAGATGGCTGGTTCCGTACTGGAGACACCGCCGTAATTGAGAATGACAACTACCGAATTCTGGGACGAATGAGTGTGGATATTATCAAAACCGGAGGGTATAAAGTTTCAGCTTTAGAAATTGAAGAAGTATTGCGATCGCATCCAGATATTCAGGAATGTGCAGTGGTTGGGGTTGCTGATTTAGAGTGGGGTGAACGGGTGTGTGCCGCGTTAGTATTGCAAAGCTCACAACCTTTTACATTACAAGCTTTCAGGAGTTGGGCAAAAGAACGATTGGCTGTTTATAAAGTGCCAACCCAAATTTTGATAGTTGAAGAATTACCGCGCAACGCGATGGGGAAAGTGACTAAACCGACAGTGGTTGAGCTATTTAAATAATAGCGATCGCTAACACCCAATTAGACGTGGAGTTTTAAAGCTTGTAATACCAATTCTGTATGAAGATGCGCTAAACCATGTTTAAGTACAAGAAAGGAAAACGAACCGCAAAGGACGCAAAGGACACAAAGTAAAGAAAGAAGTTAAAAGGGTTTGGCGCAGCCTCACAAAGAAATGGTATAAGTCTTTAAAATTAAGTGAACCGCCAGTAGCTAAGATTGTTCCGGAATGTAATCTTGTCGGTAGGTATTTAGTATCCAAGCCATCACATTAAAGGCAAAGTAATGCTTTAAAGTTGATAGTAGTGTCAGGAATTCATTCAATACGGTTTGTAGTTAGATGAAATTTATAACTAACGTCATGTTTTATCTATCTCTACCGAATATCGTTTTGCCAAAGATAGAAGCCAAAGACTTTATAGCGGCTACGTCCCTTTTAATTTCACTTTTTACTGCTTATTGGAATATTTGGCGTGGTGCAAAGTTCGTTAGTCCTCCACTAAGATGGATAACTTTTGGGCGTTTACCAAATCACACCTTACTTATCAATTTTCCGATTGCGATTATAAACATTGGTAGTAGAACTGGAGTTATTGATGCTTTTTACATTGAACTTACAAATCTTTCAACTCATAAAATTGAAAGGTTTTATGCTTGGAAACAAAGCATCCTTGTTGGTCAACCATTTAATTATAATCAGGTAGAAATACCTGAAATTATATCTCTCAAGCCTGGTGAAAGTGTTGTTAAGTACTACGTTTTTCATCCTGATACTTTAGATTTTATGTATGAGTGTGGACTCCACAAAATTTCTTTATATGCTTATGTTAATCCTTCTCAAAAACCTGTTAAACTCTACGAGCAAAAGCTAGACATTGATAGCGTTTTAAACCCAAGCTCATTGCCGAATGAAATATCTCTGTTGTTTAGTTATCATCTTATCCCTATCAAAATCCTGAAAGTATCGAATTACGGAGTTGAACCATCGGTGACATCTATGATACAGATAGTAAGGGGGTAGTCATGCGTGGTCAAAGACTACGTTGAGCTAGATGCTTGTTAGGCTTATAAATCTGAATAACTGTACAAAAAATTTTTTTGCTCTCTCTGAAGGGAAAGATTATAAAAACTATTCTCTCGGAAGGAAGCTGAACAGCATTAGTTCGCCTAAAGCCTGTGTTTAGGCAGTTTTACGGGTGTTTACACCCAGCGTTCTTACTTTTTTCTTTCCTATATTTTTATCAAGCCTTAGAATCTGAACAATGAGGTTAAATCGACCTATGAGTGACTTAGTTTTTCTACCCGCTCATCAACTTGCTCAGATGATTCGCGATCGCCAAGTCTCTGCTGTCGAAGTATTCGATGCTTACTTGGCGCAGATTTCTAAACACAACTCAAAGCTGAATGCAATTTGCACCTTAGACGAAGACAATGCTCGTACCAGAGCAAAGCTTGCAGATGAAGCTATAGCTAGAGGAGAACACTGGGGCGCTCTGCACGGTGTCCCGATCGCAATCAAAGATATCTTTGAAACAGTAGGACTACGTACCACAGCAGGTTACATTCCTCTCAAGGACTACATTCCTCAACAGGATGCCACCGTTGTCGCAAGGTTGCGAGCAGCAGGAGCCGTTATCTTCGGAAAAACGAACATGGCAGAACTGGCTGGTGATTATCAAAGTACAAATTCTCTGTTTCCACGGGTAAATAATCCCTGGAATCTTGACTATACAGCAGGTGGCAGTTCTGGAGGTAGTGCTGCTGCTGTTGCAGCCGGACTTTCACCATTAGATATAGGTAACGATCTTGCTGGTTCTGTGCGCCAGCCTGCAACTTTCTGCGGCGTGTATGGTTTAAAGCCAACAGATCGCCGTATTTCCACCGCCGGAAGTATCCCTGAAGTACCGGGAATGCCGCTATGCTTGCGACAAATGTTGACTATTGGCTGTTTTGCGCGATCGCTCGAAGATATTCGCCTTTGTTTCTCACTCATCGCTGGTGCGGATTTGCGTCGCCCAGATGTGCCACCAATTCCCCTTGATACTCCATCAGGCAAGTCTTTGCAGGATCTTAAAATTGCTTGGATTGATGAATGGGTGGAGGTTCCCGTTGCTGCGGAAATTCGAGGCGCAATACAAACAGTCGTGCAAAAACTCGCTCAAGCAGGTACTTATGTTGAACGCTGGCTTCCCAAAGACTTTAATTTATCGACAGTGTGGAACCTCTGCGGGCGAATGGAAGCATATATTAACAACTACGCCCAACCCAAGGATCGCTATAATGTGCTACGCAGCTTAGAGTTACTCTTTCGCACGGCAACTCAAGGCGATAAAAAACTCCGAAAATTGGGGAATTTCAGCAGCTTTCTGCCAGAAATTTTGAATCCCAGCTTAAAAGGATATTTCGAGACACTCACCGAGCGCGATCGCTTCATTTCCCAAATGGATGAAGCTTTAGAAGCGTGGGATGTATGGCTCACTCCTGTAACAGCAACCCCTGCATTTACCCATTGTCCGGCTTGGAGCGCCATTGATATTGAGGGCAAATCCTATCCTTATGCGGTGGCAAACGGTGCTTACACTATGCCATTTAATCTCAGTGGTCATCCTGCGGTGGTGATTCCTATAGGGCAAACTCATAATGGCTTACCGATTGGAATACAAATTATTGGCAAGCGATGGCGCGAGATGGAATTGCTAGCGATCGCTCAAGAACTTGATAAAGTGGTTGGTGATTTCCGCCATCCATTAGGCTATTGAGGAATGGCAGCAATTAAACTTCATCGTTATAACCCAATACAGTTCAGTTAAGCAATTTTTTCCTTCTCTTTCTTCTCTCTGCGTCCTCTGCGCCTTGGCGGTTCGTTAAAAAATAGACTTGGATAACAGAGTTTTAGCCTTAACTGAACCGTATTGGCTGAAATAGCAAATGAGTTCGCCGAAATAGCAAATGCGAACGCCGAAATAACAAATGCGAACGCCGAAATAGCAAATGCGAACGCCGAAATAGCAAATGCGAACGCCGAAATAACAAATGAGTTTGCCGAAATAACAAATGAGTTCGCCAAAATAGCAAATGCGTTGGCGTAGCCCGCCGCAGGCATCGCCTCTACCCAGTTTCTCACCCCTTCGGTATTTTGGGCGGACACCAAAAAAGGTTTTTGCTAGATACCCCAAGGGATTCCAGAATTCCTCGCATCACCTCTGTGCAGTACATCCAGTGCCCCAAATCGTCATACATGCGATCGGGATTAAACTCGACATTGTAATGCAGCACATTGGGAAGGTCTAAAAACTCATCACTGCTTTCAGGAGAAAGAAGCAACAAATGAAATGGCTTCCCCTGGCATTGTTTTTCTAGCTTCTTGACCAGATCAATTACACCACCGCGATCGCTAATTCCTGTGCGAACAAAAAGCACTTTGTCGCAATGCCGCAGTGCATACCAAAACCTTTCAGAGCGTGCTGTGTAGCGAACGCGCATCCGTTCATGGACGGGAAACATATCGTTCGCTGGGTCGTCTGTCTCCTCGACTTCATGGGCAAAGGATAAACCCGACCACTTACTATGGTAAATTCTCTCTTCATCGGGGCTGTAGTGTAGAAAGGCAGGATTCCACATATCATCAAAACCGTGTTCGATCGCATCCGCAACATCTGCAATATTAGTGGTGCGCGTTAGATCGAAGGGAAAGGCGGGGCCATCATATTCCATTTTATACAATATCATACGGATGGCACAGCGATCGCCAAGGGGAAGAATCGCTACACGGCTGATATCCGATAACTCACATTTATATTGGAACAACACCGCAGACTTAGGTGGTGCTTTCACCCGGCTTTCTAACCCATCTTTACCAATCATCATCGTGCGAAAGGGGACATCGGGATAAAGCGGATCTTCATAAACACCCGATGGCATGGCTTTAAGTGCGTTACAAACTTCCGTCCACATCGGCTGGATGTTGTACTCGCTGTCTGATTCGTTGATTATCCAGAGGTGGCGTTCATCCGCTTGCAAAATCCCCAAATGCCCGTCATAGAATAAAACGTTGTTCGGCGAAAAAAGATTGAAGGCGGCGCTATATTCTAAATCGGTATTTGGGGGGATGTTTATTGTAGTTGCGATCGCGCCATCCTCTACAGCCAAGAAAGGGAGCGTCCCCGGCTTGACAGACTTCGCAATGTAAATACCCGGTATCAATCCAGCCTTACTTTGCAGTGCGGTTTGTAGTTCTTGCCAATAGGGAGCGATCGTGTAGCTGTATTCCGATGAATTAACGATCCGTAAACGCTTCTCTTCCATACACACAGAGACATGAAAGCCCCCATTATCAAAGTAGATGGGGAATTCATTCGGTTGCCGGAAGCGTTGTTTTTCTTTTGCTAATGCGTCTTTGTTGATATCGAATAAATGGTGGTCGATCTGCTGATACATAAGGCTATGACCAACTGTATTCGGGTGAGCCGGATCGAAGGATGTCCCCGCTTTCCATCGTCCTTGTCCATCATCTACAGCTGCCAACCAATCCAATACAGTCACGCCCCAACTGAGCATTCGTTTGTGTGTGTCTCGGATCAGCGAGTAATGTTCCAGGGAATAATCACCGTTGGGATAGACTCCGCCTAAAATCGGGATTGCTCCGATGTCGCGCGTCATTTTCACAAGCTGCTGCAAGCCACTTTCAAACCGCCGTTGTACCGCCCGCCGTTCGTGAAGGGGACAGTAGGCTAACCCTTCGTTACCCAGAGATAGGGCAATGATGACGATATCCGGTTTTTCTGGGGTGACAAACCAGGGGAATCTAGCGATCGTTCTGCTGACATTCGCTCCCACCTCCGATACATTCACGAGTTTATGACCATATTTTTGCTGTAAAGCCTGTGCCAACAGCCAGACCCAACCTTTCAAAAACCAAGCTTTATGACCTAATGCGACGGAACTACCAATGACTACGATTTTTAAACCTTCAGACTCTTCATCAAGGGGTCTTTTAACAGCAGGCTTCTCAATGTATCCAAAAGGGTAAGGTTGTAAATAACTGAATGCGCCATCATCCACAATAATTTTGCTGGCATCATCGTTAGAGTCAATTTGAATCCAGCGGTTTGTATCTAGTAAGCTCTCCCATGTTGCGTTGCCGTTTGCATCCAGACGCACATACTTGTATTCAACTCTCTGTCCATCGCCTGACTCTTGAATGTCAATATTTGTCCACCATAAAGGATAGCGATCGCTACTTGTGCGCAGATGAACACATTTACTAATATCCCACAATCCCAACTCTGGAGTAGAACCCACCAGACCAATGGATTCGCCCGTTTGAGTGTATGCACTGATCTGGAATATATACATAGAGTTTATCCTGATTTAGTGAGGATTATACCAAACGGTCAGCTGAATCCTTAAATCTGTTTTGAGAATATCACATAGAACTCTTAAGAATCCGGTATTAATCTTCTTAAGTATACTGAAGCTCTGATTTATATCGCTGAAAGCTACAGCAAGCTTTTCAAAAATTAAATTGGATTTTTATAGAAGATTTAATCCTAATTAAATAGAATATATTGTATGAAAAGTTTTAGTACAACTAAGAACAAATCAAAACAAGGATAAGATTAAGTTAAATTTTTCCTTCAATAGCACTAAAATACGCAATCAACTAGTATCAAATACTATTTAATTACAGTTAACCAACACTGAGATACGATTAATGTGATGGCGAGCAGATGTATGTAGCGCTCTTTTATTACTCTCGTGAGATTAAATTTGAAACACTATTTTGGCGTTAGTCTGCGCAGGCGGACTTTGTTTGTGTAGCGGCGATTTCTAATCGCTTGGATTATTCTCTTTCCAGAGTCATAGAAGAGCGGTAGTTACCAGTTATATCAAGTTTTATTTCTGCAAGCTGCACACTCATGACCATAAGTCACGAGTTAAACGCTTATCATCCATCGTTTCAGAAGAGTTTAAATGCCTATCTCACAACCATTTTTGTTACTAGTCAACTAGGATGTGCCTGAACATGAGCATCAGAAAAACATAAATAAATATGAATATCTTAATAGCTATATATGAATGAATAGTTAAATAATCTTAGGAGAAATAAAAATAGCTGGGATTTGCATCGGCAGTTGTATTTGCCAGATAGTAGTGATGCAGATCCTTTCTAAACCTAGAATAACAATTTTTTAGCTGGTCGTGGTAGGCATCGTGAGTCGGTGACTGCCAAGAAACCTTGCGCTTGAATATGAAGGAAGCAACAATGAGTAGCAATCTAGCCATCCAACTCCGCTCTGGAACTCAACAAGCCCACACATCAGCGGAAAATGTGGCATTCATGAAATGTTTTTTGCAAGGAGTTGTAGATAAAGACTGCTTCGCTAAATTCTTAAGCAACTTGTATTACGTCTACAGCGAACTAGAAGCGGCATTAGAGAGCCATGTAGAGCATCCTGTGATTAGTGCAGTTTACTTTCCTGAACTTAATCGCCAATCCTCACTCGAAAAAGACATGGTGTTCTATTATGGGGATAATTGGAGAGAGCAAGTTACAGCCTCACCTGCTGCCCAGAGCTACATTGAGCGCATTCGGGAAATTTCTGCTAGTGAACCAGCCTTATTGCTAGGTCATGCCTACACTCGCTACATGGGCGATCTTTCTGGGGGTCAAATGCTACAAAAAGTTGCTCAGTCAGCCCTAAAGCTTTCTGGCTATGAAGGCACATCCTTTTATAACTTTGAGCAAATTCCTGACAAAAAGGCATTTAAGGATAAGTATCGTCAGGCATTAAATGCATTGCCCGTTGATGATATAACAGCAGAACGGATTGTTGCAGAAGCTAATAATGCTTTTGGGTTCAATTTAAAGATGGCTCAAGAGTTAGAGGGAAGTTTAATTAAAGCACTCGGTCAAGTTCTCTTTAATAGCCTCACTCGTTCTCAGAATTCAGGTAGCACTGAAGTAGCTGCGGCTAATTAATTTTGTCATTTGTCATTTGTCATTTATCACTTGTACTGAGCGCAGCCTCTCGTAGAGAAGTATTGGTCATTTGTCATTTCCCACCCCCCACAGACGCGATTAATCGCGTCTCTACCTACTCCCTTCATTCATTGGAAAGCAACTCAATGGTTTTTCTATTACCTGGTGTCAAGTTTGATCTGGATCTGATTCAAAAGTACGACACTCGCGCACCTAGATATACCAGTTACCCGCCCGCTACAGAGTTAAGCGAAACATTCACTGAAACTGATTTTAAGTCCGCGATCGATGCCTCGAATCAACGCAAAACCCCTCTTTCTTTGTATTTCCATATCCCTTTTTGCCAAAGCGCTTGCTATTTCTGCGGCTGTAATACAGTAATTTCCAACAACAAGAATATTGCTAAACCTTACGTAGAGTCTTTGGTTCAAGATATTAAAAACACCGCAGCTTTAATCGATTCAGATAGAAAAGTGCTGCAAATCCACTGGGGAGGTGGTACTCCTAATTATTTGGAGCGTCACCAAATAGAATTTTTATGGAAAAATATCAATCGTTATTTTAACATCGATCCCCAAGCAGAAATCTCAATTGAGATTAATCCCCGCTATATCGATAAAAACTACATTTTCTTTCTGAGAAAGATTGGATTTAACCGCATTAGTTTTGGCATCCAGGATTTTAATCGTCAAGTTCAAGTAGCTGTCAATCGTGTCCAGCCTGAAGAAATGCTCTTTGATGTCATGAGTTGGATCAAAGAAGCTAAGTTTGAAAGTGTGAATGTAGACCTAATTTATGGTTTACCTTATCAAACACGTGAGACATTTCAAGAGACGCTGAAAAAGACGATTGAGTTAGATCCTGACCGAATTGTTGTCTTTAACTTTGCTTATGTGCCGTGGCTCAAACCGACGCAAAAAAATATTCCTCAAGAGGCGCTACCCCCAGCCGAGGAAAAGTTAGAGATTCTGAAAATGACTATTGAAGAATTGACGAATAACCAATATCTATTTATTGGGATGGATCATTTTGCTAAAACTAATGATGAACTAGCGATCGCTCAACGTAATGGTACTCTCAAACGCAATTTTCAGGGCTATACTACCCACTCCGAGACAGAATTATTTGGTTTTGGTGCCACATCCATCAGTATGTTAGAAGATGCTTATGCTCAAAACCACAAGGAGTTGAAGGATTATTATCAGACACTGGCAGCAGGTAGTTTACCTGTTAGTAAAGGTATCAAACTCACTCAGAATGATATTATTCGACGGGATGTGATTATGGGTATTATGTCTCATTTTCAGCTTCATAAGCAAGATATTGAAAACAAATATCATATCAGCTTTGACGAATATTTTTCTGAGGAACTAGAGGCGTTAAAACCACTAGAAGCTGATGGTCTAGTCAGTTTATCAAAAAATCAGATTCAGATTACCGACATCGGTAGATTACTAGTAAGAAATATTGCCGTCATATTTGATACTCATACAAGAACGCGAGAGACAAAGTTCTCCCGCGCTATTTGATATCGCTTCTGCAAATCTTTACCACATATTATCCCCTCAATCTAATTTAAAAATAAAAGTGGAGGGGATATTATTAAGACTATATAAAATATTTTTAATACATCCCCAAAAAGTTAGATACAAACTTTATGCCTTAGGGTAGAGATAAAATAGAATATATTGACTAATGAATTAACATTTAGTTTTGCAGACAAAAATTATGTCTGTGACTATATATTTTAATGAATTATAACTTAATATACCAAAACTTTTGTTTGGTATTAAGATTTAAAATATGCCAATTATCATTCAATCTATACAATCTGGATATAAATTATTTTGTATAACTTTTGGATTTAGCATTTACCCCATCTGGTAGAAAGAATTTGGAATTAGAGTTGATAACTTAGATATTAAGTGAGTGAGATTGTTGAGGCGGTTATGAGTATTATTGCTTGGATAGTTTTAGGACTTTTGGCAGGTGCGATGCCTACGGCGGGCTTACGCCTACGCTAAAGCTATTTATCCTGGTTCTCAAGGCGGCGGAATTCTCTCCACAATGATTTTGGGTATCATTGGTGCTTTCGTCGGTGGAACTTTGTTTACCTTGTTAAGAACAGGAACTCTGCAAATTACTGCGGCTGGCGCTGGTTTAACTCTTCCTGGAATTTTAGTGGCTGTGCTTGGTGCAATTGTTGCTATTTATCTGTGGGGATTAATCAGAAGAAGCAGCAATGTATAACCGCTGATTGGTAGTTATCAACCCTGAGATAAGTACTGTATTTTATTCAGTCTTCTAGTTCACCAGTTTAAGAAGCTATAAAACATCAAATTAGCTCTATCTGGAAAAAAACTGAAAGATAAGTTGATTCGTTCCGTAATACCAAATTTTGGGAAGTGTAAATCTATGTTTTTTCACAAAAAAGAGCCTATTCATGCAGTTAACGTTAGCGAACCAAACCCACGTTTTGCTCAGTTGCTTTTAGAGCAGTTTGGCGGAGCTACTGGAGAACTTAGTGCAGCGCTTCAATATTGGGTTCAATCATTCCATGTCGAAAATGCTGGCATTAAAGATATGCTCCAAGACATTGCGATTGAGGAATTCAGCCATCTAGAAATGGTTGGTAAACTCATTGAGGCTCATACTAAAAATGTAGATCAAACAGAGGCTTACAAGAGTACTCTTTTTGCAGTTCGAGGAATTGGGCCTCATTTTCTAGATAGCCAAGGTAATGCCTGGACTGCAAATTACTTGAATGAGGGTGGAGATGTAGTACGTGATTTAAGAGCTAACGTTGCAGCCGAAGCTGGCGCTCGTCAGACTTATGAAGAGTTGATTAAGTTGGCAACCGACAAAGGAACCCAAGAGACTTTAGTCCATCTGTTAACACGAGAAATTTCTCATACTCAGATGTTTATGAAAGCTCTAGATTCGCTAGGTAAGTTGACAGATCCATTCTTTGGCAATATTAAGCCAGATGAAACTGTTGCTCTCTACTACAACCTATCTACAAACGGAGATGGTAAGGATGAGCGTGGCCCTTGGAATTCTGAGCCAACATTCAAATACGTTGCTAATCCGCTAGAAAGCCACTCTTAATTGCATAGCTTGCAGTCATAATATAGGTTGGTTTTGAGCAAAGAGGTTTTTGGCAGATTCTGAACAACTCCCAATAATCTGGTAGGCAAATACCTACCTTCTTTGAAAAACGTTGGGCTGTTGAGCTACATTTAGCGATCAAAAAAAATCCCGACTTTTCTAAAAAGTCGGGATTTTTATTTACAGCAGTTTTCATGTATTTGAACCGCACCTGTCGTCGGGGCACAAGAACTTGCGCCCCTACTTCAATTTCTACCGCGATATTTCTGACTTCAGAAATTAATTCAACTCAAAATCAAAACTCAGAATCAGGAGATTCACTTGTGATTGTCAACGCTACGCCAAATGGTTGGGAAGTCATTTATCATCGTGCCCATGCTTTATTAGCAGCTGAACTAGCGGGACAATGGCGACGTAAAGATGCGCCAGTAAGGTTATATGAAACAATAGCTGCAATTTCTCATCACGACGATCTAGAAAAAGAGTGGGAAGAAGATATTCTAACTGAAGCGGGTGCGCCAAAGGACTTCATGCTCTCCACAAATGCCGATTTAGATGCAGGTGTTGATAAATTGGCTAATTTGGCAAAGAATGCCCTTTATCGTGGACGATGGGTAGCTCTATTAATTTCTATGCACATCAGCCGTTTAAATGAGTCAAGCCGGGGTAAGTCTTCAAAATTAGACAAACTTTTAGACGAGCAACTTCAAAATCAGCAACGTTGGCGCAAAGAATTGAGCATTAAAAAGGAGGAAGTTGATGCAGCCTATGCATTTATGCAATGGTGCGATCGCCTTTCGCTTATTCTCTGTCAGCAAGAACTACCTGACGATGAGCGGTTTTTAGAAATTAGCAAGGGCCCTGAAGGCGAGCGCTATGACATCATGCAGCGCAGTGATAACTTGGTTGTTGTTAAACCCTGGCCCTTCCAAGACAATAAATTCACGGTCAATGTCGAAGCCTGCGACCTCTCCCAGGTGAAATTTCAGACCAGCACCGAATTAACTCAAGCACTACAAGAAGCGCCGATTAAGGTACTAGAGTGGACATTCATTAAGAGTTAGATGCGTAAAGCTTACAGCTATTTTGCTGAAAATAGCTGTAAAAAACTAGGTTATGCGATCGCACTCTTCTATCAAATCCCTACTTATTCTTATAATGGCGATCTGAGTAACGACTGCTGATGAGATACCAGAAGTAGCGATCGCATTTAGTGCTAAAGGCGTGAGATCGGTTTTAATTATTTTAACTTTTATCTAAAGATGTAGTTTTAAGACAGATTGTTATTACTTATGATAGTTCCTTTAAATCATTCCAATCAGTGAAAGTAAATATACTTAATAACTGAGGTTCAAAGCATGGACTCAACAGGTAAGGTTCTAACTGTGGACTCGTCCTGGTCTCTTCCACTGCCGTTGAAAGAGTATGCAATGAGCCGAGTAACTGTCTACTTTTATAGCGACAGATGGGTTCCAATTAAATATTGTTCTTTGGAAAAGGCAATTTTGCTTCACCAAAAGGCAAGTTTAGAAGGCAAGGAGATTTTGTTATTTCCTGCTAATATAGACCCTAATCAATTCTCAAACTCTTTTAACTAAAATGCATTGAGGTAGACTATTTTTCCAGAAAATCGTCAACAAATAAATTGGCTCTTGAGGCGTACATATATATATATGTACGCCTCTAATTGTAAATTAGGTTATAAATGTGTGCCAACTTGAAAGCTAAAGGTGTGGCGATCGCCATAATATACAACTGTATCAGGCGATCTAAAGGCTGTGTTTACATATATCTCGTCAAAGATATTACTGCTTAGTGCTACGATTGCTAAGTCCAAATATATACACGATAAAAGTTGTTTGAGCTACTAAGATTCCGAGCGCTGTCCCTCCAAGTGCTACCCTAGCTTGAAAACTTCCAAGCTCATCAAGCTTTCGGTTTTCAATACTTACTCTAGGTTGTAGATTGAGTTGCCATCTTGCTGCTTCTGAGTTGACGAGTAAACTCAGAGGTAGACTTAGAATATAGCCCATAATCGTAAATCCTAAAGCTGTAGAAATAGTCAGCTTCAAGTTTTGAAATAGTAATGAGCGCATGGAACAAAAAATTAGCTAACTTTAAAAGTTTTACAACTATTTGGATAGTTAGAAATATACCCAAAGGTTCGCATTTAGTATTTTGAAAGTTACATACAGAGTAGGAATCGCTATGCACGCCGATCCAGATATTCAGTAGTAAAGATTTGGATTGCTTCTAATCTCAAACCAACCCAGAACGCAGTGCCACAACTGCTGCTTGCACGCGATCGTCCACTGCTAATTTATTCATAATTCCTCGAACATGAGTTTTGATGGTATTGGGACTGAGATAGAGTTTTTCGGCAATTTCGGGATTACTCAACCCGTCTACCATCAGCTTTAACACTTCTAACTCCCGCCCAGATAAGTTGGCGGTGTTAGTGGTGGGTGAAGGCGGTTTGAGATTATCAATTACTCGCCGCGCAATTTGGGGATCGAGATAGGCTGCACCATCAACTGCGGCTGCGATCGCACTTAACAATCTTTCCACACTTGCACCTTTGATACAATACGCATCTGCACCGCTAGACAGTGCCGCAATAATTTCTGTCTCCGTTTGATGAGATGTCAGCATCACCACATGAGTTGCTGGCAACGCCGCCTTAATTTGCTGTGTTGCGGCAATACCATCCAATCGCGGCAACCCAATATCCATAACCACCAAATCAGGTTTCAGTTGCAGTGCAGCTTGAACTCCCAAATAACCATCTTCTGCTTGTCCAACAATCTCCAACTGAGGATGAGCCATCAACGATTGCTCTAAGCCCAGTTGCATCATCGGATCGTCTTCGACAATTAACACGCGCAAAGGCGGAGCATTGACGGGTAAATTTAACGGATAGTGAGTATCTAAAGACATTTTTATTAGTTAAGAGTCATTTGTAATTTGTCCTTTGTCATTTGTCCTTTGTCTTTTGCTTACCAATGACTAATGACTAATGACAAATGACCAATTATTATTCTTCCACGCGATAGCCTAACTCTGCTAAACTAATCCGCGACTGTCGCCATTTTGGCTGGACTTTCACAAACAATTCGAGATAAACTTTGCCAGCGATTAATTTTTGGATTTGTTCGCGAGCTTCACTACCAATTGCTTTGAGCATTGCTCCACCTTTGCCGATGAGTATGCCTTTTTGGGAATCACGCTCGACATTGATGGTAGCAAGTACACGGGTAATGCTGGGAGTTTCTTCTACTAGGTCAATGGCGATCGCTACTGAATGGGGTACTTCTTCACGAGTCAATAATAAAATTTGTTCTCGGATTAATTCACCCATAATAAAGCGTTCTGGCTGGTCAGTTACCAAGTCTGGAGGATAATATAATGGCCCAATTTCTAAATGTTCAATTAATAATTCTTGAAGTTGCGGTAATCCTGTACTAGTCTTGGCAGAAAATTTCACAATTTTCCATTCATGAGACTGGGCCATCTGAGCGTAGCTATCATCTAGAAACTGCGATTCAGCAGGTTGTTGGTCGGTTTTGTTCGCGCCCAAAATCACTGGTGTTTTACTGCGACTGAGCAATTCAGCAATGTAGCGATCGCCCGATCCACAAGCCACAGATCCATCTACCACAAATAACACAACATCTACCGATTCAATGGCAATTTTGGCATTTTGCACCAATACTTCGCCCAATTGATGATGGGGCTTATGAATTCCTGGCGTATCTACAAATATTAACTGCGCTTCTGGTGTAGTTAGTACACCGCGCAAACGGTTACGTGTAGTTTGTGCTACTGGTGATGTAATGGCAATTTTTTGTCCTACTAACTGATTCATTAAAGTAGATTTACCGACATTTGGACGACCAACAATGCCGATAAAACCTGATTTAAACTCAGGAGGAGCCTGGGGAATTGCTACTTCTCCTGAATAAGAGAAGTTGTAATTTTCAATACTAGTCACCTTTGGCTCCACCCTCATATTTTATAGCTGGGATAACTTGGTTTGTTCTTAGACACAAAATAGGCATAAAATTACCCTGGCATTTTTAGGGATTGCTTTTGCCGAGGTTTAATCTACTACCGGCTCTACACTTATATTTTACAGCTGAGATAACCTTAGTTGTAGTATTCAGGAGTCAGAATTCAGTAGTCAGAATATTAAAAAAATTAAACTCCAAGTTTACCTCATTTCATCGGCAATCATACTAAACCCACATAAATTATGACTTTTGGCTCAAGGGTTGCTGAATTTTTAGACTTTGTTTTGTTTTTAGATCCAAAAGAAACATAAAATTACTTTGGCATTAACAGGGAGGACTTTTGCTTAGGTTTAATCTGCTGCTAACTTTGGCTTAAGTTTCATCGACTACTTAATATATACATTTGGATCAAAATGTCAATAAAAGATGTGGGACAACCCAAACGCATAGGAATTCTGACAAGTGGAGGTGATTGTTCTGGCTTAAATGCTGTGATTAGGGCTGTAGTAAATTGTGCTGTAAATACTTACGGCTGGGAGGTTTTGGGAATCCGTCAAGCGACTCTAGGATTAATGGCGCGTCCGCCACAATTCACCAAGCTGGAAGTTGACCAAGTTGACTCGTTGTTAACTGCGGGTGGCACAATGTTGGGGACGACCAATAAAGGCGACCCTTTTGCCTTTCCGATGGCGGATGGAAGTTTATGCGATCGCTCCGAAGAAATTATTGCAGGTTATCATGAATTAGGTTTAGACGCTTTGATTGGCGTTGGTGGCGATGGTAGCTTGGCAATTTTGCGTCGCCTCGCTCAACAAGGCGGTATTAATTTAGTAGGTATTCCCAAAACCATTGATAACGATATTGGCGTTACCGAACACGCCATCGGTTTTGATACAGCAGTAAATATTGCTACGGAAGCACTAGATCGGTTACATTTTACCGCTGCAAGTCATAGCCGAGTCATGATTTTGGAAGTAATGGGTCGTGATGCCGGACACATAGCAATAGCTGCGGGAATTGCAGGAGGAGCAAATGTAATTTTAATTCCCGAAATACCTTATACAGTTGAGCATATTTGCCACAAAATCAAAGAACGCCAAGAGAAAGGCAAAAACTATTGTTTGATTATTGTTTCCGAAGCAGTTCGCACTCAAGATGGCGAAAATGTGACGATTACCAATCGCTTAGGTCAATCTCGATACGGTGGAATTGGCGAATACTTAGCCGATGAAATTATTCAGCACATCGGTGTAGAAACGCGAGTTACCGTTTTAGGACACATTCAACGAGGTGGAACTGCTTCACCACTAGATAGATTAGTTGCAACCGCCTTTGGCGTAGCAGCAGTTAATCTAATTGCCGAAGATAAATACGATCGCATGGTGACATGGCAAAATCGCCAAGTATTAAGTGTACCAATTACAGAAGCGATCGCTCAATATAGCGCCGTCGATCCCAATGGTACTTTAGTTAAAACTGCTCGTGGTATGAGTATTTATTTGGGAGACTGAAGTTAGTTAGGAGTTAGGAGTTAGAAGTTAGGAGTGGGGAGTTAAGAGTTAAAAAACTCCTCACTTCAAATAACCAATGATCAATGACCAATGACTAACTAACAATTCCCAACACAAATTCGCCTTCATTCACGGCTTGATTAGTTGCGAGATCATAAACTAATCCATCATGTTGAGCGCAGACATCAGTTACACTCGGTAACTTACCTTCTTTATTAAAACTGAGAATTTGATAGAGTTTGTCTCCAGCTTTTACTGAAGTGCCTAATTCTATTCTGGATTGAATCATACCACCTGCGATCGCATAATATTTTTTCCGGTTACTGCTAGATGCAAAAGTCATTTCATGGGTTTTTGTGTCACCTGATAAATCAGGAATTTGCAGTAAACTTTTTTGTGCTAAATAGTTTTTTATACCCCGTACCCCTTTAGCGACTGAATCAGGGTTTATTTGCATTCCTGAGCCTAATTCCAATGTCCAAGCTTCCACATCAAACTTGATTTCTCTACCAAGCTCTTTAAAACAATTTTCTAGTGCTAACCAAGGTTTGATAAAAGCTTCATCAAAAGCATCACCATCATATTTATTAAGCAAGATTCCAAAATCGAGTAGAAAGTATTTGGCACTGTCTTCTCGATTTTGAAAGTAATAAACGTAGTCTAATGCTTGATTGGTAGAACTATGTAAATCAATTAAGTAGTCTGCATCTAAACTCAATTTTTGTAGTTTGTAACCAAAAAGCTCAGTGTAAGGAACACCACCAGAAGAATTAATCTTTTCTAAAATTTTTGCGAATTTTTGCTGAATTATAGTTAGATAATTTTGTCGAACGACCTCTAGATCGATATGAAGTTGAGATTTAGTAAAAGCTACTAAATCATCAGCTTCTTTCTCATAGTCCCAAAATATGCGATTCCAGTCTTTGGCTTCGTAAACGCAATATCGACCAGGGGAAAAATGATGAGCGCGTTCATTCGTCCCCATTGGATTACAAACGGGAACTAGCCAAATTTCTCCAGTTAAATCTGAATCATTTATTGTTAATAAAAACTCAATTAGCTGGTGAATAACGGCATTACCAGCAATTTCTGCACCATGCAGATTAGATTGAATGTAAACCTTTTTACCAGGTTGAGCGCCGATGAATTTGTATAGTTGTAAGTAGAGGCGATCGCCCGAAGCCATTTGACGTAATACAATGCTTTCAATAACTGGCTGCATAAAAATTTATTTGAGTAAATTATGACTGTATCTGTAATAAATCAAAAGCCACATAAACCCAAATCATACCAAGTATTTTCGTAAGGGAAGCAGTTGCAATTATTTGAGCTAGTATGTCGCAGTACAGACGAAGCAACCTGAATGTTGCTTTTGCTCTAGGATGCTACCAGATATAGAATTATTGAGTTATGTCCTTAATCGCTTCTAACTCATGTCGTCACTCAGTAATCTAGAACAAGACCGATACAATCTATCTGCCGCAGAAGTACTGGCCAATCCCTATCCTACTTACCGCCGTATTTTATTAGAAGATCCTGTTTACTGGAGTGATTTTTTTGGGGGCTGGTATCTAGTGCGCTATAAAGATGTTGCCGCAGCTATGCAAGACAAACGGATTTCGGCCAAGCGTCCGCCTATTAGTAAAATACCAGAATCAGAGCAACAGAATATACTTCCCCTTCTGGAAACTCTATCAAAATGGATTCTATTTTGCGACCCCCCAGAACACACGCGTCTGCGTGCGTTGTTTAACAAGGCATTCACTCCTAGTATCATTAGCAGCATGGCAGAGCGAATTCAGACGCTAGTAGACGAACTAATTGATGGTGTCTATGAGCGGGGTAACATGAATATTATTCATGATTTAGCTTACCCAATGCCCGCGATCGTCATCGCCCAAATGCTGGGCGCAAAGTCCGAAGACTGGGAACAGTTAAAGAAATGGTCTAACGATTTGGCAAAATTTTTTGGTATGTTCCGCATGAAGCCAGAAATTTTGACTAGCGCTCAACAAAGTATTATCGAAATGACCGAATACTTCCGCCACATCCTTGAAGAACGTCGTCATAATCCCCAAGATGATCTCATGAGTAGCCTCATCTTTGCACAAGAAAAGGGAAATTCTCTCAATGACGACGAAATTTTATCCAATTGCGTTTTCTTAACTTTTGCGGGTCATGAAACTACCACCAACCTGATTGCTAACGGCTTACTTGCTTTACTCAAAAATCCTAGTCAAATGCAAAAGTTAAAGGATGACCCCTCGCTAGTTACAACTACTGTAGAAGAGTTTTTGCGCTATGACAGCCCAGTACAACGTCAGGCCCGCATAGCAGTTACCGATCTCGAAATTGATGGCAAACAAATTAGCCAAGGGCAACGCCTATTTCTGGTAATTGGTGCTGCCAACCGTGACCATGAGCAATTTTTAGACCCCGATAAATTAGACATTACACGCCCTGAAAACCCACACTTGGCATTTGGAAAAGGAACCCACTTTTGCCTCGGTGCATCTCTTGGCAGACTTGAAGCACAAATTGCCATTAATACCATTGTGCGCCGCCTTAGTAATCTCCACTTGGATACTGATCGAATTGAATGGCATCAAAATCCATCCTTGCGAGGTATGAAATCAATGCCTGTAGCTTTCAATCCCTAAAATGATCCCCTAGTGAGAGTAATGCAATGTCAGTGACTCCTCACGTTCCTGGTAAATTTCGCAACCGTTCATCCAAATGACTATGGTCTGCCAAAACCTTTAATAGCGGGCCATGTGACGTAAATTCTACAATACTGACCGAAGCAACAGGGCATCCCAAACGAAAACGGAAGCGTCCCACATCAACCCCTAGTAAACTACACAGAATAATTCTGATAGTTGCCTTGTGTGAAACCACTAACACATTACCACTAGTGTAATTTTGCTTGATTTCTTCAATTACCTGCAAGGCACGATAAGCAATTGTAACCGCCATTTCTCCACCATTAGGCGCATTCCAAGCAGGATCTGCTGACCAGCGAATATAATCATCGTGATATTCACGGCTAATTACTTCTGGAGTTTTTCCTTCCCACAAGCCATAGTTGATTTCCTTCAAACCATCCCTAAGTTGTGGTTCTATCCCTATTGCTTCATACAAAGGTTTTGCTGTCAATACAGTTCGCTGCATTGGACTACAAAATATTGCTGTCCAATCCATAGAACTATATGCGTCAGCAAAAGCCTTTGCCATCTCCAACCCTTCTGGAGTAAGTTCTGAATTTATAGAACCGCAAAAGGAATTATTGCGGCTGCATTCTGTCTGTCCGTGACGGAGGAAATAAAGAGTTAGGTTCACGGTATATTCTCATCGATTGTGAATTTAAAAGCGCTAACAATCAGATGTAGCTAAAGATAGTTAATGCCTGTGGTATATTACTACAATTTTTGAGATTTGAAATAATTTTTAGATTTGGCAAAGTTGCCCTAGCTACGCTTGTCGTAGATATTGCCATTATTGCTTTCTAATAATTATAAGAATAAATTAAGCATAAATATAGAGACGTAATTAATTACGTCTCTATAAAATTTCTGTCAATCAAGCTATTCCTTTATCTTTCAACGCTTGCTAAGAATAGAATAAAGGTGCATAGCATTGAATATTTAGCATTTCGTAATTTTTTCTTGCAAAAATGGAATCCACCCCATTTATATCCCTAGAGTTTCTGCAAAAAAAATCATGAATTACTAGTCAATGTTCTTTTTTACATTATCTTTTACGTCTTCAATTCCGTGACGTACTTCGCTTTCGGCTTGCTTTGCTTTACCTTTGGCTTTATCTTCTGGATCTCCAGTGACGTTTCCTAATGCTTCTTGGGCTTTACCTTCAACATTTTTAGCAGCAGCCTTTGCGCGATCTTCTATGCTCATTTTGATACTCCTGATTCAATTAAAAATTAATTTCAAAGCGATAAACTAACTTTGAAACTCTTTGTTATTACCTTTACACAGTAACTTAAATTTTTTGCTAAAGCCTTCCACCACAAGGCAGATTCAATAATTTGTAATTCGTAATTGGTAATTCGTAATTAAGAAAGTTAGTTGTAGTAAGCGTTCTGGCTGTTAGTTGAATATAAAATAAAGTGAGAATAGTTTAGTTACCTATGCTAAAAGACATAGAACAAATGTCACAGATGGTAATTTTTGCTTTTTAAATAAAAAACCAGTTTCGTATAGAAACTGGGTTAATGAAAGTTATGGGGATATTTTTTGTTTAATCTAGAAAACCCATCAGGCTTTCAGAATTGTCAATCTCATTTGGTGCTATGGGACGATTCCCAAAAGTGGAATAACTGTCAGAAATTGCCAATGAACTTGAGGAAATTGGACGAATCCCAGAGAGATTAATACTTTCAACAACTTGGAATGTATTAGCACCTATTGGGCGAATACCCATTGCGTTATAGGTTTCAACTACTTCCAAGGTACTGGTGCTAACGGGACGCACCCCAGAAATTGAAAGGTGTTCAGCAACTTCTAAGTCGCTAGCGCCTATGGGACGAATTCCAGAAATGGCGAGCGTTCCAGAAGCTCCTACTGGCAATTCATTAACTTCCTCGACTTTATCTGCATTCAAGCTCTGGTCTTGTTGATTTTCAACTTCTTCTGTAGACTTGGCATACTTCTGCCGAGAACTGGTTGCTTTGCCAGCGTTGCTAATAGTCATAAACGAACACCTCTAGTTTGTTAACTGAATTTTACAATAATTAAGGAAAGATGAAATTTTTTCCCATATACCTTAGAGTTTAACCTTAAAAAACCTCATATAGATATAAGAATCTTTAAAACTAATACATAAGTAAATTTAAAGCAATAATTTTTGTAAATAATTATTACTATTTGTTTGCTTTAATAAGCCAGCTACAATAGATACAGAGCGGAATCGTCACCATGAGATAGGGTATTTACAGCAAAACTGTATGACAGAATTTTGTCTTCAAGCTCCCTTTAGTCCCACAGGCGATCAACCACAAGCGATCGCACAGCTAACTGCTAGTATCCAATCAGGCAATCGTTACCAAACTTTACTAGGAGCCACTGGAACTGGCAAAACATTTTCGGTAGCAGCAGTTATAGAAAAAATTGGCAAGCCGACTTTAGTACTGGCGCATAACAAAACCCTGGCTGCACAGCTTTGTAACGAGTTGCGGGATTTCTTCCCCAACAACGCAGTGGAGTATTTTGTCAGCTACTACGATTATTATCAGCCAGAAGCGTATATTCCCGTCACTGATACTTATATTGAAAAAACGGCGGCAATTAATGATGAAATAGATATGTTGCGGCATTCAGCGACGCGATCGCTTTTTGAACGCCGTGATGTCATTGTCGTTGCTTCCATCAGCTGCATCTACGGTTTAGGAATGCCAGCAGAATATCTAAAAGCTGCTATTCCCCTCCAGATAGGTATGGAAGTAAATCAACGCCAAATTTTACGGGATTTGGCCAACGTTCAATATAGCCGCAACGACATCGAAATGGGTCGGGGAAAATTTCGCGTCCGAGGTGATGTCTTAGAAATTGGCCCAGCTTATGAAGACCGAATTATTCGTGTCGAATTCTTTGGTGATGAAATTGACGCGATTCGCTACATTGACCCGGTAACAGGGGAAATTCTCAAAAGTTTGGAAGCCGTAAATGTCTACCCAGCACGCCACTTTGTCACTCCAGAAGAACGATTAGAAGTAGCTTGTCATGATATTGCAGCCGAGTTAAAAGAGCAAAAATTAGACTTAGAACAAGCTGGGAAACTATTAGAAGCGCAACGTATAGATCAACGTACACGCTATGACCTAGAAATGCTGCGCGAAGTCGGTTATTGCAACGGCGTTGAGAACTATTCTCGTCACTTAGCAGGAAGACAAGCTGGAGATCCACCAGAATGTTTAATTGATTATTTTCCGAAAGATTGGCTATTAATTATCGATGAATCTCACGTTACAGTGCCACAAATTCGTGGTATGTATAACGGCGATCAAGCGAGAAAAAAAGTTTTAATTGAACATGGATTTCGACTTCCTAGCGCTGCTGATAACCGTCCTTTGAAAGCAGAAGAATTCTGGCAAAAAGTAAATCAGTGTATTTTTGTTTCAGCAACTCCCGGAAATTGGGAAATAGAAGTTTCTGAAGATCGTGTAGTTGAGCAAGTGATTCGACCAACTGGGGTGGTCGATCCAGAAATTTCCGTGCGTCCCACAGAAGGGCAAATTGATGATTTGTTAGGAGAAATTAAAGATAGAGCCGATCGCCATGAACGAGTGTTAATTACCACATTAACTAAACGGATGGCGGAGGATTTAACAGAATATTTGCAAGACCACGGGATAAGGGTAAGGTATTTACATTCCGAGATTACTTCTATTGAGCGCATTGAAATTTTGCAGAACTTGCGCGATGGTGCATTTGATGTTTTGGTTGGTGTGAATTTGCTGCGGGAAGGTTTGGATTTACCTGAAGTTTCTTTAGTAGCAATTATGGATGCAGATAAAGAAGGTTTCTTGCGAACCGAGCGTTCCTTAATTCAAACTATTGGTAGAGCCGCGCGTCACATCCAAGGACAGGCGATTTTGTATGCCGATAATATGACAGGTAGCATGATTAAAGCTATTGATGAAACAGATAGACGGCGTGGTATTCAAACAGCACATAATCGACTGCATGGGATTACACCACAACCAATTGTCAAAAAATCAAGTAATGCAATTTTGGCATTTTTAGATGTATCTCGGCGGTTAAATGCAACTGACTTGAAAGTTGTAGATGAACATATAGATGAACTGCCATTAGAACAGATTCCAGGGTTGATTACTTTGTTAGAAGCGCAGATGAAAGAAGCGGCGAAGAAAATGGAATTTGAAGAGGCGGCAAAATTGCGCGATCGCATTAAACATCTGCGAGATAAAATGCTAGGACGTTAACGTGAATCTTATGCTCACCAATATTCGCCTAATTAGTGTTCGAGAATATCACAAAATGGCGGAAACGGGGATTTTTCATCCTGAAGAACGCTTAGAATTGATCGCGGGACAAATTATCAGAATGTCAGTAAAAGGTACTGCTCATGAATCAGCAATTACCCGCACAGAAAGGTTATTACGTCAACGTTTGGGTGACAAAGTTTTATTAAGAATCCAGTCACCAGTGCAACTTGACGATTACTCGGAAGCAGAACCAGATATTTCAGTGGTGAAGCTGAATCCATTAGATTATGAGGATCGCCATCCCAATGCTTCCGAAGTGTTTTTACTGATTGAAATAGCTGATTCCAGTCTCAAATACGATCGAGAAGTAAAAGCGATTGCTTATGCTAAATCAGGCATTATTGAGTACTGGATTCTAGATGTCAATGGACGCAAGTTGTATATGTATCGTCTCCCCAGTCCAGACGGCTATCACAGTGAGAGCATACTTGCAGAGGACGTGACAATTTCACCTTTAGCTTTCCCTGATTGTGCGATCGCTATTCGGGAATTGTTGCGAAAAATCTAGGAGGCGATCGCCATTAATTATTATTAGCAGAAATAAAAATTCGATGCTTATTATGTTCAGAGGAAGTGGGAATAGTCATACTAAAAAAAACGCCCATTTTTCGCTATCCTAAATCAAGTGAATCATTAAGAGATCGCGCCGATGGTTGCTTTACCCGACAACATTTTGATGAGTGCAGAAGAATATCTAGTTTGGGAACCTACCCAAGAGGAACGCTACGAGTATTGGGATGGCGAAATTGTGATGATGAGTGGTGCTACACGCAACCATAATCGGATTTCTCTGAATTTCTCGAAGCTTCTAGATGATGCCTTAACCGATGTCTACGACGGGCTACGCCTACGCACCTGCGAAGTATACATTGTAGATGTGAAGGTTCAGGTAGAACCGGGGCAAAAGTATTTTTATCCAGATGTGGTGGTAACTTGCGATGAGCGAGATACCGATCCACAATTGGTACAATTTCCCTGCTTAATTATCGAAGTGCTATCACCTTCAACAGAAGCAGCCGATAGAGGGAAAAAGTTTGCCAAATATCGTCAATCTCCAACCTTGCAAGAATATGTCTTAGTACAAGTAGCTCAACCTGTTGTAGAAGTCTTTCGGCGCAACGAACAGGGGAAATGGGTGCTGTCGGAGTATAATTTGGGCGATATATTACGGCTGGAATCGGTGGATGTAGAAATTGCGATCGCCCATTTGTATAGACAAGTACAGTTTGAAACTGAAGCAACTGAAAATTGAATAGATGATTGATAAGGTTGCCTCATAAATCTTAGTCTTTTGGAGAGACAAGAGAATAGGTAATATCTTTTGCAGGAGTGTGATGTTGCTGTCTTATCGAGAGAGGAAGCTAGACAATGAAGTAGCCCAGGATACTGGATTGCTCCCCGTTCATCCGAGATACTTCTGTCCATCGAATGTAAGTTTTACGCTCTATCATCCTCATTATTGGGTGAGGCTCGGTCTTTTATTGGTTTAGTTTCAGATTTATCAAGCAAAACAGATAGGTATTTTATATTCAACATTTCATCAGACTCTGCTGAAAGATTATTGGAAAAGAAAAGTAAGACTTTGAAATGGGTAGGTGAAGTTTTTCCAGCTTTTAATCTTGAAGTTGAGCGAGTTTTAAATCTATTTCAAACTACGTTCAGGAGTTATAAAAAGAGTTAGAAAACAGCAGCAATATAACAATTAATTGTTAGTTATAGCAGTGATAAAACAATGAAAATTTTGGAAGTGTTAGAAGCAATTAATAGCTCCAGCAATTGCAGACAACTGGTAGTTTATCTAAGAAAAATCTTAGGTCATCCTCGTAACTTCTTATGTACCTGCGCTAAATACCACATGTAATCATCAATTTTGTAATTATCAGCAGCTTTCACTATATACTCCTGAGCTAAATCAAGATTATTTTGAGCTTCGTAATATAGTCCCAAGTAAAGATGACTGTAAAAATTTCCCCTTATCCCTTCTGATTTACCAACAGTTAAAACATTGTCTGGTGTACATTTACCCGCATACAAATCATATACGCGCTGCATAATACGTCGAGGGTCATTTTTCACAGTTAGTAAAGAATTACACGCTTCTTCAACACCTAACGAACGAGCTATGCAGAGATATCGCCACACTGTTTCTTCTACATCTTGAGCATTCACAGTCAAATCTATTTCAAACTGTTCAGCGCCCTCAGCAAATCTTTCTGCATAATAGTACGATAATCCCCGTTGCCAGAGGTAAGGTTTGATACGGACATCCAATTGCTCTGCTGTGTCGAAATCTTGAATAGATTCATCAATCTTGGCCAGTTGAAAGTTAACCATGCCTCGGCGAATGTAAGCATTGGGATTTTTCGGCTGATTGCGAATGGTTTCGTTCCAGCGCTGGAGTTGATTTTCCAGAGAATTTGAAAAAAACATGAGTAACCAAGCCTATATGAGAATTAACTAGCAAATATCATCTTATGGAACATCTTAGATGAACAAAATCATCACTATAGTCAAGCTCCTTTCTTCTCTAACTGGAAAATTATGGCATGATGTTTACTGCTTCAAGGTAAGTCCTACAATAAATCTCAAATATTAAACTGAGATCCATCCACGAGGTAGAAGAAACTACTTATAAAATTCCGTATTGTAGAATTGCTGTCTTAAAATCAGGAAAAAACGCTCGTGGTTCCCATTAGAGATAATAATCCGACAAAAATCACGCCTTATGTAACTTATGGGCTGATTGCTGTCAATGTCCTCGCTTTTCTTTATGAAGCAAATCTTCCCCCACAAGCATTAAATGGATTTTTACACCTTGCGGCTGTAGTTCCACGAGAACTGACTTTAAGTTTTGCGGGTATCTCTGTACATCAACCAGTACCTGAGTGGGCAACTTTGATTACTTCGCAATTTTTGCACGGCGGTTTCTTGCACTTAGCCGGCAACATGTTGTTTCTCTGGATTTTTGGTAATAATGTTGAAGATAAATTAGGTCATGCCAAATATTTACTGTTTTATTTATCTTGTGGTGTTTTGGCATCCTTGACACAGTGGTTCTTCGCTCAAGATTCTAGCATTCCTTCTTTGGGTGCAAGTGGTGCGATCGCAGGTGTTATGGGTGCATACATTCTCCGCTTTCCCAACGCCGAAGTTCTTGGCGTTGTACCTTTAGGGTTTTTCTTCCCAACTTTCCGTGTCCCCGCATATTTCTTTTTAGGATTCTGGTTTCTCGAACAAGCCTTCTACGGACTTACCAGCCTGGAAGCACGTACCAACATCGGTATGGAAAGCGGTGGTATTGCCTACTGGGCCCATGCAGGTGGGTTTATCTTTGGGGCAATTCTCGGCCCACTGTTGGGTTTATTTAGTGATAAATCCCAGGAAGAATCTTGGTATAAGTAATTTTTTATAGTATCGTTTTTACCCTCAAGTATGCTGATTGATTTAATAGGTGAAATTGTTTAACCTTCGCAACTGCTAGCCTTACAAGCTATATTGCAGTTAGTCAATAATTTAGGAAAAACACCTGTGTTTCCCCTCTACGATGAAAATCCGACGCGAATTACCCCGTATTTCACCTATGGGTTAATTGGCATGAATGTTTTAGTTTTTATTCACGAGGTGAGCCTGTCACATGCACAATTGAGTCAGTTTTTAAGTGAGTATGCGGTAGTACCTCAAGAGTTAACCACCAATTTGAATGGAGAGTGGATAACGTTATTTACGTCGCAATTCTTACATGGTGGTTGGTGGCACTTAATCTCAAATATGGTGTTTCTCTGGGTTTTTGGCAACAATATTGAAGATCGTTTAGGTCATGCCAAATATCTGATTTTTTATTTGGCGTGTGGTGCTTTAGCTGCCTTGTGCCAATGGTTTATTGGGATGAATTCTGAGATTCCTTCCTTAGGGGCAAGTGGTGCAATTTCTGGGATTTTGGGTGCGTACATTATCCGCTTTCCCCAGGCTCAAGTCATGACTTTAATATTTTTGGGGTTTTTCATCACCACAATCAGAGTGCCAGCACTAGTAATAATTGGACTTTTCATTGTGCAAAATGTAATTTCTGGTCTTGCTACCCTGCAAACAGCCGCTAACATGAGCGTGGAAACTGGTGGAGTTGCATATTGGGCGCACATCGGTGGTTTTGTATTTGGGGTAATTCTTGCTCCCTTATTTGGCTTGTTTCGACGAGACTGAATACAGCATTTCCTGAAACTCTTAGCACAAAAATTGCTACCTTTCAATTCTCTGCGCTAACCTTCTTTGCGAGACGATTCTCTTTCAGAGACGCCAACGCAAATGCGATAGTGTGCGTTAAAATTTACACATTTGAAACTATTAGTTTTTGTTGGCACTCGCTGAAACTTCTTCTGACTGTTCTACTTCAGATGTAAATGCTGATGATTTTGGAACTTCTTCAGGTACAGAAACGATGATATCAGCACCATTGATAATTGCTCCCAATAACCCTAGTTCAGATTCAACTAATTGATCGATAGCTTCACCTAGCATATTCTCTTGCGTATAGTTTGGTCGCGCCACTAGTACGATTCCATCACTGTAGGGTTGAATTAACAAAGGGTCGTTGGATATGCTGAGGGGACTAGTATCTAAAATAACTAAATCAAAACGTTCGCGGACATCTTCTATCAGCCGCCGCATTTCGCTGGATTCAAGAATAGCAGCGGATTGCCTTACTGGACCAGGGCTGGGGAGAATGTATAAATTTTCAACATCAGGAACTAAACGAATACATTCACTCAAATTAGCGTAATAACGTAGGGGTTCAATAGTGGCTTCAGGGTCAGGAATTACTTTTAACGATGTACAACGGGAAGGCGATCGCAAATCTGTTTCGATAATTAAGGTTCTTTTACCAGCACGGGCGGAAGCAACACCCAAATTATAAGCACTTGCCGTTTTACCCTCTAGGCTACTGGTGCTAGTAATCAATACTACCTTTAAGTTTTTACCACCAATGCGGCGCATATTACTACGGAATTTCTCATAAAATTCTAAATAAGGAGAATCTTGGGAAAATACTACCGGTACAGCATCTGGCTCCAAATCATCAACTGGCATTAAAGGCAATTCTCCCAACAGTGCCACTTCTCGTTGCTTGAGGCTCTCGCGAATATCCTCTCTGGTTTTGAAAGTCCCTTCCAGCGCTCCCAACAAAAATATCACTCCGCCACCAATCAATACACCTAAGAAACCACCCACGGCAAGGGTAATAGGCACACTCTTCGGAGGTTTGGGATCGACAGTGACTGCGGGGCGTCTGGCAACGCTGAGGCTGCTAGTCGTTTCTGCCTCTGCGGTTTTTGCATCGGTTAGCTTCACCTGCATTTGGTCATAGATGGCTTTTTTGAGTCCAACCTCCTGTTCTAAACGCGATCGCTCTAATTGCTTATTGGGTATTAGAGCATACTCTCGCCGGAGTCGCGCTTCTAGTTGGATTTCTTGAGCTAGTTGTTGTTGCAGTGTCTCCCGTTGGGTTTGTAAAGACACCATTTGGTTTGCCAATTGCTGGCGTGTTGGATCTAAGCTGCTTTGAGTGCGAATACCTGCAACGCTACCCTGAAGCGGAGCCGCAGTCCCATCACCACCTAAAACTTCAGCAGCACGTTGTTGTAGTAATTCCTCAGCAGCTTGTTTCTGACGCATTAACTGCACCATCGTTGGATGTTCCGGCCGCAAATCTTTTCTGAGTACAGCGATTTGCGATTCACTTTGATAAATTTGCGCTCGTAAGTTACCAATAATTGGATCGGCACTCAAAGCAGAAGAAACATAAGCTTGTCCGACTGTTAAGCCTAACTTATTTTGTAAACTGCGAGCTTGACCATCAACCCCAGAAATAGTTAATTGAATTTGCCGTTGGAGATTTTGGCTGGCAGTAATGGCGCTTAACAAGCTGCCATTCTCTGCTGCTAATATTGCTGTTCGCTCGACGCGATCGTACTGTTCCAACTTCTTTTCAGCAATTTGCAATTCCCGTTTAGCTTGTGGTGTGCGATCGTTAATCTTTTGAATAATTGCTTGTAATCGCCCAGTATTGATGTCACTACTCAACTTGATCATTGCTTGCATCAATTCTGTCAATACCTGTATGCCTCGTTTGGCATCACTATCTACATATTTAAGTTCAAAGGTAGAAGATTCTAATTCTCCACTCTTAGCATTTTTTTTAGGTAAAGCAAGAGCAAGACTTGCACCGAGTTGTTTCGGTTTGACACCGACTTTCTCCGCCACACTTGCAATTATCTGGTTTGATAGTAAAACTTCCTCATTTAGTTCCTTCCCTTGCTGTTGGATTTCATTACCAGTTGCAGAGAAAGAAACTGGTGGTCCACTATAAGTAAGTGCCCCAGATGCTATATAGCTAGTAGGTGGCTCTGGTTGCATAGCTACCACAGTTGATCCGGCGACAACTAAACCAAAACTAGCTAGTCCAATCCACTTATATTTATCAAAAGCAATAAGATAGCGTTTAACAATTGGTGGGGTCATGGTCGCTTCGCTCCAATTCAAAATTTAAATATTCAAAATTCAAAATTTAGGAAGCACCAAACTAAAGATAGTGGCTTTGATACAAGGATGCTATCAACTTCCTACTGTATATATCGGTTGATACCTTTAAGATTTTTTCATTAATGAATTCAAAGATCAGTTAGAGATGTGGCTTCCTACACTCCAAACTCTTTTTAGGTTGTATCCTGCTTTTAATGTTACTAATTAGATCCACCACCGATATTGTCAAAAAACCGGAGAAAGGATTGAACATTGAAGAAAGGTTGGGTAATGGTGGTCAAGAAATTAGTAATTCTACCAATGAGGTTCCGACCAACAACAATAACATCATTATCTTGAAGTGCTACATTTTGCGACGCATCACCGCCTAGAGCTTTTTTAGCATCAAGTTTTTGAGTAACAGCTTTGCCTCGTTCCGAATCAAAGCGAACCAGAGCGATATCTCTCAGATTAGCAGTGTCTAGATTTACACCTCCCAAAGCATCTACAAATGTACTGCCGTTAGGCAGTGCTTGAATGGAAAGACCACCCGCAGCGTAGTTTAAAACTCGGACTCTAATCTGTGGTGTGGCCAAGGACGAACGTGCTACTAAATTGCGGTCATAACCATCCTCATTGCCGACTTCACGACGGGGCACGAGTATCGCATCTCCGTCTTGTAAGCGTAAATTTGGGATTGAACCGCCATTTTGCAGTGCTGCATATAAATCAATCGTTTGTGAAATCACAGAACCATCGATTAACTTTCGGCGTACTTGCACCTGTCGCAGGTCTGCATTCAAAGTTGAACCACCAGATGTTAGCAAAGCATCAGCAACGCGGGGTGTTGGTGAATTAATTGGATAAATTCCTGGTCGAAATATTTCCCCGCTAATCGTAACTTGAACTGGTCGCGTTCCTGCCAAGGATACTACCACGATAGGATCTGGGAAAAAGCGACTCAAGCCCAAGCGAATTTTTTCTTGAGCTTCTTCCAAGGTTAAACCTTTTAATGATACCGTTCCCACTTGCGGCACGATGATGTTGCCTTCTGCACTAATTACAGCTTGAAAACTAAGGTCTGGACGCTGCGTTGCTAAGGCTAAAACTATTATTGGATCGACTACATAACGATTTAAACCTAAGCGAATTTTTTCTTGAGCTTCTTCCAAAGTTAAACCTTGTAAAGAAACCGTTCCCAATAACGGCACCGCAATATTACCTTCTGGGTTGATTAAAGCTTGAAAGCTTAAATCTGGAAAGCGCTGAACCGAAACGCTAATTCCATCCCCTATGCCTAAACGGTATGGACCAGGCGGACGCTGAAGCACAACACCAATTGCATCTCCTGGCCCCAAGAGGTAGCGGCTGAGTTGCGGGGAAATTTCTTCATTTACACCACTAGGTGCAACTTCATTAACTGGCACAGGCGAGGGGAATTGCCTTGGTGATTGTCCTTGCGATGGAAAAGGCTGGGCAACAACAAGTTGGATAGGTGTTGTTAAGAAAACTCCTACTTGAAGACTGACAAAACATAGGGCGCTGAATCCACGCATATAATAACTGGCATCTATGAACATCGGTGTAGAAAATATTGATATAGAAATTAGTCGCGCCGAGTGGTTATTTTACTCTAAAAATGCCTTCAATGTCTCTTTTATCTAGAAGTATTTACCAAGAGAAAGAGACTAATTTTGCTAAATTTAATTTCTAACTTCATGTTGTTAACATCATTTTAGGTGAGTTTCAGCCTGAACACAATTTACAGAGATACTCTTGAGAAATCTCTGCACAAGAGCATCAATAACAGACTCTACAAAGGGCCTGCCATTAATGCAGCTTGTACCGTTTCGCCAATAGACTGGGCTAAAGACCAAGATGTTTCTACCTGCCCCAAAGGTTCCATTGGAATCAGAATGCTCACGCCAACCCAAGGAGTGCGTTGCTTGCGCCACTGTGCCAGTTGATCTGCCAAGAACCAGTGAAAAGGTGATGGATTTCCGCCGTCTGGCATCGCATACCATTGCAAAACAGCGAAGGTTTGCTGTGGTGTGGAGGCGCGAAAAAACCTAGCTTCTACTTTAGTTTCGACATTAGAAGCCAACTTTGCAGATGGTTTCACAGTAAATTCCGCAGAACGAGATTGAGCTACATCCCACTTTCCCCAGCGCGATCGTCCCCAGCCGTTAACGTCTGTCCACTCTACCTCTGGTTGATCCATAGGCCCATTTTGCGGCAACAAAAGCAGGATTGCTTGGGATTCGGAACCTTCTTTTTTAATTACCTGCAAAGACCAATTATGTTCGCCAATTTGCTGTTCTGCTTGTTCAATGGTTTGCCAACCAGGAAGGGTTAACCCAGTCTTGCGGATCTGTTTTAATTCGTGGAGGGTAGGAACAGAGGGCGGTTGTTTCCATTGCCAGTGTCCTGTCAGGTATCCGGGAATCCCCGCCGTTGCTAGCAGCAGTAGCAATAACAAAAGTGCTGCTACCTGAGTCAATTGGTTTTCCTTGAAAAATTTAGAGAAGGAAATCATCAGTAAAATTTGCAATACTTAGGCAAAATCTTACTTTATAAAATCACATTGTGAGTTCAGTAATATTTAGGACTTACGTATAATTGATGAAAAATTAAGGGAATGGAGAGTGAAGAATAAAAAACAGGGCAGAAGTTGCAGAAAATTTTCTCCTCTGCCCCTCTGCCCAATGCCCAATGGTTCTAACTTTCTGCTTCTTGCTCAGTTTCTAGAGATGCTGAAAAATAGTTATTAATCCAATTCAGTAAGGGCACTAGTGACACCAGCATACAAGCAGAGTAAACATCGCCACCCCAACCCTCATGCAGCCATTTAAAAGACGCTTCTTGACCCGTGCCGTGAAAGAAAGTCAGTAAAGTATTACGAATGATATTGGCAATAATACTAACGATCGCAGCAAGAGATAAAAACGATATAGTTGTCCGCCGTGAAGACAAAGCATCTGTCCAATAAAGCAGCATCAAGCCAACGTAGAGAGTCGTAAACAACATTTTCAGCCCTGCACAATAGGGAGCAACTTCTACAATCCGTCCTCCCACGTAAAGATTGATCTCATCTACGGTTACTTCCATCCCAAATTGATTCAGTATGAAGCCTGCTGTGCCAGCGATGAAGCTTTGGAGAGGCATGGTATAGGGAGCAATGAGATAGGGTAATGCTGTTGGGGTTGCTAAAAATACTAGTAGGAGAGGGAATCCTTGTAATCGCAAACCTGCTATTCCCTTAAACCACAAGCATAATCCGATTAATATCACGGGCAAGGAAAGGTTAACCCACTCTGTAACACCGCTAAGATAAAAAATTGCCCCTAATAACAATAAAACAGCGCCTAAAGGATTGATGGTATCTGGCAAACGTTTCCACTTTTTCCGGTTCATCCAGCCCAGATAAGCCGCAAATGGTAGACCAATAATTCCGTGGCTGAAATATTCGTGTTCTGTACTGATATTTTTGTGCAGCCAACCATCCAACCAGTGTAGCAATATCGGAGCATAAAGCAGCAGCAAAACGCCTAAAATAGCTAGATTTAACAAGCCTGATGCGTTTATATTTTTAACCTGTTGCTGGAGTGCCATGATTTTCAGTATTAGTCATTGGTCATTGGTCATTGGTCATTGGTCATTGGTCATTGGTTATTTGCAAAGGATAAATGACAAAGGACAAAGGACAAATTAAGTATGAATTAACTTCAGGCTACCACGCTACCAAGGTCGGCAGGAGATAGATTATCTGCCTGATAACTTGTTGAGACTGCATTGGCGATCGCTGCTACAACTTCTTTAACTTGGCTACTACTCAAACCAGGATACATCGGTAATGATAATATTTGCTTTGACAACTTCTCTGCTTGGGGAAAATCTCCCGGTTGATAGCCTAAGTTGGTGAATGCTGGCTGGAGATGACAAGGAATTGGATAGTGAATACCAGTTTGAATTCCCGCCGCCGTGAGTTTTTCCTGGAGTTGCTGGCGTTCTATTGGGCAAGAATCATCAACTTTAATCACATAAAGATGATAAACGTGTCCTGTATCGCTTTGATTTTCTATAGGAATAATTCCAGCAGTTGCCAAGGGTGCTAGTTCATTATCATACTGCTGGGCAATAGTCAGGCGATCGCGATTCCATTGCGGCAAATATGGGAGTTTTTTGTGCAAAATTGCTGCTTGCAAAGTATCCAAACGGCTATTCGTACCTGGTTCAGTATGAAAATACTTTTGCGATGCACCATAATTTCGCAAGCGCACCATCTTCTGGGCTACATCTGCATCTCGTGTCAGCAGCATTCCCCCATCCCCAAATGCTCCCAAATTTTTGCTGGGATAGAAACTAAAAGCTGCTGCTATTCCTACTGAACCAGCGTAATATCCGTCTCTTTGGGCCAGATGTGCTTGGGCGGCATCTTCAAAAATTAGGAGTTTGTAGGTATCGGCAAAGTTCACTAGATCGCGTGGTGATACCATCTGACCATAGAGATGCACAGGGATAATTGCTTTAGTCTGAGGCGTAATTACCTTTGCTGCTTCTCTTAAATCAATTAAAGCAGTTTGGCGATCGCAATCTACCAAAATTGGCTTGGCGCCAGCACGTATTACCCCAATTAAGGTGGCGATAAAAGTATTTGCGGGTAAAATCACCTCATCACCAGCACCAATATTACACGCTTGTAATCCCAGAGCGATCGCATCTGTTCCTGATGCTACACCAACTCCGTAAGCCGTACCAGATACTGCCGCAAATGCTGCTTCAAAATCTGATAGTGCTTGCCCTAAAATAAAATCTCCCCGTTCCAATACAGATTGGATTGCATCTTGCAATTGTGTTTGAATTGGTTCATGTTGTAACTTCAGGTCTACAAAAGGAACTCTAATAGTCATTTTATTCATTACCAGTCGTCCTCTAAAAATGTTTCCTCACATGGAAAAAATAGAAAATCTTGTACAATTTTCGGCATGAAAATGTCATAGATTTAATCTATTGGATAAAGGCTTAGATCAATTATTTAGTCGGTTATGGTTTTCAAAATCACGCCCTCTTAATTTGAACGCCCGAAGTTGCCATCAGACTTCTCTGAAGCTGCCACTTCAACTTCTCTCAAAATTCAAAAAGTTCATAAACTGGGCTTTTCAATAATTTGGTAGTTTGCTAATCCGTAGAGATATGGTTGGCCTATTTAGGTCATCCTGCACTAGGATTATCATCTCTGGGTGCTAGTTGTTATCAGTAAAATGTCTATATTTAATTACACCAACATCTATTTTATTAAGTAAATTTACTTTGAATGTTCCAGCCAAAATTTTCCCTTATATACATAAAGAATGATAGCCCCTTTGTATTGTATCCTTAGCATTAGCTTACCCTGGCTGAATTCAAATCTAACGCAGCTTGATTGCAAAATCTTAAGCAATAAAGACTACATCAGTGCTAAATAAAGAACATTCAGCACCAGTAACTAGTAACTAGCAGACACTACATCTTGGCTTAATGCAAGGGAGAAAAAAATTTTGCCCTAAATTTGTTTGTCAGAGGCAAAATTAGGGAATGCTTAAAAATAGCAATTGATAACCTAGAAATAGGACTTGGATCAATTAACACGATAGAGAAATTATTAAGGTAGCAGTGGCAATGATAGAGCCTGAAAACAAATTATTTGCCCTAAAGGATGGTTGGGATTCTCATGAATCAAGAGAACAGCAACGCCTCAAAGCTTTGTCCGATTTAGGTTTGCGGCAACCAGAAACGATTCCGGTTTTTGAAGAAGCCACACAGACTGCTGCCCACTTTTTGGAAGCACCAATTTCGATATTGGGATTTGTGGATCAAGAACGCCATTGGTTCAAATCGGCGATCGGCTTATCTAGACTAGGACTAATGAATCATTTGGCACAAAGCCGCCAACTACTACGCCGGGAATCATTTTGCACTCAGGTAGTAGACAGCTTTCAAGTATTTGTAATTAATGATACGCATAAACTTACCGATCCAGTACTTGCTGGCAGCAAGTTAGTGCAAGATTATGGTATTCGTGCTTATTTAGGAGCGCCATTAATTGATGCTGAGGGACATTGTTTAGGTGCATTAGCAGTGATGGATTTAGTCCCGCGCAATTTTACAACGCGAGATATTGAGTTTTTACAAATCATTGCTCGTTGGAGCATGAGTGAATTTGAACGTAATAGACTCCTGCAAGGCAAACTCGAATCAAACGCTGCCAAGAACGTTCCAATATTTTCACTGAATGAGGAACGTAACACTGAGATTAAAATTACTGCATCCACTCAAGATAGCGACTCTGTTTCTACTAAGCAACTGAAGCTAGAACTTTTGAGTCAGCTAACTCAGGAGTTACGCACGCCTTTAACATCTGTACTCGGTATGGCTAGTGTTTTAGGACGTGAGATTTATGGGCCTTTGACGACTAAGCAGAGAGAATATTTAGAAATTATCCAACACAGTGGTCGGTATTTACTTTCCCTAGTAAACGAAATTACCGAACTAGGAGCTATGGATGAAAACTCAACTGTGCTAAATTTAGCTCCCGTGGATATTGAAATGCTATGCCAACAAGCTATCAATACTCTAGAAGAAGTAGCTAATCGCCGCGAGCAAGATATTCGCCTGTCTATAGAACCGGGACGCAATCGCATTTGGCCTTTAGATAAAGACAAGGTGCGGCAAATGCTTTATCATCTGGTTTTCAGTGTGATTCAACTTTCAGCTACAGGTAGCATTGTTCGCATTCATGTTTCTTACAAAGAAGATACGCTCAACATTACTATTTGGGTTTCCCATCCCTGGTTAGGAGATGGCATAACAGAGGTCGATCCTTATTTCCGTCTCAATTCTTTGTCGCTGCTGGAGCTTACAGGTGAGGTCGCAACTTACAATATTCATACAGAAACACAAGAACAACTAGATACTTCATCAGTAGCAGTGGAAAATTCCAAAAACTTGAGTGATTCTCACTCAAATTTCTTTGCTACTAGTTCAGGTATAAATTTAGCTAAATCACATGGAAGTCTTTCTCGTGAAAGCTTAGGTCTATTACTAAGCTGTCAACTGGCAGAATTACATGGCGGACATATTTTGATTCAAGGTTCACCAGAATCAGGATATCGTTATGTGCTTTCTTTACCATTGCAACTAGCGACTTCCTCACAAGCAATTAGCGATGTCTAATCGTGGGGATTGGGGATTGGAGATTGGGAAAGACGTATTTTCTATCTAGATTTCATTAATTTTCTGTGTGCTTCTGCGCTTACCTATGCCTTTAGATTTCAACCCTCAATTCGCCACCATTTTACGTCAAGCTGTACTAAGTATATGAAGAAATATTCTTAACTTCCTATTGGCTGATGGCTAGGAATAAGAGCGCCATCACGCGATGTGCAATCTCTGTTATTACCTTTTTATAGCTATAGGCATTATGATCGATTCCAAGTTCTGCGTCGGCAGGCTAATCGATCGCAATGTTTTTTATGAATTTAGTCTGGCAACGATTTACTCTATCAACTTTACCGCTCAAAGAATATCTTGCTACCAGTTATGTACACCGCTCTCTGGTGGGACTGCTAAGTTCTTGGCGGCAAACTAGCGTCTTGCTTCAATGGGGAGATGCGATCGCAGCGGCTTTACTCAGCTTAATATATGCTTTAGCACCTTTTGCTTCGAGCACGTTGGTGGGTTTTTTGCTGGTGGCTTGTGTCGGATTTTGGCTGTTGTTGACTTTATCTGATGAAGTAACATCAACAAATGTCTCATCAGTCACTCCCATTCACTTGCTGGTATTGCTCTACTGGGGAGTTGCCGCAGTCGCAACAGCATTATCACCAGTGAAAAAGGCGGCACTTAACGACTTGGGAACTTTGACCTTGTATTTGCTACTATTTACCCTTTGTGCCAGGGTATTAAGGTCGCCTCGCCTCCGTTCTTGGATTATCATCCTTTATCTGCACGTATCGTTAATTGTTAGTGTATATGGGTTACGGCAATGGTTTTTTGGAGCCACAGCACTGGCAACTTGGGTTGATCCAGAATCTCCTATGTCTAAGACTACAAGAGTCTACAGTTATTTAGGCAATCCCAACTTATTGGCTGGATATCTCTTACCAGCAGTAATTTTTAGCTTGGTGGCAATTTTTGCATGGCAAAGCTGGCCTAAAAAAGCTCTTGCATTAACGATGCTAATTGTCAATAGTTCCTGCCTGATTCTGACTTTTAGTCGTGGCGGTTGGATTGGACTAGTGGTGGCAGTGTTAGCTGCGATGGCATTGCTAGTTTATTGGAAAAGCGTGGAAATGCCTCGTTTTTGGCGTACTTGGTCAATACCGATTGTTTTAGGAGGTTTGATCGGCGTATTGGTGCTAGCAGTGATATTTGTAGAGCCAGTGCGGCTGCGAGTGTTTAGTATTTTTGCCGACCGTAAGGATAGCAGTAACAATTTTCGCCGAAATGTGTGGGATGCTGTATTTGAAATGATTCGCGATCGCCCGATTTTCGGCATTGGGCCTGGTCACAACTCTTTTAATAAAGTTTATCCCCTCTACCAACGCCCTCGTTACACTGCTTTGAGCGCCTATTCGATATTGTTTGAAGTGACTGTAGAAACTGGCTTTGTTGGTTTAGCCTGCTTTCTCTGGCTACTAATTGTCACATTTAATACGGCACTTTTGCAAGTGCGACGATTGCGACAAATTAGAAGTGTAGAGGGATTTTGGTTAATCGGAGCGATCGCTATTTTGTTGGGTATGCTAGCTCACGGTACCGTAGATACTGTCTGGTATCGTCCTGAAGTCAATACCCTCTGGTGGCTGATCGTTGCCTTAATTGCCAGCTACTGGACGCCTTTAGCTCAAAACCATACAAATTCAACTGACTCAGAACCAGCAGTAAATTAACATAAATAAGTTGTCAGTTGTTTTTTTACCGGACAACTGACAACTTTTGAATTTTCTAATCTCTGTAGGTAGTAGCACTTGGGGCATTAGGGTCGCGATAAGCTACAGGTTCGCGATCGTTCTTTTTACCAGCCAACCCGCCTAGGCCGAATAAACCAAGCAATCCTAGCCAACCCCAATCAAAATCATTGCGATCGTCAGTGGTGGTTGTTGGAGCAGTAGTAGTGGCTCCAGTGTCATTAGTTGTCTGAGCTTGTGCAGATAGAGTTAAAGGTAAAATTCCCATACTCAAGGTGAGAACGCCAGCGCCAACAGCGGTAATGAAATTACTTTTCATAAGTTGTAAAAGTTCCTGATGCTATCCGAAGTCACTCACCACTGTATCGGTTCTCAACCTTAACAAAATCAATCTGCGGCTATAAACTAAACATTTTCATAACTCACGCTGTAGACATACAACATAGCTTTCACAGCAATACGTTTCTCACTCTTGCTGTGGTAGTTTAGCAACACTGAATCCTCAATAACTTTTCATTGCCCGTTGAATGTCACGCTGGTCTTGGCGTCGTTTCAGGTCTTCTCGTTTATCGTGGAGCTTTTTACCTTTGCCAAGAGCTATACTGACTTTTAGCCAGCCTCGTTTGAGATACATTTTCAAAGGGATTAAAGTTAAACCCTGCTGTTCGACTTTGCCAATTAACTTACGGAGTTCTTGACGATGCAATAGAAGCTTGCGTGTACGCCGTGGTTCATGATTAAAATATTGTCCACTAGCGTTGTAAGGCGAGATATGCACATTGATCAACCATGCTTCACCATTGCGAAGCAAAGCATAGCCATCTTGGAGATTGACTTTCCCCGCACGAATCGACTTCACCTCTGTTCCTGTCAACTCAATTCCAGCTTCGTAAGTTTCTAGAATTTCATACAAATAACGGGCTTGACGGTTGTCGCAAATGACTTTGTAACCTTCGTTCTTGTCGCTCATTGATAATTTTGTGTGCTTTAAATGTACCTAAAAAATTATTTGGATTGGCTTGTGAATTATACGGTGTATCTTAGAACCGCTATAAATGGTGAACTGTATATCACTAATTTAGCTTTTCTAAGTTCACAATTAAGGTTTTCTGGCAACTTTAAGTTAGCTGATACCGATTACCTCTGAGGTTCCATAGAACAAGTTGCTTAAGCAACTTGTCTCACCAAGCCTGATTTTGTGCAGTTTCACAAATAGGACTTACACATCAAGTAGAGGCAATACCCTGTGGGAAGCCGCTTGTACGAAAGCCTCCGCTTAACTTGCTTCTTTGCGTTTAGATGAATTGCCTTCACTCCCTTTTTGCATAAATCCTGACAAATAATTGGTATGACGCTAATGAACATTTACTCTCCTTGATTGATGAGTTGTTACAAATTACAAAGCTCTCTATACCTCCTAAGCACAGGGAGTCTAAGGTGGTTACACTTCGTTAACCTTCCTAATGATTTAAGATTTCCTTTATAAATAAACCCTGAGAGCAGTCATTAGCTGGTAATCCTGTCATAGTATGAAACATAAGAACACTATTATTGCCTGTGTTCATTAACGGAGTACGTAAAAGCAAATTTCTGAGTAAAAAAATGCTAGGGGTGTATTATCCATGCCCTTGACGATCCTTGTAGTGGATGATGATTTGGGCACTCGTCTGTCTGTTAGCGACTATCTTGAACTGTCTGGCTACTCAGTGATCGTGGCTAATGACGGTCAAGAGGCTTTGTTTATGGTGGATGAGTATCATCCTGATTTGATTGTCACGGATATTGTTATGCCACGGATGAATGGCTATGAACTGGTGCGCCGAGTGCGTCAACAACCAGTGTTTCGTTTATTGCCTGTAATTTTATTAACGGCACGCATTAAGACCCAAGAAAGAATTCTGGGCTACCAGTCAGGGTGCGATTTATATTTACCCAAGCCTTTTGAACTGGAAGAGTTAGCAGCAGCAATCCGCAATCTTTTGGAGCGATCGCAAATTATCCAATCAGAGTATCGTTTTTCTCATAAGGACAGTTTGGGCATCTCCGGCTTGACAAAAGCGAGGGATGCCCATAATTCTCTGTCCACTCAAATTCAGAAATCCCATCTGCACTCAGCCCTAACTCACAGAGAACAGGAAGTCTTAGAGTTATTGACTCATGGTCTTTCTAATGCCGAAATGGGTCATCAGCTACACCTGAGTCCTCGAACTGTGGAAAAGTACGTTAGCAGTTTATTGAGAAAAACCTCAACCAGCAACCGCGCGGAATTAGTCCGTTATGCGATGAAGCATGGTTTAGTGGAATAAAAGTTAGGAGTTAAAAGTGAGGAGTGAGGAATTACTCCTCACTCCTAACTCATAACTCTTCACTTTTAACTTTTGTCAGCAGACCTTCACAAGCATCGATCAGTAAATCAATAACCTGATTAAATCCCTCTTGACCACCATAATAGGGATCTGGAACTTCCTTTAGAGTGTGTCGAGAGCAAAACTCGCACATCAAACGCACTTTATGCTGATATTGCTTAGTTCGATCGAGAGTGATGATGTTCTCATAATTTTCTCGATCCATAGCCAAAATCAAATCAAAGTCTTGAAAGTCTGACTTTTCAAACTGGCGTGCTCGACCACGCAGTTTAATTCCCAACTTAGTAGCAGCCGCAGCACTCATGCGTTTGTCAGGGGGGCTACCAACGTGATAGCTAGATGTACCAGCAGAGTCACAGAGGATATGTTCGCTCAAGCCAGCCTGCTCAATTAGATGATTCATGATATTTTCTGCCGATGGCGATCGGCAGATGTTACCTAAGCAGACAAACAGCAACTTATAAGGCATAGATATACTTTGTCAATAGTCAATAGTCATTTGTCCTTTGTCCTTTGTCTTTTGACTAATGACCAATGACTAATGACTAATGACCAATGACTAAAATCCAGGTAACTCCAACCCACTGGTTAATTCTTCCATGCGTTCCCGCATTGTTGCTGTGGACTTGTTGTAGGCTTCTTTCATTGCCACTGTTACGAGATCGGAAAGTACTTCTGCACCTTCTGCTAAAGCATCTGGAGAAATTTCCACTCGCTTGGGTTCTTGGTTCCCACTGACAATTACCTTCACCAGACCACCGCCAGATTCTCCTTGAATCTCCATTTGCTCCAATTCTTCTTGGAGTCGCTTTGCGCCTTCTTGAACTTGCTGTGCTTTCTTAAAAGCTTCGGCTAATTCTTTCATTTTTCCTAAGCCAAAGCCGAATCCTTGTCCTTTTCCTGTCATAATTATTTGTACGCGTGTGCGTTGAATAACAAATCAAATTCAATTATAGATGCGGTAAGTAATTTGACTCTTTTTTTACCAATAATTAATGCGTTATAGGTTGGGAGTAGGGAGTAAAGTATAGGACATTGGTTATTAATTCTTCAACCTCATCTCCCAATTCCCCATTCCCCATTCCCCATTCTTTATCCACAAGCACCTTGAAACTCTCCAAGCATTTTGACTTCTGGCTCTAGATTAATAGACCAACGTTCTTGTACTTGATGTTGGATGTGGCGAATGAGACAGAAGATATCACTAGCTTTTGCTCCACCACGATTAACGATAAAATTAGCATGGAGTAGTGCTACTTGTGCTCCACCAATTTGGTAGCCTTTCAGACCAGTTTGTTCAATTAACCAGCCAGCACTGTAAGGTTTAGGATTGCGAAACACACTGCCACAACTGGGGAAGTTGTATGGTTGAGTGCTTAACCGATGCTTTTTGTGTTCTTTGGTAATTGCCACAACTTTTGCTGGGTCTGCACCTGGCGCGAGTTGTAAGGTTGCTTGGGTGACTATGCGATCGCCACCTTGCAATAATGAAGTCCGGTAGCTATAACCTAACTGATCGGGGGTAAGAGTTTCTAGCGTCCCATCAGGTGAAAGTACCTGGGCACTAACTAACATATCTGCGATACAGCTATTATGTGCCCCTGCATTCATCACCACTGCACCTCCGGCTGTTCCGGGGATACCAACAGCCCACTCCAATCCTTGCCACCCTAATTCTGCTGCCGCCCATGCCAAGCTGGGAATTGATTCTCCAGCAGCAACGGTTAATTGACCGGTTTGGGGGTCAAAGTGGTTGAAGCGGAGATGACGAGTAGCAATGACTAAGCCTGATATACCACCATCGCTCACTAGCAAGTTAGAACCTGCTCCCAGTGTTGTCACCTTTAAATTACGTTCTTTTGCGTATTTAAGACTTGCTTGCAGTGCTTCTAAGTTTCGGGGGGCAACATATAAATCAGCTGCTCCCCCAACTCTATAAGAAGTAAACGCTGACAAAGAAGCCTGGGGCTTGATTGCACAATCAGTACTGGGTAAGTAAATTACTTCGCTCTCCACCGAATTAGCTGTTTGCTGTTTCTTTGTATTCAAAGCAGAAACTGTGCAGACGTTTCCAGCTGCCTGGGAAATGGTCATCTTTACTTTGTTTTGGTAAAATTTTTACATTAATTTACCGCAAAGATACGGTAATAGAATTCACAGATGAAACCGTTGCTAGAGGGGTGCTTTGCTTGGAAATAAAACTTCACAAAGTCTCCACTTAGGATGTGGCTTGAGCCGGCTCACAAAGTGTCGTAATTATTTCAGGAATCACCTGGTTCAAATTTCCAGCCCCTAAAAACAGTGCCAAGTCTCCTGGGCGTAGTGTTTCTAGCAAGTACTCATACACTGTGGCTAAAGTTGGTTGATAAACTACCTGCGAATGCTGTTTAGCAATTTCCGCCGTTAGACGTTCACCACTAATTTGCCCTAAATTAGGTTCGCCTGCACTGTAAATATCAGTCAACACAACTAAATCAGCATGAGTAAATGACTCGGCAAATTCATTTAAAAAGGTCAGTGTACGACTATAGCGATGGGGTTGGAAGATGGCAACCACTCTTTGCCCTGGTCTTGCCTGTAAACGTGCTGCGGCGAGAGTAACGCGAATCTCGCTAGGATGATGAGCATAGTCATCAATGAAGGTAATGCCATTGACTTCGCCTCGGAACTCAAAGCGTCGTCTTGCTCCTTCAAAGGTGGCGATACCTTTGGCAATTGCTCCAAATTCTAAGCCCAAAGCACGACCAACAGCTACTGCGGCTAAGGCATTGCTGAGATTGTGCCGACTGAGCAACCGCAATGTCAACACGCCCAAAGCTTTGCCTTTTTCCCAAACCAAAGCCGTGGTACCATCAGCACGATAATCAATATTGGTGACGGTGTAATCAGCGTCGGTATCTGAGTGTAAGCTGTAGGTAATTGTGGGTTGCAAGCGATCGCGCACTGTCGCACAGTCAATGCTACCTATTAAAGTTTTACAACCCTTAGCAAATGTCTGGAAGGTGTCAATGACTTCTTCTAATGTATCGTAGTGGTCAGGATGATCGAGTTCAATATTGGTGATGATGCCAATTTCAGGAGCGTGTTTTACTAAAGAACCATCTGATTCGTCTGCTTCGGCTACTAAATATTGGCTTTGTCCCAATCGAGCATTACCTTCCCAAGCATTGACTTCGCCACCGACTAAAATCGTTGGGTCTAGGCCTGCTTCCAGAAGCATATAGCCAATCATACTACTGGTTGTAGTTTTGCCGTGTGTCCCTGCTACTGCAATACTGTAGTAATCGGCAATTAAAGCTGCTAGTACATCTGAACGATGTAAAACTGGACAACCTAATTCCAGCGCTGCTTTGTATTCTAAATTATTAGTGTTAATTGCTGTTGAACAAATGACTTGAGGCAATTTTGACTTAGTATCAGTAGGTAATTGTTCTGGTGAATTTAATACTACTGGATTAGCTAATACCTGAGGTTGAAAGAATTCGAGATTGCTTGCCTCTTGTTTACCAAAAATATGAGCACCGATAGATTCCAACTTGTGCGTAATGTGGTTAGGACGAAGATCCGAACCTGATACTGGAAATTGACGCTTTGCAAGAACGTATGCCAGAGCAGACATACCTATGCCACCGATGCCAATGAAATGAAATGGTCTACCACTAAAATCTACAGAATTAGTCATTTATTACTCCTTTTACACCACACCACACCATAATCACAAATGACACGCGTATCATAACAGGAATTTGATTTTTACCGTAACTACTCCTGTATCATGTTCATGTTTGATGCCCAAAAGATGTTTCTGCTCTGGCTTTCCTGGTTGAGAATGATTTTACCTTGGTTGGAGGTTTTTGCTATTTCTGAACTGTTGTTAAGATTATTCTGAAAATTTTGGCTGCATCGGGAAAGAAATTCTTGTAATGTCAAATACATATTTTTGGCTACCTTACTGGAATTGGCTACATAATACATTGTTTAGTGAAACTAATTTGAAATTGCATCAAGTTTAGGCGTGAATTGAGTACAATAGTACATTGGTAATGAAACTATTTTTCAATTGCATATAAACCAGGCTTATCTGGATGCAGGAACTAGCAATTTTTGGTGGCACATTCGATCCAATTCATTGGGGACACCTGCTCGTAGCCGAGACAGCTTTGCATCAAGTATCCCTTGAAAAAGTAATTTGGGTGCCATCCCTAAATCCTCCTCACAAAGAAGCAGCTTTGTTTGAGCATCGCGTGCAAATGCTGCAATTAGCTATAAAAGATAACCCAGCGTTTACTGTCTCACTAGTGGAGACTAATCGCTCTGGGACTTCTTATGCCATTAACACCCTGATTGACTTATCTGCTTGTTACCCAAATACTCACTGGTACTGGATTGTGGGCTTGGATACTTTCCAAACCTTACCCAGTTGGTACCGAGGACACGAATTAGCACAAATGTGTGATTGGTTAATCGCACCCCGACAGCTAGGTGGTGAGACTATAACTCAAACCAAATTAATCTGCAAGCAAGTGGAGCAACAACTCAAGGAGCAGTCTTTGCTCATTCACTGGCAACTCTTGAATATACCTTTAGTAGGAGTTTCGTCAAGTCTAATTCGCAAATTTTGCCGCGAAGGCCAGTCAATTCGTTATTTAGTCCCGGAATTGGTCAGATCATATATCACTAACAACAATCTCTACTCTTACAAATCTGAATAAATTATGTGTTTTTTTATTGATCTAACACTTTATGGTTAAAAGTGCCCCCCCCCTTTGCGATATGATTGGGGTCAACGATATCAACATATAAGCATAAATACAGAGGGCAAGACACTGTGATTAGAGTTGCAATCAACGGTTTCGGGCGGATTGGACGTAACTTTGCGCGTTGCTGGGTGGGTAGAGAGAATAGTCGGATCGATCTTGTCGCTATTAATGACACTTCAGACCCTAGAACCAATGCTCACTTGCTGAAATATGACTCCATGCTAGGGAAGATCAAGGGTGCTGAGATTAGTGCCGATGATAACTCTATCATCGTTAACGGTAAGACAATTAAGTGCGTGTCCGATCGCAATCCCGAAAACTTGCCCTGGAAAGATTGGGGAATTGACCTAATTATCGAAGCAACCGGGGTATTTACTAGCAAAGAAGGAGCGCTCAAGCACGTAAATGCTGGAGCCAAGAAAGTTCTGATTACCGCTCCTGGTAAAAACGAGGATGGTACTTTTGTGGTTGGTGTGAATCATCATGACTATGACCACAACAAACACAACATTATCAGTAACGCTAGCTGTACTACCAACTGCTTGGCACCAATCGCCAAGGTGTTGAACGATAAGTTTGGCATCATCAAAGGTACGATGACCACCACCCACAGCTATACAGGCGATCAGCGCTTGCTAGACGCTTCTCACCGGGATTTGCGACGGGCGAGGGCAGCAGCGATAAACATTGTACCCACTTCTACTGGTGCAGCAAAAGCAGTGGCGCTGGTTATCCCAGACCTCAAAGGCAAACTAAATGGCGTTGCCTTACGCGTACCAACCCCGAACGTCTCAATGGTAGATTTCGTAGTTCAGGTTGAGAAGCGTACTATTACTGAAGAAGTTAACCAAGCTCTCAAAGATGCTGCCGAAGGCCCACTTAAAGGCATTTTGGACTACAGCCAACTAGAACTGGTATCTTCCGATTATCAAGGTAGTGATGCTTCTTCGATTGTTGATGCTAGCTTGACTTTGGTTATGGGCAATGACTTAGTAAAAGTTATGGCGTGGTATGACAACGAGTGGGGTTATAGCCAACGAGTCTTGGATTTGGCAGAGTTGGTAGCTGAGAAGTGGCAATAATTAATTGGTCATTAGTCATTAGTCATTGGTCATTAGAAAAAGGACAAATGACAAAGGACAAAGGACAAACCACAAACCACTATTGACTAAAATGTTGAAATCCCTGGCTAAGATTCAGAACTTGGTCAGGGAATTTTTTTTGCTCGTCGTGCAATATTACTGTCGATCCGGCTGTAATCCTGCCTGCGATCGCAGCACCTTCTCCAAGATGTTGCACTAAGGCTGATGCTAGTTCTTGTGGTAAACACAGCACTAATTCAAAGTCTTCGCCACCATATAGAGCATATTTTAGTGCTTGGTTTGGTGCCAGCCAACGATCAAAAGTTGTTGGCAAGGAAATTCGTCCGCGTTCTAAGACAGCGCCAACGCCACTGGCGCGGCAAATTTGGATCATCGCATCTGCCAAACCATCGCTGCTATCCATACCAGCAATGGGCATGGGGCATTGGGATGCTAAAATTTTCCAGAGGATTGGTAAGACATCTAATCGTGGCTGTGGGCGTTGGTGTGCGCGGATTAGAGCCGTCTTTTCTTTGTTGTTGAGGTTTTGTCCTAATTCGGGATGCAAGAGCAGTTCTAAGCCAGCGTGGGAGGCTCCATGAACGCCTGTAACGACGATCGCATCCCCCACGACAGCAGCAGAACGGCGAATAATTTGACTAGGGTTAACTTGACCAAAAGCGGTGATTGCCAGAGTAGTAACAGGCGATCGCACCACATCACCACCAACAATTTGGGTATTGTATTTTTGCAGGCATTCTGTCATTCCCTGGTACAAACGTTCTATCCAACTCACCCTAAGTTCACCAGGTAGTCCTAACCCGACAGTGATTCCTAATGGAGAAGCACCCATTGCTGCTAAATCTGATAAATTTGCAGCAGCAGCTCGCCAACCAGCATCTTCTGGGGAAGTGGTGATGTTGCTAAAATGCACGCCATCAACTAGTACATCTGTAGTTACCACTAAAGATTGCCCTGGTGCAGTCTCAAGTACTGCTGCATCATCGCCGATAATTTCTGGTGGGCAGAAGCGCTGTAATCTTTCTAAAAGACCTTGTTCGCCAATGTCTTTTACTTGTTGAGAAGATAAATCACTGTTCACAATCGGTTTTCCGTGTTGCAAAATTACGAAGAAAACTGATGATTTACTTTACTGTTTAAGATAAGGGTATTGTCTAGGAGTCAGTTGGAATGGTAACAACACCAGTAACCAGCATCACATTTGAGGAGTACTTAACCTATGATGATGGTAGCGATTTTCATTATGAACTGGTGGATGGCAAGCTAGAGCTAATGAACCCACCAAGTATTGAACATTTTCTGATTGTCGATTTTTTGGATACTGCACTGAAAGCAGAAATCAAAGGTTGTAACTCTACTTGGCTGTGTTTTCGGGAAAGTGGGGTGAGAACGGGTAGAAATAAATCTAGGTTGACTGATCTGTGTGTGGTGACACTTGAGCAAGCCAGAGAATTGTTAAATGCCTCAGCAGTATTTGAGTCACCCCCGTTACTAATTATCGAGGTAGTCAGTCCAGAATCGGTGAAACGGGATTATCGCCATAAGCGATCTGAATATGCGGCCTTAGAAGTTCCTGAATATTGGATTGTAGACCCACTACAAGCAAAAATTTCAGTGTTACTACTGGAAGATGGATTTTACGAAGAAACAGTTTTTACAGCCAACCAGCAAATTCTATCACGGACTTTTCCCGAATTAGGAATCGCAGTTGATCGGATATTCACCGCCGGAAATCTGAATCAGGAGAGACGCGATTAATCGCGTCTGTACAAGAATTATTCTTCTCCTGCCCCCTGTGTCTTTTTATGCAGCTTGCGGCTGAACCAGATTTTCTATTCCTTGAACCACAGTTGCTGATTCAATTTTGTCACCAGCCTTCAGTTTATCCAAAACTTCTTTACCTTCGGTGAGATAGCCAAAAACGGCATAACGACCATCCAATAGATTGCGTCCGGCGGGGGTTAGTTCTGGTTCAAACAAAAAGAAGAAAAATTGTGATGAACCACCATTTACTTCACTTTCAGGACGAGCCATGACTACTGCACCAAAGGCAGAAAAAGGTAGAACTGGCATATCAACGTAACGACCAGCTTCTTCTAGAGTAATGCCATAAGTAGGTGCTTTATCACCTTTAACTAAGACTTCTAAGGGAATAGCGCGATATTTGCCAGTTTTTGGGTCAATGAAGCCCACATCTTTCCCAGCAGGATCTCCAGTTTGGAGAAAGTAAGACTCTTCAGAACGGGTAAATTCTAAACCATTATAAAAACCCCTCTGTACCAAATCTACAAAATTCCCAGCAGTCACAGGAGCGCTGTAACCATCTACGACAAGGGTCAAATCGCCTTTGTTGGTTTTAATTTCTACAGTGGCACGACCTTTAAGTTGTGGCAGATTACTGTACTCAGCAGGCACTTCAAAGGGAAATTGTTTCACCATCGACTCTTCTAGCTGAGTAACGAGATTTAGCAGTTTACCTCTCTCTTGCAGTATTTGTTCTTTATCTTTGCTGTTCGCCAATTCTTGTAATTTACCCACCCCGGATTTCAACTCGGTAATCCAAGCTTCGGCTTGGGGTTGGCGTTCTGCGGGAACGCTTGTTAAGATTTGGGAAGGTTTATCGAGAATGCGGGATGCTTGGCTAATGTCTTTGGAAATAGCACCCCAACGTCGATTCGCCCGCAGTTGGGCAGAGATGTCCTCTAAACTGCCTTGTAGTTGCCGCACAGGTTTGTTATCTATCGGGAGTGCATACCGCAACAAAGCCTTTCCGTCGGTAATTGCATTGCCGGCTGGCAGTGCGGCGCTACTGGAGGGAGTCCACCCAGCTGTAGTTATGCCTAAAAATATTGTTACCAGCAGTATTGCCATTAGGCTGTTCTTCAGCCAGGATTTTAATAAGTTAAGCATGGGATAACTCAAATGCAGCAGTGAATTGTTGACTGGACGTAACCCATAAATAATCTTCCCACGTTAGGTGATGAGTGGAGCAGAGGTCTAGGGCAGAGGAAAAATGACTAATGACAATGACACTAAACTAATGACAAATGCCCAATGACGACCCTAGAAGGGTACAATAAATGCCGATTGTCTTCCAAAATTTGAAAGTTTCATGATCTCCAGTAACGACTTTCGACCCGGTGTTTCAATTGTATTGGATGGGTCTGTATGGCGAGTGCTTGAATTCCTACACGTCAAGCCAGGTAAAGGTTCTGCTTTTGTACGAACTAAGCTAAAAAATGTCCAGAGTGGGAGCGTTATGGAAAAAACGTTCCGCGCAGGGGAAACAGTGCCGCAAGCCACTCTAGAAAAAAGCACGATGCAGCATACCTATAAAGAAGGCGATGAGTTTGTCTTTATGGATATGGAAACCTACGAAGAAGGCAGATTGACTCGCGAGCAAATTGGCGATCGCGTCAAGTACCTGAAGGAAGGTATGGAAGCTGAAGTTATTAAGTGGGGCGAACAGGTACTGGGAGTAGAATTGCCTAAGTCTGTGGTTCTGGAAATTGTCCAAACAGATCCGGGTTTAAAAGGTGACACTGCCACAGGTGGCTCAAAACCAGCAACTTTAGAAACTGGTGCAGTTGTGATGGTTCCTTTGTTTATTTCTCAAGGAGAACGCATCAAAGTTGATACCCAGGAAGATAAATATATCAGCAGGGAATAACTTTCATCTCTACGGAGATGTTTGCTCTCGATTTAAATCCCTACATAGGGATTAATTCCCTGCCACACTTAAAATGCTAATTTACGGATAGGTCGAGGTAATAAAAACTGTGCCATTGGACTTTAATGAAATCCGCCAACTTCTGGCAACTATCGCACAAACAGATATTGCAGAAGTCATACTCAAAAGCGATGACTTTGAGCTAACAGTCCGTAAGGCTGTGAGCGTTAGCAATCAGATGTTGTCGTTAGGTCAAGGGACTTTAGGCGGTGTGGTAGGTTCAGGCTTGACATCAAGTTCATCTGGGGTAAACCAGATGAGCGGAAGTCAGGTAACGGAGGTGTCCACATCTCGTGTATTTGAGAATACTGGAACTAGCACACAAATGCAGTTATCAGTAAATCCTCCCTCAACCATTGACCAGAGATTAGTAGAAGTGCCTTCCCCAATGGTAGGAACCTTTTATCGCGCTCCTGCGCCTGGGGAAGCGGCATTTGTGGAAGTGGGCGATCGCGTCCGCAAGGGTCAAACAGTCTGTATCATTGAAGCCATGAAGCTGATGAATGAAATCGAAGCCGAAGTCTCTGGACAGGTGATGGAAATTCTCCTCCAAAATGGCGACGCTGTAGAATATGGTCAACCTTTGATGCGAATTAACCCTGATTAAGTATTAATGTATATATGATGTGAGTCATTGTTAAAACTTTCAGTCCTTGCGGGTCAACCCTGATGAAACAAACGTTGCCTTTACCACCAGAAGTGGTGCAACAAGTAGCTGAATACTTCAGCCTGTTAAGTGAGCCAATGCGCCTACGGCTGCTACACTTGTTACGGGATGAAGAAAAATGCGTGCAAGAGTTGGTAGAGGCAACACAGACTTCTCAGGCAAATGTGTCAAAACACCTGAAGGTAATGTGGCAAGCAGGTATCCTTAGCCGCCGCAGTGAAGGAACTTGCGCCTATTACCGGGTGGAAGATCAAATGATTTTTGAATTGTGTAATCGGGTTTGCGATCGCCTCGCCACAAGGTTGGAGCAGCAAGCCCGTAATTTTCGCGTATTAAATAGCAAACGTTAGGTTATTTATCCTTTGTCATTTGTCCTTCGTCATTTGTCCTTTGTGAAAAATTAATTACCAACGACCAATGACTAATGACTAATGATTAATGACTAAAGCGGATAATCTTTCTGAAATTGTTCGCGAGTTAGCGGTTGTTGTAACTCTACACCCTCACCGCCTAAAACATCCAACGGTTTGCCGTTCACGTCAATGTATACTTTGGCTTTGGGATTTAAAGTTGTTGCAGTGTAAACAACTTGTCCAACGCGGCCCATCATTGAAGTGCTACCACCACCACTGGTAAAATCTTCAGATAAATTAACGTGAACTTCATCTTTTTCCGCCTTCAGCCCCAACAGTTTGGTTCCTTTGGGGATGGTTGTAGAATCTGTTCCTTCTGTTGGGCCTGCTAACAAACTTTGGAAAGCTGCTTCTAAAGCCTGGTTGGGTAGTACAGAGGCTACTTTAACAGGCTGGGGAACCAAAGCAACATTTTTGTCTTTTGGTCTTAACCAATAAACGTTGGGGGTTTGCTCATTAGCTGGCTGCCTAGTTGATGGCTGTGCTGGCTGTTCAATGCGGCCAGAGGGGTTTGACGGTGTAGGAGGATTGTTGGATTGTGTGGTAAACCAAGCTACACCGCCACCCACCGCTACAACCACTGCTGAGACGGCTGCAATTACGCCTGAAGAAATACGATTAGATCCTTGTTGGTCTTTCATGTTCAAAACCTTCCTAACTGAGGGCTGATATGGTAGTTATGTGAGGAGCAGCCTGGTTAACGACGATACTTGTAACTGAAGAGTTTCTCACAATCTGGAAGAGACTTTGATGCCTTTTAATTTTGCAAGTCCCTCTTTCAATTTTAGAATTTTTATTTCTAATCCGTCACCTACCAAATTATGTAAATTTTAGGGAGTGGGGAATCTGATTTTTTACAGTAGTATTTGAAAAACCTCTCTCAAAATCTCTCTCCTTATAGGAGAGAGATTTTGAATTTTCCGCCTTACCATTGTGGAAAGAGAGTTAGGTTTTTTGTGGGACTTTCTAGATGAGGTGAAAAGTTAAGTTGGATGGAAAATTTTCTACTCCCTACTTCCCTCTCCCCTCTATTGCTTCCTTAATCCACTGTTTAAGTGTAGTTGTCACTTCATCAATGACTATTTCTTGAGATTTACGGGTGGCTCTTTCTACAACTTCAACTTTGCCGTTAGCGATCGCGCGTCCGGTTACAATTCTATAAGGTATGCCAATCAAGTCAGCATCTTTAAATTTGACTCCTGCCCGTTCGTCGCGGTCATCTAGTAGGGTTTCAATTCCCGCTTGATTGAGTTCTGTGTAAAGTTTTTGGGCGATTTCGATTTGTTGAGCATCCTTAATGTTAGGAATTGTGACGATCGCGTGGTAGGGTGCGATCGCAACTGGCCAAATAATCCCATCTTTATCGTAAGATTGCTCTACGGCAGCTTGGGCTAACCGGGACACGCCTACGCCAAAACAACCCATAAATAGCGGCTTTTCTTCACCCTGTTCATTGGTATAAGTTGCACCCATCGCTTGGGAATATTTAGTGCCTAATTGGAAGATGTGACCAGCTTCAATTCCACGGGCGCTTTGTAAGGTTTTTTCCGGGTTATGGATGGCGCGATCGCCTGGTCTTGACTTACGAATATCTACTACTCGTTCTGGTAAATTAAATTGCTCGCCCCAATTAGCACCAACTACGTGATAGCCTGCTTCATTTGCGCCTGTAACAAAGTTTTTTAAATCAACGGCTGTTCGATCCACCAAGCGCAAAAACTTGGGATGGATCTGTTTATTAGCAGTAATATACTCATCTGCAATATCTGGTGCAATGTAGCCTAAAGGCAGAGATTTAGTTGTCCATGCTTGCTGGGCTTCTACATTTGGTACATTCAAACTAATAATAGTTTTAGCGCCATATTCAGAAGCTAATTTAGTCAGTTCATTTTGCAATTTGACTTCATTAACTTCCTGATCGCCTCGAATGCTTACCAAAACTAACACTGTTGCGCCATTATCATAAACTGTCTGATAAAGGACATTTTTCACCAATTGAGTCGAAGAACAGTTGAGGAGTTGACACACCTTTTCAATCGTTTCTGTTCCAGGTGTATCCCGTTTTTCGTAGGTTGTAAACCGTGAGGTTTCAGCGTCAATTGGTAAAGAAACAGCCTTTTCTACGTTAGCGGCGTATTTGCCATCCTCAGTGTAGAGAACTTCATCTTCACCAGCTTCCGCCAAAATCATAAATTCTGTAGAACCAGAACCACCAATTGCACCAGAATCGGCTTCCACTGCCCGAAAAGCTAAACCAGAACGTCGCAGGATATTGCTGTAGGCTTTATACATATCCTGGTAAGTTTCTTTGAGGCTGGCTTCATCGGTATGGAAGGAATAGGCGTCCTTCATGATAAACTCACGTCCGCGCATTAAACCAAAGCGGGGACGAATTTCATCGCGGAATTTGGTTTGAATTTGGTAGAGATTTAGTGGTAGCTGGCGATAAGAGCGAATCATATCACGAGCGATCGCTGTAATGACTTCTTCATGAGTTGGGCCTAATCCTAATTGTTGCTCCCGGCGGTCAATTAGGGAAAACATGATCCCCTCAGCTTTGGTGTAAGTGTCCCAGCGTCCCGATTCCTTCCATAAATCAGCCGGTTGTAATTGTGGTAGGAGACATTCTTGTGCGCCTGTAGCGTTCATTTCTTCCCGCACAATCTGAGAAACTTTTTGCAGTACCCGCCACATCAGAGGTAAATAAGCATAAATACCGCTACCGATGCGACGGATGTAGCCTGCACGGAGTAATAATTTATGACTGGGAATCTCAGCATCAGCCGGATCGTCCCGCAGTGTAACAAATAACATTTGTGAAAGTCGCATCGTTTAATCCCTTTCCAGAATCTCTAATTTGTTTATAAACCACCTGGCGATTAGAAATCGCGGCTACACAAATTCTTGTCCGCCTGAGCGAACCAAGAAGGCATCCTAGTTTAAACCTGCGTGGTGTGCGATGGCTTTGCCCGCCGCAGGCATCGGCATCTTACAGCCCTTAAGATATGGCATGATATAATCTTTGCAACTATTTAATCTAGGTCTAGGTTATGAGTCTTTTGACATTAAAACTAGACACCGTTCACCTGAGTGACGAACAATTTTATCATTTATGTCAAAATAACCGCGAATTGAAATTTGAACGCACTGCCAAGGGAGAATTAATCATCATGTCCCCCGTTGGAGGTGAAAGCGGCAATCGAGAAGCAGATTTAATTATTGATTTGGGAATCTGGAATCGGCAAACTGGCCTCGGTTATACTTTCAGTTCTTCTACTATATTCAAATTACCTAATGGTGCTGACCGTTCCCCAGATGCCGCCTGGATTCAAAGAGAACGTTGGCAACAACTTACACCTGAGCAAAAACGTAAATTTCCCCCCATTGCACCCGATTTTGTTATTGAATTAAGGTCAGCAACAGATGATTTGGAAATGTTGCGTTCCAAAATGCAAGAATATATGGATGCAGGGGTGCAGTTAGCATGGTTAATTAACCCCCAACAGCAGCAAGTGGAAATTTATCGCCAAAAACAAGATGTAGAAGTGCGAAATCTACCCACACAATTATCGGGTGAAGATGTATTGCCAGGATTTAGCTTGAGTCTTTCTTGTTATTAAGATTTGCAAGTGCTGCTAAATCTCCACTATCTGCCAACACTTTTCATTGCAGCAGAAAATACTTTATAAGTCTGCGTAAGTACGCTTCATTAAAATAATCTGCGTAGACTAAGAAGGTATCCTAGTTTTCTAACCTGATTAATATGTCAAGCACAGCGCAAGAGGCGGGTTTTACCTCGACTTCATTACTCAGGGCATATTACAGCCGTTAGGATATCTTAAAAGAAATAACCATCAGGCGACTAAAATCTGGGAATCTTTAGGAGAAACTACTTTGGCAAATGTAATTTATCAAGCACAAGCACCCTTAGAATTTATTCCCCCCGCATTTAACCCTTTGTTGTTACGAGTTGTCCATCTGTTGCTACCCAGTTGGATAAAATGGCAAACACCTATTACCCAAATTGAAGCAGACAACGTAGAGGTTCTGGTGGATCTCTATCGTCAGTTTCAGGAGGGTAAAATCCGTTTTATGCTGGCATTTCGCCATCCGAAAACAGACGATCCGTTTTGTTTGGGTTACTTGCTATCTCAACTCGTACCAAAGACAGCGCGATCGCAAGGTACAACACTACAACATCCCATTCACGCTCATTTTATCTACGATCGCGGCATTCCTCTCTGGGCAGGTTCCCATGTTGGCTGGATTGCTTCTCATTTAGGTGGTACTCCGATTCAGCGAGGTAAAGCTGACTGGACGGGGTTACGTTCGGCGCGTGACTTGTTCGCCAATGGGAAATTCCCGATGGCGGCTGCGCCAGAGGGTGCAACCAATGGCTTATCGGAGAATATTAGCCCCCTAGAACCTGGTATCGCCCAATTAGGCTTTTGGTGTGCTGAAGATTTGCAAAAAGCTGGACGCGACCAACAGGTTCTAATTGTACCAGTTGGGATTAAATATAGTTACGTTGATGCTCCTTGGGATGCGATCGCTAATCTTTTAAGTGAATTGGAAGCGGCTAGTGGTTTACCTGTGAATGCAGCAGAAAATGCTTCTATAGAGTCGCTTTATCCCCGATTGTTGGCTTTGGCAGAACATTTACTTTTGCTTATGGAGGAATTTTACACCCGGTTTTATCATCAGAAACTGCCAGATCCCAAGATTGTCAACGGGCAAATTCCCGATATAAATGAAGCATTAGCAGTTCGTTTACAAGCTTTATTAAATGCAGCGTTGTTAATCTCAGAACAGTATTTTAATTTGCAGTCAAAAGGTAGTTTGAGTGACCGTTGTCGACGAGTAGAACAAGCAGGTTGGAATTATATATTTAGAGAAGAATTTAAGGATGTAAAAGGAGTATCTGCTGTTGAAAGAGCTTTAGGCGATCGCGTTGCTGAAGAAGCGAATGCCCGAATGTGGCACATGCGTTTAGTAGAAAGTTTCGTGGCAGTTTCTGGCAATTATATTCGGGAAAATCCCACAGTAGAAAGGTTTGCTGAAACGACTTTAATTTTATGGCAAATGATTGCTAAAATCAAAGGAAATAAATCTGCACAGCGTCCTCAATTGGATAAGCAAAAAGTAAAAATTACTATTGGTGAACCCATATCAATTTCTGAGCGTTACCCAGCCTATAAGGAAAATCGCTTAGGTGCTAGACAAGCTGTTGCTGATGTGACGAACGATTTGCAACACGCGTTGGAAGGATTGATCTGATTGGATGGGGAGGATCTTTCTCTCCCTCACCATTGTAGTATATAAAATATCTTTAATTGTTAATTGCCATGTTACTAGGTAGTTCTTTATAATCTATCAATCTGAAACATTGCTACTAAAAATTTATACAACTTAATTGACCACCATTGGATCTTATAAGGTAAAAGTCCGAATAAAATCGGCAGTCGAGGAAATTGCTATGCTTTCTCCACCTAAAAAAAATGATATGCCTACTAATTGGACTTTTAAATGGTTGAATTTGTGGCAAAATACCGATTTTGAATGTCAAAACATTGTCAAACTTGTTTATAAGGGTAAAGTCTGGGGATTAGTGCGATATGGTCTTTATCCTTATCCAGGTTCTCCAAAATTTTTAGACATAGAACAGATAGAAGCTCACCCTACAAGTCGAGGAGAGGGAGCTGAACGATTCATGGAACCAATCGGCAAATGGTTAATTTGGTATGCAACCAAGGTTGGATTGGAGTTGTGTCAAACAGAAACAGATGAACCGCTAGTTATCCTGGTTGCTCTAGATACGGCTGTGTCCTATTATAATAATAAGGTGCAGATGGAATATCTGGGGCCTGTGACAATCGCTCCAGGAGAAGATGGATATGCTTTCAGATTCTTGCGGAAAGCAGCCGCATCCTTCTGTAATCAACAAGAAAGCTTAAGAGGAGTGCCAAATTTATATGGCCAGTAATACAATAAAAGCCGGGTCAAAACTTGTTATGACTCACACCCAAAGGCAAGCTTTCCTGAAAACGTCTCCTTTGGGACAACTATTCGGAGTAGCACATTTGCTACCTGAAGTCGAAGATTCAAAAAGCCACAACCATGCTTTAAGTAATCAACCAAAATTGGTAGATGTAGATATATTGTCCTCTAGCAAACATAAGTTTCAGTATGAGATGTTAGAGCCTTACAGAAAAAGTCGTGGTAAATGCTTCAGAACTGTATCTTGGATGCATCTCTATCACTCAAACCTTGAAAAAACTTCATCTCAAAGAAAAACAATGCTAACAGTGTAAGTAGTAGTAAGTAAAACAGTTAAGATAAATCTAGAAACTAAATAATGTAAAGGTAAAAGACGCGATTAATCGCGTCTTTTATCACTTTGACCACAACAATAGCTCAAGCATAAATTAATTAAAAGTTTTACAATTGCAGAGGTTAATTATGGAAACTACAACTAAAAGACAATATCTGTTAAAAGCAATCAATCAAAGGCTAGAACAGGCTTATGAAGATACTTTAGAAGATGTTCTAGAATTGTTAGATATTAGGAAAGCAGAAGACGAAGAAGATATTAAAGCCTTTGAAGAAGCTGAAAATGAACCTACTATTACTTGGGAACAGTACAAGCAAGAATTAGAATCGTGACTTATCAAATAGAAATTTCTAAGAAGGCTGCGAAACAATTAAAAAAATTATCTGCTGATATTAGAGATAGAGTTAATGAGAAAATTTTAGAACTAGCTGACAATCCCCGTCCTAGCGGCGTTGTCAAGCTAGAAAACACCGACAATAAATATCGTATTCGTGTTGGCAATTATAGGATTTTGTATGAGATTCAAGATGATGTGCTGATAGTTAAAGTTGTCAGAATAGGGCATCGAAGAGATGTTTATCGAGATGAGTAGATTGTCAAGAGAATACTAAGTCGTCAATCTGCTTTTACAGCGATTTTAAAAGTAAAATAACATTCCATCAAGTTCATTCTCCTCAAAGAAGCCGAGTTCAGCTAGACGGTGATATTCAGCGATAGTAAAGCGTTTATCCCTCTTCTGTCACTCTCCGGGATGAGCAAGTAGTAACTAAGTGAAATTATCCAGAAGCATAACAGGGTTTAAATTGATTCATTGCACTAATTAA
>NZ_JBALDP010000011.1:0-13476 GCF_036917355.1 Nostoc sp.
GTTTAGTACGATCTGGGTATACCTCCCTTGTTTCCCTTTGTTAGTAAGTCGAACGGTGCTGCCTCAAATCGACACCTCGCCAAAAATTTTTATCGAAGAAAAGAGAAAAACCGCCTCCTGTCCCCTGCCTCACTTCTCCTGTCGGAGACGCTGCGCGAACGACTACGCTCAGTGACCACCTGCCCCCTGCCTCCTTCAATTCAGGTATGATCCCAAACGCAAAAACAGACGTAAACCAAGCGATCGCCTCCCTTTATCGGGCTGAATGGGGGCGAATCGTCGCCATCCTCATCCGGTTGGTGGGGGATTTCGATGTGGCTGAAGAAGCAGCACAGGAAGCTTTTATCGCCGCCGTGAATCAATGGCAATCGAGCGGCGTGCCCGATCTTCCCCGTGCGTGGATTGTCAAAACAGCCCGATACAAAGCCATCGATCGCCTCCGACGGCGGACACGGCTGACGGAAAAATTGGAATGGTACGCTGCCTCCGGGTTAATCCCAACCCGCGAGGAGCCAACTTACGATACAGACGAAATTCCAGACGATCGGCTGCGGCTGATCTTTACTTGCTGCCACCCAGCACTGGCGATCGAGGCGCAAGTTGCTTTGACGCTGCGGCTGCTGGGCGGACTTGAAACAGATGAAATTGCGCGGGCGTTTCTCGTGCCCACGGCAACGATGGCGCAACGACTGGTGCGCGCCAAACGCAAGATTCGGGATGCAGGTATTCCCTATAAAGTGCCGGACACAACCGATCTGTCTGTGCGGGTGGACGCAGTGCTGACGGCAATCTATCTGATTTTCAATGAGGGCTACGCGACGACTAGGGGCGAGACAATGGTGAGGGCTGACCTCTGCACAGAAGCGATTCGGCTGGGTCGTCTCGTGAGGACGTTGATGACACCGCAACCGCCCTCAGAAGTGACTGCACTGCTGGCGTTGATGTTGCTGCACGACTCCCGGCGCGATGCCCGTTTGGATGAGGCAGGCGATCTGGTGTTGCTCGAAGATCAAGATCGTAGTAGCTGGAATCAACAGCAGATTGCTGAGGCGCTACCGCTCGTTGAAGAGGCATTGCGAGGCGAAATTGGTTCGTTTGCAGTGCAAGCAGCGATCGCGGCACTACATTGTCAGGCAGCACAAGCAGAAGAAACGGACTGGTTACAAATTGTCCGCCTCTACGATTTACTCGAGAGTTTGCAGCCCTCGCCGATTGTTTCGCTGAATCGGGCGGTGGCGATCTCAATGATAGAAAGTCCTCAGACGACCCTCGGACTGATTGATGGGCTTGCCCCCCAACTTAATGACTATCATCTATTTCACGCCACCCGTGCCGAGATGCTGCGCCGCATCGGAGCCTCAGCATCAGCCGCAGAGAGCTACGCGATCGCGCTCATGCTGGTTACTAATGACAGCGAACGTCGCTTTCTGGAGCGTCGGCTGCGCGAAGTTCAGCCTTAACGTCCAGCATCACCGGACACGAGAAGAATTATTGATTACCTAGATTGGATTGTGTTTAGTTACTGATTAAACTTCGGTTAAAGGGGAAAGGGGAAGGGTAAAAGGGAAAAACCTTTAACCCAAAGCCCAATTCCAAGTTAAAAATGCTTAACCGAACAGTATTGAAACCGTATCAATAGACCTCTTGCAAAAGGCACTTTTGCAAGAGGTCGGGAAAGGGGGAAAGGTTAAAGGGGAATGTTAATTCTATCCCTTTTCCCTTTAACCCTTACCCTTTACCCGACTTATGCAAGAAGTCTAATGTACTGCCGTGACACCTTCATGATGCCAATCTACTCGGTTCATACGATAAACGAAGCAGTCATCGTCACCAAATCGTCGAGACTCGACAAATTTGAAACCAAAACGTTCATAAAAGCGGTGGACGCGGGTATTGCCAGCAAGTGGATCGACGAGTACAGCTATCACTTGCGGGTCAGCAAAACATCGAGCAAGTGCAAGCTGCATCATTTGGGTTCCATAGCCTTTGCCCAAATCACTCTCTTCCCCAATCCAGATATCAATAGCGCGAAGATTCGCCGGAACATCACCCCAGTAGTGACTATCCTCACGTGCCGGATCGATGATCTGAATAAATCCGATGGGGCGAGCATTAATTTCAGCAATCAATTGCTCTCTCCATTCAGGAGTGCGGTCAAGTTCTGTCTCCCAGCCCCAGTCATCGTTAGGATCGGATTCTACCACATGAGGTTGATCATCCCAATGTCGCAGCAGATCCAAATCAGCCAAGGTAGCAGCGCGGAGATTTATCCTCATCGGAGGTGGTACGTTATAGTTCATGGCTTTACTCAGGTTAGTTAGCACTTACCTACTCATATTTACCGTGGTGTAACAAAATACCAAAGTACAGGGGAATTTTACCAAGAAGCGATCGCCTACGGCGGGCGGGTACGCCATCGCAGAGTGAAGATATATACAAATCTAAAGACTTTATTAAATAGCTACCCAGGTAAAAAACGGGTAGTTCTCCGCTATCTTTCAGCAAGCGATTCAGGGATGATTAATTCTATAGAAAAGCGCTAGCACAAATTTTAGGCTGGCATTTAATAAACCGTATATAAATCAAAGCCCTGAACTTTTATCAGGGCTTTTTAAATTTAAGCCGAGCAATCGCAGCCTTTTAAGTCTAATTATTTCATTGAAGCGATCAATTATTTATACAGTAATGCTAGTGCTGAAAGACTGATGGCAAGACTGGGAAAATTTATGCTGCGGTAAAACCATGACTTTCATGTTATTCAAAAAATAGAAGCTGCTTTTAGTCAGCATTCTTTCCTCGGTCAAAGCATTTGCATTTTAGGCGAAAGCACCCTACAAAAATTGCTCTATAAATAGTCTACAGAATAAACTACGATAAAGCTATCGGAATAGTGTCTTTAAAGATTATGAGCAACACTAAAAAAGTTAGTGACGACTTGAGCGCTGCTGGACAACTAACTTCTGAAGAGTTAAAACAGGCAGCCCAAGAGGGATTTAAATCAGTGCTGAATCTGCGTTCTCCCGATGAAGCAGGTTTTCTCAGTGACGAACAGCAGCAAGCTCAAGCGGCTGGACTGCAATATGCCAATATCCCATTAAAGCCTTCAGAACCAAATCAAGAGCAAACAGAGTTAGCAATTCAGCAGATTGAGAACTTACCCAAACCAATTTTAATTCACTGTGCTGCTGGAGCAAGGGCTGGGGGTATCGCCTTGATTGCCAATGCTATTAGTGAAGGTCTGACTTATGAGGAAATTAGTCAGAAAGCTCAAGAGCTTGGTTTAAATTTAGAACAACCCCACCTCAAGCAATTCCTACTTGAAAAGTATATTGCCAAGCAAAAATGACTAACTCAGCACCAAGTCGTTTGGGTGAACTCGCCAACCTGTTTTTTAAACTGGGTGTTATCGGCTTTGGGGGCCCGGTTGCCCATATTGCCATGATTGAAGATGAAGTGGTTAAACGTCGTCAATGGTTGACAAGGGAGCATTTTCTAGATTTGCTGGGCGCAACTAATCTAATTCCTGGGCCAAATTCCACAGAAATGGCTATCCATATAGGGTACATCTATGCAGGATGGCTGGGGCTGATTGTGTCAGGCGTCTGTTTTGTCTTACCTGCGGTTCTAATTACTGGTGGGTTTGCTTGGGTTTATGTTGCCTACGGTACTCTACCCCAAATTGCTCCTTTACTTTATGGCATTAAACCGGCTGTTTTAGCAATCATCATCAATGCCCTGTGGGGCTTGGCAAAAAAGGCTGTGAAAACTCGCCAATTGCTAGCGATCGCTTTTGCTGTGGCATTGCTGACATTGTTATTCAAATTAAATGAAGTAATTGCCCTATTAATTGGGGGATTGCTGGGGATGGTTTGGTTACATTCTGGCGAGAAAAACGATAAACCAGGAGATAAAGCCAACTTTCTGATTGCTAGTCTCAGTACAGGTGCGACTTTGAAAGCATCAGCTGTACTTGCTACATCGGTAGCTACTGCATCTACTGTAGCCAATGTTTCTTTATGGCAGTTGGGTTGGTTTTTTCTGAAAGTCGGTAGTGTCTTGTTTGGTGGTGGCTACCTTTTGGTGGCTTTTCTCCAAGGGGGATTAGTTCAAGAATACGGCTGGCTGACACAACAGCAGTTATTAGATGCGATCGCAATTGGTCAATTTACCCCAGGACCAGTACTTTCCACTGCTACGTTTATCGGTTATGTGATTGCTGGCATACCTGGCGCAATTGTTGCCACAATCGGAATTTTTCTACCTTCTTTTGTTTTCGTTGCTGCCCTGAATCCTCTAATCCCACGCTTACGAGCCTCTTCTTGGACTAGAGCATTTTTGGATGCTGTGAATGTTAGTGCTGTAGCGCTAATGGTTGTGACTACTCTGCAACTGGGGACAGCAACTTTAACATTACCACAAGCCCCATTTGTAGATTTTCTCGGTTTGGCGATCGCGATCGTCTCAGCCATTTTAGCTATTCGCTTTCGCATTAATGCTGCATGGCTAGTTTTTGGTAGCGCCTTCATTGGATGGGGTGCTTCACTTTTGGGCTACACTCGATGAAATTGCAAGTATTTTAGATTACTAGCAGATATTAGCTTGACTTTATACACTTATTCGTTTAGGTGTATTTTTTGATTTAAGCTTTCTATCCTGTCTATGACTCGAATTGATAGAGATTTTTCTGATTTGGACGGCTTAAATAAGTCAAGAAATAGATAGATTAGATATTGCTTTCAAACTATTTTCATGTGATAATCACTATTAACTCCGGTAAATACACTTATTTACAGTAGTTTACAATCGGAATTCAAAAATTTAGCTTTTTATCTATTTAAAAATAGATGTAGGTTGAGTTTCGCTTTACTCAACCCAACATTGATCTGAGTGTTGGGTTTCGTTTCTTAACCCAACCTACAATTTTTTTGGAATAATTTAGCCTTGCTACGCCACTACTTATATTTACTTTATAAATCAACTCTGACTCATTTGTGGAAATCAAGTTAACCTAAGCTAAGGTGGAATATGTCAATTCAAGACACAGTATCTAATTGGGAACAACTGTTAGAAATTGCCCAAAAAAATACCCCTGCTCGACGCGTGCGTAGACCAGGGCAATCTCCTTCTACTGCTCCCATTCCTAGCAGTCTTCATAAACTGGCACCAGATACAGAACCGCCAGTACTGCTCTACCGCGATACTAACTCTTGGTGTCCATTTTGCGAACGGGTTTGGTTTGCTCTCGAAGAAAAAGAAATTCCTTTTGCAACAGAGTTTATCGACTTGACTAACAAGCCTAAATGGTATACCGATTTAGTTCCCACAACCCTTGTCCCGGCGGCCAAAATTGAGGACAAGTTAGTTTATGAATCCAAAGATATTCTGTTAGCTTTAGAAGAACGATTTGGGCCAACCTTACTACCTGAAGACCCAGAGGAAAATGCTGTTGCAAGACAGTGGCTTGAGGATGCTGAAACCAATGGTGTGAGAGATATCGCCTACAAATTTCTCAGACAAGCCCCGGAAGATCCGCATGAATTAGCAAGCTTACAGGCAGCTTTTGAAGCGAAGTTAGACGAACTAGAGCAACTTCTCGGAAAGTATCCCGGCCCCTACTTTTTGTCAACATTTAGTGTGGTAGATATTACCTATAGTCCCCATTTAGATAGATTGGCGGCTAACTTACCCGTTTATCGCGGATATCAACTCAAGGGAAATCCCCGCTATCCTCGGATCAACGCTTGGTTTGAAGCGCTCAAACAGCGTCCTGCTTATCACCGCGTCAAATCGGACGATATCACCAACAATTTACTGTTGCGTCGTCGATGGGGCGTGACTCCAATCGGCAATCCCTTACCTCTTGACCCAGCTATTAGCCAAGAAATCCAATTTCGGGCAGAAGCGGCTGAAAGGTTGACTGATAACCGAGAAGTTGCTTTAGGAGATATTCTGAAAAACTCCGGGGTGCAAGCATTGGCGGTGAATGGCGACACCACAGCCGTTAAAGAAGCAGTTGATTTTCACCTCAGATTGCTGGCTGACTATCTCATCAATGGCAACGGTGCAGCATTACCGTGGGGACGCGTGGGTGGTAAAGACAATGCCGATCCCACTGCGGCTGCGGTTGGTGCCATCACACTCGCCTATGTGAGAAATCGCATCTGTGCGCCACGGGATATGAGCGCTGGTGCTGCAACTGCATTCCGGGCAGCAGCTGATAAAGTGTTGGCATCTCTTTATTAGCGATCGCATTTCCAAGTCATTTACAATCTGGTATAAAAGAATGTAGAGACGTAGCAGTGATACGTCTCTACAAAGGTTTTAGATGGAGATATTTTATCGATAATCTTGACTTTGAATGCTTCCTAAACGAGCAGCATCACGAATATTGTAGTCAGCACGAGTAAAGCGATTTAGCTGCATTTCAAAAAAGTCTCGATTAGCTTGTAAATGCTTGGGATTTTGGTCATCTAAAGGATATAAAAGTGCAGTTCGCAAAGCTTGAATTACCGCAGAAGTAACACAATACATTGAGCGTTGAAAACTAACTCCCAACTGAATCAACATATCTTCTTCACCCCGGCAATGTTTGCTGTAGTAATCAACAAGATATGGTGGCAAAAAATGCAACATATCTTGCATTAATAATGTGGGGGGAATGCCAGCAGTACCCACTGGAAATACATCAGCGTAAAGAATTCCAAAGTGAAAGTCTTTCTGGTCTTCTGGTACTTGACGCGCTTGAGCATTATAAGATTTTGTGCCTCGGAAGGGTGCAGTGCGGTAGAAAACTGCTTCTACATAAGGTAATGCAGCTTCGTATAGCCACATGAAACCCTTGGATTTGGGGATAATTTCGTAGCATTCCCCACGAATATAAACGTGATGGTAAATGGGACGACCTGCGATCGCAAATATACCATTAACTAAGAAACTCATTGCCTCTGGGACGCTGCTAATGGTACCTTCGTCATAGCGATCGGACATTTCAAAGAATACCGGGGCCATGACTTCCCAGAATAAGCCCAGGTTAGCGTAGTATGACATCTGGCGACACTGTTCCAAAAACATATCGGGGAACAGGGCGTAAAGTCCCAGCATTACGGGGTTCCCTTGGAAATAAGCTTTAATTGCTCGGTCGGCGTTGGCTTTGTATTCTTCAGAATCTAGGTAAGGGTCAAATTGTCCACCCATCCCTCTGTGCCACAACATCGCCCGCATACAAGCTTCGGCAAATTCCATGTTAATGCGATCGTGGAACAAGTGATGGAATAACTTCGGCATTTTGAAAGTTTCACCTTTCTCGATAAATGCCAAAAGTTCTGGATGTGCAGTAGCTTCGCCGCGCCAAATTCGTAAATCTGCATCATCACCAGCGTAATGATTATGCAGTTCTAAATACTCTTTGGGTAAGAAGTATTTAAAGAAGGGAAGCGGGTTTAAAAATTCGCGTTCGGCAATATAAAGTAGGTCGCGCCAGTAGAAATCCATCGGTACAGCATAAGCTTTGTATAAACCGATGATTTGCATCAAATTTTCTGGAGTATCGGGTAACATTGCACCGCCTGCTTCTAAGCGGTGAATTACTTCGGCAAATTCGTGTGTGGAAGGAGGTAATTTAATTGCTGTTTTAATTGCTGTCATGGTAATCGTAAATTGGTAGAAACGCGATTTATCGCATCTGGGGGATAGGTTTTGAAACGCAATTTATCGCGTTTGGTGGGATAGATTTTGAGACGCGATCAATCACCGTCTCTACAAGTATTTTGATGGATTTTTTATTTCAGCGCGACTTCAGAGATTACGGTTTTTTCTAAGGGGGTAATTGCAGCCACCATTGTTGTAGTTGTGGATTCACTCCAACGCACTAACCAAGTTGGTTGTACTCCTAAAAAGATGATGAAAGCTGCCAAAATTAAAGCTGGTATTTTCTCAGACCAAAGAACTTTGGGATAGTAGGCGAAGTTATCGAGTCTGCCAAAACAGGTGCGGTTGAGGAGGATGACAAAATAAACTGCGGTTAATCCACTAGCTACTATACACAAAATAGTCGGGATGGGAAAGGCAGAGAAACTACCTTGAAAGACGAGAAATTCGGCAATAAATCCTGTTAAACCAGGAATACCTGCGCTAGCCATTCCACTTAAAACTAATAAAGCGCTAATTAAGGGTATACCGCGTATAGGACTCATTAAACCATTGAGTTTATCTAACTCGCGTGTACCGACTTTGGCTTCTACAACTCCCACCAAGTGGAAGAGAATGGCCAAAATGATACCGTGGCTAAACATTTGGGCGACTGCACCCACAAGTGCTAAGGGAGTACTAGCAGCACCAGCTAGCAAGATATAGCCCATGTGACCAACGGAACTGTATGCTACCATGCGCTTGATATCTTTTTGAGCGATCGCAATTACTGCCCCATAAATGGCGCTGATTGCTCCCCAAATTGCTAAAGTCGGTGCAATAATGCTCCAAGCGTGAGGAAACATACCTAACCCAAATCGCAGCAGTCCATAAGTTCCCAGCTTTGCCAACACGCCACCGAGAAGAATGGCGATTGGTGCTGAAGCCTCAACATAAGCATCGGGTAGCCAAGTATGGAAGGGAATTAAGGGAATTTTAATGCCAAAACCTAATACTATTCCTGCTAGTAAAAGGATTTGCTTTGCTGTTGACAGATTTTCAGTAGAGACTGCATCAAAAGCAAAATTGGTAGAACCACTAAGCCATACCATACCCAAGAATGTCGCCAGAATTAAGGCTCCCGAAACGGCAGTATAAATCAGGAATTTCATCCCAGCATAACCCCGTTTTGCCCCTCCCCAAATGGAAATTAGCAAATAGAAGGGGATTAATTCTAGTTCGTAAAATAGGAAGAATAGCAGCAAATTCTCTGCTAAAAAAGCACCTGCAACTCCTCCACTAACTAATAAAATCATGGAGTAGAATAGCCGGGGACGTTCAGTTTCTTTACTACTGCTGTAAATAGCAATCCAGGTGAGCAGGCTATTTAACACCAACATCAAGATAGAAAGCCCATCAACACCTATTTGATAGCTCAAACCAAGGGTTTCATTCCAAGGTAAATACTCTTTAAATTGCATTCCTGGATTGCTGATATCAAATTTTAGCAGGATAAACAGGTTCCAGAAGAGAACTATTCCTGAAAAGATTAATGCTATTAAACGAATGCGATTCTTAGGTATGCTTACAGGTAATATTGCTACGAGAAGAGCAGCGAAAATCGGGAGCCAAATCAAGACACTTAACATAGTACTTTTGTCCTTTGTTCTTTGTTATTTGTCCTTTGTCTTTTGTCTTTCGTTCTTGATGACTTATTCTTAGCCAATGACCAATACAACTCCTTGAGAGGCTGCGCCAACGACTGCGCGGTAGTTGAATCTCGACTTCGCTCGATTACCGCGCAGTCGAAACCCAGTACAAGTGACTAATCACAAAGGACAAAAAAGCTAACTTACTATACTGATTTTTCCAGTATCTAAATCGTAATAACCACCGACTATTTTCAGTTTTTCTGCCTTGATTAACTCAGATAAAACTGTCGATGATTTCAACTTTTCAACTTGCGCTAAAATATTTGCTTTACAAGCGTTTTCTAACTTATCTCCCTCTTTATCTTTTGAGCTTTCTACACTTGGTTTAATTGCTTCAAGTAAACTTCCAATTCGCCCTGGCACTTCAGCACCTTTAATTGCGGCCTCTACCGCACCACATCTTTCATGACCCATTACCATGATCACTTTGGTACCTAATACTAAGCTACCAAATTCTAAGCTACCAATTTGCTGTGTTGTGGCAATATTACCAGCTATCCGGCAGACAAATAAATCTCCAAGTCCTTGGTCAAAAACAATCTCTGAAGGAACCCGTGAATCTGCACAACCTAGAATAGAAGCAAAGGGCTTTTGACCTTTGGCAACTTCGACTAAACGTGAATGAGTTTGGTTGGGATTGCGACGTTTTGTTTTGACAAATCTTTCATTCCCATCTAATAATTCTTGCAATGCCTTGTCGGGGGTAATATCATCTGGTACTGATTTTATTTCGGCTGCAAGTAAGTTTGAACCAAGTCCGGCTGTCAATACACCTGTACCGATCGCACCTGCACCAAACTTCAATAAACCTCTTCTGGAAAGATTGATTTGGGGATGTTGTCTGCTCATGAAATTCTCCTCACAATATTAAACTGTTAGCTTTTACTAGGATAGTTACTGCTATCCAATTGTCGAGATTTGAAAAACCATATTTAAAAATTGCATTCCCCAAAATGGCCAAGTTACCCACATTCCTAAAAGACTCACTCCTAAAAGAACAGTGAGTGCATAAAACTGGGTTTGCCCAGAGTTGCTGTATTTGAGACCTTCACCACCTAATAGCGAAAATAAACCAACGAAATTAACGATGCCATCGACTACAAATCGGTCAATCATATCGGCAAGCTGGGAGATTTTGGCAACTCCAAAAATTATGGTCATTTTATAGAGTTTGGGGGTGTAAAAGTCGTATGCGATTAAGTCTTGTAACCCTTTCCAAGGCAGGCGAATCGGTTTGGGAATATTATTGCTGAAATAGATCGCACCAGTGATACCGCAACCAAAAATACTCGACCAATTTAAAAGTAGGGCGACATCTTTATTTAGGCTGGCCCAATCTGGTAAAAGTGATAAGTTTTGCAATATGAAAGGCAGATTGAGACTAAAGCCAAGTAGAATCATCATCGGCAGAATCATCGGCCAGTGAGCTTCAGGCGATCGCTCTGTCATTTGTGTAGCTTTACCGCCAAAAACTAAAACGAATTCTCTGGTTAAACTCACGGCTGTCAAAGCATTCACCGCGACTATTACTCCCACTAACCAAGGTTGAGTTTCCCACAACCCATCTGCTAATTCCATCAGCGCCCAAAAGCTACCCAGTGGTGGAAAACCAATTAACCCCAAACTGCCGACAATAAAGGCGATCGCAGAAATCGGGCGACGCTTCCACAGTCCACCCATTTGGGTTACGTCTTGGGTGATGCTATTCCAGATAATTCCGCCCGTACTCATCACCAATAGTGCTGCGGATATGGCGTGGGTGAGGACTAACAATAGTGCTGCTTCATCTTGTCGCACTCCCACGGCGATGAATATTAAACCCATGTATGCGCTGACAGAATAGGATTGACAGCGTTTCATATCGATTTGAGCGATCGCAATTAACGAAGCACCCACGGCTGTCACCGCACCAATCGCAACCATCGCCGAGGAAGCGATAGGCGAGATGGTTAACACAGGTTGCAATTTAATCAGCACCCATGCACCACTAGCTACTACTACCGAGTTCCGCAAAATCGTACTGGGAACAGGGCCTTCCATCGCTTCATCTAGCCATAAATGCAGGGGAAATTGGGCACATTTACCCATCGGCCCAGCAATTAAAGCTAAACTTACCAGCGCCATAGTTGTCGGGTTGACGTTAGCAGTAGCCGCCCATTCAGCTAATTCTGTATAATTCCAAGTTCCAGCTAAAGGCCATAATGCTAACACGCCCATCAGCAAGAATAAGTCTCCCACCCGTTTAGTTAAAAACGCATCTCTTGCACCTGAAACTACCAACGGTTGGCTAAACCATAAGCCGACTAGTAGATAGGTTCCCAGCGTCAGGACTTCCAGAATTACATAGCTGAAGAACAAGTTATTACACAAAGCAAGGGCACATAATCCCGCTTCAAATAATCCTAATAAAGAATAAAAGCGTCCCCAACCCCAATCCATTTCCATGTAGCCGATCGCATAAATCTGCGCCAGCAAGTTCAAGCCAGTAATCACAACCAAAGCGCTGACACTGACTGAGGATATATCCAAAGCAATGGTTAAGTCTAAACCAGCCGTAGATAACCACGGAATAAATACTTCTTGGGCTGGATAATTCCAAGTTGCTTGTAAGGCGATCGCACTATGTACAAACGCCAAAAATGTCATCACCAAGTTTACATAACCCGCCGGTCTTGGCCCCGTTTTCCGAATGATCCCTGGCGACCAAGGCACGGCTAACAAGCCACCTATTAAGGCATAGCACGGAACTAGCCAAACAGTCTCTAGTAGAAACTGAGCCATCAACTCACCTCTAAATTTGTATCAAAAAATTTGGCTTTGGAATCAACTGGCGTTGATCCCAGTTAACCCAGCGCTCGCAGATAAGGGAAATTTATCTTTGCTTAATTTTGTTAAAAACAGCTTACCTTTATATCAAGCAAAAAGGAATTACTTTATTAAATAAATTTGAGATAATAACTCTAATTATTTCTTATATAAGGAACTATTCAAGTAACGAAGAATAGGTATTTATTCTTATCTATACATTGAGTGAGGGATGAATCAATAGTTATCATTAGTTTTATCAATTCATATAAATGACAAGAGACGCGATTGATTGCGTCTCTACAAATCAACTAAACGTAATTTATATTTGGGTGATTTTGTCAACCTGCCAGTGAGAGATAGTAATCGCGGGTGGTGAGTCAAATTGACTAATGGGGGCGGGTTTCATATCCCGGTAGTCTAGGAGTTGGACTACGATGAGATAGGCGATCGCTAAAATCACCGAAATCGCACCTGTAAGAATAGCAATTAATTTTGAACGTTCCATCAGTATTTCCTGTAATGCAGTTATTATGCAGGGGAGCATCCACTTTTGGGAGAAACACTGGGCGATTGAAAATCGCGGCTATACAGACTAAACCCGCGCAGGCGGGTTTAATAGAGTCCGCGCAGGCGGACGAAAGTTTGTATAGCCCCAGACTTCACTTCTCTTCACATAACGGGCGATCTGCCAAAACGGGATGCTCCGATTATCCAGTGCCTATATCCACATAATAGACTTTCTCTTGCCTTGGTCGTTCGTGCAACTTACCGTAAAAAAGAATGATAAAACTCTCAATACGCTACAACAGAAAAAACCCTCTGCTAAATCTGTGAAAAAACGAGTAACACTCACCTTCCCGAAACGCGCCGTGCAAATGCCAGTCACTTACGTATTGGCCAAAGAGTTCAACGTCGCCGCCAATATTATCCGCGCCCAAGTTGCCCCAAATCAAATTGGCAAACTGGTAGTGGAATTATCGGGAGACATCGATCAATTAGATGCGGCGATCGAGTGGATGCGATCGCGTAATGTTAATGTTTCTTCGACATTAGGCGAAATTGCGATCGATGAGGATGTGTGTGTCCACTGTGGCTTGTGTACTGGGGTTTGTCCTACTGAAGCCCTCACCCTCCAGCCAGAGACGTACAAGTTGACATTCACGCGATCGCGCTGTATTGTCTGCGAACAGTGTATCCCCACATGTCCCGTACAAGCAATCTCTACTAACATTTAACAATAGACCTCTTGCAAAAATATGTTTTTGCACTCTTAGGGAAAAGGGTAAAGGTTAAAGGGAAAGGATTTTGAGTTTCTTTACCCTTTCCCCCT
>NZ_JBALDP010000012.1:0-107094 GCF_036917355.1 Nostoc sp.
CTTTTTTGGCTAATGATGTCTATTTTGATTCTCACTTTACTTTTTTCTCTCCGTAATTTCCCTTTGTGACAGTTAGGGGTGCGGAAAGTAGGCTGTAGTATAGCTTTCATCAGGAGTATCTTCATCAAAAGCAACATCAAAATCAATTACTTGAAATGCTGATATTACACCTTTATATGGAATATAAATAACTGCAAAGCCATTATTTTTTAGTTGTTCTAACGCTGGCTTTGTGAAATCTCCAGCTAATACTACCCCATAAAAGGGTGCAGATAGATGATGAAGCTCAATAATTGGTAATATCGCCCCTTGAATTTCCTGAGCTTTATTCTTTGAGTGTTTTGTATATCTACGCCATGCAGATTCAATAAATGCAACAGGTCTGCCAAGCTTATTATCCGTACCATCGACTTCAATTACAAAATCTAGATCGTGCTTATTTCCATATTTATCCTCCCAAGTAACCTTTTTACCACTTCTAGCAGGACGCGATCGCTGCCAGTCAAGATAGTAGTTTTTGACTTGGGCAAATTGCTCTAGTCGAGGTTTCAGAATATCGTAAAGTACGATATCTTCAAGAAGTTTGCCTAGTTGCTGACCAAACTTGTGTGATGGTGACTGCGCCATAATCTAACTTTCTATCCAAAGCCTTCCTTCATGTAAAGGAATATTATGTTTTCTGTTTTTCCACTTGACATTACGTTCTCTAATTTTCTCAAAAGACCATAAGCAAAACCCTGCCTCATTTGCTAATTTTCCCAACCACTGCTCAACTGGAACATACACCCCATAAGGGGCTGAATCTCCAACTACAAAGCAAATCTTGCAATCAGATGTTGTAACTCGACGAAGGGCATGGAATACAGACCCCATATCAATAAAGTATGCGGCGATCATTGTGTGATAAGCTTTGTTGCCGGCTTTAGTCTCTCGGACTTTTTCTAGCTCTTTACAAACAGGAATTAGCTCATCTCGAATTGGCTCAAGGATAGGATCAGTTATTAAAGCATCCAATTGCAATCGATCCTTTGACACATGTTGCGAACTTGAACGAATTAGAAACTTGCGAACTATATCATGTAAATCCCCCCAAGAGTTAACCTCACCCCAAAAGGTCATTTCGAGACGCGTGGCATCAGCATAATCATAGTTATTTGCATACGGTGGAGAGGTTATTACTAAATCTATTAACTTATCGGGAATGCTTTCTAAAATCCTTGCATCTTCTCTAAGAAAAGTAGCTTGGCTTGCTGCTCTAAGGCACTGCATACAATGCATATCTTCTAACATCAAAGCGACTTGCATATCTAGTGCATTAAGTGGTTTAGAAATCTTGGCTTTTCGTTTGTTTGGAAGAATATATTGCCACTGCGCCGTACCTACATAGCTTGACAATCGTAAAGTAGCAGAGATTGCTAGAAAAGTGAGATATTGTAACTCTTCAGATAGGGTTGGAGCTAGCTCTAAATAGGCTTGCCTGATTTTGAAGAGATATATTAATACATCCTCGGTGTAGCATTTATTTAGTAACAGTGGCATTTTGTCTGGAAACTTTGGCTGAAGACTAGCAGCAAGGTTTTTAATCTCAGCGATCGCTTCCAAAAACTCATCAGTATTTATCTCCCATGAGAGCTTCCCTTGTGCAAGCCGATAAACAAAAGGGTGCGCTTCAATGCCGTAGGAATTCACACCAAGTTTATCAGCAGCAATACAAACAGTGCCCGATCCTGCAAATGGATCGAGGACAATTTTCGGTTTCAGTTCTGCGATTACTCCTTCAACCCAAGTTGCTGAAAATCCAGCAGAATACCTAAACCATCTATGAATAGGTAATTTCATATTGTCAGTAAATGTGCCTGTTCTTTCTGTAATAGCTCTTGATTGAAAATCATTGCAAAGTTCAGGCATCAAATTTAAAAGCTGAAGTTAATAGGGCTTACTTATTTTAAATTAGTATTGACTAGACTCATAAAAAATCGGGACTGAGAAATAAATCTCAGCCCCGATAAAAAAGCGGGCTAACCGCTATTTATATGGTTAACCCGTGCAGCTTTGGGAACGCGCAGAGAAATTGTTATTGCAATACCAACTTCACATTGGCGTTTTGCAGACCGCGCTGTTTCACTTCAGCCAAAGTTTTGTTAACGGCATACTTTTGGTTGATTGAGTTGATCAACTCGGTTTGGTTGTGCTTCTTAGCAACGCCCCACAGGTCAGCGATTAGGTCAAAAGAACCATCGCCATTGCGAGACCAGCCGAGGTCATATTCGCCTTCCAACACGGCAACGATGTCAGAACGGACACGCTGACCGTTATAACCACGGACATCAGCTTCAGTCTTTACGCTGATACCGAGGTCGCGCAAGGAAGCCTTGAGGATTTCGGCATCGGTGATTTTGGTACGCAGGGTGCTAAAGTGAGACATTTGGGTTTCCTCCAATGAGAAGATTGAGAAAAACGACAACGGTTTGTTTTGGGCGAAGCCGCGCTTAACAGGATGCGGCTTTTCTTATAACTGCTAGCATTTTCAGCTAGCCTTTCCCCCTGGGATGGCAGAGGAAAGCTTTTAAAACTCCATTCGCTGATATTCAGCTACGGAGGATGCTGCGGGGCGTGCGCGCTGTCTGGCCCAATCTCTCAGAGCCGTTACTTGTTCTTGCATCGTTCGAGACAGCGGCAATGTTGCCTTCAGTGCAGCAATAATATCTAGTTGGGTGAACTCCCGATCTTGGGCAAAAGCTTCATACATTGCCGCAACGATCGCTTGCTCAACTTCTGCTCCAGAAAAGCCATCAGACATCTTGGCTAATTGCTCAAGATCGAATCGAGAGATGTCTTCACGGCGCTTGGTCAGATGAATATTGAAAATATCCTGCCGTTCTTCCGGTGTTGGCAGATCGACAAAGAAAATTTCATCAAAGCGTCCTTTCCTCAAGAACTCGCCAGGTAAGCGTTCTACTCGGTTGGCGGTTGCCATCACGAACACTGGTGATTTCTTATCTTGCATCCATGTGAGGAAGGAGCCGAAGATTCTACTTGAAGTACCCCCATCAGAATCAGATGAACCTCCGCTACCAGCAAAGGATTTATCTAATTCGTCGATAAACAATATCGCTGGGGAAATAGATTCTGCTGTTTTCAGGGCGTTTCGCAGATTTGCCTCACTTCGTCCCACCATTGAGCCGTCGTAGACTCGCCCCATATCTAACCGCAACAGTGGTAAACCCCACAGCCGGGAAGTAGTTTTAGCAATTAATGACTTACCGCAACCAGGAACTCCTAAAATTAGCATCCCCTTTGGTTGAGGCAAACCATACTCTCTCGCTCTTTCTGTGAAAGCGTTAGAGCGTTGCTTGAGCCATCTTTTTAACTCTTCTAAGCCACCTACAGCATCAATAGTTTCATCTTCTTCAATGTATTCTAAGATGCCATTGCGCCGAATTAGTTGCTTTTTCTCAGATAAAACGATGTCTACTTCATCTTCCGTCAAACGCTCTTTAGTTACCTGTGCCTTACGGTAGACTTTCTCAGCTTCGTCTTTAGTTAGACCCAAAGCAGCTCTGAGAAGTTTTTCTCTGGCTTCTGTTGTCAGTCGCCGACCACGATTTTGCTCTATATGGTGAGTTAAGACTTTATTCAACTCAGCCATATCTGGCAATGTAAAGTCGAGAACAACAACTTCTTTTTCCAGTTCTATAGGTACTTGCTGCATTGGGGACATCAAAATGATGTTCTTTTGCATACCTTTAAAACTAGCGATCGCATCACGCAGCGATCGGTTAGTTGCAGGCGCATCTATAAAGGGATGTAAATCTTTAAGAATAAATATACTTGGTTCTTTCTGCCGGATGATCCACTCAATCGCCGCCTCTGGAGATACAGTATTATGTTGGGTAACATTGCGGGGTTGACCATACTCAACAATTCCGTGTGTTACTGTCCAAACAAATACTCGACGCTGGGGCTTTAATAACTGGGCGATTGTGGAAATTGCTTGCTCGGCCCGCTCTTCCTCGGAGGTCACAAGGTAGATTAAAGGGTATTGAGCTTGAATTAGGATTTTGAGCTCTTCGTTCATACTTCGACCTACTTGAGACCTTATAGAGACAGTAGAGACATTGCTTCTGGTAAAGACAACCGAATCATGAATATCTATTTATTTAGCAAGGAACTAACTCTTCCTCACCCTTGGGATTGGTTTCATCTTCATCAATCTCATTAAGAGAAAGATGCTCTTGACCAACTACTCCTGGTTGATTGCCTAAAGTAACCAGTTCCCCATCACGTAAGACTAGTGAGCTATCACAAGTTGGGCATGAATAAACTCTATGAGTCCGCCCATAAGTAGAATTTTCTAACTCGTCAACTAACTCTTGATTAGATAGGTAAAAACCAAGGGCACGTTCGGCAAGTTCTGACATTGGCTCGGAATCAACTGCTGAACGAATCTTCAGTTTTCTGTGCAACTCTGGCGATAAATACAAAGTGACCTTTTGCTTAGTTTGCGTTTGCATATAACTCTTTAACGGTCTTACCCGGGTATGTATATCAAGTTATCTGTTCTTTTATTGGTTGTCAAGACAGTAAAACGTTTTAACGTCTATTTCGTTACATTTATTTATATTTGGGTTTGCTGGCATCATCACATTTGATGGGTTGTACTTGATTATTAGTGGCTCTAGTCCTTGAAATTGAGCGATAAATCGCTCACTACGAATCTCTTAAAATTGATGTGGCAGACTACTAGTTAGCTGATTGAGAATAGTGCAATATCAGAGTTTCTGGTATTTCTATAGAATCAGTAACTTTGGCAAAATGTGTGATGTAAATGGCTACTGCTAATACAATCTGTAGTTTGGGGCGAAGAATTTATCGGTTTGCCGCCAGCGTTAGCGGAGTCATTGCCCTGTTAATCATGCTGTGGGGTTGTACTGCAAATGATTTTAACGCCGGGGCGATCGCCTGGAAAACTTATAGTAACTCTCGTTATGGCTTTGAATTTCCATATCCGAGTAATTGGACTTCTTTAGTAGCCTCAGAAAATGGTGATGGAATTGCGTTGATTCCAGCACAGGATAACTCAGTGGAAATTCGCGGGTGGGCAAGTCATCAGCTGCCAAACGATCCAGAGTCCATGAAAAAGAGCAAATCCAACTTTCAGACCGCTCAAGGAGTACCTGGGGTACTGCTTGTAGAAGTCGAACAAGGAGTAAGTTCGATGACACTGACGCTAACTCAGAATCAAGTGAAATACCATTTACAGGGACGGAGTAAGAGCCAAGAATTTCAAAATTACTATCGTTTGTTTTATTACATTGCCCAGCAGTATCGGATTTCAAAGTTTTAATGGAGCATTGGGCATTGGGCATAGGAAGAGGCAGAGGTGCAAAGGGTCAGAGGGGAAAGGCTTACTCCTACTTCTCCCCTGCCTTCATCTCCCGACTTCCCACTCCCCCTAAAATCCACATCTCTCCCAGAATAATGATTGAGAGGGTACAGAAACCTGATAGATTTAGCTATCAGCGAGTAAAAACTGGTGAAGATGAAAGTCCTGGTTATTGGTGGTGATGGATATTGCGGTTGGGCAACTGCTCTTTACCTTTCCAATCGAGGTTATGAAGTTGGAATTCTAGATAGTTTGGTGCGGCGGCATTGGGATAATGAACTTGGTGTCGAAACTCTCACTCCGATCGCACTAATTCAACAACGTCTCCAGCGCTGGCAAGATTTGACGGGTAAATCTATCGATTTGTTCATCGGCGATATTACAAATTACGAATTTCTCCATAAAACATTACAGCAATTTCAGCCAAATGCTCTGGTGCATTTTGGCGAACAGCGTTCGGCTCCATTTTCCATGATTGACCGAGAACATGCAGTTGTTACCCAGGTCAATAATGTAGTTGGGACGTTGAACTTGCTGTACGCCATGCGGGAAGATTTCCCCGACTGTCATTTGGTGAAGCTGGGGACGATGGGCGAATACGGTACACCCAACATCGACATCGAAGAAGGGTATATCACCATTGAACACAATGGACGCAAGGATACCCTACCTTATCCCAAGCAACCCGGTTCGATGTACCATTTAAGCAAAGTCCATGATAGTCATAACATCCACTTTGCTTGCCGGATTTGGGGATTGCGGGCAACTGATTTAAATCAGGGTGTAGTTTATGGCGTCTTAACCGAAGAAACGGGGATAGACGAACTATTGATTAATCGGCTGGATTACGATGGTGTGTTTGGTACTGCACTGAACCGCTTTTGTATTCAAGCAGCAATTGGACATCCGTTAACTGTCTACGGTAAAGGTGGACAAACTCGCGGATTTTTGGATATTCGGGATACAGTCAGATGTGTGGAATTAGCGATCGCTAACCCTGCCGAAGCTGGTGAATTCCGCGTATTTAACCAATTTACCGAACAATTCAGCGTCGGCGACTTGGCATTGATGGTGAAAAAAGCTGGTAACGCTATGGGATTGAACGTAGAAATCAATCACCTAGATAATCCCAGAGTTGAGAAAGAAGAACATTACTTTAATGCTAAAAACACAAAATTGCTCGATTTAGGTTTACAGCCTCACTTACTTTCTGATTCTCTACTCGATTCTCTGTTAAACTTTGCCATCAAGTATCAAACGCGAGTCGATCGCAAACAAATTCTGCCTAAAGTCTCTTGGCACAGAAATTAAAATAAACCCCAGTAAATCGTGGGTCTAAAAATGGTCGTCGTATTTTAGCACAATATGACGACCAACTATTTATTATTTATCAGGTGTATCTTCCAGCTACTACTAAATTTACTGTTTACTGTTTACTACAGTTATTTTGATTGTGCAGAATTGATTACAGGACGCGAGAAAGTTTACTCTGTGTTTAATAGCAAAATGCACTCTTAAGCTGAGATTATCTGCCTGGACTGAATAGTTTTTTATGAGAATTGCCCTATTTACCGAAACCTTTTTACCCAAGGTTGACGGCATTGTAACGCGCCTGCGCCATACTGTCGATCATCTCCAGCGCAGTGGTAATCAAGTATTGGTGATTGCCCCTGATGGAGGCATCACAGAACACAAAGGCGCTAAAGTTTACGGCGTTACTGGCTTTCCTCTGCCATTGTATCCAGAATTGAAAATGGCACTTCCTCGCCCAGCCATTGGATACGTTTTAGAAGAGTTCAAGCCTGATGTTATTCATGTCGTGAATCCAGCAGTTTTGGGTTTGTCTGGGATATTTTATAGCAAAATCCTCAAAATCCCCTTGGTGGCCTCTTATCACACCCATTTACCCCAATATCTCCAGCATTATGGCTTAGGGATGTTGGAAGGTTTTCTTTGGGAACTACTCAAAGGCGCTCATAATCAAGCTGCTTTGAATCTGTGTACCTCCACAGCAATGGTGGAGGAACTGACAGCACATGGTATTGAACGTGTAGATTTATGGCAACGTGGGGTAGATACAGAATTATTTCACCCCGATTTAGCTAATGTAGAGATGCGATCGCGCTTATCACAAAATCATCCAGAAAGTCCATTGCTACTTTACGTTGGGCGGCTTTCGGCTGAAAAAGAAATTGAGCGTATCAAACCAATTTTAGAAGCAATTCCCGAAGCGCGGTTGGCATTGGTTGGAGATGGACCGCACCGTCAAGCATTGCAAAAACACTTTGCTGGCACAAACACTTATTTTGTTGGCTATCTTATGGGGCAAGAGTTAGGTTCTGCCTTTGCGAGTGCTGATGCCTTCATCTTTCCTTCCCGCACAGAAACACTAGGCTTAGTGCTACTAGAAGCGATGGCTGCTGGCTGTCCGGTGGTAGCAGCCCGTTCCGGGGGAATTCCTGATATTGTGACAGATGGGGTAAATGGATATCTTTTTGAGCCAACAGCAGATGTTCAAGGAGCGTTAGCTGCTACTGTTCGACTCTTAGAACAAAAACAACAAAGAGATATCATCCGTCAAAATGCCCGCCAAGAAGCAGAAAGTTGGGGTTGGGCAGCTGCCACTAGGCAGCTACAAGATTACTATCAAAAGGTGATATTTTCTGAACAGTTGGCAGAATAAGAGGTAGGGAGTGGGGTGATGAAGAAGCAGGGAAGGCAGGGGAAGAAGAATTAATAACTATGCCCTATGCCCTATGCCCAAAATCTAAAATCTAAAATCTAAAATTCCCATGACCGAAACAGACTGATGATACAAGCCCATTTATTTATGGGGATTATTAATTTTGAATTTTGAATTTTTAATTCGGAGCGAAGCGACGTGACACTCCCCAACCCTGGCAGCGTCTTGGCTACATTAACTGAACTGACTCAAGTTAATCGTACTCACGCCCTACTGCGTCGCGTCAAAGAATTATCTGTTAATGAATTCGTTTGCTTACTCGACTTTATAACTGCTGAGTTCCAGCAATTTCTGAGAGCTATTGAACTGATCAATAATGAAGCTCTAGAAACTATGTTGGAGAAAGTATTAGAAGCTATCACCCTCAAAATTGGTCAAATTCTCCAAGCAGAACATACAGCCATTTTTTTAGTTGACTATGACAAAGGTCAATTGTGGTCAAAAGTTCCTCAAGATAATACCCAAAAATTCTTAGAAATTCGTACTCCCATTACAGTGGGTATCCCTGGCCATGTTGCTAGTACAGGTCAATATCTCAATATATCTGAAACTTATACTCATCCCCTATTTAGCCCAGAACTTGAAAAACAAATGGGCTATAAAATCCGTAATATTTTATGTATGCCCGTTATCAGTAGCAAAAACCAGACTGTAGCGGTAGTGCAATTAGCTAATAAAACCGGGAATGTTCCGTTTAATCATGATGATGAAGAACGTTTTCGAGACTTTGCGGCTTCAATTGGGATTATCCTGGAAAGCTGCCAATCTTTTTATGTAGCGGCTCGTAATCAAAGAGGTGCAACAGCTTTGTTGCGGGCAACTCAGACACTGGGGCAAAGTTTAGATTTAGAAGCAACTTTGCAGATAGTCATGGAACAAGCTCGAATTTTAATGCAAGCAGACCGCAGCACACTGTTTTTATATCGTAAAGAGCTGAACGAACTCTGGACGAAAGTTGCAGTAGCAGCAGATGGCACAAACTTGATAGAAATTCGCATTCCCGCTAACCGTGGCATAGCGGGATATGTAGCTTCCACTGGTGAAGCCTTAAATATTTCCGATGCTTATAAAGACCCCCGCTTTGACCCGACTATAGATAAAAAAACTGGTTATATAACTCGTAATATCTTATGTTTACCAGTATTTAATTCTGCAAATGAATTGATTGGTGTTACACAATTAATTAATAAGCAGCAAAACAGTTTTACTGCTTCTGATGAAGAGTTTATGCGGGCTTTTAATAATCAGGCAGGAATTGCCTTAGAAAATGCTCGGCTGTTTGAAAATGTACTGTTAGAAAAACAGTATCAAAAAGATATTTTACAAAGTCTGTCAGATGCTGTGATTTCTACAGATATGGCAGGACAGATTGTCACGATTAATGATGCAGCCCTAGAGTTGCTGGGTTGTCCGATAGGAGACGCTAATAGTAAAAACAACAAGATTTTGTGGGAACAAAATTTGATTGGTCGTTTCGTTTGGGAAGTTGTGCCAATTGAAAATCTCCAAATGCGACTAGAAGATAGTCTAAAAACTGGAGCTAAACATTATGTGCCAGAGCAAAGTTTGATGCTGGGACTTTACCAAGCGCTGATTGAAAATCAAGACTGGCTCAACGCTCCGCTACCGCTAACAGGACTTAGGAATCAGCACTCAATTTTAGCACTACGCGATCGCACTAACCCCGATATTTTTATTCCCTGGAATCAACCTCTGACTCCCCAATCTGAGTTTCTCACTTCTAATGAGGTACAAACATTAGAACGCAATATCAATCTTACTGTTAATCCCCTGACTAACCCAGAAGGTAGTGTACGCGGTGGTTTGGTGGTCTTAGAAGACATTACTCAGGAAAAACGGATGAAAACTACCATGTCCCGCTACCTGACGCCCCATGTCGCTGAACAAGTTATGGCACTAGGGGAAGATGCTTTAATGGTAGGCGAACGGAAGGAAGTAACTATCTTGTTTTCTGATATCCGGGGCTATACAACACTTACGGAAAATCTTGGTGCAGCTGAGGTGGTATTGCTGCTCAATCAATATTTTGAAACGATGGTGGAGGCGGTTTTTAACCACGAAGGCACTCTTGATAAATTTATTGGTGATGCCTTAATGGCGGTATTTGGTGCACCGCTACCATTGACAGAAAATCATGCTTGGAGAGCTGTGCAGTCAGCGTTAGATATGAGACGCCGCTTAGAGGAATTTAACCAACGGCGAATTATCCAGTCCCAGCCGCAAATTCGTATTGGCATTGGGATTAGTTCTGGAGATGTGGTTTCGGGCAATATTGGTTCTCGCAAACGGATGGATTACACAGTCATTGGAGATGGTGTAAATTTAAGTTCGCGCTTAGAAGCGGTAACTAAAGATTACGGTTGTGATATTGTTTTAAGTGAATTTACTTACCAATTGTGCAGCGATCGCATTTGGGTGCGCCAGTTAGATAAAATCCGAGTCAAAGGGAAACACCAGGCAGTTAATATCTACGAGTTAATTGGCGATCGCACTACTGAGTTAGATGCCAACACTCAAGAGTTTTTATTTCATTATCATACTGGACGTGCTGCTTATTTATCGCGCAACTTCTCACAAGCGATCGCTTGTTTCGAGTCCGCCAAATCTATCCAACCCCAAGACCAAGCTGTTAATATCCACCTAGAGCGTGCGCATAATTACCAACAAACGCCGCCTCCAGAGTCCTGGGATGGTGTCTGGACAATGCTTACTAAGTAGTCATTTGTCATTTGTCATTGGTCATTTGTCATTTGTCAGTTCCCAATGCTCCGTACCCCATTCCCCATTCAACCTTGAGTCTCTCCCTGGTCATCTTGAAACGGCTCTTCGCCAATTCCTAGCTCTTTTTTTGAGCGTTTCAACTGTTTCCACAAATCCTTTATTTGTTCGTAAGCTGCACCTGGAGGCACTTTTCCACCTGTTTCTAAGTTGCAAATGTAACTTACCCGTTGAGCAAATTCCTGGAGATTTGCATTAAAAACCAAGTTTTCTGGCTTAACTTGACCGTAGTAGCGACCGCGAGGGAAGAGAAAATCATCCTTGTTCACTATTTTTTTATCCATTTATTCAATTCACCTTGTGTTTGGGTTTCTGAAGCTAAATTACTAGCTAACCTAATCTTTACTTTTGTCAGATTAGGGGAAATCAGATCGTCCGACTTCTTTTCCAATTGTTAATCGGGAATTGGTTGATTCAGATTTCGAGACTAGAAGATAAAGCTTGAAATGTTTTGTGTATTAAATGTTACAAAAAAATCGCTAAAGTAACTAGAGAGAATATCTGATTTTCCTCACGGTTGTCAATTTATCTCATCTTAATTTATGAAGTTCAAATTGTAATTAGCTTCAATCGAAACCTTTAGGTACAAATTATTATGACATACCAGTATGTCTTGGTAACTTATTCTCTCAAAACTAATTAAAATCCTGATAGTAAAACTACTTAGGTGAGGATACTAGATACGAAAGCTAATTGTCCTCTGTTAAAAGTTAGAGATTTAGTTCTAAATATTTGGCAATTAGCTATTAAGCAGCGATCCAGAGGAAAAAATTTGGCTAGGTATTTGGTTATTAATTATTTTAACCTGCCCCTGCTTCCTCTTAAATAATCACCAATGGTTAATAGTTAATAACTAAAGATAAAATGGTGAAGCCTCAAAGGACAATTTTTGTCCATCGCCTAAAACACTACCTGCCACCATGTCTGTTAATTCCAAGTTATACGAAGGCAAAGCAAAAATTCTTTATACAACGGACGATCCCGAAGTCTTGTTGGCTGATTTTAAGGACGATGCCACGGCGTTTAACGCCCAAAAACGTGGCAACATCGAAGGTAAAGGAAAAATTAATTGTAGCATTTCCAGCCAGCTTTTTAAACAGTTGGAAGCTTATGGTATAAAGACTCACTTTATCGACAGCCCTGCCCCGAATCAAATGCGGGTGAGGACAGTAAAGATTTTACCCTTAGAAGTAGTGATCAGAAATATTGCTGCTGGCAGTTTGTGTCAGCAAACAGGTTTACCAGTGGGTACAATTCTGAAACAGCCTTTGGTTGAGTTCTATTATAAAAACGATCAGTTAGGAGATCCTTTGTTGACACGCGATCGCCTGTACCTGCTAGAACTAGCGACTGCGGAACAAGTAGACGCAATTACACATCTAGCATTGCAAATCAATGAATTTCTCAATAACTTTTGGCAGCGGTGTGGCATTACCCTAGTAGACTTCAAACTAGAGTTTGGTTTGGACTCACAACAGCAGTTGCTCTTGGCAGATGAAATTAGCCCCGACACCTGCCGTTTGTGGGATACCGCAGAAAAAGACTCAAACCGCCGGGTAATGGACAAAGATCGCTTTCGCCGAGACTTAGGAAATGTAGAGGATGCCTACCAGGAGGTCTTACAAAGAGTGTTAAAAGCGGTAGAAACTATAAGTTAACCAGGTAAAAACCAAAAGGTCAGAAGGAATTATATTTAACTTTTGCCTTTTGCCTTTTGCCTTGTAAAGTAAAAAAGCAAAAGAAAAAAATTATGTTTTGAAATTTTACCTTTGGCATAAGGGCATTATTGCCTTGTGATGGTGTGTGTGTGGTCGTGAAGAGGAATATAAGTAAAATGCGTTTATCTCCCGTATTGCTGGCAGCAGTAGCAATTGCAGCTCCATTGGGTGTCTCATTAAGTGCAAATGCAGAAACCGCCAACAGTTCAAAACAGACAACAGAAGTTTTGACACTAGAAACAAATCAGCAGCCAGAAAAGGACACTGGTCAGGTTAACTCTAGTAAAAGTCTAGAATCTCGACCTAAATCCACAGGAGTTATAGAGGCGGAGCGTCCCCAATCCCGCGTCGTTGCAATTTACCCTGCCAACCCAGCAGCGAGCGCGAATCCAGAGGTAATTGTGCCAACCTCCACAACGCCAACAACTGCACAAACTCCTGAAATCAATCCCAGCCCTACTCAACAGCCGTCTCCGGCTCCAGACATTCCAGCGCCAGAAATTCAACAACCAACGCCTTCCCCAACTCCTGAAACCACTCCAGTCCCAGAAAATGTCAATCCACCGACAACGGAACCTTTATTACCCACAACTCCAGAACCATCAACTGCTCCAGAAATTCCCCCCCCAGCTAGTCAAGAAAGAACACCTGCGCCATTCCCAGGAACTACTCCCAGTCCCCAGAATGTTAATCCACCGACAACTCCGGGCAATACTCCATTCCCAGGCACTACTCCCAGCCCCCAGAATGTTAATCCACCGACAACTCCGGGCAATACTCAACCCAACACAGCCCCAGAAGCCAACGATCCCCGCGTACTGGTATCGGAAGTTGTAGTTAGATCCCAAGCTGGCCAACTATCACCAGAACTGGAAAGCCAAGTTTACAGAGTAATTCGCACCCAACCAGGACAAACAACCACCCGCAGTCAACTGCAAGAAGATATTAACGCCATCTTTGGTACTGGCTTCTTCTCCAATGTCCAAGCAGCGCCAGAAGACACCCCCTTGGGAGTGCGAGTTAGCTTTGTTGTCCAGCCTAATCCCGTCCTCAGTAAAGTAGAAGTGCAAGCCAATCCTGGCACTGGTGTCCCTTCTGTACTACCAGCTAACACTGTGGATGAAGTCTTTCGGGAGCAGTATGGCAAAATTCTCAATTTGCGTGACTTACAAGAAGGCATCAAGCAGTTAAACAAGCGGTATCAAGATCAAGGTTACGTCCTAGCCAACGTGATTGGAGCGCCACAAGTCTCTGAAAACGGAGTTGTTACCTTACAAGTAGCAGAAGGGGTAGTAGAAAACATTAGAGTCCGGTTCCGCAATAAAGATGGTCAAGAGACAGACGAAAAAGGACAACCAATTCGCGGACGGACACAGGAGTACATCATTACCCGAGAAGTGGAGTTGAAGCCAGGACAAGTATTCAATCGCAATACAGTACAAAAAGACCTACAGCGCGTGTATGGATTGGGACTGTTTGAAGATGTGAATGTGTCCCTTGACCCTGGTACCGACCCCAGCAAGGTGGATGTAGTAGTAAATGTAGCTGAACGAAGCAGCGGTTCTATTGCGGCTGGGGCAGGGATTAGTTCTGCTAGCGGACTTTTTGGAACAGTTAGCTATCAACAGCAAAACCTGAACGGTAGGAACCAAAAACTGGGGACAGAAATACAGGTAGGAGAACGAGAACTGCTGTTTGACGTGCGGTTTACCGACCCCTGGATCGCTGGAGATCCTTACCGGACTTCCTACACAACCAATATTTTCCGTCGCAGTTCTATTTCGTTGATTTTTGATGGTAAAGATGAAGATATTAGGACGTTTGATCCGGGTAATCCCACCGATGTAGATTCTCAGGATCGTCCTCGTATTCTCCGTCTAGGTGGTGGTGTCACCTTTACCCGTCCCCTCTCTGCCAATCCTTATAAAACTTCTGTCTGGACTGCCTCAGCGGGTTTACAGTATCAACGAGTTTCCGCTCGTGATGCTGATGGCAATCTGAGAAAAACAGGAGCGGTATTTGATGACGATACTGGAAACCGCCTGAGTGATGAAATTCCACTGACCCTCTCTAGCAGCGGTCAAGACGATTTACTTCTGTTCCAAGTGGGGGCACAGCGCGATCTCCGTAATAACCCCCTGCAACCCACTAGTGGTTCTTATCTCCGCTTTGGAGTCGATCAGTCAGTTCCTATCGGGCTAGGCAACATCTTCCTCACCAGATTGCGGGGTAGCTACAGCCAATATTTACCCATTAAGCTAATTAGCCTCAGCAAAGGGGCACAAACCTTAGCATTTAACCTGCAAGCAGGAACCATCCTCGGTGACTTGCCTCCCTACGAAGCTTTTACTCTTGGGGGTAGTAACTCCGTTCGGGGTTATGAAGAAGGAGCATTAGGTAGTGGACGCTCTTATGTGCAAGCATCAGTTGAGTATCGGTTTCCAGTTTTTTCAGTAGTTAGCGGCGCACTATTTTTTGATCTCGGCAGCGATCTGGGAACTAGTACTAGGGCTGCTGAAGTATTAAACAAAAATGGCAGTGGCTATGGTTATGGTCTTGGCGTTCGCGTCCAGTCTCCACTGGGGCCAATTCGGATTGACTACGGTATCAACGATGATGGTGATAGCCGGATTAATTTCGGTATTGGCGAAAGATTTTAATTAGTCATTAGTCATTGGTCACTTGTACTGAGCTTGTCCTGAGCGTAGTCGAAGGGCGTAGTTGAAGTATTGGTCATTAGTGAATCACTAAGGACTAATGACAATTCTCTTTCTAAATTAGCTTGCTAATTTTTACATTTACCTCAATACTGTTCCGATAAAGGGATTAATGAGATTTTTCAGGGAATATCAGGGATTTTACCAAAACAGATGATGAACAATACTAAAGGAAATATATTGACTTTTCGGCTATGCGACAGCACACTCTAGCTGCCCAAATCACCCAAACAGGGGTGGGATTGCATAGCGGTGTAAATACCCAGGTGCGGATATTACCAGCCGAGGCCGGCAGTGGACGCTACTTTGTACGGGTGGATTTACCGGATTTCCCGATCGTTCCAGCCCAAGTTGCAGCAGTTAATCACACTGTTCTCTCAACTCAGTTGGGTCAGGGTGAGGTATATGTTCGCACGGTAGAGCATTTGTTGGCAGCACTTTCGAGTCTGGGAGTGGATAATGCCCGGATTGAAATTGATGGCCCAGAAGTTCCACTTTTAGATGGTTCAGCAAGTGTGTGGACAGCCAATATTGCCCAAGTTGGCTTAGTCTCACAACCTGTTAACAACCAAGTTCCCTTGGCTATTACAGAACCAATATGGGTCTATGAAGGGGATGCCTTTGTATGTGCCCTCCCAGCACCAGAAACCCGCTTTAGTTACGGTATTGATTTTGACCTGCCTGCCATTGGTAATCAATGGCATAGTTGGTTACTAACCGCTGAACTAGAAAACGCTTCTGCTAGCTTTGCTGCGGAAATTGCTCCTGCGCGTACTTTTGGGTTACTGCATCAAATTGAACACTTACAAAAAACAGGGTTAATTAAAGGTGGCAGTTTGGATAATGCACTCGTTTGTGGGCCAGAAGGCTGGCTAAATCCACCGCTGAGATTTGCAAATGAGCCAGTCCGTCATAAAATCTTGGATTTAGTAGGAGATTTGAGTTTACTAGGAACTTTTCCTCGTGCTCATTTTTTAGCGTATAAAGCAAGTCATAATTTACACATTCAACTGGCTCAGAAAATTTTAGATTTTGGACTTCGGCTTCGCTCAGTCGAACGATTTTAGATTTTAGATTCGATCTAAAATTTACATCCAAGATTATTAAGGCTTTGGATCTACGCCTGCCTACTCAACTTTTAGATAAAAAATCAACTACACGGCCAATGTCAATCCTCACTGAAGTGAATACCATCGATACGACTACACCTACATCTACCGAACCACAGGGTATAAATGAGATTACAATCAGTTCTGAGATTAAAACAACTTTCACATCTGAAGAAATTCAGAAATTGCTACCCCATCGCTACCCATTTTTACTTGTAGACAAAATCATTGACTACGTGCCAGGTAAAAAAGCTGTTGGGGTTAAAAATGTCACTATCAACGAACCCCATTTTCAAGGACATTTCCCTGAACGTCCACTGATGCCAGGGGTGCTAATTGTTGAAGCAATGGCACAAGTTGGAGGCATTGTCCTAACTCAAATGTCTTCGGTAGAAGGCGGGCTGTTCGTCTTCGCTGGTATCGATAAAGTTCGCTTTCGTCGCCAGGTCGTGCCGGGGGATCAACTAGTAATAATGGTGGAACTGTTATGGGTAAAACAACGTCGTTTCGGTAAGATGCAAGGTCGTGCCGAAGTTGATGGTCAACTTGCTTGTGAAGGAGAATTAATGTTTTCTTTAGTTAGCTAAAAGTTTGCTTTCGTGGTATGGGTATAGCCGTGAAATGCCCCTACTGAATCCTGTTTCAGGATAACAGTTAAAAAATCCACAATAGCATCTGAATAATTTCTTGATTTTCGCCGCCCTCTTTACGAGACGCACTCACAAACACACTTAACTTGCTTTGCCCGACACTTTCGTTCACTGAAATATTTCACACTCAACAACGCCAGTCGCCTCAATGGTGCGGTAGTCGGTACAACTCTCTTAACCAGAGTAACGCGCTGCCTCAAAAACCCCGCCTGGCGCTGGATTATTAAGACAGTTCTGGAGATTCACCCTTGAAAACGCTAATTCATCCAACTGCTGTAATTCATCCGAAATCGGAACTCCACCATACAGTGCAAGTCGGTGCCTATGCTGTGATTGGAGCGCATGTCAAAGTGGGCCCTGAAACAATAATCGGTGCTCATGCAGTGCTAGAGGGACCTTGTGAAATTGGGGCGCAAAATCAGATTTTTACAGGTGCAGCCATCGGCATGGAACCCCAGGATCTGAAGTTTGTAGGAGAACCAACCTGGGTCAAAATTGGTGATAACAACTTAATTCGTGAGTACGTTACCATTAACCGCGCTACCGGTGCTGGTGAAGCGACGGTAATTGGTGACGGTAATCTTTTGATGGCTTATGTCCATGTGGCTCATAACTGCGTTATTGAAGACCAAGTAGTGATTGCTAACTCTGTGGCGTTGGCTGGTCATGTCCATATAGAGTCACGCGCTAGGCTCAGTGGAGTTTTAGGTGTCCATCAATTTGTGCATATTGGTAGACAAGCAATGGTGGGAGGTATGGCACGTATTGACCGGGATGTGGCCCCATATATGCTGGTAGAGGGAAATCCAGCGCGGGTGCGAACCCTCAATCTTGTCGGACTCAAACGGTCTGGTATGGACTCAGCAGATTTACAAATGCTGAAAAAAGCCTTCCGCATTCTTTACCGTTCTGATTTGTCTTTTAAGGATGCTTTGGAACAGTTGGAATTATTAGGGGATAGCGAAGAATTGCAGCATCTGCGCCGCTTCCTTCTACTTTCTCAGATGCCTGGAAGACGTGGTTTAATTCCAAGTAAAGGCAAAAAAGGCGCAAGTGATGAATCGTGAGTTAGAAGTTAGGAGTTAGGAGTTATGAGTTATGAGTTGATAAATTAATTTTTTTAACTCTTCACTCCTCATTCCTAACTCTTCACTTTTAATTCCTCACTTTTAATTCCTAACTCCTAACTTTAATTATCAAATGCGGATATTTATCAGCACTGGCGAAGTATCTGGCGATTTACAAGGGTCGCTACTAATTTCAGCGCTGAAGCGTCAAGCTGTGGCGATTGGGTTGGAATTAGAGATTGTGGCGCTGGGTGGCGAAAAAATGGTAGAGGCTGGGGCAATTCTGTTGGGAAATACCAGTAGTATTGGCTCAATGGGTATTCTAGAAGGACTGCCTTATATTTTACCGACTCTCCAGGTGCAACGTCAGGCGATCGCTTCCCTAAAACAAAATCCACCGGATTTGGTAGTGCTGATCGATTATATGACTCCCAATCTGGAAATTGGGACTTATATGAAACAGCATCTGCCAAATGTACCAGTAGTGTATTACATTGCTCCCCAAGAGTGGGCTTGGTCATTAAGTTTGCGGAGAACTAACCGGATTGTTGGTTTTACAGATAAGCTGTTGGCAATCTTTCCACAAGAAGCCCGTTACTTTCGCGAGAAAGGCGCAAAAGTTAGTTGGGTGGGACATCCTTTGGTTGACCGAATGCAAGATGCTCCTAGTAGGGAAGCAGCTCGTGCAACATTGGGGATTGCACCAGAAGAAATTGCGATCGCACTCCTCCCCGCCTCTCGCCGCCAAGAACTAAAATATCTTTTACCAGTAATTTTTCAAGCTGCCCAAACTATTCAAGCGAAATTACCTGAAGTTCGCTTTTGGATTCCCCTGTCGCTAGAAGTTTATAGACAGCCAATTGAAGAGGCTATTGAGCGTTACGGTTTACGGGCGACAGTTCTATCAAGTCAACAAAAGGAAGTTTTTGCCGCTGCTGATTTAGCTATTAGCAAATCTGGTACTGTCAATCTAGAACTTGCTCTGTTAAATGTGCCACAGGTTGTAGTTTATCGCCTCAGTCGTTTGACTGCGTGGATAGCTCGTAAAATCCTCAAAGGTTCAATAACCTTCGCATCGCCACCTAATTTAGTCGTGATGAAGCCGATTGTGCCAGAATTTTTACAAGAGCAAGCCACAGTAGAAAATATTACCCAAGCAGCGATGGAACTGTTACTCAATCCCAGTCGCAGAGAGCAAACTTTGCTAGATTATGAAGAAATGCGGCAAAGTTTGGGAGAAGTTGGGGTTTGCGATCGCGCTGCTCAAGAAATTTTGCAAATGCGACCAAATAATTCGTAGTTCGTAATGACGCTCGAAGACTCGCTAACGCTGCGCTAACGTAATTCGTAATTAAAAATAGAGAATCAATCAGTTTATTTATGAGTAAAATTAAGTGCAAAGTATCTGTTTTTGCCGAAACCCCTATTTCTGCGTCAGATAATTACGAATTACGAATTAACAATTACGAATTATCTTGAGGTGTCATGGCTTATGAGATGAAAAAACAAAGAGCGATCGCAGTTGACTTATTCGCTGGTGCGGGCGGTATGACTCTTGGCTTTGAGCAAGCTGGTTTTGATGTGCTAGCGTCTGTAGAAATCGACCCGATCCACTGTGCAACACATGAGTTTAACTTCCCTTATTGCTCAGTGTTATGTAAAAGTGTTGTGGATACAACCGGGGAAGAAATTAGGAATCGTTCTGAGATTGGCGATCGCGAAATTGATGTGGTAATTTGTGGCTCACCATGTCAAGGATTTTCCCTAATTGGTAAACGGGCTGTTGACGATCCCCGAAACTCTTTGGTGTTTCACTTTCATCGACTGGTTTTTGAACTAAAACCGAAATTCTTTGTGATGGAAAATGTTCGGGGGATTACAGTTGGCGAACATAAACAAATCCTCCAAACACTAATTAGCGAGTTTAGAATTCACGGCTATAAAGTAGAAGAAAATTATAAAATTCTCAACGCTGCAAATTACGGAGTACCACAGTCCCGTGAGAGATTATTTCTTATAGGTGCAAGGGAGGATGTAGAGTTACCGAAATATCCTGAGCCGATTACTAAACAAGCATTACCAAATAATTTAAATTCTAAAAAAATATCTGACATTCCATTGAGTCCTACAGTATGGGATGCAATTGGAGATTTACCTGAAATAGAAAAATATCCAGAGTTATTAACAAGAGATTGGGTTGTTGCAGACTATGAAAAGCCTAGTAAGTATGCTCTTATACTTCGCGGTATCAAATGCCTAGATAATGATTATTCTTACAAACGAGAATATGATTTACGAATACTTTCTTCAAGTTTAAGAACCAAACATTCTGCGGAAACTATTCAACGTTTTCAGGATACTCAACAAGGCGAGAGAGAAAAAATTAGTCGTTTTCATAAGCTACATCCTGCTGGTGTCTGTAATACTTTAAGAGCCGGAACAGATAAGTATAGGGGTTCCTTCACATCTCCGAGACCGATTCATCCATCTACACCGCGCTGCATCACCGTCAGGGAAGCGGCGAGATTGCATTCTTACCCCGATTGGTTTAGATTTCATGTAACCAAATGGCATGGATTTCGACAAGTTGGTAACTCTGTACCACCGTTACTAGCAAAGGCTGTAGCGTTAGAAATTATTCGCAGTTTGAATATTTCGCCTTTTAAGCCGAGTTTGGGATACAAGTTGCCAGAGGAGAAGCTATTACAATTTAATATGTCGCAAGCAGCACAATATTATCAGCGGGACTGGCAAATGTAACATCTGCAAGTTTTACTATCTCAACCCATTGTAAAACCTTTCAACTAGTTAGACAGCCTCTCCACTACTACCCAGTTTTTTCTTGAGTATCTCTTCCATTTCTCTTAAATCCTCATTCGTCTCAGGGAATGGATATGTCGGACTATTAGGACTTCCCCGTTTGATTAATGCCTCAATCGCTTCATCATCTTCACGATGAGCCAAAATATATGCTCTAAGTTCTTGACGGGACATTTTGCTAAAGTCGGGCTTCATCATCGTTAAACCCCCATTGACCATCGGAAAATGAATTTGGGCAATGTACACCATACAATTTGGCTTGATTTGGACATTTTTTAGTTGGGCTAAGTCCAAGCACGGAAGAATGTACTATCTTCCCAGACATTAGCAGCCCGCCCTGCGATCGCTGTTAATTCTTCCTTTTTCAGAGACACAAAAGCCCGCGCTATCTTGACATTATTCTCTAACTGTGAAATATTTTCTGCCGCAATTACACAAGAATGAACTCCAGGCTGAGACATTGTGTAACCTAAAGCTTGCTCCATACCTGTCAACCCACCTGATTTAAACAGCCGACCATAAGCCGGGACTTTCATTGCAATCACACCGACATTTTTTTCTTGAGCAACTGGTAAAACTACTGGGATAAATGGACGTGGGTGGTGTTTGTCGGCAGCATTTACAGGAATCAGTGTAGTGTGGAAAGGATAGCGACGCAAGCCTTCGGCAATCACTTGAGGGTCGTGATGTCCGGTAATACCTGCGAACCTCACCAATTTTTGTTGTATGGCTTCTTCTAAAGCTTTAATTGCGCCAGATGGACTAAAGATGGTGTCGAGTTCTTCAGAAAAAGAGACGTGATGCAACTGCCACAAATCGAGATAATCTGTATTGAGACGTTTAAGCGATCGCTCCAATTCTCGCCAGGCTCCATCACGATCTCTTTGATCGGTCTTGCTTGCTAGAAACACCTTTGAACGATGAGATGGTAGCACTTTGCCTAAATAGTCTTCACTCGGCCCATAACTAGACGCTGTATCAAAGTAGCGGATGCCAAGTTCCAGCGCTCTTTGAATAATTGCTGTAGCATCATCCTCTTTTCCTTCCCAGGATAACGGCGTTTGTCCTGCTCCTCCTAACCCGAAGATCGGAAGTTTTACTTCCGTGCGTCCCAGCATCCGTTCTGGCATAGTTGCTGGTGGTGTGGCGGTGTTGGTAGTATTTTGCTCAAAAGCATTAGTTGCCACAATACCTCCAGTTACAGCAATGCTGGTAATTAGGAAATTACGCCGTGTTTTTCCTTCTGTCATGATTAGCTTCGGGGGCGAAATAACTTTTATTATAAAATTTTAGCTAGGGAGAATTAATCTCAGAAAGCAAAATTACAGATAATTTAGGTTTATCCTTATTAATGTCGAACATCCCATTTCATCAAGATAGGTGAAAATCAGGGCGATGCCTATGGCGGCAAGCAACACACTGGTTTTTATAGTTTAGCGTTGGGTGCGATCGCTTTACTTCTTACTAAGGGAATTTTTCTCAGCGTAGTTGAGATTTCTCTGATATTCTATGATTTTTTGCTGGGCTACTACATAATTTGGGCTAGAAGATGGCACAGTTTTCATAAGTGCGATCGCATTTTCCCACAGACTCACAACTGTTTTCCACTCATTTGGATATTTTGCTGATTGAGTCAGGTTAGCTGCATTAATTGCTTTACTTACTGCCTCTTTGAATGTATCAGTTTGAAGTAACATACTCGGCGATTCTGAAGCTACTGTTGAGGGTGTAACTAATATAGGATTTAATGGTATTTGTGTTGAACTTTGAGAAGTTAAGGAGAGTATTTCTGAAAACCTTGAAGAAAAGTATATTCCTAAAGAAATTGAAAATATTATCAAAAAGAACAATAACTTTTTATCTAAAATACGATTCTTCCGTCTAGTCTCGATAATCGTATTTTGTTCATTATTCGATAAAATATTTGATTTTATTTTGTGCAAACCCATTTCCCCGCGCAATTCATTAAGGTCTTGATCTGGATTTAAATTAGTATTTGATTTGCTTGGATCTTTTTCTTTATTGCTAGAATAAGCATATATTATTCGGTGTCTTACCAAATATTCTACTTGATAAATCAGTGCACTAGCAGAAATATAGAATAATCCAAATATTAATCCTATATTATTATTGATATTTTCTATTTGTGTATAGTATTCAATTTGTCTATCGTAGCTAGGATAAAATAATGGTAGAAATATTGTAGAAAAAAACGCTGCTATCAGTATAGAAATTACAATTACAAGCCAAGCGTACAATCCTTCCCACCAACTCATTATTCCTGGTAATAATCCTTGTATTCTACCTATTTCGGGTGCTTGAATTTCTGATATAAACCGACTAATAAGTAAGTGTAAGCAATGATGAGTCAAAGAAATTATAGGAATTGGAGATAAGATTAACAATATTGTAAATATAACAAATAATTGCGGGCTGTGTATAAAATATACGATATCATAGCCTAGCTTTCCAGTATTTTTGACTATAAATATAATAACTCTCAAAAATAGAGTCAAAATCAATGCTTTTAACCAAGAACTAGGATAAGGAAACCATAAAGGCCAGTAAAACTTTTGTAATTTTTGCTTAATAACTTCCTGATTATTCGGATGCGTCATAACCTATAAATGCAAAAGATAAATCATTGTCTATCTTATAATTCCCTATTTACACTTATAAGCAACACGATCAGAATTTTTATATTCCTATATTTAAAGTTTAGCTGTATTTTTCATATCTCTTATAAAAATTCAAATTTGAGAGTATTGACTACATGATTATGTAAGGTAAATTAAATACTAACGTTCCTTTGTAATCACAGAAGTGCCATTACTAATACTTACTTTTTGAATAAAAACGTCAGTACAAGAAGATAAAATATCACTACTGATTTGATTAGCAATAAATTCAAAATCTTGGTTTGTTAATCCCTGTGCTGTATCGCCATTTAAGTTAATACAAATAGTTAGGATTTGAGGATTGTTAGAAGACTGTTCATTATCTACTGTTTCTAAATCAGCTTCTACCATGCCCAAATCAAACTCTTTACTCCAAGCTGGAAAATCCTTACCTGTTTGTTGTCCATAAACTTTGACTCTTTCAACAGATGCAGCCCCTAAAGCGGTTAAACCTTTGCGGATAAATGCAACTAAAATTTGCTGATTTGGTACTTGGGCAGATTCTAGCATTACCTCTAAGCAAGCATCTTGTAAGGTAACTTTTGCGTTGATCCTTTTGGGGTGTAAGTGGCGGTTCATCAGAGATGCGATCGCTTCTGCATCTCCCTGTTTTGCAAGTTTTAGAATATTTGGCTGTGTCATAACCAGTAAAAGAGAAAATCTAGAAAAATAAACTTATATTCTCAGGATTCCCTCTTGACAGCCTTAAGTAACATTGTGATGCAGAATATCAGCTAACTTGGGCTAAAATATTTAGTATAAAGATAGTCATTCACAGACTTTTACAAAAATATATTTTCTCTGTATCAACATCAAAAACTTTTATTTTTGTGCTTGCTAAATTAACAAGATTAATATTAATCAGTTAAATTCCAATTTTCAATATGAAATTTTACCGAGATCATGCTTGGCCTTCAACGCTAGAAGAAGCCATAGTTATCCAAGAAACGCTGCGAGATCGAGTAATTACTGAGGATCAACTGCAAGAACCTATCCAGTATGTTGCTGGGGTGGATATGGGTTTTGAAGCTGATGGAACAATTAGCCGTGCTGCTGTCGCAGTCCTGAGTTTTCCTGATTTACAAGTAATCGAGACAAGCCTAGCACATCGTCCTACAACCTTTCCTTACGTTCCCGGATTCCTCTCATTTCGAGAAATTCCAGCTGTCCTCGATGCCCTGGAAAAGATTAAAACAACACCAGATATCATTCTGTGTGATGGTCAAGGAATTGCCCATCCCCGCAGATTAGGTATAGCTAGCCATTTAGGGTTACTTATAGATATGCCGACAATTGGTGTAGCTAAGTCGAGGTTGATAGGTAAGCATGAAGAATTGGCAGAAACCAAAGGCAGCAGGCAACCACTAATATATAACGGTGAAACCATTGGGGCAGTTTTGCGATCGCGCACAGGAGTAAAACCTCTGTATATTTCCAGTGGTCATCGAATTAGTTTACCGACAGCCATTGACTATGTGTTGCGCTGTACGCCCAAATATCGACTGCCAGAAACTACACGTGTTGCTGATAAATTAGCGTCGGATAGATAAAGCTTGTTGAAGTTTTTTCTAAATACTTGCTTCCACCTACTCAATCATGTTAGGAATCGCACAGGAAGATGTTGAAGTAGCTAAATACGATTTACGAAGTTAGAACAATGAACGCACTAACTTTACAATGGCACGATGCAGGTCAAGATAAAACTCAGAACATTTACGAACAACAGCCAAGTCAAAATCATGGCACTGTCCGCATCGGTCGCGACCCCCACCGGTGCGATATTGTTCTGAGTCATCCTACTGTGTCTGGACTCCACATTGAAATATTTTTTCATCACCAGCAACAGCGCTTTTATATCAGGAATTTGCGATCGCAAAATCCCCCCGTTGTCGATGGACGGCAATTAGTTCAAGGTGAAATGCCTTTAACTGAGGGCACTAGCATCTCTTTAGGACAAATAAAACTCAATGTTACAAGCGTTTTCACAGGTAGCATTCCAGCAACAATTTTGCTACCACCCAATCCAGCAGTAAATCTCGGACATCACCATCATCCACAAACACCCCCCGCACCACCGCCAGGAGTTTATGGCTTAGAATGCCCCAAATGTCATAAAGTTTCTCCAGGAGAGAATCTACAAATTGGCTGTCATTGGTGTGGGACATCTTTAGCTGCGGCTGTGAGTGTGTTGGTAGCAAGGAATTAGGGAGCAGGGGAGCATGGGAGCAGGGGAGCAGGGGAAGAATTCCTAACTCTTGACTTAATGACCAATGACAAATGACAAATGACAAATGACAAATGACAAATGACAAATGACAAATGACCTACAAATCCAATTGAGTTGGGAAGAACCAGCGACGGGCGAACGGCGAGAACCACTGTTAAATGTGCCGATCGCTTTTGGTCGAGAATTTGCTCGCTTACCTGCTGAACTCAGGGGAATGCGGATTTCGCGGATGCTGCTTAACAGTAATGAAGTTTCTCGCTACCATGCCCTAATTGACTGGGAACAAGACCATTTAGTAGTGATTGACCAAGGTAGCGTTAACGGTGTCTATGTCAACGGTCAACCACAAACGCGTAGTGTCCTGGTTAATGGCGATACGTTGCAAATTGGCCCGTATTTGATTGCAGTGACATTTGGTGCTAACGCCTCTGCACCAGATACTAGCCCCCCTTCAACGATTCACTTCAACGCAAATACCAATCGCCCAGACCCCAGCTTGCCTGTAGTTCAGCCGTTAGCGCCCGTGGCAAGTAATTTCCCGCCATTGGCGTTTCAGGCACAAAAAGTCTCTGTGCAAGCACTTCATGCTACAGGATTACCAGTAGATGAATCTGATTATCTAGCGATCGGGGCGGGATTGGGTAGCTTCGTTTGGGCTGATTTGTTGCGAATTAGTGGTGTACGTGCTGACAAAATTGTGGCTTTGGGATTAGAGGCGGAACCTTATGCCCGTTACAAACGCCTCTGTCTGAATTCGCAAATTCCTTTATATGAAAGACTGCGTTCTAATTCTGACTCTTGTCCTGATAATATTTGGGGTTGGCCTAGTTATGCCTTGCGTGAAGCTTGGGGAGACTTAACCAAGGGAGAGATAAAGTCAGCATTCAAGTATTTATGGCAAGTGTTTGCTGAACCAACATTTGCAGAAACTTATACTCCCCGTGCGGGTAACGTCTTTGATTCCATAGACCGGGAAACGAAGCGCATAGGCTGGAATCAAATTTATCGCTATGGGCGAGTTAGAGTAATTCGCAAAACTGATGATGGCAGATATTGCGTAGCCTATTCTCGCGGCCCGGGAAATTATGCTTTTTTAGTTAGTCGTTATTTACATTTAGCTACTGGGTATCCAGCAATTCAGTTTCTCCCAGATTTGCAAGCTTATAGGGAAAAATATCAAGATTTTAAATCTGTCGTCAATGCTTATGAAGCCCACGATCGCGTTTATGAGCAACTAGAGCAACATGGTGGTACGGTATTGATTCGGGGGCGGGGAATTGTGGCTTCGCGGATTGTGCAGCGGATTTATGAAGCCAGAAAGCGAAATCGGAATATTGCAGTATTGCATTTAATGCGATCGCCTAAACCCCAAGGTAACAAATTTCAAAATACCCAGCGCCTAGTCAAAAATCATTACGAATTTCAACCCTTTAACTGGCCAAAAGCCTGTTGGGGCGGCGAACTCCGGGCAATGTTAGAAAAAGCCACCCCCGATGAACGCAAGCGTTTACTAGCAGATTGGGGTGGAACTACCACCGCCGACCGCCGAGATTGGCAGCAAATTACTGCCCAAGGGTTAAGCGAAGGCTGGTATCAAATTACCTTCGGTGAGGTGCTGGATGTGGAACGAGATGCTCAAAACCGGACTATTACCCGTATCCGAGAGCAAAGCTTTGGGGAAATGAAATTGCTAGCTGACTTTATTATTGATGCTACTGGACTGGATGCCAAGGTAGATGCCAATCCCCTGTTAGCAGATTTGGTGAAGCATTACAATCTGCCAGTGAATCATTTGGGGCGATTGACTGTAGCGAACAATTTTGAATTGGTAGAAATGCGTAGCGATCGAGGTCAAATGTATGCTGCGGGAGCGATTACTTTAGGTGGCCCTTATGCCGCAGTTGATAGTTTCTTGGGCTTGCAATACGCCGCATTAGTTGCCGTTGATGGACTTGCCGCCACTCGTGCGCCTGGAGTTCAAAGGTTGAATGTTGTAAGTTCCTCTAGTCAGTGGTTGAAGTGGGTGTTAAATCAGTCACCTTAGTATTAGGAGGCAGGAGGCAGAAGGGATAGAGTATTTATCTAGCTATTTTGAGTAACAAATCCCAACTTCGAGGATAAAAGGTGCAACTTCGAGGATAAAAGGTGCAACGTTGGAGTTCAAAGGTTCAACGTTGGAGTTCAAAGGTTCAACGTTGAAGTTCAAAGGCTCAACATTCAAGTTCAAAAGCTCAACATTCAAGTTCAAAGGCTCAACATTCAGGTTCAGAGGTTCAACGTTGAGGTTCAAAAGCTCAACATTCAAGTTCAAAGGCTCAACATTCAAGTTCAAAGGCTCAAAGTTGGAGTTCAAAAGCTCAAAGTCTCAAGTTACGGGCGATACCTTCAGCCTGCGTGCGATTCAAATCGCAGGCTAACACCATAAGTCAGTTAAAACTGACTCAAATTAACTAAAATTAAGTCCGTTTCAACGAACTTAGGCTATTAGCCTCGGAATTGATTCCGAGGCGGGATAGCAACGAAGCGAAGAATTTGCCTTTGCCAGTACCCCTACTTTGTTTTTTCGCTTGTCGGGCGTACTAAAGTTTTAACTAAACCCGTAATCGCCACAATCACAGAGGCAATTCCTCCAATCGATAATGAAGTTAAAATTGCCGCCGCCAGAATAATTTCAGTCGGACTGTATCCATCTCGCATCCAAGTAGATGGATTTTCTACCGATGTTGGCGACGCGGGGATTAATTGCGAAGTTTGGGTGATTTGATTGGAGTTGACAGGAGTTGTTAAAGCAGTTTTCATGGCTAAACCTCTTCTAAATGTTTCTATGCAAATGGTATTTCTGCCAGAAGAAGAGGAGATTCCCTAGAAATGGAGACAAAGTAGAGAGAAAGTAGAAATTAAGTAGAATCGAGAAGAAATCTCACAAGCTGTCTATGCAATGGGCTGATTTTCTAGCCAATGAAGCTGCTATTTATGGCTTATCCTCAGAGCAAACGGTAGCTTTTGTAGAGCGTTTGAAGACTGAAAACTCAGGAAAGAGTGAGGCAAAAGTTGCCCGCGAATTGAACATCAGTGCGGCTGCTTTGAAAAAGCGCATGACTGAGGTTTATGACAAATTCGCCCAGAGTTATCCTGAGTTAGCTGCTTTTAAAAGTCGGGGAAGACTAGAAAAGTTACGGGCTTGCCTGACAAGGAAATATAATGGCGGGCAAGATGCCCAACCCACAATTAAAGAAATTCATCAAAATATTCCCCCTGCTGTCCCATTTGAAAAATTTGTGGGACGTGAGGCGGAATTAGAAGAACTGCACCAGGAATTACAAACATCTCGGCAAGTTGCCATTGTAGCTGTAGCGGGTATGGGTGGAGTCGGCAAAACTGAACTCGCTACCCAATACGCCAAACAGTATTTGCAGAATTATCAAGGTGGGGTTTGCTGGTTATCTGCACAGGGAATCGATGTCGGAATTCAGATTCTCAGATTTGCTGAATTGAAATTCAACAGAATTGCACCGGACGATTGGGAATTAGCAGATAGGCTGAGATACTGCTGGCAGAATTGGCAACAAGGTGAAGTACTGCTGGTGTTTGATAATGTCACTGACTACAAAAAACAGGTTCAGCCTTATCTACCCCCAGAATCACCCCGGTTTAAAGTATTGCTAACAACGCGGCTGGGGTTTGATAGGACTTTGCCGCAATTACCTTTGAGTGTTCTCAAACCATTGGCGGCGATGAAATTATTAAAATCACTAGTTGATAGAGAACGGCTTAAAAGCGAACCTTGGATTGCGAGAAAAATTTGTAAATTTTTGGGATATTTGCCTTTGGCGTTAGAGTTAGTGGGGCGATATTTGGATACAATGCCAGATTTGTCTCTGGAAACACTGCTGAAGCGGCTAGAGAAAAAGCGATTGGAACATGAAGCAGTAGCCAAGGCTAACCCATTGATGCGTTATGAATATGGCGTTGCTGAAGCTTTTGCATTGAGTTGGGAACAGTTGGATGAGAAAGCACAAAGCTTAGGCTGTTGGCTGAGTTTATATGCCTTGGCTGATATTCCTTTTTCTGTTGAGGCGATAAAAGATGACGATGAACAAGAACTCTGGGAGAAAGCTATAGCAGAGTTGCGGAAACTGCATTTAATACAATGGCAGGCTAAAGAAATATATCGTTTACATCCACTGATTCGGCTATTTTTCCAAATGAAGTTGGATGAGTCAAGTAATGCAGTTGAGGTGAAAACTGCTTTTGTAGCGCAGATGGTAGAGGTGGCAAAGCGAATTCCTCAACAGCCTAACCGTGAAGATATTTTCAATTTCACTCCACATATCGCCCATCTTGCAGAAGTTGCAACCCACTTATCCCAGTATCTAAGCGATAGGGATTTAATAAGAGCGTTTACAGGCTTAGGCTGGTTTTATCAAGGACAAGGACTTTATAAGCAAGCAGAACCTTGGTTGCGGCAGTGTGTAAAAATTGCTGAAAATCGCCTGGGTTCGGAACATCCCGATATTGCTACTAGCCTGAACAATCTAGCAGCACTTCATAAATCTACAGGACGCTACAGCGAAGCCGAACCTCTGTATAAGCAGGCTTTAGAACTGACAAAATGCCTGCTGGGAAACAACCATCCTATTGTTGCCACTAGCTTGAACAATGTGGCAGAACTCTACCGTTATACAGGACGTTACAGCGAAGCCGAACCCCTGTATCTGCAAGCTTTAGGGATGAGACAACGCCTACTGGGAGATAACCATCCCGATGTTGCCAATAGCTTGAACAATTTAGCATTACTCTACGGTTCTACAAAACGTTACAGGGAAGCCGAACTGTTGTTTCAGCAAGCTTTAGAACTAAAAAAACACTTATTAGGAGACAACCATCTCGATATTGCCATTAACCTGAACAATCTAGCAGCACTTTATAAATCTACAGGACGCTATAGCGAAGCCGAACCGTTGTTTCAGCAAGCTTTAGAACTGAGACAACGCTTGCTGGGAGATAACCATCCCGATGTCGCTAATAGCTTGAACAATTTAGCATCACTTTACTGTTCTACAGGACGCTTCAATGAAGGCGAACCTCTATTTCAGCAAGCTTTAGAACTCCACAAACGCCTACTGGGAGACAATCATCCCGATGTTGCCACTAGCTTGAACAATCTTGCAGGACTTTACTGTTCTACAGGACGCTTCAATGAAGGCGAACCCCTATTTCAGCAAGCTTTAGCAATTTGTGAGCAGACTTTAGGTGTAGGTCATCCCGATACAATTGCGGTTTGGGGAAATTATGCCAGGTTTTTAAGAGAAGCATAACCCTAACGATCGCACCCTTTCACAAAACCATACCAAAGTTGTAGTTCAAATTTTAGTAGCGATCGCTTTCTACACACCAAATAGTACAGTTAATAATAAGGCGTAGCCTGTCGTAGACATTGTATAGCCATTTTGAGTTCAAAGGTGCAACTTCGAGATTCAAAGGCTCCAGTGCGATCGCTTATGAACTGCAACACCACTTAATATTGTCATCAGAAATTTATTTTTATCTAACTGAAGAGTTAAAAATCAACAATTGGTATTTTAATTACCTTGCTAACTGAATAATCTAGAATCATATTAGCGCTCGTCGCGCTCTATATCGGATAGCACAATCTTAATCTCTTTCTAGGAATAGAAATATATCTTTATCAATGGTTTAAATTACGATTATGAACCTTAAAGACATATCCTCAAAATTTCCCCGTCGTCAAGTTCTCAAAACTGCTCTCACTTTTGTGACTGGCTTAACCACGACATCACTATTATCTTTTGTGATTACCAAATCCACCAAGCCAGCACAAGCAATTGTTGTGCAACGACCAAATGAATTTGAACTTGAAGGTAAAGATACTAACATCAAGTATTCAATTATCAATGGAGTTCCACAGCTTGATTACAAAACTCAAAAAATTTCTGAGCATTTTAGTGGCGATCAAATTCAGACATTAGCTACTGATATCGGTACGCTACTGACGATAATTATTAGCAGACCACTAAACCCCGATCTAGGAGGAAATATAGTTAAACTGAGCTTACTCTTACCAATTATCAACCTAGCGATCGGAACACGAGAAACTTCTGTCCAAACCGAAGCCATTTTAACTACTCAAAGAACATCAGGATTTATTCGTACTCCCCTATTTGGACAATTACAGTCATATCAAACTATGGTACTCACCGGAACTGCTAGATACCGCTAGATACGGTCTAATTTCTGAAATTAATTCTTTTGGAAAACCAATTATTATCAATTATCCCTTGACTCGCAATACGGTTCAGTTAAGAATATTTGTAAGTTGAGTTGAACGAAACAGTATTTTCAGCACTTCGTAAAAATCCTGAAGAATTTATCCAATAAATGCGAATTGCCGCCGCAGTTAAATGGTATAAATTAGGAGACATCTCACAAGCAAAAGCAGCAGAGATTGCTGGACTAACTCGTGCTGAATTTATTAATGCTTTATCACGCTACCAAGTAGATTTTATGCAATTACTAATTACTGCCCAAGAGTTAGCCCAGGAACTGGCAAATGTCGATTAATCGTGTAATTATTAACTCTTCATCTTTGATTGTTCTTCTGAAAAGCCAGCAAACACAATTACTTCCACAATTATTCACAGAAATTTTAGTTCCATTAGGTGTTTTTGAAGAAGTCACAACAAAAGATGATGCGGCATCAACACAGTTACTTAATATTTCTTGGATACAAACAGTAGAAGTTAATACTATTGCCCCTGTTGTAGCAGCTTGGGATTTGGGAAAAGGAGAATCACAAGTATTGAGTTTGGCACTAAAAAATTCCGACTGCGCCGCTATTGTTGACGATAGAGCAGCACGGCGTTGTGGTCAAGCTTTAGGTATTATTACTATCAGAACCGGAGGTTTGCTGATATTAGCAAAAAGACGTGGATTAATCCCAAGCATATCTCCTGGAATTCAAGCTTTGCGTGACGCTGGTTTGTGGTTATCCGATAGTTTGGTCAATTTACTGAAAACTTCAAGCAGGAGAATAGCGATCGCCACCAATTTTAACTTAAAATAGCTTTTGTTCCCTCTTCTCTCTTCCTCCGTGCCCTTTGCACCTCTGCGGTTAGATTCTCATGCTAAGTGACAAAGAGCTTAGACGTAGCCCATCGTAAACATCGCATAGCCATTTTGAGTACAAAACTCGAAACTTGAACTTCAGAGGATCAAGTGGCGATACCCAAAGCTAAGCTACTGCTTTTAAATATTTTTATCCAAATGGTATTTTTACCCCAAAGAGAGAATATTTATTAATTTAAAGACAAAGCTAGAATAAAAATAAACTTCACAAAGCTGTTTATGCAATGGGCTAATTTTCTAGCCAAAGAAGCTGCTACGAATGGCTTATCTCTAGAGCAAACGGTAGCTTTTGCAAAATATTTTCAGACAGAAAACTTAGGTAAAACTAAAGTTAAACTTGCCAGCGAATTAAACGTTGATATTACTGCTTTCACAAAGTGGGTGGGTGAGGTATATGACAAGTTTGCCCAGAATTCTCCTGAGTTAGCGACTTTTAACAATCGAGACAAACTAGAAAAGTTACAAGCTTATCTGAGCGCAAAATATAATAGCAAATTAGATGCCCTCAAACCATTGGCGGCGATGAAATTATTCAAATCGCTAGTGGTTCGAGAACGACTGCAAGAAGAAGCTTGGGTTGCGAGAAGAATTTGTAAATTTTTGGGATATTTACCTTTAGCGTTAGAGTTAGTGGGACGATATTTGGATAAAATGCCAGATTTGTCTCTGGAAACACTGCTGAAGCGGCTAGAGAAGAAACGAGTGGAACATGAACCAGTAGTCAATGCTAACTCATTGATGCCTGATGAATACGGTCTATTTGAAGCTTTTGAATTGAGTTGGGAACAGTTGGATGAAAATGCCCAAAGCTTTGGCTGTTTGCTAAGTTTGTGTGCTTTAGCTGACATTCCCCTATCTGTTGAGACAATAGAAGATAACAAAAAACAACAACTCAATGAGAAAGCCATAGCTGATTTACTAGAATTAAATTTATTACAACAGAAACATAAAGGAATTTATCGTCTAAATCCACAGATTCGGCAACTTTTCCGAATGAAGTTGGATAAATCAAATGAGGCGGATGAAGCAAAAACTAAATTTGCAGCCATGATGTTAGAGGTAGCAAAGCTAATTCCGCAACAGCTTAACCCAGAAGATATTCCCAACCTCACTCCACATATCCCGCATATTACAGAAGTTGCAACCCACCTATCCGAATATCTAGACGATGAAAATCTAATCACTCTGTTTACTAAATTAGCCTGGTTTTATCAAAGTCAAGGACTTTATCAGCAAGCAGAACCTTGGTTGCAACGGTGTGTAGAACTAACTCAAAATCGTCTTGGTTCAGAACATATCCATGTCGCCACTAGTCTGAACAATTTAGCAGCACTCTACGAAACCACAGGACGCTACAGGGAAGCCGAACCATTGCTTGAGAAAGCTTTAGCACTAAGAAAACGCCTGCTAGGAGAAGAACATAACGATGTCGCCACTAGCCTGAGCTATTTAGCATTAATCTACGAATATACAGGACGCTATAGCGAAGCCGAACCTTTGTATCAGCAAGCTTTAGAACTGTGGAAACGCCTAGTGGGAGAACAACATCCCCATGTTGCCACGAGTCTGAACAATTTAGGAGCATTGTACTGTTATACAAAACGCTACAGCGAAGCTGAACCCTTGCTCAAGCAAGCATTAAAACTGAGAAAACGCCTGCTAGGAGACAACCATCCCGATGTTGCCACCAGCCTGAACAATTTAGCACAACTTTACGAATCTACAGGAAGTTACAAACAAGCCGAACCTTTGTATGAGCAAGCTTTAGAACTGAGTAAACGCCTGCTGGGAAATAACCATCCCGATGTCGCCATTAGCCTGAACAATCTAGCAGCACTCTACCGTCATACAAGACGCTACAGGAAAGCCAAGCCCTTATTTGAAAAAGCTTTGAAAATTTGCGAACGGACTTTAGGTATAAGTCATCCAACAACTATGACGGTTCGGGCAAATTATGCCAGCTTTTTAAGAGAAGCATATGACTAGCGATCGCTGGGCGTAATTCGTAATACTTTGGCTCCCTTCTCTACGAGAGGCTGCGCCAACGGCTTCTCCTAACGGAGACGCTGCGCGTTAGCGGAGCTTTCGCTTTAGCGATACGCTCAGGGCAAGACGCTCAGTACAAGTTCGTAATTCGTTAAAAAAATATACCCCTCTCCACTAGCGAAGAGGGGTTAGGATTTACTTACATCCTAGAGACTTGCGAGTATCCACACCAGTTTTAGAATTCACACCACTTGCTTTAACACAAAGCTTTTTCACTTGTATCCCATCTAAAATTGCATTCGTAAAATCGGTACCTGTGATATCCACGCCATCAAAAGTAGAACGCAGCATCATTGCATCAGTCAACACCGCATCACTTAAATCAGCATCCTTAAACCTGCTTAGATAGGCTATGCCTTCACTAAAATCAGCACCATGCAGATTTACTCCGTCCAATACGCTACCGTTAAATACGCCACCACGTAAGTCAGCATTGCTAAAATTAGCATTCTCTAATTTGAGATTGGTAAACTCAGTACCAATTAAACTTTGACCAGAGTAATCCTTGCCCTTGAGTTCATCATTACCCACAGAACGGGTAATACTAGAAGAACTTGCAGCTTGCGCCGATAGGGGAAACAAAAAAAGAACCATAGCTAAGACAAAGCTAGCTAACAGTTGCCAATATTTCATAATCTCTTCTTAATAAATCTCAACACTTCTACTATTAACTATTAAACCTTACAGAAGGGGACAAAGGGGATGGGGGAGTGGAGAGCAGGGGAGCAGCACTTCTCTACGAGAGGCTTCGCCTTAAGCGTAGCTATGCCGCAGGCTTTACGGCTACGCTCAGTGACCGAGGAGCAGGGGAGAATTAGTGGTAGTAAGTCTTTTTCCTCCGCCCCTGTGCCTTGTGTACCCCTGCCCAATCCCCTAATTCGATATACAAAACTGTAAAACCAGAAAGCATCTCGTAGGATGATAGATGTTGAGGTGCGATCGCAATAATTACCTGTGGCTAATCAAGAAGACAACGCCCAATCTCTGGCGCGAACCCCTTTATATCAATTGGGTGTAGAACTCAAAGCACGCCTTACCAGCTTTGGCGGCTGGGAAATGCCTGTGCAATTTAGTGGAATTAGCCGCGAACACGAGGCTGTAAGAAATACAGCCGGAATGTTCGATATTTCCCACATGGGCAAATTTACCCTCCAAGGTAAAAACCTGATTTCCCAACTCCAGGCGCTAGTACCTTCTGACTTGAGTCGTTTGCAAGCTGGTCAAGCACAATACACCGTATTGTTAAATCCCCAAGCGGGAATTATTGACGACATCATTGTTTATTATCAAGGTGAAGACACCAGTGGTACACAAAAGGCATTCATCATAGTCAATGCGGCAACTTCTGGTAAAGATAAAGCATGGCTATTGCAACACCTTGACTTGGATAACGTGCAATTCCAAGACCTTTCACCAGATAAAGTCTTAATTGCCGTCCAAGGGCCAAAAGCGATTAAATATCTCCAGCCATTAGTGCAAGAAGGCTTACAACCAATCAAAGCTTTTGGACATTTAGAAGCAACTCTACTAGGTAAACCTGCCTTTTTGGCCCGCACAGGTTACACCGGAGAAGATGGCTTTGAGGTGATGGTAGACCCGGATGTGGGAGTAGAATTGTGGCGAAGTCTCCATAAAAGTGGTGTTGTCCCCTGCGGACTCGGTGCCAGAGACACTCTGCGCCTAGAAGCAGCGATGGCACTTTACGGACAAGATATCGATGACACCACCACACCTTTAGAAGCAGGTTTAGGGTGGCTAGTTCACTTAGATACTAAAGGCGATTTTATTGGTCGGGAAGTTTTAGCAGAGCAAAAATCCAAGGGAGTGCAGCGCCGATTGGTTGGTTTGCAAACCCAAGGACGCAACATTGCCCGTCATGGCTATCAAGTGTTATCCACAGGTAAAGTTGTGGGAGAAGTTACTAGTGGCACCCTGTCACCTACACTTGGTTATCCTGTTGCATTAGGCTACGTTCCCACCCAGCTAGCAACTGTTGGTCAGCAGCTAGAAGTCGAAATTCGCGGCAAAGCTTATCCAGCAGTTGTAGTTAAACGTCCCTTTTATCGGTCAAAAAATCGTGTTGCCAACTGATAAGCGCTGAGGTTTTTGAGGAATAATGTGTTGTGAGTTATTCAATCTACAGTCAGGTTCATTACCAAATATGGCTTGGATGACTATTGGGGCAATAATTTTTTTAATAAGGGAGAGGAAGTGATATGTCTTTTGAATATCCTCAAGATTTCAGATACCTGGATTCTCATGAATACGTGCGAATAGATGGTGAAATTGCCACCATTGGCATTACTGAGTTTGCCGTACATGAATTGGGTGATATCGTCTTTTTGGAACTACCAGAAATTGGCGATGCTCTTACCAGGGGAGAAAACTTTGGCACAATTGAATCAGTGAAAGCCGTTGAGGAACTGAATTCACCAGTGACAGGCACCGTTATAGAACGGAATGAAGCCCTAATTAGTTCTCCCGAAGAAGTGTCAGAAGACCCTTATGGGGAAGGGTGGTTTTTGAAAGTGCGCGTCAATGACCCTGGCGAAGTTGAAGATGCCTTGACAGCAGATGAGTATCGCGCCCAAGTAGAAGGAGAGTAGGAGTGCTGAGTGGGGGAGTGGAAGAGTAAGGGAGTAGGTGAGTGGAGGAGGTAATTAACAATTACTCTTATTCACCTATCCAATATCTTCCGAATCCCCAGTCTCCAGCCCCCAGTTTAAGAGTATTTATTGCAAAATATGAAATAGTACCATCTGGAGAGTAATTTGTGGTATTGAACGCCCCTATTCTCAAGTCTCATGAGCAGCAAGTGCTGGACGAAAAAAGTCAAAAGTTAAGTAGTTTTGCGCCAAGACACATTGGCCCTAACTCCGATGACATCAAGCAAATGCTTAAGGTTTTGGGATTTCCCAGCCTGGACGCTCTAATCGACCAAACAGTTCCACAGGCAATTCGGCTGAAGCAACCGCTAAAGTTACCAGAAGCAGAAAGTGAGTATGCAGCACTGGCATCGTTAAAAAAAGTTGCTGCCAAAAATCAGGTTTTCCGTTCATACATTGGTATGGGCTATTACGACACTATTACCCCACCTGTGATTGGGCGTAATATCTTAGAAAACCCAGGTTGGTATACTGCCTACACTCCCTATCAGCCAGAAATTGCCCAAGGGCGACTAGAAGCGCTGCTGAATTTTCAAACGTTGATTATCGACCTCACAGGTTTAGAAATTGCCAATGCTTCATTACTTGATGAAGCCACAGCAGCAGCAGAAGCGATGAGCCTAAGCTACGGTGTCTCCAAAAATCAGGCAGATGCTTATTTTGTCTCTCGTGATTGCCATCCCCAAACCATTGATGTGTTGCAAACACGCGCTAAACCATTGGGGATTAAGATTATTGTTGGCGATCATCAAACATTTGATTTTGATCGACCAATTTTTGGGGCTGTTCTGCAATACCCTGCAAGTGATGGCACTATTTACGACTACCGCGCTTTTATTGAAAAAGCCCATGCTAAGGGTGCATTGGTGACGGTAGCAGCAGACCCTTTAAGTTTAACTTTGCTGACCCCTCCTGGGGAATTTGGCGCTGATATTGCTGTCGGAAGCACTCAGCGGTTTGGTATTCCGTTGGGATTTGGGGGGCCTCATGCAGCATACTTTGCTACGAAGGAAGAGTATAAGCGACTGGTTCCAGGGCGAATTGTGGGTGTATCAAAAGATGCCCAAGGTAAGCTTGCATTACGTCTCGCCTTACAAACCCGCGAACAGCACATCCGCCGGGAAAAAGCTACTAGTAATATCTGTACTGCACAGGTGCTGCTAGCGGTAATGGCGAGTATGTACGCCGTCTATCATGGCCCTACTGGATTGAAGCAAATTGCTGAAAATATCCATTCTTTGACAGTATTGCTGGCGGAAGGACTGAAGTGCTTGGGTTACAGTATCAGTTCCCAAGATTTCTTTGATACGTTGCGAGTAGAACTGGGAAGACGCAATTTAGAAGATATTCTGGCAGCTAGCGAACAACTTCAAATTAATCTGAGGGTTTTTGATGCAACTGCTGTTGGTATTTCGCTGGATGAAACAACTACACCAGAAGACTTAATCGACCTTTGGCAGATTTTCGCTGGTACAAATGATTTACCCTTCACTTTAGAAGAATTAACATCTTCCTCATCCTCACATCTTCCTCTTTCCCGTACAAGTACATATCTCACTCACCCAGTTTTTAACCGCTATCACTCAGAAACTGAGTTGTTGCGCTATCTGCACAAGCTAGAAAGCAAGGACTTGTCGCTAACAACATCGATGATTCCTTTGGGTTCTTGCACAATGAAGTTGAATGCAACTGCTGAGATGATTCCGGTAAGTTGGGAAGAATTTGGCAAGATTCATCCATTTGCCCCCGCGTCGCAAACGCAAGGTTATCAAATTCTGTTTGAGCAACTTGAGGCATGGTTAGCTGAAATTACCGGATTTGCGGGAATTTCTTTACAACCAAATGCTGGTTCTCAAGGCGAATATGCCGGACTTTTAGTGATTCGTCAATATCACGAAAATCGGGGTGAAGCACACCGCAACGTTTGTTTGATTCCCACCTCGGCACACGGGACAAACCCAGCAAGTGCGGTGATGTGTGGGATGAAGGTGGTGGCTGTTGCCTGTGACTCCCAAGGTAATATTGACGTTGCTGATCTGAAGGCGAAGGCAGAAAAACATAGCAATGAATTAGCTGCTTTAATGGTGACATATCCCTCAACTCATGGTGTATTTGAGGAGCCAATTCAGGAAATCTGCGATGTTGTCCATAGTCACGGTGGACAAGTTTACATGGATGGGGCAAATATGAACGCCCAAGTGGGAATTTGCCGTCCTGGAGATATTGGCGCGGATGTTTGTCATTTAAACTTGCACAAAACCTTTTGTATTCCTCATGGTGGCGGTGGCCCTGGTATGGGGCCCATTGGCGTTGCTTCTCATCTTGTACCTTTTCTCCCCGGTCATCCTGTTGTCACTATCAACGACTCAACTCAGCATTCACATATTGGTGCGGTTGCTGCTGCGCCTTGGGGTAGTGCAAGTATCTTGGTGATTTCTTGGATGTACATCGCCATGATGGGTGCAGATGGCTTAACCCAAGCTACTAAGGTGGCGATTCTCAATGCTAACTACATTGCCAAGAAACTGGAATCGTATTATCCGGTTTTGTATCAGGGGAAAAATGGTCTAGTTGCACATGAATGTATTTTAGATTTACGATCGCTCAAAAAATCAGCTGCGATCGAAATCGATGATGTCGCCAAGCGTCTCATAGATTATGGTTTCCATGCGCCGACTGTCTCCTGGCCTGTTGGGGGTACAATCATGGTGGAACCTACAGAAAGTGAATCTAAGCAAGAGTTGGATCGTTTCTGTGATGCGTTGATTGCTATTCGCCAAGAAATTGCCCAAATAGAAGTTGGCAAGGTGGATATCCAAGATAATGTTTTGAAGAACGCACCCCACACTGCCGAAAGTCTGATTACCGGAGAATGGAATCATCCTTATTCTCGCGAACAAGCTGCCTATCCTGCGCCTTGGACTCGTGAATATAAGTTCTGGCCTGCTGTTGGTCGCATTGATGCAGCCTTTGGCGATCGCAATTTTGTTTGTTCTTGTCTGCCAATGGATGCTTATTAAACTGAAGTGAAGAGTTAGGAGTTAGGAGTTAGGAATTAAAACCCTTAACTCCTTTTTATGAAAATGAAAACACAGATAGAAATAGACAAACACTTATGATTTACCTATTTCTATCTGTGATTGTCTGGTTTCAATACCTGGGAATTAAACGATTAGGCTTGTTGTATTTCTGGACGACCATCTTCAACCACAAATGAAGCCCGCTTACTAAGCGTGCCATTCGGGGTTGTAACGTTTGATAAAACTAGATAGTCTGTCTTGTAGGTTGTGGGAGTCACCGCACAGCGAACATATCCCCGTTGACCGTTGAAAAACTTAATGTGTGGGTTATCGGGCAAGTAAGCTTCAACATTTGGACTGGTATCTGCCCCATCTCCACCGGAGGTTATTGAGGTACAGACAAATTCACTGCCAACCGTAGCAGATTTTGGGTTATTAAAGTCAGCCTTTAAATTTATTGCCCAGTTGGAATGGATATCGCCTGATAAGACTACTGGATTAGATGGTTTGCGCTGTTCTAAGAAACGCATCAGGCGATCGCGCGAAGCCACATAACCATCCCACTTATCCATGCTGTAGGTTTCGCCAGGCCCTGCTTTTGTGTCTATCTGAGCAACTATAACTTGCTGGGCTAAAACGTTCCACTTAGCCTGTGAGCGATCTAAACCATCATATAGCCAATCTTCCTGACGCTTGCCAGTAATGGTTCCATTGGGATCTTCTCCACAAGGACGTTGTTTAGTACCATCACCGCAGGGCTGATCGGTGCGATATTGGCGGGTATCTAAGACATGGAAGTTAGCTAAGTTACCAAAAGAAAGCCGACGGTAAAGTTGCATATCGGGGCCAACGGGACGCGATAAGGGGCGCAGTGGCATGTGTTCGTAGTAGGCCTGATAAGCAATAGCTCGCCGTTGGAGGAAAATAGCCGGATCTTGATCTGGTTCAGTATCAACTTCTGAAATATAGTTGGCGTAGTTGTTTTCTACTTCGTGGTCATCCCAGGTAACAATCCAAGGAAAGGCTGCATGAGCTGCTTGCAGATTGGTATCGGTTTTATAAAGGGCGTGACGGTTGCGATAATCTTCTAAAGTCAAAATTTCTGCACTGTTGTGCTTTCTGGGACGATTATTTGAGATTCCTCCTTCATAGATGTAATCGCCAACATGAACTACTAAATCGAGGTCATCCTGGGCAATATATTTGTAAGCAGTATAGTATCCCTGCTCGTAGTGCTGACAGGAAACAAGGGCAAAGTTTAATTTATTTAAGTAGCCACCTGCTAGAGGCGCTGTCCGAGTGCGACCAATGGGGCTAGCGTCTTGACCGACAAGAAACCGATACCAGTACCAAGTATCAGATTGCAGTCCTTCTACGATAACTCGAACTGAATGAGCTAGTTGTGGAGTTGCAAGTACCGTACCTCTGGAGACAATACGCTTCATGTCGGGATCGGTTGCTATTTCCCAGCGAATTGGTACATTCACAGGTGGCATTCCACCTCCATTTAAAGGTTCAGGTGCGAGACGAGTCCAAATCACTACGCTGGTAGGATAGGGATCGCCCGACGCTACACCCAAAGTGAAAGGATAATTGGAAAATCTGCTGGTGGCAATTGCTCTTTGAGAAGAAAATTGGTTAGCGATCGCTAAACCAGACAATGCTCCTGCCCCGATAATTAAGTTGCGTCGTTTCATTCGACTGTGCAGGAACTGCTCAAAATTCCGGTAATCTACCATTCTCTACTCCTAGCTAACAGGTAAGTTAAAGTACAGCAACAGCTAACACAAAGAAGGTGGAGTAATTGGAGGAAAATTTCGCAATTCTTCCCTTATGGCAATTCTTTATTAAGACCCATATAAATAACCCCACCACCCTTGTTAAGGAGAGGTTAGGAGGGGTTATAATGTGCAGCTTCATAGAGAATTGCTATTATTAAAATCAGATTTTAATTTCCAATTTTTACCTTTGTTATCAATGTGTTAGATGTTGTTTCTCCACAGAAAAGCTTACTAATAAGAGATTAATCCTTGGCAAAGAAATTGTTAATATCAACTTAACCAAGGTTAGAGTTTAATCTTTTTCATTGATGCTACCTTTCTCTTCATCATTGAGCCAAGGCTGCAAGCAAAAAGAACACCAACTAAAGGTGTAGATTCAGGTACTTGTCTATAAGAAACTGTACCTGATATAAGTTCAACATTGGGAGAAGTTTTAGAGTAAATTGTAAAATCCTCACCAATAATTTCATAACTGATAGAACTGGAAGGATTAGCTTCATCATTAAACTGATAATCTAATCCAAAATACGTTTGTCCTGCTAAGGAAGTGGTTTTAAAAACAAGAGGAAAATCTGGGTAATTTGCATCATCTTGTTTGGTGTAAATGGTAGAGTCGCCATCAAAGTTGAAAGAAAGTGACTTAATGGGAGCTTCGGGATTATAGTCATTGCTGAAGGTTGAGTCATCAAAGCTAAAAAAGCCATTCCCCTTTGTTAATGCGCTATCAACGGTGAAAGCGTAATTAAGAATTGCAGCAGATGCAGATTTTACATCTACGGTAGCAAAACTTAAAGCAATAGTAGCAGTAACCAGTAAATTTGGAAACAATTTCATTTCAATTTCCCTTACCATCAACTTCTGTAAGCAATGCAATTACAAGCTACAAAAATAGCTTTTACCTAACTTCCTTATTTTCCCAATTGAAATTTCTAACTGTTAGATCCAGTTATGAAATCAATATTTTTCTCTTTTTCAATCAGAAGCAAACAACTGCCCAAATTGTTTTGAGATACCCCATTTTAAAATTAGGAGTTTAAGCAAACTTTAATCAAAGGTAAAAATAAAATTTAATTGTAAGTTTGCTAACTAAAAAATTAGCCGATAACTATAGGGCAAGCACATCTAAATAAATAGTAATGAGCCTGAATAAGAGTGGAATGCAATCAGATATGACTTTCACGAAATTAAATTTTCACTTTTACAGTAATAATTCTCATTTAGGAGACGAGAAAGTGAGAGAAAACCGTCGCTTGACTGCTAAAGAAGGGAGTAACGTGATTTTGTCCGTTCAAGGTTAAATTATCAATTACATTACTGAATTCTCAATAAAGCAGGTTTTTCCGTTGCGATGCCTACGCGTAGTGTACCAGAGGTAATCGCATTCCAAAATAGCCTATTCCTGTTTTTAGTTTTAACACTTAGTCTTAACTGAATTGTATTGCCTCTAATTCTTCCCTTACAGATAAAGGCTGATACCCCAATGAAAATGCTTTAGAACTATCTAAAGAAACATCTGTTGGTCTAGGTGCTGCCATTTTCACATCTTGTTGTCGGCAGGATTTAAGTCCGGTAGCGGGAAGTTGGAATACTTCTACTAATATCTGTCCAAAATCATAACGCGAAATCCGCTCTTTGCCGCCTAAGTGAATGATGCCGTTAACTTTTTCTAATGCTAATAAAAGTCCTTTGGCAGCAGTTGTTCCACTTACTGGTGTGCGAAATTCATCTATAAATAAACTTAGTTCTTCTTCGGCTTGTAAAGTCTCAATAAATGGCTGAATAAAGCTTTTAGCTGTGGGTGTTGCTGCACCAAACATCAAGGGCATCCGACACACTGCGGTCATAGGATATCTTTCTAGCATATCTGCTTCTGCGATCGCTTTTTGCTCGCCGTAAAGATTGACAGGACACACGGCATCTGTTTCTTGATATGGGGCATTTAAGCCATCAAAAACTAAGTCGGTTGAGGTAAAAGCACAAGGAATGGAGTTATCCGCGCAAAGTGCGGCAATATTGCAGGATGCGATGACGTTAATTGCGTGCGACTCTTTAGGGTTTGTTTGACAAAAATTTGGTTGCGAATGTGCAGCAGTATGAATAACTGCTTCTGGTTTGACATCATTAAAGATACGTTTCAATTCCTGAAAATTTGTTAAGTTCGCTTTTAAAATTTTCATGCCAGGAATCTCTAAAGGATGGGATAAATAAGTCCCATAAATATCCCATTCTTGTTTGGCAAGCTGGCAAAGATGCCATCCTAAAAAACCACTTGCCCCGGTGATTAACAATTTTTTCATGTTTAATCGTAAACCGCTCAAGAAAAAATACTTTCTACAGCAGGCTTATATTTTACACTGAGAGGTGGCGATCAAATCTTATTGCAGTAATTCCTGAAACTGCTTTTCATTACGCACTTTGCTAAAGTCTGGGTCAGTTTTTGCTAACTTCTTGTATTTATCAGGAACAAGCTCAATTGCTTTGTCAAGGTTCTGAATTGCCAATTCCAGATTGCTTTGTAAAGCATAAGAGCAAGCTTTATTGTAATATGCTTGGTGCAAATCTTGCTTGATGGCGATCGCTCTATTATAAGATGCGATCGCATCTTGGTAGCGGTGCAGCTTTGTCAGAGCTATGCCTCGGTTAATTAAGGCTTCATATTTCTTGGGTTTGATGGCGATCGCTCTATTATAAGATGCAAAAGCATCTTGGTAGCGTTGCAACGATGTTAGGGCTATGCCACGATTATACCAAGCTTCATATTTGTCAGGTTTGATCGCGATCGCTCGATCGTAAGATGCAAGAGCGTCTTTGTAGCGTTGCAACGATGTTAAGGCTATGCCACGGTTAATCCACGCTTCAGGACTCTCAACTTTGATGGCGATCGCTTTATCATAAGCTTTTATGGCATCTTCATAATTTTGTCTATCTAATAAATTATTGCCTTGATGAAAGTAATCTTCTGCTTTTTGCGTAGCCTTCGCTTCTATGAAAAGTTGGGTTACATTGCTTTCTTGGACAACCTGTGTAGTATTTTCTGCCGATGAGTTTGCCCCACCACTACAGCCAAATGCCAAGAAAGCTATCAAGCCAGATGCAACGAAGCAGTACCGAAAAACCATGCTGTACCTACAAAAATTATTAGATGATGTTAAAATTTGTTAGTTTTTTGAGTATTATCAAAATACACTAGTTTTTACCCATTAATTTACTTATATTTATTTTCCTAAAGAGTCTTGTTGACAATGCATAAAACTTTATTAAAATCAAGAGTGTATAATATTATCATAATAAATACACATAAAGCAATCGCTTAGAACCTACTTTACTCAAAAAACAATTATTTGTGTTGCTATATATATTGCCTAGCTGGGACTCGTCCTAAACATCGTACTCGTGTAGTAATTCACCCTGATAAAAACCTTATTCAATCCGCCAATACCGACGGTATAAATCAGCGAGGATTATAGGGATGAGGATGGATGTAATATCAGAATCGCTAGTTTTTACAACCTTTATCTCTATTAATTAGTTTTATTTTTTCTTCAAGACAAAACAGAAAGTCAACTCTATATTATTGATAAACCGTAGACATAATTTATATTAAAAATATGGCATTTTATTGGTTTGATATTAATTGAAAACGTAGTAAAAGTAAATGTTTTTAATATAATTTTCTAGTGTATTGCTAATGCCATGAAATAATTTCTGGCATTAAATTTGTATATTTTGTATCCATTATTTTCTATTAAGGATCTAAAACTATGTCTGTTTTCTCCCCTGATGGTCGGACAAAAGTTAGCAACACCACAACTTTTCCGTTTAGTGCTATAGGAAAGATAAGGGTACATTGGAAAGGTCCAGATGGGGTTATTGATACTGCTGATGATATTATCATCAACGGTTCTGGTGCCATGATTGATTCCTACCACTTTTTAACAGCAGGACACTGTGTGTATGACACGAGATATGGGGGTTGGGCAGATAAAATTGAGGTGATGCTTGGCTCTAAAGGAAATATTATTGCTGGTACAAATCGGGCTGACTATGAATACTATAGTGAAGCCAAATCTGTTTATACACGTTCTTTTGAAGGATGGACTCAAGGAGATCAAACTAAAAGCGAAACTTTTCAATACGATATAGGATTGGTTACTCTTGACCGCAATATTGGAAACTTCACTGGCTGGTTTAACTATGGATATGACGATAATCTTAGCAGTGGAACTTTAATGAATGTCACTGGATACCCTTCTGATAAGTTTGATTCCAATAGCGATGGGAAGTTTGATAACTATGATATGTGGACTCAGAGTGGACAAATCACAAGTACAACTGACTCAATCTTGCGTAGTAATCAGCTAGATATTGTAAATGGAAATAGTGGCGGCCCTCTCTGGCTTAATAATTCCAACACAAATAAACCGACTATTTATGGAGTAGCTTCAAATGAGACAACCAGCAATCAAACTCCGCTTTACAACGAGTTCGCCCGAATTACAAGCACTCGATATAATGAGATTCAAAACTGGATTGACGAAGACACTACTACACGCAAACCCACTGACAAAGCTGATTTAGTAGACTCTGATGTGTGGTTTAACACAACTCTTGGAAGTTTTAGTAATAACACTATTAAAAATGGGGAAAATTTTAGCATCACAGTCTATCCTCGCAACAATGGTACAGCTGCAACAGGTAATTTCTCGGTTTCTTTTTACGCTTCCACTGATGCCAATGTCACTAATAGTATTGGCTCTCATTACTTAATTGGTAATACAACTATTTCTTCGATTAATCCATTCAATTCGGGAACAGCAACTTGGAATGGTGCGTTTCCTAATATCCCAATTGGAAATTACTATGTTATTTCATTTCTAGATCCAGCTAATTCAATCCAAGAGTTTGATGAGAGTCTAAGCAGCAACCAAAAGGTATTTAGAACTTTACTCACTGTTGCTAATAGTGCAATATTACCTCTGACCATTTCATCAACTCTTAGCTCCCCTTTATCAACCCGTGAAGAAAATCTCAACACAGGTACAGCCAATATTAATGAAATTGGTAATAACCAGCTAAATGGTGGAAATAGCAATGACATCCTTATAGGGGGAAGTGGTAACGATACTTTCGTTGGAGGTTTAGGTAATGATACCCTAACAGGAGGAACTGGATCTGATGTTTTTATTATTAATACCCCTTCTGAAGGAATTGATAACATTACAGATTTTTCGTCCTTAGATGACACAATTTATGTTTCTAAAATAGGGTTTGGAGGTGGACTTAGTGAAGGTATACTTCAAGCCACGCAATTTTTTATTGGTTCGCTAGCAGAAGATAGCAGCGATCGCTTTATCTACAACAATAATACAGGAGGTTTATTCTTTGATGCTGATGGTACAGGCGCATCCGGTCAAATCCAAGTTGCTCAACTAGGAATGGGTCTAGCCATGACTAATACAGATATTTTTGTGATTGCCTGATAAATAAAGACGCGATAAATCGCGTCTCTACATGAGGATTTTGGGTTTATCTGAATGTATTACTCTATTTTATCTGTGCAAGGCTTAATTAATGCCAAACACTGACTCGACAGTGGACTTAATCGAATCCCGCGCATCCTTCAAAGTTTGGCTAATGGGATGTTTTGCCTGCAAAAATGCGCGCGCACAATTGCGTCCCGGCATTCCTGAAATCGAACCACCCGGATGAGTTCCTGCACCAGTCAAAAATAGATTATCAATTGGCGTTTTGTAGTTGGCTATTTCTGGCAAGGGACGGAAAAATATCATTTGATCTAAAGTCATGTCAACATGATAATAATTTCCTTTGTACGCACCTAATCTTTCTCCTAGTTCTGCTGGACTTTCTACCCGACGAGCGATAGTTGCATTTTTCACATTGGGTGCATAGTCTGCCAATTTATCAATCACCCGATCTGCAACTTTGTTTTTCAATTCATCCGTCCAACCAGTTCCTTTTAAACCAGTGCCTTCTGCACCAGCAATTTGATAAGGGGCAAAAAACTCAATCCATAGGGTGTGCTTGCCTGGTGGTGCTAATGTAGGATCTAAATAACTAGGCATCACTAAATACATTGATGGGTCAGCATCAGGAATTTCTCCTAAAGTGCATTTACTATGAGCCTGTTCTACATGAGCCACAGAATCAGCAATCAAGATAGAACCAACGAGATATTCGTCCTTGTGAGCGTGGTGTGGAAAGCGCAGTGGTTCGTCTAAAGCTAAATCTATCTTGAGGATGGTTTCGTTGTTGTTAACGATGCGGCGTTCTAATCTTTCCCATAAATCTGGGTCGGCTGCATTAACATCGCTTTTATCTGTCATTTGTAAGAACAACCGCTTGGCATCAATATTAGAAATAACCCCGTATTTAGCGCGATATTCTTTACCACCAGCAACCCGCACACCTACAGCTTTGCCATCATCAATTAAAACTTTTTCAACATGCTGGTCTGTAAGAATAACGCCACCTTTACTTGTGACTAAATTCACCAACGCTTGTACAAGTGCGCCTGTTCCGCCGCGAGGTCTGGCCATCCCCGGATTATGACGCATTGCCATCATAATTGCACCAATGGCAAGGGTTTTTTGTGATGGCGGCGCACCAAGTTCTGATGATAGTCTGGCTAATGGCGCTTTCAGAAATTCTTCATCAAACCACTCGTTAAGTAAATCTTCAGCGCTGGTTAACATTGTGCGAATGAAGTCCAGGGTTTTGTTAGGGGAACCAATAACTGAGACTAAATCTTTCAGTTTGGTGATGTCGTAGTTACCAAGGATGTCTATAACTGATTTTGGCGGTGCATTAAACATGGGAATCATTGCACCTAGCGATCGCTGCCAAAAATTTACAAATTCTGCGTATTTTTTGGCATCACGTTCGTTGTAACGGGCGATTTCTGCACAAGTCTTTTCCACTGACTTATGTCCTAAGAAATACTTACCATCAGGATGAGGACAGAAAACAACTGGATCGCACTCCAAATAATGCAAGCCGTATTTTTCTAGTTCTAATTCTTCAACAACTGGCCCTAAGTGAATAAATTCATGATCGATAGCACACAAATTGAATTTAAATCCAGGTGCTTCTTGGGGTAAACATTCTTCAGTTGTTGCTGCGCCACCTGGTACGGAACGCTTTTCTAGTAACAGAACGCTATAACCAGCTTTTAGCAAATAAGCTGCACAAACTAGCCCATTATGTCCAGCACCGATTAGGACAACATCATACTCTTGCATAGTTGGAATTTAGAAATAATCAGTAACTTTCCAAATGTTAGAAAATTTTTATTACATTTACATCATCCCTCAGTAACAAAAATTATCTTTAACTAGTGTCAATCCTACTAAGGAGAGATTAAACTTGATGAGGGTATTTGCTTTATCTGAGCTTCTAACATAAGTATTAAAGTACCTTTTTGTACTTCTATATCTTTGATAGAAAAAGCTATATCCTCCCATTTAAAAGATGGTATATTCATCAGTTCTTTAGCTTTCTGCATGAACGCTGTAATTAATTCTATTGAAATCCCTTCTCCCTCAGTGCAGTTAAAACCCTCCAGCATCGCGGGTTGTGAATGAGTTCGTGGACGAGCGATCGCAGTGTAAGCTAAAGGGCGAGTATTTCCCTTTTCCTTTAACAGTACCTTTCCCCTAAATTCTAGTTTGCCATCACCAGGTAAAAATACCTGAATTTCTTCTGGCTCAAAACTGACAATTTCTCCATCTACATTCAACTCAAAGTTTTGCATCTGGCTAAGAATAAACTCTGAAGTCAAGGCGCGGTTAATATCTACTTCTGTGAGTAGAACGCGAATAATCGTATTTACTGGCTCATTAAGTTCTATTTGACCAAAAAGAGCGCTAAAGGGATTGATGGCTATACTATCTGTTTGCAGTTTTATTTCCTGTACGCGAATGTCTTCTTTAATGACTAATCCTTGACCTGCAACCGCAACTCCATCGGCCTGTCCCTGAAGTATTTTTAACAGATCGGTTTTTACATCTATTTCTATTTGTTCTACTTCATTTAGCCGATCGGATATTTGTTTTTCAGCTTCTTGGGATAGAAATTGTTCTTCTAACCGATGTTCATCAGGCATGAATTACTAATTCTCCTAAATTTCCTCTTACTCGTAACTGTAAAGGCTAATTCTGGAGAGGAAATCTATATTGGGGTATAGGTAATTTGTGATTTAGAAATAAGACTGCGATCGTTATGCAGCGATCGCAAACCCTTTTAATTAATTATTCATTAAGTTTAAAATCTATCTAAATAGATATAGCACTTCTTGTTTATATGCAATAGATTTTGACCTCACTCCAAACTAGGAGAGAGGCTTTGAATTTTACTCTCCTTCCCTTATAGGGAAAGGGTTGGGGTTTAGGTTTGTATTGAACTCAATCAAGAAATCCTATAGATGGAAGTTGAAAATTTGCTGAACGCAACCATCAACCCCCCAGCATCAAACAGTGGTTGTCTGTAAAATGGGAGACTTCACCTGACGTTGACTCTTAACAACCATCTCAATAGGACGATCTGGGCCTGTCACCAAACCACGGCGTTTAGGTCGCACTTCACCTTTATTAACTAGTTCTAATTCCTTACTAGAAAGGATTTGAGCAAGTGCTAGCTTCATTTCCAACTGGGCGAATGCTAGACCAATACAGCGCCTAGCACCACCGCCAAAGGGTAAGTATTCATAGGCAGAAAATTGCCGTTCTAAAAAGCGTTCTGGCTTAAACTGCTTAGGTTCTGGATAAATATCTTCCCGTTGGTGGGTCAGATAAATTGAACCAAGTACGACTGTACCCGGTTCTAGTTCATAACCACCTAGCGATATCGGGGTTCTGACTACCCTTGACAAAGTTAGTATAGCTACTGGGTAAATCCGCAATGTCTCGGAACAAACAGCGTTGAGATAAGGTAACTTGAAAACGGTGCCGGGATCTGGGTTGTCGCCCAAGCTATCTAATTCTTGCAGTAGTTTTTGGCGCACTGATGGTATTTTGTGAATCCAGTATAATGCCCATGCCAAGGCTGTTGCTGTGGTTTCGTGACCAGCGACTAACAGAGTCATCAATTCATCGCGCAACTCTTCATCAGTCATGGGTTGATCTGCTTCATCTCTAGCAGCCATGAGTAAGCTAAGAATATCTGTGCGTGATGAATCTGGTTGTTCTCGACGTTCCCGAATTTCCTCATAGATGAGTTGGTCAGCTTCTTGTTGAAGACGCATCTGGTTTCCCCAGAAGTTAATTGGCCCAAAATCCCTTTGTAAACCTGGAAAATAAAGCAAAGCCACACTTAAGCGAGAACTGGCCTTTTCTAAAAGATCGCCCAAAAAATGCTGGAGTTTTTCGGCGCGAGGCCCTTCATATAGACCAAATACAGCTTGCATAATCACCCGTAAGGTAATAGCTTGAGTTGCAGACCGAATATTAAAGCGTTTACCTATTTGGTATTGGCTGATAACTTGCTTGGTGACATCGGTAATCACCTGGCTATAGTTCCGCATTCTTTCGCCATGAAATGGAGGCATTAACAACTGACGTTGGCGCTGGTGTTCTGCGCCGCTGATGGTAATCACAGAATGCTTGCCCAATAAAGGTTCAAACAGCTGATTCAGATCGCCAGGTGCTTCCAATTCCTTGGTATCATTTGTCAAAATTTGCTGTTGCGCTTGGGGGTTGCTGACAATCACTATAGGAGGCAGATTTTTGTCTAATCGGAGAGTAAAAATCTCGCCATAGTCTTTGGCACAAGCCTCCATAAATGACATCGGATTAACAACCCAGCGCAGCATCTGTACAACTGCTGGAGTTTGCGGCCCATTTGGGAATTTCATAAACTTTTTCCTACTAAATATTTTTTTGCTACTTCAACTAATTGAAATCTTGGTTGCGTAACTATTTAAAGTACTTATTCTAACGTTGCAAAAAAGCAATAAACTGTTACAACCTCGAAGATGTAAAATTTTGGTTAAATTCAACGAGCATCTACAGTTTCACCTCATCGTCAAAAGGTACTCAGCATGACTGCAATCTCCGCAAAGGCATCTTCAGCGCTTCCCAATTTTTCTGAAGGAATTCAATATTTTGGTGAAGCACTACCAGATTTTGAAACTTATGGTGCAACACCTGCTATTGAGTCGGGCAAAACCGCGATCGCATCGACCACAGATAAAGCAGCAGTATATCAAACTTTACTTACTGCCGATGCCTTACGCTACCTGACTTTGCAAGTTACCGGTAGTAAGGCTTCTGGGCATCCCGGCGGATTCGCCAGCCAAGCAGAAGCTTACGCATCTCTTGTCATGCTGGGATACAAGAACATTATTACCGAAGTCGGACACCACGCCCCCGGATTTTATAGTGCCATGTTCTTGGATCGTTCGCTAGAAGACATGGGAATTTTTACAGTCCAACAATTGCGCGATCGCTTTCGAGAAAAGCACGGACTTTTAGGACACCTTTCTGGTTTCATTCCCGGTATTCTCGCACCTGCGGGGCCTTTGGGACAAGGGCAACACTTTGCAATGGCGGCTGCACTGTTACATAAAGATAAATTATTCCCCTTTACAGTTGGGGATGGTGGATTGGGTGAGCCTTATATTGTAAGTGCGATCGCACATTTCCATACTGCTTATCCTGCTGTCACCAACTTCTTACCAGTGTTGGTGTGGAACGGTTACAGCCAAGAACATCACAGCATGGTTTCTCTCAAAACCAACGAACAGATGCAAGCATATTGGCAAGGTAACGGTTTTGATGAAGTGGTATTAGTGGATGCCAAAGATTTCGACGATCAAAACCAACCAGGGGATTACGTTGATAGCACCGCCTTTTCTTTTGAGAAACGCCTAGAATTTACTCAAGCAGTACTTTCGGGTGTAGATAAAGCAGCGCGATCGGCACTGGGTGGTAAACTTACCGTCTTCATTATTAAACAACTCAAAGGTGCAGGAGTCCACGCGCGGGGTGCAAAATCTCACAACTTGTATCCTAAAGATACGTTGGACGCGCCACATATTATTAGTGCATTGCAAACCCGTGCTTTGTCAGCAGAAGCTTGGCAATTAGTCAGAACAAATGCCGAACGTGCCGGTGGTGGCCCAGCAGCAAAAACTGTGGTGACAGAATTTGAATTCCCATTGCCAGAATTAGGCGAATTACCTTTAGAAGAATATGCAGTCGGTGGCGAACCAAAAGTTTCCACAACCGCAATGGGACGATTGGTAGGAATAGTTGGAAATAAAGATCGGAATTTCCTTGTCACCAATGCCGATGGTAACGAAGCATCTGGAATTGCTAATATCAACCAAGCGTTAAAGATTATCCACCCCACAACCGACGACTTATACAACCAAGCGCCAAATGGACAAGTTTATGAACCATTGAGTGAAGATGCTTGTGCCGGTTTAGCTGCGGGTTTGGCGTTAATGGGCGCGAGAACTTTGTGGTGTTCTTACGAATCTTTTGCCATCAACGGATTACCAATTTGGCAAACTGTAACCCAAGCAATGGCAGAATTGCGCCGTCAAACTCCTTCGACTATTACTTTATTCACAGCAGGCGCATTAGAGCAAGGGCGTAACGGTTGGACTCACCAACGTCCTGAAATTGAAGCTTACTTTGCTTCGTTGATGCGAAATGGTAATGTTTTCCCATTATTTCCGCCTGATGCTAATAGTATTCAAGCTTGTTATGACTGGGCATTGAAAACTAAGAATAAGGGAATTGTGATTACAGCTAGTAAATCGCCATTGCCAATTCGCACAACTTTAGAACAAACTCATCAAGGGTTGCGCGATGGTGCGGTGCTATTACATGAAGTTGCTGGTGATAAGCAAGTTGTATTTGCTGTAATTGGCGATATGACATTAATGCCAGTATTTGAAGCTGCTGCTTTCTTAGAAACTGAAGGTATTGGTGCGAAGATAATTTCTGTTATCAATCCTCGGCAATTGTACCGTAGCCATGATACTGCATGGGATACCTGTTCTGAACCCGAAGGCGGTTTCTTGGATGATGCAAAATTTGCCGAATTATTTGATGGCGATGCGTTAATTGCCGTTACTGGTGGTGCTGCGGGGATGCTGGAACCAATTCTGTTACGGAGTACAGCCAAGCGCGACACCTTTGCTTGGAAACGTGGCGAAACTACAGCTAGTGCTGGTGAGTTGATGGCATTTAATGGATTGACTGCTGAAGCGTTAACAAAACGTGCGATCGCATTAGTTCATTAAAATTAAGATTTGAATAATTAACCGCAGATGAACGCAGATAAATATTGGTGTGCATCTGTGGTTTTTTTAATAAATGATAGAAATTAATTTTTCAAAATCTTGGCAATCAAAATTTTGTAGTTTTTTAGAATTTTGACCACATATCTTATAAAAAATTTTATTTTCTTCTACATTAAATAAATATCCTTCTATTGGGGATATTTGATGTTTCAATTTAAAATCTACTGTATGATTAGTATATTCCCCATACTTATTAATAAGATAAATAAAACTTTCAATGTTTCCATTTTGAGCATGGACAAATTCTAATAAATCATCATCAATACTGCTATTTGCCTGTAAAATCAATTCTTGTATGTCTATCAAATTTTTGGGATAATAAATTTCAAATTGATTATATTTTTTAAAAACAATAATAATTTCATGATAATTATATAAGATTCCAATATTGCAACCAGAATTTGTTAAATATCTTTGTATTTGATTATAGTGATTTTGCAAGTTCACATCTTCTCGTTTTACTTCCACAATTATTAAAGGACTTTGATGTGGTTTGAAGTTTTCATTTGTTTGTTTTTTATATATTTCTATATCATGATTATTGGCTTCAACCTTAATATTGATTTTTTCTGACAACAATGTACTTTCTTTAATAAGGAAATGAAGAAATATTTGCCTCACCAACTCTTCTGGTCTGCCATTAATTGGTATTTCTATACCCCTAATTAAACATTTTATATGTTGGTGGTTATATTTTTTAATATATATATCTAGTTTTTTCTGTATTTCTTCATTTAAATATGTCATCACTATTTTATTAGAATTAACTAATGGTGGATACAATTTTTTAGAAGCGCAATATAATTGCGCTCTAAGCTGTGTGTTAACTGTGACATAGCAAAATTTTCTATTTTTGTCCAAAGAAGCTTAGAATTTTATTAACTAATTCTTTCCAATGTTCTTCAGCTTTACTCTGGTAAAATTTATTCAAATTTATCTCAGATGTAAGTTCTCGCTTAAATATCGCACATACATTATCTGTATATGTTTCTCCCTTGCTGCGCTTTTCTTTGCCTTTCTCAGCAATTAGCGCATTCCAAAATTTAGAATCTTCACTTTGAGGTAATAACTTTCTTGTGAGTTCGTCTTGAATTTCTGTCCCTACATTGTATATAAACTCGTCATATAATGAATGAAACTCTTGTATTAATTCAGGAATTAGAGTCTTTAAAGATTCATTTGCAGAAGTAAGCTCACACAATATATTCTCTAATTCCTGCTTGACTTCTCTAGTGAATTTTTTCAACATTTCATTTTCGCCTATTCCCTCAGCAACAACTTTCGCATCATAATATATATCTATATCTCTTGGTTCATAGTAACCAAAATTCCTATGGATAGCGTGTTTAGTGTTCCACGCTTTATGGGTAGTGCGATAGTATTGAAGATACTGATCAATCAAGCTAAAGCTTTCTTCTTTTTCAGGAGAACCTTCATAAACAAAACTACCTACTCTGTTACGTAACTCTCGTATGTTTTCTATCTTCTGAATTGCATTTTCAATCGCTTTGATTTCTGATACTGTCAAAGCCTCACCATTTTTGATGTTTCTAAAGCTTTCTCGAATATTTTTTATTTCGTCCAACACAATATTTTTTCTACGTTCTATTACATCCGTTATAGCTCTAATTAAGTCATTTTTATCTTCCTGCACCTCTTCGTTATATTCTTCATATACTTTGACTATATCATCACGGTAGTATCGCAAAGAATCGTAGAACAAAATATTTTCTTGGAAGAATTCTAAATTTAAATTTCTGAATGTAGAGTGAACTTGATCCTGTCTAATTTTTATTCCTAATTCCCTATCTCCATCAGAGTCAGTTACTTTTTCAGGCTCGCCTTTGTGTGGTAACACCAAAGTAACAAATCTATGATGAAATTCTTTGGATTTTGATGTCAAATGATAACCTATTAATTTTGTAATATTAGCTTCAGGAGCAGCACTAAAGGGGGTTACAAAAAGACAGATACTATCCTGACTGTCAATATATTTCTGCAAGTCTTTACGGATTGGATTCTCATCAAGTCCTTTAGTATCAACAACGGAATCGAACTGAGATAAGTTTGATCCAGACAAAACGTCATGGCTTACATAAAGATAAATTTTTCTTGGAATAGCAAAGTCTTTCAAGCGGGCATTATTAATATCAGCAAAGTTATTTTTTATCCAATCTTGCTCTTTACTTTCATTATCGAACTCAATTTTAGTGTAAGTTCTTGATTCTAGATTGGCATTATTCAATGCAGTCTTTTTCAATACCTCTATTCCTGCTTCATCAAATAATTCCTTAGCTTTATCCAAGGTAATAGATTTTGTTTTTTCACCGTCGGGAACTGATTTAGTAATTTTTTTCAGTTCTATAACATTCCTAATGGCTCTCTGAATCTCTTCTGAAATAATTATTCTCTGTTCAGATTGAGGATTTTCTTTATTGGCAATGTAATCGCAAAATTCAAAGATAAGGTTCTCCATCTCATCAACTGTATAAGGCTCTATCTCTATATAAGTTTTATCAGCCGCTTTGATAATTACTTCACATATAGTAGTTCTGCCTGCTCCAGTTGATAGTAACTCTTTTGTTTCGATTACATCTCTAGGTTTGCCATTAATAGTTTTGGAAACCTTGAAGTCACTTATTAAATTAAAAAGATGACAAATAGCGGTCGTTTTACCTTGCCCAATAGTACCTATAAAAACAATTTTATATTTTTCTATACTCAGAATTTTATCAATTTCTTCTAATCGTTCTAGCTTAGATTTTAAGTTATTGATGCAAATATGCTTAATTACATTAATGTCCGAACCACCTGATATTTTGGTGATTTCACGTCTTAAGCTTTGCTGTAGCGATGCGATTTCTTCTTGCCACTGTATAGTCAACATACTGTTTATCCTCTTTTAATGCTATTTGCTGGATAATTACAATATGCCCATATAGCATAAAAATCTAACAAGAAGCGACTATCTACTCATCCTAAATAGAATTTTCTGTGCAATGGCATAAAATGGCAAAAACTGCCATGATGTAGAAAAACAGATTCAAAAATTAACACTTGTGAAAAGTATAAATATTTCCTTACCTGACACCATGCGAACTTATATAGAAGAACAGGTAGCTCAAGGTGGTTACAGCAGTGTCAGCGAATATTTTCGTGAATTAGTGCGACAAGACCAAAAACAGAGAGCTAAAGAACGTCTAGAAACAATGCTTCTGGAAGGATTAAACTCAGGTAATGCAACAGAAATGACTGTTCAAGATTGGGAAGATATCCGTCAAACAATCCGACAAAGACTGAACAAACATCAAGATGCAATTTAGCCGTGATGTTTGAAATAAAAAAAAGACCTCAAGTTATCCGGGACTTAATAGACTTAGCAACGTACATAGCACAAGATAACTTAAATGTTTCAGACCGCTTTTTAACAGCAGCCGAAGCAACATTTAAACAATTAGCAAAAACCCCAACTATTGGCAAACAATGTCAGTTTATCCATCCCAATCTAGCAGGAATTCGGCAAATATCTATCAAAGGATTTCAAAAATATCTCATCTTTTATCGCATCACTGAATCAGCAATTGATATTCGATATTCTACGAGTCATTCATGCTGCAAGAGACATTGAATTAATATTTGATGAAGACTTAGAACTATAGCCTATTCTGCAAATCATCAAATTTTTTCATGTACTTAAGATTTTACACAAGGATGGAACCATGACTAACACTCAAAAGATGGTTCGCTTAAACTTATATTTGTCACCTGAACTAAATCAGATATTAGACGAACTAGCAAATAAAATAGGCACAAATAAAAGTGATGTTCTGCGTCAGGCGATAACCTTGATGCAAATTATGGTTATAGCTAAAGAGGAAACCAAAAAATTAGGAGTCCCAGAAGCAAATCAACTGATAGCGAACGAAATTATTTTCTCATCTGACCAGCAGCCAAAATTGCATCCACTAGACACGTTTATGGAAAGGCTTGGCCCTTGGGAAGATGAACGTACTGCTGAGGAAATAGTCAAAGATATTTATGATAGCCGTACTATTTCTAACTTTACACTTTTGACTTAACTGCTTGCTGTGATGCTTGTAAAGTCTGAGGCAAACTCCAGTCGGGACGCAAGCTTGCGGCGTTGCGTAAATAGATATGATGAATTGAGGCGGAGGCTGGCAGATAAGCGTGGATTAAGAAGCGAATGCAGCGCTGTAAGCTGCCTTCGACGTGCATTTGCTGCACATCCAACATAGCCACATTATCCCAACCAGGACGCGCTCTTGCGATCGCAGCTGGAAAAACTGCATCCAAATCGCGTGTCACTGAGAAAGTCACACTAATGATATCCGTCGGCTGGAATTGATTCCGGTTTTCCAGTTCATCTAGTAGTTCTGTAACCACTTCTCGGATTGTCTCAACAGTATTTTCTGAAGCGGTTGTTGCTCCGCGAATAGCCCGCATTTGCCAGTCCACGCCAAAATCCTCCTTAATTAGTCATTAGTCACTAGTTATTGGTCATTGGTTATTTGACTCTGAACAAAGGACAAAGGACAAATGACCAATGACAAACAACCATTTATGGTCGATATAACCACAGAGGTAAACCACTAGTAGACATTTCAAATTCGAGCCAATCAATACCAGCCCCAATTCCTGATGAGAACTGACGACTCCCTGGTATAAAGCGACTCAATAAAGGTTTACGTTCTTCTAGGGTATAGCAGAGAGTTTTGTCTGGATCTAGACCAACCAGTTCTGCTGTCCAACGACGGGCATCTTCTTCTGTGCCCAGGCGGTCTACAACACCCAAGGCTAGGGCTTGCTGCCCAGTAAAAATTCGACCATCGGCGAAACTTTTCACAGCTTCCACCGTTAAAGAACGGCCATCAGCTACCGTTTGGACAAACTGCTGATAACTTGTATCAATCAACTCTTGCAGGATGTGTTCTTCTGGTTCGGTCAATTGCCGATCGAAAGCCAAAATGTCTTTGTAAGGGCCAGACTTAATTACCTGGAAGGAAACACCGATTTTTTCTAGCAAGCGTTCCAAGTTATTCCCACGCAGAATCACACCAATGCTACCCGTAATCGTACCTGGGTTGGCAACGATGTATTCGGCTCCCACACCGATGTAGACTCCTCCAGAAGCCGAAATATTGCCAAAGCTAGCGACGATTTTGATTTTTTCGCGCAAACGCTTCAGGGCACTGTAGATTTCTTGAGAATCTCCGACTGTACCGCCAGGGCTATCAATACGTAGCAATAATGCCGGAAACTTTTTTTCTTCTACAGTTTTCAGGGCTTCTAGGACGCGTTTGCGAGTAGCACTGGCGATCGCACCAGTAATTTCAATCCGCGCAATTTGTTTTCTAAACTTGGGCTTAAACGGCCAAACCATGAGCTGTAAACATACCTCGTAATAAATTCAATATAAGATCCCCAACGCTCAGACGACCTGCTTTCCCTGTTAAGAAACATGAGTAGGCATTGCGATCGTCAGAATTTTAAGGAAATTTTTATATTTTTCAGTGAGTTTTATTTGATATTCTCAATTAATACTAATCAAATCCTCAAAGATTACAGCTAGCATAAAATGCCAAACTCTAGTTTAGCGTTAACCTGATGATTTAGAAAGACTATTTTAGCTATTTTGAAAAATTAAAAGCTCTCAATGCCTTGTTATTCTGGCTTTTTGAATGTTTGAGGACTGGTTTTACTAAGGTCGCACACGTTTACTAGTTGTCAGTAATTAATCACTAATAACTAATGAATATATAAATATTTAATCAATTACTTCGACACTCAATTTAATTAATACAAATTCATTCAGAAACACTAATCTCTATTTAGGTTAAGACTAGTAGTACTTTCAATCTGGGAAATATCACTTTTTTCTGTCTTCTATAGCCAGTAATCTCCTGATGAAGCGATTCCCCTACTCAAGAATCTATACGTAAAATTTGATACCGATAATATACGAACATATCAAACAGTGCGCCAACGAAACTAAAGGTCAAGCTAATTACAAATAATCCGCGTAGGGGAGTTCCACTGCCGAAGGTGGCGAGAAAATGCATAATCTGAGTTGCGATCGCCTCGCTTAACTCTTGTAAGCCAGGGATGTTACCGATGAGGGATAGAAAAAGTAATCCGCCGCCAACGAGGAACATGGGAAGGACAAAACTAAAAATGATTGTGAGTAGTAGGGAGCGGAGAAAGTTAGTAAAAATAGTCATTTAAGACAAACTCCGTGAGTAGAGATGACAAAAGCAAGATAGCGGTTTGTCATTTTCTACAATACGAGCGATCGCCCCAGAGCAGCGAATCTGTCAAAAATCTTAAGTTTTCATTAAAATAAACGGCTAGTAGTTACAGCCCATGCTGGGGATACAAAAAGCGACTTAAATCTCCAAAAACCTTATAAAATGGAGGTTATAGCCAAGGTTACTACTTATTTATGGCTTTGCAGCACGTTTGATAATAGCTTAATTTTCTGAGAACATCTTTAATCTAAGTTAATATTCAGCCTTGTTGGGGGGCAGAGGATAATAAATAATCAATTCCCCATTCCCCATTCCCCATTCCCCATTCCCCATTCCCCATTCCCCATTCCCCATTCCCCATTCCCCATTCCCCATTCCCATGACTTCCGCTATTCTTAAGGCAGTTACCGAGTTAGCTACAGAACATTGAACCAGACTACATCCAAATCCAGTTTAGGGGAATGGAGTCAGCGGCTGCTGGCGGCGATTTTTCTGGGTGGGCAAGTACTAGTTCACCTATTGAGAGGCAAAATCCATCGGCGCAACACCTTAGAACAAATGGCAGCAGTTGGGCCAGATTCCTTGTTTATTGCCCTATTGACGGCTATTTTCGTTGGCGCAGTGTTTACCATTCAGGTGGCGCGAGAATTCATCAACTTTGGCGCCGGAAACATTATTGGCGGAGTCCTTTCTGTAGCGTTGACACGAGAACTCACTCCTGTGTTAACAGCAGTGATTTTGGCCGGACGAGTCGGTTCTGCTTTTGCCGCAGAAATCGGTACCATGCGAGTCTCAGAACAAATTGATGCCATGTTGATGTTGAGAACAGATCCAATTGATTACCTGGTTATCCCCCGCGTTCTTGCTTGCTGTTTCATGCTACCAATTTTAACCCTTCTGTCTTTGGTGACAGGGATGTTCGGAGGATTTATCATTGCGACCAATATCTACAACCTGTCTGATACGGTATTTCTAGACTCAGCCCGTAACTTTCTTGGTCTCTGGGATATTTTTAGCGCCATGATTAAAGCCTGTTGTTTTGGCATTTTAATCGCTGTAATTGGTTGCAGTTGGGGGTTGACGACAACAGGAGGTGCCAAAGGTGTAGGACAGTCAACTACAACAGCTGTTGTGACTGCCTTGCTGATTATATTTGTTAGCAACTTCTTTCTTTCTTGGTTAATGTTTCAGGGGACTGGCAGTGCATTCATAGGACTATAGAAGTTAGAAGTGAGGAGTTATGAGTGAGGAGTTTTAACTCATAACTCCTAACTCTTAACTTCTAACTCCTGACCCTGACTCCTAAAATAGGAGAGATGCCTACTAAACAAAGCAGGATTTAAGACTGTGACCAGTTCATTTGCTTCTAACTCCACATCAACTGTGGAACTCAAGCCTAGTTACAATATACCCATCGTTTTGGTGATTGCCGCGATTCCACTACTGTTGGTACAACCTTGGGTAGGCTCCGTTTTCACGCTGTTTGGTTTGTTTCTCATGTTTCAGGCGTTAACGCTGCGTTTGCAATTTACCGCTACCGACTTAGATATTTACAGAGGGGAAAAATTGATTCGACGCTTTCCCTACCAGGAATGGCAAAACTGGCGGATCTTTTGGAATAGAGTCCCCATTTTGTTTTACTTTAAAGAAATAAAAAGTATTCACTTTTTGCCGATTTTATTTGACCCCAACACCTTGAAAACTTGTTTAGAACAACGTTGTCCGCGTATTTAGTGCTGAATGCCATCTGTGCTGAGTCGTTTTGATATAGACTCAGAACTCAGCACTCATGCTCAGGACTTTTATGGCAGGTCAATTGTAATATTTCTGAAAGCTATTTATTCGCGTCATAGGAATTACACTATTGTTTATGAACCCAGAGGCATCTCAAACCCCAGAACCAATTGATGAGCAGTTGACAGAAAAACCAGAAGATAACAATGCAGTTGAACATCCAGTAAATCCATCAGTTGAGTCAGTGGTAGACACAAAAGCCATTAGCTCATCAGAGGACTACACAAATTTTGAGCCACTCATTTCCAATGCAGAAGTGGTAGATTCTACAGTAGAGCTAACAGAAAATTCAAATGGCGAGTTTGTAGCACAGTTAGAAGCGGAAAATGTCGCCCTGGGGTCTGAAATAGGATCGGGAAATCATTCATTATATGTAGAAGCAGAGCAGCGAGTGGCAGAGTTGCAGAGTGCTGAAGCAGCTCTCAAGGCAGAAATAGCCAAGCTGCAAGCTTCTTACGAAAACCTTCAGACACAGGTGAGTGAAACTCAAACCTCACTAGGGCGACTCGTGCAAGAGTCGCTGGTGCAGTTAGAACAACGCAAACAAACGCTGCAAATTTCTGTAGAACAATTAGAACGCCGTCAAGAACGTATCCGCAATGAGATGCGAACCACTTTTGCTGGTGCATCCCAAGACTTGGCAATTCGAGTGCAGGGTTTTAAAGACTATCTCACGGGTAGCTTACAGGATTTGGCCTCTGCCGCCGAGCAGTTGCAACTAACGCCAAGTGTGGTGGAACCAGAAAAACCACCTGTAAAAGAGGCTAAACCAGCTGAACCCCAATCTGGAATACCCCAATTTGCCCAACAGCAATTTCAAGATACGACAAAGCAAATTCGCCGCCTAATCGACCAGTACCGCAATAAACCAGATTATTACGGCCCACCGTGGCAACTACGCCGTACCTTTGAACCAATCCACGCTGAACGAATCTCAAACTGGTTTTTTACCCAAGGAGGACGGGGTGGTTTGCGGACAATGGGTAGCCGCTTACAAAATATTCTGATTGCTTCAGCTGCAATTTCGATATTACACAAGCTGTATGGCGATCGCGTCCGTACCTTAGTCTTAGCTAATACACCGGAGCGATTAGGTGAATGGCGGCGCGGATTGCAAGATTGTCTAGGAATCGGTCGCCCAGATTTCGGCCCAGACCGGGGTGTGGTATTGTTTGAGGCATCTGACGCTCTTGCTCAAAAAGCAGACCGATTGACGAAAGCCAATCAACTGCCTTTAATTATCATTGACGATTCAGAAGAACAAATCAGTTTGTCACTGCTGCAATTTCCCCTGTGGTTAGCCTTTGCTCCTGACCCCAAAATGATGAGAAACTATGATGATGACTTTTAAATGAGTCATTAGTCATTAGTCATTGGTCAAGAGGTATTACTCTTGACTTTTTTAAATTTTGTTAGCGTAGCGTCAGCGAGTCTTCGAGCGTCATTTTGAATTTTATTATGGCTATTTGGTTAACTCTGTGCGGAGCAATTGTGGTCATAGCTTACCTGCTGGGTTCTTTTCCCACTGGCTACATTGCTGTGAAGCAGTTAAAAGGTATTGATATTCGGGCAGTTGGTTCCGGTTCCACTGGTGCAACTAATGTACTAAGAACCTTGGGCAAAGGGCCAGGAGCATTGGTTTTAGTACTTGATTCCTTAAAGGGAGTATTAGCGATCGCTCTAGTTTATTGGTTGTTCAACTTTGAACCAATTAAAAATTATATCCCTCAAACGGTAGATGTACAAATGTGGCAACCGTGGGTGGTAACAATATCTGGGTTAGCTGCCATTCTGGGACATAGTAAATCAATTTTTTTGGGTTTTACTGGTGGTAAATCTGTTGCTATCAGCTTGGGGATTTTGTTGGCAATGAGTTGGCAGGTAGGTTTAGCAACAGCGGGTGTATTTGCTGTCGTTGTGGCGATATCGCGGATTGTCTCTTTAAGTTCAATTGCAGGTGCGATCGCAGTTTCCATTTTCATGGTATTTTTGCATCAACCCTTACCCTATATTCTGTTTGGGATTGCCGGTGGGTTGTATGTGATTTTGCGCCATCGCGCTAATATTGAGCGACTGTTTGCGGGAACGGAGCCGAAAATTGGGCAACCTGTAGCGACAGAACCCGAACAAACTGCATGAATAGGTAATCGGGAGCCAAACTCGAAACTCTTCTCTCAGAAGAGGAGAGCTTCTTCCAGTATTAATGTTTTAGGCTTACGAACGAACGTTGCCTTTAATTAAACGGTGGAAAAGGCGGCAAGGCCACAAAAAAGCTCCACAAATACTGACTGAGGCGATGGCGGCCACAACTCGCCAACTTGAACTAGACTCAGTTTCAGACTCGGAAGAATGAGCTTGTGTGTTTTTAGCTAGTTCTGGCATTGAATGAGATAGCTGACTGGCTGTACTCACCCCTTCAATCGCTGCTCCAATTAGATAAGCTACTAGGGCAATTACTAGCCAGTTATTCATAATATTCCACTGTTTCAACTCTGAGCGTATGCTTGGCAACGAGCAATCATTTGATTTTTCGGACTAATGATTGTCACCTTGCCCTCAAGATAATCGACCTTCAGCCGTATCCCGAATTAGGGGCAGTTTAGATTTTATATAAGTATTGAGAGTGCTATCTGACTGAGCATCAAGCCCCTGCTTCGCTTTTAACTGCTGAAGAAGCAATTGTACTAAAGCAGCATCGTCAAACTGAAGCAGGGTATTGACCTGAGTAGACTCGATTACAGCCCAAAGCTGTTGCATCATTTTCGCTGTCACCATGAGTCTGTAACCTCTTAAGCTTTTCTTTATATTTACACAATTTTGGAAATTGTGGTTAGTTTTTGTCTGAAGATTTATAAAGATGTAGGCTAAAAATGCCTGAGTCAGTTAAATCTGTTAAGTTATAGCGTTTTTCAATTGATTGCACTACATTACTAGCCCACACGTTATCTTAACCGTGCTATGTAAAGAAAAAAAACTGTCCAAAGACTTAAATCTTCCCTAACCCTTTTTTATAAGCAGGGCTTTTGATCGCCCACAATGCAGACATACGTAGGCATCAACGCTTTTTCTCGAAGGGAAACCTCTGTGGCTATCGGGTAATTTTACTAGAACTTTATTGTAAAACTCTCGCACAAGCTCCTTCCTGACCAGAAGGATCGGGAAAAATTGCTAAGGTGTGATATTCAGGATTATCTGTTTTATATATCACTCGAAAAGTATACAACTTGTTTTTACCTTGCGCTTCGGTAACAACTGTTAAAAGTGTATTGCTAGTGGGAGGAAGTCCAGGTATATCCAGTTTGTGAATTCGTCTGAGTTGAATTACATTTGCTGAGGAGTTTTTACAATCTCCTGAACTACTATTAGTTTCTTGACCAAACTGCATACATACTGGCCCATCAAAATCCATAGTTACCTGTGATGGGTCATTTAACCAAACTTTTTTAATTATTTCTCCAGCGGGAATAAAACTTAAGTTTGTTCCTTGTTGATACCAAACGTCGACCGTAGGTACTAGTCCCCCTAAACCTTGTGCTTGGCAGGAAAAGATGGAACGCAGAACGGCGTTATTAGCTACGGCGCGACCTACCAACAATAACATAGCAACCGAGAAAATTAAGGAAGCTATAGGTAGGAAATAAGAACGCTTTGGGTTATTTCCTGACAGTTTAATATTCGTTTTCATGGTTGCAAATATCTAAAATTGGTATAAATCCTACCCCTTAAAATTGAGTTGGTTGATTAACGTATATTTCAATATTTGTGCCTGCTGGCAAAAACCAAACACCACCTTGTTGAGACATTTGGGCGATCGCCTGTTGATTACGTTGGGCAATTTGGGGTACTACAGAGTTCATACCACCTTCCAGAACCGCAGCTGCAAGATTGCGTCTATTGTCAGTTTCACTAACAAGGCCACTGGAGGTGTTGGTGTTGGTATTGTTTGGGTCGTTTTCGGTAGGGTTGGAAGATGTTGATGTTATAGAATATGGCACGAGTTTGGTATCAGGGCGATTTACTAACTCTGCTGCTTTAGCAATACCTCCCAAAACGAATAGTCCTGCATCCATTGAGGCTATAGACGAACTTTGACCCGGATATTTATTTGCAATTAAAGGTTTACCTTGGGTACCGCGAAGAATAATTGCATTGTTGGGTAAGCTTCGTTCTGTAGGGTTGCCATTATTTTGCGAGATAACTTTGACTACGTTCATCTGCAAAAGACCTTGTTCGGAGAGCGAACCAATTTCAGCTAAGAATTCGGTGTTTGCGGGTAGAGCGATCGCACCATCGGTAGATTTTAGTGGTTCTTTCAATCGGATTACAAATACGTTTTTCGCTTCATCTGCATCACCACCACCACCTGACTTATTAGTAGTTTCTCCAAAGATTGCTGTCGCTAACACAGCTTTGGCACTACTCCCAACTGCTACAGATTTCTGTCCCTGCGGTTGGGCTTGACTGACCGCAGGATTGTCCTGTTGTGGGGTTTGTGAGGTTTGTTCGGGATTGGAGTCGGGATTGGAGTCGGGATTGGGGTTTCTTGCCTCTTGCTGCGGCTGCAGATTGTTTGCAGGTTCCAAAGTAGCTATGTTACTAGTAGGTTGATTGCTAGGATTGACTTGACCGTAGCTACCTAACTTTGCTAACCTTGCCCACTCTTCAAATGGGCTTGGTGGAGGTGGTGGAGTTACATTAACTACTGGTTGAGTGGGGTTCAAAATTGGTGGCTGGGGTGATAGCGAAGGTTGAGAAGCAGGTACTCTAATGACTCGCTCAACTGTCACTGTCCGAGGAACATAAGCTGTTGGTGGGGGTGTTGGGATCACTTTCTGTCTAACTGATGGTTGTTGTAAGGCTGCTGTCGGCGTTGATTTGGCAATTCTCAGCTGTTGTTGGGCAGCTTTCACCATCTGTGCTTGTTCAGTCAGAGCTAATTTCGTTTTGAGAGTATCTATTTGGCCTTCCATCTGTTGAGATATGGATTCATCAGTAGGCTGCTCTTGCACTGGTGGAGAAACAATATTTTTTGGCTTTTGATTGCTGCTACTCATCAATTGAGACAAAAACACACCACCCACCAAAACGATTGCTAAGGTAGCAGCCCCTACCAAGCCTAACTTGGCGAAGGGATTAGATGAGAGTGCTTGCTTAGTCTGAACTTCTTGTGGTTGAGAAAGTGGCTCTGGCGGCGTTGCAGAGTCTTCCGATCCTTCGGTGTCACTAGAAGAATCTTCTTCAAAGCCGACTAACCTTGACATCCGCGATTCCCAATCTACAGATTCTACTTCTGGTTGGCGATCGTCGGTAGTTAGAGTAAATCCATTTTGAGGAGGCGTTTGGGCAGGAATTGAGTATCGAGTCATGGTAGAGCCTTGTTTGGATTTCCAGAACAATTATTATCTTTAATTTCACATATATTATAAATTTCTAATCTGGCTTCTCCAAGGCGGTAAGCTGCAAACTGCGACGGTAATGCTGCATTTGGTAGTGAAGTTACAGGTCGATCTATTGCTCGAACTAAAATTTGTTTATTAAAAGAAACTGATTTCCCTAATTTATCATAACTGTTAAAAATTAATTGATTGGCAAGTATTTCTACTTTCCACTTTCCATTACTTATTTCTTTAGGTTGAGAAACTTTTTGGATTACTAAGACATTCTCCGCTCCTCTATTAACATTTTCAAATTGGCTATCTGGATTTAAATTAGTAATTTCTGACTTAAGTTTTTCTTTAAAATCATCAGCTACTAGTTGGGAGGTAATTTCCCAGACTTGTGTTGGCGGCTGTTGTTGTGACCAGGTAAGCATTAAACTCATAGTTTCACCTACAAAGCGCCGAATCGTCTCTGGTTGCCGCTCTAAATTGGGTTGGGGGTCTACCGTTATAGAATGACCATCAACAAGTTGCACTAAACTTTGAGGTGTGAGTTGTCGACCTAACTGTTGTAACATAGACCCGTGAAATATTAGTAACAGCAAGGTAAATAGATGTAAACCAAACGTTCCTACTGCCAACAACGGTAAGGGGCTATTTTTCTTATTTTCTGGTTTTAGTAATTGCATTAATAATTGATCGTATAAAAAATTGAACTATCTTCACATAAAAAATCGATTATCTGATAAAACTATCAGATGTTTGTCCAGTTCCGCATTGTTTTGATTTATCTGCGTTCAGGTTGTAGTCATCTAGCAAACATAAGTTACGAATTTCATAAATTTCTAGTCTATCAGTGCGGACACTATAAATTGCTTTTTGCAGGTCGGTGCTATTGTCGGCTTGGGGATTAGCGAAATAATCTGCGGCACGTACAAGGAAATCTTTATTAAAAGGAGTTATAAGTTTTGCACCACCAACTCGATTTTTTTGAACTAAGTCGGCTACCATACCCACTTGCCACTTACCTGGTGCAATTTGTTTTGGCGGATAAACTCTCTTAATTACTAGTTGTGAAGTCATCCCTTGGCTGGGATTTTCCGAAAAAATTTCTGGCGGTGTCATTTCTGCAACTGTGCTTAAGAAACCTTTACGAAAGTCTTCTGATAAGGCAAAACTAGCTACCCAACTGCTGGTACTAATTTTTTGGCTACCACCTTGAGGTGTGTTAATGAGTATTCCTAAATCTGGTTTGGGGTTTGCGACTTCTTCAATATTTTGTGGTGGTAAGGTTCCAGACCAGCTAAACATTGATATCATCGTTTTGCTGATAAATTGGCGAATTGCTTCTGGTTCTCTTGCTAAATCATCAATATTAGCTACTGGTTTGCCGTTGATTAATTGCACAAAGTTAGGAGGTTTTCTCAAACTGAGTTGGCGAATATTTAGCCCTTGTAATAAGAATAAAAATAAAACTAATACATGTAAACTGAAGGTTGCGATCGCAAAAAATGTCAAAACACTTCCTGTTCTTTGTCTTTTTTCTAGTAAACGCACCATTTCTTCACCTCCTCCTGCAAAAACTTCAGCTATTATATATGATGTTTTGCATATACTTACTAGTTACAACACTTGGAAAAGTTTTATATTTTCTATATCCTCTCTTTTACTAAAGAAGCCGTACTGTTGATGGCGCTGAAGACTGCAAAACCACCAGCAGCAGCCACAATTAAAGATAAAATTGGTGCTAAAATTCCTAGAAAAATTATGAACCACATTAAATCTGGATCGACATTAGCATTTTGACCTGGGCCATTGACAATCACTGCGGCAGTCAGCACAGCGATAATATTGAATGAAATTTTGGCGATTCCAATAGATAAAAATCCAGTCAGCCATGCAAAGATCGGTTTACCAGCTACAGGTAGCAAAGATCCACCTACTGCTATTGGCCCTAAAGCTGCTATTAACAACATAGTAGCCTCTATCAAATTCTGGAAAGCATATTGTAAGGAAACTAAAAAGTTTTTGATGCTAGTCTGGACTGTAGAACCTAACAGAGAATTAAAAGAGGTTTCTGATACAATGCCAGTGCCATATCTGATATTATCTACCTTAGTTTGTAGTCTATTTATCCAGCTTTTATTTCCATAAGTATTTCTATATTTTTGCCAGAGAACATTAACTTTTTCAGCAGCTTTCACAAAACATTGACTTTGTTGTTCGCCAGTTAGTGATTGACAAGGACGTAGTAAAGAACCAGCTACTTCTTCAGCAACACTCATATTCAGTGCTTGCTGATATATTTTATCCGCATCTGCTGATACCACTACTTGCTGATTCACAGTGTTTAAAAAATTCCGCACTCCCAGCGTCAGATTAGACAGTATACTTCCATTGCCTGAATTACTTAAGAGTACTACCACAATAAAAGGCCAAATTAAAGCTGATATGGGACGGGTATATTCGTAGGATATTAAGTCTTTGAGGAATTGTATCATAAAAAATAACAGGGTTCCTACAGCAAAAAAAATACCCAGATTTGTCAGCGCTCCATACAAGTTATCACTGGTGTTATTTTGTAATAAATCCAGCCATTGTTTGTCCCAACCTTCGGCAATACTTTGGGAAGTTGCGGCACCAGTATCGAGAATCTGATCGATGCCTGCTTGGGCAAAAACTAGTTGAATAGCAAGTTGCATTTTGAGTTTATGGGCGGTTTTTTGATATTTCCTGTTGGTTTGTTTATCAGAAGTTAAAGGATTTTAAAAGTTGTCTAGAAATTGAGAGTTGTTTTCTTAAAATCCTACTTATTAACTTTTCTGCCAAACAAATCTAGTTGAGAAGTCGCTCTTAAAAGTCGCGCTGCTTCTGTAGATGTTTCTACTCTCCGAGCGCGATTTGCCTCTTCTGATTGCTGAGAAATGTTTGCTAAATTTAAGTTGGTATATTGCAAAGCCTGATTTGTTTGTAATGTCTGACCAAATGTTTCAGCGACAATTTTTATTTGTTCCTGTTGAATTTTCATCATTTGCACTTGACTGATACCTAGCAATTCTGCTAAACCAGAAATAGCATTTGCTGCTGGATCGGGTGTCTTAGCTGCTTGAATACCGCGTTGAATTTGATCGAGAAATGTTCTATTATTACCCTCTGTTTCCTGAGCAAATCCTTCAATATCTTCCAGACTTTTCTCGGTATTTTCTAGCTTCGTTTTTGTCCGAATTTGTCCATTTTTACCGAGAACACCTACCGCTACTCCACGGGTAATGATACGATTAAGTTCGCTGCTAACTAAATTTCCCCGTACTGCTGCATTATTCTCAAAGCGACTTGATTTAGCATCTGAATTATAAGAGTAGTTAATTGAATCATCACGAATTTTTTTTCCCGCAGCAACGGGGTTAGGTATCTTCAAATCTCCGTTAGCATTATCAATAGCAATTCGACCCTGACCTTGTTCTAAAGGGGTTAAGGTATCCTTCAAATTATATTGAAAGTAATCTTGCATATCTTTGGAATATGATTGAAAATCAGACCAAACCTGACCTAATCCACCCGTTTGAATTTGTGCTACTGCTGGTAGTATTGCCAGGGATAGCAAAGTAAAAGTAAAAATGGTAGTTTTTCGCATATATCTGTGCCTAAAAAAGGTAGAGTACATTATATAGTGAGGTAAAAATTTAGCTTTGGAACCGTGCTGATTTTGGATAATAGAATTAGTTTTTCGGTTCAATCTCCGACGCTATTCTAAAATCTAAAATTCCTAAGTTGCAACCCAAGAATGGATGCAGTAAATCTAAAAGACGTTGGTAACTAGTTAACGTTACCCTACGGTAAATCTAAAATTAAAACTTGTTTGATTCAGTATTAACTACTTACATAAGCCAATTAACTACTACGCAGAGTCGCCACTAACTGACGTGCAAAGGCAGAAATTGCTTCATATTTATCACTGTGAAGTTGCATCATTTGGCTACGTGCAGTTTGTTCATAAGGGTTATTAGCAACTGCTGCCAATTGTTCGTAACCTGGATAGTAACGGCAGAATGTATAAATACCGTTATCATCTAATAACCATTGGCTATAAACGCCTTCTTTCCGGGGAAAAAAGCTTTCTGAGGCATTACGAGAAATAACTTGGCGGGGATATTTCAAGATGTCTGCAAAACTATCTACTGCAACTGGCTGAATGCGTCCAATCAAACGTGTTGTCAGGTTTTGCAATATTTTCGATGCAGCTTTAGATTTAGCAATGGTGTCAGGATCTTGTCCTGATAAGATGACTCTGATCCCAGCTTTAGCGCCGTTGGCACAAATTCTACCAACTAAATCAGAAATTTGCTCGAACTCAAATAAAATTGGTGCTTCGTCGATAAAGAATATGGAAGCTGGACTACCTAATGCGCGTCGGAGTGCGGCTGAATAGGCACTCAATGAGAGTACGGCTGCATCTTCACTATCTGATAGGTTTCTCAGAGCAAAAACTAAAAGTTGTGCATCGGTAGGAAAGCTGGATGGTGCAGAAATGGCTTGTCCCACGCGGCTAGAAAGCCAAAAGCGTAAGCGCAACTGAATTTGACTGAGGGCGTCTTCGACTCTGCCAGTTAAAGAACTTAGCTGCAAGTGTTCTGGCGAGCAGAAAAACAGAAAATCTTTTAAAGTGGGGGTTTTCTGCCAGGCAAGAGTGCCAAATCCTCCCTCCATCGCCTGTCGATATCGCTCTTTGATGCCCTCATCTCTAAAGAAGGCTTCTAGAGCCAAGTTGAGCAGCGATCGCACGGTTTGCGATAAAATTTGACTTTCAGTGGACGATCCTAAAACCATTGTCATTAACGCTGATTCGAGGAAGGCGGTATAATCGTTAAAGCGATCGCGCTGTTGTTCTGCTTCTAGCGATCGTAAATCTGGCTGTTCAAATAAGTTATTCGATTGTTTGGAAATATCAAAATAGGCTCCATTTCCCTCCATAAACTCTGTGTAGTCAGTGAAAGTAGATGTCCCATCAGGTTTAGGGAAATCTAACGCCACAACCGGAATCCCATGCGCTAAAGCCTGAGTTAAAATCCCTGATACCAACACCGATTTACCAGCACGAGTTGTCGCAAACAAAGCTAAATTTTTGTGCTGATTAAATAAATCTAAATGTATGGGTGTTCCGCCTTCTTCAGCAATCAATTCAAAGCCTTGTTTGTCACCTTTTTTGGTTAAAACTAGAGGCATTAATCCCGGAACTTCACTGGTTAAATATAGCTGGCGACGGTTGAAGGGTGTTGCTAATAAACCCTCCCAAACTATTGGTAGAGTTTGCAGCCAAATTTTCCAGGCATATTCAGTTTCCCTAATTACTCTGGCTGGACGTTGAAAACAGTTTTCAATATATCTTGTCGCCTCATCTAATTTTTCTAAAGTTGGACGATGTACTAAAATAGCGACACTCGTATAAATCGGGACTGCACCTTCAAATAACTGTTCTTGCGCTGCTACCGACTTCTTCAACTTTAATTGAGCGTTGACATCAATAGTTTTACTTTTTTCTTGAGCCATGATAGTTGTCATGTTTGACTGCTTCAGCACTCGTTGCAGAGTAGTTTTTACCAATGCTGGATTGGCAGCAGTCAACTCGCAAAAAATTTCTGTATCTACTACTGTTTCTCTGGCCAACAATTCCCATAAATAGCGCAGTTGAGCCGATTTATTAACCCAACCACCGGGTTTTTCCAGAAATGATAGTGCGCCAATATAACGATTATTAACATTAACCCAGCGACGATCGGCACAAGGTACACTAGATTCCATCAGCAAAGTTGTGCCGTGGATATTGTCTAGAAGTAATTTAGTACTCGCTAAATCTGAATTGACTTGTTCGTGTAATCCTTCTTCATCTAAAGTCATTAACTGGGGAATAGCTATTGGCTGCGTATCATTAAACCTTTTCCAGATTTCCCCCCAGAGTTCTTCAGCAGTCAAAGGTTTAACATCCAATCCCATTTTGTTAGATAAGATTTGTTCCCAGCGGAGAAAACCCTGGTTGTAAGCATTTGTAATCAGGGTTTCAATACGTTGGTTTTCTACTTCTAAAAGATCGCCTTTAAATTTCAACCACCAGGATTCAGCTTTGACTAAAAGCTTTTCTATCCAATCATCTGCGTGTTGCGAGTTAGATTCAATGGTGTAGGTTACATAAATCCGCAAAAATTTAGGTTTACGAATCCCAGAAATAGTCAGTTCTTTAATTCTGGCTCTCTCTGCCATCAACAAATATTTGATGTCTCGCGATGATGCATTTCTGATTAATGTTGCTAACTCTTTTTGGCGCTCTTTGTCTGAACTAAAAGAACCCAAGTGTAGCGTCATCCTTTCACCGCTAGGAATGTCTTTTAATCCAGCTTCAATGTTATTAAAAAGTGTATCAATTTGTTCAGGTCTTAAGGTGGTATGAATTCCCTTACAATCAAAACCAAAAACAAAGCAGAACCGATCTTTTTGAGTACCTTTCGTCAACAGGTAAGCGCCAATATCACGTCCATTCATTGCAACGCGCAGCATTGTCGCCAAGTGTAAGGCATCTTCAAATGGCGTTAATCTATTTTCATTTCCGGCGATGCCGACGCTTTGTTTTCCGATTTTTTGCTTCATGGTTTACTTCCAGTAAGCTTTGATAACGAGCAAAGCCTCTTGTCCAAGCGGGAACGCCAATAAATTTGCTTAAAAAACTCCAACTCCTACCACCAGTTAAAATCCACCAAGTTCCTATTCCCCAACCAGTCATTAGTACTGTCCACAACCATTTTTGAAACTCTTCTTCAAAAAGACCTCCAAAAATTCCATTGATAATAAAATAGGAGGCTAAGGCTATTACCGTCCAAGGAAGAATTTGATCGGCAGGAATTGGCCCTAATGAAGGTTGACTTCCCAAAACCTGATTGACTGGACGAAATTCTTGTTCCCGCTCTTGAGACATTTGAAATAACTAAATTATTTACTACTATCGCCGATTACAAAGCGTGTGAGTACATCAGCAATGGTAACAGCAACAACCACTAATAGGGGAGTTCTGGCGATGCTTTGCCAATCTTCATCTTTACGCACTGCATTAATCACACCAACTAGGGAGATTGCAATATAAAGTAAGTAAATTGCCCGTAACACATTAAATATCAGGCTTACTGGGGTTTCGCCAGCCCCACCGTTGTTTGCTGTTAAGGTTTTTTTGAAAAACTTTTCAGCTTCCCCAAAAAACTGTGCTTGTGCGGGGGCTGCAAACCAGTCTAACCAATATAAACTCAGAACAATCGCTGCTGCTAAAATTTGTAATAATATTAGCGATCGCCTTGGTAAATTTACTTGCTGTCCAATTTGCTGGATGATGACTGCAATTAAACTACCAACAAGTAAACAAAAGACCAGAATAGGACTTTTGAGGCTGATAACGCTAACTAATACAGCACAAGCAATCAAAAAAGGTACAGATTCAAGCAGAATAGTCAGACAGGATTGAAATGCCCGTCTTAACTTGTGAGATTCTTTCGCCGCACTACCAGTTAAAGCTTTGAAAAAGTTTCTCTCGTGAGAACTTTGTCTAAACATTTGCTAATTTCCTATGTGTACTATAACTAATCCTTGTATCGAATTTTACAACTAATCTAATTCAACATGCTTTAACATCATTCATTATTAATTAAATTATAAACCTGTAGTAAAGTTCTATATTCTACATCAGTATTCTAAAGTTAAGTTAACATCATATTAAGATTTATCTAAAACCAAATTTCTCTGATTTAAGAAGCTGGATTGCAAATATCGAGATTGAACTGGTAGAGTCCTCTCGACTTTGAGAATTGTCTCAATCTTCTCATACAGATAGCCTCGATCGACCAACTTCAAAGCCTTGACTTTTTCTACCTCACAGGTATCTGAGCGAACTGCTATAAATATTTCAGACTTGTATGTAGACGGTAGGCTTGCTCTTAGGACAGACCAAGCGTAATTTTGGCTCTTTAGGGTTCTTCAGAGCGAACATGATATGAAACAGTATTGAGTCATCGAAATTCAAATATCTGTCTTGAAAAGTTTAGATCGATTGTAGAAAAATGGTAGACGTTCAAATGTACGTTTTACCATTTTCTACACGCCGATTAGATTTGGAACTAGATTACAAACTTAAACACAGTTCCTAGATTAGAACTACCGCCAAAAGAGGCAGTACCGTAAAAGGCACCATTTGAGAGTTGAATTAGCGTGGATTCTGGCGTTGCCCCATTAGTACCATTGAAACTAATTAAGCCACTGATGGTTGCTCCAGTCAGCTGATAGATAACTCCTTTGTTACTTGCCCCACCAGCAGAAGCTGTGCCATAGAAGTTACCATTGCTTGCTTTTATGAGTGCAGCCGTTGGGTTGGCCCCATTGGTGCCATTAAAACTGGCAACTAAAACGGGTGTACCGCCACCGACTGGAACCTTGAATACAGCTCCTTTATTGTTGACTCCACCCAGTTTAGCGGTGCCGTAGAGGAATCCACTAGATTCAATTAATCCAGACTGTGGATTTGCCCCATTGGTGCCATTAAAGCTATATGAAGTCAGTATTCCTGCGGGAGTTAACTTGAATACAACTCCTTTAGCACCTGCTCCACCAGCAGAGGCGCTGCCATAGTAGTTTCCATCGGTAGCCAGTTGTAATCTTGCTAATGGAGTTGCTCCATCAGTACCGTTGAAGCTTCTGATGGTGGTGAGTGCCCCGGTAGTGGGCGAAACCTTGAATATAGTTCCTTTATTATTAGCCCCACCTGTAGAGCTTGTCCCCCACAAATTGCCATCAGTACCTGTAATCAGTCGGCCTGCTGGGTTAGCCCCATTAGCGCCTGTGAAATTTGCAAGAGTTGTCAGGGTTGTAAAAGCTGTTTTCGCCAACTTAAATACACTGCCGAGGTCACTTGTACCACCTGTAAAGGTTGCCCCATATAAATTGCCATCGGCTGCTTGGAATAATCTAGCAACTGGATTAGTCCCTTTGTTGATTCCAGAGGTTCCGGTGAAGTTTATCAGTGTAGTCAGAGTAGTGAAAGCAGTAGGAGTTAACTTGAATGCAGTTCCTTTGCCAGAAGTGCCACCAGCAGAAGTAGTTCCATAAAGATTGCCATCAGTACCGTTGCCTTTAAGTACACCAGCTCTTGGTGTAGCTCCGTTGGTGCCGTTGAAATTTACAACAGTGGTCAATGTTGCAGCAAAGGCTTGCTGGAAGGGTAGTACTAATGAAGAAGCCAAAACAGTCAAAGAAGTAAAAATCAATACCCTATTTTTGGTCTGGTGTTGTTTGTACAGATTAATCTTGTTCATTGAATACCTCAAAAAAGGTTCGTTTAGTGGAGACGGAATGGTAGCTAGTTATAACGGATTTTGTGATGGCTGCTACTCATGACTAATACCAATTTGAAAAATGATTGCTACACATATAGGTTTGAAAACCACAGATTTAGAAAGGTTTTTCGGCTTTTCTGCATTTAAGCAAGCTACGCCCAACGTCTCCTTTCACTCAAAGGGAGAATCAAGTGACGTTTGAAGGACGAAATTCAAAACCCCAATATCTTGTATGTGTGTTTTTTTACTCTTTTGCCTAAGAGATATTGCTACGCATTAACCTATATGTTGAGCGCATTTTTATCTGAAATTGGTATAATTTGTTAGCTGAAACACTAGTGCGAAAATGCCTGAAATATTGGTATAACCCTATTTGAAAAGGACTTTTACCTACACCACAAAAACCGTACTAGCAGTGAGTCAATAACGTGAATCGCACAGTTAATGATTTCGTTAGGTAGCATAAAACACTATTTACTTTTTTGATGTCGTGACAAACACAAAAAACGGTGAAAAATCCACAATTTTGACAGAAATATTCACCAACTCTAGATTCAAAATGGATTTTAATAGCGTGCGGTTTGTCAAGTAATTAGTAAAGTCTATTAAATACTGATTAAACCTCTTAAAAAATCTTAATAAGAAAAACTACATATTAAGTGAAAACTTCTAATTTTCTCTGAACAAAGGAATAAAATCGCCATAAAAACGATTCTTTAAACACCTCTAAATTGCCAAAATGTATTTAAGCTTCACCATAATTACGTTAATATCGTCTTTGGTATTAACCACTGTTGACTCTTTTCGATTTATAAAACAGATTTCAATTTTTTCTGCCCTTAATAATTAGGAAATATCTGACATTTGCAACAGCACATAGCTAATTGTTTTAGCAGTCGAGCTAATTCAACTAGAGATTGTAAATTCAGTACCATTGAAGTTTATAAGTAGATGAGTATAAATAAATATTTAGATAGTTTGCGATCGCGATCGCTTTTAGGCATTCACCAATGCTGTCAGGTGGAGCGATCGCAGAATTTGGCGTCAACTATGTTATGATTTTATTATGTTGAGAAATATTTTCGGTTATATAACTGACTATATAGACCCCTCTCCGAATCTAAATCTCTACACCCTTTGATTCTGAAGGTGTTTGATGTCATAAGTATTTCAATTTTTGAAATTTTAGTTAGTCGAAATGTATTGCAATGTCTCGCTTGACACTGATACATCTAACTGTCAAAAAAATGTGCTAAGAAGAACGGACAAGTCTAGTGTGTCACACACGCAGACAACATACGGATACTACTGGAACTTATGCCCACGGATATAATTACTCGTCCTGAGTCCCTCACAGAAGATTGCTTTTTTACTTACGCCCTTGGGACTGATTTGCACGATACTAATTCGACAGCCAAATATTTACGCCGAATCCGAAAAGAAGATAAACCATATATCGACATAGCTGTTTCTCCCAGACCTGGCTATCGATTTGAGGTTTGTCTTATCCCTGTTGAAGGGTTCGCTCAAGAAAGAATATTAACAAAAGACGGGTTCGCCAAAGCTTTAGCGATTATTTGTGCTGTATCTAATAAAGCTAGGAAACGATTCCCTTCAGGAAATGGACAAGAAATAGTCCGGTGTCAATTTAGTAACTTAGCTGATGCAGTCGCTGTAGCGAATAGACTGTCTACATTACCCTCTGATATGTATGAAACTCTCGTCAAGGTACCAAATGCTTTGTAATATATATTGAATCTGCTGAAATATTTATTATTAAAACTGACATCTGGACATTTTAATGGTAAGTAGCTAAATGGACTTGAGACAAAACTTCAATGGGTCATATTTTGTCTGTTGAAAAAAGACTTGTCATACAAGACTTTTAACCTTAATGTACAATTTTGACGCTTTTGTACGCTAACCTGTAAATTCAAAGTGAGTTTTTTTTATGCCTATAAGTCCTCTGCGTGAAGAACCTCGTAACCAGCGAGCGCCTGTAATTCGTACAAGTAATGAGTTTATTCTCTTGGAATGGCTGAAGTCAACTGGTCGCTTAATCGAACGCGAACATCAAGAATCTGAGTATCTAACTGAAGTAGAAGAAATTTCCGAAATGATAGACCTTGACGATATCCCTTACGATCATGACGATGATGATGGTGAAATGGATTTGGAAGCCTAGTAGCGTAATTCGTAATTTGTAATTCGTAATTACTATATCGCAAGCATTCCATTGATTAGAATGGGTGTTTCATTTACGCCGAAAGGCTAAAATTCCTGACTTATCTAAAAAGTCGGGAATTTTAGTATTAAAATGCGAGTGTGTTTAATTTTTGGACTTGAGTAAGAGATAAAATAATTGTCCATTGCTAACTGTAACACCAGCGCGATCGCCTGCGATTTTCCCAGTACCTAAAAAATAATCCACTCTACCAGCACCTTTAATTGCACCTCCGGTATCTTGGTCAAGAACATAGCGGCTAATAATGCGCTCCTGCATTTTTCCGGTAGGGTTAACGAAAGGAATAGAAGCGCGAATCAACGCTAAAGCACCAGGAGGCATGAGAGATTTATCTGTAGCAATAGAACGCTCTGCTGTTAGTGGTACATCGATCGAACCTTGAGCTGGCTTACCGTGATTTTCTTGAAAAAAAACAAAGCTGCGATCGCGCGGAATATAAATATTTAATTCTTGGGGATGTTTTTGGAAATAATCGAGAATAATCGGCAGAGTTATACCTTCTAGCGGTAATTTGCCATCATTGACTAATTCTCGCCCAATACTTCTGTAATTATAAGCGGTATGACCGGCATAGCCGATTGTTGTCTGACTCCCATCGGGAAGTTGAAGCCTCGCCGAACCTTCAATTTGAGCTAGATATGGCTCAAGGCGATCGCGAAACCAAAACAACTCTAATCCTCGCAATTTTCCTTTTGCGCTTTGCAAACCATCTGCTCCTTCTAACTCCTCGCGTGTCGGATGAGGCTTAGTCCAAGAGTTCAAATCAGGGGGTAAGCGATAAACAGGATAGCGATATTCTGCTGTCGGGACGCGATTAGCTGCGTAAAGTGGCTCATAATAGGCGGTGAATAAAACGGAACCTTGGTTATCTTTACCGACTGACTGGTAAAGAACAAATTCGCGCTCAATGGCTTGATGTAATTCTGTTGCAGAATTGGTTTTTAGGAGGAGTTCGCGGAATCTTTGCAAGCTTTTGATGACGCGATCGCGCGTAATTCCAGCCACCGGATAGTTTTGATAAGCAGCCGCAGCATTAGCTGTTTGCAGATATTGGAGACTGCGAGCGATCGCACTTATCAGTGCCTTTTTCTCTGGTATTTTGCCATAAATTACTTCATCTAAACAAGAGCGATCGTTCTGACAACAAGTAACTGGTAGTCTCTCGATTAATGGTGCTTTTTGCTTTTGTGTAAAGGATACTGGTATATCCCACTTTTTGACGCGACATTCTGGCGGACTGAGTTCCCAATGCGCCAAAGATTCCATACGCACTAAGAAAATCGACAGAAGCAGCGGTAGGCTGATGGCGATAAATTTGTTTAGCTTTCCTAACCCAGCAAGTGTCTTTTTCATCAAAATTTAAAATTTTTGAGATTATCCCACTTTACTCAAATTCAAAAATCAAAAACCAAAAATACAATAGACCTAATATGTTTTTATATACTTTATAAAAAAAGACTAAAAAAACCCATCACTTTTTTCAAGTGTGAGTACATTTGAACTAAATTGTCTCAATTTGGTAGTAAGCCCTGACTCCATCAAACTACCTACACCCAAGAGTTCTAAGCGCCTCCCCCAGCGCACGCGCAAGGGAGAGGCAAAGAAGCACTTAACAATTCAAAATTCAAGCATTTTAGACATTTTCAGACGGGGATTTAAACCCCGACTGAAACTGGCGCTACCTGTAGAGGTAGGGGTCTTAAACCCTTTGATATTACGATAAAGTCCTATTTACTGTCCGTTCGTTTATTCTGTAACTAGTTGCTTACGTTTGCGAAGAGAGGTGATGCCAAAAGCACCTAAGCCTAAGATACCGATGAGAGAAGTCGGTTCGGGAACAGCTTGGGTAACTACGTCAAATTTGAAATTTGGGCCAATCCTACCGTTACCGGGTGTTAGAGTTGAAGGAAAACTAAACCCTTGGGATGAACCATTTCTGGCGCTACCGGTGAGAGTAATTTCTGGAGCCGTATTTACAGATCCGGGAATATTATAAATATCACTAAATGGACTAGTTATTGCTGCACCAATAACGTATGACATTCCAGCAAGAAGATTGACTGATGTAATATCCTGGTAACGAAAGCTTCCAGTTAGTGGACTGGTGGTTTGGACAGTTGTTGAAGCTAGCAAATTCCCATCTGATGTCCACAAACCAACTAAGTGGGATTGTGATAGAGGATTCGCAGGAGTTTGATCGTAAAAACCTAATGCAGTAACTGAGAGGTTGTCATTAGCAGTAAATGACCAACCGATTGTTTGATTTGTACCATTAAAAGCTGGGAAGTTAGATCCACCTGTCAAACTCTGTATCGCTTCAGATGCGTATACAGATGGTGCAGAAACTAAAGCTGTTGTCAGGATGAAAGGAGAAGCTATTGATAACTTTTTTAGTACATTTACGATTGTCACGATCTTATTTCTCCGATAAACATTTAACATTCGAGACTATCCACAGCAATATACTTTTTTATACTGGCAACGTCAATCTATATTCAGCAAATTCACGTAAAATTTAAAGAAGGGCTAGTTTATTTAGCGCAATACCTTCGTCAAAAAAAGAAGATATCTGACTTTTCACGGCATATGGAAAAGCTCATTTTAAAGATTTCCTAAGCCCTGATTTTTCTGTTAGCTATTTTCATTAACTCAAAGCTATTGAGAATTAGCCTGTGGAAAAAGCCACGCTTTTTCGAGGTTTGAGAGCTTACCGTGAAAAGCTAGGTCATCTCCTCTCAGATTTTCGTCTCCTTAAGGGATTTCCAGAAATTAAATTATTCAATTTTGGGAGCGAAGATGATCTGCAACGCCAGCTCGCCAACAAAGGTATTTTCTTTGTCGGAAATCACCTTAAGACTAACTAGCGCGGTTTTCGATATGTCCGTGAAATCTTAAAAATGCTTTCTGAAATGCCTGAGCCTATTTTATTAACCCAGATTTTGCCAAGCTTACTGCTTTAGGTCGTATTCATCCTGTTTCTACGAGTGTTGAACCTTCGTAATTTGGCAGATTTATTTTGTAATGCGAGCATCTTGCTCGTTGCCATTTATATATGCAAGTGTCTCGCTCACACTACATATTCCAAAATAGGACGCTCCCGTAAGTTAATTGTTTTACTAAAATTTTTCCCACCCAATCCTCTATTCATTCATATTACGGTAAGTCGCAACAGCAGAAGGCGATATCCGGTTCAAATATCGAAAGATCCAATACTTAAAGATAGTATCTAAAATCACCGGAAATGTAGCGATAAATAAGAAGATAAAATCTCTATTTGCCGGTAATCCCCAATGGCGTGATACTCCTTCTAGCAGTACTTCCCAGCCATGAGGAGAGTGGAATCCTACAAAGATATCAGTAAACAAAATAATGATAAATGCCTTCGCACTATCGCTAAGTCCATAGACAATATTATCAAAGAAATCTTTGAGTACAGAAATAGAAGACTTACTAACTAGCAAAAGCCAGATAAAAGCAACCACCGAGAACATATCTGCAAAAACATTTTTGATAGCACCAGAGCTTTCGTGACGAAATTCTTCAGCAAGCTCTTTCGCCTTGTTTTTCATTTCAGTTTCCATCTGCTCAGGTAACAGTGGAGGGGCTTTGATAATAAGATTTTCAAACTTGAGTTTTTCTTCAAATCTTTGTAATTCTACAAGGGCTTCCTCTTCCATTTCAGAATTGAGAAATATCTGCATTTCCTGAGTGCTTCTAAATTTTTCAATAATTGGCCCAACTACAAAAGCTTTTGCTATTTGATGTGTTAAAAGTGGTACAATAATTAATAGTAAAATAAACCTGATAGAGATTATTGTTCTTTTTTGAGTTTGACGAAAACTCTGAATTACTTCTTGTTCTGAATTAGGGTCTAATTCAACTTGCAGACGACTGATAGTACTTAAAATAGAGCGAGGTAAAACACCCATTGTATCGGTTTTACTCTTGGCTTTTGGTTTATGATTTAAGTCTTGATTTGGTATTTTGGGTGGTAATGTTGGAGTTTTGACGAGCAGCGATTTGTCGTCAGCAGATGTGACAGAGTTAACTGGTAGATTTGGAGGTTGTACTACTAAAGCTTTGGAAGTTGTTTGATCGGAACTTGTTGTGTATTTAGATATAACTTGGTCGATATAGTTTAGCTTTTCTAAAACTAAAGAAGGACTTAGATACTCTATACCTGCTTTCTCGGCAGCTTTTTGATTCTCTTCATTTAGAAACCAACGGCTTCCTCTAAACTCCGTCAACCGCATCCTGGCAATTTTTAATAGCTTGTTGAGGTCTGACTCAAAATAATCCATCACACTGTTACTGTACATGGTCGAGTCAATGTCTATTTTATTACCATTGAAATGCTTATCTTCTATTTCCTGAATTTTTAATGCTGCATTGTAAGCTTCATCTAAAGAACGTTCAGGAGTCTGTAAGTACCATCGATAAGCAGCAAGTAAGAAAGAATAGATTTTTTGACTAAAAACAGAGTTTTTCATTGCAGACAATCATTCAGCATTGTTTGATGACTATTAACCTTAAGTTAACGCACGAGGTATACTAACAAATCTACAAGGAGAAAGTTTGTGGTTTCTCATTCGGTTTGGATTGTTGGCACTAGCCGCAGTGGTAAGACAGCTCGCTTGGTAGAGCAATTTTGTAATTGGGTAGTATCAGAAAAACAATATACTGAATCATTTTATACGAAAAAAACAGGACGTAAAAAAACTGGTCATGTACCCGAATTTTTATATCTTAAACAAACAGAGCCGGGAGTTTTAGTTTTAGCTGCCAATGATGATAATCGTCGAGAGTTAGGAGATATAATTGTTACCTCTACTTTGGGTAAATATCCGGTTCGTGCCAAGACGCCACTAGGTTTTTTTCAGGATGAAGTCATTTTATTTTGGCCGTTGCTAATTAACTTGTTGAACCTGAAAGCACAGTTTCCGGTAAGATTGCGACCAGAAACTGAACAAGAGTTAGCAACCAAACTTTGGCGTCCCCAATTAGACGAAGAAATTTTACGTCTGGCGGGAGTGAATGAATCTCGCTTGGTGCGTCGCATCTTGGACTTATTACAATTAGCAGCTTACAGTGGTATACCTTGCGAAGATATTGCCCAGATTTTAGCCAAGGGTCTAGGGGAAAATACCACAACTTTAGAGCCGGAATTTTTAGCATCTTTGCTGCTAGATTGGCGTAATTGGTGTTTAGAGAGGGGTTTACTGACTTATGGGATTATTACCGAACTTTATAGTCAGCACTTATTAAGCGATCGCAACTACCAACAGCACCTAACTAAACGCTATCAGGCAGTACTGGCAGATGATGTCGATGACTATCCTAGCGTAGCGCGTCTTTTATTTGAGTTGCTATTAGATCGAGGTGCAGTTGGCGCGTTTAGCTATAATCCTGACGGTGCGGTGCGATTGGGATTGGGAGCAGATCCCAACTACCTAGAAGGGTTAGCAGAGCGTTGTCGGGTAGAAATTTTAAATGGGCCGCCTCCAGAGTCTCTGAGCGAGCAACTGACTAAACAGATGGTGGAATTAGTTACAGAACCGATGGTAATGTTGAGTTTACCAAAAACAGTGTATTCAATTCAAACCACCTCCCGCGCCCAATTATTGCGGCAAACAGCAGAGGAAATTGCTAATGCCATTCAATCGCAGCAAGTGCAACCAGAAGAAGTGGCGATTATTGCACCAGGTTTAGATGCGATCGCTCGTTATACTCTAGTAGAAATCCTCGTTAAACAAAATATCCCAGTAGAATCGCTCAATGACCAACGTCCCCTAATTAGTTCGCCCGTCATTCGCGCCTTACTCACCATGCTGGCACTAGTTTATCCCGGCTTGGGACGCCTCGTAGATCGGGATGCCGTCGCAGAAATGCTGGTTGTATTGAGCAGGAAACAACAACCACCAGAAAACTCTACAGACGCGATGAATCGTGTCTCTACCAATATTGACCCGGTACGTGCTGGTTTGATTGCAGATTACTGCTTTGTACCCCATCCCGATCGCCCCAACTTGCTACCAGTGTCAGCCTTCGAGCGCTGGGATCGAATCGGCTATGCAGCGACTACAGCCTATAATCAGATATTAGAGTGGTTAGAACAACAGCGATCGCAACAAGAATTGCGGTTAATTCCCAGTCCCATTTCTCTGTTAGACAGAGCAATTCAACGTTTTTTGTGGAATGGGAGCAATCTCCCCTACGAACAACTAGCAGCATTGCGGGAATTATTAGAAACCGCCCAACACTACTGGGAAATTGACACCAGGTTACGACAAATTGCCCCAGTTGAGACAACGCCTCACACAACTATTATTGAATTCATTCAACTACTGCGACGTGGTACGATTACCGCTAACCCTTACCCTGTGCGCCCCATTGGTGGAGCGAGAAAGGCTGTCACCTTAGCAACCATATTTCAATACCGATCTAGTAGGCGATCGCACCAGTGGCATTTTTGGCTTGATGCTGGTTCACCTCTATGGGCGAAAGGTGGTGCAGCGACTTTGTTTGGTGCGCCGTTTTTTCTACGAGATAGATTAGGCGAACCTTGGACAGCAGAAGATGAAAAATTGGCAGAAGAACAACGACTGCAAAGGATTTTGACAGATTTACTCTCTCGTGTATCCGAGAGAGTTTATTTGTGTCACAGCGATTTAGCAGTGAATGGACAAGAGCAATTAGGGCCGCTGTTACCCTTAGTAAATGCCTGTGTGACGGTTATTTCTGAGGCTAATGTTAATTGAGTATTTTTATACACGCCTTATGTACCTGATATAGGAATCCGGTTTGATTACTGAAATCACTTGCGTAGGTAGGCAAAAGGCAATAGGCAAGAGAATTTCAGAAGATTAAAGTGTACCGAATTTTTTTCAAAAATCAAATATGAGTCCTATAGCAATCAAAAAACTCCACTCACTTAGGGATGGAGTGTGGGCATATTTCTTTTTGTTGCTAATACTAAAATGCTGATTATTAGAATCAATGGTAACTTGATAAGTACTTGATAGTTTAATAGTTAATAACAATAAGCAACAAAAAAATGGGATATTGAGATAGGGCTTAACAGGAGTGATTACATCCTTTTAAAGGATAACGGCAAAATTCAGGTTGCTAAACCGTTACTATAGTCAAAATAGCCTGTATTAATACTTCTAGCTCAATTGGTTTAGAAATATGGTGTTGAAATCCGGCAGCTAGTGCTTGTTGTCGATCGATTTCTCCCGCATAAGCAGTCAGGGCGATCGCTGGAATTTCTCCGCCCCGATCGGGTGGCTGCTTTCTAATTTGACGAATTAGGGTGTAGCCATCCATATCGGGCATACCAATATCACTAATTAACAAATCAAATTTTGTTTGCATCAAATTGTTCAGAGCCTCATGTGCTGAGTCTGCTTCAGTTACTTGTGCGCCGTACTGTTGTAGCACGAAGGCAATGAACTCCCGCGAATCTGTGTCATCGTCTACAAGCAGCGTTTGCAATCCATTAAGATTTAAATCTGAGCGATCGCGATCGGCTGTATTAACTTGATTCAATTTTGAAGCAGCGATCGGTGGCAGTTTGACTGTAAATACTGCTCCTTGCCCTTCTCCAGGACTGGCTGCTTGAACGGTTCCGCCGTGCAATTCAACCAAATGACGCACGATCGCTAACCCTAACCCCAACCCGCCAAATTTTCGCGTCGTTGTCCCATCGGCTTGGCGAAAGTAGTCAAAGACGTAGGGCAGAAAGTCACCAGAGATGCCCCTACCAGTGTCACTGACAGTGATTTGAGTGTATTCCGCAGCACGAGTATCTACTTCATCCTCGATTGTTTCTAACCGCACCTCTACTCGACCACCCGGTGAGGTAAATTTAATCGCGTTAGAAAGTAGATTCCAAACAACTTGTTGCAAGCGACCAGAATCACCCAACACTTGTCCAACATTCGGTTCAAATATTGTTTGAATCTGAATAGATTTAGCTTCAGCAGCCAGCCGCACGGTTTCAAGGGCAGCTTTGATAGTAAAAGTGAGACCGACTGGAACTGTGTTTAAAGCCAACTTACCTTGGAGAATACGTGACACATCGAGCAAATCTTCGATTAATTGTGCTTGCAGTTTAGCGTTGCGCTCGATCGTTTCCAGGGCGTACTGAGTTTTGGCTGCGTCCTGGTGACTCTTTTGTAGAATTCTTGCCCAACCCAGAATTGGATTCAAGGGCGATCGCAATTCATGAGACAGCACTGCCAAAAACTCATCTTTGATGCGGTTGGCTTGCTGCGCTTGTTCGGTCTGTTGCTGCAAAGAAATCATCAGTTGATTGAGGCGATCGTTTTGCTCTTGCAGCAATGCTTCTGCTCGTTTACGTTCGGTGATATCGGACAAGATGAAAACGGCACCTGTGAGAGTCCCATCCCCATCAAGTACCGGATCGATGGTTTTGGCAAACCAGCGTTCTTGAGACTGAAATTCGAGAATTTGCCGTTGGTGAGTTGCTTTCGCACGGCGAAAACAAATGCCATCGCCGATTCCCAATTTTTCGCCCATCAATTCATGGTGGGCATAACCTAAAATTTCGTGGGAGGGCTTGGAAAAAAGCTGCATCATCGCTCGATTACAGCGCATAATTCTACCTTCCCGATCTACCAGAGATACGCCGTCGTTCATCGAGTCAAAGGTGGTTTGCCACTCCCGCGCTGAGGACAAAGCAGCTTCCTCCGCTCGGCGAATTCGCAGCAGCGATCGCAAAGTGGCAAGCAGTTCAATCGGTTCAACGGGTTGCACCAGATAAGCATCAGCACCACTGTCTAAGCCTTCTGCTTTATCCTGGCTTTGGACAAAACTTGCAGAAAGGTGTAGCACAGGGATAAAAGCCGTTTCCGGGTTTGCCTTAATTTGGCGACAGACTTCAAAACCACTGATATCTGGTAATTGGACATCTAAAATTACTAAGTCAGGCTGAAAGTTAGCCACAGCTTCTAATCCTGCCGCTCCGGTTGCCGCTTCCACGACACTAAAACCTGCATTTTGCAAAATACGGATAACAATGTAACGATTAGCTTCGTTATCGTCAACATGCAGGATCGTAACCCGTGGCTCAGACATGACTTTTCCCTTCTAGAACCAGTCCGGCTTTAACGAGCGCATCTTGAAGTTGGGCGTAGACGCCTAGCGGCTTGTCGCCAGACATCGCTGTGGTTTGAGAACCTATTTCTTTGGAAACAATGGCTATGCTTTGCGTCGCTAATTGGCTCTGCGCTTCTGCATTCAGTTGAGCAGATGAGTGGATGATCACAGGAATCGACTGAGTGACGGAATTGTTCTTAAGCTGCTTGAGTACATCAAACCCACCGATATCTGGCATCTCCAAGTCCAGCACGATTGCGTTTGGCTGCTCCTGTTGTGCCATATTTAATCCTTCTTGTCCGTTAGCGGCTTCTAAAATACTCAACGGTGTATTTATTAACAACTGTTTCACCAGATACCGATAGGCGGGGTCATCATCAATCAACAAGATTTTTTGAGGCTTGTTCTCAGTAATTAGCCTATTAAGTTTATTCAACAGCGGCAATCTGTCTACCGGCTTAATTAGAAAACCGTCTGCTCCTAGCGCCAGAGCTTGTTTTTCGTTATCAATGATGGTAATAACGAGTACAGGGATATTACGGGTTGTTTCATCCCCTTTGATTTCTCGTAAGAACGTCCAACCGTTTTGCCCCTCCAGCAAAATATCTAGCATAATCGCCGCCGGTCGAAGTTTTTGTAAGGCAAGCCTTGCCTGAGCTAAGGTGCGGGTAGCAATCAATTGATAGATTGATTGCTGAAGATGCTTTTCGTAAATAAATAGGGTTTCTGGATGATCTTCAACCACCAGAATCGGCAAGCGAGTTGGCTCAACTGATGTGATTGGTTGCAGTACGGTAGTCAATTCGGTGGCATCTGGGTAAACGATGGGAATCAATGCTGTAAAGGTAGAGCCTTCACCCAGCTGACTTTTCACCGAAATGCTGCCGCCAATTAACTCCGCTAGCTTGCGCGATAACGGCAATCCTAAACCGGTTCCCTTCACCTGCTTTTGCAGAGGGGACTCAATTTGCATAAAATCCTCAAAAATCCGTTCTCGATCGGCGGGAGCAATGCCGATGCCCGTATCAGATACAGAGAAGGTGACGGTATGACCTGTTTGTACAGCGCTGACGCGCACCTCTCCCTGCTCGGTAAATTTCAGTGCATTTGAGACAAAGTTTCTCAGAATTTGAGCGACTTTCCCCTCATCGTTATAGAGCGGCGGAATGTCTTGAGGTTCCTCGACAATTAGCGCCACAGAGGAGCCTTGAACTAATAATGGGCGCAGCATCCCCCGCAGCGTGCCAAACAATTCACTAACTTCAAAGGAACTGGGATGCACTTCAATTTTCCCAGCTTCCACCTTTGCCAAATCCAGCAAGTCGTTGACCAGTTCTGATAATCCGCTTGCCGCTTTTTGGATGAATGTTACCTGCTTTTCTTGCTCGATGGTCAAATCGCCATCCATCCGGGCTAGCAGCATCCGAGAGAGGGAGAGAATCGAGTTGAGCGGCGTGCGAAACTCGTGGCTCATATTTGAGAGAAAGCGGGTTTTTAGCTCGTTTACCTGTTGCAGGGAGCTGGCTTTCTCATCCAGTTCTGCATAGAGGGCAACCACACCGCGATTGGTATCTTCCAATTCCTGATTGAGTTGGCTCAGTTCTTCCTCGCGCTTGCGTAGCTCTGCCATTGCCCGGAGTAATTCCTGGTTTTGCTGCTGGATTTCTTGATAGGGATTTTCAGGCGATCGCCCAATTACGGTTTCGCGAATCTGCTGCAATTGCGAATCGCTGAAAGTGGGTGTGCGCTTCGACAATTTTTTGCCGATTGTTACTGTTGTTCCTTGCTCCGGGAGCGATTCAATCTCAAAGAAATCCATCAATCTCCGAGTACCCACGATGCCTAGCCCCGCTCCCGTATCAGAGGTGTAGCGTCCGGTCAAAACATCTGCTAAGTCAGGAATGCCCCCTCCCCGATCCTGAATCCGAATCAGAAACGCTTGCGGCTCTCCCGTCACAGAAAATTCAACTGTTCCGCCTTGGGCATATTGAAAGGCGTTGCGGGCAATTTCGGAAACTGCCGTTGCCAATCGCGCCCGATCTTGAGCATCAAAGCCCAACTGCTCGGCGATCTCACGAGTTCGTTGTCGAGCTTGCACAACATCCTGTTCGTACTGGATGGCGATCGTGAAAACGCTTGTCATCTGCCCATTCCTTTCGCGACTAACACTGTCACATCGTCCCGCTCTCGGTTAAAGTCTCGGTATAGCACACCTGCAATCAGGCTGGGATGTTTTTGCATTAAGCCGGGATAGCGATCGATCTGCCACTTAGAGCTTAATCCATCAGAATGCATAATTAAAATTCCGTTGGCATACCAGGGATAGGTAAACTCTTGAATTTTGCGGATTTCATGTCCGACCGTGCCATTGTGAGATAGCAGATGGCGATGCTCAGTAAAGGAGAAAATGCTGGCAGCAATGTTGCCAATGCCAGCAAAGCGGACAGACTGTTGTTCAAAGTCAATTTCGGCAATGGCGAGTGCTGCGCCTCGCGTACTTCGCAAGGCGGCGTGGGCAGCTTCGACGATCGCCCCAGGAGAACGATGAAGATTTTCTTGAAACATTCTCACAGCAGCAGAAGCAGCAGAAGCAGCCGCAGGCCCATGCCCTAAACCATCAGCTACTAGCAACAGGCTACGGCAACAATCGACTTCCGATGCCCAGGTATCTCCTGAAACTTCTTCTCCACGTTTAGGCAAACAGATCGCTGCAATTTCTAAAATCTTCTCAGGTAGATGGGGTGCTGAGTCTGGCCAAAGGTGAGCCAAGAGCGCTGTTCCTTGGTTGGGAACGGAGTAAATTTCCAATAAACCAGAAAGGCGACGAATTGCACCCATGCCATTGCCCAAGGTTCCGGCTGTGGAAAAGCCATCTTGCAAACACTCATCCACATCGACCATTCCCCGTCCTTTATCTAGCGATAAGATTTCAATGCCAATTCTGGAATCTTCCTTGAGCGATCGCAGCAACATGACTCCGCCGTGGGCATGCTGCACCAGATTGTTCGCAATTTCTGTCACCACAATCCCAACCTTGCCCCGTTCTGTTTCCTGAAAACCGAGCCGAGTTGCTAAACCCATCGCTACCCGTCTGGCTTCCCCAGTTTGGCTAGATTCAGTAATTGTGACAGCGACAGATTCTCTCATTTTATTTCCATCGTACAATTATTATCCGTGTTCCTTCTCCCACCACAGACTGAATCTCAAACTCGTTGGCAAGTCGTTTGGCACCACCCAGCCCCATACCTAAGCCGCTGCCCGTAGTGAATCCATCCTTGAGCGCCAGTTCGATATCAGAAATTCCCGGTCCCCGATCTTCAAAAGTTAGCCGGAGTCCTCGTCGTCGCCCTTCCTGAAGGGTTTCTAGCTTGACTGTGCCGCCCCCTCCGTAGTCTAGGGTATTGCGGGCTAACTCACTGGCGGCGGTGATAATTTTAGTTTGGTCTACTAAGCCAAAGCCAATTTCCACGGCTAGCTGGCGCACAGACTGCCGAACTAAAACTACATCTGTAGAAGATTGAATGTCGATAGTTTCAGTCTTCTGCATCGTCATCTGCACGCCATTTAGTGGCAGTGATTTGATTTGTGGTTTCATTGAGTGACGATCGCAACAATGCCATACCCTTTTCGACGTTTAGGGCAGTGCGAATCCCCGTCAGCGACAGCCCCAATTCCACTAGGGTGATTGCCACAGCAGGCTGCATCCCGACAACAACTGTTTCAGCATCTAGCACCCGTGACATTCTGGCAATGTTGGCTAAAATTCTCCCAATAAAGGAATCAACAATCTCTAATCCCGAAATATCGATCAGGACACCCTGAGCCTGGGTTTGAGTGATGCAGTTGGTCAGGTCTTCCTGTAGCGTGATGGCGAGGCGATCGTGCATATCTACTTGGATTGTCACAAGTAGAAAATTGCCCATTTTAAGTATAGGAATGCGTTCCATTGCTTTCTTCCAGCTATTTGGATTGAGAGCGGGTAATGGTCGTTCCCAACCGTTTTAGCGCCGTCAGAAAGGCATCGGCTAACGTTGCTTTCGTGACTACATTTGTCAAATCAATGCCGAGATAGACGATTGTTTGGGCAATTTGCGGACGAATGCCACTGATCATACAATCAGCTCCCATGAGACGGGCGGCGGTAACGGTCTTGAGCAGATGTTGAGCAGTCAGGGTATCGACAGTGGGAACTCCGGTAATGTCAATGATGGCAACTTCAGAACTGGTTTCGACAATCTTCTGCAATAACGATTCCATCATCATTTGAGTCCGGGCACTATCCAGGGTACCGATAATCGGCAATGCCAAAATTCCGTCCCAGAGTTTAACAACGGGGGTAGACAGCTCCATTAACTCTTCCTGCTGACGCAAAATCACCTCTTCCCGCGCCTTTTGATAGACTTCAATTGTCAGCAATCCTAGCTGATCTAGTAAGTTTGTGGCTAACCAGATATTTTCACCCAACTCAATCGGGTCTTTCAATTGCTGACGCATTCGCTTGAAGAGGGGTTGCTTGAACGAAAAGACGAATGTAGCCGTTTCTGAGGGTGTGAAACCATTTTGCGATCGCGATCGAGAAATGCTGTTGAGCATCTCCCGCATCTCTTGCCACTCCGCTGTCTGAATATTGGTAAAGTTGCCCCGCCCAACGGCAATCCGAAACAAACTAAGGAATTCTCGGCACTCCTCTTTTAGCTGTGCTTCTTTAATCAAGCCTCTCCGAATATTCACAGTGGCTAGTTCTTGAGTCCACTCCGACAGCAAGTCTGCCTCGAAGGTTTCTAATATCTCTGATATCTTACTTTCGCTCATCGTTTCTTTGAGGGCAACCGCTTTCATTAGTTAAAAATCAGTGTATGACGATTCAGCCCAAGGTGAAAGCGACGATCGCAAAAAGCCTAAAAGCTTGCTAGATATGAAGTGCAATAAATTGGGCAGACATAGAGTGATACCTGGGTTGGGCTACGCCTACGCTAAGATTGATTGAGGATCGGCAAAAAAGTTACAAAAAAATGCGATCGTCTAAAAAGTGTATTTAATGCAAATTTCGGGACTGTGGTTGAATGGGAACCCGAGAACGAGAAGGTATATCGCGCCTTAAGAGCAAAGGAATACTGAAAAATCCCAAAATAATTACTACTCCAGTCATTATCCAAACCATTAACCTATTTGGTCTATAATCTGCTCGTTCAATTTGCCAGAAAACTTGATTGTATCGCCATGCAGCTAAGGCAATAGTTGAAATTCCAAAAATTACCAAAGCAATACCCAAATTTTCCGAGTTAGATAATGGATTTACCGGAGGTTCTTGTTGAGTAATCGCAATATTCAACTGGCGCAGAAATATACCAAATCGGGCAATAGCAAAACCAAAGCCAATCAATCCAATAGAAGTGCGAAGCCAAGCCAGAAATGTGCGTTCGTTGGCTTGATGCTCCCTTTGGCGGTCAATTTTCGGTATTTTATCCATGAGTAGCTTCTAACACCAAATTCTTCTTTAAAAGTATTCGTAATATTGATGAAGTTTCGTAAAAGTCTAATTTAAAAATGTCCTTAGATTTTGGGAAAACTCATTCTATATCTAAAAATTCTTGATTATACTTGATGACAAAGATTTTGCCTTAGCCTCGGCTGTTGACACCTCGGTTGTGGTGCTTGAGGAGCTATCTTTACATCCTCAGCCAGAAATTCGTGAGGCTGTGGCTAAAAATCCGAATACGCCCACGAAAGTGTTGCTGAAATTAGGTAAGGAGTTTCCAGACGCAATTACGGCGAACCCGATTTTCAATCTTTTGCTGCTGGAAAATCCTGAGAGTCATTTCGTTAGACTCTCTTTAGCGCGTAGCACAACAACTAGTGAAAGTGCGATCGCTCAGTTATCTAAAATCGAGGATGAGGAAATTCTTTGTGCTGTAGCTGGAAATCCAAAAACACCTCTTCACATTCTGGAACAACTTGTAGAAAACCCGCCTCGTTTCTGCGATGACGAAAATGCTGATGAATCTGATTTCGATGAACTCTTTACCGCGATCGTTCAAAATCCGAACACTTCTGAATCGTTATTGCTTAAACTATCCGGTGGAAGCAGCAATGTGCAAATGGCGATCGCTCAGAATCCAAAAGCACCGGTATCCCTGCTAAATACGTTTGCAGATTGGAGAAATTTTTCGATGCATAAAGCAATTGCTCGAAATCCTCAAGTACCAAGCGCAATATTAGAAAAACTAGCGGGAGAAAATGAGAAAGAAATTCGCGATCTGGTCAAGAACCATCCAAATGTTTCCGAAACTGCGATCGCTATCATCAATTTTATCGAGGGAAAACCTGGAACATCCATAGAGTTGCTAGAGCGGTTAGCTAGCGATCGACGAGCCTCTGTCAGGCGATTGGTTGCCGCCCATCCCTCAACCCCTGCAAAGGTTTTAGAAAAGCTCGCGCAAGATACAGACCCAAATGTGCCCCCTCAAGCCGCAAATAATCCTAATGCAACCTCTACCGTTCTAGAGTTTTTTGCAGAGTTCTTGGTTAAACAACATCAGCGAGTCTCACCATCCAATCAAGCCATGTATGAAAGAAGTGCAGTTCAGTTGCTGAGACATTCTAAGATCGCGCCAAAAGTGTTAGAAAATCTATTGCAGATGAATAAATATGATGTAGTAAGCGCGATCGCATCATCTTTGAGAACACCACCCACTATGTTGCTTGCACTTACAGACTATCAAGAGCGATCTAGCTCATACATTCATTTTCTCAGAAATCTCGCTAAAAACCCCAATACGCCTTCAGATGCGCTGGAGAAGCTTTATCTAAAAATCAACCAAACGCAGCATCCAAATACGATTGATGGTCTACATGATATTGCTTCTCATCCCAATACTCCTGTCCATTTGCTAGAACAATTCGCAGTTCATTCACGCACCGATCTTCGTGCAAAAGTTGCCAAAAATGTCAATATACCAATTTCAATTTTGGAGCGGTTAAGCAATGATTCGGAAGACAGGGTTAGTAGGATTGCAAAACAGGCGCTCAAGGAAAGAGCTTGATTTCAGAACTGTTTTTGTAAATATCAACACAGTCTAAGGATGGCTCTGAGAAAATCCCAAGCGATGCCAGAATCTTTACAATGGTAAATAAGGTAAAGATATATATCAGAGTCAAAATCAATGGCACTATTTGGATTTGGCAAAAAGTCAGTTATGCCCACACCTGAAGAAGCTTTGTCAGGAAGGGCACAATCTATCTCAGTACCCGCCGCTCATTATGTCAACAAGAATCCCTTACAACCTCCTTTTCCCGATGGATTAGAGAAGGCTATCTTTGGCTTGGGCTGTTTTTGGGGTGCAGAACGCAAATTCTGGCAACTTAAAGGAGTTTACACCACCGCAGTCGGTTACGCTGCTGGGTTCACACCCAACCCCACTTATGAAGAGGTATGTAGTGGGCGAACCGGTCACAATGAAGTGGTGTTGGTTGTGTTCGATCCCAAAGTGATTAGTTATGCCGAACTGCTGAAAGTCTTTTGGGAAAGTCATAATCCCACCCAAGGGATGCGTCAAGGTAATGATACTGGCACTCAATACCGTTCGGGAATTTATGTATATTCCGAAAATCAAAAGCAGCTAGCAGAAGCATCGCGGGAAGCTTATCAGCAAGCCCTCAACAGCGCAGGTTATGGCAAGATTACTACAGAAATCTTGGATGCGCCGGAATTCTACTACGCTGAAGCTTACCATCAGCAATACCTGGCTAAAAATCCTAACGGATATTGTGGTTTAGGGGGGACAAATGTTTCTTGTCCCGTGGGTGTAGTTGAATCGCAAGTTAGTAGTTAGAAGAAAGCAGGGGAGCAGAGGGGCAGGGAAGCAGGGGAGCAGGGGAGACAAGTGGGGAATTATTGAATAAGTCTCTTCTTTTTCTACCTTGTCTCTTCTCCATGCCCAATGCCCAATACCCAATGCCCCACTAAAATACAGCTTTGAGTAAAGCGATCGCTCGCACCCATAACATAATACTAATGGGCGCTCCAAGTAGAATACCAGCGATTGCCCAGCCTCTTTGATGGGCTTTGAATTGTTCAATACTGCGCCACTGCCTACTTTTCCAAGCCCATTCGTTGCCTTTTGCACCAAGTGCGATCGCCATTATCCACCAAGCATTAGGTACAAAACAGAATAGCCCATACCATACCTGATTCGGCCACATCCACAACCAAGGCATCAGAAAAGCGCCCCAATTCCAACCAAGAATTTCCTCTGGAACTGTTTCATTCTGATTACTTATGCCGCATCCAGAATTGTTGATTATTTCTTTTAGTGGCAAAAGCTGATTCTTATTTGCAGATTTCACACTCAGTCCCGATTTGAGAGCATTCAGCGCTTGGCTGGCACTAGTAAATCTTTGTTCGGGAGCGGGTTCTATCAACTTTTGTAGCCAACTGACAAAACTGGGACTCAAGTTAACTCGGTCTGTAAATTGCAGTCGCAAATCCTGCTGGGGTAAATCAGAGGGGGAAATTCCAGTGAGCAAATGAATCAAAGTCGCTCCCAGTGCATATAAGTCTGAAGCCGCAACTGCTCGACCACCAAATTGTTCCATTGGGGCATAACCATAAGTACCGACAACGGTAAAAGTAACGCCTTCTCTTGCCGCTTTATCTTGAACTGCGCCAAAATCAACTAAATAAATCCGATTATCGTCGCCCCAGATTAAATTACTTGGTTTAATATCTCTATGCAACACTCCAGGATTCAACTCATGTAGATAGGTGAGAATATTTAAAACCTCAACAGCAATTTTTCTCGCCCGCTTTTCACTAAACCTTTTGCCAACAGCAAGTTTTTCCTTAAGCGACTCACCAGGAATATATTCTTGGATTAAGCCAAACCAAAGTGTGCGATCGTCGATACAAAAATAATCTATATATTGAGGGATGCGGGGATGATTTAGCTGTTTAAGGATTTGTGCTTCCCTCTGAAAAAGTTTCAGGTCATCCCACTGTACAGTACCGCCAAAGGCCAAAAGTTTGACCACAACGATAGAATTTTCGCCATCAGAGGCTTGTAAATCCAATGCTTGCCAAGTTTGGCGAATTCCATTGTTGCCGAGTTGGCGCTGGATTTGATAACGATCTTGTAATATTTGTTCTGGTTGCAGCATCTTAACACCTGCTGGCAATTTACGTTGATCCGATTCCCTTATATTCAAGGATAGTCATTATCTACAGAAACTGTGGCAGCCTGATAATTTATTGAAAAAGGTGGGCTATTGTCTCACGCCACAAAAAATCATGCCTCCATCGGCAGGGTGAATCATAACAGTAATTATCGATGGTGACACTATTGGGTGCAGAATGTGGGTTAAAGATAATTTTTGCGATAGTAAGCTTGATATTCAGCAGACAGCAGAGGTTCCCACCAATCACGATGATTGAGATACCATTCAACTGTTAAACGTAAACCCTCGGCAATTGTTACTGAAGGTGTCCAACCAAGCTGAGTTTTAATTTTGTTTGCATTAATTGCATATCTCCGATCGTGTCCTTGTCTATCCTTAACAAAAGTAATCAACTGCTTGGCTGGATATACTGGTAAATCAGGTGCTAATTCATCCATCATTTGACACAAAAGTTGGACGAGGTTAATATTTTCCACCTCATTATTGCCACCAATATTGTATGTTTCTCCTGGTTGACCATGATTGATTACTACATCTAAAGCACGGCAATGATCGCCCACATAAAGCCAATCCCGCACATTTTTTCCATCACCATAAACAGGTAATTGTTTCCCGATCAAAGTGTTGATACACATCAGGGGAATGAGTTTTTCGGGAAACTGATAAGGCCCGTAATTATTAGAGCAATTTGTGATAATCGTTGGAAGTTGATAAGTATGATAATAAGCACGGACTAAATGATCGCTACCCGCTTTGGAAGCTGAATAGGGGCTATTGGGAGCGTAGGGTGTGGTTTCAGAAAAAGCTGGGTCATCTGCCCCCAGGCTACCGTAAACTTCATCAGTAGAAACGTGTAGGAAACGATAATCAGATGGTTGTGCTTTCGCTTCCCAATGTTGCCGAAAAGCTTCTAGTAGGGTGAAAGTTCCGACTATATTAGTTTGCACAAAAGCAGCTGGACCAAGAATCGAACGATCGACATGAGATTCAGCGGCAAAATGGGCGATGGTATCAATATTTTCCGTTGCTAATAGGTTGTCTATAGTGGTGCGATCGCAAATATCCCCCTGCACAAACCGAAAATTCTCTCTTCCCTCAACCAGCGCCAAATTCAGGCGATTCCCTGCGTATGTCAGAGCATCCAACACCACCACGCGATCGTCTGGATAAACCTGACACCAATGATGCACAAAATTCGCCCCAATAAACCCCGCACCCCCAGTAACTAATAACCGCCGATTCATTCAATTCCCTCTCTTCTCTCTGCGATCTGTGCGCCTCTGCGGTTTGTTTCCATTACTTAAAATATTTCTTCCTTAACTTCCCATATATCTTCTGAGCCAGTAATTTCGCCATCCGTGTTTTCGTCAAATTTTTAATATTAGATGGCTGCTGAATCTTATGATCAAAAAACTCATTTAACTCATCCAGAATAACTTGGAAACGCTTAATAATATTTTCAGTCCGATGCTCAACTAAAAAATCTTCAGATAAGCTAAAAACTACTGAAGATTCAATCACCTTCATAATACGTTGCACATCATATTCTTGAGAATATCCAGCAATTTTATAGCAATTAAATCCAGGGTCTAAGTAATCGGCTAGTCCACCGTTGACACTAGAAAATACTTGACAACCACAAGCAAGAGCTTCCATTGGTTGTAGACCAAATCCTTCACTAACGCGCTGTTGTGCCCAGTACTCAGCAGAATCATAGAGGTAAACTTTAGCTCGGTTGAAGAGTCCAGGTAAATCCTCTACATAAGAGTCCACAACCAATACTTTACAACGTTTTTGCAACGCCGGAATCAATTCTTTAATTAAATATTCAGAAGACTTCCGAGCTTGAACTAAAACATCAATATCCCGTTCCAACCCTAAATTTTGAAACTCATCAGAAATTTGATTGGGCAAGTAATAAATCAGTGAATTGGGTGATTTTTCTCCCCAATATCCCATTGTATAGCGGCTAACAGTCATGATTGGAATACTTGCAGGTAGTTTAAACGGATAACCTGCGCTATGTGCATGGTAAACAACATTATATTGCTTAAGTTTAGCCACGAGTTGAGCTATATCAAATCCCCAACTGATCGCAAAAATTACATCATTTAAATTTTGCTCTTTTAGCAAATCATCAATAAAAAGCTTATCTTTTTCCCTTTGACGGTAAGTTACAACTTCAGCGCTACAGAAATTCTGAGCCAGATTAAGTGCTTTTAACTCAGCCCAAAGGCCACCACAGGCAAATTTGCTATCTGTACCGGGAAGTAAGAAGTAAAGTTTTCTCATAATTTTTTTATGGGAGTAGGAAGTAGGGAGTGTGGAGAGATGGGGGAGAAAATTTTATTTTGTCCTCCTCATATCTTCTTGCTCTCTTTATTCTTGCCAGCCCACTTTAACAAAATGTGCCTCACGCCCCCAAACATCTCGTGTACGGGTAATATTTTCAATTGCTAGGTTAAAAGGAATGGCAGTTGTTAGGTAACGCTGTGCCATAGAACCTAAATCAGGTGCCAGTTCCGCGGCCGTCGTTGCTGCTAACCCCAAACCTATAAGTTGCTCGATGGGTCGAAATGGTAGCAATAGATGCACACCGACAGCTAGTCCAGCCGTTAAGAGCATTGCTACTGATAAATTTGTACCACAACGGGGATGTACGGCCAAATCCCATTCTCCACTGGTAATGCGATGTCGAGCAAGTGTGACTGCACGCCGCAAATCACTAATATTTACCTCACCATAGAGGTAAAATCCCTGCTCAGTAGATAAACCGCCTAATAGTTCATTATCTAGTTGAACATTAGTGGATTCTGTTGGAGCAGAATAGGCGCTTTTTGATTCGCTAAGAACCCAAACAGTAGCATGTTCTAAAGCGTGAACCTGCCGCAGCATCAAAATTTCTTTCAATCCTGGAATAAACGATAACTGTCTGAGTAAGTCGGCATCTTGTGTGGGTTGCGGAAAGTCTGAAGATTGATCTTCTAGACTTGGAACCTTCTCAGATACAGGTATCGTAAAATCAAAGTTAAAAAATTCAAAGGGAGACGAGCTACCCTGAAAAGAAGCGGAAGTATTCATTGGAACACTACTCCCAAAGCCGATGGGGCAACATAGATTTCTTTCAAATGTAACGCTTGCACCACTGAATTGTTGCTAATTTTTGTAGATGATTGTTTAGTTAGGACATACGGCATAAGAGGCAGAGGTGCGGAGGGGAAGAGGGGAAAGACTTACTACAACTTCTCCTCTGCTCCCCTGCTCCCCCGGTTACTGAGCGCAGTCGTAAAGCCTGCGGCATAGCTACGCTTAAGGCGCAGCCTCTCGTAGAGAAGTATGCTCCCCTGCTTCTCCAGTCCCCAATCCCCAGTCAATTTTGAAAGGAATTCTGATCTTTTTAGTTTCCGAGTCCGAGGGTCAGCTGGCTCCACTTACATAAACTCCGGCTGAGTGATGGACTCGGAACTTTTGGTAGAGTGTTCACACTGAAAACTTAGGCGTAAAGAGGGGAACAATCAGTAAAACTCAAAATTGGCTTGTAATTTACTAGACCAAAGCAATTACGCTTCTACTAGTAAATTGTTTATTCAATCTGGTTAGGTAGAGTACAGCAATTGACATCATTCAAACAGACTTTGCCCCACTGTAAAGCCCAGCGGACAAGGGCTACTCGATTATCTGTCTCAGTCTTCGTGAGAATATTACTGATATGGTTATCAACTGTACGCTTGCTAATCTCCAGTTTTCCTGCAATCTCTTGGTTAGTTAAGCCAGCGGCCACTAGGTCGATAATTTGCAGTTCTCTGTCTGACAGACTAACGGGGGTCTCAGACTTGCCACCAGCCATGACTATTTCTATCCTCCCTTGGTATATGTACTTAATCGCTCTTTCTAATTCTAGAAGATTCTTTTCTTGGTAGGGGTTTCAAGTGTTAGCAGTAATATGATTGTCAATATTCTCTTTGGATTTCAAGTTGCTAAAAATATAAACCACGCGAAACTTTATGTAATAAATATAGCTTATTTTGATAAATATATTGCCTAAGCACTTAGTTAAAATAAGCGAGTATGAGAAGCATATATATGCTATTAAAGTAGTAAAAATTGCTATTTAATTCTATGAAGGACTGGCGACAGATTAGCAAAAACTATTGTAGATTTTATACTGTAAATTCCTAATCCTAAATCAAAATCTAAAATTGAAAATGAGATGAGCAATCCCCGTGTTTTGTGCCTTGGTGAAATTTTATTTGATTGTTTAGCCGATCAATTAGGGCTAAAGCTGGAAGAAGTGAAATCTTGGACTCCCTACCCAGGAGGGGCACCAGCTAATGTAGCCTGTGCTTTAGTCAAGCTGGGAATGTCAGCAGGATTTATCGGAGCTGTTGGCGAAGATGAGCCAGGAAATGCATTGGTCAAACTATTACAAGATGTAGGTGTAGAGACTACGGGAGTACAACGCCATCCCACAGCACCAACGCGGCAAGTTTATGTTACACGGGATCTGGCTGGCGATCGCACCTTTGCCGGATTTGGTCAGTACGATACTGCAGAATTTGCCGATACTCGCTTGCAAGCTAAACAATTGTCAGATTCGCTGTTTCAAGAAGCAGATTTTCTGGTTTTGGGTACTTTGGAATTAGCCTATCCTGAAAGTGAAGAGGCAATTCACCGCGCTTTAGAGTTAGCAGAACATTTTGACTTAAAAATTGTGCTGGATGTCAACTGGCGTCCTGTATTTTGGGATGAACCAAACATCGCCCATCAAAAAATTCCAGAATTATTTAAGCGAGTTGATTTTCTCAAACTCTCTAAAGAAGAAGCTGAATGGCTATTTGAAACCGCAGATCCCGGAGCCATTACTTACCGTCTAGCTTCAATTGAGGGAGTACTGGTGACAGATGGAGAAAACGGCTGCACTTATTGTCTGGGTGAGAACGAAGGCAAATTACCCTCGTTTTCCATCCCTGTAGTTGATACAACTGGTGCAGGAGATAGCTTTTTGGCAGGATTCATCTACCAACTGAGTCAGTATGGTATCCAAAGCTTGCGGGATGCAGAAACAGCAAAACGCATTGTTACTTATGCCAGTGCTGTTGGGGCACTGACTACTATTAAAGCAGGTGCGATCGCTTCCCAACCTACTGCTGCTGAAGTCGAAGCTTTTCTCGCCGCACATCAACTCTAAGAATTAGCATAAGCCACTGGGATGTCAGCCACTACAGGCTGATACTCCTGGCTAGAAAATGGGCGAAAATCTTCATACCATTCTGCGGTCATATTGCACAATAAACGCAGTTGCAGAGGGGTCGGTACTGGGTTAACGCGCTCAACATGTACTTTTACAAGTTCGGGATTTTTGTTCTTGAGTTTAAAAACATCATCCACAATATACCGAGGGCAATAACCTACAATGTAATGATCCTCAGTGCATAAGAGCAATGCACGCGGGTCATGGGGATTTTGAAATTCGTTAGCTAAATATAAGAGTTCACCCGTTTGTAATTGATTAATCCGTTCAGTTGCACAAGCAGGAAGGTGTCGTAGTCCATGTGCAAAAAAATGGATGTGGTATAAACCATTTTCATCTGGTTCTGGGCATGGGAAAACTTCAAAATAATCTGTTACCTTGCGTCCACCACTCCGAGAAAGAATGCTAACTGGATCGTCTTCACCTTCGGGAATATTTAGCGATTCAATATAATTTTTGTAGTCAGGGCGAGAGCGTCGCATTAATCGATTAGAAAACAAGGGGAACAGTTCAACTGATGTGTATTCTTTGTTTAAGTCTGGAAAGGAATACAATAGCTGAAAATTATGTTCAGTTTGAGCTTTTACAGCACCTTGCGTATATACAAATTGATATTTTTTTCCGTCAAATGTTAAGCGACCAATGGGAAGCCAAACACGACTATTAGGATCTTGCCAAGCTAAAAAAAGTGTTTTCATAGTAGGGTGTTCAGCAGCTTACTTTGATTTAATTCCAGTATCTTCTGTGCAAATTCAATTGCTGTTTGCGATATGCGATTAGATGGAATACGTTCAAAAAGCTTTAACGTATCATTGCTTGACACCCTTGCTAAATTATTTAACCATACTCTCGCTGCATCTGGATACCATTTTTGCGCTTCACAAAATGCATTAAAAGTCTTGAGAGTTTTTTGATCGCCAACTTTAGCATACAACGCAGAATTACATTTTTCTACATACGCTTGGACAGAAAAGCCAGCGTCTTTTGTGGTTAGTCTGTTTTTTCTTTTAGAATCAGGCTCGTTCCTACCGAGACAGGAGGCATGGTCATAGGTTGGTGCTAGATAAATCTTTTCTTGTAAAATGATGAATGCCCAATTTTCATGGTGTCGATCGCTATTCCCGATCCAAGCATCTAAAAGTAAATACCCAACAAAAGTTTCTGTCGCATAACTAATTCTCTCTGGTGGTATCCAGTCGATAGGTAAATTAACTGAAGCATCTCCGATCGCATTGAATACATTATCAATTGTGTGTTGAGACAGGTCTTTAGAATCTTGTGGATAATTAGATACTAGCCGAGCCAGAATTTCATTACCAAGGGTGAGAATTGCACCTTCTTGAGGCGGCAAAAATGAAGGTGAAACAACACCTTTTTCCCCATTGAATATTGCCAGTTCATAATTAGCATGGGGTAAACCTAGTAACTCGCACAACTCGGCTGCAATCTTTTCTGCCCAATCTTCTCCTGTGTTTGGTCTAGCTTTCTTGAATAGACAACGACCTAAATACTGATGGCGAAACCAGAACTTTTCTTTGGTTCCCAAATCTTCATCAGCCTCTGGGGCATCTAGAGGAACGTCAATAATCGGAAACAGCTCTGGCATAATTTATACGAAAGCCTGATTTCAAACAAATTATGAACTTCACCTATTTTTGAAATGTGTAACAATCAATGGATTGTCTTAGCTTGCTGCCATAGAGTATCAACAGTTACAAACTCATAACCTTGTTGTAGCAGTTGTGGAATGAGAATTTGAATTGTGGCAGCAACATCTTGTCCACCGCAAACACCATCATGCAAAACAATTATTGAACCATTTTTGACCTGCTGCATAATTCGCTGTACCACAGTGTTGACACCTGGCCGCACCCAGTCTTCTGGTACAACGCTCCACATCACTGGACGGTAATTACACTGAGAGAACAATTTTAAAGTCGCAGGTGTAAATAAACCATTGGGGGGGCGAACATCTCGCACTTGTTGAGGTCGCAGGTTGCAGGCATTGTAAATGGCAGCTTGGGTTTTTTCTAAACTGTCCTTTAGGTCATTTGGGGAAAGCATGGGAAAAGAGCGATGATCGTAGCCATGCAATCCGATCCAGTGTCCGCGATCGCTAACGGCTTTTGCAATGGCTGGTGAACGGTTGACGCAAACACCTAACCAAAAAAAACTCGCTTTAATCTTGTAACGGTCTAACATTGCCAAGACTTCGGGTGTGTATTGCGGATGGGGCCCATCATCGAATGTGAGCGCGATCGCTTTAGCATGAGAATTTCCAGTCCAAAGGCAGTTGGGAAAACTTGGTTGGAGAATGCGGTAGAAAATTGGGAAGAAGGGGGCTAGCTGCATAAAGTTTTTTCTTTTTCCGTAATCTTGCGTAACTACATTGATTACTTAATAGAGGGTGTCAAGCATGATTCACACGCTTAACAGTCTTAATATTTAGAACTTACACGCTGTACAAATGCACAGTTATATGAATTAGTACTCCTTGTAATTTTAGGTAAGTTTTACCTTGTTTATATTTTAAAGTTGGAAATATAGTTCCCACTCACGATCTATTCCTGCCTAGCTGACTCAACTTATTTTTTTAGTTATCAGATCAACAGGAAATATCGCAGTCATAAAAGTAGGTGGAAAAGAAAATTACAGATTTATTCACATGATTGTCTTTTCGTCAAATTGTAAGTCCTAATATTAACAATTACTCTTTAATTAAGGATAAACTCTCATGGCAATTAATTTTTCCGGAACTAATGGTAATGATGTTATCTTCGGCAGTAGTGACAACGATACCCTCAGAGGCTTGGATGGTGATGACAAACTGTTTGGTGGTAATGGCGATGACTTCCTAGATGGTGGCTTTGGATTTGACACCATTGATGGCGGTGCTGGAACTGATACCACATCCTATGCTTTCTTTTCCGGTCCTATTGATGCCAATCTCTCTACTGGTGTAGTCAAGTTTCCAGGAAATTCTACTCTCACAGATAAATTAGTCAGCATTGAGAATTTAACCGGTACAGCTGGCAACGATACGATTGTTGGTAATGATGCCAACAATGTTCTCAACGGTGGAGCGGGTAATGACTTCATCGATGGTGGTTTTGGATTTGACACCATTAATGGCGGTGCTGGAACTGACACCACATCCTATGCTTTCTTTTCTGGTCCTATTGATGCCAATCTCTCTACTGGTGTAGTCAAGTTTCCAGGAAATTCTACTCTCACAGATAAATTAGTCAGCATTGAGAATTTAATCGGTACAGCTGGCAACGATACGATTGTTGGTAATGATGCCAACAATGTTCTCAACGGTGGAGCGGGTAATGACTTCATCGATGGTGGTTTTGGATTTGACACCATTAATGGCGGTGCTGGAACTGACACCACATCCTATGCTTTCTTTTCTGGTCCTATTGATGCCAATCTCTCTACTGGTGTAGTCAAGTTTCCAGGAAATTCTACTCTCACAGATAAATTAGTCAGCATTGAGAATTTAATTGGTACAGCTGGCAACGATACGATTGTTGGTAATGATGCCAACAATGTTCTCAACGGTGGAGCGGGTAATGACTTCATCGATGGTGGTTTTGGATT
>NZ_JBALDP010000013.1:0-68784 GCF_036917355.1 Nostoc sp.
TTAGCTAATGCGACTGCCAAGGTTAATCTTTGTTTTATTCGGTTGATGGTTAAGAGGCTTGCTGCACCTTCTTAGATGTCAAATGGGTTCTATAAATGTCATAAGAAATATCTTTTTCAAAAAGTGTCGGTAAATCTTTTTTTAAAGTATTAATTACCTTTTCCACTGGCAATTTATATTCCACGCGCCTTTTCCCTTAAAAAATCTTTTTTAACAAATTTTCCACTCCTGACCAAATAGAAGATGTCGTCTTATGACTCACAACACCTGCACTCAAATCTGACAGAGTGGGAAATGATGCAGACTTAGCATAAGGCCCATTGCGCAAAACTTTAGCAAGGGTATTGTTATTCTCGCGCAAACCTTCGTAAAAAAAGAATACCTCTCCTTGAATACCAAGTTGACGATTGTATTCAATTGCCTGCACCAGATATTCTGGACTAATACAGTAAGAGCCAAGCTTCATTAGAATTCCCGGTGCTAACTTGGGCAGTGTTGCATCTGTGAACTGCTGGTTTACCAGTTTATCAGCGATCGCACAATAACTCCTAAAGTTACGGCGATAAATTTGCGGCTGAATCATATCAGCTATTCCCCGCTTCAGCCATGTGGGTGAGTCTTGCAGATATTCCTGGAAAGCCCAATCATGAATATTAGGTGCGATCGCTACTAATAATTTAGGATTCACCGTTTTCACCTCCTGATAGAGACGGGCCAAAAACTCACTGAGAATATCTGCACGCCACTGTAACCATTGCCTATCCTTGTGGTTCTGTGGTGGATTGCGATCGAATTCCTGGCGATAGCGGGTGACAGTTCCCTCATCATAGCCACCTTCAGAGGGTAATGCTGGGAAGCGATCGTCTCCTTGAACACCATCCACATCATAATTCTTTACAACTTCCAGCACCAAGTTCAAGAAGAATTCCTGCACCTGTGAGTCGAGTGCATTCAACCACTCAAAGCCGTTTTTCTTCAGTAAATTGCCGTTAGAATCACGCGCACCCCATTCCGGTTTTTTCTGTAAAAGTACACCACCATTCAAATTATAGGAACTGGCAAAACCGTATTCAAACCAAGGAATGACTTTCAACCCAACTCGCTGCGCCTCAACCACCACTTCTTCTAAAGGGTTACGGCCCACAAACATCGGATCAATTTCGACTCCAAAGGTCTGCTGCATTGTTTGACTGGGATATAAAGTTACTGCCTTGTTCCAAACAACGGGAAACACTGCATTAAATCCCGTTTCGGCAAGCAAATCCATCGCCTCAGCAATGCGTTGCTTTGACCTGAGAACCTTACTATCAGTAGTAGTGAGCCAAATACCACGGGTTTCTATTATTGCCATTTCTATAAATTTAAATTCTCGGCACTGCATCATCTAAACATTGACTAGCCGCCGATACCGCGCCTGTATTATTGTGTAAATCCCATAGGCAACTAAACCTAGTGCCACAATACCCAAAAGCCATGCCCCGTTAGGCTGTTGTGCTAGCGTCTGTAATACTTCATCCAAACCTTCTGCGGTAGCGGCGTCAGATTGCCTTGCAGCTTCAATTAAAAACCAACCGATAATACAAAATACTATACCCCGTGCCGCTAAACCAAATCTGGAAATCCTCATTACCCATTGGGCTTCTGTGTTGCTTAATTCAGTTAAATTGAGTTCTTTACGAAATTTCCCACTAAAAGCTTGATAAAACTGATAGAAACCTAGAGCAATTACAAACGCCCCCACAGTTCCAACTAACCATTCACCAAAGGGTTGAGAAAGCAAACGTGCTGTTGAATCTTCAGTAGAATCACTACTATTTTTACCGCTGCCTGTACCCATAACGATTTGCACAGCACTTAAGGCTAAACTTGCATAAATCAAGCCATTAACTGCGTAACCAATTCGTATTGCTAAACCTTTGGCATCATTACCTTTATTTTCTGGATCTTTAATTGCCTGTACAAAACGCCAGATTACGTATCCAATCAAGCCAATTGCAACTAAAGCCAGCAAAAATTGACCAAATGGCTGGTTAACGATTGTTTGGAGAGCGCCTTGGGTATCAGTTGTTTGACCACCACTGCCAAAAGCCGCCTGTGCTGCCAGTAGTCCAACGATACCGTAAACTACTCCCTTGGAAACATAGCCAAATCGTCCCAGTCGCTCAACCCACAATGAAGCATGGTTTGTCAACTGTTGTGTCATGGTAGTTGGGGAAAATTATTATATCTACCTTTTACCAAAATTTACCCACGATTCACATCTATCTCAAGACAAATTGTCTAATATTTTTGCAAAAAAGTACTATCGTAATACTGTCTTTCAATAGATGTGAGGCTGCTCAAAATAATATTAAACTTGTTCAGTACAGTATTATTATTTAGTATTTTTTAATGCTGAATTTAGATTAATTATGTCTTTAATAGAAAGTTCTTGGAAACACGAATATATAACTATCAATGGGGTAAAACTACACTACGTTACCCAAGGTGAAGGGCCCTTAATGTTGATGTTGCATGGGTTTCCTGAGTTTTGGTATTCTTGGCGGCATCAAATACCAGAATTTGCCCAAGATTTTAAAGTCGTCGCTCTTGACTTGCGTGGCTACAACGATAGTGATAAACCAAATGAGCAATCAGCGTATGTAATGGCTGAGTTTATCAAAGATGTTGAGGGAGTAATTAAAGGATTAGGATACCAAAAATGTGTATTAGTTGGACATGATTGGGGAGGTGCGATCGCTTGGGCTTTTGCATACACTTATGCCGAAATGGTAGAGCGATTAATTATTCTTAACCTACCTCATCCTGCCAAATTTGCCCAAGGCTTACGCACTCCCCAACAGTTGCAGCGAAGTTACTATATTTTTCTATTTCAACTACCTTGGATACCAGAATTATTCTTACAATTTTCAGACTACCAAGCAATTGAAACAATTTTTAAAGGTACAGCAGTTAACAAGAGTACTTTCACTAAAGCGGATATTGACGCGTACAAAGATGCTGCTGCAAAACGCGGTGCCTTAACAGCAATGTTGAACTACTACCGCAATATTTTTCAACAGAGAATGCTAAATCCAACTTGGGGCGTTTTGGAAGTGCCAACACTGATGATTTGGGGAGAAAATGACACTGCACTTGGCAAGGAACTAACCTACAACACCGCCGCTTATGTTAGGAATTTTCAAATCAAGTACATTCCTAATTGTGGCCATTGGGTGCAGCAAGAACAGCCAGAATTGGTTAATCAGTATATGCGAGAATTTCTGAGGAATTAAGCTAAACCATCAAAAGTATAAATACTCATCAAACTAGCTATATCAAATAGCGCCAGTTTTTACTTTTAAAAAGATTTAATAGTAATTTAACAGTGAGCATTTTTGAGGAATTATTGGGTAAAATTTGCCAAAAAATCGGAATTGATGGCATTTTCGACATCAATTTTCTCTCTGTTTCAGATCGCAACTAACTTGTCAGAAGTTAGATTGTCACAAGATAGATTGACCTCACGAAGTTTAGTGAGATAATAGAACTGTGAGGGACAGAACGGACGCAACTCGATTATTAAGGGGGAAAATTATGAAACTCCAGCTATTAGCGGCCATGGCCTTAGCAACACCCCTATTTTTCGCTAGCTCGGTTAGAGCCGAGAATCCACAGGATTTACAAAAGCTGCTTTCAACTGGGGAATGTGTTAAGTGCGAACTATCAGGAGCTAACCTTAGTGGCGCTCATTTAATTGGTGCTGACTTGAGAGGCTCGAAGCTCCAAGGAGCTAACCTTGTAGGAGCTAACCTCGAAGGTGCTGACTTAACTGGTGCAAACTTGGCAGGTGCTAACCTAACATCTGCTTATGTAACTAATGTGAATTTGAAGCAAGTCAATCTCAACGGAGTAAATTTTACTCGTGCTACAATTCACGATTCTAATGTGTATCAAGCATCAATGAACGATCTAAATCTCACTGATGCACAAGTATTTAACACTGGAATCGGGATTGGTGGAGAAGACGCTGAAATTCCTGATTGGAAATAGGCGCAACTGATTACACAGGTTAAAATCAATACAACATAGGTTTTGGCGGGTTTTAAATAAAATAAACTAATTTTTTGCCAGAATTATCCTGAAAACCTGCCTCTACAAAAATATTAAGAAAAATGAAACCCCTCTGCGTTGTAATCACTTTACTATGGCAAAAGCAGAGGGGGTTTCTTTTTGCGATCGCACTGATATCCACACAAGAAAGTGCAATCAAAATCTGAAAATCTTTGTTATTTCCCATTAAATCTAATTGAAAATCAGGATTTCACCTATTATTTGCGTAAGTTGTATCTAGCACAAAGAGGGTTTTTTCGCTAGATGCAGCCGGATGCAATTGATTTGGCACAATTATTTGCATAAGAGTATTGTGACCCCTCCATAGCTCACAAAACATCATTAAAGACTTACAGCGGTTTTCATATGAATAGACCACAGTGAGCGAACCAGCCCCAAGCATCATCAGACGAGATTTGCTGATTAATAATTTGGGTTAACACTTGATTAAGCGCTTCGTAAGTTCGAGCTTTTGCTGCACGCAAACACTGCTTAAGTTTTGACTCTTCAAATTCAATCGGAGACAAATCAGGCGAATAAGGAGATAAAAAGACTACCTTTGCGCCAACAGATTCAATCAGATCTTGAATAATCTGCGCGTGATGCACTGACAAATTATCCATTATTACGACTGCTCCCATCCACAACTGAGGTGCAAGAACCTCTTGAACATAGGTCAGAAATACATCGGTGTTAACACTACCAGGAATGCTCATAGTAGCAATTAGTCTGTCCATACTTAGTGCCCCGATTAATGATATGTTTTGTCCTCGATTTTTAGGGCAAGAGTCGTACAACCTCTCACCACGTAGTGCACGACCATAGATTCGGATTATGCCTTTTTCCAGAGGGAGTTTGTATCTTTACGGTGTTCAAGTTGCTCACTCAAAAACTTAATAAATTATTGTTTCTGAATACCGATTTTACCTATGATTTTAACTAAAAGTTGATATGTTTTTTCATTTATATTAGATTTTAATAGATTATTTAAAGTAGTGATAACTCTTGTATTCTGATTTCCTAGACCTATTAAGGCATCAGCCGCATAATTACGGATATAGTAGTTGGGTATCCCGTCAAAGTTGAGGTCACTTCCCCACTTGCGAACTGTTGGTCTTTGTACACCTAAGACTGCATATAGTACAGTGTCTCATCCCGTGTAGGTTGCACGGCAATTAGTATCAATTCTTGTTACACGTCGCAATTTGACTATAGACATGGTGTCCTTATTTACTCAATACATAGTTGATTTTTCTTTTTTTCCCTGATTACTGAATCGATGTTCTAGTAGTCAGTATTTTAAAGTAGCGCGATCGCAAAATTAATGGTGTTGAAAGCGATCGCGTAGAGAAACGATCGCCACATACAGCACAGGCACTACAAATAAACTCAAAAACGTAGAGACAATCATCCCACCAAAAACGGCTGTTCCTAGAGATTGTCGGCTGGCTGCTCCGCCACCAGATGCAGTGACAAGGGGCAAAATGCCTAAAAGTGTGGCCAATGAGGTCATCACAATGGGTCGTAAGCGAGTCTGAGCCGCTTCAACAGCTGCTTTGGGAATGGAAAGCCCAGTATCTCTGAGTTGGTTAGCAAACTCAACGATCAAAATTGAATTTTTGCTTGCCATGCCAATCAGCATCACCAATCCAATTTGGCAGAAAATGTCATTTTCTAGCCCTCGAATCAGTTGAAATAGTAGAGCGCCTAAAAGAGCAAGCGGCACTGCCAAAAGGATAATCAAAGGATCGATAAAGTTTTCATACTGAGCCGCTAGAACTAGAAATACAAAGACAATTCCTAAGCCAAAGATGATAATAACCTGTGAACCTGCTTGCACTTGTTCAAGCGATAATCCTGACCACTCATAGCTCATTCCTTTTGGCAATAGCTCGGTTGCTACCTGCTGCATGGCTGCGATCGCCTGTCCAGAACTGTAACCCGTCGCTGGTGAGCCGTTGATCTCAGTAGAACGAGATAAGTTATAGTGGCTGATTTGTTGAGGTACAGTTGTTTGAGTAATTTCGACTAAGTTATTCAGAGGGATCATCTCTCCAGCTTGAGAACGAACATAAAAGCGGTTAATATCTTTGGGGCTAGAGCGGAACGGCTGGTCTGCTTGAACATAAACTCGGTAAATCCGCCCTAAAAAGTCAAAATCGTTGACATACTCAGATCCTAAAAAAACTTGTAGTGTGCTAAATATGTCCTCCAAAGACACTTGAAGTGCCTTCGCCTTCTCTCGCTCTACTTTAACGAGTAGCTGTGGGTTATTAGCGCTGAAGCTGGAATATAAGTTTTGCAACTGAGGCAGCGTATTTCCTCGCTTTACCAGTGAGCTTGTTGCCTGAGCCAGCGTATCAAAGCCCCGGTTAACCTGCTCTTGCAGTTCAAACTGAAAGCCGCCAAAATTGCCTAATCCTTGTACCGCCGGAGCCGGATAGCTAACGACGGTTGCGCCGATGATGTTTCCAAAGGGTTGACTCAATCGCGCCATAATTTTATCAACCGACTGCTCGGCTTTTTTGCGTTCAGACACAGGCTTGAGCGTGACGTAAATTGTCGCTTGATTCGCAGCACTGCCTGTATAGATGAATCCGGCATCTGCAAAGACACCTGTGATTTCAGGAATCTTCAGAAGCTCCTGTTCAACTTGATTCATAATCTTATCCGTGTAATCCAGCGAAGAGCCTGACGGTGCTTGAATGGTTACAACAAAATAGGCTTGGTCTTCAGTTGGTACAAACCCTGTTGGTACTTGTTGAAATATCCAGTAGGTCAATGCTAGAGAGAGAACAAAGCCAAAAACAATTACAGTTTTGAACCGCATTAAATGACTCAAAGCCCAGTTATATCCCGTCTGTAGCCCTGTCAGTACGCGATTGATGGGAGTGAAAAACCATCCTCGCCGATCGCTGCCTCTGCGAAGCAAAATAGCTGAAAGAACTGGAGTCAGGGTTAAGGCATTGAAAGTCGAAACCGCGATCGAAAAGGTAATGGTTAATGCAAACTGCTTGTAAAGTTGCCCAGTTGTGCCTGGAAAGAAAGCGACTGGAATAAATACAGCTGCTAGCACTAAGGAAGTCGCCAAGACTGCGCCAGAGATTTCCTGCATTGCAGCAGAGGCAGCCTGACGAGGCGACATCCCTTTGTCTTGGATGAAACGAGCGATATTTTCGACTACGATAATGGCATCATCAACCACCAGTCCAGTTGCTAGAACCAAGCCAAACAGTGTCAGCGTGTTAATTGAAAAACCAAATAGTTTTGTGAATACAAATGTACCGATTAAGGAAACTGGAATCGTAATCGATGGAATCAGCGTACTTTTCCAGTCCTGCAAGAAGATGAAGATAATAACGATCACCAAGACGATCGCCTCAAACAGAGACTTAATCACCTCATGCATAGATTCTTCAACAAAGGTCGTCGTGTCGAGTGCGATCGCATACTTGAGTCCAGGTGGAAACTGTTTAGCCAGTTGCTCTAATTCTGCCCTTGCTTCTCTTGCTGCATCTAGAGCATTTGCCCCAGGTCGCAGCGAAACTCCGATGCCTACTGCACTCTTGCCATTGAAGCGAACCAGGATGCTGTAATCTTCGGCTCCCAGTTCTGTGCGCCCCACATCTTTAAGTTTGACAAGCGTTCCATCTACATCTGATTTGACAATCATCTCGCCAAACTCTTTCGGATCGGTCAGCCTACCTAATGCTCGGACACTGAACTGGTAGGGCTGATTGCCTGACGTGGGTGGTTGCCCTAACTGTCCGGCTGCGACTTGTGCATTCTGCTCCCGTAGGGCGTTAACGACATCTGCCGCCGTTAAATTACGCACGGCAAGTCGATTGGGATCAAGCCATAGGCGCATTGCATACTTGCGCTCGCCATAGAACCGCACCTCGCCTACACCGTTAACGCGCTTTAACCCATCTTTGAGAAACAAATCTGCATAATTACTAATATATAGGTTGTCATATTCGCCATTTTCGGAGTAGAGAGCGATCGCCAAAATTAGTTGTGTAGAGGTTTTTGTCACCGTTACGCCTGTCTTCTGCACCTCTTCAGGTAGCCTACCCTCTGCGGCTTTAATCCGATTCTGCACATCCACAGCCGCCAGATCGATGGCACGTGACAAATCAAACGTGACGGTGATTGTGCTGCTGCCATCATTGCCACTCGTAGAAGTGATGTATTTCAGTCCCTCCACGCCGTTGATTTCTTGCTCCAATGGCACCGTGACAGCTGATTCTACAACTTCTGCACTGGCTCCAGTGTAGGTCGCTTTCACAACCACTTGAGGCGGTGCAACTTCTGGATATTGAGCAATCGGAAGTGTAAAAGCGCTGACTGCCCCAACCAGGATGACGATCAGAGCAGAAACAATGGCAAAGACAGGACGCTTGAGAAAAAAATTGACGAACATAGCATAACCTGTAATGCATCAAATTTCCTGAAATCAAAAGTGAACCTAAACTACACCTGCGGCAACTAACACACCGATCGCACATAAGGAAGTTGAAGACTGCCAACATGAGCAGAAATCTCATAAGGTACTTCCAAATAAAAAATATCCCAAAACTGACCCAAAACCCCTCTCATTTCTCCTCTCTCTGTGTTCTCTGCGTCTCTGTGGTTCGTTTATTTTATTTCTTGGAAATCCCTAATCCTTCATGCCTCAGATATCTACGCTATGAACTGGACACGATCGCTTTCATCGCTTCTGAGAGAATTGCTGTTCCATCAGAGAGTTGCTGAAGTCCAGAAACGACAATTTGTTCGCCGGGTTTCAGCCCTTCAATCACCTGATAGTTTCCATCTTCCACTTCACCCAGGATCACAGGCCTTTGACGAGCCACTAGGTCTGTATCAGCTTTCTGAGCGACGAAAACAAAATCTTTCCCACCCAAACGGGAAATTGCCGCCGCCGGTACAAGCACACCTGGACGCTCATCCCAAATCACTCGTGACAGCACTTGTTGATCGGCTCGTAAACGCCCGTCTGGATTGGTATAGAGCGCCTTGATCGAGATAGATTCACTTTGATTATTGACATTAGGTGAGATAAAGAAAACTTGACTGTTGCCAATCAACTTGCCCTGTTGATTAATGAGCTGTACAGTCATTCCTGGTCGTAAATCAGCAGCGCGTTCCGAGGGTACTGATAAATTGACTTCCAAAGGATGATTTTGGGTAATGGTGGCAAGTTGAGTAGAAGGACTGACATAATCACCCACCTTTGTAGGAATATTGCCAATTGTCCCGGCAAAAGGAGCAATAATCTGGTAGTACTGAAGTTCAACCTGCTGTCCCCTAACATTGGCAGCCGTCTGTTGGAAGACTTTCTCCTTACTGGCAACGATCGCTCGCTGTGCTTCAATTCGAGCTTTAGCGGCATCAAGTTCTGCTTTGGCATTATCAAGGTTATTGTGCCTGCCATCTAACACTTCTTGACTGACTGCGCCTTCTTGGTACAGGGTTGAGTAGCGATCGTATTGCTGCTGTTGCAGTGCTACATCTGACGCTTTAGCGCGGCGATCGGCTTCTAAAGGAATTAGTGAAGCTTTGGCACTTTCAACGTCTGCTTGGGCTGAGGCGGCGGCAGCACGAAAACTGCTAATCTCGGCTTGTTGGCGATCGGGATTGATTTGAATCAGAGGAGTGCCCACTGCAACTTCAATTCCAGGCTGAACGAAGATTTGAGCGACTCGCCCATCGACTTGGGGGTGAAGTGCGATCGAGCGCCTCGACTCTAACCGACCAATGAATTCTGAGGTGTTGCGAACTTTTCCAGCTTGGACTGAGGCAAGTTTGACGCGAACGGCTGCGGTAGCTTGTGCTTTTTCTGCTTTTGCATTGGAATCAACAGAATGACAGGCTCCTGCAAACGTCAGGATTAAAACAGTTGAAAAGAGGTAGCTAATACCCCTTAGCTTTGATATGCTCTTGCTCATAACTCCTTTTATAGAAGACGATGTTCCTTTTCGCTAATCACTTGCGTGAGTCACACTAACGATGTTGAGTATTCAAAACAGACTCAAAACTTTGTTGCACATTCTCTGATTTTTGATTTGTCGTCATAACGGTTTGATGGCAACACAAATTGGTTACGGTAATGATGGCGATCGTCAGCAAAATCTGACTCGATCGCTTGCTGATGAGAAAACTGGCAACTGTATTGCTAAAATTGCGTTGGTTTTATAAAGAAAAATCTTTATAAATAAACTCTATAAAACTGCATCAACCCTGTCTTGCACGTTCTTTCGATTTTGGACACATTCTTACTGACTTTTGAGAAAGGCTTTAGGAGTGACCCCAACTAATCGTTTGAAGTGACGACTGAGGTGACTTTGATGGGTAAAGCCAAGAATTTGGGCAATTTCTGCGATCGGTAGTTCATCTTGCAATAGCAATTTCTTGGCACGTTCTATCCTGCACTGGATCACATATTGATGGGGTGCCAAACCTGTTGACTGTTTGAACAAGCTAGAGAAATAACTCGGACTAATATGAACCACTGCGGCTAAAGCCGATAATGTCAAGTCTTGTTCTAGATGAGCATGAATATAATCCACCAACTGCTGCAATTTGCGTTTTGGCAAACCGCTTGCGACTGCCGGAAGCATCTGTTTCTGAGTAGAATAATGGCATAACAGGTGAGCTATTAACGCAGTCGTCATTGCGTTCACATAGAGACGTCCCCCCATCCCATTCGATTCCAGTTCTGTTTTAAGGGCTAATCCAATGCTATGAATTAAGGGATCGGGACGACTGAGAGTGGGTGTCAGTTCAACATCTTTTATGTCGTCGGGCGCTTCTGCAATGTGCTGCGCTAATAGTGTCGATTCAAAAGCCAACGCAATAAATTGATGTTCAGTATTCCAACACGCCCAGTTTCGGGCATTTGCTGGTATAACTGTGATCGTTCCATAGCTAATTTGAGTCGGTTGGGTTAGTTCTTCAATGGTCTCAATCATAGGTGATTGCAGCGTGCGATCGTGAATAATGATCCGGTGCTGCGTACAGGAGTGTTCAACCATTTCATACGGTGGCTGACGGTGGTATTGAAGATAAAACCGATCCCAATCTGCTGAGGCGCTTGAAACCAGAGCTTTGTGCGGATAGAGCATAAAAGAATCAGCTTTGCTAGCCAAGTCAACTCTCTGAGTCTCTTCCCCTGCCATGATTCACACCCTCTATCAGTCAAATTGCCAAGGCTTACTGTAATCGTAATGACTTCAGTTTAATATATTTCTAAAGGGATAGCTTTAGCAATACCTTCGCCAATTTACGAGGGCTAAACGGCTGCGCTTAAAACTTCATGGTTGGTCAGTTTGCCATTTTCCATTTGCACAATGCGATCGGCTAGATATAGAATTCGGTTATCATTGGTGACGAGTAGAATGGTACAGCTTTGTTCTTTGGCTAATGTCTGCGTAAGGTTGACTACATCTCGACCGGATTTGCTATCTAATGCGGCAGTTGGTTCGTCAGCTAGGACGATTTTGGGATGGTTGACTAATACACGAGCGATCGCAATCTAGCAGAACTAGAACTGACAAAACTTTACGCTCGAAATAGCCTGCGGCTAGTTTTGCCAAAACCCTTACGCGTTTTTCCCTGATGCCCTGGTTGTCCTCCTGGTTTCCTTTTTGGAGATGCTGGGGAAATTGAATCGACCTTATTTAACTACTCTGGAAAAAAAAGTGTTGAGTATTTTGGAGTCGGAAATTAAAATTTAGTTATTAATATTTACTCAAACTTATTTTCGATGGGAGCAAACAGCAAGTAATTATTCCGATCGTGAGAATTGCTGTATATTTTGAGGTATGCCAGATTATACTCTCCAAAGAAGCTCTATGATTGCTCTACCTGGTATTGCCATTCAAAACAAGATATATGAAAGTTCTAACTCTCTAGTGTATCGAGGCATCAGAGACGATGGAGTAGGGATCGTCGTAAAAATGCTAAAGCTTGATTATCCTTCTCCCCAAGAACTGACTCGCTACAGACAGGAATATAAAATTACCCGTTCGCTCAACTTGGAAGGAGTTATCAAAGCATACAGCCAGCAGGACTATCAACGCACTCTGGTGATTCTCTTAGAAGATTTTGGGGGAGAGTCCCTAGAGCAATGGATGCACAAGCGCCCAGAAAACTTCTGCCCCATGCCCTTATCCACTTTTCTAAGTCTTGCGATCGCTATAAGCGACATTCTGGGCAGAATCCATGCAGCCAATATCATTCATAAAGATATCAACCCTGGAAACATAGTCCTCAATCTGGATACTGGGGTTGTCAAAATTATTGATTTTGGGATTGCCACCCAATTTAACCGCACAAATCCGATTTTCAAAAGTCCTCATGTTTTAGAAGGGACACTTGCATACCTATCTCCAGAGCAAACTGGGCGGATGAACCGTTTACTCGATTACCGCACCGATTTTTACTCCCTTGGTGTGATGTTCTACGAACTGCTAACCGGACATTTGCCGTTTCCTACAACGGATATCCTTGAGCTAGTCCATTGTCATATTGCCAAACATCCTGTTCCTCCTCATAAAATCAATACAACGATTCCTAAGCCAGTTTCAGATATCATTCTCAAACTGATGGCGAAAAATGCAGAAGAACGCTATCAGAGTGCCTGGGGAATTAAAGCAGATTTAGAAATCTGTGCTGAACAATTAAAAGAAATCGGTCAAATTTCTAGCATTCAACTGGCTCTTCAAGACGTTTCTGAGCAATTTCAAATTCCTCAAAAACTGTATGGGCGGGACAAGGAAGTTGCAATGTTACTGGCGGCGTTTGATCGCGTAGCGTGTCCAGAGTCAAATCGCGTCGCGGCTTTACCAAATAATTCAGAAACGACTTTACAAAGGGAACAAAGGGGCAACCCAAAATTCCAAGTCGAAATGATGTTGGTATCTGGCTATGCTGGTATTGGGAAATCTGCGTTAGTGCAAGAAATCTATAAACCAATTACCCAAAAGCGCGGCTATTTTATCTCTGGTAAATTCGATCAATTTCAGCGCAATATTCCCTACAGTGCGATCGCAGATGCTCTGCAAAAATTGGTGCAGCAATTGCTCAGTGAACCAGAGGAGCGGGTGCAAAAGTGGCGATCGCAACTTCTAAGGGCTTTAGGAACCAACGGACAAATTATTATTGATATTATCCCGGAAGTTGAATTAATTATCGGCAAACAGCCACCTGTATCAGAAGTTGGCGCAACTGAAGCTCAAAATCGCTTCAATCGGATTTTTCAATCGTTTGTGCGGGTATTTTGTTCCAAGTCACATCCCCTAGTTATTTTTCTAGATGATTTACAGTGGATAGACTCAGGAACGCTGAAGTTAATTGAGTTGATGCTGCTAGATGAGCAAATCCAATCCCTATTTTTAATTGGAGCATATCGAGATAATGAAGTAAATTCAACGCATCCACTGGTATTAATGCAAGAAAAACTGCGAAAAAAAGGAGTAGTTTTTCAAGAAATTATACTGACATCCTTAACGCTGGAACCATTGAATCAGCTGATTGCCGAGACACTACATCACAATACTGACACCGTTCGTTCCTTAGCTGAGTTGGTGTTGCGTAAAACCGAGGGTAATCCTTTCTTTGTCAATGAATTTTTGAGGACGCTATATAGCGAAAATCTGTTGACCTTTGACTCCCTCCTTACTAAGGGGAGACAGAGGAGGGTAGGAGGCTGGCAGTGGAACATTTCTCAGATTCAAGCCCAAGATATTACTGATAATGTTGTGGAGTTGATGCTTCACAAGTTGAAGAAACTACCAGAGAACACACAGCAAATTCTTCGGTTAGCTGCTTGCATTGGCGCTGAATTTAATTTAGATACTCTATCGATTGTTTGCGATCAACCACCTGAAACGATTTTTCAAGATTTACTAACAGCCATACAAAATGGATTAATTAAACCACTATCTGAATTAGATGAAAACTTGTTAATTAAAGAGCATAAGTTTCTGCACGATCGCGTACAGCAAGCTGCCTATGCTTTAATCGATGAAGCGCATAAACAAGTTGTTCATTTACAAATTGGTCGCAATCTACTATGCAAAACTTCACCGGAGTGCATATCAGATAAGTTATTTGAAATCGTCGATCATTTGAATCATGGGATTGAGCTTGTTAGCGAACAACCCGAACGAAATGAAATTGCTCGATTAAATTTAATTGCCGCGCAGAAAGCAAAAGCAGCGATCGCTTATAGTATGGCGAAAAAATATTTAGCCACAGCAAGAGTTTGGCTAGCGGCTTCTAGCTGGCAAGCAAACTATGACTTGACTTTAGAGCTATACACAGAAACAACAGAAGTCGCGTATTTGTGTGGCGATTTTGAGCAGGTAGAATACTGGGTGGCGATCGTTCTGCAATCAGCTAAAACAGTTCTCGACACTGTAAAAGTCTACGAAGTCAAAATTCAAACTAACATTGCACAGAGCCAGCTATTACAAGCAATCAATACGGCACTGCAAGTGTTGCAGCAATTGGGGATCAGTTTTCCCGAAACCCCCAGTCAGTTAGATATTCAGCTTGAACTAGACGCGATCGCATCACTCTTTAGTGAGAAACAGATTAAAGACTCGATTTATTTGCCGGAAATGACCGAGCCAGACAAGTTAGCAGCAATGCGAATCCTATCTAGAATCACTATTACGGCCTGGATTGCCGCTCCTGATTTAATGGCCTTACTGGTATCTAAACAAGTCAGCTTATCATTCGAGCATGGAAATTCGTTTGCGTCTTCCTTTGCTTATGCCAACTTTGGATTAGTTCTGTGTGGAAAGGTTGCAGACATAGACATTGGCTACGAGTTTGGACAGTTAGCTTTAAGGCAGTTGTCACAACCTAAGTCTCATTCACTCAGAGCTAGAACATGTCTCATCGTGAATACCTTCATTATTCATTGGAAAGATCGTGTGAGAGACACATTACAGCCATTACTAGAGGTCTATCAAAGTGGGCTAGAAACCGGGGATTTAGAGTTTGCCGCCTATGGCGCTCACTCTTATTGCTTTAACTCCTATATTGTCGGCAACGAACTCGTGGAGGTTGAACGCGAGATGGCGGCATATAATGAAGCACTTCGTCAAATCAAACAGGAAATAGCACTAACCTGGAATCAAATATTTCACCAGGCGATCGCAAATTTGATGGGATACTCGCTCAATCCAACCCGTTTAGTTGGCAAATTCTACAATGAGGAGAATGGATTGCCACAACACGAAGCAGCAAATGATGGAACTGCAATCTTTGATGTCTATTTTAATAAACTCTTTCTGTGCTACCTATTTTCTGAGTATGCTCAGGCAATTGAAAACTCAACCATAGCAGAACGTTATTTAATCAGAATAACAGGCACACCTATTGCGCCTTTTTACTACCTATATGATGCTTTGACAAGACTCGCAATATACCCGGAAAGCAGCGCTCAAGCGCAAGAGGAAATTCTTAAAAAAATTGCAGTTAGCCAGGAGAAAATAAAGCAATGGGCACATTATGCGCCCACGAATCATTTGCATAAATATCATTTAGTGCAAGCAGAGACTGCACGAGTTTTGGGTCAGTTGCTTGAGGCAGAAGAATTTTACGAGCAAGCAATTCTTGGGGCTAAAGACAACGAGTATTTGCAAGAAGAAGCATTAGCTTATGAATTAGCTGCTAAACATTATCTAGCAAGAGGCAGACAAAAAATCGCCCAAACTTACATGAAGGAAGCACATTATTGCTATGAACGCTGGGGAGCGACTGCAAAGGTCAAAGATTTAGAAACTCGATATCCCCAGCTATTTCCTCAGTCGTCGGGCATGACTCACACGCCAATTCGCACTACTTCTGGAACTACCTCTAATCACTCACCTATCGCTTTCGACTTAGCAGCAGTGATGAAAGCTTCCCTTGCAATTTCGAGTGAAATTGAATTGGATAAGTTACTCGGTTCCTTGATGAAGATATTAATTGAAAATGCTGGCGCGCAAACAGGATTTTTGATTTTGGAAAACTCAGGAAAATGGGCGATCGAAGCTTCTTGCGAACTCAATGACGGTGAGAAGGTCTGTGCTACGCAAGTGCTGCAATCGCTCCCAACTGCAAATCATCTACCTGAATCAATTATTAATTATGTTATCCGTACTCATGAATCTGTCATCTTAAATGATGCAATTCGTGAAGGTCATTTTATCAATGAACCATACATTCAGCACAATCAAATTCAATCACTGCTCTGTTTGCCACTGCTGAATCAAAGTAAGCTAGTTGGCGTGTTGTATTTAGAAAATCAATTAGCGGCTGGGGCATTTACACCCGAACGATCGCAGATATTAAATTTGTTATCATCCCAAGCAGCGATCGCAATCGAAAATGCCAGGCTCTACTCCAAGCTACGCGCTAGCGAAAGTAGAATGAAACAATTTCTAGAAGCGGTTCCAGTAGGAATTGGAGTATTGGATGCGGGTGGTTGCGTTTACTACGTCAATCAACGAGGAATTCAGCTAATGGGTAAAGGGATTGATCCTTCTGTGGCATCGGAGCAAATCCCAGAGGTTTATCAATTTTATCTGGCGGGAACAGACGAAAACTATCCAATTGAGAAACTACCAGTTATTCGGGCATTAAGCGGCGAATGCACCACAATTGACGATCTGGAAATTCACCAAAACAATGCGATCGTTCCAGTCGAGGTGTGGGGAACTCCTATCTTTGATGAACAGGGTAATGTAGCTTATGCGATCGTCGCCTTTCAAGACATCACAGAGCGTAAACAAGCAGAACACCTCTTAGCCAATTACAACCGCACTCTAGAGCAACAGGTAGCAGAACGAACTGCGGCTTTACAAAAAAGTGAAGCCGCACTGCGCGATGTCTACGACAAGCTTCGCTTACGCGAACAAGAATTGCGACTAATCACGGATGCTCTACCAGTTCTGATCGGCTACGTGGATGCAAATCAGCGCTATCGGTTTGTTAACCGTACCTATGAGGTTTGGTTTAGCCGTAGTCGAGATGAGATTTTGGGCAAGCATGTTCATGAACTTCTGAGTGAGAAGGTTTATCAACGGTTTGAGCCGTATATCAATCAAGTATTTGAAGGGCAAACTGTAACCCTGGAAGCAGAAATTACCTTTTCGTTTGGTAAAAGGTGCATCAGTGCTACCTTGATCCCCGATTGCGATTGCCCAAGGGGCAGTACCAAAGGCGATCGCAATGCTCAAGTGAGAGGCTTCTACAGTCTCATCACAGATATTAGCGAACAGCGAAACGCTGCACTGCGTGAACGCAAACGAGCCGAACACGCCTCAATTCTGGAAGAACGCAACCGGATGGCGCGAGAAATTCACGATACCCTGGCACAGTCCTTCACAGGCATTCTGCTCCAAGTCGGAGCGGCAACGCAAGTGCTGGCGGACGATCGAGAAGCAACTCAGGAACATCTGGAAATGATTGATGAACTGGCACGCATTGGGCTTTCTGAGGCGCGGCGATCGGTGGCAGCGCTCCGCCCTCAGATGTTGTCAGAAGGCAATTTGCAGAGTGCCCTCCACCGCCTCGTAACTCAAATGAGAGCTTCTACCGATACTATTCTGATCTACGAAATCAAAGGCACAACCTATTCTTTGCCAACCGAGGTTGAAAATCATTTATTACGGATTGGGCAGGAAGCATTAACCAATGCCATAAAATACGCTGATGCTGCCGAAATTCGTATGGAGTTGGTTTATGACAATGCCCAATGTATTCTGCGCGTTAAAGACGATGGACGGGGCTTTGGGGTTGCTACGATCCCATCTGTTGGCGGATTTGGATTGTTGGGAATGAGCGAGCGAGCAGAACATCTTGGAGCGCAACTCAGCATTCAGAGCCAACCTGGGCAAGGAACAGAAATTGTTGTAATCGTAAATCGAGGGTGAGAATATTAAAAATGCACTAGTTACAAACGCAACCTGTAGTAGCTCAATTTCTCATTCTTCATAATTATGAGCCAATCAACGAATATTCGGGTTCTGATTGTTGACGATCATTCCATTGTCAGGCAAGGATTGACAACCATCATTAACCGTGACCCAGAGATGACGGTGATTGCTCAAGCAGAAGATGGACAACAGGCGATCGCGCTTTTTCGTGAATACCAACCAGATGTAACGCTAATGGATTTACGAATGCCGCAGATGGCAGGAGTTGAAGCCATTACTGCTATTTGTGCTGAATTTAAAGCTGCCCGAATTGTTGTGCTAACTACCTACGATGGTGATGAAGATATTTATCGCGGATTGCAGGCAGGCGCTAAAGGATATTTGCTCAAAGATGCTAAACCCAACGAACTTTTGAGTGCCATTCGCACAATTCATCGCGGTCAGCAGTATATTCCACCCGAAGTAGGAGCAAAACTGGTGCAGAGGATGAGCAATCCAGAACTGAGTGAGCGAGAGCTAGATGTACTCCGTTTAATGGCGCAAGGAATGAGTAATTTAGAAATTAGCAGTACTTTGAGTATCGGTGAAAGCACCGTCAAATCTCACGTTAATCGAATTTTAAGTAAGTTGGGAGTTAGCGATCGCACTCAAGCCGTGATTATTGCTGTTAAACGAGGGATTGTCAATTTGTAATATCAATTTTGCAATTAAATATCTATATAATTAAATTCCCCCTTGTTAAGGCTACCATCTACACACAAATCTTTTAAAGTTAGTACGTAATCTAAAGTAAGTTTATTTTTGCAGGTCAATGCAACAAAGGTGCAGGTCGATGCAATCAAGGTACAGGTCAATGCAATCAAGGTGCAGGTCAATGCAATCAAGGTGCAGGTCGATGCAATCAAGGTGCAGGTCGATGCAATCAAGGTATAGGTCGATGTAATAAAGGTGCAGGTCGATGTAATAAAGGTGCAGGTCGATGCAATAAAGGTGCAGGTCAATGCAACTAATAAATACAAGATCAACATTATGCCTCGTATTCAGCTAGCGTATCCCAAAATTCCTGGTAGTAAAAACTACCCATCCGGGCGCTGTATTGCCTTCGAGAAATACGACGGGACTAATCTGCATTGGGTTTGGGAATTTGAACTTGGGTGGTACGGATTTGGGACTCGGCGCGATCGCTTCGATTTCGATGAGAAAGGAATCGCTGACTTTAACGCCGCCCATCCAGGCTTGGAAGCAGCACACAGCATATTTCAAACGCTTTTTGCGACCCCGCTAGATAAACTGTTTCAGGAAAATCCTATTTATAATAGTCCAGAAATCACCGTCTTTACTGAGTTTTTCGGTGCTAATTCCTTTGCGGGTATGCACAAACCCGACGAACCGAAACAACTGATTCTCTTTGATGTAGAGACTAATCGCGGTATAGTTCCGCCGGAACAGTTTGTACAGGATTTTAGTGATTTAGCGATCGCCCGCGTTGTCTATCGTGGTAAACTCACCGGACAATTTGTAGAAGATGTCCGCGCTGGGAAGTATGGCGTAGCTGAGGGTGTCGTGTGCAAAGGTGGTAACAGCCCTGTGGACTTGTGGATGGTAAAAATCAAAACTAATGCCTATATGAAAAAGCTACAGCAAGCCTTCCAAGATGACTGGGAAAACTATTGGGAGTGATAATGTGGATAAACGCACGTAGTATTAGTGGTGATTGAGCCGTATTATGAGTTAGCTTTTTTAAGCTATATATAGCAGTTAATGCTTTAGGAAAGGAAAAGAGCAAAATTCACAAAGAAATGATATGAGTAAGTTGTACTTTAGTTGAAATGTGGATTCCAACTAAAGTTGGAGTTAACCTTCCATTTTGAGATGGACTGATTTATCAATCACTCTATTGAGCAAAAGTTTCAACTTTTAGGGGACGACAAGTTAGAGTTAATTGCATATATTTAATGCAGGCAAACATCGATTGCAACTTAGTTGCAATCGATGTTTGCTTTACACAAAGAAAGTAGAAAGAGGGTTGTATACTCAACGCTGGCGACGAGCATACAACCGTCGGAGGTATCAGTGAGTTTTGACCGTGACCGCAGTTTGTTATTTGTCCCACCTTCAACACAAGATCGCATAAAAGGTGTGCTGAATGCCACAGTAGTGCTGGTGATGTATGGGGACTATGAATGTTCTCAAAGTGCGGACGTTTACAGGCTAATTAAAGTCATTGGGCAACAGCTTAGTGTTTCTTTGGGGGAGAATTATTTGTGTTTCATCTTCCGTCATTTTCCACAGATAGAGATTCATTCTCATGCTCAACGTGCGGCTGAAGCGGCTGAAGCAGCTGCTGTCCAAGGTCAATTTTGGTCAATGCATGAAATGCTGTTCAGCCATCAACAAGAGTTGGGAAACGGCTATCTGGTGGAGTATGCCAATAATCTAGGACTTGATATTTCCCAATTTCTCCAAGATATATCTAAAAAAGTCTACATCGATCGCATCAATGAAGATATTGAAAGTGGATTATACAGTGGAGTAACGGCTGCCCCAGCACTGTTTATTAATGGAATTCGGTATAGCGATCGCTGGAAAATTGAGCAGTTGATGGCAGCTATTATCACTACAAGTCATTAAGTTTCTTCGTTCTTAACCACACAACCAAAATTACTGCTTATTACGCAAGCAATTAATTAACAGGAGCAACCTAATGGCACAATCTCTCTGGCTTTTTGGCACTCGCCTCAACATCGTTGCCGATCGCACCACTACAGGAGGTCAGTACGATCTGATCGAAGGCTACTTTCTTCCCGGCACACAAACACCCCCCCATCGCCACACGCGCTATTCCGAACAACTCTACGTCCTAGAAGGGGAGTTCACGGTTTGGGCGGGTGAAAACAAGGTTGTGCTGAATGTTGGTGAAAGCTTCCTGATTCCTGCTGGTACACCCCACGTAGTCGCTGCACTCAGCGATCGGCCAGCTCGCGGGTTGGTGGTTGCTGCACCGAGTGGTTTTGCTCGGCTAATTGCAGCAGTTGGTACAGTAGATGAGACAGAAGCACCGGACATGGAGCTGTTCGATCGCATTTCCACCGAGATCGGCGACGAAATTCTGGGGCCGCCCGGAGCTTTACCCTCAGTATGAGATGATGTTGGCTTGCACTCCGATAAGTACTCACTTTGGGGAAGAATCGTAGAGTTGCATATTCGATCGCTTGCATCTCTCTATTGCTGTCAGGAAGCTAGACCATGAGAAAATCACGTCTAAAGCCTACGTATTGAATCACCCTTGGCGTTGCCGCCCTGTCGCTGGCATCTCTGCGCTCAGTTAAACCCTTTCCCCCTTCCCCCTTTCCCTTTTCCCGACAAATGCCAAGAAGTCTAATATCGTTCAGCGATTTTCATAGTTTCTCATAGAACAAGACAGATTGCGTAACTGTCCACTGCATTGAGAGCAAACGTCAACGTGAAATTCACACAAATGGAGAAGTTTTATGGCGGGTAAACTTACAGGTAAGATCGCATTAGTCACAGGTGGTAACAGTGGAATCGGACTCGCTACAGCCCAACGGTTTGTAAAAGAGGGGGCTTACGTCTTTATCACTGGTCGTCGTCAAAACGAACTTGATGCTGCCGTGAAGAAGATTGGAGAAAACGTGACTGCTGTTCAGGCTGATGCATCGAATCTCGCAGATATCGATCGCCTTTACACTACGATTAAGCAGGAGAAAGGACACCTCGATATCCTCTTCGCTAACGCTGGAGGCGGCGAACTTGCTCCACTTGGCTCGATTACCGAGGAGCATTTCGATAAGACCTTTAATACCAATGTCAAGGGTTTACTCTTCACTGTACAAAAAGCACTGCCGTTGATGCCAGAGGGTTCGTCCATCGTTCTCAATGCTTCGACCACTTCCATTCAAGGCACTCCAGCGTTCAGCGTTTACAGCGCGACCAAAGCCGCTGTGCGCTCCTTTGCCCGTAACTGGACACTCGACCTCAAAGAGCGCAAGATTCGCGTCAATGCCATCAGCCCCGGCGTGGTTCCGACTCCTGGTTACAATCTCTTGGGATTGAGTGAGGAACAGGTGCAGGGATTTGTGGCCAGCCAGGTTGACACTATCCCCCTGGGGCGGGTGGGTACACCGGATGAAATCGCTAAGGCTGTTGTTTTCCTTGCCTCGGATGATAGCAGCTTTGTAAATGGCATTGAACTGTTCGTCGATGGTGGTATGGCACAAGTTTAAATGTACTTGCGGAGGATTCCATACTTGTGTTTCCCTAAACGTCTACTCATTACAAAACAACATACAGCAGATTTTAAGTTGGTGAGGTACAAAAATACCCCACCCTAACCCTCCCCGTAGTATTGGCTACGGTGTACACACAAGTACTATCTGCAAGGAGGATTTCAGGCGTTATAGACCTCTTATATCAAGTTCGGGTGATTACTTATAATAAAACTTATCAATGTAGGTTGGGTTGAACAGTAGTGAAACCCAACATGAACAAGGATCAAGTGTTGGGTTTCGTTCCTCAACCCAACCTACAGATATTATAAGTATTTAACCGAACATGATATTAAATCGTCATTACGAGCGCAGTGATAACGGAGCGAAGTAATCACATAATCCCGTGAGTTTTTGCGATAGCCTTCCAGAGCGATCGCCTATTGAAGCAGCAAAGGCAGAGGAGCCTCAAGCTAAAGTTCATTAATCTTAATTGGCGTTGCAATGAGATGCGCGACGTGAAAGTTGTGCGTAGAGGCAGTAGCCTATATAACCTTACAAGGACTAAAATCATGACCGCATATCGTACAGTTTCGATCGATGGTTTAGATATATTTTATCGAGAAGCTGGCTCCCGCAGTAATCCGACAATTCTGCTATTACACGGCTTCCCAACCTCATCTCACATGTTCCGCAATCTGATATCTGCGCTTGCCGATCGCTTCCATCTGGTTGCACCCGATTATCCGGGTTACGGCAACAGTTCCATGCCAACCGTGAATGAGTTTGACTACACATTCGATCGCCTAGCCCAGATCGTGGAGAAATTTATTACCGCGATCGATCTCAAAAAATATAGCCTTTACGTGATGGATTATGGCGCTCCCATTGGCTATCGAATTGCAGCTAAATATCCAGAACGAGTGGAAGCGCTGATTGTTCAAAACGGGAATGCCTACGAAGAAGGTCTGCGCGAATTTTGGGAACCCATCAAGGCTTACTGGCAAGAGCGTTCGCCTGAGAATGCTGACAAGCTTAAACACCTTGTCACCTTGGAAGCCACGAAATGGCAATATACCAACGGTGTTCGCAATATTGAAGCAATCAGCCCTGATACCTGGAATATGGATCAACTGTTCCTCGATCGCCCAGGAAACGATGAGATTCAGCTGGCGCTGCTGTATAGCTATGGCACGAATCCACCATTATATCCGCAATGGCAGGAGTATTTTCGCAAATATCAGCCACCAACCCTGATTGTTTGGGGTAAGAATGACTACATCTTCCCCGCAGAAGGCGCTCATCCGTACAAGCGCGACCTAAAAAACGTGGAGTTGCATTTACTTGATACCGGACATTTTGCCCTGGAAGAAGAAGGCGATGCGATCGCAGACCATATCCGTCGCTTCATTACAACTCACGTTGTAAAGGAGGACATCATCGCAGTCCCCAGTAGTAAATAATCTAAGTATAATTTAGATGCGTTTGCTCTGCTGTCAAGCCAGTTAACTTGACAGTGCCACTTCAAAAGATTATCCACCATTTATAAATCCAAGGAAGATTTATGATTAGTCAAGCAAACTCACAAGCGGTGAAAGTTTTGGAAGTTGCAGAAGATCCGCGTCTTTCCAGGGAAGTGAAGGCATTTTTGAAATTACTGAATTCTGGTGGTGCGCCTTTAGAAACATTACCTCCACTGGAAGCCCGTCAAGTCCTAGTGAATGCACAGGCTGACGTTAAAGTAGACCTTTCAGGCATTGATGAGTCTGAAAAGACGATTACCGTTGACGGGTATTCGATCGCGCTAAACATCGTCCGACCTGAGGGTGTCAAAGGCACATTGCCTGTTTTCATCTTTATTCATGGTGGCGGTTGGGTGCTGGGCGATTATCCAACGCACAAACGCATGGTTCGGGATCTCGTTGTGCTTTCAGGTTTTGCGGCTGTCTTTGTCAACTACACTCGAACTCCAGATGCTCAATATCCGCAGGCTGTCAATGAGATATATGCCGCTACCAAATGGGTAGCCGAGCATGGTGAGGAGATTAATGTTGATGGCAAAAATCTGGCAGTAGTCGGAAACAGTGTCGGGGGTAACATGACAGCTGTAACCACTTTGATGGCGAAAGCGAAAGGGGGCCCGCAGATTAAGTTGCAAATCCTGATGTGGCCGATCGTAGACGCGAATTTTGAAACGGATTCTTATCAACAATTTGGCGAGAAACGTTTCTTGACCACATCTCTGATGAAGTGGATGTATGACCTCTATACGACAGACCTAGAAAAACGCAAAGAAATTTATGCTTCTCCGTTACAGGCTACTGTTGAGCAATTGAAAGGATTGCCTCCGGCGTTAATTCAGGTTGCAGAAAGTGATATCTTGCGTGATGAAGGCGAGGCGTATGGACGCAAGCTAGATGAAGCTGGGGTAAAAGTGACAACCGTGCGTTACAACGGCATGATTCATGACTTTGGACTGCTGAATGGTTTAGCTGAGGTTCCAGCAGTTCGTTCTCTTTTTGTCCAGGCAGCGGCCGAACTGAAGAAATATCTGCAATAGGAAACAATCATTTATTTTACCGCAGTTGCAATTAAGCCTCGTTCTTGTCAGGCTTTGGCGCTCGGCTACGCTCTTGCGGTTACGCGATCGCTTGGGGCAGTCGAAGAACATCGCGGCAATGGTCTGCTTCACTGCTAGTCCACTCAGCGATTTCATGACAGGAACCACAATCAGGATTGACGGAAGTGCCACTCCAACGGTTTGAAAATTGCCAATGCCGTTCTGTCTACGGATGAAGTTGTAAAAGCAATGAAGTAACCTCAACAACCATAGGACTCACCATCATGAAAAAACTAGACGGAGAAATTGCAGTCCAGAGCGCCAAAGACATTCGCGGCCCATCACCATTGATTGCTATCGAAAACGAACCACCGGCCAAGCTGATTGTCGATCCACCGCTTCCCGAACCACTGGCCCAGGGTCGTGTCTTTATCCAGTACCGGACGGAGAACCTGCGCGTGTTGCCGATGTTCGGCAAGGCTGCTCTCGAAGTATCGCCGCGCATCGGTCATATCCATATCACCGTTGACGATGCGCCGTGGCACTTTGTCGATTCCAGCGGGGAAACGATCGTCCTGGTCGGACTGGAACCTGGCGTACACAAGGTGCTGATCGAACTAGCTGACCCCATGCACAAAGTAATCACTAGCGAAACCGTGAAGTTCACGCTGCCCGATCCTAAAAAATCATCATGAAAAAACTAGACGGAAAAATCGCAGTTGTGACGGGGGCATCTAAAGGAATTGGTGCTTCAATTGCCAAACATCTGGCAGCCGAAGGTGCAGCCGTAGTTAGTCAATTACGCCTTTAGTAAAGAAGCGGCCGATCGCCATTTTACACTGCCATACTATGACCAAACCCGAAAATCCTCGACTACCCCTGCCGCCTTTTGATAATGAATCCGCTATCCAAAAAGTCCGAATCGCAGAGGATGCTTGGAACACATGTAACCCTGAACTAGTAGTTCGCCAAGGAAACTTGGCGGGGTAAAGGGGAAGGGGGAAGGGGGAAAGGGTTTAAATCCCTTACCCTTTTCCCTTTCCCCTTTTCCCAGTCCTCACGAGCGCATTTTTGGGTTGGCAGACTACTAGTATCACTTGCTTACACTTCGGATAGCGTTTGGCGCAACCGCTCAGAATTTCTATCTGGTCGTGAGGCGATCGTTCAGTTCTTGACACGTAAGTGGCTTAAAGAATTAGACTACCGCCCGATCAAAGAGCTTTGGGCTTTTCAAGACAACCGCATTGCTGTCCGGTTTGCTTACGAATGGCATGATGATTCTGGCAACTGGTTCGGTTCTTACGGCAATAGACCTCTTGCAAAAATATGTTTTTGCACTCTTAGGGAAAAGGGTAAAGGTTAAAGGGAAAGGATTTTGAGTTTCTTTACCCTTTCCCCCTTACCCTTTACCCCGACTTTTGCAAGAAGTCTAATGAGAATTGGGAATTCGATGAACATGGATTCATGCGATGGCATATTGCCAGCATCAACGACCTGCCAATTCAAAAGAGCGATTCTCCGTTCGCGCAAGCGTGCCGGAGGCATTAGGAGACGCTACGCGATCGCAAATACCACTGGAAACTGGGTCGTCGTCCTGACGATCGTCCCGGATTGTCCGACCTCAATCTTTGAGAAGTTGAAGCAAAGACCTATCAAGCACTCCTTTAATTAACTTATTTTTTGATTCAATTTAAATACTTGACTATTGGCCCAATTTAAAATTCTCATGAAACTCATCTCTGTAAACATCGGACTGCCGCGTGAAGTAACCTGGAAAGGGAAAATAGTTAGCACTGGAATTTTTAAAGAACCAGTTAGCGATCGCGTCATGGTGCGCGTACTCAATTTAGACGGTGATAGGCAAGCCGATCTAACCGTTCATGGAGGAGCAGATAAAGCAGTCTATGTCTATCCGTTCGAGCATTACGATTACTGGCGAGGTGAATTGCCTGATACAGAGCTACCGCTAGGCATCTTTGGCGAAAATTTCACAACCGCTGGACTGAGAGAAGAAGAGGTGAATATTGGCGATCGCTTTCATATCGGCACTGTAAAACTGATGGTGACACAACCTCGCCTACCCTGTTACAAACTTGGGATTCGGTTTGGACGACCTGATATGGTGAAACGATTTCTTGCAAGTCGTCGCACCGGATTTTACTTTCGTGTTTTGCAAGAGGGCGAAGTCGGAGCCGGAGACACTTTAGAGTTGGTGAGCCGGGATGACAACAATATTACTGTTGCTAATATCACTCAGCTTTATACTCGCGAGCAGAACAATCCAGAGTTACTTCACCAAGCTGCTCAACTTGAAGCCTTACCCGAAAGCTGGCGCGACTACTTCCAGGAGCAAAGTCGTCGTCAGGATGTGAAATAGCAAATTATTCAAGAACAATCTATCGCTATGAAGGAGTTATATCATGTCGGGTTGAAGACTTATGATTAGGGTTGATACGGGGACGCGGGGACACGGGGACGCGGAGAATTTTTTTTGATAAGTGATTAAGCGGACATGATATGAGTCATGGATTTAATCGCGTGGGTAGTTCCGCTTATCGCCAAGAAGCCGCAGAATTAGGACGCGATCGCACATTGGCGTTTTTGAAACAGCATTTAGGCAGTGGGGTCAAAGTCTGAAATAGGGCTACTGAAGATAATTCGCCCACCGCGATCGCTCTGGCACAAGATATTCTGATTCTGAATCACTGGAAAAACGCTGCAAATGGCGGGTGATTTTAAGAAAGAGAACGGTGAAAATCAACAAGCAAGGAGAAAACCATGAATGTCAACAAGAATGACACCGCAGGTGACGGCTATAAGGCAGCACTGATCAACTTTGGGTATATCGCCAATGCAGTCCTTTCTACAGATGAAGTTGTAGCAGCAATGCAGTAATGTCAAACTCATCAATTTTACAAAACTCATGAAAACATCTGCGTTACTTCTTGCTCTGCCAATCAGTATCTTAGCTAATTTTTCCTTAAGAGCTTCTGCTGACTCTACTGCTGGTATTCTCCTGAGTACGAAATGCCAGGGTGGGTACAACATCAATATTTGGCAGAATTATACTTCCCGTGAACTGCTCTATCGCGCGACCAGTCCTAACGGTAATTTAAGTTTGGGCAAAGGAACTAGCCAAGCGACAGAAGGTGTTCGAGTGTATAAGTTTCGGAATGGAATTTATGAATATTGGGTGTGGGATGGCACGTTAGATAATCCGCAGTCTGGAACTTTAGAGGTGTATAAAAACAACCGTATCTTGATGAAGCAAGCTTGTAGAAAAAGTTGAATCTTCTTGCGGGTGTTAGCACTTTTTGGAAAAGTGGTCTATCAAATTCATTTTGACGGTTAAAGAGACGCGATAAATCACCGTCTCTACTCTTAATTTATCCATCAATTATTTATTGACGCAGTACTACGGCAAATACGCTATCGCTAAAAGCCTCTTAATCAGCCAGTTTTTTCTGAAATTCATAACACCTTCTAGAAATCGTATTCACCTTATCAAACCCAAAGGGATATGGAAGTGGACACTCAACACTATGACGACATTATTATCGGCGGCGGCAAAGCGGGTAAAACACTAGCACCAGCGCTAGTCGCTGACGGACGTAAAACCGCTCTAGTTGAACGCAGTTTAAACATGATTGGTGGCGGGTGCATTAATATTGCTTGCATTCCTACTAAAACGATGGTGGCGAGTGCCAATGTAGCAAACACAGTGCGAAACAGTGCCGCTTATGGTGTTAAAGCCAATACACCCATTGTTAATTTAGCAGCAGCGATCCAACGAAAACGATCGGTTGTGCAATCTGCGCGTGAAATGAATTTGCACAATCTAGAAACGGCTCTCGATCGCAACTTAATTATTGGCGAAGCAAGGTTTGTTGCTCCTAAAACAATTGAAGTAACGACGACTGAAGGGAACAATCGCTTACTTACCGCCGAACGGTTATTTATTAATACAGGCACACGACCGTTAATTCCATCCATTCCCGGACTTACAGAAGTTGAGTTTTTAACGAGTGAGTCGATTATGGAGCTAGAAAACTTGCCTGAACATCTGATCGTTCTCGGTAGTGGCTATATTGGTTTGGAGTTCGCCCAGATGTTTCGGCGCTTTGGCTCTCGCATTACTGTCATTGGTCAAAACAAGCAAATCCTGTCACAGCAAGATCCAGATATAGCGATCGCAGTTCAAACACTTTTAGAACAAGATGGTATTGAATTCTTATTAAAAGCGAAGGTGTTAAGGGTCGATTGTACTGGTAATGAAACCATCCTGCAAATCCAAGTTGCCGATCGCTCCCTCAGTCTCCAGGGGTCGCATTTGCTTGTCGCCGTTGGTCGTGCGCCCAATACCGAGAGCTTAAATTTACCTGCTGCTGGTGTGGCAACCGATACACGCGGATTTATTCAAGTCAACGATCGCCTGGAGACGAACGTACCCGGAATTTGGGCGTTAGGCGATATCAATGGCGGCCCGCAATACACCCATATATCGCTCGACGATTATCGCATTATCAAAACTAATTTAATTGATGGGGGCGATCGGAGTACAAGCAATCGATTGGTTCCATCCTGTCTGTTCATCGATCCAGAACTGGCTCATGTGGGTTTGACAGAAACTGAAACACGACAACAAGGATATGCTATCCGCGTGGCGAAGGTGGATGCGTCAGCCGTTCCCAGAGCAAGAACACTGGGTCAAACCGATGGACTGCTGAAGGCGATCGTGGATACCGAGACAGGTCGTATTCTAGGGTGTTCCCTGTTGTGTCATGAAGCGGGTGAAGTGATTTCGACGGTGCAGATGGTGATGCAAGCTCAGATGCCTTACACCGTTCTGCGCGACGGTATTTTGACTCATCCCACGATGACCGAAGGGTTAAATATATTGTTTTCCAAGTTGTAAGGAGACAGCAAGCGAAATGGTTTTCGCTTAACTACTTTGGTTCAAGGATGAAGGTGAGCATGGATACCAAAACCATTTGTATCCTATGGTGTTGTATCATATCCAAGTAAAAGACTTATTCATACCACAGTGGGAAGAAAGCCAGGGAGAAAAGAGTTTTAGATTTTTGCATAGATATATCGAACGATCGTTAATTAACCGAACTTGATGTAACAGAGCGCTTTCAATACTAAAGTCATTGGAACAGGTATATGAAACTAAAAGAGAAAATTGCACTGGTTACAGGGAGTAGTCAAGGAATAGGACAGGCGATCGCAATTCGTCTAGCACAGGAAGGAGCAAGTATTGTTATCAACTATCGCTCTCATCCTGAAGGTGCGGAAGAAACCTTATCGAAGGTAAAGGCAGCTGGTGGTCAGTGCCATATAGTAGACGGGTTCACAATTCAAGGAGATACAGGTAAGGTTGCCGATGTGCAGCGCATGATTGCAGACAGTATTTCCCACTTTGGCAAGTTAGATATCTTAGTTAACAATGCAGGAATAGAAAAAAACGCCGATTTTTGGGATGTCACTGAAGCCGATTACGATGCTGTCATGAATGTGAATCTCAAAGGAATATTCTTTGCGACACAAGCATTTGTGCAGCACCTACTAGAAACAAAGCAACCTGGCAAGATTATTAATATTAGTTCTGTACACGAAGAATTACCCTTTCCGCACTTTGCTGCTTACTGTGCTAGCAAAGGTGGCTTGAAAATGCTCACCCGTAATTTGGCTGTAGAACTAGCTCCTCATGGCATTAATATTAATAATGTTGCGCCAGGGGCAATTGAAACTCCCATAAATACTAAACTTTTAAACGATCCACAGAAGTTAGGGGCGCTCCTGAAAAACATTCCTTTGGGAAGATTGGGACAACCAGGAGATGTTGCATCTATAGTTGCATTTCTCGCATCTTCTGAGTCAGATTATGTAACAGGTACAACATTTTTTGTTGACGGTGGGTTGCTCTGGAATTATCAAGAGCAATAGAGAGGCAAGGGGGCAGGGGGGCAAGGGGGCAGAGGGGCAGGGGGAGCAGGAGAGGCAGGGGAAGCAGAGGAGAATAATTAATAACCAATGCCCAATGCCCATTTTAAATTTTGAATTTTAAATTTTAAATTTTGAATTTTGAATTCGGAGCGAAGCGACGTGACTCCAGAAGAAGTTAGATTGCAGGAGGATCGAGAACGTGTTGCCTATTGGAAACGCTGGGGGCCTTATCTCAGCGATCGCCAATGGGGAACGGTGCGGGAAGATTACAGCCATGACGGTTCTGCCTGGGATTATTTTCCTCACGATCATGCCCGATCGCGTGTTTATCGTTGGGGCGAAGACGGCATTGCTGGTATTTCCGATAGTCGGCAACGTTTGTGTTTTGCGATCGCTCTGTGGAATGGTAACGATCCCATTCTCAAAGAACGATTGTTTGGGCTAACGGGCACAGAAGGTAATCACGGTGAGGATGTTAAAGAGTATTACTTTTATCTTGACAATACGCCCACCCATTCCTACATGAAATGCTTGTATAAGTATCCCCAACAAGCATTTCCTTACACGCAACTATTACAAGAAAATCGGCGCAGAAGCAAATTTGAGTCGGAGTTTGAGCTACTTGATACGGGGATCTTTGCCGAGAACCGTTATTTTGATGTTTTTGTCGAGTATGCCAAAGCCGCACCGGAAGATATTTTAATTAAAATTGCGATCGCTAATCGCAGTTCAGAAGCCAGCACACTCCACCTACTGCCAACACTCTGGTTTCGGAATATCTGGGCTTGGAATCCCGAAATTGAGAAACCTTTTATGAAAGTGGTTAGCTCAAATTCCAACTTCAGTTTAATTGAAGCTGAGAATTCTCACTTGGGAACTCGTTGGCTTTACTGCCAAGGAGATACAGAACTTCTGTTTACCGACAACGAAACCAATTACGAACGATTATTTGGTTACAAAAATGACTCAACTTATGTCAAAGATGGCATTAATGAGTATGTTGTAAATGGGAAAACAGCAGCCGTCAATTCCGAGCGCATAGGCACAAAGTTTTCTTCTCACCACAAATTAACAATCAATCCAGGTGAAACTAAAGTTGTACGCTTGCGGTTGAGTGATGTGCAAACACTCACAGATCCTTTTGGCGAAGATTTCGACACAATTTTCCAGACACGGATTGCCGAAGCTGATGAATTTTATCAGGGCATTTGTCCCTTTCCCGTGTCAGAAGATGAGCGCAATATTCAGCGCCAAGCCTTTGCCGGGTTGCTATGGAGCAAGCAGTATTATAACTATGTCGTCAATGACTGGCTCAAGGGCGATCCCCAACAACCACCACCTCCACCGGAACGACAGACTGGACGCAACCATGAGTGGATTTCTCTGTTCAGCGAAGATATTCTCTCGATGCCAGACAAATGGGAATACCCTTGGTTTGCGGCTTGGGATCTAGCATTTCACTTGATTCCCTTAGCTGTCATCGATCCAAATTTTGCCAAGTTGCAGCTAGATCGCCTGACACGCGAATGGTATATGCAGCCCAATGGTCAATTACCTGCTTACGAATGGGCATTTGGTGATGTTAATCCCCCCGTGCAGGCATGGGCAGCTTTGCGCGTTTATCAAATCGAGCAGAAGTCTTGCAAAAAAGCCGATCGCGCTTTTCTGGAAAAGGTCTTTCACAAGCTGCTGCTGAATTTTACTTGGTGGGTAAATCGCAAAGATGTAGAAGGTAAAAACGTCTTTCAGGGTGGATTTTTGGGGCTGGACAACATAGGGGTATTTGACCGCAGCAAGGAATTGCCCACAGGCGGACATCTCAATCAAGCAGATGGTACAAGCTGGATGGGAATGTACTGTTTAAATATGCTAGCGATCGCCCTGGAACTCGCCAAAGAAGATTCTACCTACGAAGACATTGCCAGCAAGTTCTTCGAGCATTTTCTCTACATTGCCGATGCCATTGACGGCATTGGTAATGCAGACATTTCGCTGTGGAATGAAGAAGACGGCTTTTACTACGATGCGCTGCATTTACCTGATGGACGGCAATTTCCGGTGAAAGTACGCTCAATGGTTGGGTTAATTCCCCTCTACGCTGTCACAGTACTGGAATTAGAAACTTTAGAGCGTTTTCCCGGCTTTAAGCGTCGTATGCAATGGTTCATTCGCAATCGCCCAGATTTAAAAGATAATGTCGCCTGCATGGAAACACCGGGGGTAGGTGCAAGAAGGCTGTTAGCGATCGCTTACCAGACAAAGTTAAAACGTATTCTGCAACGGATGCTCGACGAGAATGAATTCTTGAGCGATTACGGAATTCGCGCCATTTCCAAGTATCACCTCAAAGATCCTTATGTATTACATCAAGGCGAACATGATTACTGCGTTCGTTACGAACCCGCCGAATCTACCACAGGTTTGTTTGGCGGTAACTCTAACTGGCGTGGCCCGATTTGGTTCCCGGTAAACTACTTAATTATTGAAGCACTCTGGAAGTTTTATGACTACTTCGGAGATAGCTTGAAGGTAGAATATCCCACAGGTTCCGGGGAAGAAATGACATTAAAGGAAGTAGCGATCGCGCTTTCTCATCGTCTAGTTGCGATTTTTGAGCAAGATCCTGCCGGTCGTCGCCCAGTATATGGCGGTCTGGAAATATTTCAATCCGATCCCCATTGGCGCAACTATATTCTGTTCCACGAATACTTTCACGGAGATAACGGGGCGGGTATTGGAGCCAGTCATCAAACAGGCTGGACAGGATTAGTCGCCGCGCTAATTCTCCAAAATGCTGAACACCGAGCGCAAGAGCAGCATGGAAACATTTAGAAAGCATTTACCAGAATACTTAATGGAAGCAGCACAACTGGGATTATTTCTGATTGCTGCCGGAGTATTTACCTGTGTATTTCAGTATCCTGGTTCCCCGATTCATCAAGCAATTCCCAATGGCGATTTGCGCCGATTTTTAATTGGTGTAGTTATGGGATTGACGGCAATTACCCTGATTTATTCGCCTTGGGGCAAGCAATCCGGCGCACACATGAATCCTGCTGTCACGCTCACATTCTATCGTCTGGGAAAAGTCAAACGTCAGGATGCTATTTTTTACATTCTGTTTCAGTGTTTAGGCGGCTTATTGGGGGTTTATTTGGTGGCATTATTGCTGGGTCAAGTGTTCACTAAAGCCCCAGTGAATTACATCGTCACCGTGCCAGGAACATCAGGGTGGATTGTGGCTGTATTGGGCGAACTAGTCATTGCATTTGTAATGATGATGACTGTTTTGCTAACTAGTAACAACCAGAAACTCAATCGGTTTACAGGTCTATTTGCCGGATTTCTGGTAATGCTTTACGTTTTTTTTGAAGCTCCTCTATCTGGCTTTGGCATGAACCCTGCCCGCAGTCTGGCTTCTGCTTTCCCTGCCCACATTTGGACAGCATTTTGGTTATATGTAATTGTGCCACCTGCGGGGATGTTGCTGGCATCAGGAGTATATCAATATCTATTTGGCAAACGCGCCGTCAAGTGTGCCAAATTGCATCACGCCAATCACAAACGCTGTATTTTTCGCTGTGACTACAATCGTAACGGCAAAATCGATTTGAGCGACTCTCTGCCAATTCCAGGAGAACAATCATGACAACGAACACTCATTATGATGCGATCGTTATCGGCACTGGGGCGGGTGGTGGCACTTTAGCCTATCATCTTGCACCCAGTGGCAAGAAAATTTTAATTTTGGAACGGGGTAAATTTTTACCGCGAGAAAAGGAAAACTGGAGTGCGCTGGAAGTTTACCAAAAAGAACGGTATCACACTCCAGAGCAGTGGTATGACGTAAACCATAAACCCTTCCGTCCAGCAACGAACTACTGGGTTGGTGGTAATACCAAAGTTTATGGTGCAGCTTTGTTGCGATTACGGGAACGCGATTTTGAAGAGGTGGAACACAAGGACGGCATTTCACCAGCATGGCCATTAAAATACCGCGACTTTGAACCGTACTACACTCAAGCAGAGCAGCTTTATGATGTCCACGGTCAAGGAGGTATCGATCCCACCGAGGCAGCTAGGAGTTTACCTTATCCTCATCCTCCCGTACACCATGAACCCCGAATACAGGAACTTGTTAACGGTCTGAGACAAGCTGGTTTGCATCCCTTTAATCTGCCGTTGGGATTGAAACTTAATGAAGTAGATAAAAGCCTGGGGAACTGTATTCGTTGTAATACCTGCGATGGCTTTCCTTGTTTAACTCAAGGTAAAGCCGATGCTGAAGTTAACTGTATTCAACACATTCGCCATAATGAAAATATTACTTTACTGACTGAAGCCAAAGTCACACGGTTACATACAAGTCGGTCTGGTCGAGAAGTCACCCGCGTAGAAGCTGAAATTGACGGTGAAACTCAGTTCTTTACAGGTGATATTGTTGTAGTTGCTTGCGGTGCGATTAACTCAGCAGCATTATTATTGCGATCGCACAATGACCAACATCCCAATGGATTGGCCAACAGTTCCGATTGGGTGGGGCGTAACCTGATGAAACATGTTTGCATGGCAATGGTGCAACTAAATACAAAACTCAATCTTTCTGTTTATCAAAAAACGATCGCCATTAGTGATTTTTATTGGGGCGAATCCGATTTTCCCTACCCAATGGGCTTGGTACAAAATACTGGCAACGTCTTGGCAGATATGCTACCCGCCGAAGTTCCCGCACTGATGGCTCCACTATTAAGGCTGCGACCAGGGGCAGAACTGAAAACAGTTGCCGATCGTACAGTTGGCTGGTGGTTGCAAACAGAAGACTTACCCGATCCTGAGAATCGCGTGCGGGTAGAAAAAGAGCGCCTTTACTTAAACTATAAACCCAACAATTTAGAAGCAAGCGATCGCCTAGCAAAACGCTGGGTAGGTGTTCTCAAGCAGGTCGATCGAGCAGAACACTGTATTCCATTTAGCCTCTATCCCCGCAATATGATGCCACTGCAATCGGTTGGTCATCAATGCGGTACTTGTCGTTTTGGAGAAGACCCAAAAACCTCCGTACTGGATCTTAATTGCCGTACCCATGATGTGGATAATCTCTATGTTGTCGATGCCAGCTTCTTTCCATCCAGTTCCGCCGTCAACCCCACGCTGACCATTATCGCTAATTCATTGCGAGTTGGCGATCGTTTATTAGAGCGCTTGAAGTGACAATACCTTTGCCAAAAAAATCCTACTAAGGTTTGAATTTGGATTCCAACTAAAGTTTGAGCCAATCTTCCATTTTGAGATGAACTGATTCATCAATCATTGTATTGAGCAGAAGTTTCAACTCTGAGTGGACGACAAGTTAAAGTTAATTGCATATATTTAACTCAGACCAATTAAGGCGTTGCTGAATTGAGGTATGAAAATTAAAAATTCCATTTCTCAAACTCTTACTCTCTACGTCTGTGCGTGAAAAAAAATCATACTTTTACTCAGCAACGCCCAAATTAATTTAGCTAAATATTGATAGCAATTTAGTTGCAATATCTAAGTTTGCTTTACACAAAGATAGTAGAGAGAGGGTTATATGTCAATACAGTTCAGATAAGCCAAAAACACTTGTAGAGACGGCAATTTATCGCGTCTCTAAAACTCAAAATTGTTGCCACTAGCCCTTAACCCAAGCGTATTCGATTATATGTTCAGCACTGGTGATGAACATATAAGCGTCGAAAGTATTAGTGAGCTTTGACTGTGAGCGCAGTCCCTTATTTGTTCCACCTTCAAAATAAAATCGCATAATTTCCTTACCTGCTTCTGCTGATTCTACTGCTGGCATCCTCCTGAGTAAAAAATTAGATAACCCGCAGTCTGGAACTATAGAGGTGTATAAAAAAAACTGTATCTTGATGCGGCAAGCTTGTAGAAAAAGTTGAATCTTCAAGTAGCATTTTTCCTAGTTTGAACAACCCGATCGGTTTTTCAGCAAAGTTAAATCCGCGTTAGCTATTGTCCAGTGATACATGAGGCAGCAAACCAGATCGCACAAACATAATTCATACAAACAACCGAAAAGGAGGATGTTATGACTCAATATGACTACATTGTAATTGGTGCAGGTTCGGCAGGTTGTGTAGTCGCCAACCGTCTGACAGAAAACAGTGAAACAACTGTGTTATTACTCGAAGCTGGCAACCCAGATACTAAACCGGAAATTCAAATCCCGGCAGAATGCGTCAGCTTACTCGGCTCCGAAGTTGACTGGGCATACTTCTCTGAGCCAGAACCATACCTCAACGATCGCCAAATCTTTTGTCCTCGTGGCAAAGTCTTGGGTGGCAGCAGTTCGATTAATTTCATGATTTATATGCGGGGCAATCATCACGATTACGATCGTTGGCAGTCATTGGGGAATCCCGGCTGGAGTTACCAGAATGTACTGCCTTATTTCAAGAAATCCGAGCATCAGCAACGCGGCGCGTCAGAATACCACGGGGTTGACGGGGAATTGAGTGTGACCGATCTCATTGCCCCTGCTGTGGTATCCCAACGCTTTGTCGATGCAGCAGTGGCAATGGGATATCCCAATAATCCTGATGCCAATGGAATGCAGCAGTCAGGTGCAGGACTCTATCAGTTGACAATCAAGGATGGTAAGCGTCACAGTGCCGCAGGCGCTTTCCTCTTACCCATTCTCCAGCGTCCCAATTTGACTGTAATCACAAAAGCTTTGGTGACTCGATTGTTGTTTGAGGACACGCGCACCGTTGGCGTGGAATACCTGCACGAGGGAACGCTGCATCAAGTCAGAGTTAACCAGGAAGTGATTTTAAGTGCTGGCGCGTTCGATTCACCTAAGCTGTTGATGCTTTCTGGCATTGGGAATGCAGAACACCTGCAAGCATTAGGAATTCCGGTACTAGTTGAGTTGCCGGGTGTCGGTCAAAATCTTCAGGATCACCCTGTCGTACCCGTGGTATATGAAGCAACTAAGGATTTACACACAGCCAGCAGCAGTAGTATTGCGGAAGCTAGCTTGTTTTTGCATACTCAGGGTAATGTGGATGCTGCACCAGATTTACAGTTTCTCTTCGGCCCCATTGTGTTTGCCCCCCCTGAGTATGCTCACTCTGGTTTCGGATTCACAAGTCTAGTCTGTTTGACCCATCCCCAAAATATTGGGAGTGTCAGTTTGCGTTCATCCGACCCCCAAGATGCACCGATGATTCGGCTAAACTTTCTGCAAAGTGAAGCCGATGTGCAAAAGCTCGTTGCTGGGATTAAATTAACGCGTGATTTGTTCCATGCAAGTGCTTTTGATGAATTTCGCGGTGAGGAAGTCGCTCCTGGTAAAGATAAGCAGAGCGATGAAGTACTCGTTGCTTATGTTCGAGAAGTTTGCAATACGGTATATCATCCAGTCGGCAGCTGCAAAATGGGTACCGATCCAATGGCAGTTGTAGACCCAGAACTGCGGGTACATGGGATTGAAGGGTTGCGTGTCGTGGATGCATCCATCATGCCAACAATCACTACTGGAAATACGAATGCCCCCACTATTATGATCGGCGAAAAAGCCGCAGATTTAATTAGACTTGTTGCACTCGGAAAGCCTCTCTCAGTAAGTACAACCTAAAAAATCCAGAACTCTTAGCCTAGTACGTAAATACTATAAAATTGCGATCGCGCTGTGCCAGTTGCGTAATTCCTGACGCAATTAATCATTGGGAGCATCCACATGCCGCCAGCCTGCTAAGGGTTGAAAACACGCAAATAAATTTACTGTCCCGTTACAGTCACTAATAATAAAGATATACAGACACCACTCACTGACACATCGCAATCAATTCCCCAAGCATTAAATGAAGCTGAGAGTCCTGCTACCCAAGGGTGGAAGGGGCTGAAGCTGAAAATGCAGCAAGGCTTGGATAGCGCTGGCTTGTTCTACAGTGAGTTAGTTTCCAAGGTTGGCGAGGCTGTTGGTGTTGCTGATCGGGAGCCTTACTGGAACGCATACCTGGGGCAGTGGCAGGTTTGGGTCAGCTTTACGGACGGGTGTAAGTCTGTGGTGTTGTCACAAGCCTTCTTTCGAGAGAATATGGTGTAAATTTTATCGCCAAGTATTCACAATGGGAAATCACATAGCGCTTTCATGAAAACAGATTTGTTCCTCTCCCTCATTCTGAGAGTGGACAATATAGTTTTCATTAGGCAATCACAGTAATATTTGCATTAGTAAGAATTGCCTGATTCGAGAATTGGGCTATTTGAACTTGTGCTGTACCACCAAGTCCATCTTTATCAAAGAATAGGTTGCCCGTAGTTTGATTGTAGATGAAGCGATCGCTTGCTGTTGCAGCATTAGCACCAAGTCGAAATAAGCTAGCCTCAAGAGAAGTATTTTGAGATTGGCTAAGTCCAAATTCTGCCTTGGAAACAAAGATAGTATCATCTCCAACAGTAAAATCAGCAATAATATCATAGCCTCCAGTGCGTGTATCAGTCAGGTACAAGCTATCTCGACCAATTCCACCAGTCAATACATCTTTACCAGTTCCACCACTCAGTAGATCATCGCCGACACCACCGAACAAGGTGTCATTGCCAGTACCACCAATTAAGCTATCATTACCATCAACTCCATTCAACGTGTTAACACCAGTGTTTCCAGTCAGGATGTTATTCTGGCTGTTGCCAGTACCATTGATTGCTCCGGTTCCAATCAAGGTCAAGTTTTCCAGGTTATTTCCCAACACCCAACTAACCGAAGACTTGACTAAATCTATGCCTGCATCTAAGCCTTCGGCAATACTATCGTTCAGGTTGTCTACAATGTAAATGTCATTACCGACTCCACCATTAAGACTGTCAGTCCCTGCACCTCCATCCAAAGTGTCATCGCCTGCACCGCCGAACAAGCTGTCATTACCTGAACTACCAATAAGGCTGTCGTTGCCATCAACTCCATTCAAGATGTTAGCGCCAGTATTTCCAGTCAAGATATTATTGAGACTGTTACCAGTACCATTGATTACCCCACTTCCAGTTAGGGTCAAGTTTTCCATGTTACCTGCTAAAACCCAACTTACGGAAGACTTAACTAAATCTGTACCTGCATCTAAGCCTTCAGTAATACTATCATTCAGGTTGTCTACAGTGTAAATGTCATCACCGACTCCACCATTGAGATTATCTATTCCCACACCTCCATCCAGGGTGTCATTGCCAGAACCGCCGAATAAAGTGTCATTGCTGGAACCACCAATTAGACTATCGTTGCCATCAGATCCATTCAAGGCGTTAGCAGCAGTATTTCCTATGATGATGTTATTAAGGTTGTTACCAATACCATTAATTGCTCTACTTCCAGTCAGGGTCAAGTTTTCCAGGTTATCTGCTAACAACCAACTTACCAAAGACTTGACTAAATCTGTGCCTGCATTGAAGGATTCAAGAATAGAGTCGCTGATGCTGTCTACAGTGTAAATGTCATTACCGATTCCACCAATCAAGCTATCATCTCCTAAACCTCCATCCAAGGTGTCATTGCCAGAACCACCGAACAAGGTATCGTTGCCGTCACCACCATAAAGAGAGACGCTACCAAAAGTGAAGGCTGAAGCATCTAAAATATTACCAGTAATACCACCAGTTAGGATTACTTTTTCAATACTAATGAGAACATCACTACCTAAGCCAGAAAGTTGAGTGTTAGTCAGAGTAAAGTTGACATCACCTAATTCATTGAGAGAATCAGTGCCATTGCCACCGTCGAGGGTATCATCACCTACACCACCATCAAGATAGTCATTGCCAGCATTACCGATGAGGCGATCGTGGCCATCTTGACCGTAGAGATAATCATTGCCATCACCACCGTCGAGGACATCATTACCTGTACCACCATAGAGAGAGTCATTGCTGATACCACCATAGATAGTATCTTTGCCTGTTTCTCCATAAAGACGATCGCTGCCTTCATAGCCGTAGATGATATCATCAGCTAGGCTTCCTGTCAGCTTATCTGCTGAACGCGTACCATCTAAAATATTTTCACTCACATCTTGAAGTGTAACTGTGACAGTTTGTACGCTGCTAGTGTTAATGCCGTCGCTGACGGTGACTTGCAACTCAAAAATGGGGTTAGTTTCAAAGTCGAGGTCGTCGCTATCGTTGACAGTAATTTCTCCTGTGGTGGAGTTGATGTTAAAGCCAACCTGACCATCGCGATCGCTATCCAAGTTACCATCAATAATTGTCCAGTTGGAAAATGTGCTGCCATCTACATCTGTTGCAGCTACAGTGCCAACCACTGTACCATTGGCAATACTTTCATTAATGCTAAAGTTTTGACCTGCGGTAATCACAGCAGCATCATTGACTGAGTTAATAGTAATTGGCAGGTTTTGAGAAGTACTTCCCCCTGTATTGCCATCATTCACAACAATAGAGAGGATATCAGCACCATTGACATTGGTGTTACCTTGGTAAGTCAGTCCAGCGATATCAGCGAGGGTGGCATTAATTTGGGTAACAGTACCAGTGAAAGTGACATTACTGCTACTGTTGTTGTTGATACTAGTTAAGGTTAAACCATCAAATACATCGGTTTTGACTGTAACTGTACCTTTAGTTGCTGTGAGAGTAACGCTAAGGAGGGAATTTCCGGCATCAAGATCGTTAACAACAATGCCAGCAATTGTGACTGAAGTATCTTCATTAAGAGTAACACTAGGTAAGTTAGAAATAGCTGGGGCATCATTAACAGCGGTAACATTAATTGTTCTAGTCACCGCAGTACTAATACCACCATCACCATCTGTGAGAACAACTTCAATAGTACGAGGAGTGGTTGATGGATTTTCTGAAAAATTAGCGTAAGTAACATTACGCAGTAAAGCTTCAACAGTAATAGGTGTTGCGTTGCTATTCAGGTTAATTACCAAATCTTCAGTTCCAGTACCTCCAGAGAAAGTACCGATTTCGACAGTACCGTACTTGATGATATTGCCGTTGAGATTAATTTGAGTTTCGTTACGGATACCAAGACGGTCATCGCTGCTACCACCGTTTTTGATACGAACAGTCAATTTGCCAGTGTGGAAGTTGGCAGAATCTGGGTCAGTAACAGTTATATTTGATTCTGCAATTAATATCTCAGGGGCATTTTCAGTGTAACTAGCAGCATATTCGGGCCAATTGGCGATCGCAGGTGGTATGTTAGAAACACCGAGATAGCGTGCTACTGCAAAGTAGCCATCGATATTGCCTACAATAACAATCTTGCCATCCGATTGAGTTGCAATAACATCAGAATCGTATCTAGTCGTAATTGAGGTTATAACTTGACCGCCTGTGCCAAAGCTACTATCTAAAGTTCCATCAGGATTGTAAGTTAATAAAACAGCGGTACGATTAATGCCAGTATTTCCGCTCTCAATATAGCCAGCAACAACAATTTTGCCATTTGACTGAATAGACAGACTATTCGCATGGTCACTAGTGTTAGTGCTAAGAGGTGTAATAACTTTACCACCATCGCCAAAGTTAGCGTCAAAAGTCCCATCTGTGTTAAAACGGGCAATAGCTAAGTCATGTTGATTATAGCTAGTACCATCCACGTACTTCCATACTTCTCCAGCAGCAACAATTTTGCCGTCAGGCTGAATTGCAATGTCATGGATTTCTTGACCGACAGTACCTATCGCAGCCACAACTCTACCACTATTGCCAAAGCTTGTATCCAGGCTACCATCAGTGTTATAGCGTGTTAGGGCAAATTTAATATCACTGCCATTGGAATCTTTTCCGCCAACAACAATCTTACCATCGGGCTGAATGGCAACTGCATAGCCTTTTGTACCGTTAACTTTGCCACCATTACCAAAGCTTGTGTCTAAACTACCATCGGTGTTGTAACGTAGTAGAATATAATCTGCATTACCATTGCCGATGTACCCCGCTAAAATAATTTTGCCATCTAGCTGAAGCAAGACGTTATGACCGAAGTCTTGACCAAAGTTGGTAATAACTTTACCGCCATTGCCAAAGCTAGTATCTAAGGTACCGTCAGCGTTGTAACGTGTGAGAGCAAAATCTGGTTGGTTAGGTTGTGTGCTGTCTCCCCAACTATAACCAGCAAGAATAATCTTACCGTCGGACTGAAGAGTAACACCATAAGCAAAATCGCTGGAAGTACCTACTACATGAGTAGTAACTGTACCACTATTGCCAAAGCTGGTATCTAAGCTGCCATCAGGGTTATAGCGTGCTAAAGCAAAGTCAGGGGCACTGACGTTATTGTTGTTCATGTAAACATAACCCACTGCCACGATTTTGCCATCCGGCTGAATTGCAACACTATAGGCACTTCCGCCATTACCAAATTTGGTAGATACTGTACCACCATTACCAAAGTTAAAGTCGAGGTCGCCAGGATTCAGTAAGACCTTGATATTCACGTTTTCGTTTGCACTGGTTACAATACCATCGCTAACGTTGACTTGTAGATTTACAGTGGGGTTAGTTTGGGGATTAAGGTCATCGATATCATTGACAGCCAACTCTCCGGTATTGGGGTTTATACTGAAAGCTTGATTGCCGTCCCCATCTGTATCTATATTCCCACTGGCAATCGCCCAGTTAGAGAGGGTAGTATTGCTATCAACATCGGTAGCCGTCAACGTCCGAATAATTGTACCGTTGCTAAGATTCTCAGGAATATTGAAAAAAATCGGCGCAATTACAGGTGCATCATTGACAGCATTAATCGTAATTGCTGCTGTGTCAGTAGTACTACTAAAAGCACTGGAGCCACCATTAGTATTTGTGTTACCCAAGCCACCATTTGTTCCACTAGTTTGATCCCAAGCCCGAAAGGTGATGGCGTTGTTGATAGTACCGTTGAAGTTGGAAGAAGGGCGGAAATAAACACGAGTGTTAGCGTCTGCTGCCAACAGGCGGGCGCTACTATTGGACACTGTACCCACGCTATACCAGTTTTGCCCATTATTAGTGCTGTACCACCAGGAACCGCTGATGGTGTTCGCGGTAGTAATAGCTATACCAGTTACCGCCCCACTGTTAGGATCGCTGATGTTTCCGCCAAGTTTGACCAATGAGGAGACTAAGGTACCCACTGCCCCAGAAGGTGCGCCTGGATCTTCGTTGATTGAATTGAGGGTAACAACGCTATCAGTGAGTGTCGGAGCAGTATTAGTAGTAGCACCAGAGGTAAAAGAGTAATTCAAGGTAATATTACCCGTATTAGTTTGATAACCATCTACGGAAATGTGATAAGTTGTTCCGGCAGTAACTGTGAAACTCACCTGACTAGCAGTATTTCCACCCGCAAGATCATCGTTAGCAGCAACCAGGGTCAAACTGTTGACGGCATTACCTGTGTAAACATCAAGGTAAGTATCAAACCCGCTACCTATAGTATTAAAAACAACGTTTCCAGAAGCGGGAGCAGTCCAACTCCACCAGACTGAGTTGGTGGTTCCTGATTGAATTGGTTCGCCTGATTCACTTGTGGCTCCTACGTTATTGCCTGTACTATTGCCTGAGTTACCAGAAAGTACAATTCGGTTGGCAAAGTTGTCATTGGAAGAAGCTAAAACAAAGTTGTAAGTCTCTAATATTTCTGGTTTAAATATCTGAACAGTTGTCACCTCACCTCGACTGATTTCCAAATTCCAGTCTCCGCCTAAAACAGCATTCCCTGTGAGATTGGCAGAAGCAGCAATGCTAGCTTTTGTCAACTTGTACAACTTTTGAATAAATTCTTCTCCAGCGTCTCCAGCAGCAACGTTACAGCCATAGAGTAATAGAGATGGAGAAACGCAGAGATGAGAAGACCAGGTTTGTAGTTCTTGAGCGTAGCGTTGCAATGTGCTGAGGCTAAGTTGGGTGTTACCTAAGTAGAGGCAACCAGGGGAGCCATGAGAGATGATGTGTACACTTTCAACTTCACGACACTGTGATAGTACTTCGGTAATTTGTTCTACCCCATCCTGGTAGCGATCGAGGATAACTATCTCTACTGTTGATACTAGATTTTCAAGTAATAGTTCGTAATTAATTACTGAAGAATCAATGAAAATAATGTTTGTATTTTTCATGTCCACTGTATTATATTGATAGTTGGTATTTTGAGTTCTAATTGTGTTATTAAAACTCAAAATTAGATATGAAATATTGGATAGTAAAAAACCAAAAACTATTGACCAGCATTTATTCAAATAAATTAGTCTGATTTTTTATCTTTAGAAAATGACAATCCATCAAAAAAATAACGATTATCATGGTAATATTTTCTTGAAATTATGTCTGAATTGCATCGATGTATTTCCTGATATCTTGTTAAGAGATTGTAAAGACAGGGTTAGCGCGTCTCAAACCCTATTGACAAGTGGACTTGCTTGATGGGTAATGGAGTTTGAAAGAAAGTGGTACTATCCGAGCTAGGGTAAGACTAATCCATCTAGCCCTCACTCGTTATGCCAACAGGATTTAAGAAAAAGGGCTATTTCTGGGCTGACTAGTTCTAATATTTGACTACGTACTGTTTTTTCTATGCCTTCAAAGTCTGTTAGAGGATGTTTTAAAAGTGGGGAGGGGTTGTAAGAAAGCTCACAAGGCTTAGAGGATGTTTTAAAAGTCAAAGCTAGTAAATAATCAAGCCAGTCGTCTGAGCATAATACGAATCATTGCAATATAGATAAAAGTCTCCGAGGTTTCCGGTAATCTTTTATAGTCTTTGCTCAAGCGTCGGCACCAATTAAGCCATCCAAACGTTCTTTCCACTACCCAACGCTTTGGTAGGAGTACAAAACCCTTCTTCTCTAGGGGTCTGAGAACAATCTCCACATGTCCTTTGAAACATATCCATGACCCAATGTATAAAATCTTCTCCTCTATATCCCCCATCCATCCAAATAGTATTTAACCGCCGAACCTTGTCCCCCATTAGATGAACTTGGTGGAGGACTTTCTTCCCTCCCTCGCATTCTGGAACACTGGCAGCAGTCACTAAAACTCGTAAAACTAATCCCAACATATCCACTGACAAATGTCGTTTACGCCCATGTATTTTTTTACCTGCGTCGTAACCTACGTCTTGAGAAATCATTGTTGCCGTTTCCACAGACTGGCTATCAACTGCTGATTCTGAGGGACTTGGATCGCGTCCTACAGCCACTCGTGTCCACCGATAAAGTTTGTCATGAATCTTCAACGAAGTTCCATCTTTCCGCCACCTCCAGAAATAGCCATAAACGGTTTGCCACGGTGGAAAATCACCCGGTATGCCTCGCCACGTACATCCCTCACACAATACATAAAGAATTGCATTAACCACGGCATACATGGCTAATTTGCGGGGACGACCACCTGGTTTGGTACTGGGAAATAGGTCAGCAATTAGTTCCCACTGTTCCCATGTCAGGTTGCTAGGATATGCTTTAGTCATTTACTCACAAGGTGCTGGTATCTACAAATCTCAGCTTAAGCCTTGTGAGCTTTCTTACAACCCCTCCCCACTTTTAAAACATCCTCTCAGAAGGAATTTCGCCTTTTACTTTACAATTTAGATTAGCTTTTTCATTAGGTAATTGCAAATTAAAAATCTGGGAAGCAATCATCAAAGAATAATGCGATTACGTCTTATGAGGTGTAATCACACTTAGTTTTAATATTTAAAATGATTAATTCAAAATCAGAAATAGCTGTTATCAATTCCGCAGGCATAACACTAACTCTAGAAAGTACTGGTATTTTTTTGGGAATTCTTGTTAGTGCTTCTGTTCTTTCTGGTGTAACTGTTACCGTCATCAGCAAAATGAATCGAATTTCAAATTCGATTACTCAAATTGAAAAAGCTCTCGAAGAAGAAGCAATAAATACTGAAAAAATTCGTGAGATTGATAGAACTTTAGCTTTACATATTCAAGAATACGTAAACCGCAAAGATGTTATCCAAATGCTTTTGGGTCAGTTAAACGAAAAAATTGACCACAAGTTCCGAAGGGTGTTGTTTTACACAAGAGACATCTAGAGGTTTCTCCAGTGCGATACTGATTTTAAGATCCGCGAGTATGAGGAAATGACTCAACCGGATGAATACCTCACTGGAGATTCAAGTTAGTAGTAAAAAAGTATTGCTGTCACTTTGGGTGAAAGCTAGATACTATTAGATTCGGCGTGTTTACTGTTCGGAGTGCCAAAATGTCTAAACAGCTGGGTCAAAAAATTGCACCCACACCTATATCAAATGATATCAATGTGGTGGATTTGATCGATCGATACTTCACCGCTTACAACTCAGCGCGGTTGCGGGAAATCTGCCAACTACTGAGTCGCGATGTACTAACAGAAGGTGTCACGGTGGGAGTTAGCCTTTCCGGTGCGATGACGCCAGCAGGATTTGGGGTTTCAGCGCTTGCACCCTTAATTCGCAACGGCTTTATTGACTGGATGATTAGCACTGGTGCAAATCTTTACCACGATATGCACTACGGTTTAGGTTTTGAACTCTTTGCTGGTAATCCGTTTTTGGATGATGTGAAACTGCGTCAAGAAGGCACGATCCGCATTTATGACATTATTTTTGGTTACGATGTGCTGCTAGAAACTGATGCGTTCATCCGCAAGATTCTCCAAGGAGAAGCGTTTCAAAAGCGGATGGGAACGGCTGAGTTTCACCATTTACTAGGTAAATATGTCCGAGAAGTAGAAAAGCAATTGGGTGTGCAGCATTCCTGCTTACTCGCTACAGCTTATGAATATGGCGTACCGATTTATACATCTTCTCCAGGAGATAGCTCAATTGGGATGAACGTGGCGGCTTTAGCATTGGAAGGTTCGCAGTTGGTAATAGATCCATCAATTGACGTGAATGAGACAGCAGCGATCGCATATGATGCCCGTGAATCAGGAGGTAAAAGTGCTGCTGTAATTCTTGGTGGTGGTAGCCCTAAGAACTTTTTGCTACAAACCCAACCGCAACTTCACGAGGTTTTAGGGTTAGAAGAACGAGGACACGATTACTTTGTGCAATTTACTGATGCGCGTCCAGATACAGGCGGTTTATCTGGAGCAACCCCATCGGAAGCCGTCAGCTGGGGTAAAATTGACCCGGATGAGTTACCTAACACAATTGTTTGTTATACCGATAGTACGATCGCTCTACCACTGGTGACAGCGTATGTTCTTAACAAATGCCAACCTCGTCCCCTGAAGCGTATATATGACAGGCGAGAAGCCATTTTAGAGAAACTGCAAAAAGACTATCTAGCAGCTAAAACCCGACCATCAGATCGGGTTCCAGCAGCAGTTGCTGAAAGTGCTTCACAGCAAACAGCGACTTATCCCTGTGGTCGGATCATTCCGAATACTCACTAGGGGAATAGGCAGGGGAGCAGGGGGAGAAATCAATTCAAAATTCAAAATTATAAATTAAAGAACTTCTGCCTCCTGTCTCTTGCCTCCTCTTTCCCAATATCCTTATTCCTTCCGTCCAATCAACAAATAAGTTTTCATCTTCTCTTTGCCTTTAACTTCAATTTCGCCTCGTTTTTCAAATACAAATTCATCACACAAGCACTTATAAGTATTTTCTGTAACCTGGATTTTACCAGCAATACCTTGAGATTCCATGCAATTAGCGATGTTTACTGTGTCTTTCCAGAGTTCATAAGTAAACTTATTCGGATTAATTACTCCCCCTACTACCGAACCGCTATGGATGCCGATACGGATGCTGAAATTTTGGTTATTCTCAATATTAAATAGAGCGATCGCAGTTTGCATATCCAGTGCCATCAGAGCGATCGCTTCAGCACGATCTGGGCAGCGTGTAGGTAAGCCACTAACTACCACATAAGCATCGTTAATGGTTCTGATTCTCTCTAAACTATATCGTTCGGTGAGGCGATCGAAAGCTGAGAAAATTGAGTTGAGTAGGTTCAGCAGTTGAATTGCACTTATAGAAGTAGCAATTTCGCTAAAGCCAACGATATCTGCAAATAAAACTGCGACATCAGCTAAGTCTTTCGCAATACTAGCTGGTTGTTCTTTCACTTCTCTAGAAATTGCAGCTGGCAAAATATTCAGCAATAAACGTTCGGTTTCTTCCTGCTGATGGCGCAACGCTTCTTCTGCTGCTAGTCGTTGGGTGATATTGCGAAAAATGCCGCGAATCGCAGTTGGATGACCTTCGACAAATTTACAATTAATATTACCTTCTAGAAAGATTGTTTGACCGTCTTTAGTAACGAATGTGGCCGTTACCTGCCCAAGCTTTTCTCCTGATAAAACACGATAAAATCTTTGCAAACAGTGTTGTTTAAACTCTGGATGTATAATATCGAAAACACTCATATTTGCAATTTCAGCTTCGCTATATCCCAAAGTTTCTCGCCATGCACGATTGACATACAAAAAACGACCAGATGGATTGACAGATTGAATCAAGTCATTAGCATTTTCAAATAAATCTCGATATCTTTCTTCACTTTCTACAAGAGCATCTTCTGCTTGTTTGCGTTTGATAAATTGGGCAATTTGGCTACCAATAGAACCCATCATTTGCAATAAGTCTTTATCTTTTGGTAGTAACTCCCGGCTAAAGAAAACCATCACTCCTAAGATTTCACTATCGTCTAAAATGGGGAAGCCAAAAGCTGCGTGCAATCCAGCCTCCGCAGCCGGTAGAGATCGCCTTTGATCTCCATCTACTGTGATATCTTTAATCCACAAAGGCAAACGTCTGATCCAAATTCGACCAGGTAAGCCAACACTAGGTGTATAAGTAGTTTGCCAGGTGATTGCTTTAAACTCTCGGACAGAAACTAATCGACTTGACCAAATTTCCACACACCTTAGTACTGCATTGAGACTATCTCCTTGTACGGAAGTGCCAATATATTGGCTTGCTGTCCAAAGTTCGCCTAAATCCCATCCCAAATTTTGACAAATCGACTGCAAAATTTGGGGAATTCCCTGCTTTATGCTCTGTGATTCTGATAATATGCGAGTAATAGAATACTGAGAACTTGTACGCTGTTCCCGGCGTTGCCAAGCAGTAATATCCCGACCAATGTAGACAATATCTTCTAGTCCTTCTGTTCTTTTGGGAATTACTGAACAAGAAAAAGCAATCAACAGCTTTTCTCTAGTTTTTGTTCGACAAACTACTTCTAGATTCTGGGAATTACGCTTTAAATAAGAATCTTGATAAATAGCTTTAATTACAATTTGATCCTCGTCAATGATTAGTGAGATTGGTTGATTTATTAATTCTTTTTCCTCAAAACCAAATAATTGTTGAGCAGCACGATTTACTTTTTTTATTTTTCCTGAATTACTGGTTACTAACAAAGCATCTGCCATTGAAGTAATGACTTGTTCCATGTAATTAATGTTTGATTAATATACAAGTCTGTTTTTCCAAAATTTATAGAATTTACTATTACTCATTTTTTTACTAAGTTTATAGTACTTGATTAAGCGTGCTATTTTTTACATCAATCGAGTATAGTTGAGCAAAAACGACTAGTTCGCTGTGGCGGAAATTTGCCTACCTTTAACAAGTTTTTCAGAGCAACTTATCTAGTTAATTGAGATAGTAGCTAGATTTCTGTTGTGCTGTACTAGTGCAATGTCTAAGCTAGTACAAGAGGTTTTGTAATAAACACTTTAGTCCTTACTACAAACTTGCTTACCCAATTTAAACTAAATAAGCTTGATTAATATTTTGAATATACTTCTTTTGGGGGATTGACAATTTAATATAATATTGATTTTTGAGTAGTTTATACTTAACAGTTGGCTTCATGTTTAATTTTAATCCTATGTGGTATTTTACAAAACGGCGAATTAGATAAGTATTTTAACTAAATATTGCCGTAAACACCTTTCATTAGTTTCGCTATCTTGAAAGTTTATTTTCAAGATAGCGCGTAGGCGTAGCCCGTCGTAGACATCGCCAGCATTTGGGAAATTTAAAACCCATCACTTTATAAAAGAGTGGCATTCCATCAATGAAGTTTATGATTGTGCGCTGGCTACAATTTGATTCCAGGCTTTGACTGCTGTCTGTAAATTCTTTGGCAGGTTATTTTGAGAAATATCATTGTACTGAACCGTACCTTCTTGGCTGGTGAGGGTGTAGGTGATATAATCAGCAGCACCACTAGGGGCTGGGTAACTCAAATTCCGAAATTTACTAAACTGAGAACGTTTTAGCGATCGCACAAATTCTTGTACCTGTTGTACAGAAACACGGCGAACACTACGTTCAGAATCATTAGCATCACCAATCCGCACGCGAATCAGTCGCCCATCTTTGAGTAAAACAGTCTCATAGGTTCTGCCAGCAAAACCCCCACTGGAGATTTGGCGAAATACTATATCTCGATCTAACGGTGGTGGTAACTCACTAGCTGGAATTTGCACAGGCCCCAGTGTAGTTTCGTTAGCCTTTTGATTCAGTCTGAGTGCGGAACCTGTTTGATTGGTATGATAAACCAAGGTTTGGCCAACTCCACCGACAACCACCCGCCAGCCTGATACCAAAGCTTGGGTACAGAATTCATCAACATTAGCTAATTCTAAGCAGCTATCTCTCCAAGTTTGCTGTTGAGCTTCAATGAAGGTTAACTGAGAAATTGGCTGTTGCAAACGTCTGGATGCGGCTTGTAAAACAGCATTTTTTACAGATGTAGGTAATTGATCTGGGAGATTTTCTGAGGGAGTGTTTGCCGAAGCTAAACGTAGCGATCGCCCATTATTATTGGTATGATAAACCCAGTTTTGTTTGCCATTAGATACCACAATCCGCCAACCAGGAACTAAGGCTTGGGTACAGAATTCATCAGCTTGAGGCAGTTCCAAGCAACCATTGCGCCAAGTTTGTTGATTGTAGTCAATAATTTGCAGTTGTCTAGTAAAAACTCCCTGTCTGCGGGCTAAGTCTCGCAGTACTGCATTAGCTACTGGACGTGGCAAGCGGTTTGGTTTAATATTGTCTTTGAGAACTTCATTGCTTGTTTCTAGAGAGAAGTTCGCAGAAGCACCCGTCGCACCTTTGACAAGTGTTAAACCGCTAGCAACAGACAAAATTCCAGTCAAAATCAAAGCAGTGAAAATTCGCCCTTGATTGGTGTTAAAGTAGTTTTTTAGCATGATTTTCATAGTTAAGATATAACAAAGAAATACTATTCAGCCAGTAATAGACAATAAAGTATATAATTCCAGAACTTTATCAGCTGGAATTATTTTAGTATCTGTATTCTGAGAGATATAGAGACAGACGCTGATGTACTGATTGTTTGTTCCTTATACCAATTCTGCTTGAAGAAGAACTCAGAATTCAGGAGTCAGAACAATCAGTGGTGGATACCCTGCGGGATCTTGCTACAGATCCGCCACTGATTGAAAACCACTAAATCTTCTCTTTCATGACGTTACGTGAATGATTTAACAAGGGTTATAAACTCTCTTATTCATCCGCCAGCCGTACAGAATTAGTGCTGTTAGCGGATAGCTAAGGTTTAGCCCATTCTGACTCCTGATTCCTGAATTCTGTTTGATAAATCCATCAAATTTGCCAACTTGTAAACTACCCGCGCTCCAACATTACCATCCCACTCTGCATCACCGACTTCGCAGATATCAAAGCCAATAATTTTTCTTCCACTATTGACCAATTCTCGGAAAAGACAAAAAGTTTGCTCTAATTCCAACCCACCTGGAACAGGAGTACCCGTACTCGGACAGAGTTTTGGATCTAAACCATCTACATCAAAGCTAATATAAACATACTCAGGTAAATGACCGATCATTTCTCGGCATAAATCAATCCAAGTTATCCCAGAGTAAAGCTTTTGCTTAATAGCCGGATCGTAATAAGCAATAATGCGACTATCAGATTGGTCAATCATTTGCACTTCATCATGACTAATATCACGCAAACCTACCTGTACTAACTTAGAAATTTGCGCGATTTTCATCGCATTAAACATAATTGAGGCATGGGAAAACTCAAATCCCTCATAAGCATCGCGTAAATCTGCGTGGGCATCAATGTGCAAAATGCCATAGTTTGGATATTTAGCTGCTAATGCTTGGAAATAACCTAAAGGCGAACTGTGATCTCCACCAATGACTGCAACTCGTTTACCATTATTAATTGCTGCCTGACAATTTTCAAACAGCCATTGATTAACCTGCTGACCAGCCTGATTAATTTCTGTCAGCACAGATGTTAAATCTGGTGTATCGGAGAGTTGTTTACCTTGGGCTAATCGTTCAATAATTTTTGCTGCCAAGGCACGGTAGTATGTGTTTTTCTCTAAAATATCTTGGGGAATTTCTTCCATAAAAATTCCCTGCTTCCAACCATCAGGGTGATCGAAATCGAACAAATCTAATTGAGTCGAAGCATCTAGAATTCGCTGTGGGCCATTAGCAGTGCCAGCACCATAGGAAACAGTTACTTCCCACGGTACACCAAAGACAATCAAGTTTGCAGACTGATAATCGCAGGGCAAACCTAAGAGGTTGCCATTTATTTCACCTACGCCGCTGGGATTGTAGTCTTTTAATTGATTACTCATTGAGTATCTTCTGGATATACATGGATAGACAGCACGCCGCCTAGTAGACATCTGCATTGTAATCAAAATTTTTCACAGGCGGTAAACTGCTTTAAGGCATGAACACGAAAAACCCATGAATATACAAGTCACTTCAGCATAGTTTATAGGGTACAAGGGATAGTTTCTCTTTCCTATGCTTTTGTTAACTCCCTACTCAACCCGCTTAACTTCAAATCCCCGTAACCCTTCCGGTTCCTCATATTCAACCACAACATCTTTAACTACAGCAGCAGGTGGCCCAGAGTGACACCAACGAACCATGTCATCTACAACCTCTCGTGCCCCTTCAAAAACTGCCTCTACTCGATTATCGGGGAGATTCCGCACCCAACCGGTTAATCCCAATTGACTAGCTGTATCCACAGTAGAATAGCGATAGCCCACTCCTTGGACTCGGCCAGAAATGAATACATGGGCGCGGATAATCTTTGGCAGTGCTGTAGAATTCTGCATAGACTGGTCTAATCTTTACGATTCCAGTCTACCTAGTTTGTGTATACACAATCTGTTTTTAACTCCAACTAGCGAAATTAATCCCAGTCTTTCTTTTTTTGTATATTTCCCGAACTTTTCAAGTAATTGAACTACTATACTCTTCATTGAAGTCCTAGTCTAAATTACCTGAAAACTGCTGTAATTTAATCAGTAGTCAGTTATTCCACTTGGAATTTTGAATTGTTTATGTCTAATCTGCCACCACTTAATACGGAAACAATTTGGGCAATTCTTGACGATAAACTTGATGATGCCACAGTCAACCAGTTGCTATGGCATTATTTAGGCTATCGCTATGACTCCTCAATTGCACAATGGAACGTTAGCCAAGTTGCACCAGAATGGCATAATGAGTATCCACAACCACCAGATTTCATTGAATCTCGCCCCGCAACTGTCAAGCTGACTCGTTCCATTCCTGCCGAAAATAAACAAATGCTAAAAGAAAAACTGGGTTTCAAAGGTTACAAAATTGGAGAATTTGGGCCTCGGCAAACTCGCAGGGCGACGGCAGCAAATTGGTTATTAAGTTATCTACAACAAGCTAACAACAAAAAAGAGTAATTTTGCAGTAGATATTTGGTAAAAAACATCCTAACTTTTACCAAAAATATCTGCTGTGTTTTAATCTCAGAAAAATAATTAGTTTTATTTAATGATTTTTTTGCAGTTACAGCAATTTGTAAGTAAAGAAGATACCAAATGTAGAATTACAAATCAGATATAAACAGTTTCTACCTCTACGTTCTGTCTTCAAAATCGTAGCTTCATACTACATTAATATAAAAGAAAACTGCTGTATGTATAATAGTGTTAAAAACATATTAATATTATTTTATAGGCGAGATTTACTACATAATAAATCTGTATTTTAGTCAAGAAATAAATACTATAAACAGCCAAAAATTAAAAAGCATAGTTAATTTTTATAAACAATTCATAAATTATTCCTGAAGATAGAAGCACTGCCGAGCTAATTATTTCTCTAGAGCGATTTGCAAATTATATTGAGCATCAGAGAATATCTCTATCAACCCTTGATATTACAAATACTTCTATGGCAAAGCCAATTGAATTTAGTTTATTTGCACCTTACAACAAAGGAGCTGCATTAATTGGTTCTTTTTCTGACTGGCAAGAAATTCCAATGGAAAGAGGTGATGATGGTTATTTTCGTACAAGTGTTGAACTAGAAGACGGCGTTTATAAATATAAATTCCGCGTTCAATCAAATTCATGGTTTTTTGAACCAGAACAATGGGTTGATGTTACAGATCCTCAGGCAACTGATATAGACGAACAAAGTGGAAAAGATGATGGTGTGATCCGAGTCAAAGATGGTCAAAAGATTACCGATACTTATGTTTGGCAACATGATGATAAACCTTTGCCTGCTGACCACGAATTAGTAATTTATGAATTGCACGTTGGTGACTTTTCTGGTGGCGAGGACGATCCTTATGCACGAGGTAAGTACAAACACGTCATTGAAAAGTTAGACTATTTGTGTGAACTAGGAATCAACGCTATTGAGTTGATGCCACTTAAAGAATACCCTGGTGATTATAGTTGGGGTTATAATCCCCGTCACTTCTTTGCGACAGAATCAAGTTATGGTTCGACTGCTGAGTTAAAAAAATTGATTGATGAGTGTCACGCTAAAGGTATTCGTGTAATTCTTGACGGTATTTATAACCACTCAGAAGCATCTGCTCCATTAACACAAATTGACCACGATTATTGGTATCATCACGAACCTCGTGACCCTGATAATAATTGGGGCCCTGAGTTTAATTACGAACATTATGATGAAAAATTAGATATTAAGCCAGCCTGGAAATTTATTGGTGAGACAATCCGTTTTTGGATTCAGGAATATCATCTTGATGGTATTCGCTATGATGCGGCACGGCAAATTGCTAACTACGACTTCATGCACTGGATTGTTCAGGAAGCCAAAAAAACTGCTAGCATGAAGCCTTTTTATAATGTTGCCGAACACATTCCTGAAACTACCAGCATTACCAATGTAGATGGGCCAATGGATGGTTGCTGGCATGATAGTTTTTATCACTGCATTCTCGAACATATTTGCGGTGATACATTTGATTTAGAGCGTCTCAAAGATGTCATTGATTGCAAGCGCCAAGGCTTTTTGGGTGCTACCAATGTAGTAAATTATCTCACCAACCACGACCATAATCATGTCATGGTTGAACTAGGGAACCGTGAGATTTTTGACGAAGAAGCATTTCGGCGGGTCAAATTAGGAGTAGCCATCCTAATGACTGCTGTTGGTGTGCCTTTGATTTGGATGGGAGAAGAATTTGGCGAGTATAAACCTAAACAACCTGAATCATCCAAAATCGATTGGACGCTGTTAGGTAACGATCTCAATCGTGGTTTATTTGAATCATACAAAGGCTTAACCAACCTGCGTAAAAGCAATCATGCTCTCTACACAGAAAATATCGATTTTATCCACGAAAATCCTGAAGCAAAAGTATTAGCTTATACTCGTTGGAATGATGAAGGTTCTCGTGTAGTGGTAATTGCAAATTTCTCAGAAAACTTCCTAGCTGACTATCACGTTCCTAACTTTCCTAGCGCTGGGACATGGCACGAGTGGACAGGCAATTATGATGTCGAAGCTGGTGATGATGGCATCATAATTGACTTGGGGCCATACGAAGCTAAAGTGTTTGTATGGCAGTAATGATATACACTACCACTAAGTCGGTAGTCCAATAGAAAAGAAAAAGGGGAAAATATTTCCCCTTTTTTAGTTATGATTTTACTCATTTACAGTCTAATTAGAAATTTGTCAAGCAGAAAATAAGCTATTTTAAAATTTCATAGGTTTGTGTTACACTTTTGAGTTGAAGTGCGTCTATAGAATTGCCAAAGCATCCCCATGCACAACAAATTATTTAATAGTAATATCGACAACGCTAACATTGAGAACGATCGCATTTTATTAACCCCCAATGAAGTAAAGTCAAAATTACCCTTAACACAATTAGCCGAACAAAGAGTTTTAGCATATAGACAGGAAATAGAAGATATCCTTAATTTTAAGGATCGCAGGAAATTTATAGTAGTTGGCCCATGCTCAATCCACGACCCAAAAGCAGCGCTCGAATATTCTGAGAGATTGAAAATATTGTCCGAGCGAGTCAAGGATAACTTGCTATTAATTATGCGAGTGTATTTTGAAAAACCCAGAACAACCGTAGGCTGGAAAGGGTTAATTAACGATCCAGATATGGATGATTCTTTCCATGTAGAGAAAGGTTTATTAATTGCACGGGAGCTACTATTAAAAATTACAGCGTTGGGATTACCTGCTGGCACAGAAGCATTAGACCCAATCATCCCTCAATACATCAGTGAACTGATTACATGGTCTGCCATCGGCGCACGCACAACTGAATCACAAACTCACCGTGAAATGGCAAGTGGGCTTTCGATGCCTGTGGGTTTTAAAAATGGTACTGATGGCAATATTCAAGTAGCTTTGAATGCCCTACAATCAGCTGGAAACCCGCATAATTTTCTGGGAATTAATCAAAACGGACAGGTCAGCGTCTTTCAAACTAAAGGTAATGGCTACGGTCATGTAATTTTAAGGGGTGGTAGTCAACCCAACTTCGATCCAGCAAATGTCAAACTGGTAGAAGAGAAATTAAAACAGGCAAATTTACCACCGAGAATTGTAATCGACTGTAGCCACGGCAATACTAATAAAGATTACAAATTACAAGGTGCGGTCTTAGAAAATATTATTCAGCAAATAGTGGATGGTAATACATCAATTGTTGGCATGATGCTGGAATCGCATTTGTATGAAGGTAGTCAACCAATTACTGGTAAACAAGAAGAATTAAAATATGGTGTTTCTGTAACTGATAAATGTATTAGCTGGGAAGAAACTGAAAAAATTATTTTGGCTGCTCACGAAAAACTTAAATGAGAAGTCAGAATTCAGAATTCAATCAATGGGGGATTTAGAGAATGTTTGTCAAGTCTGAAAGTATACTAAAAACCCCACTTCTGTTTCTCTTCGCGGAACGGGGAGAGGCTTTGAAATCAAACTTTGGGTGAAAGCACGGCAGCTAATGACCTGGAAAAAGCGCCCAAGTGGTGGCGACGAATTTTATTTGTAATCGAGTAAAGGTTTAAGAGCCACGCTGTTGTGTAAGCTTGCCGCAGGGTACGAGAATTCAGTAACCCCAAATTAGTAGGAATCGAATCTCCAACTGAAGGGCTACCTCTTACCATCGTTAAGATATACCCAAGACAGATGTAATAGTATCTAATATGTGATAATAACTCAATACTACCAACTGAAAGATTGAAAATTAGGATTTTTCTACATAAAATTAAAAATCTAAAATTAAAAATTGGTAACACTGATGGTTAGGAGTGTTAGAGTTTCAAGAAATTCACCGAAACTTTTCAGCGGGTATTCATGCTGAAGAAACTACAGAAAAAGCAAATTTCGATAATTGCGGGTGCGGCACTGTTTGCCTTTTTAGCTGGGGCAATGGTATCAGCACCTGAGATTGGCAAGTCTCTGGGGAAATGGCTCAAACTGAGTCAGAATCAAGCCGAACAAAGATCGGACGGTAGTGTTGCCCAATCAGCTGTCTTTGGGCTGATATCGCAATCGCTGCCAGAACGGGCGGCAAAACTAGCAACGATCGCTCAAGAATCACGATCGCCAGATCGCAATCGCGCTCGTTATCTTTTGGCGAGTGATTATATTGAAAGAACCCAAGGGCAAAAAGCTCTGGTTTTACTCCAAGGACTAGAGAAAGACTATCCTATCCTCGCGCCCTACATTTTGCTCAAACAAGCTCAGGCACAGGATATGCTGGGCGAGGACGGCAAAGCCTCGGATCTCAGGCAAAGGGTGATAAAACTGTATCCCAAAGAAGCGGCCAGCGTGAAAGCGCTATATTTGATTGCTCAACCAAAGCAACAAGAAACTGCGATCGCTCAATTTCCTTCCAATCCTCTAACTTGGGAAATTATCCGCAAACGCTTGCAAGAAAATCCCAATCAGCCACAATTACAATTGATTTTGGCTAAGTATGCCTACGATCAACCAGGCATAGTGGGCGTTTTGGATCGGTTAGTAAAACAGCCCAACCTCAAACCTGAAGATTGGGAACTCATTGGTACTAGCTATTGGGAAAATAGTCAATTTCCCAAAGCGGCCAATGCTTACGCCAAAGCACCCAAAACATCGCGCAACCTCTACCGTACTGCACGGGGCTTACAGGTGGGAGGCAAAGATAAAGAAAAAGCGATCGCCACCTATAAACAATTAGTGCAGCAATTTCCCAATAGTGAGGAAACTGGGACGGCACTACTGAGATTAGCAGAAACCGCAAAAACACCTAAAGACGGCTTACCCTATCTTGACCAGGTAATTAGTAAATTTCCCAAACAAGCTGGTACTGCACTGGCACAAAAAGCCAAAATCCAAACTCTCAAGGATCAAAAGTCAGCTAGCGCGGCGTGGCAATTACTCATAGCTAAATACGGTAACTCTGACGAAGCCGCAGAATACCGTTGGAAAATCGCCCAAGATAAAGCCGAAGCCAAAGATTACGTCGGTGCTTGGCAATGGGCAGAACCAATCGTCACTAATAACCCCAATAGCATTTTGGCTCCAAGAGCAGGCTTTTGGGTAGGTAAATGGGCAGCTGCACTGGGGAAACAGCAAGAATCTAAAACTGCTTATGAATATGTGGTTAGCCAGTTTCCCTACTCTTACTATGCATGGCGAGCCGCGACAATGTTGGGGCTAAATGTCGGCAACTTTGACAACGTGCGCGTTATGAACCCGGAAGTAATCGCCCCTCAACGTCCATTACCGCCTGCTGGTTCTGAAACTTTTAAAGAATTGTATCTGCTAGGTCAAGACCGCGATGCCTGGTTACAATGGCAAACAGAATTTCAGAACAAAATTCAGCCAACAGTAGCAGAGCAATTTACTGAAGGGTTAATGCGGCAGGCTAAAGGAGAAAATCTCATCGGAATTGATGAAATTTCTAAATTAGAAGACCGGGAAGTGCCAGCCGAACTTGCCCAATATCAGACTCTGAGTAAACAAATCACCTACTGGCAAGCGCGTTATCCATTTCCCTATCAGCGAGAGATTGAAAAGTGGTCTATTGACCGTAAACTTAATCCTCTGCTAGTAACTGCTTTGATGCGTCAAGAGTCACGGTTTGAACCAAAAATTAAATCTGTCGCTGAAGCTACTGGTTTAATGCAGGTGTTGCCGAGTACAGCTAAATGGATCGCGCCACAAATCAAGGTGGATTTCAAAACAATCAACTTAGAAAATCCCAACGATAACATTATGCTGGGTACATGGTATTTGGGTCATACCCACGATCAATATAACAATAACTCCTTGCTGGCGATCGCTAGTTACAATGCTGGCCCTGGCAATGTCTCCAAATGGTTGCAAACTCTAACTACAAAAGATCCAGATGAGTTTGTTGAAGAAATTCCCTTTGATGAAACTAAAAACTATGTGCGGCAAGTATTTGGCAACTACTGGAATTATCTAAGGCTTTACAACCCGGAGATTTCTGGCATAGTGACAAAGTACTCGACCACACACCCACAACTACCAGCGCGATAATCTTATAAATTTATGAGTTGTGAGTGTTGAGTTCAGCAATTTTTTAATTCAAATTTCACAACTCATAGTAATATCTGTTTAACTAATTACTAATAGGTATTACCTTCAATGCTAACTACAATGCTGTTATTAGAGCCATAAATGCTGGTACATTGAAGTTGGGCATACGTAATAGCAAAGCTTGGTCAAAAGCATCACTTTTGCCCAGGTTGATGATGTGCCATTATTGACAGTTAAAGCTGGTAAATAGGTCTGATGTGCGGGTGTGAGGTATTATTGGGGTTCGTAATAACCCCAATATATTTATTAATTAATCACCGTCTGTGTTGTCAAAAATAGAAGGCCACCATTTGAACTTTGTAGGGTTTGGTAGTTTAGATACAAAAGGAAAAGGTTCCAAAACCGGAATAGGCTTTTCCCCACCACCATCCAACAATCCCCCACCAACCACACCCATTAGTTCAGAATCGTCAAGTTCCTCAATTTCTGGAGCTTGCAGGTTTTTGATTTCTATCGTTTTTATATTCATAAATCCTAATATCAGTTCAATAGCAGGCTAGCAACTGTAACCAGCAAAATCAACGAAAACGCCAAAACATCATACCTTTCCCACCTTTCCCACTTTGCACGGATACTGGAAATACAAGGTACTGAATATCTAAGTACAACTTAGGAATTGAAATTCTGTACACCCAAAAGATAAAAAGTTTATTAAATCTCTTAAATTCTTAGTCTAAACACCAATAGCTTGTCATGTTCTGGTAAGAGTGTTATGAACACAATTTTTGGAGAAGCGATCGCTAATAGTTTGAGTTAATTGCACCTGTAGGGGTTAATATATCTTAATGTATTCGGTATTGCTTTTTTAGCGCCCCAATGGAGTTAACTTCAAAAGAATTTAAGTCAGAACTGATATTAGAAATTCAAGCCTGCCTGCAATTAGCAGTTCCCTTGGTAATTACTCAAATCTTAGAAGCGGGCATTCCTTTATTGGATGGGGTGATGATGGGCTTACTTAACAGCCAAGCTTTAGCTGCGGGTGCTTTAGGTGCTGTTACCTTTTCTACCCTAGCTTCCGTTTGTCGTTCTGTTCTTTCAGCCGCGGGTGTGAGTGTCGCCAATGCTTTTGGTGCAGGAAAGATAGACCAAGTGAGCCGTGCTACTGGTCAAGGAATTTGGTTAGCCGTGACGATGTGCTTACCTATAATGTTTATCATTTGGCACTTTGACTATATCCTGCTGCTAACTGGTCAAGAAGAAAGCAATGTGTTATTAGCTCAAACATATTTGCGGTCTATTGTTTGGGGTTTTCCGGCTGCACTCGGTTTTTGTATCTTAAAAGAAGTTAGCTCTGCCCTCAATCGTCCCCAATTCTTAACAGTAATTACGGTAGCTGGACTATTATTAAATGCGGTTGCTAATTACGTGCTAATGTTCGGTAAATTTGGTTTACCAGCCCTTGGTTTAGCCGGTATCGGTTGGGGAAGCACACTCATTTTTTGGCTAAATTTTATCGCTGCCGCCAGTTGGATTTGCTTTGATAACTATTTTAAAGACTATCAGCTTGATTGTGCTTTGCATCAGTTCGATAAAGATATGTTTATAGATATCTTCCAAACTGGATGGTTTTTGGGATTGCAGTATGGAGCAGAAATTGGAGTATTTACTGCCACTGCTTTAATGATGGGATGGTTTGGAACAGAGACATTAGCAGCCCATGAAATTACCGTCGAGACAGAAAGTTTTGTCGAAACAGTGTCTATAGGTATTTCCTATGCTGTCACGATGAGAGTAGGACAGTTGAGGGGACAAAACGATCTCAAGGGTGCAAGCAGAGCAGGATTAGTCTGTATTGCGCTTGTTACTCCTTTTGTAAGTATTGTGGCACTAATTTTTTGGCTGTTTCCCAACTATATTGTGGCAATGTATTTGGACACCAGTAATCTAGATAATATTGAGATAGTTAAAACGGCAACTTCTTTCCTGGCTGCGGGGGCAATAGTCCAAATATTTTATTCTATTCAGACTATTGCTGCTGGTGCTTTAATTGGGTTGAAAGACGCCAAAGTGCCAGTCTTAATTACTATGTTCGCTTACTGGGGAGTAGGTCTAGGTGGGGGCTATCTGATGGCATTCACTTTCGGCTGGGGTGCTATAGGTTTATGGTTGGGTTTAGTACTAGGGCTACTTATGGGTGCAGTGCTTTTAACTGGGCGTTTTTATCTTTTGACTTCTGAGATTGAGTCTGCTTGACTAAAGAGGATTTGGAGACAAGGAGAATTGGGGACAAGGGGAAAGACTTGTTGTAAGTTCTAAACTTTTGTCACCTTGTCACCTTGTCCACTCTGCGCCTACGATCACAGGTATATTTTATTACACTGGGATAGTAAAATAAAGCATAGAAGTAAGTGGGATAGGTAACTCAAGCACTAGTCGTGCATAGTATCAACAATGCCCACTTCTCATTACTGTTTAGAAGGTCTAAGTCTATCCCGCCAAGATGGTTGTGACGATGAAGAACCTGATGAACCAGAACTATTTGCAGGAGAGGACTCTCGTCGACTTCTTCTAGGCGGGGGTGAATCAGATTCTACTCTTCTAGAGCGTCGCCGTGGAGTAGATGATTCTGAGGAGGAGTTACTAGAACTTGATTCGCTGCGATCGCGCCTTCTCCGTCTTGGGGTATAATCGCTCGATTGCTGTTCTTCTTGAGAATAGCTTCTCCTTCTTCTACGCCTCCTAGATGAACTACTCTCCTCAGAATTAGAATTTCTCGCACTTTCACCTTCTGAGTCATCATCTTTAGAGGCAATAGAACGATTCAGGATTTGTTTGGGCTTGATAGACTGGGCTTTGATAGTGCCTTTGCGACCTTCTAACTTGGGTCGTTTGGGAAACTTTTCTACAGGCATCCCCTCTACAGCTTTTTCCATAAATTCGTGCCAAGTGTAAGCGGCACTACTACTACTGCCATAAGTGGGGCGGTTGTCATCGTTACCTAGCCACACCCCTGTCACCATCTGAGGAATGTAGCCAATAAACCATAAATCGCGGGCTTCATCGGAGGTGCCGGTTTTGCCTGCAACTGGTCTATTATCTAATTGGGCAGCACCGCCAGTTCCAGCTTCGACGACGTTGCGTAGCATCCAAGTCATGATGGCGGCACTGTCAGCGTCGAGGGCGCGTTTTGACTTGAAATTAGCCGACCAGATGACTTTGCCTTGGCGGTTGAGGATGCGGGTAATACCATGAGGCTCTGCGTGCAATCCCTGAGTTGCAAAACTACCATAAGCGCTGGTTAACTCTAGCAGATTGACTTCATTTGAACCAAGAGCCAAGGAGTAGGTGGGTTTAAGTTCAGATTTTATCCCCATATCATGGGCAAGTTTAATCGTTGGTGTAAATCCCACATCAATCAACACCTTGACCGCAACAATATTAACAGAGCGGGTAAGGGCATCTCGGATGTTCATTGAACCCCGGAAGTTTTCACTATAGTTTTTCGGTTCATAGCCATCTACGACAAAGGGCGCATCCTCGTAGCTATCGTAGGGGCTTTTGCCGGTAGCGATCGCAGTGGCATATACAAACCCTTTAAATGTCGATCCTGGCTGCCGTTGTGCCTGGGTAACTCGATTAAACTGATTTTTACCAAAGTCTTTTCCCCCAACCATTGCCTTAATTTCACCATTTCGGGGGTCTATGGCTACCATTGCAGCTTGCTTAAAGTTTTCCCAGCGTCCTTGATTTCGCAATGTTTTCGCAACTGCCTCTTCTGCGACTTTCTGCCAACTTGGGTTGAGGGTGGTTTCTACTACTAAACCCCCACTTTTTAACACATTAGCAGAAACATACTTCGGCAATTCTTTTTGGATGTAGCTGGTAAAGTAGGGTGATTCTACTTGGACTCGCTTGGGTAAACTGCTTTTGAGGGTTAATGGCTCCTGAACTGCTGCTTGCCTTTGCTCTGGTGTAATTACTTTATCTTCTTGCATCCGTAGCAATACCAAGTCCCGCCGCCGTTTTGCCGCTTCGGGATTTTTGTCTGGCGCGTATAAGCTTGGAGCAGGAGCTAATCCAGCAATCGTTGCCATTTCCGCAAGGGAAAGTTGATCTGGCGTTTTACTAAAGTATACCCAGGCGGCATCTGCCACACCGTAAGCTCCAGATCCCAAATAAACCAGATTTAAGTAACGCTCTAAAATCTGATCTTTGGTTAATTCTTGCTCCATTTTTTGGGCTAGGCGGACTTCCTTAAGTTTGCGCCAGATTGTCTGCTCTTGTTTCAAAAACAGAATCCGCGTTAGCTGTTGGGTGATGGTGCTACCACCTTCTACCACGCCTTGCGATCGCAAATTATTCAAACCCGCTCTGACAATCCCTTGCAGATCGACTCCGTTGTGTTGCCTAAATCTTCTGTCTTCTGAGGCGATGAAAGCTTTTTTTAAATTATCTGGTATTTGTTCTAGCTGTAGCTGTTCTCTGGTCGCTTCACCTTGTTGTTGTAATATAGTGCCATCAGCAGCTTTAATGGTCAGCGTTTGCTCTCGAAACACAGCATTCAACTCGGACTGATCTGGCAAAGTCCGATCTATTAAACTGATGCCATAGATCGAGGCAGCTATCCCACCACCAATACTCAAACCTGCCCAAAACCAGAAGCGGCGATAGAGTGGTCTAGCGCCAGTTGCCCGATTGACCCTCATCTTAGATGGTAAAATTTTCATTTTGCTCAGTAACTGCCTCGTCTGCGCCAGATGTGCTGGTGGTAAGCTCTCATTCGTTCCTCCTCGTCCAGAGTCACTCAAATTAGTTGGTCTTCGCTTGAACCAGGAGGTAAGCTTCCCCACGTCAGTTCCTCGCTCAAAGTAGTAAGCAATTATATAACCACCATCAATCAACTTTGGGGTTATAGCACTACCATTGTGTTAGTATAATATCCTATAAATAATTAACTGAATTCACTAGAAAATAATGTTTTTTAAATTTAGTTAATTTAGTTTTGTAAAAAATGTTGCAGTTTTGATAAATACTGCGAATATAAAAGCTATTGACAAGCATCCGCAAAGACAGCCCGAAAACGGCTTATTTCAGGAAAGTATAATGTCTACACCGGGCTACGACGAAGCAGAGCTAAGACGAAGCGCCGTTGCTCTTGGTAGTAATATCGGCGATTCCCAGACAATTTTAGAAGCAGCTATAGAGACTTTAGCCCAAATACCAGGTATTGTTTTAGAAGCCAGATCCCATTGGTATCAAACCAAAGCTGTCGGGCCACCACAACCAGATTACCTCAACGGCTGCGTCACATTGCAGGTAGAAATACTCCCCCAGCAGTTATTAGAAATTTTATTAGGAATTGAACAACAATTTGGGCGCGTTCGTCAGGAACGCTGGGGACCACGAACCCTAGATTTGGATTTGTTATTATATGATGACATTACTTTGGATACACCAAATCTCCAGATTCCCCATCCACGAATGCGGGATCGGGCCTTTGTGTTAGTCCCACTGGCAGAAATTGCCCCAGATTGGATAGAACCAGTTTCCGGGTGTGTTATTAAAGAGCTGCTGAAAGAGGTAGACTGTTCTGATGTACATTTATGGATGGACAATTAAAATTACCATCCTTAAAAGCAGAAGAACACTGATTTTTGCTCTGTATTCACAGATAATCAGATTTTACTATGCCTCTAGGTAGAGAATTACCACAACTGCTGAGACAACGCCTGTTTCATAAAGGACGCAAGTTTGATTTTGAAGTTAATCGCTTGCGTTTGCCGAATAAATCGGAAGGAGAATGGGAATGTATTCGTCACCCTGGTGGTGCCCTAGCTGTGCCAGTGACAGCGGAAGGTAAACTTATACTGGTGCGCCAGTATCGTTTTGCAATTCAGGGACGGATATTAGAATTTCCGGCGGGGACATTGGAAGGAACTGAAGAGCCTTTAGAAACAATACAACGTGAAATTGCCGAAGAAACTGGTTATAGTGCCCAAAAATGGGACAAATTAGGCGAATTTTTCCTAGCTCCTGGCTATTCTGATGAAATTATCTATGCTTTTCTGGCGCGAGATTTAGAAAAGCTGGAGACACCACCACCACAAGATGGAGACGAAGATATCGAAACTGTGTTTATGACTCCTGAAGAATTAGAAAAAGCGATTCTGGAGGGAGAGCCGGTAGATGCTAAATCAGTTTCTAGCTTTTTTCTGGCGCGTCCGTTTTTAGTTTAATACCCTTATGCTGCTAGAGTTAGCGATTGCAGATGCCTACGGTGCAGGCTTTGAATATGCAGACGAAGCGATCGCTAACAACGATTTGAGTCGATACGTCGAACATCCGCGGTTTCGACTCAATCCTGGCAGCTACACCGACGACACCCAGATGAGTATTGCCATTGCGGAAGTGATTGTCGCTCAAGCACCGTGGACGCCAGAAGTTTTAGCCAATAGTTTTGTTAAAGCTTTTAAACGCGATCGAAGAGAAGGTTATGCTCGAAACTTCTACCATTTTCTACTAGAAATTCAGGATGGGGAAGAATTTCTAACGAAAATTAACCCTGATAGTGACAAAAGTGGGGGAGCAATGCGTGCAGCACCCATTGGCATCTATCCCACACCAGAAAAAGTCATTGAGGCGGCAACAATTCAAGCAGCAATTACCCACAATACAACCGATGGGATCAATGCTGCCGTTGCGGCTGCCTTAATGTCGCATTATTTTATCTATCGATTGGGAGCAAAACGCAAATTAGGACGGTTTCTCGAAGGTTATGTATCTGGAGAGTGGAATAAACCGTGGGAAGGTAAAGTCAAGTCCAAAGGCTGGATGAGTGTCAGAGCAGCGATTACTGCGGTGATGCGTAATGACAGCATGAGCGAACTTTTACAAGATTGTATTGCTTTTACTGGGGATGTAGACACAGTAGCCGCGATCGCTTTGGCTGCTGGTTCTTGTAGCGAGGAAATTACTCAAGATATTCCCAATCATCTTGTCACAGGGTTAGAGAATGGAGCTTACGGTAGAGATTACCTCATCGAACTGGATAAGCAGTTAATGAGTTTAGTGGGTAAAAAGATCGGCTAAATCTAATACATCTGAGTAGCACTAAATAATCTGATTTTTCTAATTTTGGAGCGAGTTGAGTTCAGATGCTCAAAAGGCTATATTTTAGTGTTTAATTTTAAGTTAGATAATCGAAAGCATATTTCAAGCCAACCAAGCCAACATTGATGAATCATACTCTAGCTTCTACTTTAGGAGAACTACAAACAAAAATATATTGGCTACATGATGCTGAAAAATTTGCTGAATTGGCAGAAGCAGCAACTGAAATATATATTAAACTTGGATATGACCAACAAAAAGCAGAAAATCTTGGTCATTTAATTAGTGAAGCCTATCAGTTATCTGATGATGCTGATTTATCATACAAGGCTGGAGAAATTGAAAAAGAAATAAAATTTTATAATCAAGTAAAAGATAAATTTAAAGAGATTGAGGCTATATTAGGTCTTCAAAAAAATATAGCCGAACATCAAACAAAATGGTGGATACATTTTCGCCATAGACAGAAACTTCAAGTTATATATCACCTGTTTTTGCAACATTTCAAACCTTTGGGTTTAAATTATTTATTTATAGCTCTACAACTAACATATTATATGTTAAATATAGGCAAAGGTCATAATTTGCGCGATATAGAAGTAACTCAAAAAAACGCTACAAAATATTGGATGCAATTATTGAAATGTAATGTTACCAAATATCCATATTTAGGTTAATTTGGTGTTTTGTAAAATATTTAAAGAAGCAACGCATAGCATCTCGTAGAGAAAGTGATTTGATAAATTAAGCTTTTTAGTGAATTGCGCGTAAATCGTGGTTTTGTTTGTATCGTTGCAGTTGACAACCACCCTTTTAAGTTTCTTACTCATTCGCTACGCAATACGGTTCGGTTAAAGGGTAAAGGGGAAAGGGGAATAAAAAACCTTTAACCGCAAACCCATTCCCTTTTCCCCAAACCCTATTCTGAGTTCAAAATGCTTATCCGAACCGTATTGATTCCCTACGTAGTCAAGAAAGCTGAAAATTACTGTAATCCTCAAAGACTCATACCAATTTAATATGAAGCTGCATATAATAGAGGGAAGCAAACTTGATAAATTTGAATACTCATGAGCCGTCCTTTTGAGATTGAAATCGCAGA
>NZ_JBALDP010000014.1:0-6246 GCF_036917355.1 Nostoc sp.
GGCTAAAACTCACACTATTGACAGAGTTATCATGCCCCTTGAGGGTGCGGATTTCGTTACCTGTCTCTAGATTCCAGAGTTTGATCGTCTTGTCAGCTCTGCCAGAAGCCAATGTCTTGCCGTCAGGGCTAAAACTCACGCTAAAGACAGAGTTATCATGCCCCACCAAGCGGTTGCGTTCCTTTCCCTCAGTAAGAACTGTTTGCAAGGCATTCATTCCTTCTGGGTTATTTGTATGTTGGCTTTGCAGGATTTTTCCCGCCTTAATTGCTGTGACAAAAGCCTCCAATTCCTTATGTTCATTAAATAGAGACAAGGAATATCTACCTAGAGATTCGGCTTGATTGAGTTCCGATTGGTTTTTCTGATTCCATACCGTCAAACCCAATCCACCACTAATTACCATTGCCACCAAAGAACCCGCCGCAATCCCCCAGGCGGTTATGATTTCGCGCTTTCTGCGAGCTGCTTCGGCTTGTTTGAGGCGATTACTTTCTTGGATACTCTGTTCAATAAATTCTTGCTCAACAATTAAGTCTTCTGAGCGTTCCTTGAGTTTTTCTTCTGCTTCCGCTAATGCTGCACCCCGCAACAAAGAACCCGGATCTTGCTTCGTTGCTTCCCATTGTCCCTTTGCTGCTCGCAATCGCTCTTGCCAAGCCCTAAAAACGCGGTTTGTATCCATCCATTCGCGCAGTTTTCCCCAATTACGAATCAGAGTTTCATGGACTACCTCTACTGTTTCTTGACTGGCAAGATTGCGATTTGTCACCACTAATCGAGCATCAGCTAATTGTTTTACTAAAGCCCAGCTTTGCTCCCCTAATTCCGCTTTCATCGCTATGCGTCGGGTATCTTCTGCTCCCTCACCTGGACGTACCAATTGAATAAAAATCCGCCGGACTTTTTCTTTTTCATCATCTGTCAAGTTGCCATATTTCTCATCAGCATGGCGAGCTAACGCACCTTCTACTTGACCAATTTCTTCATAGATTTTGTGACTTAATTCTTTACCTGTGCGCTTGTTCCACAACTCTGTCAAAGCAAACTCTAGCAAAGGTAAATTTCCCGGTTGGTTTTCTACATCGTCCAGAATGCGTTTTACCAGTCCGTCTGCAAATGTCACCCCTAATTTTTGGGTAGGTTTTTCAATGACTTCTGTTAGTTCCTCCCGATTCATCGGCCCCAGTTTCACATCAGCATTTTGCAAGACATCAGCAAAGGGACGATAGGAGAGAGCATTTCCCAAAAAATCTGCCCGCATCGTGGCTACCAACACCGTAGCGGATGGAGACAGAGAAGTAGGAGCTTTTAGACTGGGTAATAAGCAGTCGAGAAATTGACGGCGAATTTCCTGATTGTTACAGAGTGTGTAAATTTCTTCAAATTGGTCAGCAATCAGTAGGACTCGATGATCGGGGTGATTTTGCCGAATTTTAGCAAAAACGTCCGAGAGAGGAACAGAGCCTTTTTGCAAATAATCAGCTAACTCTCGCGCTTGGATAATTTGTTTAGTTTCATTTAAGTTGAGTGTATAAAGAGGAACAAGAGCTAAAGCTAAAGCATGGAAAGGATCAGAACCGGGACGAAAGTGAGTAAACTGCCAATGACCCTCTTTTTGTAACTTAGGGACTAATCCAGCTAATACAACTGAAGATTTACCGCTTCCCGACGCACCCAGCACGGGTATAAAATGACGGGTTTTAGTTGTAATATAAAGTTTTTCTATAAATATTTCCCGCCCAAAGAAAACATCTGCATCGTTGGGGCCAAAATGAAACAACCCGCGATAAGGACAAGGGAGATATTCATCAACAGCGATCGCAGAATCAACAAGTTTTACCTCTTCCTTAAAGTAGAAGTAGTTGTAGATAATGTTTCCTTCACCAACTACAGCACCTTTGACTTCATTTTGAAAACTTGAGTAGAATTTGGAACTTTCTTCAGCCATCTAGATACTCCTGTGGCTTTTAACCAAATTTATTTTCTTGTTTGTTGCGATCGCCAACCTGAATCCCCTTGACTTCTCCTTGAAACACTGTGTTATACTTACCTGCTGCGGACTCTTCAGGTTTTTCCTGTTTCAGCAACTCCTGCGCTAACTTAATAATTTCTGTATCTTTATCAGCACCAGCTTCAGCTAATTTCTTTTTAAGTGGTGCTTCATAGGTTTCGGGATCTGTTTCGTGTTCTTCCAGAACCATTTGTGCTTTTGGTTCATTTTCAAACTTCTTCTTAATCAAGGTTTTTAACCCCTGATAGGCATCTTTAACGGCTGTTCCTGCGGTATCTTTAGTAGCTGCGATCGCTCCAGCACTTAAAGAAAGCGGTAATAATCATAGAAACAGGTTCCATAGTTAATCCTCAATAATTTGTAGTAGCTAAAATAGGTATATTCTACGTTTAGATAATATTTGAAAATGGTCTTTTGCTCTCACATTTAGCACGGTGAACCATCTCAGTACATGGCTAAAAAACTTATTTTTCCTAGCATCTAACCCAATTCAAAACGGCAAAAATATACTTTCTGCGACTTTTCAAATATCCCCTTAGATTATCACAGGAAGTGTAACTTATTACTTACAAGAGGCTTCTCTTTCAGAGACGCTACGCATAGCTTGCTTCTCCGTAGAAGTATGCTTAGAGCGAGTCTACATTCGCACAGCGTCTTGTAGAGAGCGTCTTGATTCTGAATTCTGACTCCTGAATTCTTGCCTATTCAACGTTTTAGCCCTAACGTGGAACTGCTAACTATATGTATTAAGGATGCGAGGAGGAATCATGGGGCAGACACAGGAGCTAGGACAGATTATCATCCTGAATGGTGTCCCGCGATCGGGGAAGTCGAGCATTGTCGCAGTGATTCAGGAGACATTTGATGGACTGTGGATGAACTTGGGTGTTGATAGGTTTATGCAAATGACTCCCGCACGATACCTGCCTGGGATCGGTCTGCGGCCAGGGGGAGAACGCCAGGACATCGAACCCCTTGTTCCCATTCTGTACAGCGCTATGTATGAGTCAATCGCTGCCCACAGCCGTTTGGGTCTGAATGTCGTGGTTGATGTCGGACACCATGACGCCTACGCAATAGAGCGGGGCATTCTGGCTGATAGTGCCCGACGTTTGAAAGGATTGCCGGTTTTGTTCGTAGGCGTTTACTGCCCCATCGAGATCGTTATAGAACGACGACAAAACACGGGGTGGAATGTGGGAAGTACAGCTGACTCCCCGATACCACATCCGGTTCAGTTATGGCAATGTGAAGTCCACATTCCCGGCATCTATGACCTTGAAGTGGATACCTCTTTGTTAAGTCCAGGTGCGTGCGCTGAGATGATACGCCAGTACCTCGCAGATAGTCCAGCACCGTCGGCATTCCAACGACTTGCTACACAATATACTTAAGCTGTATTTATGACTACGATCGCTATATTTGGTATGAATTAGTAAAGTGTGTGATTCTATAAGTTGAAAGGGAAATTTAATCCCTTTCCACTCATTCTGTAGGCAGCCTACTTAACTCGACAGAATTTGCGATCGCTATCACTCTGAGGATATTGCCAAGAGTAGGCAAAGTGGCTAACTCCCTTCAGTTGGGGGGCAAATTGGCGGAGTGCCTGCATTTGCACCTCTAGGGATGGACGATTACTAACAGATTTTCCCCACTGACCGGCTAAAGCTGGGATTATCTGCGTACCCGGTTTTGCCATACTCAAAACCCGTTGCACTTGCGACACAATACAGCTGACATTACCGCAATTCCCATAAGCCATAGGATGCCACTCTAATGTATTGGGGAACCGATCCCAAGGTTGCAAACGAGAATCATACCCTTGTCCTACAGTTTGGTTGCCATCAGGAAAAAACACTACTCCTGTAGAAACACCTTGCTGCTTTGCTGGGTAACTAGCGATGGTGACAAAATCTAGAATTCCTTGCATAGCATGGGCAACGGCAAGCTGCCACAACTCCCATTGTAAAACTGGTTGTCTATCGGTTGCAGACAGGATTGACTTTTGCGCTAGTGGGAGAGTACGTCCTTGCCAAAGAGGTTCTCCTTCCTGGGGATAAAGTTTATCGACTTCCGCTACATCTCCCCCAGTGACGAATCCCTTGCTCAAAAAGCGGCGAATTAAGTCTAGCGCTTTGTAATTCTGTGCCCGTTTAAATAAAGCTTCTTGGGTTGCGGGACTAAATAGCCATAAATCTGAAACTTTAGTGGCGATGGAATCACTTCCAGCTTGGCGGGGATAACGCACGTAATCCAATAGCAAGCCATCTGGACGACGGCGCAAAACTTCTTGTACCAATTGGTAGTAGTCGCGTTTTGCTTGCAGGTTGTAGGGGTCGATAAATAGTTGAGAGCCATTATCTACTACATATAAACTCGTTTGACCTTTGCCATTACGAGCGATCGCACCTTCTCTATCTGGGCGCTGGGCGTAAGTATAGCCGAAATTTGTGGTAAACATCCAGGCATAGACCTTCAAACCACGTTGCCGACCTTTTTTAATTGCCGTGGCGAGTATATCGATGTTTTCTGCCCCTGGAGTGCGAATCACAGCAGGCCAAACCGTCGGGTTAGCTTTTGCTGGTAATAGTACCTGCCCATCGTAAAATACTTCTAAATAAACTTGGTTATAGCCGCCATTAACAATCCGATCCATAACCTGATCGATTATTCCTGGCTGAATGTCACAGGGATACAAGCGTAACCAAAGGGCTTGAGTTTGCGGCCAAGTTCGAGAGCGACATTGCTTTAATTTCTGCGCCTGTTCTTGTATTATGCTTTGGTAGCGTGTTTGAGCATCTTGTTTGCCTTTGAGCGCTGACAAACGTAAGCTTTCTTTTTGTTGCGCCGCTGCTGATGATAACTGACAATACTCAGTTCCTTGCGCCCTTGCTGGTTCGCTTCTCAAGTTGGGGAGCAACAAACTACTAGTAAAAATAACAGCGAATAAGCGTCGCCAAAATAATATCGATCTTGCAACCTTCAAGGGACAGTTAGACATACCTACCAGTAGATGAACAAATTCAAAAGAGTTTCAGACAGGGATTTAAATTCCGACTGTAACTTGCTTACCACAGGGTAACTGAGCAGAGACGGAGTGGCTCTAACTCTGAGCTATGTGTTGACGTTCGGTCTTAAAGCCTTTTAATTTGCGATAATCATCGATCCCAACTCAAATAATTGTGGGCAACGTGTATCGAATTATATAGTTAAATACTAAGGGTTTTAAAACCTATTTTTTTAAGACTCTCAAAGGTCTATTTCTGTTGCCGTATTTTTGTATAGCGGTTTCCAGTGCATAAACTAGATATTAAAACTTCACCCTCAATGTGAATGCATCGGCTTGTATTGTTAATGCGTCGGCTTGCATTGTTACAGCATTTTTCAAGTAAATGAGCTATAAAATGCAGGACTTACGCATCAGATATAAAGAGTTTCTGCCTCCTACCTTCTGCCTCCTGCCTTCTGCCTTGATAAACAAAATAGTCAGGAATCAAAACTTTTGACACCTGACTATTGATGATGGAGTAAGCAATAGTTAATAGCTAACCGCCACGTTTCAACGCCGTCTCTACCTGCTGCAACTCTTTCTCTAGACGATTTTTGAGTTTTTCGGGTACGGGACGATTTGGGTAAGAACTGTAGTGTCCAGCTAAGGAATTGAGGGCTGTTCGTATGGTTGTAAACGAGCCGAGACCAGAAACAGAGTTAACTCGCTGGTAGCGAGCTGAAAAGTCATTAATTTTTTGACGCGCTTCTGCTTGAATTGCTGCTTTGTCTGGTGAATCTTGTGAAAGATCCAGAGCTTGTCTCATAATATTGACCACAGCTAAGGTGTCTTGACGATAATCCCCAGTCAAACTATCTGGACTGCCAGAACAACCCATTAAGCCGATAGCTACAACCAAAACCAGCGCAAGCAAACGCGACCAATAGCGCTTCATATGCATTAAGTAAAAGAATACGTAAATCAACGTCCATCCTATCTTGGATTGGTAACTTGGGGATCAATTGAATGGGGAGTGAGGGAGTGAAGAAGGGAATAGGGTACAGGTTACAGGGTACAGGGTAAAGGGTACAGATTATTCCCTATCACCTTTCACCTACAAACTCTCCCCTAATCCCAATGCCCAATGCCTAATACCAATTTAATATGAAGCTGCATAGAATAAAGCTTCCAGGATAAAGTTGTAAGAAGAGACAGAAATTACCTGCTCAAATGTAAGTTGGTC
>NZ_JBALDP010000015.1:0-138833 GCF_036917355.1 Nostoc sp.
TTTGACTGGTTGACCTTCAACCGTGACGTATTTGCTGCTCATAAAGCTAGTTTGGGCTTTATTTGGGCTTAATTTTTGTCTAAGTCCCGTTAGGATTCAAGCTTTCAAATTTGTTTTATATACCAATCAGACAGTCAGATATTCTAAACCCTTAATCTTAAGGTCTGTTGTCCGCTTCTACCTTAATCTTCTGGCTAGGACAGCGCCAACTCGCACCACCAAGACCAATGTTTGTGCAACCTTGGGCTTGCATTGCATCGTCTGAGACATTCTCAGGCTTGTAGAATCGCCAACGACCTCGGTTATCTGGCCCTGACTCTGCTCTGAGTTGCCGTGTAGAGGCTCCGTAACGATAATCGCGATTCCGAGAATCATCGTAACGAGAATCACGACTACGGAAATCACCATCCGCTTCTACCCTACTCCTCTCGCGAGGACAGCGCCAATTTGCGCCACTCGCACCACCAACACCAACGTTAGTACAACCTTGGGCTTGCATTGCATCCTCTGAGACATCGTTAGGCTTATAGAATCGCCAACGACCTTTATCATCCGGCCCTGACTCTGCTCTGAGTTGCCGTGTTTGTGATATCAGCAAAGGAGTAGTTGTGGGTTTAGTTGTGCAAAAACTGATGAATCTTCCGTAGTAATGGAAGCTGTACTCAAGAGGATGCCACAAGCAGCAAAAGTCACTAATTGAGACAATCTACTTATCTTGGTAAAATGCAACATCAACATAAGTTACTCTAATTGTTGGAAATATTATCTGCCCTGCGGGCAAGGGAGAAGGCAGGGGCAGAAGGGAAAAAAATTTAATGTATGCCTTTTTGCCTTGCCCAAATTTACTTTAATACCTGTACTAAATCAAATTGTTTAGTGGTCTTTAATTACAGTTTGTTTGAATGCCTGTAATTACTTTTTACCTTCTGCTTTCTTCAAGAAGTTAAATAATAATAGTAGGATAAACCACATTTTAGTTGAATTTGTTTGAAAATATATATAAAGCAAAAAGCCGTAATAAACCGAAATTTTTTGATGTATTTAACTTCTTTCTGAATGCTTTCTTTTGTTTGATTGAAGCGATCGCTGATATCCTTATCAGGCAGTGCCAAGGAAGTATTAGGTTGTGATATTCAGTTGGGCAATAGTTCTCTATGGTTATACTCTCGTTTAATCGCTTGCAGCGTCTAACAATTCGGTTTGTGCTAATCATTGTGGTGACGATCGCAATGGTGTTTGGCTGGGGTGCGATCGCCCACAGTCAATTGCCCTCGTCACCCACCGCCGCTTCTAACGATCCGCACAAACCGCCTAAAGGCATCACCCGTCTCGGTGAATATGAAATTGCCGACGTGAATTCACCACTAGACAAAAACCTTTTATTTAAGGTTGTCTCTCCCACTGTTTTTAATCGCGACGAACCGCCAGAAGGAAGTCTTCCTGTGGAAGTACGTGCTGAAGAAATTACGCAACGGCTGATGCGAGCGCTCGATAGAGCTGACAAAGCCAAACAAACTCCCATAATTTCTGTTGCCACCCTGAATAACCGCCTAATCCTCCAGCTCAATGACGATCAAATGACCCGTTCTTTAAGGCTGGTGACAGTGACAGAGCCAGATGCTGACTACTATGGGAAAACACTGGAGGAATTATCCCAGGAGTGGCAAAAAATATTACAAGCAGAAGTGGAACGCATCGAGCGACTCTTCTCACCTAAGGTATTGTCTCAACGGGTTGGGCAGGCACTACAAATCAGCATCGGCTTGGTGTTGGGCAGTGTTGTGTTATGGTTCCTGCGGCGAACTCTAATTCGCAAACAAACGATATTGCAAGCTCGTTATCAAGAGCATATAGCTGAGGCAAAACAGGCTGCGGTCAAACGCTCTCAGGCAGAAACATCGGCCAATATTCAGGCAATCGACACCAGCGAACCAGAGGCACACACCATCGCCCACCAGCGATCGCAATTTCTAGAAATCATTCAGCGACAGTTCACTCTCAAACGCCAACTGGGGATCTATTCTTTTCTCACCTTGCTACTGTTTTGGGCGTTTATTCTTGTATGGTACATCGGGATTGTGGTAATCATGTCTCGCGTCCCCTACCTGATGAAATGGTGGAGTGACGCTTTAGCCCGTCCCTTGGCGCTGCTGATTATTTGGTTTTTCATCAGTGTTGTCATTCGTATTGGCAAAAGCTTAATTGACTACATCACCGATGTCTGGACAACCCATCCCTCTCTCCCTTTGAGTGAAACTCAACGGATTGCCCTGCGATCTGCAACAGTTTCCGGGGCACTAAAAGGATTAATCACCTTTGTTTTCATTACCTTCGGTATCTTGCGAACTCTAGACATTTTTAATGTACCCACTAGTTCAATTTTGGCAGGGGGTGCTGTCATCGGTATTGCAATTTCCCTTGGTTCCCAAAGTTTGATGAAAGATTTGGTCAATGGGTGCTTAATTTTGATGGAGGATCAATTTGCTGTAGGAGATGTGATTGAGATTGGGAATAAAAGCGGACTGGTGGAAAATCTCAACCTACGCGTGACTCAACTACGCAATGGCGAAGGTAAGTTAATTACCATTCCTAATAGCAATATCACTGATGTCAACAACTTAACCCGCCTTTGGTCGCGGGTAGACTTTTCTATTGTGGTGGCCTATGAAAACGACCCGAAGTATGTTTTAGAGATTCTTAGGCAAGTATCCCAGCAATTGTATAACGAACCAGAATGGCGCGATCGCTTACCAGAATTGCCTGAAGTGCTAGGCATTGATGACCTCTCCCACACAGGTATGTTAGTCCGCGTCTGGATTAAAACGGCACCGATGGAACAATGGTATGTGGGGCGAGAGTTCCGTTTAAGGGTGCGGCTAGCTTTTGAAGCAAACAATATCCAGATCGGCAGACCGCAACGGATCAGTTACAACACTGATTTGGATGGATCTATAGCAAGGGATGCATTCATTGACTCCAAACGGGAGGATCTACAGTAGACCTCTTGCAAAAATATATTTTTGCACTCTTAGGGAAAAGGGTAAAGGTTAAAGGGAAAGGATTTTGAGTTTTTTTACCCTTTTCCCCCCTTATCCCCAGAGGGAACCCCACCTTCCCCTTTACCCCGACTTTTGCAAGAAGTCTAGTAAAACTCTGGACAATCAATTGTGAGGCAGAAATACATCGCGCATTTCGATGGATATCGATGTCATTTCCGAATTAATTTGTGCTGAAAAATTTTTCCGCAATCGTAACTATTTCCCCTAGTTCTCCCCTATTTATTTCTAAATTCAAATCAGAAAAGCAGAGAACACGCCCCAAACAAGCGTGCAATCTCTGCCGTATAAATAAGTCAATAAAAATGGAGAACAAACCTATGCTACACCAAATTAAAGAATTGCTGCAAAACGCACAATTACAACAGCAAGTACAAGCAGCAGCTAACCAAGCAGAAACTATCAAAGTGATAGCGATCGCGAGTGCAGAGAAAGGTTATAACTTTACAGTTGAAGCCATTTCTCAAATGCTGGCAGAATTAACCTTTGTGGATTCCAACGAACTGAGCGAAGAAGAATTACTCAGTGTTAGTGGTGGGATGATGGCTGATAGTGCACCTAAGCTATGTCATACAGAAGGCTGTGGTGGCGGACACTGCTAAAAAATGTATGTAGCTTCTCTTTTTCTCTGGCATTGTAGCCTCCAAGGTCATGTTGTTTTTCTAAAAGAGCTTTTTAGATCCAACTGTTCCAATATTTTAATTTGGATAATTTCCATACTTGGTACCGAGGTTCAATGCAGAAATAGATACTGCATAACAGTTCCCTCTTTACTTTTTTAATCAAGAGAAAGAGGGAATTTCATTAACAATTACTATCACCAACTCGGAGAAAATACAATTATGTTGTCACAAATTCAAAGCCTACTCCAAAATAGCCAACTACGCGAGAATATACAAGCAGCAGTTACCCAAACAGAAGCCATCAAACTGTTGCTAATTGCCAGTGCAGAAAAAGGTTATATTTTCACAGCCGAAAGCGTAGCTCAAATGCTGGCAGAACTGACCTTTGTGGATTCCAACGAACTGAGCGAAGAAGAATTACTCAGTGTTAGTGGCGGTGCAATGGCTGATAGTGCGCCCAAACTATGTCACACAGCCGGCTGTGGTGGCGGACACTGCTATCTCTCGTAATTCGTAATTTTTGGTGAAATATAGGACTCCGACGAGATTTTTGACAACATACTGAGACTGAAAAAACAGTTTTATCTTAAATATTGTTCAAAAATCATAATATATGAGTCCTATAATCCACCAAATAGTCAAGTTTTTGGTCTTTATCTGTTGGAGACTTGTACCCCAACTAATTCAATTCAGAATTACAAGTTATTTTAATTATGCCTACCTAATTAGTACTTAATTTAAAACTTATTTGAGACGAACGGTATTGTTCTTAATGCCAATTATTAAAACGTAAACCAGAATTGATACTTACCTTTGAACTCCATCATGAGAAATCCAGCTATGGTTCAACAAGTTGTTCGCTTATCCCAACAGAAAACATCAGACGATTTAAGAGCGATTGCTGCCAATGCTAGCTTTCTCTGGGAACGTCTTGATGAAAGCAGATTTGCAATTAATGTCGATCGAGTCAACGAACAAGAAATTAACCGTCGTAGACATCGCTGGTGTGAAGTTGCAGCAGAAGGTAAATTGGATACGTTGTACAAACGCTTACAGTGGGAAGGGCTAGACCTCGATACTGTTAGTTGCAAATTTGGAACCATTGAATTGCTTGCCGATCGACCTTTGCCTGAGTGGGCAGAAACCTTGCAGCAAATCATCCAAACCGCTACAGGATTTAATTCTGCAACCGAAGTATTTCTACCAATCGATTCACAAAATCCGATCGCCTTTGAAGATATCCTTTTGCCTGCTATCTTGGTAGCCAGACAGCAATTACTGACTCGCTGCGACAGTCAATTCACCCAAGATTGTCTTCCCTTATCGATTCTTTCGCATGACGCTTACAGTTCTTTAGAACGTGGTCTACTGAAACGATTTGCAGGAATTTGCACTAAGACATTAGATTTTGAATTTTCTCAGGTGCGTCCCTTTGGTCAAAGCTTGCTCGGCTTACTAGGGCTGGAGACAGAAAATAATAACACTCATTACACCAAGTTCGTCAATCAACTCCTAGAAGATGGAATGCTGACCTTCTTCCAGAAGTATCCAGTTCTCGGTCGGTTAGTGGCAACAGCAGTCAATTTTTGGGTTGAGTTCACTGCTGAATTTCTCGAACGTTTAGTTGCAGATAGGACAGATATTCAACGAACTTTTGATGAAAAAATTGCCCCATTTTCTCAAAACAAAGTTGCCGAAATTCAAACATCCATTTCCGATGCACACAAAAGCGGACGAACGGTGATTTCGCTCACCTTTGAGTCTGGACTTAAACTTGTTTATAAACCCAAAGATTTAGGACTAGAGGTTATCTTTAACCAATTTTTGGATTGGTGTAATCAACACAGCAATCTTTTAGATTTTAAAGTCATTCAGGTGCTGGAGCGCAACGGTTACGGTTGGGTGGAACATGTTGAACAGTTACCTTGTGTTGATGAAGCAGCTGCAAAACGATTCTATCAGCGTTCTGGGATGTTGTTGTGCGTGCTTTACGCTTTGCGGGGAACAGATTGCCATTACGAAAACTTAATTGCCAATGGCGAACATCTGGTGCTGATTGACATGGAAACGCTACTGCACCACGAACCGAATCTTATTGAAGACTCACCGCTTACACAAGATTTGGAAACAACCGCCACACGACAATTTTGGGATTCCGTACTCCGCACCGGACTTTTACCGCGTTGGGATTTTAGTGGCGATCGCAGTGTCGCTTATGATATTAGCGGGCTAGGCAGCACAGATCCCCGATTATCTCCCCGCAAAGTGCCGCGCTGGCAGAACATTAATACAGATAATATGCATCTGTTGTCTGAGCCTGTAACCTTGCCGATTGGGAAAAATGTGCCGTTTTTAGGTGAAGTTGTTCTGTCTCCAAACGATTATCAACTCCAAATCACCACTGGGTTTGAGCAGATGTATCACTTTTTGATGGCGCACAAAGATTTCTTAATTTCACGCCAAAGTTTGCTATCTGCTATGCAAAATCAGCAGGTGCGCTTTATCTTCCGCAACACCCGTATCTATGGCATCATCCTCCAAAAAGCTTTAGCACCCGATTACCTCAAACACGGCGTAGATTACAGTATTCAACTCGATGTTCTCAGTCGTGCTTTTCTAGTTGCTCAAAATAGACCGAACGCCTTTCCTGTTTTGAGCGCAGAACTCCGAGCGATGGAACAATTGGATATTCCCTTCTTCACGGCTAGCGCGGTGGTTGATGAACTGAGTTTAAACGGTTCTTCTTCCATTCCCAACTACTTCAAACAATCCAGTTACCAAGACCTGCTCAACCAGTTGCAATCTCTAGATGAAACCGACTTAGCTCGACAAGTAGCGATTATTCAAGGCTCCTTCGATGCCAAGATTGCAACCACCTCCAGCCGCCAAGGTGGGCAATGGCAAGGCGAATCGTTACCGTTGCTGAATTCGGAAGAATTAATTGCCGAAGCCAAGGAAATCGCCACTCAACTAGAAACCAGAGCCATTTCTGATCCTGATGGCAGCGTTAACTGGATTGGCTTAGACTTTGTGCCTCGCGCCGAACGATATCAACTGCAAGTATTAAATAATTGTCTTAGTGACGGACGCTCTGGAGTTGCTTTGTTTTTAGCTGCACTGAGTCAAGTAACTGGTGATTCCCGTTACCGCGATCTAGCATTGAGAACAGTGCAATCTCTGCGTCGCCAAATCCACACCATCGATCGCGAAACTTGGGAACGCATGGCTCGTTTCATGGGTGTTGGGGGTGCAACCGGTTTAGGGTCAACGATCTATAGCCTGGTGAAAATTAGTCAATTTCTCAACGATGCAACGCTGTTGCCAGACGCTCAAATATTAGCCGATTTGATGACACCAGAACTAATTGCTGCCGACGAACACTTGGATATTATGAGTGGAGCAGCAGGAGCAATTTTAGGGTTATTATCCCTGCATCAAGCCACAGGAGAAGCAACCGTTTTAGAAAAAGCGATCGCCTGTGGACAACATTTAATCAACCGTCAAGTTAGCTACAACGGTGCGCCCAAAGCTTGGCATACTTATTGGGATAAGCCCTTAACTGGCTTCTCTCATGGAGCTGCAGGCATTTCCTATGCCTTGCTCAGACTTTATGCCGCTACCTCAGAGGGCAAGTACTTAGAAGCAGGTTTAGCAGGAATTGAGTATGAGCGTAGCGTCTTTTGCGAATCTACTGCCAACTGGCCAGACTTCCGCAGAATGGGACAACCAGGACAACCTGACTTTGCAAATAAGTGGTGTCATGGTGCAGCCGGCATTGGTTTGGGACGCTTAGGCAGTTTGAGAATTGTGGAAACACCAGAAATTCAACAAGAAATTGAAATTGCTCTCCAAACTACTCAGAATTTTGGCTTACAAGCGATCGATCACTTGTGTTGTGGCAACTTCGGTCGGGCGGAAGTGCTGTTAGTCGGTGCAAAAATCTGTTCCCGTCCTGATTGGCATCAAATTGCTCACCAGAATGTAACAAATGTTGTGGCTAGAGCCAAGCGAACTGGAGCTTATCAACTGTTCCCCAACTTACCCAATTCTGTATTTAATCCTGGCTTTTTACCCGGTATATCTGGAATTGGTTATCAGTTGTTGCGTCTGGCGAACAATGGCTTGCCTTCAATATTGTTATGGGATTGAGCTTGTTGTTGTACCCAAAAATAGCTTTTGACCACACCCTATTAGGGTAAGCTAATAGGGTCAGAACTAGCCCCTTCTTTGACATTAGCTAGCTTTGACCCCCAACCGAGTTGTCGTTGACTGAAACGCGATCGCAATTGAGCAATCGCTAACTTCCAACTCCTGACTTTCGACTTTCACGAGCTAGGGTTGTGTTGTTGTAAGTTGAATTCGGAAGTTACCGCAACGCGCAGTACTTCAACCAGCCGGAGCGCGATCGCACGTTCAAGAAGCAATATCTGATTAATATTCGCGTTGGTAAAAATTTAAATGTCAATAGTTAAATTATTGCTCTGTGGAAGACAATATATACTTGAAATCAATTATTAATTATTAATTAAATCTAGCTTAAATGTCTTAACTGTCTTAACTGTCCTTGTGTCCTTTTTCTCATTCGTGCTAATTTACTTAATAATTTTGTAATCTACACACAGATAAGTCATACTTCTCTTCTAGGATTAAGGAAAACTAAGATGAAAAAGTTTCTATCCACAGCATTCTCATTAGTCTTGACAATAGCATTCTTCTTAGGTGTAACTTTATCTACACCCATGCCCGCTTACGCTCAAGATACACCAATACTCATAAGCCAATTTATAGACATTGATATATCTGAGATAAGTTTGGATAGTTTGCTACCGACAAAGACGTTAACTCCAGAAGAAGAAGAAAAAATACTAAAAGAAGATGCAAAAGAATATGTAGATTTATGGGTGGAGCAAAAGGCAGATTTGAAGGCAGAATTGAAAGAACTTGAAGCGGATATAACAGATATCAAGAAGGACAATACAGATTATGAAAATGATGATTATTATAAGTTTTACCAAGCAATTAAGGAGGAGCTTAATAAAAAATTAAATGTAGCATAAAGATAAAGATCGCAAAGCAAAAGTTATCCAAGAGTTTTTGTAAGGGACTTTACCAGAAGTCTGCTAACATCAATAGACTTCTTACAGAAGTGGGGAAAAGCTTAAGGGGTAAAGGTATGGAATTTTCCCTTACCCCTTACCCTTTAACCTTTCCCCACTATCTTGCAAAAGTTACTTTTGCAAGATGTCCAATCTGAAAATTTCACCTCAAGTAATGCTCGGCATTATCGAGTTTGCAAAAACTCATAATTTAACGTGATTGTGTTTGAGAATTTATCAGGTAAAAAGGGTTCTTTACAAAAACAAAAGACCGAGTATATACCCGGTCTTTTGCTCCCATGTGAATCACCGCATGAGTCTTCCTTAGTTGTAGAAATCTTCAGGTTTTATATTGGTGGGTTCAGTTCCTACAACCTTCCTAATGCCAATTTGAGATTCTTTGGGCGTTTTGTATATATATCGGATACCATCTAGCTTTCCTTCTTTCCGAAGCTTATCCCAGTCAGCATAGTTAATTTTAGCAGTTACAGTTTTACCGCAGGCGTTGTAGTACATATCATTAGTAATCACACCTCCTGACCAGCCGTAGAAAGCAGCCTGATCTTCGTAAAAAACTGGGATGGTAGTAGCTGAACCAGTATTTAGCGTTTTCAAGCAGTCATTAGTTGCAGCTACAGCTGGGCGCTGACCTACTGATAGGCTTAAGCTGAGTATGATTAATAAGGCAATTATGATTTTCTTCATTGTACAAGTCTTCTTTATTTAGATTTGAGGTTTTAGGAAAGCAAATGAATATTTAGTATCTACTGCTACACTTTGATTTACACATAGGCAGTAAAAATACTGTTTATTCACACAAATATATTCTTACTTTCCTAATGGAAATGCAAGGACAGTTAAGACAGTTAAGCAGTTAACTCAGATATTTAATAAAATTTTTATATTGTTATATCAAACAAAGTGCTGATTGCAATTTCTAGGCAAGTCAACCAGAGCGTAAACCTTGACCCACGTTTCTGGTAGACTTTCGGTAAAAAGTTTCAATTGCCTCAACACCAGCGCCTTCTTTCTAACGCAGTCAGAGATAGAGTTAATCTTCAATCACGGTTTAGACAATGACCGCGATCGTAAAAAGGAGCGATCGCTTTCCTTATTTCTCCCCTAGTTCTCCCCGATCGCACTTTAATCTTAAAAGTCTAGAAGTCTTAAGGTTCTAGGTGCTGTCAGCCAGAAAGAGAACAATGCAACTAAAACACAGCCACATCTTCCGTCAAGAAGCACTAGAGCGCTTATCTTCACCAGAACAACTGGATCAAGCGATAAATGTAGTCAAGCCTCAAGCTTGGTTGACTTTATCTACCATGAGTTTTGTGATTGCTGTAGCTGTTATTTGGAGTGTGTTCGGCAGAATTCCGCTCACAGTCACAGGTCAAGGTATCTTGATTAAACCGCACCATGTTGTGGAATTTCAAGCACCCAGTTCTGGCCCGTTACTAACTCTCAAGGTGAAGCCGGGGGATATTATTAAACAAGGTGATGTACTAGGGATAATCGACCAATCAGTTTTGAAACAGCAGTTGCAACAAGAGCAAGTAAAGTTGCAACAATTGCAAACCCAGAATCAAGAAACTGACAGGCTACAAAAGCTGCTGATTGACCAACAAATCATTACTCTTGGACAGCAGAGAATGGATTTGGAAAATAATCTGCATCGAGAGCAAGATGCGCCAAAGTTACGCGATCAAACATTGAAAGCGATCGCTCAAAAACGCCAAAGCATTAATTCCCGCAAACAACAAATTAATTACTTACTAAAAACTCTCAAAGGGCGGGTTGATAATCGTCGTCACCTTTTTCAGCAGCACGTCATCAGCCAAGATATGCTGGTGCAAGCCGAACAAGAATATTTTAATACTCAAAGCGAACTGTCAGATATTGACGTGCAACTCAAGGATCTGGAAATCCAAGAAACCACGACGCAACGAGAATATCTGGAAAATCTGAATAGAATTGACGAAATTAAAACCAAAATTAAAGATATTAATACTCAAAATACTAAACTACGCGAACAAGACTTAAAGCAATCAATTGATAAAACAAATAAAATTCGGGAAGTAAAGCGGCGAATTGCCCAGTTAGAACTGCAATTATCTCAAGAAAGTAGAATTATTAGCAAATATAATGGTCACATTCTCGAACTGAGTGCTGTCCCCGGACAAATGATGAATCCGGGTAGTCGCTTAGGGTCAATTGAGGCTGAACAGCCAAATTCAAAACTTATGAGTCTTGTTTACTTTGCTAATAAAGATGGTAAGCAAATCAAGCCGGGGATGTCCGTACAAGTGACTCCCAGCTTTGCCAAACGCGAACGCGAAGGTGGCATTGTCGGAACCGTTGCAGATATTTCTTCATTTCCGGTAAGTACACAAGATATTACAGCGATCGTTGGTAACAAAGAAATTGCCGCTAGTCTTGCAGGTAAAGGTGAAGGCAAGGTGCAAGCTTTTGTCCAACTTCAAGAAAACCCTACATCAATCAGTGGCTACAAATGGTCATCCTCTAATGGCCCAGCCTTAAAAATATCTTCTGGCACAACTACATCAGTTCAAGTGAAAGTTGGAGAAAAAGCACCGATTTCTTATATTATTCCTATGCTGCGCTCTTGGACGGGGATTTATTAATTTACGCCGTGTGCAACTTTCTCTCAGACCTAACCCCCAACCCCTTCCCGACTAGCGTTGGGGAGCAAGAATCAAAGCCTCTCTCCCACAGGGAGAGAGGTTTGGAGAGGGGTTCTAAAGATAAGTTGCACATCCCGTTAATTTGGGCATTGGGGTTAAAACTTGAAGGTTCACCCTCAGAAGCTCAACTTCCACCCTCAGAAGCTCAACTTCCACCCTCAGAAGCTCAACTTCCACCCTCAGAGGCTCAACGTTCACCCTCAGAAGCTCAACGTTCACCCTCAGAAGCTCAACGTTCACCCTCAGAAGCTCAACTTTCACCCTCAGAAGCTCAACTTTCACCCTCAGAAGCTCAACTTTCACCCTCAGAAGCTCAACTTTCACCCTCAGAAGCTCAACTTTCACCCTCAGAAGCTCAACTTTCAAGTTTTAACTCCCCAATGCCCCATGCCCAATGCCCCATTCCCAATCCCAAAATTTAAACCAAATCGTGTCCGCACTTCTACACTTTTGCAAATGGAAGCGGTCGAATGTGGCGCGGCTGCTTTAGGAATAATTCTGAGCTATTACGGGCGGGTTGTGCCACTAGCTAAACTGCGTGAAGAATGCGGTGTCTCGCGGGATGGGAGTAAAGCTTTTAATATCCTCAAAGCTGCTAAAAAATATGGACTCAATACTAAAGGTTTAAAACTGTCTCTAGAAAAGGTGACAGCTACCCGTCTTCCCTACATTGCCTTTTGGAATTTTAACCATTTTCTCGTGGTAGAAGGATATAGCAAAAAACGCGTCTACCTCAACGATCCTGCCAATGGTCGCAGAACAGTGAGTTGGGAAGAGTTCGATCGCGCATACACGGGTGTTGTGCTGACAATGGAACCAGGAGCGGACTTTCAGAAGGGAGGCAAAAAAAATCACATTGCCTCAGCCTTAAGTAGCCGCTTACAAAACTCACGAGTTACTATCTTATTTTGCTTGCTAGCTGGGTTATTGCTAACATTGCCTCGGTTAGCTGTGCCAGCCTTTTCTCAGGTATTTATCGATGAGATTTTAATCCAAGATCGGCAAGATTGGTTACGACCTTTGCTGTTAGGAATGCTGTTAACTACTTTATTACGGGCATTCCTTGCCAGACTGCGGCTTACCTACCTGCGGCGATTAATGGTTAAGTTATCAGTCAGCACATCAGGATTATTTCTCTGGCATATTCTGCGATTGCCTATTGGGTTTTACGATCAACGGTTTGCTGGGGAAATCAGTAGCCGGGTGCAACTGAATGACCGGGTGGCAGAAGTACTCTCAGGGCCTTTGGCAACTACAGTAATTGACGCGGTGATGATGGTCTTTTACCTGCTGATTATGATTCAGTATGACCAATTACTGAGTGCGATCGCAGTTGGTTTTGCTTTAATCAACATTCTCGCCCTCTTATTTTTATCGCAAACTCGTGTAGATGCAAATATGCGCCTAGCTCAGGAATATGGCAAAGTGGGCGGAGTAACGGTTAGCGGCATCCAAACCATAGAAACCATCAAAGCTTCTGGGCTGGAGTCAGATTTATTTGCTCGGTTTGCGGGTTATTACGCTAAAGCCATGAACGCCCAGCAACAATTAGGCTTACAAACTCAAATTCTCACCACATTACCCACAATTTTGACAGCCCTAACCACAGCTTCTATTTTGCTGGTTGGTGGTTTACAAGTAATGAATGGCAATCTTAGTATTGGAATGCTCGTTGCCTACCAAAGTTTAACACTGAGCTTCTTAGAACCAGTTAATAGCCTCGTTAATTTCGGCAGTACACTCCAAGATTTAGAAGCTGATTTAAACCGCCTTGATGATGTATTGCAAAACCCCGTTGATTTGGAAGTGGAGGGAGGCAAGGGAGCAGAGGAGCAGAGGAGCAGAGGGGAACTGATTACAAGTATTCCCCATGCCCAATGCCCCATGCCCAATGCCCCATGCCCAATGTGGCAATTACAGGGTAATGTTGAGTTACGGAATGTCACCTTTGGGTACAGTCGTGTAGAACCTCCGTTGATTGAGAATTTGAGTTTGACTGTCAAGCCAGGGCAAAGAATAGCGCTTGTGGGGGGGAGTGGTTCTGGGAAATCCACAGTTGCTAAATTAATTTGTGGGTTATATCAACCTTGGGATGGGGAAATCTGCTTTGATGGTGTAGAGCGATCGCAAATTAAACGCTCTATCCTTGCTAACTGGTTGGCAATGGTTGAACAAGATATCTTTTTATTTGCCGGCACTGTGCGAGAAAACATCACTCTTTGGGATTCAACTGTACCAGAAGTTGATTTGGTGCAGGCTTGCCAAGATGCAGCGGTTCATGATGCGATCGCATCTATGCCTGGGAAATATGACTTTGAGTTGATTGAAGGCGGTATGAATATTAGTGGTGGACAACGCCAGCGTTTAGAAATTGCCCGCGCTTTGGTGAGAAATCCCACAGTCTTAGTACTGGATGAAGCAACCAGCGCCCTAGATGCAGAAACGGAGTTGATTATTAACCGTAACTTGCAACAGCGTGGTTGTTCGTGTATTGTAGTAGCCCACCGCCTCAGCACAATCCGCGATTGTGATGAAATTATTGTGCTAGAGCAAGGTAAAATCGTGCAGCGTGGCACCCATGAGGAATTATGGCAGCAAGGCGGAACTTATCTTCGCTTACTTCACGCGGCAGAGGCATAGTTGAGTAATGAGTAGCCCACAGGTGAATCCTTCTTCTAAACTGTACTCCCTCCAAGCAAACGAACCAGTACTGTTGAATGGCTCAGAAACATTCTGGATAGTGCAGTCTGGAACATTAGCGGTGTTTGCAACTAGAGTTAAAAACAGCTTACTAAAGGAGCATCGCCGCTATCTGTTTCATGTCAACGCTGGTGAAGTCTTGTTACCGGAAGTAATAGCACAAAGCCAATGGAATTTTGTAGCGATCGCAATTGAACCTACCCAATTATGCCAGATGTCAATGGTTGATTTGGTTAAGGGAATTGCGGCGGCTGACTCTCAAGCCATAGAACTTTTAGAAGGTTGGGTAAATCATTTAGGACAATCTCTTAGTGCCCAGCAAACAACTTTGACAACGCCATTAAATCTTGTGCAAACATTAGGGCAGGATTTTTCATTATCGTCTGGTGAAACGCTACAGGGAAGACAACAAACACTCCTATGGGTGAAGTTGCAGCAAGGCAATACTCACTGGATGGGAGTCGAGGAATTAACGTTGAATTCTACCTCACCAGCGTTTCCACTCACGAGTGATATGTGGCTAGAGGCAGAAGACACGGTTATTGGACAAGTGTTAACAACGACAGATTTAGAAAATTTCGAGGAACTTCTAGCAGGTTTAGCCAGTTTGCATATATATTTCTTTCACTACTTCAGTTTGCTGGCAAACAAAGAAACAGAAGCAGAATTTCGGCAGTTTCAGGAACGCGAACAATTTAATCAGCAAGTAATAGAGGGGGCCCTCTCTGATTTAGCAACAGTATTGCAGCCGCAGCAAGAGGCGGTTTTTTCTCAGGAAGGGCCACCCTTATTGATAGCATTTGGGGCAGTTGGGCGATCGCTGGGAATAGAGATTCGTCCACCAGCAGAGGATTTGAATTCTATTAAAGACCCTGTAGCTACGATCGCACAAGCATCACAAATTCGTATCCGCCGTATAACTTTAGCTGATGGCTGGTGGCGTCAAGACCAAGGGGCGATGTTAGCTTATACTCAGTTGGAAAAGCGCCCAGTGGCGTTGTTACCTACAGCTAATCGGGATTATGCGATCTTTGACCCCGTAGCGCGGACTCGGACACCTGTAAATGAATCAGTAGCAAAAACACTGTCACCTTTAGCTTACGTTCTGTATCGACCATTACCCCAAATTGCGCTCACCGCCATCGACCTACTGCGGTTTGGGGTCAAGGGTTATGAAAAAGACATCGCCAGTATTTTAGTGGTAGGACTACTGGGCACAATATTGGGAATGGTTGCACCACAAGCAACAGCAATTTTAATCAATCATGCCATTCCTGATAGCGATCGCGCTTTACTGTGGCAGATCGGATTGGTCATGTTTGCAGTCGCCTTTGGACAGTTAGCTTTTCAAATTGCCCAAAGCATTATTACCCTACGAGTGGAAAGCGCCACTGATAGCATATTGCAGCCAGCCATTTGGGATCGGTTACTCAGATTAAGTCCTAGCTTTTTTCGTCAATATACTTCTGGAGATTTAGTCAACCGCGTTATGGCGGTGAGGGAAATTCATCAAAAACTCAGTGGTGCTACCCAACGGACTTTGTTGAGTGGAGTTTTTGCCTTATTCAACTTGGTGCTAATGTTTATTTACAGTTGGCAACTAGCGCTTGTGGGCGTGGGTTTAGCAATATTTGCCGCTGTGGTTACGATTATTGCAAGTTTCCTGTTGGTGAAGAAATCGAAAAAAGAGCAAGAACTCAATGGTGTAATTCAGGGACTCACGGTACAACTAATCAACGGTGTTGCCAAACTGCGAGTGACAATGGCAGAAGAACGCGCATTTGCAGCTTGGGCAAAAAAGTACAGCCAGCAAATCCGACTGAAGGCGAGTTGGCAAGAGATTAAAGATGGTATTTCTATATTTAACGAAGCACTCCCTTTGGTAAGTTCTATACTGCTGTTTGGGTTTGCCATGCTGTTAATGCAGACACGCCTGACACTGGGTACATTCGTTGCTTTTAACTATGCTTTGGCGATTTTTATCAAAGGAGTAATTGACCTGAGCAATACTGTATCGGAAATTTGGAGTATTGTACCAATATGGGAACGAGCAAAACCGATTTGGCGATCGCAGCCTGAATATGACTCAACCAAGGTTAACCCCAGTCAATTAAGCGGTCGCATTGCCCTAAATCGTGTCAGCTTTCGCTACTCAGAAAATGGCAGCTTAATTCTCAATGATGTCAGCCTCCATGCTGAACCAGGGGAATTTGTTGCGATCGTTGGGTCTTCTGGAAGTGGAAAATCAACGATATTGCGGTTGTTATTGGGCTTTGAAACTCCATTGACAGGTAGCATCTATTATGATGGCAAAGACTTAGCAGATATGGAACTCCAGGCTGTGCGAAGACAGTTAGGAGTGGTACTGCAAAATGGGAAAATCGGCACAGGATCGGTTTTTAATAATATCACCGCTGGGGCTTTAGTTTCTCTAGAAGAAGCATGGTCAGCCGCACAAATGGCAGGTTTTGCTGATGATATCAAGCAAATGCCAATGGGGATGCATACGATCGTCGCTGAGGGTGGTAGTAATCTTTCCGGTGGACAACGGCAAAGATTATTGATTGCGCGATCGCTTGTTTCCAAGCCTAAAATTATCTTGATGGATGAGGCAACCAGTGCTTTGGATAACCGCACTCAGGCAATTGTGACTGAAAGTTTAGCTAAGTTAAATGCTACCAGAGTGGTAATTGCCCATCGCCTGAGCACGATTCGTAATGCCGATCGCATCTATGTTATTGACGCTGGTCATGTCGTACAGGTAGGTAATTTTTCGGAATTGATTGTCCAATCAGGGTTATTTGCCAAACTGGTAGCCCAACAGTTAGAAGGGGAGCTTTAGTTTTGCTTCAGCATGGAATTAGCAACTTGGTATAAAGATTGGCTGTTAAATCCATCATTAAGATTGAAATAAAAATTGCTTTCTCTCAAGGGTGACTAATATCAAATCCGGTTAATTAATACTTTACTCCCGTTCAAAGACAAAAATAATGGAAATTGGTTTATTTGTCTTGGGATCGGATGGCTCATATAAATTTAGCAATCGGTAATTCAAAGCATGGAATTCGTCGATCCATGATTCCAGGGTTCGGAAATACCAAGGAGTAGGGTAAAATTGTCGATCTGCATTTGGTTGCCATGAAGTTTCGCGCCACCCATTGGAGTATGGAGAGTCACCGCAAGCAATTATCGGATGAAGTGTTTGAATGATTATTTTGCCTTTGTCCTCTAACAAGCTATGACCGGCCTTAGCGATCTCATCAAGAGCGCATTCGCCTAGAATTGAAAAGTTGCAGATCAAGCAAGAGAAATAGTTAATAGTGCTAAATCTTTGTGATGCAAGATCCGAGTACGAACAGACAACAAAGCGAGAATCACCACTATCCTTTGCTGTCTCAATGAGATCGGCGCAAAAATCGACACCCCAGCCATCAATTCCTAAAGAAAAAAGCTGTCGAGACAACCATCCCTCACCGCATCCAATATCTAAAAATGTTTTTGGATTAAGTTTGGTTATCGCTTTAACTATAGCGGCATCCGTGGCGATCGCACGGCTTTCAATTTGTTTATTACGAATTGCTTGTGTCCATAATTTAGCATTCATCTGCCATGAGTCAAGGATTCGTTTTTCATTCTCGTCCATACAACACCGCTCAAATAGCACGAACAATCTTCTCCTTTAAAACATAAGCGATAATGCAGCCAGATGCAGGATTTACACTATTTCCAAGAATCGCAGTTGTAACTCATATCTATAAAAGATTACAGGAATTATTTAGGTTCTATCGATTATCGATAGTACACATAAACTCCGTATTTATTTGTATTAACTAAGTATATTTTATTACATTTAAAGACAGTGCAAAAGTTTTTTGAATCCCTGGGGAAACTGAAGACTTTTTAGGATTTTTCGAGTTTAATAGGCGATCATATCATTAGTAATTCCAACGCTATTTTGTCAACAAGTTATTGACGATCGCCTTGATGTGTTAATTTTTCCAGAATTAGGAATGGATGCCACAACACTATGCATTGCTGGACTCCGTTTAGCGCCGATTCAATGTATGGCTTGGGGGCAACCTGTAACTTCTGGATTACCCACCATTGACTATTTTTTATCTAGCGAACTGATGGAGCCTGTGAATGGCCAATATCACTACACCGAAAGCCTTGTACGTTTGCCTGGTGTTGGGATTTCCTATCCTACTATCAAAGTTGACTCAGTTAGGCGCAACCGATTATTTTTTGGATTACGAGAAGATGCTATCGTCTACATCTCTAGTCAAGCTGCTTATAAATATCTACCGCAGTACGATTACGTTTATGCAGAAATTGCCCGTCAAGTTCCCAATGCTCAGTTTATGTTTCTTCGCTCTGGGATTTCTCAAGAACGTCTGAAACGGGCATTTGCGGCTGTCGGGTTAGATAGTCTTGACTATTGCGTATTCTCTCCTGTCTTACCGCGTGATGATTACTTTGACTTGCTTTCTTTGGCAGACATTTATTTAGATACCTTCGACTGGGCGGGTGGTAACACAACACTAGATGCGATCGCCTGTCATTTACCAATTGTCACTTGTCCTGGTGAGTTTATGCGGGGGCGTCATTCCTACGGCTTTTTGCAAGCGATCGCTGTAACACAAACAATTGCAGATGATACCTCGCAATATATTCAGATTGCAGTGCGATTAGCCGTAGATATTGATTGGCGATACTCAGTTCGTGAAGCCCTAAAACTCTCAAGCAAGGTTCTGTTTGACAATACCACTGCTACCCAAAATTTAGAAGCATTTATCAAACAGGCGATCGCTGCAAGAAGTTAAAGAAAGTATATTTTGACTTTACCTGAAAAATAAGTAAGTATTAACAGTGATATTCAAAGGCAATGAAAGTCGAAAATGAAACGTCCAAATCGCCTTGCTTGGATGGGAGCGATCGCACTCGCTGCGATCGTTTTACTTAGTTTGTTCGCAGCTCCTAATAATACTAAAATTAACGCTGGCTCTACCTACAACCGGAATTCTGATGGCTATGGTGCTTGGTACGCTTTTATGCAACAACAGGGAATTTCTATCAAGCGCTGGCAAAAGCCTTTTAGTGATATTCAGCCAGAGAACAGCCCAATTACCTTCCTACAAGTAGGCGGCTATCCCAGAGAAACCATACTGGATAGTCAAGAGCGGGAATGGATAGAGAAAGGGAATACTTTGGTAATTTTGGGTGCGAAGGCGCGGGTTACAGAAGCGGAGTTTAGCACTATGCACAAATCTCCTGAAGGTGATATTAAAATTGATACACGTAGACGATATAAAAAAGCTAACTCTAAGCAAGTTAATTTAGGCGATCGCTTTGGTGCTGTTGTCTGGAAAGAAAATTACAAAAAAGGAAAGGTGATTTTTTCTACCACTCCTTATTTAGCCGCCAATGCCTACCAAGATTATTTAAGTAATTTCAAGTATTTAGCTAGTTTGGTTCTTGAAAAAAATAACACAGTATTTGTCGATGAATACATCCACGGCTATAAAGATGCCGATGTCAGAAAGAAAGAAAGCGAAGGAGATTTATCTAGCTTTTTTGCCAAAACTCCTTTACTTCCAATATTGATACAGGTAGGTATCCTGCTATTAGTGCTAGTTTGGGCGCAGAATCGCCGCTTTGGCAAGCCAGTAGCTTTAGATACACCAGTTGTAGATAATAGCGAAGCATACATCCAAGCTTTAGCCGGGGTGTTGCAGAAAGCTGATACCACCGACTTTGTTGTTGAAATGGTAGGTAAACAAGAACAACTACAACTCCAAAAAGCCTTGGGATTAGGGCAAGTACTATTAGAACGTCAAGCCTTGATCGATTTCTGGATGGAAAAAACAGGTGCAAGTGCAGCAGAACTAGATGCAGTTTTAAAGCTACAATCTCGCAAACAACCCATCAGTGAACGAGACCTGTTAAGCTGGTTGGGGAAATGGCGAACCATTAGGGAAATTAAAAATTAAAAATTAAAAATTAATTTTTTGGAATTATGCATAGTATTTCTGCGTTAGTTATTTATCAATAAAAAATATGAGTGAAACACATCCTATCTTAATTCGTCTTGGTCAAGGTCTTAATCAAGTAATTGTCGGACAATCTAGCTTAATACAGCAACTCTTAGTAGCGTTGCTAGCGGGTGGACATGTAATTTTAGAAGGAGTACCGGGAACTGGGAAAACTCTACTAGTAAAAGTGTTGGCACAGTTAATTCAAGGGGAGTTTCGCCGGATTCAATTAACACCTGATGTTTTACCTTCAGATATTACTGGTACAAATATTTTTGACTTGAATAGCCGCAATTTCACTTTGAAAAAAGGGCCAATATTTACCGAAGTCCTGCTAGCAGACGAAATCAACCGTACTCCCCCCAAGACACAAGCGGCGCTGCTAGAAGCAATGGAAGAGATGCAGGTAACACTAGATGGTGAAAGTTTGCCTTTACCAGATTTATTTTGGGTAATTGCAACACAAAATCCTCTGGAATTTGAGGGTACTTATCCTTTACCAGAAGCACAGTTAGACAGATTTTTATTTAAGCTGGTGGTAGATTACCCCGATAAAGCTGCTGAAAAGCAAATGTTACTCAATCGTCAGGCGGGTTTTGCAGCACGACGTTTAGATATTAGCCGTTTGAAACCAATCGCAACAGTAGCCGACATTTTGCAAGCACGACAAGCAGTCAAAGAAGTTAAAGTATCAGAAGCGATCGTTGATTATTTGTTGGCATTGGTGACAATATCGCGTCAATATCCCGATCTAACTTTGGGTGCATCACCCCGCGCTACCGGTGCTTGGTTGCAGACATCTCAAGCCATAGCGTGGTTAGCAGGAAGGGATTTTGTAACGCCAGATGATGTAAAAGCAGTTGCATCACCGTTGCTACGTCATCGTCTCATCTTGAAACCAGAAGCGATGCTGGATGGTTTACAAATGGATGCGGTAATTGCGTCAGTAATTAATCAAGTACCAGTTCCGAGGTGAAAAACTTAAACCTCTGGCGTAAATCCCCAACCCCTTCTCCCAAAATTGGCTACGGTGTACACACATCTTAGTCGGGAAAAGAGAAAAGGGAAAAGGTTCTGTATTGTCCCCTTCCCCTTTAACCTTTACCCTTTTCCCCCCTCTTGCAAAAACCACTTTTGCAAGAGGTCTATTGATGATTCCGAATTCAAAATCAGATCGCACTTCTAGATTTGCACTTTTCTGCATAGCTTGAAAATTCATCTCCAATTAAAATGAGCGCATACTTCAATGAGTTAAGGCTAAAAGATGCAAGATATGACTCTCAAGTTAAACGCCGGAGACAAAGAAAATTTTCATAAAGCTTAAAGAAACTTTGAATTTGGATGAAAATATGGTAGTAGTAAATTTAAAAGAACATCAAGTTTTTGGATATTTACCAGTGGAAAAAAAGCTGGGTATTCTGGTTGTAGATGACCACCAATTAATTTTAACTGGTACGCTCGATGTCTTAAGTAGACAGTATCCTGAAGCTGCTATTATTAAGGCTCAGACGGCAAAAGAGACACTTTTTCAACTTCAATATCATCACTTTGACCTGATTGTGATGGATTTATCAATTCCCGATCGCCAAGGGGAGACAGCAGAAATTGATACCGGAATTAAGCTGTTGCAAACTTTGCTCCAAGAATATCCCCATCAGAATTTCATGGTGCAAACTAGTTATGTGAAGGCGTTAATTCGGATCAAACACGAGATTGATAATCATCAAGCTGGATTTGCGATCGCAGATAAAGGATTACCCGAAGATGAAATGCTAATGCGGGTTAATTTGTCCCTTCATGGTGCAACACACACCAAAGACATCAAAACGGGAATCGAACTCAAACCAGAATGGTTAGAAGTGTTGCGGTTGGCTTTTGAAGAGAGTTTGACAGATAGAGCGATCGCCGATCGAATGTATAAATCAGAAAGAGCAGTACGTACTTACTGGACAAAGATTCAGGATGTGTTGGGAGTATATCCTGAAGACTGCAAGCAAAGTGGTAAGAATATGCGAATTCAAACTGAAATTCGTTCCCGTGATGAAGGTTTAATCGATTAATTCGGGGAAATTTAATTCGGTAAAAAGCGAGATGAGATTATGTTCGTTTAATTACTTATTAAACTCGAAAAACCCCAAAGAATCAAAGCTATCCTTTATCTCACCAAATGAAGCATCTGACACCAATTTGAAAAAAAGAATGCGACAGATACATACTCCCAAACCTTTGTTCTGTCTGGCTTTCTTAATTTTTAATTTTTAATTTTTAATTTTTAATTGGTATGACGTGTGGGGGTGCAATGACTGTGGAAATTATAACTAATTATCTAGACATGATATGAGCAGGAGAATCTTCTGGAATCGCATTCGCCAAGAATTTGGGTTGTGGTTACAGGCTGCACCTCCTGGAATCATGGTACTGTTTATGGTGATATTGATACGTATAACTGGAGGAATGCAATCTTGGGAATGGATGCTTTTCGATAAAATGTTATATCTGCGTCCAGTCGAAAAACTTGATGAACGTGTAGTAATTGTAGGTATCGATGAAAAGGATATTGAATGGGTTAATCAATATCCCATTCCAGATGAGAAGATTGCAGAGTTACTCACTAAGCTGGAAACTTATAAACCCTTAGCTATTGGGCTGGATATCTTCAAAAATGTTCCTGTTGAACCTGGCGGTAAAGAACTTGCGCAGGTGTTGCAGCAGAATTCTAATATTATCGGGATTCAAAAAATATTACCACCCCAACAAACTCCTCCACCCCAGAATTTCCCACCTGAACGAGTTGGATTTGTCGATTTACCTAACGATGGGGATAGCAAAAATCGACGCTATTTGTTATTTACAACAAATCCTAATAATCCTAACAATATCAACCAAGATAAATATTCTTTAGCGATGCGGTTAGTTATTAAATACTTTCAAGCTAAAGGAATTAAATTGGAAACAGGAAAAAATGACCCCAATACAATGAGATTTCGGGGGATTGAATTACCCAGAATCACTCATAATTTTGGCGGATACGTTAATGTTGATGATGGCGGATTGTCAATTTTAATAAATTTCCGCAATACTTCCAAGCCTTTTCATGTTGTCTCGCTACGCGACATTTTAAATGGAAAAGTAGATGCAGAATTATTGCGCGATCGCATTGTATTAGTTGGCAACCGCAACACGAGTACTGGCGATATTTTTTATACGTCTACATTGGCAAACTTAGAATTAAACGGTCAAATTTATGGCATTGAATATCACGCTCATGCGATCGGTCAAATTCTTAGTAGTGTAATCGACAGTCGCCCAATGTTGCATAGTTGGGGAGATATAGAAGAATACGCATGGATCTTTGTTTGGGGTTTTATGCCGATAATTATCGGACGCCTTACCCAATCGGTTTGGATAAATATACTTAGTGTTGGCGTAGCAGGATTTGCTCTATTTAGCTGCGGGTATATGATGTTGTGGCTGTGGGGTATATGGATTCCGGTAGCACCTGGTTTGCTGATCTTAGCTGTAAATGGGCTTGGCTTGAGTGCTTTTGCATTTTACCAGCATGATAAATTCTTGCGATCGCAAATTAACGAACGTCAAAATACAATTCAACATACTTTTACCGTAATTCATAATGGCCCTTTGCAAACTCTTGCTTATGGATTAAAGCATCTGCGTGCTAAAGATATCCCCTACGAGCAACTAGTTGGGCAATTTGAAAAACTCGATCGCGAAATTCGAGAAGTTGGTGAATTTCTCAAACTCGAAGCATTAACCACAGAAGAGAGTTTGCGTTTAGGTAGCGGATTAATACTTGAATTAAAACGACCTTTGCACGATTTATTATATGAAGTTTATTCAAGTACATTAGAACGTAAAGATTTTGAACATTTTCAAACATTAAAAGTAAAAATTCGCAATTTTGAACCGATTGATGATAAATATTTAAACATAGAACACAAACGGGGAATATGTCTGTTTTTAGAAGAAGCTCTATGTAATGTTGGTAAACATGCCCAAGGAGTCAAGCGCGTTCAAGCATCGGGTGTTTATAGTGCAAATAAATACAATTTATCCGTGAGAGATAACGGTTCAGGTATTAAATCAAAACTAGAAAATAAAGGTACAAAACATTTTAAAATGCTTGCTAAAGAATTAGGAGGAGAGTTTCGCCGTGAATCGCTTTCTCCACGTGGAACTATATGCGAACTTAGTTGGACACCTATGAAGTAATTTTAAGAAAGAATAAAGGCATTATTCGCCAGAATTCTGAATTCTGCAAAAGTTTTAGATAAGCATACTATCAACAGCATTTACCATGAGTCATCAACATTTCGGATTTTGGCAAAATAAGCATAGACTTACAAGCTTGGTTGTAGGTGTAGTTTTCCTGATAACCGCAGTCCCAGCATTTGCTCAGTTTAAACCACGCGATCGCAAACCAGCCAGCGACAATACCCGTCCGGGTGGTTCGCGTGGATGTTCAGCTAGCGGCATACCACTGACACAGCTTGCACCTCAGACATTTATCGGTAAAAGTGCTTCCACGCGTCCAATGTTAGCTTGGTATATGTCAAGTTCTCAAAATGCGCGATTCCAACTGTATGAATTTGATTCACCCAACACCGTTAAAAAAATTGGTCAAGTTAAAGAAATACCCACAACAGTCGGGATTAACAAACTAAAACTTCCCCTCGAATACCCCGAACTCACAGTTGGTAAAACATATTTATGGCAAATTGCAATTGACTGCGAAAACGACACGATTATTAGACGTGCAGAATTTACCGTTATCAATCCTCAATCACTTGCTAAAAATCGATTTACAAGCATTCCAGAAAGCATAAATTATTATGCTGAAAATGAACTGTGGTATGAAGCCCTGGAAGAAGCGTTAAAAGCAACTGGTAATAGTAAACTAGGGCAAACTGGAGCAACTTTAGTTAAAGAACTGGCACAGTCCGAAATGCTTATCGGTGATGACGTAGATAAAAAAAATATTCAGCGACGAATTGAATACCTCCAGAAAATTGCCAGCGAAAAAATATAGCAGTTTTCATTTTGATGCAACACACTCTGACCTCACTCCAAACCTCTCTCCTTTTAGGAGAGAGTCTTTGAATCCTACTCCCCTTCCAGCAATAAAAGTTTTTCTGATCTCCTCTCCTAAAAGGCTACGGTGTACACACAAGTCTGAAGTTGTTCAAGGATCTGGGTTTTACTCCACCCTAACCACTGCTTGAATTCAATGAACGACCACCCGAATTCAATAAACAACCACCCGAATTCAACAAACGACCACCCGAATTCAATAACCAACCACCCGAATTCAATGAACGACCACCCGAATTCAACAAACGACCACCCGAATTCAATAAACAACCACCCGAATTCAATGAACGACCACCCGAATTCAATATATTTATTGCATAAATTCTCAAAACCTCACCTGAAACCTGATTTACTAAGGTTTCAGGTGAGGTTTTACCCCACCCCAACCATCACTGCGATTAAGTAGGTAATCTTTGGGATTTAAGAAGAAATTCGACTTGTGTGTACACGGTAGCTCTTAAGAGGAGAGGGTTAGGGTGAGGTCTTTATTAAACAACTAAGAATCACTATAAAAATAGTAGGCAGAATAGAAATGGTGAAAATTTGGCCGGTTGCTGTCACAGGATGGCTGGGATGCGTGGTAGGTATTGCAGTTTCTATTCATCCTGCTTTTGCTCAGTTAACTCCCGATAACAGCCTGGGAAAGGAGCGATCGCAAGTCATTCCTATTAATACAAACAATGACCGCATTGAGGGCGGTGCGGCTCATGGTGCTAACCTATTTCACAGTTTTCAAGATTTTAACATCGGTGAGGGTCAAGGCGTTTATTTCGCTAATCCAGAGGGAATAACAAATATCTTTTCTCGCGTTACTGGTGGTAACTCATCAAATATTTTCGGGACATTGGGGGTATTGGGTAATGCAAATTTGTTTTTGCTAAATCCTAATGGCATTATGTTTGGTAAAAATGCGAGTTTGGATGTGCAGGGTTCGTTTGTGGGCACAACAGCGAACGGAATTCAGTTTGGAAATCAGGGGGTTTTTAGCGCGACGAATCCTGAAGCAACAGCATTATTGACGATTAATCCTTCGGCGTTGTTGTTTAATCAAATCCAAGCGAATGCAGGAATTACCAATCAATCGCAAGCCGATGCTGGTAAAAATCTTATTGCTGAAGATGTTACGGGTTTGCGAGTTGCTGATGGTAAAAGTTTGCTGCTTGTCGGTGGAAATATCAATATTGATGGTGGTAGTATTCGCACTTATGAAGGGAATATTGAGTTAGCAGGTTTGGCTACACCGGGTAATGTGGGATTAAATATTGCAGATGATAATATCAGTTTGGTAGTGCCTGATGGTGTAGAACTAGCAAATGTTTCTCTCAATAACGCCGCAGAAGTTAATGTTAGAGGTGCGAATGGCGGGAATATCAAAATTCATGCCCGTGATGTGAATTTAGCAGGAGAAAGTAAACTTAGAGCAGGTATAGAGACAGGTTTAGGAACATCAAATAGTCAAGGTGGTAATATTGAAATTAACGCCACAGGAACCATAAATCTCACTGATACCAGCTTTATTTCCAACACATTGCGAAAAGACGCTGTTGGTACATCAGGTGACATTAATATAATTACAGGTTCCTTGAATTTAAGTAAGAATTCATTTCTAGATGTCAGTACTTTTGGGCAAGGAAATTCTGGTAAAGTTTCCATCCTAGCAAGGGATAATATTGCGCTTACAGATAGTAGTAATATTTATAGTTCTGCGGAAGAAGGGAGTGTAGGTAATGGTGGTAGTATTAACATTCAAACAGTTTCTCTCTCTCTAGCACAAGGTTCCGAACTCAACACCCAAACTTTCGGACAAGGAAATGCTGGTAGTATCAATATCAATGCTCGTGATGCCATCAGTTTAGATGGTTTTGTAGATACTATCCTAAGCGATGGCGAGCAAGGTCGAATTTATAGCCGTCTTACTAGTATCGTCAACTCAGAAGGTACAGGTAAAGCTGGAGATATTCAGATAAAAACGGGTTCTCTCCAATCAACAAATGGGGGATTTATTAGCAGCAGTACCTATAGTAAAGGCGATGGGGGAAATATTACGATCGATGCTAATGATATTACTTTTGATAGTAGTAGTAATATTAGTAGCCGGGTGTTTGCTGATGGTGTGGGTAAAGGTGGAAATATCCAGGTTAATACTGGAACCCTTTCATTATTGGGTGGTTCACAAATATCTACCGCCGTTTCTGGTAAAGGTGATGCAGGTAATATCTTTATTAATGCCCGTGACACAATTCAGCTAGATGGGATAGTTGGCTATTCAATTGCTGGTATTAAAAGTTATATATTAACTGGAGGTGTTGGTAATGGGGGAAATATAGAATTCACAACTGGCTTGCTATCGTTGACAAACGGTGCAAGTATTGATACAGGTACAAATGGAATAGGTAATGCAGGTAATATCACCATTAATACCCGTGAAACTATTAATATAGACGGTTTTGGTAAGGTTTTTACTGAGCAATTAGGAGAAGGTAAATTACCCAGCCGTATTAGTAGTGACGTTAGTTTGGATAGTGTAGGTAAAGGTGGAGATATCCGCATCAATACCAGAGAATTATTTTTAAAAAACAAAGGTCAAATAAGTGCTGATACCTTTGGGCTGGGTGATGGAGGTAATATTTTTATTCAAGCCGCAGAGAAAATTTCTCTCAGCGATACTAATAATATTGGCTTCACTCAAATTAGTTCTACTGTTCTTGATGAAGCTAGAGGTAATGCTGGCACTATCAACATTCAAACTAGAGACTTATCATTAGATAATGCCGCGATTAATAGTTATACTTCTGGACAGGGAAATGCTGGTAGAATCTCGATTAAAGTTCAAGATACTTTATCTTTAAATAATCAAGCATATTTTAGTAGTGCAACTTCAGAATTAGTAGGTAATGGTGGAGATATTGATATCCAAACAGGAAAGCTCTTTTTAGATAATGGCTCTTATTTATTCGCTAGCACTTCTGGTAAAGGAAACGGTGGTAATATCTCAATCCAAGCAACAGATACAGTTTCTCTTGCCAATAACAGTAGTATAAGTAACAGCATCTCCAAAACAAGTGTAGGTAATGCCGGGAATATTAATATCTTTGCAAAGTCTTTTTCTGTAAGCGGAGAATCTGCCATTTTTAACAGCAATCTTGGTGGTAAAGGGAATGCTGGCAATATCTCAATAAATACAAAAGAGAATGTTTCTTTCACAGATGGTTCTTTCCTGAGTGCTAGTACGTCAGGTGAAGGTAATGCCGGGAATATCAAAATTCAAGCAGGCGGTGCTGTGACAGTTTCTGGACGCAGTGAAAAACTTAGTAGCGGAATAGTTAGCGGCGTGTTGCCAGAAGGGATAGGTAACAGTGGTGATATTGAGATTGTAGCCCGTAGTTTAGAGCTATCTGATGGCGCTGATTTGTTTACATTGTCTAATGGTAAAGGCAACGCGGGTAATGTCTTGATAACTACATTGGGTGACACAACAATCAAAGATAGTAGTATAGCAACATTTATTGCCACAGATGGAAGTGCTGGTAAGATTGCAATTCGAGCAGGTGGTGATGTTTCTATTTCGGGAAAAAGTTCTTTATTCTCCATTCTTGGCCCAAATGCAGTAGGTAAGGGTGGAGATATTGAAATTCAGGGGCGTAATTTTTCTTTATCCGATGGTGCCGCTCTATATTCCACTACTGCTGGTAAAGGCGATGCTGGAAATGTGCTAATTAATGCCACTGGTGACATTTCTTTCACAAATGGTTCTAACATCAATGCTGCAACAATTGGACAGGGAAATGCAGGTAACGTCACCGTTAATGCTGGCGGAAAATTCTCTCTTCAGGGGATAACTCTCGATGGTTCTAACTTTGACACTGGCATCTTTAGCACAGTCGCAATAGATGCAGGATTCACAGGTAAAGGTGAAGGCGGCAATATTAACGTTACAGTCCGTGATTTATCTCTCAATGGTGCAGCTTTATCTGCTAGTAGCTTTGGAGATGGAATTGCCGGGAATATTAACATTAATTCCGGTACTGTAAAACTAGATAATAAAGGAATTATTGCTGCTGCAACTACCTCTGGCGATGGTGGAAATATTAACTTAACAGCTACAGATTTATTACTATTGCGTCGTAACAGCAATATCACCACAACTGCGGGGTTAGCCAAATCAGGTGGCGATGGCGGTAACATCAATATAGACTCAAAATTCATCGTCGCCAGCCCTGAAGAAAACAGCGACATCAGCACCAACGCATACACTGGTTCTGGTGGAAGAGTCGAAATCAATTCGCAAGGTATCTTCGGTATCGAAGCGCAGACAAAACCAACCGAAAAAAGCGATATTACTGCAAGTTCTGAATTAGGTGTATCAGGTATAACAAATATTAACGCACCCGATACCAGTTACATTCAAAACAGCTTTACCGGATTATCCCCAAATGTCATCAATACTAATGCACTGATCGCTAATAGTTGCATTGTTCGCAGTTCAAAACAAAAGGGTACATTCTTCATCACGGGTTCTGGTGCTTTACGTAGTAGTCCGGGAGATGGATTAATTTCAATCTATTCTACAGGTGAAGTGCGTAATGTTGAACCAACATCGCAGACTTGGAAAAAAGGCGATGCAATAGTTGAACCACAAGGACTTTATCGACTTGCTGATGGACGTTTAATACTCAGTCGAGAATGTCATTAAGGGAACTTTTAATAGGAGGCTTAAAGGTCTTCGATAGCCAGCTAAGTATTACCCGAAAGAAGGGATAATTGTCCAAAATTTTCTTAATTGATACCGAAAAATGACCTTTAAAATCCATCCATCACAAGATAGGCAATTATTACCAAATAAAGACGCAGAAGTTATGGTGAAAATTTGGCGGTTTGCTGTCACGGGATGGCTGGGATGTGTGGCAGGTATTGCAGTTTTTATTCATCCTGCTTTTGCTCAGTTAACTCCCGATAACAGCCTGGGAAAAGAGCGATCGCAAGTCATACCTTTCGATCAAAAAAATGACATTATCAATGGTGGTGCGGCTCGTGGCACCAACCTATTTCACAGCTTTCAAGATTTTAACGTCGGTGTTGGTCGAGGCGTTTATTTCGCCAATCCAGACGGGATAACAAATATCTTTTCTCGCGTTACTGGCGGTAACTCATCAAATATTTTCGGAAGATTGGGTGTATTAGGTGATGCAAATTTGTTTTTGCTAAATCCAAATGGCATTGTGTTTGGGAAAAATGCCAGTTTAGATATACAAGGTTCTTTTTTGGGAACAACAGCAAATAGTTTAGTCTTTCCTAATGGGATAGAATTTAGCGCCACAAATCCCCAAGCACCGCCGTTATTAGCTATCAATGTACCTGTTGGCTTGCAGTTTGGTTCGCAACCTGGAAGTATTACTAGCCAAGCATTGATTCGGGATTCACGGGGAAATATTATTAGTGGTTTGAATGTTGGCTCTGGTAGCACCTTAGCGCTTATGGGTGGTGAAATCGCCTTAGATGGTAGTTTTTTGTTTACTCAAAATGGACAACTGAAATTGGGCGCAGTCGGTGGAGATACAACTGTTGGGCTGAATGTTAATAACTCCTCGTTGGGTTTTAACTTCGCAGAAAATGTCGGACGCGCACCCATCAGCTTAACGAATGGTAGCTTCATCGTTGCAAGTGGCAATAGTGCAATTGAACTATTTGGCGGAAAAATTGGGCTAAACGGTGGCATTCTTTTCGGTAGCAATGGTGGCTCGATTAGTGTTAATGCAAATCAACTTAGTTTGGATAACAACTCTGGAATTCAAAGCGGTACTTCTGGTGCAGCCAAGGGTGGTGATATTCAAATTCAAGCCAGCGATGCAGTAACTGTCGCTAACAGTAGTCAGATTTTATCTGCTAGTAGCGCTTCTGCTACAGGTGCGGGTGGTGATGTTACTATCAATGCCGGAAAAATCACAATTACCGGAGATGGAGATGGACAAAATAGCGGTATTATCTCTACATCTAGTCTTGGTAAAAGCAATGGAGGGAACCTCACTTTAAATGCTACTGAGTCGGTTAACATCAATGGTGGCTTTACCTCTGTTGTATCTGGAGGTGCAGGTAATGCAGGAAACTTGACAGTGCGAGCTACAGATGCTGTCAATATCACTAACCAAGCTTCTTTAGGACTCGGAAGCTTTGGTTCAGGTTCAACAGGTAATCTGCGGATTGAAACGGGTACTTTCCGAGTCCAAAATAATTTCCCAACAGGGGGAGTGACAGCACTTACATCTGGTGGTGGAAATGTCGGTTCTATTTCCATTCAGGCTCGGAATGCGGTTGAGGTAACTCAAAGCCAGATATCTACAGCTATTGTTACACCAAGCGGAAGTAAAACTCAAGCAACAGCAGGGGATATTACTATTGAAACCCAGCGACTCAATCTCAAAGATGGGGGTTATGTCAGTACAGATACTTTTAGCAGTGCAAATGCAGCTAACATTTTTATTAAAGCTAGTGAATACGTAGAGATTAGCGGTTTCTCTAGCTATGTATCAAGCAGTACATTTTCTGGCTCAGGAAATGGAGGTAATGTAACGATTGAAACACCGCGAGTCACTGTCAGTCAAGGAGGACATATAGACACCACATCCACTGAAAGTAGTGGTAATGCTGGGAATATTACCATCCGCGCCAAAGATGTAGAATTCGATGGGTTTGTTTTGGTACCTAAAGAACAGTTTTTGGCTAGACTAGATCAAGCTGATGCAGAAGAGATTTTGTCTGACCCTCTAACACAAGAAATTCTGTCTCGCTTCGGGGGTAGTTTTTATAGAAGTAACTTATCCTCGGATGTGTTGAGAAGTAATGCAGATGTGCGGGGTGGCACGATAACTATTGACACGGAACGGTTGCGGTTGAGTAATGGTGGAAATATATCAGCCTCAGTTTTAATAGGGGGTAAAGGACAAGGGGGTAATTTGGTGGTTCGTGCCACTGATTCTATTGATATTACTGGGGTTGGTGGAGAACTACTAGATGGCTCATTTGCAGGATCGGGTTTATTTGCAGAATTGCAAACTGGAGGTATTGGTTCTGGTGGCAGCATTGATGTTACAACAAGACGCTTAAACCTCAGCAATAACGGACAAATTTCTGCCTCTACATTTGGTCAAGGTAATGCGGGAAATATTGGGATTAATGCCAGTCAAATTGATTTACGTGCAAGTAGCGGTGTCAGAACTCAGGTTGACAGTGAAGCGAAGGGTAACGCAGGCAATATCAGCATCAAAACTCAACTATTAAATGTACAAGAAGAATCCCAAATATCATCGGGAACTCAGGGAAATGGAAACGCGGGGAATTTAACGGTAAAAGCTGATAACATTATCCTGACTGGTTCTGCAACTGGCTTACTATCATCAGTTGACGAAGGGGCTAATGGTAAAGGTGGCGATATAGATATTACTACCAATCGCCTGATTGTGCGTGATGATGCTGAAATTGTCTCCGGCAGCCTCGGTACGGGTGACGCTGGAAATATTAGAATTAAGGCTAATTTTCTGGAAATTATTGGAAAAGGCAGTGCGATCGCTTCTTTGACAAATGCAGGTAATGGCGGTGACATCAACCTCGATATCGCTGATTTATTATTGTTGCGCGATCGCGGTTTAATCTCAACTACCGCAGGTAGAAGCCAAGCTGGTGGCAATGGCGGTAACATCAATATCAACTCTAAATTCATCGTCGCCATCCCCGAAGAAAACAGCGATATCAGCGCTAATGCATACACTGGTTCCGGTGGAAAAGTTCAAATCAACTCACAAGGGATCTTCGGTATCGAGTCGCGGACAAAACCAACCGAAAAAAGCGACATTACTGCAAGTTCTCAATTAGGCGTTTCAGGTATAACAAATATTAACGCACCCGATACCACTTCTATTCAAAACAGCTTCACTGGTGCATTTCCAAATGTCATCGACACTAATGCACTCATCGCCAATAGTTGCGTTTCGCGCAGTTCCAAACAAAAGGGTACATTCTTCATTACAGGTTCTGGTGCTTTACGTAATAGTCCGGGGGATGGATTAATTTCAAGCTATTCAACTGGTGAAGTGCGTAATGTTCAACCAACATCGCAGGTTTGGAAAAAAGGCGATGCAATAGTTGAACCACAAGGGCTTTATCGACTTGCTGATGGCCGCTTGGTACTCAGTCGAGAATGTCACTGAAGCAATTTTTAAATGATATCATGTCCGCTTGATTGCTTATTAAACCAAAGAACCCCACCCCGCCAAAGCTACGCTTTGTCTCCCCTCCCCGCTTGCGGGGAGGGGTTGGGGGTGGGGTGTAATGACTGTGGTTAGCATAACTAATTGACGGATAATTTCTTGTAAAGATGGCGATTTATCGCGTCTTTCTAACCGTCAAAATGAATTTGACAGACTATTACTGATAAAATATGCAAAATGCGAGAACTTTACCCAGCGATCGAGCCTTACTTAGAAGGTAGCTTACAAGTTTCCGACCTTCATACTATCCATTTTGAAGAGTCAGGAAACCCCCAAGGTCAACCCATCGTTTTGCTGCATGGGGGCCCTGGTGGTGGATGTCCAGCTTTTTATCGGCAATATTTCTACCCAGAAAAATGGCGGTTAGTGATGTTTGACCAGCGCGGTTGTGGTCAAAGTACTCCCCATGCTGAATTACGAGAAAACACCACTTGGGATTTAGTCAGTGATATCGAAAAACTGCGCCAACATTTAGGTATAGAAAAGTGGGCGGTCTTCGGTGGTAGTTGGGGTAGCACTTTATCATTAGCCTACAGTCAAACCCATCCCTCTCGATGCACGGGATTAATTCTGCGTGGGATCTTCATGCTGAGGCAAAAAGAGTTGCGCTGGTTCTACCAAGAGGGTGCTAGCTATATTTTTCCTGATGCTTGGGAAGAATATCTCAAACCAATTCCCGTAGATGAACGTGATGATTTAATCGCAGCATATTACAAACGCTTGACCAATCCAGATTTAGAAATTCAATTAACAGCAGCGCGTGCTTGGTCAATTTGGGAAGGTAGTACCAGTAGACTATTCTTAGATCCAGAACTGATGCAAAAGTTTGGCGAGAGTGAATTTGCTTCAGCTTTCGCACGCATTGAATGCCATTACTTTATGAATAAGGGATTTTTGGAAACAGAAGATCAATTACTCTTAAATGTAGATCGCATCCGCCATATTCCGGCTGTAATTGTTCAGGGACGCTATGATGTAGTCTGCCCAATGATATCAGCTTGGGAATTACATCGAGCTTGGCCAGAAGCAGAATTTATAGTGGTTCCTGATGCTGGGCATTCGATGAGTGAGCCAGGAATTTGCAGTGCTTTGATTGAGGCAACAGATAATATTTAATTCGGTTGAATATTTAGCCTGTGGGATGGGAGAGTTCGCTAAAGGAGTGGATGTAAGACCAAACCCACGATAAGGAAATCCTTACCAGGATGCCAGGTAAATTCAAGCTGACATTCCCAATTATTTTTGCGGCAAAAGATGAGGAATTTTTATCATCTGTTATCACGACCATTCCCCCACTGGGGACCGCGAATGACAGTTCCACTGGGCATAGTGGTGTTCCAAATCAAATTCATGCCTCGGCAAATCAAGCCGTCATCGGTATGAGCGCCTCTGAAATCAGCTTCGATGAGAATAGCATCTTCGAGACTTCGCATTTGAACTTCCCAGAAATGACCAAATGTGGCGTTCATTTGACTCAAAATGCTGCCCCGCAAGTCGGCTTTATCGAAGGAACTGTGCGTCACATTAGCAGCAAACAAATTAGCATCGCGGATAATTGCTCCTTCCAAACAACAACTTTCCAAGAAAATACCACCCAAATCGGCTCCAGTCAAATCGGCTCCAATCAGATAGACATTACGCAAATCAGCCCCTCGCAGGTTGATATCTCGCAAAACCACACCATCGAGATCGAGTCCACTATGTTTGGAGCGGCGAAATCCATAGAGTCCATAATCAGCCAATTTGATTCCAGCAAAGTTACGTTCCCCATCAGCATAGCGCTCCAGCAACTCCTCAGCAGTAATTTCCCAGACCATTATTTACCTCCCGCATTAATTAACATATATGTGCAGACAACAGATAAAGGTACTGCCCTGAACTTCAATGGCATCACTCATACCTAAACTAAAGATGGTGTATACACAGCAATGCTAACCCTTGTAAATTTGGAAACTTATACTGTATATGAAGCATCAGTGTAAGTAGTTCACTACAAAAAAAGAAGATATGCGAATTCTAATTGTGGAAAGCAGTATGTTGTTGCTCCTAACTGCGATGACAACTGGCTGTGTCGGTTCTTCCTCTGTTACAAAACAGTCACAAGCTTTGCCAGCAAGCACCGAACAGCCGACGAAAGAAGCTGTGTTGAACTCAACACTTACACCGACTGCAAAACCTATAGAGCATTCTACCCCTGAAGCTACTATTGCCACCAATCCGAGGCGCTGTGAAACTAGTCAATTGTCAGTGCGCCGAGTCTCTGAAGATGCTGGCGTTGGGAATGTTGCACTTACCTACGCCTTCACCAATAACGGTTCATTCCCTTGCACCCTCAACGGTTATCCGGGATTGGCACTACTGGATGCAAAAGATCGACCTTTGCAGGGGATTAAAGTTATTCACTCCCAGGATACTTACTTTTCGAGTAAGCAACCTCGTCAACAAGTAACTCTAGCTCCTGGGAAACAAGCCTCATTTCAGATAGCATACAACCACATTAGTTCCCCAGATCAAAACTGTCCAATGTCTAGTAAAATTCAAATCACACCTCCTAATGCTTACGATCGCTTTACCCTTACAGAACAAATCAAGCCTTGTACAGGCAAAGTTAGAGTGACTCCAGTACGAGCCGTTAACACTCAACCCTAGTAAATTTCTGTAATTTACTCAAATACCCAGAAAAAGCATAAATTTAATCAAAGCCTCTGATAAGTTCAAGATTGTACTAATCAAAAAGGTTAAAAAATTCTATGGAAGGAATTGATGTTGCCGATCAAGACGGCAGAGTAGATTGGACAGCAGTAAAAAACTCTGGTAAAACTTTTGCGTTTGTTAAAGCCACAGAAGGAGTAAGCATTAAAGATTCTGCTTTTGCTCATCACTGGCAAACCATGAAAGCTGTTGGTCTGATTCGGGGTGCTTATCATTTTTTTCACCCTCATACATCTGACCCGGTTCAGCAAGCAAAGGAATTCTTAAAAACATTGGGCAAATTAGAACCGGGAGACTTACCACCAGTCATAGATGTAGAGGTAACTGATAAAGTAAATAGCCAAGCAGTAATTAATGCCGCCAAACAGTGGTTAGCAGAGGTGGAAAAAGCCCTTTTACAACAAACAAAAAAACCAATCAAACCGATTATTTATACTTACCCCAATTTCTGGAAAGAAGAACTTGGTAATCCATCTGATTTTGCTAGTTATCCGTTATGGATTGCCCACTACGGAACTAGGAACCCAACTATTCCTGGTGCTTGGCAGGGACAATACTTAATCCATCAATATGAAGGTGATATATCTGGTGTAACTGGTGTTAGTGGTCGAGCCGATTTGAATAGATTTAATGGATTGCAGCTAGGAGATTCTGGACTAAGAGTAAAACAATTACAACAACAATTAAAAGATATTGGATTATATACTGATGCCATTGATGGGCGTTTTTCTGAGTCAGTTAAGAATGCAATTGTTAGTTTTCAAACATCTAAGAAATTGCAGGCTGATGGAATTGTTGGTATAAAAACTTGGGTAGCTTTATTATGGATTTAAGTAAGCAGGCGTGAATAAACAAAGGTTTATAGTAAGGTTTGGAGCTTTGTCTACAAACCTTTTATTAGTTTTGTATTGTATAATATAGTTTAATTTTTTCTGCCCACTACTTAACATCGTAATGAACAAAATTGAGATTCGACCTGGAAAAAACCTTTAAGGATTCGTTTGAGTGAATTAAACTTAACCCGCCTAATAGCTTTATTGACTTCTACCCACTGCCGTTTTCTTTTAGTTGCTTCTGGATAATCTTCACTCAGCATATCGACTGATAGTAAATACATCTTGACGCAGTAAATTTTGCCTTGTTTGCGGTACTTGTAAGTTCCCAGTTCATTTGCATCTACTTGCCCAATTATCCCTGCTTCTTCCCACGCTTCTTTGGCTGCGGAATCAGGTGGACTCATGCCATTAGGAATATCTCCTTTGGGAATGACCCAGTGTTGAAAGTCACGGGTTGTAATTAGCAAGATTTCAACTTTACCATTGTTCACTCTGTAAGGAATTACCCCAGACTGTTTCAACACTTTGCTGGCTTTTCGACTCATGTAATTTACATCCTGTACTAACTAGCTTTTTTGTACAATGCTTACTTCAGAAAGTCTAGAGCTGATACCGGATAAATTTTGGTTAATCTTAAGTTATGAAAAGGTTAAAAAATGATTTTTACTTATAAGAGTTAATTATTCAAAAAATTTCCAGTATAAGTGTTTGAGCGGGTGATGATGGTTTTAATTCCGCAGTTACGCTATTATTATCGGACTGGTTTTATCTTGAAGAGTCAGACTCCTATTCGTCAGTTGTATCCATAAAAGTTGTGGGTAGTCTGGGCAGCACTGTTGTTCAACTAACTGTAATAACTGTTCCCGCACTCTCGTTGGCTAATCTATCCACTGCACACACGGCATAGCTTCCCGCTTGTTGGACGGTAGCGAAGGTTGTGCCAGCAGACAAAATTCGCTGAATTGTCCAAGTATCGCCACTCAGCCGATAAAGTGTCCAGGAACGAACTGGCTGATTATCTCCAGGCTGCCAACTCAGTTTGCGGTTATTGACTTGTAATCCAATGGGTGGAGATGGTGGTGTTGTATCCTGCCAAGGCAAAGTTGGCGGTAGCGCGGGTTTGTTATAAAGCAGACTTTGAAATTTATCAGCAATGCCCTGACTATTTTCTGTCAAAACACTGAGATTAAAGAATATATTCCCCAGTGATAACTGTGTAGCTTGACTACGACTAACTATCACCTGCTTTTCAATCTCATCACTCTCCCGACTCTTGTTGCTTGGTTCTGTCAGATTGTTGCCAGCGTAAACGTGTCTTTGTTTTGTGTTTACTTGTGTCCACCACTTTAGCAACGCTGAATAACTTTGTTGTGGTTGGTCTGTGCGCCAGTAAAGTTGAGGAGCGATATAATCAATCCAGCCTTCTTCTAACCATTTCTTTGAGTCAGCATAGAGTACGTTGTAAGCATCTAACCCAGTAATACCAGCGGGTTGGCCGGGGCGATAAATTCCAAAGGGACTAATACCAAATTTAACGTCGGTTTTGGTTGTTTTAATTCCTTGCCAAAGCCGCTGTACCATTTTGTTAACATTGTCTCGTCGCCAGTCGCCAAGGCTGAGTGTACCACCAGCTGCTTTATATGCAGCGTAGGTTTTATCATCGGGGAAAGACTGTCCCTCAATGGGATATGGATAGAAATAATCATCTAAGTGAATGCCATCAACATCGTAGCGCTTCACTACATCAAGAATTACGTTATACGCCCTGTCCTGAACTATTTTTAGTCCTGGGTCCATCCAGCGTTGTGTTTTCCACAAATAAACGCTTTCTGGATTGGTAGCTGCAATGTGAGGACGGACTGTTTTAGCTGGGTCGGTGGAAGTGCTAGCACGGTAAGGGTTAAACCAAGCATGAAGTTCAATATTGCGCTTATGACATTCTGCGATCGCAAACGCTAAAGGATCGTAAAATGGTTCTGGTGCTTTCCCTTGAGTTCCTGTAATCCAAGCACTCCAAGGCTCTAATTGAGATTCATACAAAGCGTCTCCCTCTGGTCGCACCTGGAAAATCAGAGCATTGAAGTTTAGCGCTTGTAATTTAGTAATAATCTCGGTAAGTTCTGTTTTTTGTTGAGCAACAGTAAGTCCCGGTTTGGAAGGCCAATCACCATTCCACACAGATACTACCCATGCTCCCCGGAATTCCCGACTATGATTTACCCTAACGCTACCTATAGGTGTCGGTGTTGGAGTTGGAATTGGTATTGGAGTTGGTGTCGGTGTTGGAGTTGGTATTGGAGTTGGAGTCGGTGTTGGTGTTGGTGTTGGCGTTAATATTGGCGGCTGTACTAGGTAACTAGAGGCAATTTTTTCTGCCTGACCTAAATACACCAAAGCTTGATAAATAATCACTGCCACATCTGCACGAGTGGCTGCGAGATTAGGATTGAGTAATTTAATATTTGGAAAACTAACCACCAATCCAGCGCTGGTGGCGATAGCTACGTGATTTCTACCATACTCAGGAATCTGAACAGAATCCTGATAAATTTGTGAGAGTTTTGAGAGAAGGTCAGGTTTTATCTTGGTAGCAATTTCTAAGCCTGCTACCAAAGAAACTAAGACTTCTACTCTAGTAATTCGATTAGCAAAACGGAAAGTTTTATCAGGAAACCCGCTAATAAATGCTTTTTCGTAAGCTGTTTTGATGGCTGCTGCTGCCCAATAATTCGTGGGTACATCAACAAAGGGAACATACTGCCGCTTCTTGGAAACTGTCCCAAATGCGTTGGCAATAATTGCGGCAAATTCAGCACGGGTAAGTGAATTATCGGGGCGATAAGTGCCATTAGGCAACCCACTGACAATACCGCGTTGGGCTAAGGCTGTAATAAATGAGCGTGCCCAATGGTTTTGAATATCCGAGAAGGGAGTAGCAATAGATACCATTGTTAATTGCAGCTAGCTGGCCTTGATTTTGATTTCCTTTGTTAATTTAGCAATTTTGTTGGCGTAGGCATAGCTAGCTGTAGGCATCGCTGCTGCGCTGCAATGTCTAGTAAACTTTTTTGGTATTGAGGATTGGGGATTAGGCATTTAGAAAACCTTTCCCTATCGTCTATTCTCTATTTAAGGTAGTTCTCCACTTAAGGTAGAACGCCCATTCAACGCCAGCATCACGCGTGAAATGCCGCTAAAAATAATGCTGACACCAACTAATGTCCCAATTAGCCAAGGCGCATTGAAGGGCCACTGGAACCAAATCATTGCACCTAACACAAGGGTAATAATGCCATTAGCTAATACCCACGTCCAGTTTTCTTGTGGACGCAACTTGAATGCCAGAATTAACTCGAATGTGCCTTCAGTCAACAAAAATGTGCCAAGTAACAGAGTCAGTGTCAAAACACCCGTATAAGGGTAAACAAACAGCATGATGCCGGTGGCAATATAAAGCCCGCTCAAAAGAAGTTTCCAAAGAAAACCTCCTCGTTCACGGGTTTGAGTGGCATAAACTAGTTTTGTAAATCCGGCGAAAATCAAAATCGCTGCAATCCAGGTTTCGGCGAATATGGTAGTGAAGTTAGGCGCTGCGATCGCAATAACCCCTAAAATACTCAAGAGAATACCTGTTATCAGTGACCCATTCACATTTTTGTTAGTATCTCTAGAAACATCGGTTGTCATAAAAATCCTTTTCCTATTCTTAGACTAAACTCTACATTTAGGTTAGGGAATTTTTAATTAACAGAGTATGAACCCTAAGATAGACTCTTCAGTATTAACTTGCTCCTAATAGTGACTAAAATTTCTCACTCTTGAGACACTAAACAAATCATCTCAGTACAAATTTATTGTCTGTAAGTAATCATTATTATAAGAGTTCTGCGAGACTACTAAGGCGTTCATAAACAGAGATGAGACGATCTCCTTCAAGTTCAACAGAAGTATTTGGATAATTCTGAATAGCTCCAAGTAGTGTAACTTCACCATTTTGTTGAATAGATGTACTTAAAGCGCTTCGCAATGCCTGCTGATCTAGTTGTCCTGCTGGTGGGTGAACTACCTCACCAATTTGGTTAACTAAGATTGGCCCAGCCCAACTAGCCAGTAAGCTATTTAAAAATGCAGCATCAGCTTTTATTGGTGCTTTCAGTGCCTTACGAGCTACTGCGGGATCTTGTTGCGCCGCCTGTAAATAAGCTCTTAATGTTGGAGTAGTTTTGCCAGTTTCTGTAAACTGACTTAATTCTTCAACCGATATTTGCCCCTGAAAAGTACCATACTTTAAAACAACTTGCTCGGCAGCATTAGCATTAGTAGTTGAAAATAAAACAATACTGCCTAAGCCTAAAGCTACTATCTGAGTGAGTAACTTAGTAAATTTTTTATTGTTTAATCGACTGAAAAGTTGAGAAATCTGCATTTTGTTAAACTTGATAATGGTATGGAGCAGACATAAGCAAAAAATACCTATGTCTTAGGATTAAACTTTGCCGTTAGGTGAAGCTGCATGAGGTAGTATCGATTCATCTTCATCTAAAGTTGGTGCAGGTACGCCCAAATGCTTCCTTGTAGTTTCTTCAGCAAGCTTTCGGTCTTGTTCGTTCTCGAACTGACTCTCATCTAACAAATGAGGATTTTTTGCTGCTTCATCTCGGCTTGGTCGATAACCATTTTTCCACCTGTACTTCCAGTCCATAATTTAAAAGGCAGATATCCTGCAATTTTATTTCCTAGTTGTTTATAGTAGACGCTGAATAGAAAGCGATACTCCTGCTATGGGTTGAAGAGGCTCATTCAGAGGGTATAAATTTAACATCTTAGAGTAAGAATACTTTGCTGCGTAAATTTTAATACTTTAATACGCAAATAACAAGTCATGAGTGGCGATCGCAAATGTAAAGTCACTCTCAACCAATATCTCTATAGATATAACTAAAAAAGCTATTTTTATTATAATTACACCTTTAGGCTCACGCAATTGAAACTAAAAAGGTTAATACTGACAAATAACTTTGTCAGCATTAAATCTGGTTGTAATCAAAATTACAGCCCAGATAAGAAATAGATAAATAGAGAAAAAAGTACAAACAATGGCAACTTCTACAGACCGCGATCAACAGATTAAAAAACTGCATGAGCTAATCAAAGATATTGATTATGGTATGTTTACCACAGTCGATGATGATGGCAGCTTGCATAGTTACCCAATGTCAAAGAGTGGTGAGATAAATTCTGATAGTATACTCTGGTTTTTTACTTATGCTGGTTCCCATAAGGTGACTGAAATTGAACACCATGAGCAGGTCAATATTAGTTTCTCATCACCCGAACAGCAGCGATACGTTTCTATCTCAGGTACAGCACAACTTGTAAAAGACCGCAACAAGATGCGAGAGCTATGGAAGCCGGAACTTCAAACCTGGTTTCCTAAAGGACTAGACGAACCTGACATTGCTTTACTGAAGGTGAATATTAGCCAGGTTAATTATTGGGATAGTGTATCGAGTTTCAAGCCACAAACAATTAGTTTTTTGACACCATCACGTCTTTAAGTAATAAATAATTCGTAATTCGTAATTAACAATTGAATTACGAATTATTTCAGACTTGTAGACTGATTATTGTAGAGACGGCGATTCATCGCGTCTCTTAACCGAACAGTATTTGAAGTGACTAGCCACCAAAATATCAAATATCAATCATGGGACGATCGCCTCAAGAAAAGCGTAGGCGTAGCCCGTCGTAGACATCGCTCCATTTGTTTTCATGAAAATATGATGACTAATAAGGAATCGCTTTTGCTTTATAGGATATAGTACAGTTTTAGAGATACGAGCAAAAATGAATGTAGATACGTAGCACTGCTATGTTTCTACAAGGGTTATGGGTAACACATATTTAATTTTACTCATATCTCTTTTATGTAAAATCGTAGTCTTTTTAAACTTGCAGAGGCGCAAAGTAAGCGCAGAGTGTTTTGGAAGGAATGTTGTAAGGAAGTATCAGATGTCGCACAAACAATTGATTTATTGCTGGCAAAAATGGTTACTTCCCATCTTGATGCCTGCCACTGTGCAAATAGTGGTTCTAACATTAGGAGTGTTAAGCATCTTGGGAAGCACTGCTCCTATGAGTCATGCTCAAGCTGTTTTTTCAACTTCTGTTTCAGATAATGCTCAACTGATAAGTAGCACTAGGCACATCCAGCAGCAACAGACACCATCAAAATCAACAGTGCTAAATGCCACTGTATATCACAGTCCCGATTGTAACTGTTGTGGCGGGTGGATTGAGCACTTAAAGACACAGGGTTTTAAAATCACAGATTTTTCTACGCCTGACATCGAAACAGTCAAACAAAAGTACAACGTGCCGGATAACTTGTCATCTTGCCATACAGCAATTGTTAATGGATATGTTATCGAAGGACACGTCCCCGCAGGCGACATCAAACGTCTGCTTCAAGAAAAGCCAAATGTTGTTGGTTTATCTGTTCCGCAAATGCCTGTAGGCACTCCTGGGATGGAAATGGGGAATCGAAAAGACCCGTTTTCTGTGCTTTCCTTCGATCGCAAGAACTCAGTTGCAGTATTCAATAAGTATCCTGGTGAGTCCTGAGTGAGTGAATTAAATGGGTCTTTTAACTCAAAACTCAGCACTCTTTATTTAGAACCAGTTTTAATCGACTGCGACAAATGACTTAACCATCTCCTTAACCAGAAAGTAGATGGTGCGCTTGCAATATTTTGAGAAAGAAACTCAATGGCATGGTTACAATCTTGCAGGTTGGCATCGAGTCCCATTGCATGATAAATTTCACGAGCATTGCAAAAGGCATCCATTGCTTCAGATTCTCGATTGATTTTTTCTAAGACCAAACCCAAATTAAACCAGGCGTTTGCTTCCCCGTTTCCGTCATCAAGATCCATTCCGATCTCTAATGAATGCTGATAAAACTCCAACGCCCTTTGGTACTTTCCTAAAGCCTTATAAACACTGCCCAATCCACTCAAAGCCATGCCTTCAGCATTGCGATCGCTAATGAATTTTGCCAGCCCTAACCATTGTTGGTAAAACTCAATTGCTAGTTGGTAAGATCCCAATGATTCATAAGTATTGCCCAAACTTCCCAGGCTTATGCATTCCCCAGTCCAATCGCCTGTTTTCTTGGTAATACTCAACCACTGGTGATAGAATTCAATCGCTTGCTCGTACTTACCCAGGTATTCATAAGTATTACCCAAACTTCCCAAGCAAATGCCTTCCCCAGTGCGATCGCCTATTTTCCTGCTAATACTCAACCACTGGTGATAAAATTCAATCGCTCGCTGGTATTTGCCGAGTGATTGGTAAGCGTTACCCAACCCAGATAAAGATTTGGCTTCTTCTAAGCGATCGCCTATTTCTTTAGCTATATCTAACCACTGCTGATAAAACTCAATTGCTAGGTGGTACTCACCTAGTGACTGGTAGGCATTGCCCAAACTTGCCAAAGAAACGACTTCTGCATTGCGATCGCCTGTTTGTCTGGCTTTTTCTAAGCACTGCTCTTCAAATTCAATGGACTCAATATTATTTAGGCCCCCGGATCTTATTACTTCTGTCATTCTCTATAGAAATTTTTGCTCGATAAGCTGTCGATTATACAATTTTCTATGGCTTTAGCACAGCATAAATATAACTTATGTCAAAATTTAGAAATTATTCTTCAATATCAAGCTTTCTTGTATACTTTTAATACACTGCGATCGCTATGTATGAAAGGCTTTTATTTATCCTTAGTAACAAGGATACAAATATACCATACTGAAAAACTTAGCTTTCTCAAAAGATATAAGAAAAACCAAATTAATCAGCAGCAGCATAATCTGGCAATACGTTGAGTTCTAAATTAACAGCACTTAAATAATTTTGATCGTTTAAAACTTGTGATGGTAATTTATCTGCATTCACAGCAGCTTTAACCAAATCTTTTGCAATAATATTTCTATTCAGAGTTTTAAGTACTAGCGCTTCTCCGCTAGGAATACCATGTTGTTGCAGACCTCCTTGATAAGCAAAAGTAACTAAATTCAAAGGCTGGAGGTAATTCGCAGAAGTCGAGTTAATGGATAAATTGTTAGAGTTAACAGCTATTGTTTCACCGTTATTGGTAGTAGCTGTTTGAGCGCCAGCGATTCCAGGTACAAGAGTGATAGAAGCAAAAATCAGTGCAGAATTTATTAAGTTAGTAAGTTTCATAAGTTATATTTAGGTAAAATGCAATCCGTGTTCCTTAGTAATAGAGTCCTCTTTATTATTAATCTCAACTTCCTTCAGTCAGGTCATCTGATCGGTTGATATATGACTCACCCAAAAGGGTGAGCTAATTGAGCGATACAAATAGCAATGGAAACTCAGTTAAGTCTAGACACAGAAAAGATTGGTTGAAATTTTTAAGAGGATGTCTGAAAAGTTTTTTTCTATACATCTAACCCTTGGAGATCCCCCTAAATCCCCCTTAAAAAGGGGGACTTTAAGACTCTTATTCCCCCTTTTTTAAGGGGAGCCAGCGCGGTCTTCTCTACGAGACGCTGCGCAATGGGGGTTTCCCCCATGAGCGACTGGCGTGGGTTAGGGAGGATCAAGAAATATTTGATACTTCTCAGACATCCTCTAAGTACCTAACTGAGGCGAGTTGAACATTTATTTATGCAATTTTTTAGTTCGCCTGTTGAGTTCCCCTCACAAAGCAGAGATTGCTGCGGCAGGTGACTCAAACACCCCATTTACCCAAACTTAATCATGGGTATTTCCCAGGATGTCAGAGAAAAACACTGCGTGCTGCTTGCTAAAGCGTCTCTACATACCTAAAATTCTCTCTTAGAAGGAAAAACTTGACACTTAAGCGATTATTTAGTATAAATGTACTATTAAAAGCACTTGATATTGCATAAAACTTTACCACTCCCGACTACGCCAATAGGAGAGTACAAAATAAATGAAGCTATCTAAGGTAGACTTGAGCAGTTTAGTAGCGATCGCTCATTCTGATGGATATTTGCAGTTGTTGCTCGATCGAGGCAACGAACTAGAGTTTTTGGAAATTCCGGCACCGATACAAGCTTATGAAGGATTGCAAGAACTCAACGAAGCGATTGCCGAAACGACTGCATTACCCTTTGAAGAAGAACCCATTGTGATGCTACCAGTTGTCTCATCAATGGCTATGGCTGTAGGCTACGATCGCAACGAACAGATTTTGCAAGTTGAGTTTCAGAGTGGAGCGGTTTATCAGTACTTAGGCGTAGACGAGGATACTTGGGAAGATTTACATTCCTCGGACTCAATTGGCAGCTTTTTCAATCAAGAGATTAAAGGTAGATATGACTGCGATCGTCTAGATAGTGCAGATTAATGACTAATAACTGTATGTAGAGTTTTCAATAATTCTTGTGTTGTATAGGGTTTAGGTAAAAAGGCAGTATAGTCAGCCGTTTTATCGATCGGTACTTGCTCGCTTGTTGCCAGTCCACTTACAGCAATAATCGGCAACAGCGGATTTATGCCTTGCAATGTGCGAATGGTAGTTGCTCCATCCATCTTGGACATCATTATATCAACAATTGCGGCACTAATTTTTTCTTGATACTGGGCATAAATTGCTAATGCTTCTATGCCATCACTAGCAGTAATTGCTGTGTAATTATAATTTTCTAGGGATGTTTTAGTAATTTCCCGAATGGCAGTTTCATCATCTACAACCAAAATGCATTCTCCCGATCCCGTTGGTATTTCTCTATCTTGTAATGATTGGCTTGGAACTTGATTAACTGCTGGCAAGTACACCTGAAATTTTGTACCCTTGCCTACACAACTTGATACAGTGATAAAACCACCATGTTCTTTAATAATTGCCATTACTGTTGATAGCCCAAGCCCCGTACCTTTACCCAATTCTTTTGTGGTAAAAAATGGTTCAAATATTCTATCTAATATTTCTTTGCTAATGCCAAATCCTGTATCAGCAACTGTCATGACAATGTAAGCGCCAACTCTAGCGCCTATATGCATACTCGCATAAATTTCATCAATCCAGATATTCTCGGCAGATATTGTTAAAGTTCCGCCTGTAAGCATAGCATCCCGCGCATTGAGACACAAATTAATTAGTACCTGATGCAATTGTGTGCTATCAGCACAAACATGTAACAATTCCTCTTGAATTTCTGTATACACTAAAATTGATTTGGGAAATGTTTGTGAGATAATTTGCCAGATTTCTAAAATCAGGTGTTTTACTTGAAGCACGGTGTGTTGAGGCGTAGCGGATTGTCCTTGGATATCACCTTCGATTCCCCTAGCAAATGACAGCACTTGCTTGACCAAATCAGCACCACGTTTGGCATTGCTTTCTATAATTGATAACATCTGGTTAATCTGTCGATCGTGGCTTTTAGCTTTGAGCAGATGCACTGACATCAAAATTGGTGACAACACGTTATTTAAATCGTGGGCAATACCGCTAGCAAGAGTGCCTATACTTTCCATTCGTTGAACACGTAAAACATGCTTTTCCAGTTGTTTTTTCTGAGTAATATCAGTATCAACGGTAAGAATTGATTGAGCTTGAGAATGCTCATCCTCGATCAGCATCCAGCGAGTTTCAACGATCAGTTGCTTACCATATTTGTTGGTTGTGTGTAATTCACCTTGCCAAAAGCCATTCTTAAAAACAGTTTGATAAATCTCTAAATGTTGTATCAAAGGTTCAGTGGATAAAATTTCATCGAACTGTTTACCTATAGCTTCTTCTGACTTCCAGCCATAAAGCTCTTCAGCATTTCTGTTCCATAATAAAATTTTCTTGGACAAATCTTGCACGACAATTGCATCACTAACAATATCCAGCAATACTGCTTGTTCGTGAATTTGTCGTTCTACTTGTTTGCAAGTGCCCAAAGTAGATTCGCTTTGCTGTAATGCTTCTTGTAACTGCTTGTACTCCCGTTTGATGCTTGCCAGTTCAACTAAGTCCCGTCGTTTCTCTAGTTGTCTAACTACCACGCGGCTAAGAGTTTGCAATGCTTCCACCTGTTGAACACTGATTTGGTGTGGTACGCGATCGACTATACACAGAGTCCCGATCGCTTCTCCTCCAGGTGCTAACAAAGGGACACCAGCATAAAATCTCACAGCAAATTCAACAGAGGTAACTAGGGGATTTGTCGCAAATCGTTCATCAGCCAAGGTGTCGGGAATAATCAAAACTTCGCCACTTTCCATACAAATCGAGCCGAACCCGTTATTTCGTGGCATTTCCGGTACATCCAATCCCACCTTGGCTTTGAACCACTGACGGTTAGCGTCAATTAGATTAATCAAGGCGATCGGTGTGTTACAAATCTGTGTGGCTAAGAACGCTAGATCGTCGAATTCTTCTTCTGGTGGAGTGTCCAGAATCTGGTACTGATACAGAGCCTCAAGCCTCTCTAATTCTTTGTTACACACGAAAGATTTCATTAAATTGTTCCTAACTATTGCTGAATGACGACTTGCCCTCGTATTACTAATAAACGTGGATTTATAGCTCTTTCTATAGGTGGATATTGCCACCAATATTTCAAATGTCTATTACCATCGGATTACTTAAATAAATAAACAAGCAGATAGCTTGATCGCTTTAATTATATTAATATGACATAAAGAGGGTAACAGTTAATTTTCGTGATTTTAAGTAAATTCTAGAATATTTGAGTCATGATAATTTTTTGCTAACAGATAAAATTACTTTGACTATGGGAAAATAATTTTAACCCTTGATTGCTGTCCCGAACGGCAACAAAATTTCTCAACTTCAAAAATCCTTTTTTGCCCAAAAGCATTAACAAGAGCTAGCGAACATAGGCCAGCAACGCTTTGTTCAGAGACAATAGAAAAAACCCACATAATATCAATGCAATTATGACGAGTACACTTGCCTCTGCTGTTAAACCAAGAGCCGAAGATAGTTTTGCCATTACCTTTGCACCATTATCTCTAGAAGAAATCTACACCAAGTCTGACGATCCAGCCAACGGTGCTGTGGTTGTGATGAGTGGTATGGTTCGCAATCAAACCGACGGTAAACCTGTGATTGCTCTAGAGTATCAAGCTTATGAACCGATGGCGTTGCGGATATTTTATCAAATTGCTGCTGATATTCGCTTATCTATGTCTGATGTGAATCGAGTCGCGATTTATCATCGCGTTGGACGTTTGCAAGTTGGGGAAATCAGCGTTTTAGTAGCTGTGGGTTCTCCTCATCGGAGTGAGGCGTTTGAAGCTTGCCAATATGCTATTGATACGCTCAAACACAATGCCCCTATATGGAAGAAAGAACATTGGCAAGATGGTTCTAGCACTTGGGTGAGTATTGGTGCGTGTGAAACGTCAGGAGAAAATTGTTGATTTGAAAAAGAATTCAGAAATCAGAATTGAGGAGTCAGATTGACAAGATTTTGACAAGCATAGGTAAAATTCTATGCTCTTTTTCCAAATGTATTGAACTCATCGACACCACTCGCCAGAACCTTGAAAACCATCATAACTTCTCTACGAGACGCTGCGCGAACGTTGACTGGTGTCGATTGTTTCCATAGTAAGGATTTCAGGCGACAAAATCGATTGTTTGTCGCTGTGCAAAGGTACTCTTAACGAACTCTGCAATCTCTATACGATTCCCACCGGGATCTCGGAGGAAAAACCGCACGCATCCTGGAAGTGGTCGTCGATCGGGAATAATTTCTATCCCATGCTCTTTTAGGTGTTCTTCAAAGGCGTTCAAGTTATCGACTTGCAAACAAAAATGCCGTCTAGATGCTTGGTTATTGGCGTTTTTCTCACTACTTACGTGCAGTTCAATGTCTCCCAACTTGTACCATGCTCCTGAATCATTTTTGATCGCATCAGGTCTGGCAATTTCAGTCAGTCCCAAAACTTTGCTGTAGAAAAATAGCATTGCTTCCTCTACTTCAAAAGGATAGGTTACTTGAATATGATGAATTGCATTAAGCTTCATAAATTTTTCTCCTAATTTGGGTTAAATTTGGTAATGCTACAATCACCTTTTGCCGTAATACTGGCGTATTTCTAAAGTTTTTCTGTTCAAACTCACCAAACATCTATACAACAAGCTTTCCCATACTGATGCGTTCTTCAATGAGATAGCCAAGTTTTCTATAAAACTCAACTACTTCTGCGTTGGAAACACGAACTTGGAGATTGATTTTGAGGCATCCCATCGCTATTAATACCTTCTCTGCGTGCTGCACTAGCTTGCTACCAATACCTTGCCGTTGATACTGAGGACTGACTGCAACTGTGTATAGCCAACCGCGATGCCCATCATATCCTGCCATGATAGTGCCTACAATTACAGAGTTAATCTCAGTAACGAAAAACAACTCAGGCTGTACAGCAAGCTTCTGACTGATTACCAATTTTGGGCTGCTGTGCGACGGATTATTCGGAAACACCTCATCCCACAAAGCACTGACTAATTTAGCATCAGATTCTTGGTATGGTCTTATATTCATCTACATCTCTAAATCAAAGGACTTGCCTTTGCACATTGTTTGTGAAATACTACTCTTAAACTACGGTAAATTGATGTATTTTAAGTAGTATTGCATAAAAATTACGATAAAACATCGTGTCCTGAAAGCTATTACAAGCTAATCCCAAGATGACAAACACAGAAATTCGCACTGCTCAAGTTAAAGTCCCTAACGGAGATTTGCAAATTGATGCTTACTTAGCTGAACCAGCACAAAAGGGAACCTTCCCAGCCGTTATCGTGATTCAGGAAATTTTTGGGGTTAATATTCACATTCGGGAAGTTGCTGAGAAATTTGCCAAAGAGGGGTATGTGGCGATCGCACCGACTTTATTTCAACGCACCGCTCCCGGTTTTGAGGGTGGATACACTCCTGAAGATGTTCAGCAAGGGAGAGGATATAAGGAGCAGACAACAGCCGATGAAATATTGAGTGATATTAAAGCTGCGATCGCTTATTTAAAAACCTTACCAAATGTACAAGGAGATGCGATCGGCTCTATTGGTTTCTGCTTTGGTGGTCACGTCGTTTATCTAGCTGCCACTTTACCAGATATTAAAGTTACAGCTTCCTTCTATGGTGGCGGTATTCCCAACTCAACTCCCGGTGGTGGAGAACCAACCATCACCCGCACTCCAGAGATTAAAGGCCCTATTTACGCCTTCTTTGGTCTTGACGATCGGGGAATCCCCTTAGAACATACAGAACAGATTGAGGCTGAATTGAAGAAAAATCAGATTACTCATGCTATCTTCCGTTATCCCGGTGCAGGGCATGGCTTTTTCTGCAATCATCGCGCCAGCTACAATGCCGAAGCTGCCGCCGATGCTTGGAAAAATGTTCAAGAACTATTCCAAAAGAACCTTCAGCTTCAAAAAGTCTAAATTTTTAGGTTAGCAGCAATACAACACTAGAGGCGCACAAATGTGCGCCTCTACGACTGAACATAGGCAAATATTAGTCAAATAAGTCCAAAAGCAAATTAAAAAACAAAGTATCACGTCCATGATTCCTGCCTTCAAACAGCCACGAGTTAAGATTTTCCAAGGTTTTTCACTATTCCTTTTACCTGGATTATTAACAATCTCAACAACTTTAATCAGTTGCTCAGTCCAAACCCCAAATTCAGCAAATCAAACCACAGGGTTAAAAACCAAAGTCGTCCGAATGGGATATCAAAGTTCTGGGGATATTTTCAGACTTAAAGGATTGATCGAAAAACGTCTAAAGCCTTTAGGTATTTCTGTAGAATGGGCGCAATTTGCTGCCGGGCCACAACTGATGGAAGCGATGAATGTGGGTAGAGTTGATATTGGCTCCGTAGGCGAGACTCCCCCGATATTTGCCCAAGCGGCTGGTACATCTTTAGTTTATGTTGCTAGTAATAAACCCAGCACTGGTAAAGGAAGCGGAATTATTGTCCAAAATAATTCACCGATTCGGACTTTAGCCGATCTCAAAGGGAAAAAAGTAGTTTTTCAAAAGGGTTCTGCTTCCCATTACTTATTAATAAAAGCTTTAGAAGAGGCTGGTTTGAAATATAATGATATTCAAGCTATTAGCCTCCCTCCTTCAGAAGCTCGTGATGCTTTCATTCAAGGCAAAATAGATGCTTGGGTAACTTGGGACCCTTATTTAGCCGTGGCCCAAAAAAAAGCAAATGCTCGTGTTTTGCGAGATGCTAGTGGCATTTCTACTCAGGGCGGATATTACATGGCAGCGCGAAAATTTGCCACAGAAAACCCGAAATTAGTGCGATTAGTTCTTGAGGAGATAGATAACACAGGTCAATGGGCTGAAAAAAACCGAGCAGAAGTTGTAAAACTGACTATTCCTCACCTCAAAATTGATGAAGATATTTTAACAACAATGGTTGAAAGGCGAACTTACGGTATAAGACCAATTACGCCTGAAATTATGGAAAAACAACAGAAAATTGCAGATTTATTTGCCAAAGAAAAAGTGATACCTAAGCCAATTAATATTAAAGAAGCGATGCTGACTAGCGAACAATATGCAGCCATCACACCGGAAACCATTAGTCAGAAATAGCGCCAGGAGATAAGAAAATGGAAGTTTTTTGGTATTTGCCGACACAGGGAGATGAGCGTTATTTAGGTACTACAATCGGCAGGCGACCAGCTACTTATCCCTATATGCAGCAAATCGCCCAAGCTGTTGATAAATTGGGCTATGGCGGGATGTTGATTGGTACCGGACAAAAACAAGATACTTGGATTGTAGCTACTTCATTAATTTCAGTTACAGAACGGTTGCGGTTTCTTGTAGCCTTTCGTCCGGCAATTATGTCGCCTTCTTTGGCAGTTAGAATGGCTGCTACTTTTGACCAGATTTCTAATGGTCGAATTATTTTGAATGTTGTCACTGGTGGCGACACAAAAGAACTTGCTAAAGATGGGATTTTCTTAGATCACGATCGGCGTTATGAACTTACAGATGAGTTTTTGACAATTTGGCGATCGCTCATGCAAGGTGAAGAAGTAACCTATAGTGGTCGCCATCTAAAAGTTCAAGGCGCAAAACTCCAATTTCCTCCCGTACAAAAGCCTTATCCCACCTTATATTTTGGTGGTTCTTCAGATGCGGCGCTCCAAGTTGCGGCCAAACACATTGATGTGTATTTAACTTGGGGTGAACCACCAGATCGAGTTGCCCAAAAGATTGCAAAGGTACGTCGATTAGCAGCAGAACAAGGTAGAACAGTCCGCTTTGGGATTCGGATGCACGTTATAGTCCGCGAAACTACGCAAAAAGCTTGGGATGCGGCCAATGAACTGATTCAGTATGTCGATGATGAAACCATAGCAGCTGCACATCAGCGGTTTGCTCAGTCTGAATCAGAAGGACAGCGCCGCATGGCTCAACTGCATAAAGGTAATCGCAAAAACCTAGAAATTAGCCCCAACTTATGGGCAGGTGTTGGCTTAGTGCGTGGAGGTGCTGGGACTGCCTTAGTTGGAGATCCAGACACAGTTGCAGCGCGGATGCTGGAATATGCCGATTTAGGAATTGATACCTTCGTTTTTTCAGGGTATCCCCATCTCGAAGAAGCTTATCGAGTTGCAGAATTACTGTTTCCTCGCTTACCAGTGCAAACGCCAGGCATCGCATTACCGCAGCAAGTTGCAAGTACATTCAGTGAATTTGTTACCAAAACGGATTTACTCAAACCCCAGCCAGTATAAGCAATTCAAAATTCAAACAACTCGTAGGGGCGCAAGGACTTGCGCCCCTACATTCACTGGAAATCCCTTACTTTGTGTGCCTCTGTACCAATCAAACAAACGTTTCCATCCTTGCTTCCAGGGATACTATCAATTGCTCGAAAATTGCTGTAACACGGCAGTGGATAAGCTCAGTTAAAATTTATTTATCGCAATAGTAATGTAAAATAATTATCTGGATGATGTCTGGTTGAAATCTATAACCTAAACAAAATCTAAATTACTCAAGCTGGGAGTTGGGAAACTCCGGTGAAATTCCGGGACTGTGCCGCAGCTGTGATGGGATGACCCAAGTCAGAATGCCAACTCTCAGGATGTCCTCAAGACACACTCACCGTCTACTCCCTGCGTTGCACGGGGAAGGAGTTCTAAGTTTGGTTTCTGGATTTGCCACTTGTCCTGGCTTGTTTTATGCTACTCCCGCCGCAGATGGTATATTATCTCGCGTTAGAATACCAGGTGGAATTATTAGTAGTCAGCAGTGCCGTGCGATCGCAGATATAGCAGAACAGCACGGTGGCGGCTATATAGATGTGACTAACCGAGCTAACCTGCAAGTTCGTGAAATCCGCACGGGGATAAATGCTGAAGTTCTGAAGTACCTCCAAAATATGGGATTGGGTTCTAACAATACTGTTGTAGACCAAATCCGCAATATTATGACCAGTCCAACTGCTGGTATCGATCCCCAAGAATTAATCGACACTCGCCCTTTTGTCCAAGGTTGGGATGATTATATTGCTGCACATCCGGCGCTTTCGGGACTGTCGGCCAAATTTAGCGTTTGCTTTGATGGTGGTGGGATAATTCAGGTGTGCGATCGCTTGAATGATATCGCCTTTGCAGCTGTCTTAGTTAACGATAATGTTTACTTTCGTCTCTATCTCAGTGTTGGTGAGAAGGGTCAACCCCCCGGCGATACGGGAATTTTGTTACCACCAGAGGAATGTTTGCCCGTCTTAGCAGCTTTGGCGGATGTCTATCTAGCTTATAGTCATCCTACGAGTAAGCGGCGGCTACGTTTGAGAGAGTTATTGAATACTTTGGGTTGTGAAAATTATCTCCAGGAAGTTGAACAGCGTCTACCTTTTTCTTTTTTATGCAGTGAAATAAGAAAAGACTTACTCCCCCAGCAAGGCAAGCTACGGTGTACACACAAGTCTGAAACAGTTCACTCATCTGAGTTTAAGCGTAAGTTTTACCCCTCCCTAACCCTCCCCTTGGAAAGGGGAGGGAACTGTATTTCTAGTTTCCTCCCAATGCATCGGGGGATTAAGGGGGGTAATTCGACTTGTGTGTACACCGTAGAGGAAGGCAAAGGGGAGAAATATCAGCATATTGGCATCCATCCCCAACGTCAGCAAGGCTTATTTTACATTGGTGTCGTCTTACCTCTTGGCCGATTGGAGAGTAGACAGATACGGGGTTTAGCAGATTTAGCAGCAAAATACGGTAGCGGAACTCTCAGGCTAACCCCTTGGCAAAATTTACTCCTTACAGATATTCCTCAGCAATGGGTTGCTGATGTCCAAAGTGAAATTGCTTTACTAGGATTAGATTCCTCTGCAACCAACATCAAGGGTGGATTAGTTGCCTGTTCTGGAAAAAAGGGTTGCGCCGCTTCTGCCACTGACACTAAAAGTCATGCGTTGGCATTGGCAGAGTATCTTGAAACTCGCATTACTCTCGATTACCCAGTTAATATTCACTTTACTGGCTGCGAAAAATCTTGTGCCCAGCATAGCAAAAGTGATATTACTCTCCTCGGCGTCAGCATTGAGGCTGAGAATACAACCGTGGAAGGCTATCACGTTTATGTTGGTGACAGCAATCAGAAATTCGGACGCGAACTATATCAATATGTAACTTTTGCCGAACTACCTGCATTAATAAGGCGGATGCTATATGTATATAAAATTCAACGCTTAAATTCTGATGAGTCCTTTGGAGAATTTGCTAATCGATTTGCACTCGAACAATTACAACAATTATTTAATATAATCCCTCAATCAATTGCGAACAACAAGATTGCCACCTTTTTAGAGAAATCGGCAATCTGAGCCTGTTGATTTTTATATGTCAATCCCAAATTTAAAATCCCAAATTTAATGCCCGACTATATCCGAGATGCCAACGAAATTTACCGTAATTCCTTTGCAATCATCCGGTCAGAAGCGAATCTAGATGTGCTGCCGCAAGATGTAGCAAAAGTTGCTGTGCGTCTAATTCATGCCTGTGGAATGACGGATATCGTCACTGACTTGGGATATTCACCAACAGCAGTGCAATCCGCAAGGGCAGCATTAGCAGCAGGAGCGCCAATTCTGTGTGATTGCCGAATGGTTGCCGATGGCGTTACCAGACGGCGGTTGTCTGCAAACAATCAAGTTATCTGTACCCTGAACGAGCCAGAAGTGCCAGAACTTGCCCAGAGTACGGGTACCACAAGATCGGCGGCGGCTCTAGAATTATGGCGATCGCACTTAGAAGGCTCAGTAATCGCAATTGGCAATGCGCCCACAGCCTTGTTCCGACTGTTAGAAATGCTCGATGAAGGAGCGCCCAAACCTGCGATTATCTTGGGCTTTCCAGTAGGGTTTGTCGGTGCAGCCGAATCAAAAGCCGCACTGGCAGCAGACAGCAGGAATGTACCATTTTTAACCTTACACGGTCGGCGCGGTGGAAGTGCGATCGCGGCAGCAGCAGTTAACGCCCTGGCAACGGAGGAAGAATGAATATGCAACCCAAAGGTCGTCTTTATGGAATTGGTGTGGGCCCAGGCGATCCCGAATTATTGACTCTGAAAGCACTGCGGCTATTACGTGCGGCTCCTGTGGTAGCTTATCAATCAGCCACAGATAAAGAAAGTATCGCTAGAGCGATCGTGGCGCAATATCTTCCTGGCAATCAAATCGAGGTATTATTTCACCTCCCCCGCGCTTTGGAACCAGAAAAGGCCAAGTCTATTTATGATAACGAAATTCAACCAATCGCTGACCATTTAGCAGCAGGTCGAGATGTCGTAGTGTTATGCGAGGGCGATCCATTTTTCTATGGTTCCTTCATGTACCTGTTCACGCGGCTATGCGACCAATACGAAACAGAAGTTATCCCCGGAGTTTCCTCACTGATGGCTTGTCCGGTAGCCTTGGGTGTACCTTTCACCTACTACACTGATATTCTCACAGTCTTACCCGCCCCATTGCCAGCAGAAGAACTGACTACACATCTGCTGATGACCGACGCAGCTGCAATTATGAAACTAGGTCGTCACTTTACCAAAGTACGAGATATCTTGCATAAATTAGGGTTAGCATCACGGGCAAGATATATTGAGCGGGCATCAACATCACAGCAACGCATCATCCCCCTAGATGAAGTCGATCCAGCCGAAGTACCCTATTTCTCAATGATTGTGATTCCAACTAAGAATCGACTATAGACTGACCTTTTCTTTTTAGTTAAGGTATTCTTTAACTGATGATTGAAACTTTACGATAAAGAAATACTTCAAAAAAAGTTGATGGTTTCTAATAGCACCTTCACTCCTGATACGATCGCTGCTGGCTTTCATGCCCTGTCTGACCCCCTACGGATTCAGGTATTAGAACTGCTGCGCTCTCAAGAACTATGCGTCTGTGACCTGTGTGACCACCTGGGAACCACTCAATCTAAACTATCTTTTCACCTCAAAACCCTGAAAGAAGCGGGTTTAGTTCGCGCTCGTCAAGAAGGACGCTGGATTTACTACAGCCTCAATCTACCGCAGTTTGCTGTCTTAGAGCAGTATTTAGCAGAATTCCGCCGTTTTAGCCCCATATTACCTATTCGTCCCCCCTGCGAACCTTAAAAATACATCAATTTTTTTTGTAATATTTTGTTTAATTTTAGTTTTATAGCCATTGACAAATCAATTTTTTTTGAAATGATGGAGATATACTCTTGATATAACTCACGAATTTTAGATTTTCAATTTTGGATGTTGGATTGAATAATCTGAAATTTCTGCTCGAAGCCCCTGCATTCATGTATGGGGTTAATTGTAATGAACAAAAAAACTGCAAAACGCCTCTCCTTTATTGACCGTTTCCTAACCTTGTGGATTTTTTTAGCAATGGCTATCGGTGTTGGTCTAGGCTATTTCTTTCCTGGAGTAGAAGCCATTATCAACCAGTTTCAGGTGGGAGCAACCAATATACCGATCGCCATCGGGTTAATTCTGATGATGTATCCGCCTTTAGCTAAGGTGCGGTATGAAGAATTAGGGGATGTATTTCGCAACGGAAAAATTCTTGGTGTTTCACTAATTCAGAATTGGATTATTGGGCCAATTTTGATGTTTGCTCTGGCAGCTATCTTCTTACATGGTTATCCAGAATACATGACGGGATTGATTCTGATTGGATTAGCCCGGTGTATTGCAATGGTAGTTGTGTGGAGTGACTTGGCACGAGGCAATACAGAGTACACGGCTGGATTGGTTGCTTTTAATAGTATCTTTCAAGTCATCTTTTATAGTCCTTATGCCTGGTTCTTCATCACTGTACTGCCGCCACTGTTTGGCTTACAAGGCAGTGTTGTTAATGTCAGCATTGCTGAGATTGCCAAAAGTGTGTTTATCTATCTCGGTATTCCCTTTTTAGCTGGATTTTTCACTCGTTACTTTTTAGTAAAAGTGAAAAGTAAGCAGTGGTATCACGAGGAATTTGTACCTAAAATCAGTCCGATCGCACTGATTGCTTTATTATTTACAATCGTCGTTATGTTCAGCTTGAAAGGGAATTTGATTGTTCAGATCCCCTTCGATGTGGTGAAGATTGCAATTCCATTGATCGTCTACTTCATCATCATGTTTTTGGTTAGCTTTTACATGGCTTGGCGCGTTAAAACAGACTATTCTAGAGCCGCAAGTGTTGCGTTTACATCGGCAGGAAATAATTTTGAATTAGCGATCGCAGTGGCGATCGCAGTATTTGGCATTAATTCGGGTGTTGCTTTTGCCGCCGTCGTCGGGCCTCTGGTGGAAGTGCCTGTATTGATTGGTCTGGTTAATGTGGCTTTCTGGTTAGAAAAACGTTATTTTTTGCCATCTGAATCGAGAATCTTTTAAATTTAATCAAATTATTCGGAGGATTTGAACCATGAAACGTGTGATGTTTGTCTGCAAAAAGAATTCTGCCCGTTCCCAAATAGCGGAAGGCTTTGCTAAAACTCTTGGTAAGGGAAAAATTGAAGTGATTAGCTCTGGTTTAGAAGCAAGTCAGGTCAGATCAGAAGCGATCGCAACTATGAAAGAAATTGGTATCGACATTACCGATCAACACTCCAAACCCCTCAGTGATTTCCAAGCACAAGACTTTGATGTAGTGATTTCTTTATGTGGCTGTGGGGTGAATTTGCCGCCTGAATGGGTTGTGCGAGAAGTATTTGAAGACTGGCAGTTAGACGATCCAGCAGAACAACCAGAAATTTTTCCGAGAGTCCGCGATGAAATCAAAGAACGGGTCACTCAATTAATTGAGTCTGTGAATAAAGAATTTACAACTGCTTATTTTTGAGTGCAATAAGACGATTTAGCTTGGTTCTTTAATAAGCTAAGACATTAAGAATATAGCTTTGTCATACAAGTTAACTAACTCAATTATTGAGTTTGTGAAGCGGGATCACTAATTTTTCTTCTAAGGCAATCGCACTTCCTGTTTCTCTACCAGGTTGACTTACAGCAGTAATTAGCGAGAATTGATACCGTCCATGCCATAAGTATTTGCGATCGCTTAATCTTAAATTGAAGGGTAAAAAACCCAGCTTCTTTATCAAAACCGGGTTTTTAAGTAATTGTTAATTTATTTATGAGCAGTACAACAGGGCAATAAAGGCTTATTTACAACTTCTTTAATGTCTACTGAATTTAACAAATCTTCCCAATATTTTTGAACTTCAGGATCGTTAGGACGCTGGCGGCGTAAATTAGCTAAAGTTCTCAGAGCATCTTCCCAAAACCCGGCTGTGGCGAATAAAACTGCCCGATCCAAGTCTGTGTTTGGTTGGTTTAGCTGAAGAGATAGGTTTTCATCTTGCGATCGCACAATTGTACCTTCTACATAAGAGTCTTTATCGCGGTTATTAGGATCGCAAATCATCGAAAAAGTCCAATTGTACTCTTTACCGATTTGTAGAGATGGTTGATTGACAGGTACATTTACGCTAACAATACCATTCTGCCCAACAGGTTTGAAAGTTCCCTTATATAATGGGTCGATGCTATCACCATCCCGCAAAACAAATTCTAGTGCTTGCACTGTTGTCGAGGTTTGAGGAACGTAGAAAAAGAATGTGGGACGTTCTACTGTGGTTCGTTGAGCTTCCTTATCTGTTGGTGTCAGTGGAATAAGATATTGTCCAGCTTGAAAGCAACTTCCCCGTGTTCCTGCTGACCTTACCCTACCAGGTCTACCTGGGACAAAGGCAATACGATTTCTACCGCGTTGGATGTAACTTGTAACATTTCTAATTGCAGCAGTAGCATATCTATCTCCAGGACGTAGCCGTTCTGCTTGCTGAAAATTCAATAAAGCTTTTCTATAGTTTCTCCGTTTGGTTTCGTTATAACCAAGCTGCATATATTGGGTGTAAGCAGATTTTGCTTGTGCCAGTTGGTAAACTGACTCTGTTGCCAAAACCTGAGTAATGGTTATAGGCTCAAAGGGCAGAAAAGCTAAAGCAGCAAGCAGATAACTTGCCCAAAATCTATATTTCATGATGTTTATGTTTACTTGTAGTACATTATTTGGGTATACATAATACAATAGCTTAAGCTTTACAGTGACAAGACTTTATGTGTGCTACTTTCTGAGAAGGCTGAGGTAGCATTCTGAGTTTTTTGACAACAAAATTCCCAACTTTTTTAAGAAGTCGGGAATATGAGCCTTTGGATTTTCAGTAGTCTAAAGTTTATAGACTATTGACTTTTACCTACTCCTTAATAGACATCTGGTGAAATTAAAGATGCGCTATCCAGAACCCTTGTAGAGACGTAGCAGTGCTACTTCTCTACATTATTTCTCACTCATATTTTTAATGAGGTACAGCCAATTGTTCATCGGCTACCTGAACATGATCGCCAACAATTTTGCGGAATACATCACCTTCAATTGTTTCCTGTTCTGCTAGCAAATCTACTAAACGCTCCAAAACTACGCGGTTTTCTTCCAACAGTTCTTTGGCCTTAATGTAGGAATTGCTAACAATTTCGCGCACTTGTGAATCAATTTTGGCAGCAATTTCCTCAGAATAGTCTGATTTATTCATCCAGTCGCGTCCTAAAAATACCTCTCCACTCTGATTTTCCAAGGACAACGGGCCTAATTCTGACATCCCGAAGCGTGTCACCATCTGCCGTGCCATCCCTGTTACGTGTTGCAGATCATTGCTTGCACCTGTGGTCACTTCTGGCTTCCCAAAAACAATTTCCTCGGCAGCGCGACCACCCAAAGTAGCAGTAATCCTCGATTTAAGTTGGGAACGAGAAATTAACCCCTGTTCTTCGTTGGGAGTAAACCAAGTTAATCCCAGTGCTTGTCCCCGTGGAATCAATGTAACTTTCTGCACAGGATCGTGGTCTTTGAGCAATGTGCCTACTAAAGCGTGTCCAACTTCATGATAGGCAATCAAGCGCTTGCTCTTGCTGTCTACTAAGGCGGTACCTTCCATACCTGCAACAACTCGGTCTACAGCAGCATCAATTTCTAAAAGGGTGACAGCTTCTTTACGTCTTCTAGCGGTGAGAATGGCGGCTTCGTTGAGTAAATTGGCTAAATCTGCACCAGTAAAACCAGGGGTGCGGCGAGCGATCGCTTCTAATGATACGCTAGGATCGATTTTCTTATTCCGCGCGTGGACTTTCAAAATTTCCAGTCGCCCTTTAAGATCGGGTGGATCGACCATCACTTGTCTGTCAAAGCGTCCCGGTCTGAGTAATGCTGTATCTAAAACATCTGGGCGGTTAGTGGCAGCAATAATAATGATGCCTGTGTTACCTTCAAAACCATCCATTTCGGTGAGCAGTTGGTTGAGGGTTTGTTCGCGCTCGTCATTACCGCCACCGATACCAGCACCCCGTTGTCTGCCTACTGCGTCAATTTCATCGATAAATATTAGACAAGGGGCATTATCTTTGGCTTTCTTGAAGAGGTCGCGCACGCGAGATGCACCTACACCAACGAACATTTCTACAAATTCTGAACCGGAAATACTGAAGAATGGTACACCGGCTTCACCTGCGATCGCTTTTGCTAGTAAAGTTTTACCAGTACCAGGAGGGCCAATTAACAGCACACCTTTAGGAATTCGTGCGCCTACAGCGGTAAATCTTTCTGGCTGTTTCAGGAAAGTCACAACTTCTTCAAGTTCTTCTTTAGCTTCTTCAACCCCAGCGACATCTTCAAATTTCACTCCAGTTTTTGCTTCCATTTGAAAGCGAGCTTTGGATTTACCGAAATTCATCGCTTGGCTAGAAGCATTAGTAGAGCGTCGGAGGAACAATAGCATTAAAGCCACCAGTGGCAAAATCCACATCAAGTTGATCAACAGCCCAACAGCAGCTCGACTGTTCGCAGAGGAAACTTCCCCAAAATCAACATTCTTATCTTTGAGAATGTTGATTAACTCATTGTTTTGCGCTAAAAGTCTCACCTGTTGCGGTGGTGTATTATCTTTTTGTCCCTTGAGATAAACCTTTGCTAGCTGTTCGGTTTCGTCAAGCTCTACTTTCTCGACTTCTCCCGCCTTCACTTTCTTGATCAAGTCGCCATAATTTAGCGAGGCGGTTTCTGCCTTTTGTGCCATGACAGGAGTACTTCCGAAAATTCCTGGCAACATAATCAAACTAGCAGCAATTGCACCAACCCAAGCAACGCGCTTTGAAGACTGCCTTTTTATCAATGCTTTTTTTCCCGAATTTGTCATAATAATTACCCTTTGTCTGCTGGCACAAGTTAAGCGCTGGTTTTATGCCTATTCTTCTATCAAAAATTGTAATAACTGGAAATTACACTTTTCTTATCTAGTCTAACTTCCTCACAAAAGCATTCCCAAGTTTCTTCAGGCTATTACATAAAGTTGAGCGAGGGTTATCTAATATGCAGCTGTTAAGATTGGGGATTGGTCACAAAAGGCAGAGGGGAAAGACTTACTGCAACTTCTCCTCTGCTCCCCTGCTTCTCCAGTCCCCAGTAGATATTAATTTGACACATTCCGGCACAAATCGCTAAGATAAGCATAGTCATAACGATTCCGCTTTTTAAGAAATCGATAGTACCTAGTTAATAGTTTATGGGTTAATTATGGTGAAAATTATTGGCATCGGTGGTAGTTTAAGACCTAACTCTTATACCCAGCTTGCTTTACAAGTCGCAGCGCAAAGAGTTGAAGCTGTAGGTGCAGAGGTAGAAATTCTCGATTTACGGCAGTTGCAGCTACCATTTTGCACTGGCGCAAAGGAGTATCCAGAGTATCCAGATGTTCAGAGGTTGCAAGAAACAGTTAGTCAGTCCGATGGGTTGATTTTAGCGACACCTGAGTATCATGGCGGCGTTAGTGGTGTCCTGAAAAATGCTCTGGACTTAATGAGCTTTGACCAACTGTCTGATAAAGTAGCAGGATTTATTAGTGTTTTGGGTGGTCAGTCTAATAGCAACGCTCTAAACGAACTACGGTTAATTACCAGATGGGTTCATTGTTGGTCTATCCCTGAACAAATTGCGATCGGACAAGCTTGGGGTGCTTTCAGTCCTGAAGGCAAACTAGTAGATGAAAAGCTCTCTCAAAGATTCGATCAATTTGCTCAAAGTTTAGTTGATAACACTCGCAAGCTGCGAGGCGTAAATTAATTGTAGGGTGGGCCTAACTTTGCCCACCCTCGTAAACTCAAAACTTAATGATGGTGGTGGTGATGATGGTGATCCCCTGCGAGTTGAGGATTAACTGCCACACTTTGTTCTGATAACAACTCTGCTATATGAGTATCAGCCCATTGCGCCGCCATTACCAAGAATTCTGGATGGTCGTTGACGCAAGCCATTTGCACATAGTTTGTGCCAGGATGCTGTTTCTCTAAAGCATGGATGATATGGTGTACATCCAATAGAGTTTCGTGGTTTTCTGTAGCAAAGCCAATTGGCATAAAAATTACCACTTTCGCACCCAATTGAATCAGGTTATTTGCAGCTTGCTCTGCATTTGGCTGTGTCCAATCAATTAGGGGTGTGTCATGATTCAGCCAACCCACCGAGATTAACGGATAGCGGTTAATCAATTTATCCCGAACCAAGTCGTACATTGCTTCACTTTCAGCAATCCCAGAAGTAAAGCCTTTGGCTTTGTGGGGACAGCCGTGATTCATTAGCACAATGCCGATTTGAGAAGGGAGATAAGCTCCTGCTAATTCAGCAATTTTCTCTTCAACCAGATGAGCCATCAAATCGATATAAGCTGGTTCGTTGAAGAAAGAAGGAATGTAACGCTGTGCTTTAACCCAGTGTTCCTCACCATCAGTTAACTCAACGAGAGCATTGTTAACTTGCTCGATCGCAATCCCACTGGTAAAGATAGAATCAACAACTAGCAGTGGGTAGATTAGTAGCTTATCGAAGCCTTGGTTTTTGATTTCTGCCAAGACTTGATTGGGTAGGAAAGGGGCACAGAAGTTAAAAGCCTTGAAAACTTGAACCTTATCGCCCCATTTTTCTTGTAAATTCTTCTCAATCCCAGCACGCTGCTGTTCAAAGATGGCGTTGTGTGGGGAGATAAAATCGTGGTGTGTGTGTCCCCACTCATGGCGGTCAAATAGCGCTAAAAGCTTTGCCAGAGGCGGATAAATCCAGGTCGGTACTGGTGCGAATTTTGCTGTCAGTAGATTTAAAGCCTGTTCGTTATAGTTGGCGAAATCTTCGTAGCTTTCGACTTCGCCGTAGCCCATAAGCAGTACGGCTACACGGTCTTTACCTGATAGATGCTCGTGGGTGTGTTGTACTTTTTCCGGCGTGGCAACCACAATTAGTTCCTCAATATAACCAGAGTGCAGAGAAATATAAACTTAGGGAATAGTTTGCACATTTTCCCTACTTGTAACTTATTATCCCATCCAGGGGGATAGGATAGGTGGGGAAATCAAGATAATACATCAAAAGACATACAAAACTTACGTGGGGCATTGGGTATGGAAAATTGAACCAATGCCAATACGGTTCGGTTAAGCTAAGAGACGTGATGAATCGCCGTCAAGACGAAGATATTGGTTATTGTAGAGACAGCGATTTATCGCGTCTTTGTGATTTAGAATTTTCATCAAAAAACCCTAACCGAACCGTATTGGAACCAATGCGGCATCTGCTATGTTGCTGGAATAGCAAAAGTGCTTAAGATACCAAAAGCCGTGTTTTCAGTAAAATTAATTTGGTGCAGCTTTTTGCCAAATGCGTCTATCAAGATTTAAGTCTTCAACAATTCCCAACATCAAGTTGAGAGTTTCAAAATATTCTCTTAAAGGCGCAAAGCTTAACACACTTTTATATAGATTAGGGTCAAATATATTATTTTCTACCGCTTCTTCAATGGCTATATATATCATGTCCTCAACAAAGGAAATATAAATATTTCTATTGGTTTTCTTACGAAAGTTAACTATTTTATCCATCAGATTAGTAGATAAGACATAACGTGCTTCTATTTGGTCATCACCATAAACAGTGAAAAATTTAGCAAATTCTGGATCTTCTAATTTAATTACTTGTTTCTTAGCATGGTTAAGAGCATGAATATTAGCGTTAATAATTTTTGGTTGAACAATTGTAACAGTTTGCAGACTTTTGTGAAACTTAGCTTTAAAAAACAATCCTTTAAATATTAAACTTGTAAGAGTGACTTCATTTTTTAAGACTTCAGATTCAATTCTTTTGGATTCTATAGCTTTACCACATAAAACATTCTTAAATACATAATTTGTTCAAATATTTTATGTTTAAAACCTGTAGAAAATGTTTCAAATGCTGCGATATAAAAATATATCTAAATTCCAAAAAGTAAGAAAAAAGCTAATAAATAATAGAATAAGAAAAATATAAATAAAAATAAAAATGATATAGATATTATACTAGAGCCAATTTGAAAGTATATGATGGAATTTTTCAAAAAAGAAGATACAACTGGAAAAAACTTAAGTAGTGCAATTATAAGATATAAAAAAAGTAGATTAGCTGTAATAACAAATATTAAAACTTGCTTTCTAAGGGATTCAAATACTTTTAATTCAGTTAATAAATTTGTCTTACAAAATACTTTGAATTCCTTTAATGTTTTTGGTATAAATTTTTCAATAGCTGGTTCGGGTTCTTCTGGCAAGGTTTCACTTGGTTGTTGTAGCTTAACTTCTGATGCAGTGGGGTTTGGTAGAGTCGCAGACACATCAATAGTATTATCTGTAAATAGGTCTGTAAATTCTGTAAATAAAAGTTGCCTTGCCCATTTTCTCGTTGGTTCGTGTTCATTAATCAGGAGTTGCTGACAAAGAGCGATCGCTTGATTAATTTCCCCATTTTCTTGATATGCTTTTATCAGCCATTTATGTGCTAGCAAATATTGTTTTGTAGCTGGAGAAGCAGCTTGAAAAAAATATTTAATGCTTGGATTGCTTTTTTATAGCATTTTTTAGTAATAGCTTTATACCAGTGTTTATAAGTTCAGTTTCTTGTACAAGTGTGAGTGAACTTTTAGTTGAATTTAGTAATGATTTTTGTTCTGTAGGTTTAGCTTCTGGAAATATTTCGGCAAGATAGTATTGTGCTAATATCTGAGTCGTTTGATGTTTACTGTTGCTCAATTCTTGGCATAGGTTAATTGCTTTATCAAAGCGTCCATTGTAGAGGTATGCGTCTAAAAGCAATACTCGTGCATAAAAATATTCTTTTGTATTAGATTCTGTATGATTTTGGAAAAACTTTTCTAATTCCTGAAGTGCTAAATTGTGATTTTTATATTCTAATAGTTTAGCTATTCCGTTTAATAATTCCTGATTTTTTGGAGAATTAGTTTTTGACATATTTTTTAAACTTATTTATGGTTAATTTCAATATTTACATTGTTTCTTGCTTGTAGATTAGCTTGAAACTGTAATTTTAATTGATATTTCATCCACGAAGCTATAATATTTGTCGGAAACATTTCTACGGCATTATTATATTCAGTTATGGCAGAATTATAAAATCTTCTTGCGGCGGAAAGTTGTTCTTCTACTTCACTCAATGAATATTGTAATTGCACAAAATGTTCGTTTGTTTTTAATTCGGGATATGCTTCAACTATTACTATAATTTTGCTTAACATTATCGAAATTTGGTCTTCTAGGGCAACTCGGCTATTGTCACTTAAATTTTTTAAAGTTGCTCTACTTCTGAGCCTGCTAATTTCTATCAATGTTTTTTGCTCAAATTGCATATATATTTGAGCTAAGGTGACAAGTCTAGGTATCAAATCGTTTCTTTTGTGCAGAATCACATCAATAGTAGAAAAGGCATTACTAACTTGATTCTTTTTTTGGATCAAACTATTATATTGAAATGCAAAAATAATTAAAATCAAAAAAAATAAAACTGATTACGAAGAAAAACATTTGATTCATTAAAATAATCTAATATTATATTTAATGCAAAATAAGAGATTTTAAAATAGTATTAATTAGGAAAAATATATGAAGAGGCTATAATTTACTCAGTAAAAATAAGGTAATATATAAAAATATTACTTTATTTTTTGAAAAAGCTCTGTACATCGAAAGAGTTAAAAAATCAAAGATAGTGTTACGAATGAATATAATTATTTGCCCTGGAATTCATGAGCCAGAGTTAACTGAAAGCTTTAGAGTCGGATTGTTAGATTTAGTTTCTAATGGCGCGATCGCACACAATCCCCCAAAGATACTGGTTTATCCGGGTAAAGATGTTTTGGTTTTATCAGCCTTGCACATTTTGCAGTTTTTGCGCGTTAGCGTAGCTCACCGCAGGTATCGCTTGACCGACTATCTAGAATCACCAATTATATTCATTAGCTTTAGTGCTGGCGTAGTTGGGGCAATAGGGGCAGCACATTTGTGGCAACTGTTGGGTGGTCGTGTCAAAGCGTTTATTGCTATAGATGGATGGGGAGTCCCATTACAGGGTAATTTCCCGATTCATCGGATGAGTCATGATTACTTCACTCATTGGAGTTCATCTTTGCTAGGTAGTGGGCAAAATAACTTTTATGCAGAGCCAGCAGTGGATCATTTATCCATTTGGAAATCTCCCCAAACTGTACAAGGCTGTTGGGTAGATTCATCCATTAAGATTATTCCACCCAAAGGTCGTCTGACAGCAGCTGAATTTTTGCTTATGCTGTTAAAGCACTATGAAGCAAATTAATCCGGACTATGGAGTAAGTAAACAGGAGTTAGGAGTGAGGAGTGATCAAGGGAACAGGTTACAGGTGACAAAAAATAGCCAAGAAAAACTATACCCTATCCCCTATGCCCTATACCCTATCCCCATACCCTATCCCCATCTACCTAAAAAAAGTATCTAATGTTTCCAACTGAACCGGCTGCTGTTAATAACGGCTTTGGCGCACTACTAAAGAACCGTGGTTTTATGCTCCTGTGGATTGGGCAATTGGTATCCCAGTTAGCAGATAAGGTGTTCTTCGTTTTGATGATTGCTCTGTTGGAGAACTACTCACCGCTTCCTGGGTTAGCACAAAACTCAATGTACTCAACCTTAATGCTTTCGTTTACAATACCAGCAATTTTATTCGGCTCTGCTGGTGGTATCTTTGTTGACCGCTTCCCAAAAAAGCTGATTATGGTCGGCTCAGATATTGTGCGGGGAATATTGACGCTTTGTCTTCCCTTATTGCCACGACAATTCCTGATTTTGTTAATCCTGACTTTTGCCATTTCCACGGTGACGCAGTTTTTTGCACCAGCGGAACAAGCAGCTATTCCCTTGTTGGTGAAGCGAGAAAATTTGTTGGCAGCCAATGCGCTCTTTAGCAGCACGATGATGGGAGCATTAATTGTTGGCTTTGCAATAGGAGAGCCGATTTTGAGTTTGGCGAAAAGCTGGATGGGAGAAGAATACGGTCAAGAGCTTGTAGTTGGTGGACTATACATATTATCAGCTGCAATTATGCAGCCAATCAAGTTTAAAGAACATAAACCCCACCGAGAACACCAGACATCAAATCACCCTTGGGCTGAATTCACCGAGAGCCTGCGCTATCTCAAGAAAAACCCTTTGATCTTGAATGCGATGCTGCAACTGACAACCTTATATTGTGTATTTGCAGCCTTAACTGTGCTGACGATTCGATTAGCCGAGGAGTTTGGTCTAAAAGAAAAACAGTTTGGCTTTTTCTTGGCAGCAGCAGGGGTAGGTATGGTCTTTGGTGCTGCAATTTTAGGTCATTGGGGTGATAAATTGCATCACAAGCCTCTACCTTTAATTGGATTTTTGATGATGGCACTAGTTTTAGGGGTGTTCACTTTTACGCATAACTTATTGTTGGCGCTAGGACTTTGTGCATTTTTGGGTGTAGGTGCTGCCTTAATTGGTGTCCCTATGCAAACTTTAATTCAACAGCAAACACCACCTACCATGCACGGTAAAGTATTTGGCTTTCAAAATCATGCCGTCAACATAGCTCTGGCATTACCTCTGGCGATTACTGGGCCATTAACTGATGCTCTGGGCTTGCGAATTGTGCTGGTAGCAATGAGTATTGTTGTCGTGGTTGTTGGTGTTTGGGCTTGGAAAAATACCCGCAATGTCTTGCAAGACGTAATTTAACTAATGTAAGCTAATAATCTAGCTTTATATTTAATATAAAAATTAATAAGATTTTAATTGAAGTTTTCAATTAAAATGAAATCTTAACTACAGAATTCAGCATTAACTTTAGCTATAGTCTGAGGTTTGACCGTGCGATCGCTTTCCCCAATTAGTCTCCCACAAACCGAGAATCACAAACAGTCTCGTGCTTCTAGTCCACCAGTCGTGCCCAAACGTGCATCTGGCGGTTTTGCTCTGCTTGACAGCCTTCATCGCCACGGCGTTGATTATATTTTTGGTTATCCTGGTGGGGCAATTCTACCAATTTACGACGACCTGTATAAGGTGGAAGCAACTGGTGCTATGAAGCACATTCTCGTGAGACACGAGCAAGGCGCAGCCCACGCTGCTGATGGTTATGCCCGTGCTACAGGCAAAGTAGGAGTATGCTTTGGTACTTCTGGCCCAGGAGCAACTAACTTGGTGACAGGCATCGCCACCGCCTACATGGATTCAATCCCGATGATTGTGGTTACAGGACAGGTAGCACGTCCGTCGATTGGTACAGATGCGTTTCAGGAAACTGATATTTACGGGATTACCCTCCCAATCGTCAAGCACTCCTATGTAGTGCGCGATCCCAAAGATATGGCGCGAATTGTCGCCGAAGCCTTCCACATCGCTAGCACTGGCCGTCCAGGGCCAGTTTTGATTGATGTCCCCAAAGATGTAGCTTTAGAAGAATTTGACTACGTACCTATAAAACCAGGTTCAGTAAAGCTACGCGGTTATCGTCCCACTGTAAAGGGAAATCCCCGGCAGATTAATGCCGCGATCCAGTTGATTACTGAAAGTCGCCGTCCGCTATTGTATGTGGGTGGTGGTGCGATCGCAGCTGGTGCCCATGAAGAAATCAAACAACTAGCTGAATTATTCAATATCCCTGTCACCACAACCTTAATGGGGATCGGTGCATTTGACGAACATCATCCCCTAGCTTTGGGAATGTTGGGGATGCACGGTACAGCTTATGCTAACTTTGCGGTTAGTGATTGTGATTTGCTGATTTGCGTTGGCGCTAGATTTGACGATCGCGTTACAGGTAAATTAGACGAATTCGCCTCCCGCGCTAAAGTAATTCACATCGACATCGATCCTGCAGAAGTCGGCAAAAACCGCATTCCTGAAGTGCCCATCGTCGGCGATGTGCGGAATGTGTTAGTAGACTTATTGCGTCGCTGTAAAGAAACGGGCGTTAAGGCTACACCTAATCAAAACCAAGAATGGTTAAATTTAGTTAACCGTTGGCGCGAAGAGTATCCTCTCATCGTGCCGCAGCATACCGACAGCATTTCACCCCAAGAAGTAATTGTAGAAGTCAACAGCCAAGCACCCAACGCTTTCTACACCACAGATGTCGGACAACATCAAATGTGGGCAGCACAATTCCTGAAGAACGGCCCAAGGCGCTGGATTTCTAGCGCTGGTTTAGGAACTATGGGTTTTGGCTTACCTGCAGCAATGGGTGCGAAAGTGGCGTTTCCTGATGAAGAAGTCATCTGTATCAGCGGTGATGCTAGTTTCCAAATGTGTTTACAGGAACTAGGAACAATCTCACAGTATGGAATAAATGTCAAGACAATAATTATCAACAACGGCTGGCAAGGGATGGTGCGCCAGTGGCAGCAAGCCTTCTATGGTGAACGTTACTCATGTTCAGACATGGAAGTAGGGATGCCAGACGTAGAGTTATTGGCAAAAGCTTATGGCATTAAGGGCATGATAATCAGCGATCGCAGTCAATTAAAAGATGCGATCGCCGAAATGCTAGCACACAATGGCCCAGTAATTTTAAATGTCCACGTCACCAGAGACGAAAACTGCTATCCAATGGTAGCCCCTGGTAAGAGCAACGCTCAAATGGTCGGTTTGCAGAAGCAAGCGCCGAAAGCAGCATCCGAGCCAGTGTATTGTAGCCATTGCAATGCCAAAAATGCTCCTACCCACAACTTCTGTGCTGAGTGTGGGACGAAGCTGTAACGCTTTTTGATAATTCAAGAGATAGTGGGAGCAAGGAGAAGGGGAGAAAGATGCAGGAATATCCCTCTAATTCCTGCCCCCTTTCCTCTTGAGTAGGTGTCGCTTAATCTCCCAGATTAGGTTGAGCTAAAAAGATATTTACTAAGTAATTTACTAAATCGCTTTGACTGTTGAAATCTAACAGCGCCTCAGCTAACTCTTCTAGTTGAGTAATCGATTTACATAAATCAAAAAAATCTCATTTTAATTAATTGTTATCTGTCTTATCTAATAGGAATGGGTTGTAGTTTAAGGATGTCTACAGCTAAACTCATATCGAGCAAACCTAAATCATCTGTGGGTTTATATTCTCAATATTTACTTAATATAGTCAAACTTAGTGTACATTGCTGAAATATACACGTATTTCTTAACGAAAACTACCTTATCAAACTTAGGTTTTATTAAAAATTCATATACTTTTTGCTTTAATTAGTTAAATATGCGAGTTAGAGTTGATTTTATATAAATCAGTTTTGTCAAAAAGTTCAGTAACATTCCTCTTTTATTAACAAGTTAAATATCACTAGAATATTAATAGTTGTGCTGGCTTAGTTGATTAAAAAAATGTCAATTATTCCCGGTGTATCTATTTCTAACTCTCTTTGAGGCAGATTTAGTAGTCTTAAAATAACCGCTCTTTTTCTTTTACAAAAGAGAGTTTAGCTTCCCCTTGATTGAGGGAGGTTAGATTGTTGTTAGCGAATTAATGTACTAAGCATCAATAGTCTATTCATTTAGAAATCGCTGTGTTCCAGTTTTCTTGGGCAACAGCGTCATGATTTCTATTGGAAAATTGCAGTTTTATTTCTAACTGAGAACAAACACAACTTCTTTAAGCTTTGAATATTTATCAACCCATTTTACCAATCTCCATGCAACAATATATTTCTCATTTGCTCATACTGGTATTAGGAACAAGTTCAACTTTGCTCATTACTCCATGTCAGGCTCAAACTCCGGTAAAAACCAACAGTCAAAATCCTGATAATGTTACTTCCATACCTTCAAGTTTACCTTCGGCTACAAAATTAACTGATTTTGCCAATTCTACTAATAGCAAACCACCTCTTCTTTCTGAGGCAACTAATAACTCTTCTGCTACTAATGGCAATATAACAGCAAATAAGCCTCGTCCACGGGTTCCTATATTCAGCAGAATTTTTCCCACACCTTCGATGCAGCAATAATTAGCAGCTAAACATTTAGTTTATTTGCTTGGCTCGATCGGATGGGAGCATTCATTCATACGTTATGTAAAATGTACATAATCTAGTGAAAATACTACCCCAGCAAGAGCGATTCTAATTGTTCTCTCTTTTTGGGGTGCGAGAATATCATATGGGTAGGTAAATTTTGCATTTGTGCAAGAAGTCTAATATAGAAATCCGGTTTGATTCCTGAATTTAGTTGCGTAGACAGGGGACAGGGAATAGGGGACAGAGTCTTGTTCAAAAATCAAATAGGAATCCTATATACTTTGACCTCTCTTCTAAAAGAAGAGAGGCTTTGAGTATTACTCCCCAACGCTTGTAGACAAGGGCTGTTTTTGTTAGATATATATTGGACTCAACTGAGAACCACTATATATATGAGACGTACTCTGATTTGCTTTATGCTTGTAGCTGACAGAGTAGTAAGCCAAACCATTGATTTGGATCTGTCCACACATGAAGAGGTAATAAACCTTGTGCGGTTAGTTGGTGTTTGATGATATTAAGGTCAAATTTGCGGGAAATTTCGGTGAGGATAGTCTCATCTAGTGCAAAATTAAGCTTAAGATTAAGAGCGCGTAATTCTACAATTTGCGATCGCAAGCTGCGTAAATGCATTTCTATTTGATGCTCGCTTTCATTGTAAAATGCCCAGTGTTCAAACTGGGTGGTGTCAAAGTTACCCTCAAATCGCTGATTTAAATGTTCCAGCATATTGAGGTTAAATGCAGCTGTTACTCCCTGGCTATCGTTATAAGCTGGTTCCAAAATCTGTTTTGGCTTTCGTAAATCTATCCCCAATAAAAAATACTCACCTACTTGTAGAGCATTGGTAATTTGAGAGAAGAACACATCACACTCATCAGGAGTAAGATTGCCTAAGCTGCTACCAATAAAACAAATCATCCGACTGGGTAATTGCGTCGGTAGGAGTTTTGCAAGGGCTAATTCATAGGTTCCCGCTAGTGCATAAACTTGGAGTAAGGGATAATCTTCTAATAACTGCTTGGCACTACTTTCCAACATACCTGCACATACATCAATTGGTAGGTAGTGCAGAGGATAGCCTATTTGCTGGTAGGCATCTAGTAAAATGCGGGTTTTACTAGAACTACCACTGCCAAGTTCTACCAATTCACAAACACCAGTTATCTTGGCAATTTCACCAGCATACTGCTGTAAAATCGTTGTTTCTGTACGTGTAAGATAATATTCTGGTAAATCACAGATTTGCTCAAACAGATCGGAACCACGGTCATCATAAAAGTAACAAGGGGGTAGAGATTTAGGTGTTTGAGTTAATCCTTTCACTACATCACTCTCAGCACTAGGTGCAACTATTTGAGTTGCTCCTATCAAACGCTCTATCTGCAAGCGTTTTTCAACGCTGCTTTGAGAAGTAACCTTACTGTTAAGAGCTTTAGATATCGACATGAAACCTCCGTTTGCTTGGCGTAATAGGTTACTTTGATAGCAGACCTTTACCCCAATCAGTGAAACACATAGCCATAGTTAATAAAATCATGCTTGAGCAATATAGCTCAAGCTTTCAAGCTATTTTTCCGCATTTTCCCATTAAAATAGTAGCAAGTAAGTGCCTAAGTGCTATATTCTTGCAGCGATAAAGATTCGATCTAGGCAATATACCCCAAGTACCAGCAAATAGCAGATCGAGTCAGAATGAGATTGACTAGAGAATGTGGCTTCGTCATATCCTGGAATAGTGCAAAAGTTTTCAAGCGACATTTATCGAAAGCTTAAGAAATAGCCTCTTTCACACTAGATTTGCTCAATTTGGATCTCACAGTCTGCTCCCACACTAATGATGCTATTTTCTGGGCAAGCAATCCAATTACCTAGAAATAGAGGTTCAGAGGCAATAATTACGGATTGTGGGAAAGTCGGATCGTCCCGTATCCAGTAAAGAGATGGAGGCGGTGAAGTGGTAGCAAAACGAGAAGCTATTAAACGATGTCCGTCACTAAAGATTAAATTGAGCGAGGCTTCTACTTGATAGCGTTTTGCCATCTCTAAAAGCGTTAATAATGTGGTGCGTAAGGCATACTCTGGAGGTCGATGTTTGTTAATTTGACTTTGCGAAAGTAACAATGCAAAAATGTGTTCTGAGTCAGTATTGCCATTAATTTTTTCGTAAAATTCTTGGGTTAAAGTGCTGCGGATTTTTCTGTGTAATGTTTTGCGGAAATTTTCGATTCGTCCATTGTGAATAAATAGCTGTTGTTGATGGTTAAAAGGCTGACAGTTAGCAAAATCTACGGCTTGTCCTGGTGTAGCACTACGGACATAAGCAAGTACACACTTTGATTCGACGTAACGGCTGAGACTGGGTAGATTTATATCATTCCAAATAGGTAGGGTATTTTTGTAGATAAAAGGATCGGTATCTTTTTGACTATGATACCAACCCACACCAAAGCCATCTGCATTTACCACCTCAGAGATCGTTTCGCGGGGTTGAGAACTCTGGACTATAAGTGAGTGTTCTGGTTTATATAGAAGATGTTCTAAAGAAATAGGCGAACCGAGGTAAGCAAGTAAACGGCACATTATGAATATTCCAACTTCTATTAACACAATTATTGGGCAACAGCCTTACCCGTTTTTATTCACCATCATCAGTGGTTCCCACTTATATGGCTTTCCCTCAGCCGATTCTGATTATGACTTGCGTGGTGTGCATATTTTACCAGTTCAAGAAGTAGTGGGATTACAGACTAGAAATGAAACTATTGAAGTTTCAGAAGTTCGCGAATCTTTAGAGATTGATTTAGTAACTCATGATGTAAAAAAATTCTTTTTGATGCTACTTAAAAAGAATGGTTATGTATTAGAACAATTGTATTCTCCTTTAATATTAATAACCTCACCTGAGCATGAGGAATTAAAAATTATTGCTAAAAATTGTATTACCCGTCACCATAGCTACCATTATATTGGTTTTGCCGCAACACAATGGAAACTTTTTGATAAAGAAAATGCGCATCGAATTAAGCCGTTGCTTTATGTTTACCGAGTTCTATTAACTGGGATCTATCTGATGCAAGCAGGAGTAATTGAGTCTAATTTAATTAAGCTAAATGAGGTTTTTAATTTACCATATATTTCTGATTTGATCGCCCAAAAAATAGCGGGCACAGAAAAGTCTGTTTTGTCAGATATTAATGTAGATTTTCATCAAAGAGAATATGAACGTCTGCGTAATAAGTTACAGGAGGCATATCAATCTAGCCCATTACCTGAAACACCTTCAGCTAATGCAGATTTGGATAATTTGTTAATACGCCTGAGAGCAATGAGCTATAAATTATAAGCTTTTGTAAAAATGAGGTGAATGAGCTTATAAAAAATGGAGTTAAGAGTTAAAAACTCTTAACTCCTAACTTTTTTTACAACTTCAAATTCCAAGCAGCAAAAGCTAAAGCACCCCAACCTGCAAGAAAGGCTGTGCCGCCTAGTGGTGCGATCGCTCCCAAGGATTTAATACCGGTTAAGCTAAGGGCGTACAAGCTACCTGAGAAAATAGCAATACCAATGATAAATAGCCATCCACTGGCTACGAGTGTGGGTTGAGGGGACTCGGTACGACTAATTAGTATGGCTACTAGAAAAAGTGCAAGAGCATGATACATTTGGTAACGAGCGCCAGTTTCAAAAATTTCTAGCGATCGCTCACTAATCTTTTCCCGCAAGGCATGGGAAGCAAAAGCACCAGCAGCAACCGACAAACCGCCTAAAATGGCAGCTACGCTCAAAAAAATCTGCGTCATTAGACCTAGCTGTAAGTTGGTAAAGTAGTCATTAGTGAATAACAAATAACAAATGACAAAAGACGAAGGACAAAGGACAAATGACTAATGACAATTAAACATCAAAATGATATGATACAGCCCCTTCTTCGTTCACCTTAAAGTTTGCATTGAATTCTTTAGCTTTTTCATCTAAATATTGTCTGGCGTGGGCTGCGGGTAGTTGTGACTGGATGGCAAAGCCTAAAACAGTTACGCGCCCATTATTTTCTTGTAGCATCTCATAAAAAATCGATTGCAGGCGATCGCTAACTTGTTGATTAATCGCCTTTTTCTCCTGCCGACTTTGACGGTACAATCCCAATGCTAACCACGTGCCCAGTGTTAGGGTAGGGACACCAAAAATTAGACCACCAGCAGCAGCATTATTATCTTCATAAGTAGCATTCGGTGCATTAAACTCATACTCACCCGTGGGTATTATGATGGCTTTACGTGTAGCAAATTTTTCTAAGGCCGCTGTTGCTGATAGAGTTACAAACATGAATCCGAGTGTCAGTAGCCAACCGGCAGCTAATTTTTCAGCAGTTTTCATAGTTTCACTTCAGATTTACACTTTGCTAGCGATTTTAACCTGACTTTCATAAAGGTTCCAATATATCAATCTACTCCCAGCGACAGTTTTTTAGCTTTTACACAATATTTTTTCAGGACTTACGCAACTGGCACAATGCGATGCCTGCGGCGGGCTACGCCTACGCTAGTTGATAGTACACCAGCCACTATTTACCGCTCTGATGGAGGTGCAAACTGTGCAAATACCTCTGCCCCTGTTAGGTTCTTGGTTTCATTGGCAAAACAGTAATATTTGGGCTTTTCATCAATGAATACCTGATGATCGAAAACAAGACCTTCACAGATATCGAATAGTCCAACGGGTATGAAATACTGGTTACTTTGTTTCAATCTGTAAAAGAGATGGCTACCACACTTCTTACAGAATCCACGCTCTGCCCATTCTGAAGATTGATAAATTCCGATATTTTCTTCACCAGAGAAGCTAACATCACTTTTACACTCAACTACTAACAAAGGTCCTCCACCCCAATTGCGACACATACTACAATGACATGCTCCGACCTGATTACTAATACGGGTTGTAGATAGGTTTACTACTCCACACAGGCAGCTACCTTTTGCAATGCTCACATTAGACATATTTTTTTCTCCGCTCCCAAAAATGCGCTCTAATTTTACATTCTTTTTTGTTTCATACTGGAAGTATCTGCACTATTCAGTCCAGAGTCTGATACAACTAATCTAGCCGCTTCTTGACACTGATTAAAATCAACATTGATGTTACATCTCCAATTTAAAAATATGGAGTTTTGCGTTTATGGCGTAGAGTATAACTTGATGGATGGGCTGAGGTACGAAGCCCATCTACCGTGCTTAAGTACAAACGTCTTATTTCAGTTTGCAGCTTGCGGTAAGTTCTAGATTGTAGAAAGTCCCTGGTTTGGGATTAATTGAACGCAACTGCTGGATAAAAGCATTAAATGTTGTATTGCTTATGCCGAAGCCAGCTTCAGCACAAGCAGATAAACCTCCTTCGATGGGAATAGATCCGGTTCTGGGACTATATACAATGAATTTATCGACGGTGCTAGTGCCGACTGCAAACCCGATAACCTGGCGAACTGTTCGCAAAGCGGCATTATCTAAGGGACCACCAATACTGCCAATACTGATATTAACCGCACGACTTTCAGCAAAGGCTGGCGCGCTAATCGACAATACAGTCCCGACAATCATCAAACAGGTGAATTTCTTCATTTTCCTCTCTTCCAAAAAATTGAAAAACTAATAATTAGGTTTCGACATGGATGAATTACATCAGAGACTTTGCCATGTAAGGTTTTCAGACACTAGGGTGTATGTAAACTACAAAATCTATGATTCTGAACTTTTGGGGATTACTTCAGCATTAGGTCTTTCGTTTTCTGAAAAATGTTAATTTCTTAAAAATTCTTTATAAAGTCGCCTTTGCAGACCCTGGCTATCTAAGCACTTCACTCGACTGAAACCCTATGTAGGTAAAAACGTGGAATAACTATATTATTATACTGACATAGTACTTTTTTATATCAGTGATTGAAACTGAAATCGCAACTAACTGCCATAAATCCTCTTTTCATAACCTATCCATTCTTTTTCTCGTAACAGATACTTTTGAATTTTACCAGTGCTAGTTTTTGGCAGAGACGATCCCTTGGAAACTGAATCTTGAAAAATTTTTCACCTAAAACCTCACACTAATAGCTCAGGGCTACTGAAAGCCCCGTCTCTTTAGAGCGGGGAAGCTTACTCCCACGCGATTGCTAGATTAAGACCCACGGATCTTTTTATTGATATTCTCGTGGTTAAGTCTACTTACCTGATCGAATTTGGCTTGAAATTGGGTAAGGTGAATGTGATCGCTGTAGCTGCGATGAGGTATGGTAAGTATTAAATTTTGATGAAAATTTTCAAGTCGTGCAAAATCTAACTGTTAGCTGATGTTATTAAATTGTAAGTTGATGAGGATAATGATATGAGCTAGTTAACTGTAGTATGTGTGACATAAAATAATGCTAAGATATGTTACAATAAATTTACAAACTAAATCTATCGAAACAAAGAAGGTAAAAAAATTGCTTACCTTCAGTTTGTGCTGTTGTAGTTTTTTAAAGGAGGAGAAAATGCTAACATTTGCTGGCGATCCTGGGTTTTAAACCTAGATTAGTTTAGTATTTATGAACCTGACTAAAACCAAGAAAAAGGTTGATTGACTAACCAGCTTGGATAGTCAGGTTTATTTAATTAAAATTAAGATAGTTTTTAACGTCAAATTTTAATAAAAAATATAATGGCAAACCGAAAAAAGAAACCTGGAGAGTTTTTTGGATTTAATCTGATAGTTTCCATAACAGTTGGTAGTGCAGCACTATTTTTCTCAGTATTGATTACAGTTTTATTTATTTTTAATAAAAATATTGATATTGACAGAGAGATTCTTAAGTTTATTCTTACTACAGTTGGGGTAAGTGGAGGTATTACTAGCGCTTTTTATGTGGGTGAAAGTTTTCGAGAGAATGCTAAATATAAAAAACAAGATAAATCAATGATGTACATTTCGGCTTGGACTAGTCCTCAATTTGCCGTGGTTAGAAAATCACTTCGTAAAGTTAGAAATCTAATCAAAGGAGTAGCTGAAGATAAGCAATCAACAATTATTAATGAAGAGCTAAATAAAGACCTCGAGCTGGGAGAAGATATAGTTACTATTCTTAATTTTCTAGAAGAAATAGCAGTTGGTATTAAAAACGATTTAATTGATGAAGATATTATATATGACTACTTTCAGATTATTGTTAAAAGAGTTTGTAGAGTTTTTGGAATATGGGTTGAAGAACAACGTCTCCAAAGGGGGAGTAAGCTATATATTTGTTTATTTGAATTAAATAAGAAATGGGAAGATAAATAATATTGTGAGCATAGATAAAAATTTAACGATCGCTCTTACTGTCGCCCCAGCAAAATGAATGGGCTTCCAGCATGGGTGGAGTATTGAAACAAAAAAAAGCGACGCGATCGCCTTTTTCAAGTCCAGCATGATGCAGTGCTGAGGCTAGACAATTTATCCGCTCTGCAAAATCCCTGTAAGTGAAGCGTTTTTGATTATATATAATAGAAACTTTCTGACTATAGACTTTAGCATTACGTTGAATAAAAGTTAGAGGTGTGAGAAAGCTGCGCTCAACTGCTTCAGGGTTCATGGCTAATGCTAACAGTAATTATTTACAAAGGAGCATACCATACGGTCTTAAGGCGCTACATGATTGTTACAGTACTTAGTTCCCGCGATCGCATTCAATTAGACTAGATCCAGGGGCAGGCTCAGTCTACATTGATATTTCGGTTACTGTTATTACTGTCACCAACAATGGAACTCCTCAGCGATTTCACGGAAGCTATGTGCTGCGACGAGTCAATCATTTTCCTGGCTCAACTCCAGAGAAGCGTAGATGGCATCTCCACTCGGCGAATATTTGCAAATGATACGCACTCAAGGTTTCTTATCACAGAGATGCGAGTATCATTTTTCCAATCGCGACTGCGTTTATTATTGGTTTGTTCCAGTGTTAATGATGAATTAAAAAATTTAAATTATACAAATAGCATCCGGAAAATGAAAGTGAAGTTAGGAAAAATAGTGAAGATATGATTGTAATTTTCTTTGATTGAGTTAATATAAAAGGCTTTCACAATGGTTACTACTCCCATACACTATTTGCAAATTCTGGGCAATCCGAATATTGAAATTTCTCAAGATGAGTTGCGATCGCTTTTAGGAGAAATAGAAGTACAACTGCATCGTAGCCAAGTTTATCGACGTGCTTTAGCGATTGTACAGAAGTTAATAGGTGAAGAAACAGATCGGGCCCAAGATTTATTAAAAGCCGTAGGTAGAGAAGCGATCGGTTTAGCATTTCGACAATTTGCCCAACAAGCTCAAAAAGTTGAAACAGCTACAGATACGAAGCAAGCTATAGAAACAGTCAATTCTTCATCAGAGATACAGCAGGAGCATTGCACCCAAACAGAGCAATCCTCTAAAAATGCAGGAGAAAATTCGCTGTGGAAAAAACCACTACAATTTCTGAATCATCAGAGAGTTTCTCAAGCAGAACTTGCCTTGCAAGCAGATCAACAACGCATGGTGTGCCTACGTCAAATCGGGCAACAACTCCAAAAAAACCGTCAGTCCAAAGGGCTTTCTTTGGATCACATCCAGCTTTCCACTCATATCCGAACCGAGCTGATAGAGGCATTAGAAAACGGTAACTCGAAAGAATTACCAGATGACATTTTTGTACGTGGATTTATACGACGTTATGGAGATGCTTTAGGACTTAATGGTGTTGCTTTAGCTGCTTCTTTACCAGTACAAGCAGCTATACCAGTAACTCAGCCTCTTTCGTACCAATCTAAAAAAGGAATGGGATTGGAAATTCGTCCGACGCATTTATATGTAGGTTATACAGCTCTTCTTGCTGGTGCAATGGGAGGATTAGCTTTGATGTCCCAGCAACAAGCAAATACCAATATATCAACTGAGCAAGATAACTCTTCTTCTGTTTTACAATCGGTAAAACAACAATCCCCTACTCTTAAACCAGGGATTAAATCTACTAATACTGGTGTAGCTGTCGGATCTGATATTTCCCCACCAGAAGGATTATATTAACGACGCACCTTCTAGAATTATCTCAGGCGATCGCTTTGCGCTGCGGTGGCTTTAGCCATGAACAAACCATCTCAAGCGATCGCAATTTACGATCGTCCAGAAGATTTGCTACAGCACTATGACTTTTCTATTCTGGGCGCAAATTTAAATACTATAAAGAGTACTAAAAGGATAAGCGATCGCAGTCGATTCATTAACGAAGCTGTGCAATATTATACTACTCAAAAAGCCTTAGTCAATCTTGGAGAACAGTAAAAAGAAGGAGCCATCCAACAGGCGGAACTTGATTTGGAGTTGGTAAAGTTTTGAGGCGATATCTGGCGACAAGACGCCTTGCCTCTAAGCACTTTCGCCAATTTAATATCTGCCCCGTATGCCAGCCACCGACGCATCGAACGGCGGCATACGTTGGTTGATTGTGATTCTTCTCTTCTGGCTCAAGCCTTAGTGTAATTATTGATTACCTTGGCTAAATCTGGCACTGCTTCTTCTACGTGTTTTTTGGCCGAACCGCGAAGTTTTTCATAGGTTCCTCGCACTATTTGGCGGTTTGAGTTCTTGACTCTCGCATCGGTAACACCCAGTAGCGCGTCTGCTGTATCAGAGCGATTCACACTCAGATATTCAACTGGGTTGCCTTTCTCTACGCCTTGACTCCAGATGGGATCGAGAGCTGTAAAGCATTGCGGCAAAATCTGCTCAACCACATAGGGAATATACCCTGGCTTAACCCCTTTCAGCGCGGCGAATGCAGTTTTCAAAGCGATGCCGCTCATGCCTGACTTGGATGCAAGCTGTCCTTCGATCATATTGCAACAGTCCTCTATGACCATAGCTTTTTTGGTCGGGTTCAAAAGTCCGTCGCTAAGTCCCATTTCACTCTTCCTTATCTAAGTACTTAATTCTATTCGACTAATTTTTTTAGCAAGCAGGAAATTACAGAAAATGGTATCAGAGTTAGAGGATGTTGTAGATAAGCTGATACGCCTTTAGGCTGCATAGTTGAGAAGAGGCAGAGGGGCAAGGGAGCAGAGAGGCAAGGGGGCAGGGGAAAAAGACCTCTTATTTGCTGCCGTGAATCACAGCGGAACATGGGGCTGAGTCCATCCACTTCTTATAAGTGGTTCTCGTACTCTACGGGAAGCTAGCGCAACGGGTGGGTTAATCCCTTTTCTATTTGTTTTGTCCCCTCTGTTCCCTGCTCTACGGTGTATACACAAGTCTGAAATAGTTTACTCACCTGGTTTTTCGCCTCAGTTTTACCCCACCCTAGCCCTCCCCCTATGTATTTGGAAGGGAACTAGATTTCCGGTCTCCCCCCAATGCATCGGGGGGATTAAGGGGGGTAATTTGACTTGTCTATATACCCCCCTGCTCCTCTGCCCCCCTGCCTCTTTTGAAAGAGTTACTCTGCACTTTGCTAGGAGACTTAAGAGCAAAACTTAGATTATCCCATCCTCCTGAGACCTAAATTGCGTCTCTGGCAGATTTGAGCCAGCAGGTAGAGCTTCATGTCTAGTTCCCGAAGCTCCTGGAGAATCTGGAGGATTTGAACCTCCTCGCTTCCGAGGTAATATAGCCTGAGCCAAGCTCTTAACCAAAATATACAAAATTGGCACTAAGAACAAACTCAAGAACGTCGAAAGCATCAGCCCCCCAAACAGGGCTGTTCCTAAAGACCAACGGCTGCTGGCTCCAGCCCCTTGAGAAATTACCAAGGGCAAAAATCCTAACAACGCTGCAAAGGATGTCATTAAGATTGGTCGCAAGCGTTCTTGCCCCGCTTTCACTGCCGCCCGCGTGTAGCTCATGCCCTGCTCATGCAGTTGATTGGCAAATTCCACGACTAGAATCGCGTTCTTGGCAGCTAGACCAATCAAAGTTACCAAACCTACCTGGCAATAGATATCATCCACCACTTTCGGGAAGAGGCTACCTGCCATGAAAATATTGGAACGCAGCCAAATCGCTGTCATTGCCCCCAAAACTGCTAGGGGAACTGTCAGCAAAATAATAATTGGGTCAATGTAGCTTTCATACTGAGCTGCCAGCACCAGAAAGACAATCACAATCGCTAAACCAAAAATCAAGCCCGTAGCTCCCCCCGATGTTTTCTCTTGGAGATAAGTGCCTGTCCACTCATAACCAAAACCTTGAGGTAAGTTCTCTGCTGCTAGTTGCTCCATTGCTTTAATCGCCTGTCCAGAACTAGCACCGGGAGCCGGAGCGCCCTGTACTTTGATTGACCTGTACAAGTTGTAATGGGCGATGGTTTTCGGCCCCACAAAGGGAGTAATTTTCACCAAACTGCTCAACGGAATCATTGCCCCACTGGCAGAGCGAACATACAGCTTGCCAATATCCTCTGGATTAGAACGGAATACCCCGTCTGCTTGAACATAGACCCGATACTGTCGCTGTCCCTGCACGAAGTTATTTACATATTGCGACCCCAGATAAGTTTGCAACGCCCCAAAGATGTCGTTAATTTCGACATTGAGAGCTTTGGCTTGGTTGCGATTTACCTGAATGTCAAATTGGGGAGTGTCTGCGGTGAACTGAGTGAAGACTCCTTGGAGAACAGGGCTTTTACGTGCCGCCCCAATCAATTTTTGAGCAGTCTCAATTAGGGTTTCAATCGGCGCACTGCCGGTTTTGTCTTGAATGATAAACTCAAAACCACCTGTAGTACTTAATCCTCTCACTGGAGGAGCATTCACTGCGATCGCTCTGGCTTCTGTAATTGTAGAGAGCTTTTTGTTCAGTCTCTGAAGTATGCCATAAACAGATTGAGATTCTTCAGTTCTCTCTTTCCAGGGTTTCAGGTTAGCAAAGGCAATACCTAAATTGGAAGCATTACCATCGAAACCAAAGCCACTGATCATAAAACTAGCTCTAACTTCGGGAGCCGATGTGACTTCTTTGACTACCTTGTTCATCACAGATTCGGTATATTTCAAAGAAACCCCATCAGGCCCCTGGACAATGACAAAGAAGTAACCCTGATCTTCCTCTGGAATAAATCCCGTAGGTACTGCTCTGTACATCAAAACTGTTGCTAATAAACCAGTGACAAAAACCCCAATTACAATCGGCTTGACATGGGTAAGGTAGCTAACAAACCCGACATATCGCCGCGTGAACCAGCTAAATCCCCGATTAAACTGGGTAAAAAACCACCCCAAAGGGCCCCGTGGAGTCTGAGCAGGGCGCATGAGGATGGCTGCCATACTCGGAGAGAAGGTTAAGGCATTGAAGGTTGAGATGCCAATGGAGCAAGCAACGGTTAAGGCAAATTGTTTGTAGACAATCCCAGTAGTACCCGGAATAAAGGCAACGGGAATGAATACTGCCATGAGTACAAGTGAAGTGGCAATAATTGCCCCAGTTAACTCCTTCATGGCTTCGACAGCCGCCTCAAAGGGCCTCATACCCTCCTCTAGTTTGACTGCAACTGCCTCCACCACAATAATGGCATCATCCACAACGATCCCGATCGCGAGTACGAAACCAAACAAGGTTAGTGTATTAATTTGAAATCCTAAAACCAACAGAGCCGCACACGTCCCAATCAAGGAAACGGGGATCGCTACAGTCGGAATGATCGTGGTACGCCAGTCTTGTAAAAAGACAAAAATTACCAAAACCACTAGGACAATTGCCTCAACCAGAGTGTGCAGAACTTCTTCTAAAGAAATTTCTACAAACGGAGTGGTATCAAATGCCAACTGTGCTTTTAGTCCAGGTGGAAAATTTTTCTCTAATATTTTGATCTGTTCTTCAACAGCATGAGCAACCTTGAGGGCATTACTACCGGGAAGTTGATATATCCCCAAACCCACGGCTGCCTTGGGCGCATTTCCTGGGATGGTGAATTTAGCATCAGCGAGATAGTTCTCTGCTCCTAGTTCAACTCGACCGACATCTCTGACTTTAACTAAAATGCTGCTATTACTGGTGCTATTGCTGGTGCTATTAGTATTGCTACTAGTGCCACCTGGACTTACCTTTAGCACCATATCCTCAAATTCAGCCGCATCTTTAAATCGACTGGTTGCCCGTAAAGCAAATTCAAAGCTTTGATTATCTGGTGCTGGTTCCTTACCAATCGCCCCTGCACCCACCTGAATATTTTGTTGTTGCAGGGCAGCTGTCACATCTTGCGGAGTTAGCTTATGTTGGGCAAGCTTGTTGGGATCGAGCCAGAGACGCATGGCATATTTGCGTTCCCCAAAAACCCTGGCACTTCCTACACCAGGGAGCCGTTTGATCTGATCGAAAATATACAGATCGACATAGTTACTGATAAAAATGTTGTCATACTCATTATTTTCTGAGTAAAACCCATAGACAAGCAGCAAACTGCTTGATGCTGTTTCAACAGTCACACCTGTTCGTTGGACAGTATCTGGCAATTGAGGTGAAGCCAGTGCTTCTTTATTCTGAACGTTTACTTGAGCAATATCGCTATTGACATTAGTCGGGAAAGAGACAGTTATATTGCTCGAACCATCATTACCCGTATTAGAAGATATATAAGATACATCTTTAACACCATTAATTTGTCGCTCAATAATGTTGGTGACAGTATTTTCTGTTGTTTGAGCATCCGCACCAATATTGTTGGAGCTAACAGTAATTTGCACTGGGGCAAGGTCTGGTAGCTGAGAAATGGGAAGAATCGGTATACAGATGCTTCCCAGCAGCAAGATGATGAACGTGCAGACCGTCGTCAGCACTGGCCGTCTGATGAAGGTATTGACAAACATAAATCAAGGAATAAAGGAAAAGTTTCAGACTGGTTAGGAACGTAGTAGCTTTTTATTAATATAAGGATTTATTAAGGCTTAATGTTAGATATTTTCTTTTTCCTATACTCCGTATGGGAATGCATATATTTATGCTGATGACTCAATGTATTCAAATGTATCATTAGAGGCAGAGCCGACAAAGCTTATAATTAACCGTTCCCATGCAAAACATGGGAACGAGTCAAGCTTTATCAAGCTAGGTTTTTAGGATTTGTGTATACAACGTAGCTTGATAAGGGGAGAGTTAGAATTTGGTCTAATCAACTGAAAAATGCGGTAATGAATCCAAATTTCTAATTATCTTTGCCATTGCTTGGAAAATTTAACAATTGATCGTCATTGACCCAAATTGCTTGTTGAGGTACAGAGATAGAAATTCCAGCTTCGTCGAGGGCAACTTTTAGGCGGCGGCGAAGTTCCCGTGCGACATCCCATTGTTTGAGGGGCTGTGTTTTAATCCAGACACGAATAATCAAACCGCGATCGCCAAATTGATCTATTCCCAAAACTTGCGGCGGTTCCAAAATTTGACTCTGCCATTGCATTTCTTGATTCATCTTATCGGCAATAGTTGCAATCAAGTTCAAAGCCTCTTCTGTGTTGGCTTGGTAGGCGATGGGAATTGTTAAATCGGCTCGCGACCAACGACTAGAAAGATTGGCAACAACTTTAATTTCACTATTGGGAATTGTGATCAAGCGTCCTTCAGAATCCCGCAGTTGGGTCATCCGCAGATTCAGATTTTCTACTAAGCCTCCCACGTTTCCCACATTAATCACATCGCCTAAAGCATACTGGTCTTCTAAGATGATCAAAAAACCGTTAATCGCATCTTTAATTAAGTTTTGCGATGCCAAAGACAATGCAACACCAACTAAACTAGCACCCGCTAGTAAGGGAACAATATCTATCCCCAAGGATACTAGCGCGATCAAGAAACCTACTCCCACCCAGATAGCAGTAGTGATACTTTTAGTGACACCAGAAAATGTGGAAACTCGCAGTTGCAGCCGTGCAGAACTTTCTGGAGTGAGGAAAGCACCACTGCTAATCAGAGTGGAGGCGAAGCGGTCAATCAGGGCGTAGGTCAAACGAATTGCTACATAGGTTGCCAGGCATACGACAGCTAATCGCAAAGGAAATTGGGCAGCTGTGAGAATTGCTACTTGAAAACCTCGTGTATAGGGAAATAAACCCAAAATAAAGAAGGTTCCGCCTCCCCAAATTCCGGCTTGACTGAGCTGAAACAATCGTCTTTTGGCTTCTTGGAGATGTTGCTGTTGTCGTTGATTTAGTTGTGTTGTAATTGCTTGATCTGCTGGTTTTGGGTAGTTGAAGAGTTCCCTTTGGGGTTGGGAGGCAATGGAGTTTTCTAAATCCTTTTGGGAACGCCGCTGCCAGCTATATACCCCCCAACTCATGATAATCATTGCTAGTCCGACACCGCCAGCAATTTTACCTTGGTCGATTAAAGATTGAATTTGCCTTTCTTGCTTGGCTTGTTGCAAGTCTTCTTCTAACGATTCTTTGACTTGATTTGCCGATGTTGATACATCTACCTGTCGCAGTCCCGCATCTTCAGAAGTAACGGTCATCAGATATTGACCGTTGACATAAATTACTGGTAATTCGTTTATTTTGCGAACATCTACCTTGACTGGTGTGTTTGCTGGTGATTGAAAGTAATTTTGGCCAATTTTCTCCAACTTCTTTTGAATATCTTCTGAACGCTCAGGAAAGTTGGTTCTTGTTGCCGCTATTTGAAATAACCGACGACCATCTAAATAAATCCAGCCCGAAACAACTCTGTTATCTGAATCATTACTAATACTGCTGGGAGCTTGCAGTTGAGGTAACAAAGGAATCTGGGCTGTGGCTTTTGGCACAGATACAACGCCTATGGCCATTGAACTGGCGATCGCCAAAAATTGAAAACGCACTCAAACACCTCCTTGAATTAAATCTACTGGTGACTACTTCGATAACTATCCTCCGCAATTCCTTTGGGTAGATGTACCTATCTAAAGTTGAGGTTTTCTCTTTAGATGATGAAATTTTCATATTTTTTTGTTCGTCTTCTATCTTTAGAGAGATGACAAGGTACTGCAAATCAGCAGGTAAGGCTAAAAAGATTATTACTCTTACCAAACATAAAACAAAAAGGAAGAAGCTGGGGAGGAAGTTGACATAAGGGTAATCAAACGTCAAGCTAGTTTTGAGGACTCTTGACTAGTGATTTGCTTTCTTTCAAGCAAAAATCGCCAGTAGTAGAATAACCTAGTAGAGTGCGTAAACTTTACGTAGCTTTTTTTATTTTTTGAGGTAACTTTTGATGACCGCAACTTCTCCCCGATTAAAGCACGAGGTTAAAGACCTCGGCCTAGCTGCCTTGGGAAGACAGCGCATTGAATGGGCTGGACGCGAAATGCCAGTTTTGAAGCAAATCCGCGATCGCTTTGCTATCGAAAAGCCCTTCGCTGGTTTACGCCTTGTAGCTTGTGCGCACATTACAACAGAAACAGCACATTTGGCGATCGCTCTGAAAGCCGGTGGTGCAGATGCGCTTTTAATTGCTAGCAATCCTTTATCAACGCAAGATGACGTAGCGGCTAGCCTCGTCGTCGATCATGAAATTCCTGTCTTTGCTCAAAAAGGCGAAGATAACGAAACTTATAACCGCCACGTTCAAATAGCTTTAGATCATCGCCCCAACATTATTGTTGATGACGGTAGCGATGTGGTTGCAACTTTGGTACAAGAACGCCAACACCAAATCGCTGATTTGATTGGTAGCACCGAAGAAACCACCACTGGTATTGTGCGGTTACGCGCCATGTTTAGAGAAGGCGTTCTCACCTTCCCCGCAGTCAACGTCAACGACGCCGACACCAAGCACTTCTTTGATAATCGCTATGGTACTGGGCAATCAACCCTAGATGGCATTATCCGCGCCACCAATATTTTGTTGGCTGGTAAAAACATTGTCGTCGTCGGTTATGGCTGGTGTGGTAAAGGTACAGCCCTCCGCGCCCGTGGGATGGGTGCTAACGTCATCGTCACCGAAATCGACCCCATCAAGGCAATTGAAGCCGTAATGGATGGCTTCCGCGTTCTGCCAATGGCTGAAGCAGCACCCCAAGGTGATATATTTATCACTGTGACTGGTAACAAGCACGTCGTTCGCGGCGAACACTTCGATGTCATGAAAGACGGTGCGATCGTTTGTAACTCCGGTCACTTTGATTTGGAACTTGATTTGAAATACTTGGCTGCACAAGCTAAGGAAATCAAAGAAGTTCGTCCTTTCACCGAAGAGTACAAGTTGAAAAATGGTAAATCAGTTGTCGTTCTCGGACAAGGACGCTTGATTAACCTAGCTGCGGCTGAAGGACACCCCAGCGCGGTAATGGATATGAGTTTTGCCAACCAAGCTTTGGCTTGTGAATTCTTGGTGAAGAATAAGGGTAAGTTGCAACCTGGTTTGCACTCAATCCCTGTTGAAGTCGATCAAGAAATTGCTCGTTTGAAGTTGCAAGCTATTGGTATTACGATTGATAGTTTGACAGCAGATCAAATTGAGTACATCAATTCTTGGACTTCGGGAACTTGATACATTGATTAATTGATTTTTTGGGGATAGGCGTTTTGCTTATCCCTTTTTTTTGTGTTTCTCTCGCAGAGATGCAGAGGCACAGAGAGAGAATATAATAGGATAAATACAGTTCAGATAAGACCAAAACACTTGTAGAGACGGCGATTTATCGCGTCTCGAAAACCCAAAATTTTTGCCAGTAGCCCTTAACTGAACCGTATTGGGATAGAGGGTGTTATTGTAAGTTTGTATGTCAGCAAAAGATATTTTTCATAATACTGTAAAAGTAGCCTTAGAAAAAGATGGCTGGAAAATTACACATGATCCCTTGTTTTTTAAACTCTCTGAACAAATTAGAATTAAAATAGACTTAGGAGCGCAAAAGTTAATTTCGGCTGAAAAAGATGAGCAAAAAATAGCAGTAGAGGTAAAAAGTTTTATTGGGGTGTCAGCAATCTCAGAGTTTCATACAGCTATAGGTCAATTTTTAAACTACAGGGTAGCATTAGAACAAAAGGACTCTGAACGAGTATTATATTTAGCAATATCTCAAGATATCTACCAAGAGTTTTTTCTAGATTCTTTTATTCAAAGTGTATTAGAACGGTATGAAATCAAATTATTTGTTTTTCATGTTCAGAAACAGGAGATAGTATTATGGAAGAATTAGATTATCAGGAATTAGTGAAAAAAATCATCTATAAATATGCAAATGAGCAACCCCAGGAAGATTTAGAAAACACCGAAATTGTATTTGATACAGAACGCGATCGCTATTTATTATTATATGTGGGATGGAATGATGAAGAAAGAGTATATGGATGCCCAATTCATATTAGTATCAAGGATAAAAAAATTTGGATTCAGCGAGATTTTACTGAAGAAGGAATAGCTAATCAATTAGTAGAATTAGGTGTGCCGACAACAGATATTGTTTTAGGTTTTAGATCGCCTTATGTCCGGCAGTTTACTGGTTTTGCATCTGTTTAATTTTTTCGGATTTCATCCTGACTGAAGTTCAAAGTTGAGTACATCAATTCTTTAACTTCCAGAACTCGACAGATTGATTAGCTGATTTTTTGGGGATAGGCCTTTTGCTTATCCCTTATTTTTGCTAAAACTTGTATATCTACTGTTTAAAATGATTAGATGATAAATTTATGAAAGAAAGTGAAATTCAGAAAATTATAGAAAACGCGATTCAAGAAAATAAATTTTTAGAGCTTATAGAGGATGAGGATATAAATTCATTAGAATACCGCTATCAATCTTATTATGATCCGGATTCTTTACCATCATTTTTGATTGATTATTTATCTACGAAAAAAGCAATAACTTCTGCTAGAAATGTACTACAATTCTTGGAAAATATTCGTATCATAACAACTGCTTCTAAAAGTATTTCCCTTGATAGATCCCAAAGGTTATTTCCAGACTTAATTCTATTCAATGAAGAACAACGTAAATTAATAATTATCGAAATAAAAAGGAGTAGTCAAGCAGCAAGAGAAACAATCACGGAAATAATTGCTTATGAGTCAGAAGTAAAAAATATGTTACCATTCTTATCAAATTTTGAGGTTAATTTTTGTATTATATCCACTGAATATCCCGATCTTCTAAATCATTCCATTTCAGGTTTAATCACCTGGGAATCGAAGCAAATTCTTTGCTTGAAAATAGAATTGGATGAACAAGATTTAAAACTAAAAATTCATATACCTTCTGCATGGACTTCAACAGGGAACATAACTTTTCCCCCAAACGCTATATCAACTTTTCAAATTATTCTGTATCAGGAAAGCAATGCAGATATTTTAGCAGATGCAGAATCTGCTGTTTTTTATGCAGCCAGCCTCATTGCTAGAGAGGGTGATAGAAATAATTCACATGGTTTTGTACTTGTTTGGCATGATTGCTGGGATGGATGGGAAAATGTTGGTGGTGCTACTAAATTTCATCTGACTGTAGGTTTCATAAATCCCTATGTTTTTCTCCCATTTGCACAAAATAGAGGAATGATTAATGTTTCACAAAGTCCCATAGGTGAGTATTTGATTGAAAATTCAGTAGAACTTGCCTCTGCTTATTTATCCAGTGATCAGATTTGGGAAAAAGGTATTACATACTTGAAGCAGTATTATAGAGTTGATATAGAGGGATTATCTTCTTGGGATACCGAAAGAGCAAAACCTTACGAAATTAATTCTGTATTACTAACAATGCGTCATCGTTCCCTACCATTAAGCATCGAACTTTGGGGAAGTTTAGGTGATTTTGCTAGAGAATTTATTTCTCATCCTGGAGTAAAAAAATATATTTTATCTAAAATTTCTAATAGAATAATTAGCTGTGAAGATCCATTTATTGGAATACCAATTTTAGATAGCATTTCGGGAGTTAATAAATTAGACAGTAGAGGCTTTACTTGTAAAGTGTTGTTTCATCTTGGTGTGTCTTTAGGTACATTATTAACACTATATAATACAGCTATTCATAATGAAGATGGAAGGCTTAAACAGCTACCTGCTTCTATAACTTGGTATATGTTAGATATTCAAGCAACTTTATTAGAAGTGGCAATAAGATATGGAGAGTCAAATAGTCTTACTGTTCCTCCTCCAGCAATTAAGGTTACGACAAAAGAAAATTTTGAAGATGCTTTATCAAGCATTCAATCTTTTGTAGATTGGATGTATACTCATTTCTTGAGTGAAAAAAATAAAATACATAGTATTTGTCTTCAGTTAGGTTTACAATGTCATCCTCTATTAGATTCTTATCTTACTTGTATACTTTCTGATGAACAAAAAAAAGATTTAGAAGAAAATGTTTGCAACACCTCTACTTATTTACTTAAAAATATAGCAAAAGCTTGTTTTTCAAAAGATTTGTATTTACCAGATGAAGAAGTTAAGGATATAATGAATGATTTATCCAATAATTATCTAGAAAAGAATATTAATCAAATCAAACTAGAGAAAATATTTACCTTAATTGAGAATATTCCCACCAATAAACATTTGAATCTTTATCATACTAAATTAATGTATTTGCTCGATAGGCTTATTATTCCAGTTACCCACGACAATCAAATTTCTAGTAATTTTTCTGACTATAAAAACATAGATTGGATATGGATACATGAAAGAATGCTTTATTTGAGAGAGAAAGAAAATTTATTTCCTGCTGTTATAGTTGATATTAATGGATCTGTTAACATAGTAGATTGTAGCAACGAAGATTATATTTTACCTCTCAAAGATAAAATTGATTTTAAAAATAATTTTTTATTTATAGTTTCATCTGCTGGAGTTAAGACAGTTTTGATTAAAGAATGGAAGGAAGTAAGCTTGTAAAGCTAAATGAATTGAATAAATTATTTATATTTATTTTCTAATTGGTAAAATTTTATTAGAAAATTAACGCCTTTGTTTACTTGTCTTCGACTCAAAACGAGAGGTGATACTGCAATGGATACCTTAGATAATTATCGCCAAATCATTCAAAAAATATTAAACGAATACGCCCAACTCCCCTACGCTTACGGAGAACTAGAAAGACAGCTAATTATAGACCAAACCGCCAATCATTACCTACTACTAACACTAGGCTGGGAAAATAATCAACGGGTGCATGGTTGTTTAGTCCATATTGACATTATCAACGATAAAATCTGGATTCAAAGAGACGGTATAGAATACGGTATAGCAAACGAACTTGTTAACGCTGGTATTCCTAAAAATCAAATTGTTCTCGCCTTCCAACCAGTCGATGTCAGGCAGTATACTGAATTTGCTGTTACTTAATTAAGCCTAAAAACTAAGCTTTACATAAATTTTATATACTTTTTGTGGGAAGAGATACCCCAAAAAATGAATCTAAACGTCAATTCCTTGTTCTTGTAAACTAATATTTTGTTGAAGGGTTAGGCATAATTGTTTCTTGAAGATTTACACCACTGAGGTTAGCTCCCCGAATGTCGGCTCCTCTAAGGTTAGTTCCTCTGAGATTTGCCCCTGCCAAATTCGCGTCTCTCAGGTTAGTCCAACTCAAGTCAGCTTGACTCAAATCAGCTTCACTTAGGTTAGCCCGCAATAAGTATGCACCACTTAGGTGAGCCTTGGTCAGATTAGCTTTGTATAGGTCAGCTTTGTAAAGATAAGCCCCTAAAACTTCTGCTTCGTACAAACTCGCCTCGCTGAGGTCAGCCGCAATCAAGTTAGCTTCAATGAGGTTGGCAAAAGAGAGGTTAGCCCGCATCAACTTTGCTGCACCTAAATCGGCATCTCTTAAGTTAGCACCTTTTAAGTCAGTGCCAATTAGATTAGCGTATGCGATCGCAGCACCTCTAAGATCCACCTGACTCAAGTCAGCTCCAATTAAATTGGCATAACTCAAATCTGCCTGCGTAAGTATAGCGCCACTCAAGTTAGCAACACTGAAGTTAGCCGCACTCAGGTTAGCTTCATTCAGGAAGGCTTTGTAGAGGTTGGCACTACTGAGGTCAGCACCACTGAGGTTTGCTCGCACAAGTAAAGCGTTATCCAAATTGACTCTTCTCAAGTTTACCCCCTGGAGGTTTGCGCCTCTGAGGTTATCGCCTTGCAAATTCGCGGCGCTCAGGTCTGGTTCAATCTGGGGATTTTTCTTTCTCCACTCAATCCATTTAACCGCACCTGCTTTGAGTAAAGTTAGATGCTCTCGATTTGCCATTTTCTCTCCTTTACTCCTGACGCCCACCCAGAGAATTTACCCGACCAGCGACACTTTCAATAGCTGTTAATGCTCCCGCTGCTCCTGCTAGAATATCCTGTTCTTGTCCACCTAAGTAAAGCCGTCCAAAACTACCTACAGCTTGAACTTCTAGAATGTTAATCCTCGCTGCTTTTTCCGCTTCATTGGCAGCTAGTGCGGCGTAAGCAGCAGGCTCCACTTCTAATACATACAGCGTTTGACCTGCTAGTAGTAGCTGTCCTCGGCGCGTGCGATTAATCAGTTGTGTTTGATAAGCATCGATGTTGCGGATAATCTGACTAGAAATAACACGCGGTTTCAGACATTCCTCTCTTTTGACTCCCAGGAACGCCAAAATTGCTTGACCAGCAGCTCTGGTTTCGCCTTGGGAGCTAGAATGAACTTCCAATAGTCCGTATAGTCGTTCAACTACCTGTACTCCCGGACGAACAGAGGCAGATTTCAGGGCTATATCCGTAATCTTATTAATTTCGATACCAGGAGAGATTTCAATCCACAGTGATGTATCTCCTGGTAATGGTAAGAAGCCTTGGGCTACTGTTCCCATATATGCTGCATGTTGAGGTTGCAGGTTGTCGAGAAATACGAAACTGCGTAATTCTATGCCCAAGATTTTGCTCTCCAGTCGTGAGGGTAAAAGTTATCTATATGCGAGATATAAGCGCCTAACTTGACAATATAGGGTATAAAGGAGCGCAAAATCCGTTAAACGGATCTACACCCGTGTGTCAAATAGCAATTATAGAAGCTAATGCTTATTTAGAAGACCATTGTCGTCTTGGGATAAAATCTACTTCGATCGGACGACATAATTTTTGTTTAACACGGCTGCTTTGTAAACATCTTGACCCTTTTACATTACCTCAGTTTTACCCCAAATATTTCCCCAACATCTCCCAACCGGAACTGCAAGGATTAGATACCAATGAATAGACATCTTGCAAAAGTAACAAATGCCAAGATGTTGGGGAAAGGGAAAAGGTTAAAGGGTAAGGGAAAACTCCATACCTTTACCCGCAACCCCATTCCCCACAAGTATTTTCACAAACGCTCGTAAGTTCCTTTCCCTATCCTTCCAATCAGGTAAATAAGCATATATAAAACACTTAAATACCTTGCCGTGGTTTGGGATTTCGGCGCGATCGCCAATATTTCTGCGGAAGGGCGATCGCGATTTTTTTGGTTTATCTATCAGGTACTGGGTAAGTCCCCTTCAGGTAAGATATTATCGATGCTGAGTACCCACGGTATACCTTTGTCAATTGGAGAACTGACAGTAATTTTAGCTCTATTGGCAAACTGTTTTAAGCGATCGGCAAATTGGGGAACAGTTTTCATGATATTGCGATAACTTTCCATGTTATTACAAATTAGGATCAACGTCAAAACGCCACTATTGATTTGGAAATACCAATGACAACTCGATAACAAAATCCGTGTCATGCGATCGCAGGCTAGGAAAAAGCTTTTTTTAGTTGCTTCTTCAAGCTGTCGAAATAGTATTTCACTCAGCTTAATTGTTTGAGGTGAAGGCAAATCATCTGGATGTAGGCATGGTTGATTCATAAGTTTTTAGCAAGCTTCAAAAGTAACGAAGCTGCGGTGAAGATTGGTACTTTTGATTTTTTGCAGATTGAATATTGCAGAAAAATCAGGTTTACTAGATTATTGTTTTTGAGTGATAATCCACAGTAATTCTAACCACAACTGGGGATAAACTTGCTTGAGGTTTGAGAGGGGATCGCGCATTAAGTTATTGGCATTCAAGCAAACAACTTCAACTAGCCCTAAGTATTCTGCTACTTCTTTGAGTAGGTTTTTTTGTTCTACTACAGCACTCATTAGTCTGTCAGGGCAATAAATAGCAATGTATTTTGTATGGCGGATGCATATTTTTATATTCACTCTTGTTAAGTGAGGATGAGGAGTGATTATCTTCACATAACATTGGCTTAACAGTTTCCATACACGTGGGTGAGTGTGTTCAATAATTACGTTAAATTGCTGGGCTAAATCTTCTTCGGTAATCATTACTCTCTCCATTGCTTTGTTGCCATCTGTTGCATACTTTGGTAAATACCTAATTGATTGTGCAAAAACTTAAAACAGCAATTATTTGCTGATGCTATGTGCATATTCACTTTAGTCAAATAGGTAATTTTTCGTCAGGGCAAATTTACCCCAAAAAGCGAAATTGTTTGGTATGTTTTCTACTGTTGGTATTACTCGCCTATCAAGCATCAAAGCTGAAACTAATCTCTAAAACTGTATTAGACGCTACTATCCACCAATTTAGTTGGTAAAAATTTACTGCAAAATAAATGCTCTGTTTATCGGAATTTGGCGCTTTTGAGCCAAAATAGCAGGTAAAAAACAACCACCCGCAAAAATAATTTGCGCTTCGCAAGCAAATTGGCTATTTCTGTGATAGTCTTTTTATATGGGGAATCAAGACAGCGAAAGCACAAAAAGTCTTCAAAGAGAAATGATATAAACTCAAAGACCAGACTTTCGCCTTGGCAGATGCAATATTTAAATCCGCTACGGCTTTTTGAAACTAAGAGACAAAGCCAATGAAGCAGGATAGTGACCTCCGTAATAACTTGAAGTCGATTAGAACTCGCTTAGGCATGAGCCAACAAGATTTGGCTAACATCGCTAATGTGACTCGTCAGACAATTAGTGGTGTAGAGTCGGGACTATATGCTCCCTCAGTAGCCATAACACTTCGCTTGGCCAAAGCGCTTGGCTGTCAAGTTGAGGATCTATTCTGGTTAGAGCGGGATTTACCTGAAATTGAAGCAGTCCTTGCCAAACCCGTTCCTAATGGTCAGCAATTGCGAGTTAGCATGGCTCGTGTAGGAGGACAATGGATAGCTTATCCCTTGATTGGTAAGGATGCTTTTCGCCAAGATATGATTCCGGCTGACGGTGAGGGTGAGACTTGCACAGGTACAAATAAAGTTCGAGTCCGTCTTTTAGACGATAATCTCGAAACACTCCACAACACCGTTGTGATTGCTGGTTGTGCCCCTGTGATTTCACTATGGGCAAGAGCCACCGAACGCTGGCATCCTCAACTGCGAGTCCAATATAACTTCGCCAATAGCATGGCTGCATTGCACAGTTTATGCAGAGGTGAGGCGCACATCGCGGGGATGCATCTGTACGATCCTGAAACTGGTGAGTATAATACTCCCTTTGTTCGAGATGTTCTGGCTGGAAGGGAAGCAGTTCTGATTACCCTTGGTGTCTGGGAGGAGGGACTTTTGTTGAAGTCTGGGAACCCAATGGGAATTAGAACAGTTAGCGACTTAGTGGCAGGGGGAGCGACTATTGTTAACCGCGAAATCGGTTCTGGTAGTCGGATGCTTTTGGAACAAACACTCCAAAAAGAGCAGATACCATTCGATGCTGTTCAGGGGTTTGATAATATATTCAAAAGCCACCAAGATGTTGCCCAAGCTGTAGTAGGAGGAGTTGCCGATGCAGCTATTAGCACGGCATCTATAGCTACCGCCTTTGGGCTGGGATTTATCCCTTTACATCAGTCACGATATGATTTGGTGATTCTCAAGGAATATCTAGAAGTTGCACCTGTACAGCAGTTGCTCAGTACTTTGGGACATCGAATGGTTCACTCACAATTTGAAATTCTCGGCGGTTACGATATCAGCAAAATTGGGGAAGTTGTAGCGACTGTTTAGAGTGGATTGCAATGGTTGGTTGTGTGCTTAAAGGAATACTTGGCGTAGATTGAAATTCCTGCTGCAACCACTCTTGAGGTATGAGCAACCTTCTTTCTAATTACAACAACTGATGATGCTCAATTCGGAATTCGGATTTCAATTTGAGTTTCCGGCTTGGAATCTGTAGACGCGATGAATCGCGTCTCTACAAATGGTCTATTTGTGGGTTTCTTTTTTCCCATTGGTATTGCTACCGCTAGAGAAATCATTTAAGTGAGCGGATGGTAATACTTGCAATATTCCTTGAGTAATGACTCTAAGTCAACGAAAACTGACCAAAACTTGAGTATGTTCTTTATTCGGACTCTTTCTGCTGTAGAACGAGCACCTCCAATGACGTTCTACATAAGATCACTGCTGTAATTTTACAGAGCGAGTACCTCCGGTAGGCACTTTGTGCCAACGCCTCATAAACCGACACACCCAACAAACAAACAATTGCAGGATAAATTATCATGTCCGACGAAAGAATTAGACAGATTGCTTTTTACGGTAAAGGTGGTATTGGTAAATCTACCACTTCCCAAAACACCCTTGCTGCGATGGCAGAAGTGGGTAAACGCATCTTGATTGTCGGATGTGACCCGAAAGCTGACTCCACTCGTTTGATTTTACACTGTAAAGCTCAAACTACCGTGCTGCATTTAGCTGCTGAACGGGGCGCTGTGGAAGATATTGAACTTGAAGAGGTGGTAATCACGGGTTTCCGCAATATCAGATGCGTAGAATCAGGCGGGCCAGAACCTGGTGTAGGTTGCGCCGGTCGGGGTATCATCACCGCCATTAACTTCCTTGAAGAAAACGGCGCTTATTCAGATGTAGATTTCGTATCTTACGACGTATTGGGCGACGTTGTGTGTGGTGGTTTCGCGATGCCAATTCGTGAAGGTAAAGCCCAAGAAATCTACATCGTTACCTCCGGTGAAATGATGGCGATGTTTGCAGCTAACAACATTGCTCGTGGGGTTCTCAAATATGCTCACACTGGTGGTGTACGTTTGGGTGGACTGATTTGTAACAGCCGGAAAACTGACCGAGAAGATGAACTGATTAGTACCCTTGCAGCGAGATTAAGTACTCAGATGATTCACTTCGTCCCCCGTGACAATATCGTGCAACACGCCGAATTGCGTCGGATGACTGTAAACGAGTACGCACCCGATAGCAACCAAGCTAATGAATATCGCACACTAGCAGACAAGATTATCAATAATACAAATCTCGCCGTTCCCACACCCATCGAAATGGATGAGTTAGAAGATTTGTTGATTGAATTCGGTATTCTTGAAAGTGAAGAAAATGCTGCGAAACTAATTAGCCAAGCAGATGCTGCTAAGAAGCAAGAAGATGCTGAAGGTGAAGTACTAGAAGCACTGAAAAAAGGCAATGTAGAAATAGTTTCTGGTAGCGAGAAAAAGTAAGGTTCTTATTCAGACCCCGGTGCTAAATACAGAGTAAATATTAGGTGGGCTATTTTGGCCCACTCTCTGACCAATCCTTTAAAATGGAGGTAGTGGAATAGCCAATCTTAACTCTCTGCATTTGAATCACTGTGTTAACACTAATCTACCAAGGTGTACACGGCAAAATTAATACTTTAATAGTCTATTTCGTGTTTTTGTTTTCTCCTTCTCTAACGTAGTTGGTGTTTATGTTTTAGGGGATGGGAAACTATTTTTCTCATTCCCTTTTATTCCATGCTTTAGATACACGGTTAATCGATGAAAATCATATCAAAGCCTTTTGGAATTCACTTAATATCTAATAACTTCTACCTATTGTCACCAAACAAATGAATCCTACCCCAGAAAAAATCAACGATTCATTCAGTGAGTCAAATTCCGAAGATACTCGTCAACAGCAGAAACTGCATAAAAAAAAGTCCTCCACACAATTACCACAACCTGGAACTACTCAAGGGAGTTGTGCTTTTGATAGTGCGATGATTACCTTAGTACCAATCACCGATGCTGCTCATGTAGTTCACGGGCCAAGTGGCTGTGCTGCCAGTATTTGGGGAAGTTACAGCAGTCTCTCTTCTGGTTCAATGCTGTACAAAATACGTTTTACCAGCGACATCGATGAGAACGATATCATCTTCGGTGGAGCCAAAAAACTGTACAAAGGCATTTTAGAATTAGCAAGACGCTACAAACCGACGGCGGTATTTGTTTACTCGACTTGCATTACAGCCCTGATTGGAGATGATATCGAGGGAGTTTGCAAAGATGCTACCGAAAAAACAGGAATACCTACTATCCCTGTACATTGCCCTGGATTTATTGGGAACCAAAATTTGGGCAACCGTGTTGCTGGTGAAGCGTTGCTAGAACACGTTATTGGAACAGCCGAACCAGAGGCTAGTACACCTTATGACATCAACTTAATTGGTGAACATAATATCGCAGGTGCAATATGGAATGTTCTACCGTTATTGGAGAAATTAGGTATCAGAGTTTTGGCAAAAATTACAGGTGATGCTATCTATAAAGAAGTTTGCTATGCCCATCGTGCCAAACTTAACGTGCTGCTCTCCTCTAAAGCACTAATTAACATGGCAAAAAGCATGGAGAAAAAATATGGTATTCCCTATATTGAAGAGTCTATCTATGGTATTGAGTCAATCAACCAATGTTTAAGGAATATTGCTACCAAGTTGGGTAACTCTGATTTGCAGGAACGTACAGAAAAGTTAATTGTAGAAGAAACTGCTGCAATAGATGAAAAACTTGCTCTGTATATTACCCGATTACAAGGTAAGCGCATTATCCTTTCTATTGGAAGTTTCAAAAGTTGGTTGATTATCTTTGCTGCTAAGAAATTGAGGATGGAAGTTATTGTTATTCTGACTAAGAATAATACTGATGAGGATCGAATTAGAGTCAAAAGTTTGCTGGGGCAAGATGGCATAATTCTAGAACAAAATAGTCCTGAAGAAATTTTACAGATAATTAACGCAAATCAAGCTGATATGTTAATTGCTGATAAACGCTATCAAGACACTTCTCTTACAGCTAAGATTCCATTTCTAGATATTAATCAAGAACGCAACCATGCTTATGCAGGCTATATAGGAATTTTAGGGGTAGCACGAGAATTGTATGCTGCTTTTTACAATCCTGTATGGGAACAAGTATGCCAGCTAGCCCCGTGGGAAGTAGGAGTAGAGTCAGCAGGAAATTCTCAACAGGAGGAAATTTGATGGCGATTATTAGCGTTACGAGTACATCAGTTGCAGTTAATCCCCTGAAGCAAAGCCAAACTGTGGGTGCAGTTTTAGCCTTTTTAGGATTGAAGGGAATCATGCCTTTATTACACGGTTCTCAAGGCTGCACTGCTTTGACTAAGGCGGTATTAGTACAACATTTCCGTCAGGCGATTCCCCTTTCCAGTACGGCGATGACAGAAGTTGCAACTATTTTGGGGGGCGAGGAAAGAGTTGAACAAGCAATCTTGACTTTGGTGCAGAGATCCAAACCAGAAATTATCGGTCTTTGTAGCACTGGACTGGTGGAAACCAGAGGTGATGATATGGGACGCTTTGTCAAGGAGATTCGCCACCGTCATCCAGAACTGGATTATTTACCAATTGTGCTTGTCTCTACACCGGATTTCAAAGGTACATTACAGGATGGCTTTGCTGGTGCAGTTGAGAGTATAGTTAGGGAAATTCCCCAAAAAGGCTCCAAGCAAGACCCTTGTCCCACACAAATCACTATTTTGGCGAGTTCTGCCTTCACACCAGGGGATGTCCAAGAAATCAAAGAGATTGTCACCTCTTTTGGACTTGTACCTATTCTTGTACCTGACCTTTCTGGCTCACTAGATGGTCATATAGAAGATTCTTGTAGTGCCATTACAGCTAATGGCACAAATGCAGCACAGTTGCGCTCAATTGGTAGTTCTGTATTCACTTTGGCACTGGGTGATAGTATGCGGGGCGCAGCGCAAATTTTGGAGCAGAGATTCAATATACCCTATGAGGTATTTGGTGAATTGACGGGACTAACAGCAGTAGATAAATTTCTACAAGCTTTGGCGGATATCAGTGGTGTTAGCGTACCGGATAAATACCGCCGTGAACGCCGTCAGTTACAATATGTGATGTTGGAAAATCACTTTTACTTTGGTTGCAAGCGAGTGTCTTTAGCGCTGGAACCAGATTTGCTTTGGTCAACAGTTTCTTTTTTGCGATCGCTAGGAGTTGAGATTCACGCAGCAGTGACAACAACACGCTTTCCTCTGTTAGAAAAACTGCCGATCAAGAGCGTTACTATCGGCGATTTGGAAGACTTTGAGCAACTGGCAGTTGGGTCTGATTTACTAATTACCAACTCTCATGGAGTGGCGATCGCTCAACGCTTAAAAATTCCTCTCTATCGTCAAGGAATTCCCATTTTTGACCGTTTAGATAGTGGTCAGTTCACCAAGGTTGGCTACCGAGGTACTATGCAGCTTTTATTTGATATTGGCAATCTGTTTTTAGAGCAGGAAACAAAGGTTAAGCATTAATATTAGTTATCATGCCGATGTTTCCTTCAATGACACAGACATTTTAAATAATGATGAAAAGGTTTGTAAAGTGGTGTGTTGAGTTTTCTTCTTGGTGGAATATTCGCCAAAGTAGAAAGTCTCTTTTGTTTATCGTTATGCTGACCTTAAGCGCGATCGCTACGATGATATTATCGTTCCCCTTGAACGCTCAAATTAATTTGCCCCGAACGCCAGCATCTGAGTTAAGGGGGGTGTGGTTAACAAATATTGATAGTGATGTGTTATTTGAGCGCGATCGCCTCAAGGGATCTTTGCAACGCCTTGATGAACTCAATTTTAACACTATATATCCGGCGGTTTGGAATTGGGGATATACATTGTATCCTAGCAAAGTTGCACTAAAAGTTATCGGGCGATCGCTCGATCCCACACCCGGACTCAAAGGGCGAGATATCCTGAAAGAAATTGTCGATGTGGGACATCAAAAAGGGTTAACGGTAATTCCCTGGTTTGAATTTGGCTTCATGGCACCAGCAGATTCACTATTAGCTAAAAATCGTCCCCAATGGCTCACTACTCGCAGCGATGGGACTCGGATTGTTAAAGAAGGGACACATAATCGAGTTTGGCTAAATCCTTTTCGTCCAGAAGTACAACAATTTATTCAAGATTTAATCGTTGAAATTGTTAGAAACTACAATATCGATGGTATTCAATTTGATGACCATTTTGGCTTACCATCAGAATTAGGATACGATGCTTATACAGTGGCACTTTATAAAAAAGAACATCAGGGAAAAGCTCCCTCCAAAGACTCCAAAGATCCAGAATGGGTGCGTTGGAGAGCTAACAAAATTACCGAGTTTATGAAACGGGTATTTACAGCAATTAAAGCTACTAAAAAAAATTGCCTAGTTTCCGTTGCTCCTAATCCTCAACGTTTTTCCTACGATTTCTTTTTAGCAGACTGGCACAAGTGGGAACGGATGGGAATTATTGAAGACTTAGTTTTGCAGATATATCGGGATGATTTGAATGTCTTTATCAGCGAATTAGAGTATCCAGAAGTAAAAGCGGCTAAGAGTCATATTCCAGTGAGTGTGGGCATTTTGGCTGGGTTAAAAAACCGATCTATACCAATGCAGCAGATTCAGACACAAGTGCAAAAAGTACGCGATCGCAATTTTGCCGGAGTCTCTTTCTTTTTCTATGAAACCCTCTGGAACATGAGTAAAGAAAAGCCTCAAGAGCGTCAAACTGCCTTCCAGAAAATTTTCCCCACACCAACGGCTTACCCGAATTTGCTAGCAGGTTGGAAACCGTAGAAATGTGGGGAGTAGGGAGATAGGCAGAGTTCTTCAAGCTCCTAACTCAGCACTCTCTATCCTATTCCCAAACGCCCAGCCAAGGCGGGAGTTAGGGGTAGAAGCGTGGTAATCATCAAGAATAGAGCTAAAAGCCCCAAAGCGGCTCTAGCATCATCGGGTTCAGTGACTTCATTCAAACTGGGGCGTTCTTGATCCCGTTGCAAAAAGAAAATTACGATCGCCCAGTACATGGCAATCATATTACCGAGAGACACGAGCGCCAGTAAAATTAAAGTTGCGATCGTTGCTCGTCCTGCGGTTTTGCGTCCATAAATCGCCTGCACAATCCGCCCACCATCTAGTTGTCCTGCGGGCATTAAGTTCAAAGCGGTAATTACTAACCCCAGCCAACCAATAACTACTAGGGGATGAACGCTTACCAAGGGTGACTGCAATGCCGAACCAAGGACAACTCGCGCCAAACTTCCCACCAAAATCGACCCTTGGAAAAACTGATTGGGCAATTGAAATAAACTACCTGGGTGGGAAAGCAGCAAGCCCGTCACCAACATTAACAAAGAGACAATACCACCTGCGGCTGGCCCTGCCAAGGCAATATCAAATAATACCTTGCGGTTGGGCAACAAAGACTCAAAGCGGGTAATTGCACCAAAGGAGCCAATTTGCACTGCGGGTAGAAAAAAGGGCCAGCTAAGGCGAATTTGGTGACGCTGTGCAAGTAACCAATGACCAATTTCGTGAGCTACTAAAATCGAAAATATTCCAGCGCCTATGGGCAAAGCTTCTTGAAACCGCCCTGGATTGCCAAAAAAATCAAAATTCAGCAGTAATCCCGCAGCTTCTAAACTTGTGGCAATGGTCGCTATTAACAGAATACCTGCAAAAGCTTTTTGCGATAACAACATCGGCCGGGGATCGTTGCGGCTCGGTAGGACAATCATCACGGGTCTACCGTCTGTATTTTCCACTAAAAACAGACGATATTTATCGCCAAGGCGTTGCCGTAAACTTGCAGTTAGACGGTTGTGAGTCTCTTCTGGTTCTCCCCGCAAATTGCCTTTGAAAATGGCTCCATCTTGGTAGGCGATGGTTTCTGTGGCAAAAAATGTATCGATACCAAAAATGCCTTTAATTGTATTCAAGTCATCTTCCGGTATTGGCGGGATCTCCGCTTTCAGTTCTGCGACTGCTAATTGTGGGGAATTTGCTGCAAGTGAGGAAGCAGCAGCGAGTCTTTCGGTTGCGCGTTGTTTGAGGATGGCATCTTGCCCAGCTGCGCGTAACTGTCTGCCCAAATAAACGTACAATCCGGCGGATGTCACCACCAAGAACAATATACCCGCTATATTGATGTAAATCCCTGCGGCAAACAATCCAAAAAACAGGAGCCAGGGAGTCATCAACACCACCGACTGTAACCAGGCTAAGATTCCCAGCTTACCAAAAGGTCTGGCGCGATAAAAGCCCCAGCCCAAAATGCCTAAAGCTACCAGTAGGATTGCCGCCAGGATAGAAGTTTCTGATAAAGTAAACATCTCCAAACCTTTGCTATTGAGACTAACCCAGAACAAGTCCGGTATTGCAGATACACTATTAATTTATAACGTCGCCTGTCCTCTGCCCAAATTATCTCGCTTTGAGTGGTCATAGCCAAACCCAGGCGAGGGGTAAAAAAGTTCGTAGTAAGGACTTTAGTCTTGAATTTTTGGCTAATTAGTTATAATTTCCAAATCTATGCAGAAAGCCAAAAACTCCTCCCCTCTGCACCTCTGCCCCTCTGCGGTCTTAATGATAAGTCTTTAACTGGATATGATATTACGGCTTTAGCCTAAGTACCTGAGCAACCGGAAAAGAAAGCGATCGCATAATATATCAATCGCTCCCTTACCAAATAATTAATTTGCTGAAACTCTATATGAGCAAAGTATTTTTCTAAGTCCAATAAAGAATGTCAGCATTTGGAAAGCGCCTACTAATCTCACTCTCAAAAAATTTACGCAACGCCTTCATTGTGTCCTTCTCATAAACGTACTTCGTCCCGCCAAACTTATTACGCTTGACACTGCGTTTTGCCTCATCCATCTCTAATTTGGATTGCGGATACCAAGTTTGTAACACTTCTTTTGACCCAGGTGTGAACCGATGCGAGATTAACTCAAAGGTAAGGTTACAATCAAAATCCAGTGCTTCGTTTATCTGCTCAAACAAACGACTATAGTGCATCTGCCAATCGTCTATCGGCATAATTGGCGCGATAACCAAGCCTACTGGATAACCGCCACCGCCACGCTCTTGTGGTAACGCCAACCGTCGCAATGCATTAAGTCTGGATGCTACGGATGCCGTGCCACCTTCAAACTTACCAGAAATCGGTGCGGCATTAACACTCATCCGACAGCGAGTATGCCGATTGTGTGGTAAGTCGAGTAATCCATCCACAGCATCAAACTTCGATACCCAACGTAGATGTGCATTGCTACGAGTGCCAAAGTAACGGATACATTCAGCAAGGCTTCCAGTTAAATGCTCAATACCCAATGGATCTGTATAACAACTAACTTCAAAACTCGTGGTTTTCCCCTGTTGCTCGTAGTTAGCTAAGTTCTCTAATATCTGCGGTAAGTTGGCAAAAGCGCGGATGACAGGTGGCCCTGACAAGCTACCCGCTAGGTAGCAGTATTGACAGTGAGCCGGACAACCTTCGGCAAGGTGAAATTGCCAATCCGCAGAAGGTGGGATGGGACTTAGTTTAAAAGAACTAGGTGGTGCAGTAACCACCGCTAAGGTACGCTTGGCGATATTGTAAGTATCTCGCTCAGATTCACCGCGCAGTCCCTTCAGGCGGTTTTGTGATAATTCTTCTATTGGTAAGTTGAGTGACTGCACGCGCGCAAGAATCTGCTGCCCCCAAACTTCATCTAGGGCAGCAGGTGTAAACAGTACCCGTTCAGGTATCCACAACCTTGGCGATCTTGTTTGTGTCTCTGATACTGAAACTTGGTCTGTAATGGTATTCAGCAATATCTTTCTCCGTTATTTAGTTTGCTGACTTTTGCAATTAATTTTCCAGGACTTGTTTAATTCGTCGTTCTAACAAATCAAGATCCAAACTGCCTTCATCACGGTTAATTCGACGCACAGTTGAATTAACATTAGCTAAATTAACCAATAAATCTTGAAGAATTTCCTGCTGTTGACGGGCTTGGGTAACTTCGCGTGGTTCCTGTACCAAATCACGTATGATGGTATCTTCAGCGCGAGAGGCGATAATTGGATCGCTTTGCCCTTGAACGTGAACAAAGGTTCGTCGCCCTGGGCCTCGCTCCTCTTCTATTGGTATAACTGCTGTTACTTGGTCAGAACGCACATATTTGCCAAATCCCAAATGGACTAGTTCTGATGAGAGTATTTTCATATAATTGAAGCGTTATTTTTAAGTCTTACTTATATTGTAAAATCTAGAAAAGTGACTTGAAGCCATAGAGCATACGGGTTATACCCAATTCAAGGTAGTAGTTTCCTTTCCCAATTGCTGCTTGATATCTCTATGTCAATCACACTATTTTTGCCAGCTTTCGGGCTTGTTCTGGGGTTTCACTAAGCTCAATAAACTCAAGTTTTAGGTTGCAGTCTTAACCTTGGCTTGTTAAGTGCAGCATTTCATTAATTCGTAGCGAATTAAATTTGGCAATACCTTGCAATGCCAATGCATCCCTTTGCAATGCTAATACCAATTCAATTAATGATTGCAACACAACACATCCTTGGGTAAAGACGCGATGAATCGCGTCTCTACAAATGGTCTATTTGTCGCATTCTTTTTTCCAATTGGTATAATACATCGGCCGCATTGTTAATGCGTTTCCTTGCAATGCCAATGCGTCGGGATGCATTCTAACAGTCATCTTTGTGCGAGTTTGATTGTAAATAAATTAGTAGCCTCTTTCTACACTGGCAGGATATTTAATCTTGCTCTGATTCAATGTCCTCATCTGCGATCGCAAAATCACTGATGTAGTCCCGTACAACACGCTCAAAAAATAGGGGAGCAGGCAAACCTGTCCAATCGCTGTAGTGACCAAAGCCATAGCGCAGTGACTCCACAAGAGCCGCTAGATCATCAGGATTATCTTCTGGTTGACGTAAGGTAACGCGAACACGACCCTTTTGTTTACGGACGATTGTAATTACAATAATTTCTTTTCTTCCAAGCGGTCAATAATCTTTATTGATATATCCTCCTTTTCAGCAAATGGTTTGAGAGAATTTGTGAACCAATCATTAATAATTGGGCGAAGCACTTTATTTATTTCTTCTTCATCGCCACCAGTAAGGTAAACAAAAGGTTCTAGCATACGATCGCCTTTAGCATAATTCAAGGCATATTTGCTAAGACCTACCTCTGGTTCAATTCGTGTTGCATCTTTCAATACTACTTGTAGGAAATTTCGCAATGAGCCATAAGGAAGATTTTTGACATTAGCTCCTTGTTGAATCTCGTCAAGACATTGCAAACCTGCTTTTGTCCACGTAAGATTAAAACCTTCTACTATGATTGGAGCAAGATTATCTGGTACGGTGAAAGCTAAAGGAAATTCTTTAATTAATTTAATTGCACCTTGCTGAATGTAAAACTTATCCGAAACTAAACTACCTTCAGTTTCTTCGTCTTCCTCTTCTGACAATAAATCTTCTTCCAATTCAATTTCATCATCAAAATTATTAATCATTTTTACATCTCCAATAGTGTTGAAAACTCATCAAAAACTTCATCTTCATCCGTAGATTCTTCTAAAGAATTTAGTTCATCGGGATAAATTACTCCTTGAATGTGCTGTAAAGGTTTTAGAAATGCGCCATAAAGTTCTTGATAAATTTCCCGAATTACGGGGTCTTCATGGTTGACACATTCTTCTAAAATGATTCGCATCTGAACCAGCATACTGTCTCGCCCAGAGTCGGGTTTACCTTCTGCTGATTTTTTAGCCCAAGCTGCATCCACAAAGTAAACTGATACCGGGCATCCATTCCGCATACCTCGCCCAATTGTTTGCAAAATCGCAACCATTTGATTAGCTGTAAACGATTTGAAAAGTTCAGGGCCTAAACGGCTAGCCATTAAGGGTTCACGTAACAATCTATTGGCAGTTTTCCAAAGGTCTTTTCTAGATTGCTGCCAAGCTGTTGCGATCGCATTTAAATCTTCTGTTTCACTAAAAACTCGACTATCAAATTCTTGTGTTGCCCGTCCTGCCAAGCTATACAAAAGCTGCATATCATCCTTGGTAGGATGAGGACGAGTCAGGAAGTAAATCGAGCCAATTGCCGCATCTAGCTTTCTTTCTCCTTTGGTGAAAACGATGTTCACACCTCGACCAATTGCCAACATGGGAAAAATTAAAATATCACAGTTTTCATCATCTCCTAATGCCTCACACTGAGCAGAGGTAATAAAATCTGCCGGTTGTTCTCCATCTCTGAGGGATTGAACAATTGCTTTTGTATGTCTACCAACTTCAGGATGATAGTCATTGATATATTTCTTGATAGAACGAGCCTGTTCATAACTATTGACAACTAAAGCGGCTTTGCGACGAATACCAGACTTTACATCAAATCTATCCATAGACTTGTAAATTTCAGGTTTACTTCCTCCTACAAGAGCATTCACCATTCGCAGAAGATTACGCTTTTGAAGGTCGCCAGCACCGCTATATTTGAGGGGTTCATCACCACGTTCACTATCTGGAAACCATTTGAAACGATAAACGCTCTGCTCTGCTTTATTTTCTGACTGACGCGGTTTTAGTAAATAATGCGGGCCAGCGTTAATGTGGTAGGCGGGACTAGCTTCTAAAAATGAAGTTGCCGAGGTAATTAAAACGGCTGGGCTTGGATGTCCATCATCTGCCTCTAACAACCGATGAAAACGGTGCATTAACATTCGGGGCGCACCAACAAATGTAATGTAGGACAATTGCACATTTCTGGCGGCGGTACGTGTTGTTTGTGCTTTGGAAAAACTGTATCGCACTCCAGAAAATGAACCTAAAATGCTTTCTGGAATAAATTTTCGGAGTTCTGGTGATGCAGTTGATTCCACAATTGGTTCACGAATGAATCCTTCTGCAACCATCGTTCTAGTTCCTGGTACAATTCGCTGGTAGCCCACAATTACGAAAGTAACAGTTATAAGTAATTTAGCTAAATCTTCTGCTTCTATTGTTGATAAATGATCTGGAAAACAGAGCTTGAGAAATAATTCAGCAATTTCTTCAACGATCGCATCCCGTCGCTTAATCAGATTTTCAGCCAGGTAACGGCGGAAATGACTAATGAGAGTTTTCCATTGCTTTTCAAGGGTTTCACGGTTATAGCCTAAAATCCGAGGCCACAAATCTGCTTTAAAGTCTTGAGGGTTCTCAACACCTGTGCGATCGTAGAAGGCGTTATATGCTGCCGCTTCCCAAAATTCAGTCAGTGCCCGACTTTTACTAAAGCCTAGTTGGGCTTCTTGTTCATCAAGGTCATTCTGCTGAGAGGATTTCTTTAAAGTATTCAATAATTCGCTAACAATTCGTAATACAGTCAGCAATTGATTTTCGTAGCGTTCCCCCACCCGCGACTTAGACATATTCTGAAGGGTGGTAATTAAGGAAGTATTATAGCTACCAAATTCTGCCGAGTCACGGCTGTAGAGTTCTACATCTCGATCGAATAATCGATGGCTCTCGCTGCCAGCAAAGCGGTTATGGATTTGTTCTAAAATTACCCGATGAATGGATCGCTCTGAGCCTGAAATACTTAAGGTTGCTGCCCCATAACCATCTAACACTGTCTGCACCATATCACCTTCGTCGCAAACAACTACATCGAAGGTACGAGCAATTAATTCAAAATATCGTACTTGTTCCTGAATCGCATGAGGTGATATTTGAGTATCGAGCGATCGCACATGACCAACCCAAATATTAGCATCCAGCAAATCTCGCGGTGCTTTGTTTCGACCGCACATTGTCCATAAAGGACACAGGCATTTCTTCATCTTTCCCTGTTTCCCTCCGCCTTGCAATATCTCGTTGCAAGGTGCGTAACCAAAGCCCCACAGGGACATATCAGCAGTTGAAAAGGCTGGTAAGACGCAGTTCATCCCAAAAACTTCTGCCTGTTCTAAGGTGTAAGCAAAGCCACCATTACCTCGTGTTGCGATCGCTTCAGCAATATTGTCTGCATGACGACGGCGAGTTTCATCACTTTGTCCGACAAGCATTCCCACCTTAACTTGATGAAATGCTAGTTCAGCCATGTACTGTCTAGCAACTTCAATGGAGGGAAACACAAACATGGCTTTATAGTCATTTAGTCCCAGCCACATAGCTATCAACACAAGGATGGTTGTTTTACCTGACCCTGGCAAACCAATTAAGTGCTTGATATCTTCTAATTCCAGAACATCTTCTTCTTTCCGCAGCCCCTTTCCAGCCTCCGATACCATGAGGTCAAAGCGTTTAAAACGATCTGCCCAACTACCTGCTCGTCGCTCAGGATCTTGCTTTTCACGCTCGTCCATCTCAATAGCCAGATCGCGCAGTTCACTTAGGGGAATGCGAATTTTTCCTCTTGGTTGGCGGTTAAGGGAATGTGTACGACGTGCAGCAATCGGGGCGGTAATCGGAGCGATCGGCATCCTTACTGCTGTTGACTCTTCACCTAACGCAACCGCCATCGGCTGACGAGGATCGGCAAATGTAAAACCATAGGAGTCGTATGGCAGAGGGGTACTAAGAATTTGACGCGCTTGTGTAATTAAAGAATCTTCTAAAGGGTCTGTTCTTTTAAATTGAAGTGTTTCGATATCAATCTCATACGTCCCTTTAGTGTGGTTGCAGTAATGATGATTGTTATAGAGAGCAATTGCGTGTTTAACTGATTGCTGTGTAACAAAAGTCAGCGACATCTGACGCATATTGAAAATGGCTTGACGGGCAGGCTCTAATGCAGGTGCATTCAAAATGCTGGCCATGCCTGACATCACTAGTGGCGCGTACTCTAGTGAATCAGTATTAATAAACTCCTTCATCAAGACGCAAAACCAGCAAATTCGGTCTGCACCTTTCCAAAAATCAGGTTTGGTTCGCATAAGGCATCTTCTTTAAAAAATCAATTACAGAGGAAACCGACATAATTTCTAAACTGGCGGGATCGCCCTTTTTATCTAGTGTGGAGATGAGGGTAGAAATGTAGTTTGGGTTGTCTTCGATTAAGCGATCGCTCACAGCAAGAATCCGGCGGCGATAGTGAATCAGTCCGCCAATACTACGATTAAGACGCAAAGCCAGAGTTACCGGACTTGTATAAGACTTGGCATCAATTCCAATTGCCCGTTCGTTAATCGCCACATCGCATAAATCAGACTCCGGGTAAAGTTCAGCATTGAGCTTATTTTGTCTAGCTGTATCAAAAATGGCTAATTCGTCAATTGCTGGGCCTGTCCAGTAAGTAAGAATTCGTGGCTCGGCAATTAGTAAAATGTCTTTGGGATCTAGTTTTTCAGATACTTTTGGTGAGTTGTGCCCAATGCACTGGCGAATTGGACACCGCCCTTGTGAAAAAAGTTTTTTGTTGGGATGCGATCGCATCAGTGTGCCACAGCGGGCGCAGCGATGTGCTAGTCCATCAACTAGCCAGATATCTGGCACTAAGTTGAAGAAATTTTCAACGATCATTCGCTGTAAAGGGGTCAAGTCATTTTCAACCAAGTAATCTAATAGTTGCCGTTCTCCTATCAGAGAGTACCTACCAAATAACTGTCGTAGCGCGGTGTAAGCTTTGTGTTGACGACGACCACCCAATCGTTCAGTTGCTTCACATAATTGAGTATATAACCGATGCTCAATCACATTATCTTCGCCAAAACCCCCGCTCAAATTGGCAATCTCTGCACAATCTGAAGTAGGTACTCGTAAATCTGGATCGATTAAGGTAACGCTAGAAAAGCGAAAGTCTGATTGGTTAAAAACCCCTAACTGCCAGCGATCGCAACCAAGAGAGTATCGAGCATTATCTAAAACAGTATGCACACAGGCAGCGCGATCGCTTAATCCTTCTTCAATATATAGACGACCTAATTTGCACATTGCTTGATAGAGTTCTGGTGGCAGCGTACTATCCTCTTGGCGCACAATTTCTCGACCTGGGAGAACTCGATCGTATTGGCGAAGAATTCCCTGAGCAAGTAACATCACAGCATCTTCAGCCAAATCCCTCACTGGGCGGTGTCCTGTAGGTAGAGGCAAAGAAGTTGCTGAAACTGTAGGTAGCCATGTTGGATCGTGTCCTTGAGCCTCTGCAATAATTTGCCTCTCTAAAGCATCTTCACCAAAGGAAGGTAAAACTTGAGCGATCGCCGCAAGTGTCCAACCCTTCTTCAATAAGAGAGCAGTTGCCAAACCCTCCAAAATCTGCCGAAATGCAAATTCTTGTCCTTTGGGTTGTGATAAAAGTTGTTTCGCTCTCCACGACCGAATGGTACGCAGGGCAGGTGATTCTATAGACAGTTCAAGTTGTTTAATCTGGCGTTTTAGCTCTTTTGTCAGAGCCTCCGCAGTTCCCTGCCACTCACGCACGTCCTCAAAGTACATGACTATGTATAATATAAATTACACTTTAATATGTTTACATTAAATGATGTAAATTAAAATGTCAACTTTTTATTTACACTGCAAAACTACACCGTACAGCGATTTTACTTACAACAAACTTTGGTTTTCTACGTATTTATTACAGAACCTGAAGTTTTGGAATAGGCGATACCTGCGGTGAGCTACATTAACGCACTTCATAAAGCGATCGCAATTTGAGGATATCTTGCCATTCGAGATCGGTAAATGGTTGGGTAATTAGTTCTATGCCAAAGTACTGTTTTGCCGTCTCTGTCAATGTATCTACAATTTTTGCAATCCAGCCATCCTCTTCCTGTGTATTGCAAAGTGAGGTATTCCACGGAGCAGGTTGTTCAAAGATTTCCTGAAATAAAACTTTGTCTGTAGACAAAATCATCGAGCCGTGTTGAAGAATGGTATTTCTTCCCTTGCGTTGGGCACTACCAATAAATTTACTTCCATCGGTAGTAACTAAGTCAGCTGCTGTTGCTGTGTTGAAACAACTGGGATTATGAATGTAACCCCGTCCAGCAGAACCATAATTTAACTCAATATCTAAGATTTGCCAGCCTTGGATTAAAAAGTTACAGATTTTTTCATAAGTACCCCAGCTTTTTCCACTACTAGCTGAGGTAATCAGGGTGTAGCTTAAGTCTCCTTGGTGGAGAACAGCTCTACCTCCTGTTGGACGACGAACTAGATCGAGCGCCTTTCCCTGATAAATCAGATTATGCCACTGGGCAGGCCATTGTTTTTGCAGATGTCCCAAGGAAAGCGCGTGTGGATACCAGGTATAAAAACGCAGCGTGGGCGGGTGCTGTCCCTTTTCAAATTGGTTGAACAACCAAGCATCGATTGCCATCTGCACTGCTCCTGATGTCTGAAGCATTGGGATGAAACGCCAGGTGGATGGTGATTCGGTTGCTAGTTGTTTCATCTGTTTCGGACTGTGGAAATATATTGACATCCTAATATCAGTATTTAATAATACTTTTGTTTCAGATTATCAGGAAAAATCTGTTTATGAATTTCATCAAAACGATCTTTCAGTACGCGATCCGTTCTGCGATCGCTCTGGTACTGGCTATGGCTTTATTTGTTACCAACTTATTTTGGCCCGCCGCGAGTGAAGCGATCGCTCAGGCGCTACCTGTACAGACTAACCAGCCACAAAGCAATCAATCTTGGCTAACTGGCATTCTCCAACTAGCCTTGGCGAACATTCCTAGCAACCTGAAATATACCAGGGAACACGAATGGGTTCGGGTTGAAGGCAACATTGCGACACTGGGCATTACTAATTTTGCACAGAGGGAACTTGGGGAGGTTGTATTTGCAGAATTACCAGAGGTTGGACAAGTTTTTGACCAGGGAGATGAATTAGGTACTATCGAATCGGTTAAAGCAGTAGCAGAGTTTTATACTCCTCTAAAAGGAGAAGTTGTAGAAGTAAACAAAGAAGTTTCTGATGACCCCGAACTAGTCAATAATGATTCCTATGGCGATGGTTGGTTGGTAAAAATCAAGTTTAGCGATTCCTCTGCGCTTAATGCCTTACTTTCTGACCAGCAATACAGTGAATACATAAAAGAGTCCTCAGAAGCCTAAAGCTAATACCATTTTGGATTTTAGACTTTCCTACGCGTAGCTTACTGCTTTGTTCGCGCAGCGTTCCGTAGGAAAGGATTACGGCTACTCTCAGTCGAATGATTTTGGATTGGGAATCGCTTGCTATGTCTCGCTTAGTGAGAATCCATCTGTCGCATTCTTTTTTCAAATTGGTATAACTCTCTCCTCAAAAACAGGACTGTTTCATTTTTCAGGATTGTAGAGAAAGCAGAATGATTTTGCTGGTTTTTATTAGAGACGTTGCAATGCAACGTCTCTACTTTTCTTAGCAAAATTTAAAATCTAAAATTCGTTGATGAGAAAATCAAATAATTGATGCGCCATTTCTAATTTAGAACAAGGTGCGATTTCTACCTGATTTCCTTGACTATCTAAAAATATCGCTTGATTATTATCGCTCCCAAAACCACTATCAGCTCGATCGATAGGATTGGCAACAATAGCATCTAATTTTTTTTTCTGTAACTTTTCTAATGCAGGATTGACAATATCTCCAGTTTGTGCAGCAAAACCAATTAATATTTGATGCGGCTGTTTGAGTTCTGATAACTGGGCGACTATATCTGGTACGGGTTCCAAGGGTAAAGCTTGGGGGAGCGATCGCTTGGGCAATTTTTCTGTACTATAATCTCGCGGCTTCACATCGGCCACGGCTGCTGACATGACAATTACATCAGCGTTGGGTAAACATTTCACCATAACGTGCTGCATTTGCTCGGCACTAACAACGGGTATTGCTTGTACTCCTAATGGTACATCCCAATTAGCTGGGCCATGTACCAAGATCACACTTGCCCCTCGGTGAAATGCGGCTTGCGCTAAAGCTAATCCCATTTTACCTGTGGAAGGATTGCCAATAAACCTTACTGGGTCAAGATACTCTCGCGTTCCGCCAGCGCTAATTAACACTCGTTTACCTGCTAAATCTCGTTTGCCTTGAGTGTGTAACAACGATTGGATGTGAGCGAATATTTCTGGAGGTTCTGCTAATCTACCAGCACCGATGCGATCGCACGCTAATAATCCTGATGCTGTATTCATTCCATGATATCGGCTATCTGTCAATAACTGTTGCCAATTCCGTTGCACCGATCGCTGTTCCCACATATCCGTATTCATTGCGGGTGCTAACAACACGGGACAAGTAGAAGCCAGCACGGTATTTGTGAGTAAATTATCAGCCATCCCGTAGGCTAACTTTGCTAATGTATTAGCTGTTAAAGGGGCAATTACCATAATATCTGCCCATTCACCCAAATCAATATGCAACGGACGAGAGTGAGTTGGTTGCCAAAAATCATCATCTGTGTATGCGGGATGACGAGATAGAGTTGATAAAGTCAGAGGCGTGATAAATTTTTGCGCCGAATGGCTGAGGATAACTCGAACCTCTACCCCAGTTTTAAACAGCGTCGAAACCAATTCACAGATTTTGTAGGCGGCGATACCGCCGCCTACACCAATAAGAACCCTGTTCAATTTTGGATTAGTCATGGTAAAAAGTTAGGAGTGAGTCGTTCAAAAATTAGTACTAAATAGTTATAAATCCTAATTCTTAACTCCTAACTCCTAACTCTCAACTAAGCTTCATCATAGGGTTCCAAGTCTAAGAGGTAGATATAGGGTTCAACTAACTCTGGACGCTGAAATGCGATCGCTCGCAATAGATGCCAATCATTTAAACCCTCAAAAGCATTACTATAATTATCCAGTTCCAGACGTGTAGCTAGTTCTTCTACTTCTACTGCACTCATGGCAGCAATTTCTTTTTGGGAAATGCTTAGAGTTGTCATAATACTTGCCCCTCCCTTATGCAGCACTCGCCTTCAGCATGGGTTAAGTTGCGCTGAACGCAGCCACCCAATATATATTACTCATTAGAAGTCATTAAGTTCGTGAAAATTGTCAGAATTTGTACCAGAATTTATAAAAAATTCGTAATCCTGACTAAGCAATTGTATTTACAACGAAATTTCGTAGCACCTCTAACGTTTTGGGATCTATTTCATGCCCCATATCAAATTCGTGGTATTCTACTGCCACTCCTAGAGACTTGAGAGTTTCTCGTGCCTTCAAAGCAGCTTTCAGGGGCACAACTTCATCATATCTACCGTGAGTGATTAAAGTCGGCGGAATCCCACTTTTAGCTGCGGTTAGCGCGTCAGGATGTAAATACCCGCTCATGACAACTAAACCTGCTAAGGGCAATTTTGAGCCGACATCTAAAGTCATTGCTCCGCCTTGAGAAAATCCACTCAAAATGGTACGTGACAAAGGTATGCCAGTGGTACTTTCTAAAGATTGCAAGAAATCTGTTAGCAGTTGCCGACTTTCTGCCAATCCTTGATACATATTTTCTACCCGCAGATCATACCATGCCCTCCCTATAGGGGAATAGGGATAAGGATAAGGTGCATTGGGCAATACAAACTGGTAATCGGGTAAGTTGAGCAATTGTAACAAAGATGCTACATCCTCAGCATTAGCACCCCAACCATGCAAAGTGACAATTAAGCCTGCCGGGGGTTGAGAAGTTGCTGTGGGAACGGTGATAGCTTGTAAAGACAGAGGTTTACTCCTAAAATTCTACTTTTGTACATAGATCCTATCTCTTCAAGGAGACTTAGTATTTAGCGGTATTTGCTGTTTTACATTAACTATTTGTTCTCTGCTTCATCTTCAAGTAGGATCGTATTGAGAAGATTCAGTTCGCTAGATGCCATAAAGTAGCGATCGCTAAAAACTGTTTCTAGTTGCGTAAAAATCCGTCTACCTGCCACAGCTACCCAAGGAAATGTTCGATAGTGAGGTACTACAGGTACGATTAAGCCTTGAGGAGTTAGAGAACGTCCTAGCGCACTTCTCCAAGCTTGCGGATCTTGTAATACCTGTTGGCGCATATCATCTTCTGATTGTTCATCCCAGAAATGGGGATAGTCTAGAGGTAAGCCAATAACTATGTTTTTAGTTTTTAATGCTTGACGTGTGGAAGATTCAATCACAAATCCCTCTTGTTCCCGACTCAATAGTTTATACAGTTCGTTGGCAGGACGTTTGAGTTTTGAGGGAAATTTGAACTTCTTGCTTTCGGCAATTTCTTTTAGCGATCCTAAAAGACGACTGCTATTTTGTTTAATATCAGCTTTCCATGCCTCAAAGCTAAATATTTCTTCAGTTTTGCGATCGCTCCAATCTTCTATCCAGAAAGGGCCGATACAAGTTAGATTATCTGGTATCTTTAGCTCATCGTTATCTAAAGATGGTAATAATCGGCTCGAAATCCTAGAAACATTTTTGACCAAAGCTTGTAAGGTTTGATAATTTGCATAGGACTTGGCATTTCTCTCTAATGATTGACCTCTCAAATCAAAATGTTTAAAGATGTTTGCAGTTAACTGCTCCGCCCTTTTCACAATTGCTTTGGCTTCTTGAGGATGACTATCGCTGATAAAAATTTTGGCTTCACGCAAGAAATCTAAGACATCATCAGACATTAAACGTAGCAATTCTTCATCGCCAACAGAGCCAACGGGGACAAATGCAATTCGGTTTTTATTAAGTCCTGCATCACCTTTGATGCGGGTGTGAATTGTAGAACGCAACATTACCAGCAAAGTCAATAAATCGCTGGATTGACGCAACCATAGTCTTTTAGGATCAATATCCTCTCTTTCAATGATGAAATCATTGATGAGCATAACTAACCGTCTATCTTTGTCATCTCCAGAAACTTCCATTCCGGTTTCTGGATCTGTATACATTCCTCGACCACGGTAAATTAATTGCGCGACTTCCATTAAAGCGGCTTCAATATTAAATCGGGGAATTGCAGCTATAATCCAATCTGTTTTCGGGAAAGAAACACCTCTTGCGCCTGAAGAAGTCATAAGAAAAACTCGGACTTCATCTCGTCGTGGCGGCTTGACTAATTTCAAGCGTCGATCGGGTGATACACTTTGATCCAAAACCTCCACCTGTTCTCTGTTTACCAGAGCTTCTTTACCAGTGGTCAATTTTTCCTGCAACTGACGTAGAAAAGCTTTATCCTGAGCAAAGAAAATTAACTGTTCTGCTCCCTGCTGTAACCCACCCTTGATTTCTAAGTAGGCGTTTGTTAGCGATTCCTCTTCTGATTTTTCTCGAATTGCTTGTCTAATTGTCTGCTCTGTACCGTCACTGTTTTGACCTGGTTTAATGGGCGACAGCCTAATACTGTAATCAATACTGAGTTTACTGGCGGGATAGCTATTTGTCATGACGTGTAGCGTTGGGTGTTTTCTGAGGCCAATTTTTGTATGAGTGCCTGTCACCCGAAACGCCGCTTCACCTCGACTTTGACTTATTAGAACTTTATCAGGAGCGCGATCGCCTGAGTTCAAAAAACTATCCAACACAACTTCATTGCTGAGTGAGGCATCAGCAAGAATCAGCACAATTTTAAACGGAGATTGATTTGTATCAAACGGTTTAATAAATTGCTGTTCCAGCCATTCTGCTAACTTACGGACAAAGGGCGCTCCTGCACCATCACCAGCGAGTTCATCTACCATGACAACTATGGTGGGAATCCGCGCTGCAAATGCTGAACGTTCCTTTTTTCCCGGCTTAGTATTGGGATCTTGTTTTACAAATAATTTGCTGAGGGCATTAACTGTGGTTGATTGATCGTTGAGCGTTCGATAACCTTGGATAGCAGCAGTCATTACGAGCTGATCAACTTGGGGATTGGCTTTGAGCAATATTTGGGCTGACTTTGCTATGGTACCCAATACACCAGGACTTTTAAGCGATTCTACGCTGTAATCCCGTTCGTTGAGGCGGCGTTTGAACCGAGTCGAGCCTACTATATTGCAATCAATATCATGTTCTTGTTCTGGGGTGAGGAAGAAGATATGCTCATCAGGACGTGTGAGTTTTTCGATACCATCGACAACAACGCCACTCTCGATCAAGCGAGGTGGAAAGTTGTTTTGCTGAACCTGTTGTTTATACCATTCGGGAGCCGCAACAATCAAATTTTTATTGCTGGTGATGGTTAATATCCCAGTGGGATGATCGTTTTCTCTAGCAAGTTTGTCGGTAACATCTCGATTAATTACAACTCGCGGACTGAGATACAAAAATAAGAAACCTTGAGACTGCTGCTTTTGCTGTTTAAGAAATTTCATCACAGCAGTAGTTTTACCAATACCTGGATTTCCTTCCAAAGCTAGGACGTTAATTTTACCGACTTGAGCAGAAGTTATACCAGCAAATACTGCTGCCTCGTGTACTTGTCGCAGAGGAATTGTTGCCTTATCGGGATTGATTTCATTGATACAATCGGCAATTCGTGTAACAGGGTTGCCTCCAAAAAACTCAAGTAATGCGTCGTTGTCTTCAATAGATGCGATCGCCTCAGCCTTGTTAATTTCACCCATTGGGTTGTAAAAATCCGTCACATTCTCATGAAAAAGAAAGTGAGAGTATTGACCTAGAGTTGGTTTTTCAGCTAGATGTTGTGCTTGTTCTTTAAAAGCAGAGGGTAGCGATCGCACTAGCTTTGTGAACACCAAACGAATTTCTGCATCTAGATCGAGTGGCACATCATCATCTGAATGTTTGGCCTGGCAATATGCTTTTCCCAATGATTTCATTAACTTGGCTCTAGTATCTGGTTCTGGTTCCACACCCCAGAATTGAGCAGCAAGACTTTCCATACCATTGGATGTGACAGCGATCGCTCTAGCATTACAACTTCCTTCTAATCGCTTACGTGCGCGTAACACTTTAATCAGCTGATCGGTATAAGATGATGCCTGACAGAGCTTAAATAATGGTTTATCTTGACCGCTAAATGCTGAAAGAAAATTTTCTAGCCTTTTAGAGAGTGAAAATTCTTCACCTTCAACCTCTGCACAAACTCTAGAGAAGACCCCCCGTGATTCAATGTAACGGGCATAGCGACTCATTTCTTCTCTATGAGGGGCTTCTTTTTGAAAATCTGCAAATTTGAGGGGTGCGTTATACGAAAATTCCAAACAGATAATTAAATTCTCAATTTTTTTGCGTTTTATATCTTTTGGCTGGGAGAAGGCACTTTTCAAGTCTTTAGAGGGTATTACTTCTTCTTCCTCTGTGTTTCTGTGGGAGCTAGATTCGTTAGATAGCCATAAAATAAAATCGGCTCTGGCTGGTTGTCCACGCTTGACTAAGTTCTCGTCTGGCTTTCCTGGTAGTTTGAAAGCTTCTTGAAATGCTTTTGCTGTCTCTTCTTTTTCTTCATCCCGTTGCATTTGCTGTCCTGGCAATGTCAATGGACACCAAATTGCTTCTAGTTTAGGTTGTCTAATTTGACTGTGGTTGAGACACTCACGCATTGCTGTCCAACCTAAACCATAGCCGAGTACCAGCAGATGACGCAGCATTGTTTCCACCCATTCTTTGTGATTGGGATCTGTTATTTTGAATGCTTTCACTAGTTGCTGGGAGATATCTGCATTTTTGTGAGATTGCCAAGGCTGGAGAACAGGATGATCGTTCAACAGTAAGTTTCTGTGAATCAACTGTTGTAAAACACCGCGTTTAACAGCAATTTCAAATACCTGCCCCCAAATAGAGGCTTGTTGTAGAAGAGATGATTCCATTACTTCCTGTGCAGAACTTGAGAAACGTGGGTAAGTACAGCGCGGTAATTAAGTAATACTTGTCCTTTGCGACGGGTGTGGAGAACTTTCACTTCACCAGCCTCTTCAACTGTATTTGGCGATATCCAACTAAATGGATCTAGTACTGGGCTAAGTTGACTTCTGTACACACCTCGTTCAGCTTCAATAAAATGCAAGCCGCGCAGTACAGCTAATAAGCAAGGATGAATCCGAGAGTCTGAATCAGGATTAATCAAATGCTGACGAGCGCGTTCAGTCCAGTTAATATTGCTAACTTTTCCATCCGATACTAAGAAATAAATGCAGAAACCAGATTGTAGGCGCTCTTCTGCTTGGATAGCATAAAGTGTGGCAAAAGTATAAACCGGAATTAAATTACGAAAGTAGTCTGCCCTAACAGAGCGCTGAAAATCTGAATGATCTCCAGCTTGCAAAATTTCAAATGCCGCTTCACTGTAACCGCGATCGCGCAAGCGTGTAGCCGGAAATACATCCCGCACCATTGGGTAAATGTTGATATCAGGAAAAGTTTGAAAGACTGCTTCTAAAAATTCTGTAGGTATTAAAGAAGAATTGTAATCTGCGGCTCGATTAATGCGGCGATCGCCATAGGCATGAGCTAATAAAATAATGTGCTGACATCCTTTAGCTCTAAGGTGACGGATTTCTTCTTGAACTAGACGTTGCGTTTTCAGTTGTTCTGGAGAATCAAGGACATCAGACTGCATCCGTTCTCTTTTAAGTTCATAACCGATAAACGGTTCATTAACGGCTGTAGCAATATAACTTTGAGTCAGAAAAAGATAAGCCTTTTCACTATCATTGGGAAAATTTCCCTCGTTACAGGGACGGCTGGCATAAGAAATTAAACCAATCTTGGGGGCTGAATGAGAATCTGGGCTACTAATGCAAAGTGGAAACGCACTTAAAAATGCCTTAAAAGTACCAGATTTAATAAAATCTTGGTCTTTTTTGGATTTTTTCACCAGATTATCTAGAATAAGTCCCTGCATTCGGATTGGGGTATCTTCACCTAGTATGGCTTCTAAGGTTTGGGCGGCTGCGTAAACGTAAGCATCGCCGCTCTTGTCCTTATCTTCATCTAATTGTTTTCCTGTTTCTTGCAATCGCAGCATTAAGGTTGTAAAGTCAACCGATTTTTCCTTCTGGCCACGTTTTTGCAATCGTGTAATAATCCGCCACAAACAGCAGTAAACTAGCACAGCAAAAGCGGTAACTGCGGCTGCATGATACTGCTTATTTTCCTCAGACGATCAAGAAGAAGCATTAGCTATTTCAGATATTGATTATCTAATCAAGAGGGCAGATTATCAAAGTCATCAGGGATAGATTTAAGATAATTCAAGAATTGGGTTAATTCCTCCAAACTCAACTGTTGGCGGGATATCTTATTAAAACTTTGCTGCAAATACTTACGTCCTTGATCTATATCCCAACCTATTCGCTCTATTTCCTTATCTGTTTGAGCAATTAAATCACTTTGTTGACTTGCAAATTTCGGAAAATCTATCACACCCGCGATGAGTTTCCAGCAAGGAGGTTCACCTTCCCAATTATCATGTGCCCAAGGCATACCCAAGCTAACTGTCACTAAATAATCATTTGTGATTTGGTATCCCGTTTCTAGTTTTTCAATAAATATAGGATCAGTAATTTTAGCATCTGTTAACTTTTGACCAGAAGCAGTTTCTAGCGAACCTTTCCACTGCTTAATTCCTTGAGACTGTACAGACAAATTGACAACATGAAGCAGTTGTAGTGTACGTCTTTGCCGAAACGGTAGAGATTGGAGTTCAGACACATTGACATATTTCTTCCGATTATGAAGAATATAAGGATAGTTTCCACAATATTGAAATACATCAGTCGGTTTAGCTTTGCCTAATAGTCTCCATTCTCCTGATAGTATGGTTAAATTCTCACTTTCAAAGTCAAAGTTATTACCTTCATCAGCTAAAGGTATTTCTAGAATGTCTAATAATTCTGGTTCTCTCCTTTCCACAAGTCGAACGTCTCTTGGGACTCGACCATCATCAGAATAACCGTCACGAACACATACTGGACGAATCCAATTACCAGTATCCAAATCAATGCCAGCAATGCAACGCTCGCCATTTTTCTTAGAATTGGCAAGACAAACAATTTTCTTCAAAGATGGCATATTTTGACATTTCCCCACTTGCCATTTAAATATTCTGCTACTAAGCGACGATGACATTGATGGGGTTTAGCTTCACTACATAAAAGACATCCACCATCTAATATTTCTGGTTTAAATTTCTTCTCAATTTCTCGTTCAGCTATCAACCTAAGAAACTTCTGTTCATAAACTGCCCAATCACCTTTATTTTTCTTATACTCGTCTAAAATCTCTTTTGTAGGTGCTAGTTCAATAATGTGAGTATATTCAATATTGCCAATTTTTTGCAAAAAGTATTCTAAATCTGACTTTTTGGTAAATCCCGCTAATTGAGAGACATTATTCAGTCGTGTATCTATAACTCGCTTGACCCCAGATTTAACGAGAGTTTCAAAGAATTTTTGGGCGGTTTTTTGCGTAAAACCGATTGTGAATAAGTTAATGGAATTATTCATGTTCGCTTCCTCTTTTTTCTACATAGGCAATTTCATCACCTTGCAACCTGTAGGCTTCTTGGATAGATTCCTCTTTTGATAGTAAATTATCGGGCTGATTATTAGATGGAATATCACCAAAAAGAGATAACTGAACTGAAGCTGGTACAAGAGCTAATTTTTTTAACCCATGTTTAGCTAATAATCTGTCTTCAAGCTTATGATGTGATTCTAAATCTCCATTACTTTTAATATGATTAATTGCCAAATTATACTCACCTCGCAAATGTTGACAAACTAAAATCGCCCGATGGCAAATAATCGGATCTTTTTCTGCACACATCAGGGCAATCTTATAACGTTTGACACCTCTGAGTACACGTTTAATGCCCTTGCTGAATAACTCAGTAGCAGCAATCTTTTCATATACAGCTTTACCATCAACATAACACTCTGGATTTTCTGGTCTAGCCCCTAGTTCTTGCCCTAAAAATTCATAATGAATATTTGCACTTGAGAGGGAATCTTTAAGGATTGAGCGGTTAAAGTGGGGTAAGTAACGGCTATAGGGGTGCGATCGCACATCAGCCAGAGCAGTTACATCATGGTTTTGCAAAAGCTCGATAAAAGCTTGAATGCTGTGATTTGAGTGACCAATAGTGAATAGTTCCATAACATAACACCAATTGCGGATGTAATTATCAATAGTATAGCTTTTCTTATCTTTTATAATTCAATCACCGCTAAGTATCATCGTCACAATATTTTTGAATAAGTCCACCGCCTTAAGCACTGTTCAAAGCCTCTTTAAATTTAGGTTATGTAAATAGCCGATGCATAATGATAATATTCAAATTATCAATTTTTTTTCATTGGCAAGACTTTAGCTTATTCTGATTCCTAATGAAATTTTAGGGATTTAATCCAGCTTGTTGAAAGATTGCATGAGGTGTAATTTCCAATTCTGGTAGCAAATTATCAGTAATTAATTGATGAGATCGATAAGTAATCGGCAAAGAAGATGGCGCAAATACAGTTACAGTTCTAGCTTTTGTATCAACCACCCAAACACGATAAACCCCAGCTTTCAGATAATCAGTCGCAATTTCTGCAATTTCACCAAAAGTTTGACCAGGTGAAATGATTTCGATGACTAATTCAGGTGCGACAGGACAAGCTTCGTCTAATAGCCAATCAGCAGGAAGACGGTTATAAGAAATATAGGTCAGATCGGCTACAGGCATCCAATCTTGTTGATTTCGTGTTAGTTTAATTGCCCATTCAATCACAACCCGACCCTTTGCTTGTGCCCATGCAGACAATAGTATAAATAAAGCACCAGTAGTCGAGCCATGAAAAAATTTTGGTGACATTTCATTATCTTTATATTTTGGTACAGCTTCACCGTTAACAAACTCGTATGTAATATCTCCTTCGGGAAGTGCGAGAAATTCTTCTAGGGTTAGGCGTTGATTAGAAGACTGAACCACAGGTGTTATGTGGGTAAAACATGCTTACTTTTAGTTTAGGCGATCGCAAATATTAGAGATTAAGCCTACTTAGTCCTTATTTCCAGCATTTTCAACAGTGCTGATGGGGGATGTAAGCATATAAATTACACGAGTCAATATTATTCCTCATGGTCTTGAAGTGAATCAAGGCTTATGCAAAACTTGAGATCCTTCGCTTCTAGCCTACTTTTAAGGAATCGATCAATGGCGCGTCTAGCCCTGCTGAGTGTATCTAACAAAACTGGTATAATTGACCTCGCCCGTAGTTTGGTTGAAGAATTTGACTTTGATTTAATCAGCAGTGGGGGAACAGCCCAAGCACTCAAAGATGCGGGACTCCCTGTCACCAAAGTTGCAGATTATACAGGTTCACCAGAAATTTTAGGTGGCCGAGTCAAAACCCTACATCCCCGAATTCATGGCGGAATTTTGGCGCGGCGAGATGTTCCCCAAGATATTACAGATTTAGAAAATAACCAAATTCGCCCGATTGATTTAGTGGTGGTGAATTTATATCCCTTTGAGGAAACGATCGCTAAACCAGGGGTGACATTATTAGAAGCTGTAGAACAAATTGATATCGGTGGCCCTGCTATGCTGCGGGCATCATCGAAAAACTTCGCCCATCTCGCTGTATTATGCGATCCGGCACAGTATGACGAGTATTTGGAGGAATTGCGCCAAAATGACGGCATAGCATCACTAGAGTTTCGGCAAAAGGCAGCATTAAAAGGATTTTCGCATACTGCTAGTTACGATCGCGCGATCGCATCTTACCTGGCAGAAGCACAGCAGTACACCCTTAGCGGTACACAATTGCAATCTCTGCGTTACGGCGAGAATCCCCATCAACCCGCCACCTGGTATCAAACTGGTACTACTCCAACGGGATGGGCAGCCGCAACGAAACTCCAAGGCAAAGAACTTAGTTACAATAACTTAGTTGATTTAGAAGCCGCACGCCGAATTATTGCTGAGTTCACTGATACTCCAGCCGCAACGATAATTAAACATACAAATCCTTGTGGTACGGCACTGGGAAGTACGATTTCAGAAGCGTATCAAAAAGCTTTCAACGCTGATTCTACTTCTGCCTTTGGTGGAATTGTCGCACTCAACCGTCCGATTGATGCGGCTACAGCTAGCGAGTTAACTAAAACATTTTTAGAATGTGTGGTTGCACCAAGTTGTGATGGGGAAGCCCAAGAAATCCTGGCTAAGAAATCTAATGTGCGGGTTTTGACTCTAGCTGATTTGAGCAGTGGCCCTAAAGATACAGTAAAAGCGATCGCAGGTGGTTTCCTTGTCCAAGCTAGTGATGATGTAATTGCTGACGCCAGTCAATGGCAAGTTGTAACTGAACGTCAACCCACACCAGACGAATTAGCCGAATTGTTGTTTGCTTGGAAAGTTTGCAAACACGTTAAATCTAATGCCATTGTTGTTACGAGCGATCGCACTACACTAGGAGTAGGTGCTGGTCAAATGAACCGCGTCGGCTCAGTTAAAATTGCCCTAGAACAAGCTGGAGAAAAAGCCAAAGGTGCAACTCTCGCCAGCGATGGATTTTTCCCCTTTGATGATTCAGTCAAAACAGCCGCCGCCGCAGGAATCACAGCCATTGTCCAACCAGGGGGAAGTTTGCGCGATAAAGATTCAATCAAAGCTGCTAACGAACTAGGTTTACTGATGGTCTTAACTGGTGTACGTCACTTTTTACACTAAATCATTGCTTATTAGGTGTGCAGTTTACAAAGTGTCACACTAAATACTTTCTTTATAATTGAAGCAATGATATTATCTAATCGTGTGTGAGGAGCAAGTTAAAAATAAAAAGCGCCTGGGGTGGAAACACGGCAACACTCCCAAGCGCTTTTTAATTTGTCAGAAATTGGATTTCCTGTGGGGTTTTAAAATTGTCACTCAATATACTTGCCATTTGATAGAAGTAGTGATATTCTCTATTTGTGTGTGAGGAGCAAGTTAAGAATAAAAAATGTCTGGGGTGGAAACACGGCAACACTCCCAGGCATTTTTTAATTTGTATATAGAAGTTATAGTAATTTATCCTTGGTTACTGGTAATTGGTTAGCACATAAATAGCAATATCCACTTTACCTATAGTGTTTCTCCGCTAGTAAATGATATATTATTTCAGCTAATTTTAATAAAAGTCAATTGAGTAAATCTGAATTGTGGGAAATATTTTGCAAAAACTCCTTGACTTCTGTTGGTTTGCGGAGAACAATAACTTCCTGGTTGGGTGTTACCTGACTAAGTTTTTCTAAAATTCCAGGACGACGAGTAATTGGGTATGACCAGATATATTTGAGAAATTCCCAATTCAATCTTTCAGGACAATTTGATGCCATATCAGACCTGGATTGTCCTGCATACATGAAACGACGTTTAATCACTCGCGATAAACACAAAAGCCGAGGAAAATCTAAAAAAATTACCGTGTCTGCAACCGACAAACGAAGGTCGAGAGTACCGCCATAGTTACCATCCATAATCCAAGATTCTCGTAGGGTTAGGTCTTGGATTATGCTCTGCCATTCAGTTTTTGGAGTCTCAATCCAACCAGGATTCCAGTACCAAGCATCCAAGTGAATCACTTCTAAACCTAAAATAGTTCCTAGTTCGCGGGCTAGGGTAGATTTACCAGCACCTCCAGAACCAATAATTAAGATTTTCTTCACCTTAGATGTGCTTCTCCCTTTTCAAGCTCAAGAGGTAAGCATTGCTCACCCAAATAACCGTCTTCAGGGCAACTCAATACGCCGCTACAATAGTACCCTAAGAAGGATTATGCCGAAATAGTGATATTATGACGACTGCTAGCACTGTAAAAACTGAGTATGAAGCGATTATTGGTTTAGAAACCCATTGTCAACTGAGTACCAATACCAAGATTTTCTCTAATAGCTCTACGGCATTCGGCTCTGACCCCAATACTAACATTGACCCAGTTTGTATGGGTTTACCTGGGGTCTTACCTGTACTCAATCAAAAAGTATTAGAATACGCCGTCAAAGCTGGTTTGGCACTAAATTGTCAAATCGCTAAATATAGCAAATTTGACCGTAAGCAGTATTTTTATCCAGATTTACCCAAAAATTACCAAATTTCTCAATACGATCTACCGATCGCAGAACACGGTTGGTTAGAAATTGAGTTGGTGGATGCTGAGGGTAATCCGATTCGCAAACGCATTGGGATTACGCGTCTGCACATGGAAGAAGATGCGGGAAAATTGGTACACGCTGGTAGCGATCGCCTCTCCGGTTCTTCCTATTCTTTGGTAGACTACAATCGCGCAGGTATCCCATTAGTAGAAATTGTTTCAGAACCCGATCTGCGTTCTGGACTAGAAGCGGCTGAATATGCCGAAGAATTACGTCGCATTGTCCGGTATCTCGGCGTGAGTGACGGCAACATGGAACAAGGATCTCTGCGCTGCGATGTCAACATTTCCGTGCGTCCAGTGGGACGAAAGGAGTTTGGCACCAAGGTAGAAATTAAAAACATGAACTCCTTCAGCGCCATCCAACGGGCGATTGACTACGAAATTGAACGGCAAATTGCCGCCATCGAAGCAGGCGATCGCATTATCCAAGAAACTCGGTTGTGGCAAGAAGGCGCTCAATGTACAAGTAGTATGCGGGTGAAAGAAGGTTCTAGCGATTACCGCTACTTCCCCGAACCAGATTTAGCACCAATTGAGGTGTCAAATGCACAATTAGAGCAATGGCGTAGCGAACTACCAGAATTACCAGCCCAAAAACGCCATCATTATGAAAGTGAATTGGGGCTTTCCGCTTACGATGCGCGAGTGCTGACAGAAGATCGTTCAATCGCCGAATATTTTGAAACTGCGATCGCATCTGGAGCAAATCCCAAAGCTGCTGCCAACTGGATTACTCAAGATATTGCAGCCCACCTCAATAAGCAAAAACTCACTATTACTCAAATCGGACTGACTCCCACCAATTTAGCAGATATTATCACTCGCATTGAAACGGGCAAAATTAGCAATGCTCAAGCTAAACAAAAGTTGCCAGATTTACTCAGTGGTATTTCTCCTGAGAAAGCCTTTGCCGGACAAGAGTTAATAACCGATCCTAGTGTACTGGAACCCATTATTGATGAAGTCATAGCCGCGAACTCCAAAGAATTAGAAAAGTATCGCAACGGTAACACTAACCTCAAAGGTTTCTTTGTTGGACAAGTTCTGAAAAAGACAGATAAACGTGCCGATCCTAAGCTGACTAATGAATTGGTCGAGAAAAAACTGAACGCCTAGAGTGTCTGTCGGTCAAGCTAACTTTGCTGGGTGAGCAAGCAAAAGGTGCAGAGGAGCAGGGGAGCAGGGGAGCAGGGGAGCAAGGGAGAAGTTTTAGTAAGTTTTTCCCTCTGCCTCTCTGCCCCTCCGCTCCTCTGCCAATGCCCAATTCCCAATTCCCCAACTAAGTATTTTCCCGGTCTTGCTTCACACAATCTTCATATAAAAGCTGGTGACAACCCTCATACGTAAAATGATATGCTGTGGTAAGTAGATGCACCCTGATGATCTGGAGAGCTGCCTAAGTAGCTCTCTTTTTTATTTTATTTTCGTGGTATTTACGGATAAAATTCCAAAATTTTTAGAAATAATCTCAATAAATAAGTATTAACCATTAAAAAGTAAATCAGAGAGATCGGTAAGTAGATGTATCCTGACGATCTAGAGAGTGACCCAAGTTGCTCCAATACTTTTCGGATAAGCCTAACAATCTCTCTTTTTGCCTGGGAAAAGGTTAAAGGGCAAGGGGGAAAGGTGAATTCAAGCCTTTTCCCTTTCCCCTTTCCCCGTTAACCGAAAAGTATTGCAAGTGGCTCTCCTTTTTTGTTTTGGTTTTTCGTCATAAGAAAGGTAAAAACAATTATGCCAATCGCCAACTGGTGCATTATTATTGCCATCAGCAAATAAACTCACAATAAAAAGGAGTGGGGAGTGGGGGAAACTAATAACTCTTAACTCGTAACTCCTAACTCAGCGCTTTTGTAAAGTACAAATTGACCTATCCAACCTGATAGCTGTAAGGAAGAATAATGGCAGATTGGCAAGAAATAACAGGTGGCATCACAGCACCAAGGGGGTATCAGGCGGCGGGAATTACCGCAGGATTGAAACCTTCAGGGTTGCCAGATTTAGCTTTGATATTCTCAGAAGTGGAAGCGATCGCAGCGGGTGTGTTCACCACCAGCCAAGTTAAAGCTGCCTGCGTAGAATATTGTCGCCAACGCTTGCAAGCCAAACAAAGCGCTCGTGCCATCCTCTGCAATGCTGGACAAGCAAACGCCGCGACAGGAACTCAAGGCAACCTTGATACCCTAGAATCTGCTCTGGCAGTAGCCCAAGCCCTGAACATTTCGTCTGAATCTGTGTTATTGGCTTCCACTGGTGTGATTGGTCAAAGAATTAAGATGGATGCCTTGCGAAGTGGAATTCCCAAAGTAGTAGCAGCACTATCAGCAACAGGTTCGGATGCTGCTGCTGGGGCGATTATCACTACAGACTTGGTAACAAAATCCATTGCCCTAGAGACAACTATAAGCGATCGCCCGGTACGAATTGGCGGCATTGCCAAAGGTTCCGGTATGATTCACCCTAATATGGCAACCATGCTGGCATTTGTGACTTGTGATGCTGTGGTTTCGCCTCACCTTTGGCAGCAGATGTTAGCAAGGGCAGCTGATAGAAGCTTTAATTCCATCACTGTGGATGGTGACACTAGCACCAACGACAGCTTAATTGCCTTGGCAAATGGTCAATCTCGCACCCCAGCAATTATAGAATGGGGCGCAGAAGCAGAGAAATTAGAGGCGATGTTAACAGCAGTTTGCCAGCATTTAGCCAAAGCGATCGCTCGTGATGGTGAAGGCGCAACCTGTCTCATTGAAGTGGAAGTAACAGGGGCCCATGACGAACTCTCAGCCCGACAAATAGCGAAAACCATCGCCGGTTCATCCTTAGTTAAATCTGCAATCTTTGGACGCGATCCAAATTGGGGACGCATCGCCGCCGCCGCCGGACGTGCAGGTGTGCCATTTGAGCAAGAAAACCTGCAAATTAAGCTAGGGGATTTCTTAATGTTAGAAAATGGACAACCTCTGCAATTTGACCGTGCAGCCGCAAGTGCTTATTTGAAAAAAGCAGCCGCGGGTGCTTATCTCCAACAGGATACGGTGTTAATCTCCGTTAATGTTGGCAATGGTTATGGTGTAGGTAAAGCTTGGGGTTGTGATTTGAGTTATGACTACGTGAAGATTAACGCCGAATACACTACCTGAACTACTCCCAATTGTTTGCGTTGTAGAGGCGCGATTCATCGCGTCTTTACCCAAGGATGTAGTTAGATAAGTTTTATGTTGCCAGCATCGTCAAGTACCGTGGCATCATTGCGCTGATGCAAAACTTCTTTTCTGATATGTGGGAAAACAACAACAAGAACACTAAACTTCGTCACGCAGAACTAGGGCTGCTGCTTAAAGAGACGGGGTTTCTTCGTGGTATTGGAAACGGCAGATTAGTTGCGATCGCTAGATAATAAATACACCTATTTGGGATGTTTGCTTAGGTCTACAGCTTTCCCAGCCTTACCATCTTACCCTCATCGCAGTGCGCTCCTAAATTATAGGGATAACATAATGGTTGTGATAAGTAAAAACTTATATATGACAAATAACTACTAAAATAAAGTTACAAAAGAAGTCAAGATAGTCAATCATCAAGTAAACATAATAGTATTCATAAATAAGAGTTGATACATTAAAAATTATTCCTATAATTGAGGATAATAGATAAACTTTTCCTTATACATCCAATCTAATATTTATTTAATAAATCGAGGTTCCAAGTTAACAATTTGGGCTTCAAAGGCTGTAAACTGATTTCAACAAGGTGAATGATACCTCTGCATCACACTAGAAAAGCAGAGCCAATAATTTAACCGAGTTCTTATATAGGTAGCTATTTCATTGATGAAATGGCTGCGATCGCTTGGTCAAATATAGCTTGATTAATCATTAATAATGCAAGAAACCAAGGTTTTTTGCCTAAATTGTCATAGCTATAAAAAATAACATTCACGTTTTCAGGAGATATTTATGACAGAATTTTTTAATCAAATTTCTCGCCGCAAATTCATCTTCACAGCCGGAGTATCTGCGAGTGCTGTATTGCTCAAAGGCTGTTTGGGTAATCCTCCTGAAAACTTGACTGGTGGAAGTACCCAAGCACAGCCAACTGCTCAAACGGTTGCTAATATTAGCCCTGAACAAACACCAGAAACTACTACAGTGAAGCTGGGATACATTCCTATTGTAGAAGCGGCTCCTTTAATTATCGCTAAAGAAAAAGGCTTTTTTGCAAAGTATGGGATGAGTAATGTTGACCTTTCCAAACAAGCTTCTTGGGGTGCAGCCAGAGACAACGTAGAAATTGGTTCTGCCGGTGGTGGGATAGATGGCGGTCAATGGCAGATGCCGATGCCACATTTAATTTCAGAAGGTTTAATTACCAAGGGCAATCAAAAAATTCCCATGTATGTATTATGTCAATTAATTACGCATGGAAATGGAATTGCGATCGCCAGCAAGCACCAAGGCAAAGGTATTAGTTTACAACTCGCCAGTGCTAAGTCCCTATTCAAGGAATTAAAATCCTCAACACCCTTCACAGCGGCATTTACCTTTCCCCACGTCAACCAAGATTTATGGATTCGCTACTGGTTAGCAGCAGGTGGCTTAGATCCAGATGCAGATGTCAAATTGCTCACAGTACCTGCGGCGCAAACTGTAGCCAACATGAAAACCGGAACAATGGATGCCTTTAGTACAGGCGATCCCTGGCCTTATCGCCTAGTGCAAGACAAAATCGGCTACGTAGCAGCATTAACCGCAGAAATTTGGAAAAATCATCCTGAAGAATATCTTGCCATGAGAGGCGATTGGGTTGATAAGAATCCCAAAGCTACCAAAGCAATTTTAAAAGGAATTATGGAAGCCCAACAATGGCTAGATAATTTTGACAATCGCAAAGAAGCGGCTGAAATTTTGGCTGGACGAAATTATTTCAATCTTTCTTCACCTGAAATACTAGCCGATCCATACCAAGGTAAATATGACATGGGCGATGGTCGCAAAATTGATGATAAATCAATGGCTGCTTATTACTGGAAAGATGAAAAAGGTAATGTCTCTTATCCATACAAGAGTCATGATTTATGGTTCATCACTGAAAATGTTCGTTGGGGATTCTTGCCAAAAGATTATCTAGACAATAATGCTGCTAAGGCAAAAGAACTGATCGACAAAGTCAACCGCGAAGATATTTGGAAAGAAGCTGCCAAAGAAGCTGGGATTGCTGCTGCTGATATTCCCACAAATACATCCCGTGGTGTAGAAGAGTTTTTTGATGGCATCAAATTTGACCCTGAAAAACCAGAAGAATATTTGAAGAGTTTGAAAATCAAAAAAGTCGGTATTTAGAGGCACGATTAAACTCTTGTAGAGACGCGATGAATCGCGTCTCTGACAAATAACAAATAAAATTTGCGGAGAATACAACATCATGACAATAGCTCAAAAACGCCCTGCAAGCCCTAGATTGAGTAATGGCTTTATATCCAGCTTGAAAAAGCAGTTTCCTGACCTAATACCACCAGCGATCGCCATCTCAATCTTCCTCGTTCTCTGGCAACTCTTCGCTTGGATTCCGGGAGCCACATTACCAGGGCCAATACAAGTTATCCAAGACACTTGGGTTTTGATTTTCTGGCCATTTTATGACCGAGGTGGCATTGATAAAGGTCTATTTTGGCAGATTCTCGCTAGTTTGCAACGGGTTGCTATCAGTTATACCCTAGCTGCGATCGTTGGTATTGCCTTGGGTATTTTGATTGGGGTTAATAGAACCATGTCCAAAGCTTTAGACCCCATCTTTCAACTACTGCGGACAGTACCACCTCTAGCTTGGGTTCCGATTTCTTTAGCAGCTTTACGACAAAACGAACCCGCAGCCTTATTCGTAATTTTCATCACCGCCATTTGGCCCATCTTAATTAACACTGCTGTCGGCGTTACCCAAATTCCCCAAGATTACAACAACGTCGCCAAAGTTCTGCAACTTAGCCGCAAAGAATATTTCACTAACATTTTGATTCCTGCGGCATTACCCTACATCTTTACTGGTTTGAGAATTGCGATCGGTTTAGCTTGGTTAGCAATTATTGCCGCCGAAATCGTCATGTCTGGTATTGTCGGAATCGGCTTCTTTATCTGGGACGCTTATCAAAATAACAACGTCAGCGAAGTTATTTTAGCTCTAGTTTATATCGGCGTTGTTGGGTTGCTTCTAGATAAAGCAATGGGTTGGCTGCAAAACAAGATTTTACCAGCAGAGCAAAAATAGTCATTAGTCATTAGTCATTGGTCATTGGTCATTTGTAAAAAGCTAAGGACTAATGACCAGTACTAAGGACTAATAGCATAAAGACAAAGGACAAATGACTAATGACAAAGGACAAATGAGATGTTTGTAGCTGTTGACCAAATTGATAAAGTTTTTGAATTAACTGGTGGTGGCAAATATATCGCCCTCAAAGGAATCGACCTCCAAATTAAAAAAGGAGAATTCGTTTCTTTGATTGGTCACTCCGGTTGCGGTAAATCCACACTCTTAAATATGATTGCGGGTTTGGATTTGCCAACTGAGGGTATTGTCACTCTTGAAGGACAAAGAATCACCAAACCCGGCCCAGACAGAATGGTGGTTTTCCAAAATTATTCCTTATTACCTTGGCGGACGGTAAGAGAAAATATTGCCCTCGCCGTGGACTCGGTAATGAAAGGTATACCCGCAGCCGAACGCAACGCCATTATCGAAAAACATATAAATATGGTGGGTTTGCGTCCCCATGCTGATAAACAACCGGGAATGTTATCAGGTGGACAAAAGCAACGAGTTGCGATCGCCCGCGCTTTAGCGATTCGTCCCAAATTACTCTTGCTAGATGAACCATTTGGTGCATTAGATGCACTCACACGCGGCAATTTGCAAGAACAACTAATGCAAATTTGCGAAGAAAATGAAGTTACCGCCGTGATGGTGACACATGATGTAGATGAAGCCGTGCTGTTATCTGACAGAATCGTGATGTTAACCAACGGCCCCGAATCTAAAATCGGCGACATTTTAGAAGTAGATATTCCCAGACCCCGCAAGCGCATGGAAGTAGTAGAACATCCTAGCTACTACAGCTTGCGGAGTGAGATGATTTACTTCCTCAATCAGCAGAAGCGCATCAAGAAAATTCGGGCGCGCAAAACTGGCGACGTTGCCCGTCATGGATTAGAAAAAGTTAACCTAGAAATTGGCTTTTTACCTCTAACAGCTTGCGCCCCCCTAGCAGTTGCTAAAGAAAAAGGTTTCTTTCTCAAACATGGTTTAGATGAAGTTAACCTCGTGCGGGAAAGTAGCTGGCGGGGTATAGAAGATGGCATAAGTGGCGGTTATTTAGATGCGGCGCAAATGCCTTCAGGGATGCCGATGTGGTTAACTTTGGGAGGACATAATAACCAACCTCTGCCCGTTGTCACTGCCCTTACCATGACTCGCAACGGTAACGCCATTACCTTGGCAAAACGCTTTTACGACCAAGGAGTGCAAACCTTATCAGATTTCAGAAATCACCTGATTCTCACCCACGAACAACGGCATACAATGGGGGTAGTGCATCCCGCTTCTATGCACAACTTGCTGCTGCGTTACTGGCTAGCGGCTGGTGGAATTGACCCCGACAGTGATGTAGACATGAAGACCATTCCCCCAGCGCAGATGGTAGCCGATCTAAAAGCCGGAAGCATTGATGGCTACTGCGTCGGCGAACCTTGGAACTACCGCGCGGCTGTGGAAAATGTCGGTTTTACCATCGCTACCGACTTAGAAGTTTGGCTGGGACACCCCGGTAAAGTTCTTGGTGTGCGGGAAGATTGGGCAGAAAATTATCCAAATACGCATATCGCCTTAACCAAAGCTTTGTTAGAAGCTTGCGTGTATTGTGCAAATCCTGAAAATACCCAAGAAATTCGCCGAATTTTAGCAGGGCGAGAGTACGTCAGCACTGATTTAGAATACATTCAACTCGAAGATCCAGATAATCTTACCTGTGACTTAGATCATCCGTTGCGGGACTATGCCCATCATCAGTTTTATTCTGAGTCTGCTATCAACCGCCCCAGTCGCACCGAACAAATTTGGATTATGAGTCAATTGGCGCGTTGGGGTGATACTCCCTTCCCTAGAAATTGGGTAGAGGTTGTGGAACGGGTGTGTCGCGTGCGTGTTTTCAGCACCGCCGCACGAGAATTAGGTTTGGATATTAGCTATATTCGCCAACCGATCCAACTGTTCGATGGTACTCCCTTTAACGCCGACGATCCGATCGCTTATCTCAACAACTTGAAAATTAAACGTGATTTTTCAGTCGCGGAAGTTATTCTTGATGCACCGAGAAGGAGACTCGCTTCATAAAAAAATCGTGAGAGAAAGAGGGAGTGGAAGGAGTAGCACATCACGCGCGAACCTTTTATCCCCGTTAACGAGTATCTGAACTGGATGAATCCACCTTTTATCTCCGTTAACGAGTGTTTGAACTGGATGAATCCACCTTTTATCTCCGTTAACGAGTGTTTGAACTGGATGAATCCACCTTTGATCTCCGTTAACGAGTATTTGAACTGGATGAATCCACCTTTGATCTCCGTTAACGAGTATTTGAACTGGATGAATCCACCTTTTATCTCCGTTAACGAGTATTTGAACTGGATGAATCCACCTTTTATCTCCGTTAA
>NZ_JBALDP010000016.1:0-129714 GCF_036917355.1 Nostoc sp.
TTGTTCGACGAGATTCATACTTGTTAGTTATCCATTTTTCTCCACCCTCTATAAATCATTATTATTTTTCTCTCGTTGTATGAAACCACCCTGCTCTGGGGATAAGGGGCAGGGGGAAAGGGTTTAAATCCCAAACCCAGTTCCCTTTCCCCTTTTCCCAGTCCTCACGAGCGCATTTTTGGGTTGGCAGACTACTAGAATCGCTACAACTCAACTAGCTACTCATAGCAAGAGTGACACATCAATCAATACAAATATCAAATCTAATACTTTACGCAACGATTCCACAGATATCAATTGTCTCAAAATCTTTGATACTGCTGTTCTTGCTTATCAGATGATGGATCTTAGCAACTTTGAATGAATCGTAGGATGCGCTCAATTAAATCACCCGAATGGGTGAGGAGCAAATCAACCGTTCAGGTGAACTAGGTGCAGGAAGTTAAGACAGCTAAAAAATAAGACTCTATTACTCAAGAACACTAATTGCACTTTACTATGACTAAGGATAATCCTATGAAACTCTCTATTTTGATTGATTCTGTACTCATTGTTACTTCTATTGCTTTATTGCCTCGAATGGGTGGCACTCAAATAGCTACTAGCAATAGTGGCGAACCTATAGCTATCAATTCTAACAATTCATCTAACGTCAGCTACCTCAAACACTTTGATGCTGCATTTGTAGCTTATCAAATTAATCTGAAAGCACAGGGTAGTCCTAGCGGTAGCGCTTTGGTATCTCAATACCAAACAGTAAACCTGACTGCATTAAATGTGGTTAAGGCTGCTGTCAACGCTAAAAAGTTACCAGCACAAAAAGCTTTAAATGATAAAGGTTATCTAAACGCTGTCGAGTCGCAGCTGACATCAGACGACAGCACTAACGATTTATCTTACTAAGTACAGACTTGCAGAGGTTCGTAATGGATTTATAAAATGCCGTACTATCATCTGGTTGCTTTGACAAGAAAATGCGTAACCAAGCAGGAAAAGCTGCTGTTTCCCCCTAATTACCATCTCATTCGCAAAAATTACTTTCACCCCTCCAACACCTTGGAGGGGTTTTTAGTTGGTGCTACGGTTGCTACTTGCTCTAGCGTCGTCCCATGCACAGTAACGCCGGAATGCTTTCTGCTACCACAATGGCGTAACTTATCACACTTTTAGAAAAAAGAGCTGGGTAATAAATTATTTACTGTTCTATCAAATTAACGTTGTTAAGTTACTCAGCAGGTGTAGTTTTCACCTCCAGGCTGTGTTAGATGTTGTAACGCGAAACAGGAGTATAGATACGTTGTTAAAGCTTTCTCCCGAATCTCCTCTATTTATTGTATTAATCATTATTAGTTTTTTAGTAGTAACTTTGTCAACTTGGTTATCATCTAAACCATTTGTTTTAAAACCTTTTGGGGTTAATGATATTGTCCAAATACTCACATTACAATTATTTATTTCTTTGTTATTAGAGCGTTTTTTAGAAGTTTTTATAACTACTTGGCGTGGTCCATTCGCCGAACAATTAGATACTAGTATTGAGCAAAAAAAGGCTCTACTATCTGAGAAGATAAGACTTATGGAAGTACAACAGAAGCAATTATTAGAATCTAATCAAATCAGCGGACTCCCGCCAGAAGGAATGAGTTTAGAACAGCAAATCATCCAAAATTTTACACAAAACCAACAAGAACCATTAAAAATATTCAAGCCACAAATGGATGATATCAATGAAAAAGAGCGCCAAAAAACAGCCTATAAATCTGATACACGAACAATTGCTCTATGGACATCTCTTTTATTCGGTCTTTTAATGAGCGCAATAGGTATTCGCTCAATCGAACCACTTGTAGTTATTGATTTAGATAATCCCATACAAGTAATTATTTTCCGTTGTTTAGATGCATTGTTGACAGGAGGTTTAATTGCAGGAGGTAGTGAGGGAATTCATAAGCTCATAAAAGTTTTTATCGACTTTATGGAAGCTACATCTAAACAAATTAAAAATCAGGGATCATCTTGATAAAATTACAAATACAGTAACGCATTATAAATATTATGGAAATTACAGTAATGTCTATTCTAGATATAGCGTACTATCTTCCCAGAAATAATCTTTAACTTCTACAAAACTTTTATTTAAGTTTTTTAATAAATCTGCTTCAGATAAAACCTGAACTTCTTCCATTTCCAACTTATTTTTTTGTTGGCTAACATAAGTTATTAAATAACCTTTAGAGTCTAATATTCTATGTAACGGATAATCAGCAGCCGAAGTTTTTTTCAGGTATATAGGAATAGCTCTTAGATAGCTATTATCTACTCCTATAGCTTTGATTATCTGTTTATATGTAACTACTTTTCCACTTGGGATTTTGATAATAAAATTTAGGAATCGTTTATATGGAATTTCAGATAATGCCGGAAATCGATTAGCTTGAACCTGAAAATTACTACCAACCTTGATTTGACCTGATTTAATAACTACGCCTAAAATCCCTCTTTTATCTTGGATGCTTTTTAATGATTCTACCAAGTGAGCTATTCGCTTACATGGTTCGCAGTGAAAAGTTAGCCGAATTGCCGCACCACTTTCAAAGGTTAGCAAAGAGCCAGGGATAAATTTATCAACTTCTAAACCTTGAACCACAATATTTTCTCGCAATTCTCCTGGTTGAATTGATAAGTCGAAAATATCTTCGTACCTAACAATTAAAACTTGCCTGGGACTTATCGACTCGGCATTAATATCTCCTTCTATACCATGACTTACCTTTAAATTTAATGTATTAAGCTCTACCATCGCCGAGCCTGGTTTTACTTTGCTGAAAAGATGTATGATTGAGAAAGCCATATTCATTCAGCGACGTGATTAATCTCAAATTTAGGCGGTGAAGTCAGGTAAATTCTCGGATTTACCAAGAATAAATAAACTTCCATCTCCTCCACGTCCAATTCTTAAGGTTTCATCTAAGTAAGTAATATCCAGTGTGGCAGTTCTACTAGTAGGATTATTAGCTGAAACAACCTTAAATGGGTTAAGTCGGGGAGTATTAATGCCAAGAATCTTCTCAATCGATAGGTAGCGTTTGTCAAAATAGACGTTGATACGTTTGTTCTGTAGAGGCTCTAAATCTTCTTTGGCTGGCTCAAAGCTAGCTGTAACTTTTACAGATCCTGATACTAGCCCCAAAGGATGTTTAACTTTAGCTAGATTGAAAAACAATTTATTTGCAACATCAATCACTTGATAAACTTTACCCAGCTTTAATCCCAATGGAAGAGAAGCTAAAGAACGTATTTCTCTAGCTGTGGAGTATTGCAGTTGCCAAGCTCCCTCTAGCAAAGAAGTAGCGTATAGAAGAGGATTGAGATTGGGATTGACGCTCTCCAGTTCCGTTGTCAATTGTTCAATTTCTGCGGCTAAGGTTTTGTCTAGCTGCAAATCGGTAATGGGAGACCCATCGCTCTTACTTTGAATATTCTCAAGCTTTGCTTGTAATTTTTCCTTAATTAAAAGTTGATTATTCAATGATAATAATTTTCCTTGATATATCCTGTTTCTTTAGTTCAACTTTTATGCGGGAAGTACATAAAAGTTGAATTATTTAGATGAGATTAGTCAATGAGTTGTGGGGTGGGAATTTGCGTATCGATATCTGCTTGGGAAAAATTAGGGAGCAACCAGGTACTCTCACCCGCCTTGAATACTTTGGCAGGTTCAACATTCAATTCAATTGCACCAGTGGCTGGATTGGTTCTCGCAAGAGACTGTGTACCATCGACAAACTTAACGGCGATGGGTTGGGTCAGTTGTTGTGGTTGAGCGTTTGGGCCTAGAACCACTTGAGAACCTGCGGGTAAGTAAATGCCATCGCAATCCCAATCATCATCGGTGATTGTTCCTGCGCCCAGAAAGTAGAGTTGCGTTGGAATTTTTTTTGGTTTATTGGCATAGACTGCCAAAGTCTTTCCAGTTTCATTGCGGCACTGCGCCCGCTTTCTAGCTGTTTCTATAACATTTTTCTGAAACTGCAATTGTGCCAGTCGCTGCTGAAACTGCTCAGGTGTATAGCCAGCTTGCTCAGGTGTATTCTTTACAGTTAGAAGTTGATTGAGCGCCTGAGTTACCTCAGCATAGTCAGCCCCTTTAGTGAAATCCTTGCCTGCCCAAGAGGGTTGAGCAATTAGCAGGTTCACTATCAATACGAGCGCAACAAGAAAAATTTTGAGAAACTGCATAAATTTCTCCTTTTTTTGAAATTAATGTTCAGTACCACTGAAACTTTACCAGATTTCAAATCCTTGAAAATTTCGATCGCGATTGCACCACATACCCATAAGATCAATTAATAGCCTTACAAGCTCTCAGCTCTCCTCAATATCCACTAAAAGGTGGTAGCAGTTAACTAGTAATGATGGCTGATGTCAAACTCTTAACTGGGTGACGGCGATATTACCGGAAAAACATACATCTACATCGCTGCCAGGAGTGCGATCGCGTTTGCCATATTCCCCTACATAATAAAAATTATCGCCTTCAATTCGATAGTTCACGGGCAAAGGTTTGGTACAGGCTTGGCAAAATACCACTTCAGGATGTGGTTCTCCTGATTGCAGATGCGGCAGATTCACATTCCAGAAGCTTCCTGTTTCTAGGGGACGCTTGAGTAAATCCGCTAAAACTTCCGCTGTGAATTTGGCAGCCAGATCCCAATCAAAATTCTGCTTGGCTTTGCGATACTGAGATATGGCAATTCCGGGAATACCGTGCATCGCGGCTTCTCGCACGGCGGCAACTGTGCCAGAAATATAGGCATCGACTCCCAAATTTCCCCCGGCGTTGATACCTGAAAGTACAAATTTGACATCTGCGGGAATTTGTGTTATTGCAATTCTCACACAATCAGCGGGAGTACCTGCGATCGCATACTCAGTCTCAGAACGTCGCTGGAGGTTGATAGCACGAGTAGTAGTAACTTGATGTCCACAGCCAGACTGATGATCGGCAGGAGCAGCGATAATAGAATTTTTGCCATTTACAGCTTTGAGCAGTGCTTGGATACCAGGGGCATCAATGCCATCGTCGTTAGTTAAAAGTATAGTCATGTATATATGATATTGATTTAGCTAAAATATCAGAAAAATGCAGATATCAACCATCACATAGACATATATAAACTAAATATGCATTGTCCAGAACCCTTGTAGAGAGGTACGCAGGATAACGTCTTGACATTCTTCTTCACTCAGATATCTAATGAGTACGTCAAGAAAAGCTACTCGCAGATATGAAAAAATATGGCGTTGTTGAACCAAAATATGAATCATACGATATCATTTCTAGATGGTTTGCAAATTCCGCCCTCAGCATTTGGGTTAATTCCCAAAATGGGCGGTATTTCTTATAAGTAGTAAGGTGTTTAGCATCAGGTTAATGCTTGCAACCGCCCTCAGAACAAGTTTGTGTAATCAAAAATCCCGTACAATATACATATTTACTGGGAATATCAGAAATTTTACACTGAAGAAAATCGGGAACGAGGTGATTTTTGCAGTGGTTCTGTAGTATTTTTGGTGCAAGTCTGTCTTAGGGATCACACGATGAAACAGCTCCTCAAACAAGTTTTTAGCAGTCAAAAACACCTCATCTGGCTAATTCTACCTTTGGTGACAGTTATTTTCGCAGCCTCGCTGTTTGCGACACCTGCTTCAGCCACAGGTGTGTATCAAATACCTAGCCTAACAGCAGGGAATGACACCTGGGTTTTGGATCAAGGTGAAGTCATCAGCCGTATAAATGAAGGCAAGATTAGCAGCGCTTTTAAGGATTTGGCAAAGCAAACAGATAAGGAAGTAAGAATTGTTACTGTTCGCCGCCTCGACTACGGTGAAACACCAGAAAGTTTTACTAAAGAACTGTTTGAAAAATGGTTTCCGACAAAAGCAGCCCAAGCTAATCAAACTTTATTGGTTCTTGATACAGTTACCAATGGTACCGCCATTATTACTGGGGATGAAGTCAAGCCAATACTTACTGACTCTATTGCCGAGAGTGTAGCTACTGAAACAGTAAGTGTGCCGTTACGTAATGGTGACAAATACAATCAGGCATTTCTCGATGCCAGCGATCGCCTTGTCGCCGTTCTCTCAGGCAAAGCCGATCCAGGACCACCCCAAATAACTGACAATGTACAGGTTGGAGGCACTTTCAAGAAAGCAGAAGAAACCAACCAAGGTAACGCTACTGCTTGGGTAGTAGGATTGTTAATAGCTGCCACCGTTATCCCAATGGCAACTTACTATATCTATCAGATAAATCAGCCCTCATCTAATGGGTAATGGCAGAGTTAGGAGTTAGGAGTTAGGAGTTAGGAATTTGTAACTCTTAATTTTTAACTCCTCACTCCTAACTTTAATCTTGAACATACTCTTGCCCTGTAACTAAAGCTACCTCAGCCCGGACAAATTCTCGACCTAAATAAGCTGCATGATCTAATAAAGTTACAGGAGGGGGCTGAGTTTCTTCAAAAATTTTCACGCAAAGTTCTTTCGCCGTCCTCGCGCTAAAAACTGTTGTATGAGTTCGTTCTACTTTTTGTCGCGCCGGAATTACCTTTCCCGTTTCGGGATCGACAGCTAAACCGCGATCGTCAATTACATTGGTAAAATGCTTGGCACAAATTAACCCCGCGTCTCGATCTAAGTAAATAATGAAATATCCACCAGGATCGAGGTCAATATGACGTTGGGAAAGTTTATCATCAATTGCGACTAAATCTTCAATTATTAAATCCATAAGCATTATAAAAAGAAATTTTCTTTTTTCAGGGTTTTTACACTCTATATCAAGTGTAATTCGTCGTTCACCCTCTGCCTTGGCAAACTTTTAAGAATCTTGGTTACTAAATGGCAACTCTGAATTAATTGCCTCAATCTGCTGCTGTTCGAGTTGATTCACTTCCTTAATATAAGGACGAATAATTTGTCCTAAACGATTGTTGTAAAAGCGGTGCAGACTGTGATTAGGCATAGCGGGGAAACCACGGCGTTTTTTGTGACGCCCACCCGCGCCAGGATCAAAAATTTGGATACCGTTAGCGATCGCCCACTCAATCGGCGCATAATAGCAAGCATCAAAATGTAAGCAATCTATTTCTTGAAAACTTCCCCAATAGCGTCCATAGAGTTTGTCATCTTTAAATAAACAAAAAGACATTCCTAAAGGATGAGAATTATCTTCCTCGCTATATGCGGCAACAAACAAGACTCGATGGCGATAATCGGTGTGTAGCTGCTCAAAAAATCTCCGTGTGAGATACTTGCTACCCCACCAGCCAAACTTATCACAGGTGTCAGCATAGAATTGGTGCATCAAAGGAAACAAAGACTGAGGAATTCGATCGCCACTCAGTGGTTGCAATCGTAAACCTGCTTTTTCCACAGCTTTGCGTTCCCGCTTGATATTGCGCCGTTGATTGGCGTTAAACACCTTCAAGTAATCATCAAAAGTTTTAAAGCCAGCATTTTCCCAGATATAGCTGTGGTGCAGCCAAGTTGTAAAGCCATGCCGTTCCAGCATCGGCCGCCATTGGGGATCGACGTAGAGAAAATGACACCCAGAAATACGGTTTTTGGAGCAAAAAGTGTCAATTTCATGCACCATCAGCGCTGTGATTTCATCCTCATCTTCTCCTGGGGCAATTAAGAACCGATAACCTTCAGCAGGAGTAAATGGTGTCATTCCCAGCAATTTTGGGTAATATTGGACTCCGATGCGATCGGCTAACTCTGCCCATTGGTGATCGAAAACAAATTCACCAGAACTATGTCCTTTAAGATAAAGTGGCGCAGCAGCAATCAGCGTTTTATCTCGCCACAATGTCAAGTGATTTGGCAACCAACCAGTTTTAGCCGTAACACTTTGGGAGGTTTCGAGATTGTTCAACCATTCCCATTCTAAAAATGGCGTTTTGAGTGGCATTGCCAAAGCATTCCAGGCATTTTGGGGTACTTCAGCGATTTTGTTCGTCCAAACGACAGAATAGCGAGGCTTAAGTTGTTCCACCATCTTAGAGGAGTAGGGAGTAGGGAGTGGGGAGCAGAGGGGCAGGGGAGCAGGGGAGCAGATGAAAATAATCAATGCCCAATGCCCAATGCCTCATCCCCAATTAAATAACTTAACTTAGCGTAATCTAATCTGCTGGTCGTTGCAGGCGATAGTGCAAAAACACCTCTTGCTCAACTGTATGAACTTCTATGAGTTGTAACTTTGGAGCCAAATCAGGTAAAAATCCTTTCCCTTCGACGGGTGTGGGTGCAGTATTACCACCTAAAATCAGCGGACATACAGTTAGCCATAATTCATCAATTAAATCTAGTTCCAATAAGGAAGCGACTAATTCACCTCCACCCAAGACCGCCAAGCGTGTTATATGTAGAGTGGCTAGTTGCTTCAAGGCTGCGAGAATGTCAATTTCTCGTGTTGGTGTTTCAAAAACCAGAATCTTCTCAAATTCTGGAGGGTACTCTTGTACTCCGGCTCCCAGCGTTGAGTGAAGCGTCTGTAAGCGTTCTTTCCACGAAAATTCTCCTGCTGTTGTGGTGAGTAGCCAGCGTCTTACTGGTTGCTTAAAAAAGTGAATTTCCGGATTAAGGTTTGCAGAGTTTGTAATCACTATATGAACTGGTTGCTGAGGCTTCCCTCCTTGCGCCCGGAGTTGCACTAGAGTTGGATCGGTTACAGTAAGTGTTGTTCCATAAGCATCCAGAGTCCTAGCACCGAACAAAACGGCATCAGAGGCAGCAATTTGTTTTTCTAAGTGCGCTTTATCAAGCCTTGAACCAAACCTAGCAGGCGATCGCTTAAAATCTGCTATCTTGCCATCTGCACTCATTGCTAAAACAACTGTAGTATGAGGACGATGTTGCAACATTAAATCGATTTGATAGTTTTAATATTTACTTTAGTCGTGTGTAGATTTTCAAAAAAACCATACCTGCAAGCTACTGTTTTATAATTTCACCACTGTATTGATATGCAACACAAATCTCTTTTACATCTAGCATATACGAGTTTTGGTATACCACGTTTCTTTTTGAATTATAGCAATTTGTTATTTTTAAACATTGAAAATAAAATTCTGATACTTTAATAAAATGTCTCATTTAGCTGGTTTAATTGCATATCTTTGGTGTTGTAGATTGCAGGTGCAAAGTGAGACACTCGATGACTAATCCCCGCCAATCTTCCTTCCGTCGAATTTTAGTAACGAGAATATTGCTGCTGTTTGTTCCAGTTTTACTTGTAGGCGAAATTGTTGCCTTGAATAAGGCACGTACTAGTATATTGAGAACTGCACGGCAAAATTTAACAGAAAGCGCTATCAGTAAAGGGGAGAGAATTGGTGATGCGATCGCAATCTTAAAAGCTAATCTGCTGAGTGTAAGTAAAACAACGGTGATTCCGTCGGATTCACCTATACAAGAACAAGAATTTCTCACGCAGTTAAAGCAACAACTTCCAGCCAATATTGAGTGCATCCAATTAACAAATCTCCTCAACCACAAGGTAATTGCTAGTAGCTGTGGGGATCGAGAAATTGGCGAATTGAGATTACCTTTGCCTAGTGATGGAGTTGATGTCAAAGCAATCTTCCCGTCAAAGGCAGGAACGACTGGAAAAAGAAATGCACAAAATCAACTGCAAGTAGTTTTATCTGCACCAGTTTCTGATAGCCGAAGAAATTCAATTTACAGCTTAAGTATTCAGTCTGCACTGTATCAGCAAACCAGAAATCCGCCGGGATCGCTCACAGGCGCTATGGTAGTGATTGCTGAAGATGGCACAATTTTGGCACACCCATTCACAGATTGGGTGGGAACTAATATCACTCAGCACCCTCATGCTTCCCAAATCAAAAGCATAATTAAAAATGCAATTACGGGAAAAAACGATTCGATAAGTTTGTCTTTTAGACAGGGAGAAGAATTAGTCGCTGGCTATACAGTTATTGCAAATCCCCTTACTCAACAGCAACAGCAAAAATGGATAGTTTTAGCTGTTAGTAGTGTCGATAATGCGCTGTTTGGTTTAGAAGAAATCAAATTAATTCTGATCGTTCTGACAGTTGGTTTGATTGGCGCAAGTTTGTTAGCATCCCTATATTTAGCTCCTTACTTAGCCCGTCCTGTAGAAGAATTGCGAGACTATGCTCTCAATATTCACTCTCACCATGCCGCACAACCAGTTCCGCACAATTTTCAAATTCGGGAATTCAATCAACTGGCCCAAGCATTAGACCAAATGGTAGAACGGCTGAAAGCTGGATCGGAAGAACTGGAAATAGCTTGGAAAGAAGCAAAAAGTGCTAACCAGATTAAAAGCCAGTTTTTGGCTACGACTTCCCATGAATTGAGAAACCCATTAAATATTATTATTAACTGTATTCGCCTGGTTGAAGAAGGCTTATGTGATGACCGAGAAGAAGAAATGGAGTTTCTCAAACGTGCCGATGAAACAACGATTCACTTGCTAGGTATTATTAATGATTTACTCGACATTTCTAAAATCGAAGCAGGTAAGCTTTCAGTTATTTCCACGCCTCTTGACCTCCGACAACTATTGTTAGAGGTAATTAATTTACAATCAGTTAATGTCCAACAAAAGGGCTTGCAATTGAAATGTGAGTTAGCTCCCCAAGCGATCCCAATTAAGGCAGACGCGGGAAAACTGAAGCAAGTGCTGATTAATGTTATCGGCAACGCCACCAAGTTTACCGACACCGGCAGCATCACCATTGCAACAGAAATTCAATCTACTAATGGTAAATCTGAGGTGGTAGTAGCTGTCAAAGATACAGGTATAGGCATCGATCCAACTCAACAGCACAAACTATTTCGCCCCTTTGTAATGGTGAATGGCGGTACGACACGACAGTTTGAAGGTACTGGACTGGGGCTAGCGATTTCACGAAACTTAATCGAACTCATGGGAGGTAGCATTACTCTTGAGAGTGCGGGACTTCATCAAGGTACGACACTGAAAATTACCTTACCTTTGATTGATATCTCGCTGTTAGCTGTTCCCAATAAAGAAGCAAATGTCGGGGATCTTGGGTTCTCATCTGGAAATGAGCCAGTAAAAGCAAGCCGCTACCCCAACCTACAGGAGTCTGGAGGAAGTTCTTCTTTGGGGATCGACAAGTCTGTAAAAGTAGAGGTAGAGAAAGAAAAGCTGCCGAAGTCACAGTTGCTATTTGGAAATGAGACTTGCGAGATTCGTCTTTCGCCCCTACAAACTATCTTGGTAAGTCTTCCAAAATCAGAAGTTTGTGCAAATGGGACTTTCAAGACGTAATTTAGTCAAAAGTCCATATTCATCAGTAATCCTGAGACTTTTGATCCTTAACGATGCGATCGCTCAAAAAAACAGGTGTACCACCTTGGCTAAGAGATAATGTTAGAGCAGCAAGAATTTCTACTAACTCAGTGCCTACCCAGCCAGACGAAATCTCTGAGGGAGTATTGTTAAGAATAGAGGCAACAAAGGAGGAGCAAACTCGCCCCAATGGTTCTCCTGGCTCCAATTCCAGCGCTATCTGTCTTTGATTCACAGGAATAAATTGATTCCCTTGCTGTTCAAACTCACCATGTAGCAGGGTTAGGGGTGATGATATTGACATTTCATCAAAAATCAAGCTGCCAAGGCTGCCTACAATTCCCAGCCGTCGCTGTTTATCAGAATTCAGCCAGCACAAGTGAATATAAGCTTGAAAGCCATCTGGATATGTGAGTGTCAGCCATACTAAATCAGCTAAACCTTGAGGCACAGAAGAATCCGATGGACTCACCTCTGCGCCCCTGCTCCCCTGCTCCCCTGCTCCCCTGCTCCCCTGCTCCCCTGCTCCCTGTAGCCACACAGTACCCGTTGCTTGTACTTTTATAGGAATTTGACCAAGCCAAGCGTTAAAGATTGCAATATCGTGAATAGCTAAGTCCCACAGCGCATCAACATCTTGCCGGACAGGCCCTAAATGGGTGCGGGTGGCGTAGCCATAGCGTAAATCACCTAATTTACCCGCTTGTACGACAGCTTTTCCTCGCTCAACTGCTGGGTGAAATAAATAAGTATGGTCAACAGTTAGTATCAAATGATGCTGTTCTGCTAAATAGCAAAGTTCCCGACATTCTGCTGGATTGAGAGTTAGGGGCTTTTCTGCTAAAACATTGTATCCCTGTTGGAGAGCGTCTTTAATTAAAGCATAGTGGGTGGTAGCAGGAGTGGCGATCGCCACTCCTGTCAACCCTGGAATTGTCTTTAAATCTTGCCATTGAGTTGTTAATAATACATTTTCGTCTAAGTTAAACTGCTGCTTTACCGCCGCTAATCGTTCTGGATGGGGATCTACTACAGCAACTACATTTACTTGGGGATGCGCTAAAAAATTCCGCAACAGATGCACTCCCCAACGCCCAACTCCGATGACAGCAATTTTAATTTTATTTGTCATTAGCTATTAGTTATTAGTCATTTGTCATTAGTTATTTGTATACAAAGGATGAGGGACAAATGACCACTGACAATCAACTGATTATCGACTAATTGCCCTTCTTTTAAGCTCAGGGTATTTGCGGATTAGGAATTGCTAAAAAAGCTACTTTGGCTGCGGCTTGTTCGGCAGTTTTGATCGATCGCCCCTTACCTTCTCCGAGTTTGTTTCCGTGCAGCCACACTTCAGCCAGAAAACGTTCTTGATTGCGGTGCGGTTGAGTGACTTCCACAACCCGATACTCTGGTAAAACTTTAAATTGCGCCTGAGTCCATTCTTGGAGAGCAGCTTTGTAATTTAGTCTGGCAGGATCGAGGCGAATTTCTGTTGCTAGTTCGTGGAAGTGAGGATCTAGCCAAGAGCGAATCAATTCCAGATTTTGAGTACTTAAGTAAAGCGCACCCAAAACTGCTTCAAAGGCATCTGCCAGCCGTGACTCTAGACCAACTTTATCGGCGGTAGCACTGCCAGCGACTAGTAAGTATAACTCCAAACCATAAACTCTGGCCAATTGGGCGAGAATGCGATCGCTCACCAACACCGAACGAATTGCCGCAAAATCCCCTACTGGACAATCGGGATAATTTTCCCATAACACAACAGCCGAAACCAGCCGCACTACTGCATCGCCAACAAATTCCAGCTGTTCATAATTTGCCGAATCAGAGACAGTGGGATGAGTGAGAGCTAAATCTAGCAATTCCCACTTTATAGGTGCTTCTAGCGACAAACCAAATTTTTGGACTAAACTTTCGAGTTGCCGTTGGCGGCGTGGATAGGCAAGGGGCATTGCATGATAAGGGGAAGGGGCAAGGAGGCAGAGGGGCAGGGGAGCAGAGGGGAAGGTAACTAGTTATCTATACTTATATATCTAAATCTCTTGGACTATTACTCTAGCAACTTTTCGCTACTTCTCTCTATCTAGCTTCTCTTGGATAGCTTGACGGCAAAATTCAGGAGGATCGTCTTTAGCTTTCACTTCTTGCTTCATTTCCTTGGTGACACGAAAATTCAATTGTTCAGTTAATTCCTTGCTTGGTTGGTTTCCAAAATTTTCAGGTTTACCCTTAGCTTTAGCCATTTATATAGAAACGTAAATATAGCTTGAAGTCGATGTTAACAACGGAATAGAGTTTAATTCGGTGGTGTTCGTGTCTTGCAAACTAGTTCACCACCGATTCCCACTTTTACAAGAGGTAACTCTATTTTATGTTTACGCGCACAGAATTAGAAGTTAAAAGCTTGAGAGCATTACGCGATTTGTGTCTGATACAGTACGGCATCCAAGCAATAGGAAACCCTGCTGATAAGGCATCCTATATTAATGCACTCCTGACCTTCCCTGTTATAGCCTGCAAGCAAGTGTCAGAAAATAAAGGATTGAAATCTCCTATGCTTTCTCAAGTAGAAGCGCTAGAAGCGACACTAGAAGCTATGGGAACACTGACACCAGAGCAGTCAGCATTGCTCAAGGTGACGATGGAGGGAAGGAAGCTAGAGTACCCAGCACGTTACAGTCAAGAGAAACTGTTTGGACTCTATCGGGTTAAATGGTATTTGGATACAGCATTAGAGATATTGGGAATGCTTTAGATGCTTTAGATGATGAATTAGCGATGTCTACGACGAGCTTCTCTACGAGACGCACTCGCGTTCGCTTACGCACAAAACCCGTACAAAAAATAATAGAGTACAAACCATGAAAGGTTCATACTCCATTAAAGGGGAGAGAGCAGGACATAAGCCGGGTTCTGTTCTCTTGCGAGGGCAGTTATCTATCTGGGACGTTTGTTACCAAACGCCTCAAGCGGCTCTCATTGAGCGGAACTGGTAAAAGACCAACCGTAGTTCCTATCGCCTTGCTCCCAACCGGGGTTTACCGAGCCAGCACCTCTCGATACTGCTGGTGCGCTCTTACCGCACCTTTGCACCCTTACCAGATCAATTAAAAATGTAAAATTAAAAATTACTCATTTTAGATTTTTAATTTTTAATTTTTTATTGATCTGGCGGTATCTTTCTGTGGCACTATCCTCACGATCGCTCGCACTGGACGTTATCCAGCAAGTTTGGTCTTTCGGGAGTCCGGACTTTCCTCAAACCAGTAACTATGACCGATCTGCAACCGCCTGCGCCTACTCTCTCCTTAGATCCAGTGTAATCTTTGGTTGGCGTAGTATGTTGACATGGGATTACTTTTTTTTATTCCAAGGTAAAGCGTAAGTCCAAGGTAGTTTCCTAACAGTGAAAGGACAATTGATAATGCTAATGGGAGGAAAATCACGACCTGGGGCTAAACCTAAACGCACTTCAGATATCCTCAGCACTAATTGCAAAGAAAAGTCCAACTCTTTTCTTCTGTTAAGAAAGTCGTTGTATAATTTTTTTTGCCCTTTTTTTAGCCCGTTGATATCAATTAGTGGTTTTTTTGCTGAATAGGTTCCAGCTACTTGATCGCGCTCGAAAACATCTTCTGCTGTCACTGTTTCAGAAAGTGTTTTCTTGGGAGCAATCAGGCTCGGACTTTGGGGTACTGCTAAGTCGCGGGTTAAGTCTGGTGATTTCCGAATTACACGGCGCGATTGCTTGCTATGTTCAACGACTAAAGAACTGTTGTCCCAGTCAACGTATATAGCAACCTGATCGGATTTATTTTCAATGCTAATTCCTAAATCTTTCAAATCGTCAATTGGGTATGAGGATTTGAGTTTAAAAGAAATTCCAATTTTATCATCGAGATTTTGTTCTTTGAGTTGCTCGTCAACGATTCCTTTTTTAAACTCAAATTTAACTTGGTCATCGATGGATTCAATCATGCGGTTGAAAACATAAGAAACACCGATAATATAAATCGTCAAAACTACTAAATTCTGGTCGCTACTCCTCATAACTCAAAAATCTTAACTCCCGGTGCTAATGAATATATATTTGACTTGTCGCTAATTTACAATTTTTAATTGCGCTTGATTACTACAGAATTTTGCAACCAGCCTCGTCGCCAAAAAAAGAATAGCAAACTAACTGCGATCGCTATCATTAGTGCCCAGCAAAGTGGATAGCCAAAATACCAATCTAATTCAGGCATATTATATGGCGATTTTTCAGTCTTGAAATTCATACCATATATTCCGGCCACAAAAGTCAGTGGAATAAAGATTGTTGAAACTATCGTTAGCACCTTCATGATTTCATTCATTTTATTACTCACTGCCGAAAGGTACACATCCATTAATCCAGATGCTAATTCTCGGTAAGTTTCTACCATATCCATCACTTGCACTGTATGGTCATAACAATCTCGCAGGTAGATTCGCACTTCTTCACTAATCAATTCACTCCCATCTCGAATCAAGGAATTAATTGCATCCCTCTGGGGCCAGATAGCACGACGTAGTTGTAGTAATTCTCGCCTAATTTGATAAATATTTTGTAGTGTTTGTGGGGTAGGTCTAACTACTACCTCCTCTTCTAACTCTTCAATTCGCTCACCATAAAGCTCCAGTACGGGGAAAAAGCCATCAATAATTGCATCTAACAGAGCATAAGCTAAATAATCCGCTCCCTGTTTACGGATGGTACCTTTGTTTTTTTCAATTCGCGATCGCACTGCTTCAAAGCAATCATGTTCTGGTTCCTCTTGTACTGTCAGCAGATAATTTTTTCCTAATATCAAACTCACTTGCTCGCTATAAAAACCACATGTTCTTTCCTTTGGTACTACCATTCGGGCAATGAAAAGTAATTGATCTTCATAATCCTCTGTTTTCGGACGTTCCGGTACATTGACTACATCTTCTAAAACTAGAGGATGTAACTTAAAAATGTTACCCAATCGTTGTAATATATCTTGACTACCTAAACCTTGTACATCTACCCAAGAAACCGATTCCGCTTCCAGATAAGAGACACACTCCTCTGGAGTTTCTATTTGTTCGCGAATGAAATTGGTTTGGTTATAGTCAATCAAAAAAATTATTGGTGGTGGAGCATCTGCATCAATAAAAATAGTTCCAGGTATAGTCCCTGGTTGGTGATGGAACTCGTCTTCATACAGCTTGGTGAGTATTTTAGGAAGGCGACGTATTTTTCGTGCCATGCAATATTACCTAATAGTCATTTGTCATTGATCGTTGGTCATTTGTCATTAGTAAATAACAAAGGACATAAGGATAACTTACATAACTTACACGTTATTTTGCAAAAATTAATATAAAGACGGTAATTTCTAAATTAAGCAATTATTTAGGTTGCTAATTTGGTCATCACCCAGATTTAATCTGACGAATTACGAATTGGTATAACATATTGCCTCTGAATCAGCAATGCTACAAAAAAACAGTTTGCCTTGGCAAGACAAACTGTTTAAAAAATATTGATCTGGGTCAGCAGAAATTAGAACATGCCCATGCCGCCCATGCCACCCATGCCACCCATGCCGCCCATGCCACCCATACCGCCCATACCGCCCATATCAGGCGCAGCAGCTGCGGATTTCTTCTCTGGCTTTTCAACAACGATCGCTTCGGTGGTTAAGACCAAACCAGCAATGGAACCAGCGTTTTGCAAAGCTGAACGCACGACTTTGGCAGGGTCGATAATACCAGCAGCAATCAAGTCTTCAAATTCGCCAGTAGCAGCGTTATAGCCAGTGTTGATGTCGCTCTCACGGACTCTAGAGACGATTACAGAACCTTCAGCACCAGCGTTATCTGCTATTTGGCGCAAGGGGGCTTCTAGCGCTCGTTCGACAATATCAGCCCCAATTCTTTCTTCGTCATTTTCTAGGGTCTTTTTAATCGCTTCTACCGCCTTAGCTAAGTGAATCAAGGTTGTCCCACCACCAGGAACAATACCTTCTTCCACAGCAGCTTTAGTCGCGTTGAGCGCGTCTTCAATCCGCAGTTTCCGGTCTTTAAGTTCGGTTTCGGTTGCCGCACCCACTTTAATCACTGCCACGCCGCCAGCAAGCTTGGCGATGCGTTCTTGGAGTTTTTCTCGATCGTAGTCAGAATCGGTTTCTTCCAACTGTCTGCGAATTTGACCAATCCGCTTTTGTACTTCTGGCTTGGTGACACTGCCAGCGACAATTGTGGTGCTTTCTTTGTCAATGGTGATTTTGCGGGCAGTTCCCAGCGCTTCTACAGCAGCTGTATCCAAACTTAAGCCGATTTCTTCCGAAATCAACTGTCCATCGGTGAGAATCGCAATATCTTCTAACAAAGCTTTGCGGCGATCGCCAAACCCAGGTGCTTTAATGGCAGCCACGGCTAGTACACCCCGCGCTTTGTTCACCACCAGAGTTGCCAAAGCATCACCTTCGACATCTTCAGCGATAATCAGCAAAGGCTGACCAGAACGGGCAACTTTTTCCAAAATCGGCACTAAATCTTGGATACTGCTGATTTTTTTATCTGTCACCAAGATGCGGGCGTTTTCAAATTCGACGATTTGCCGTTCGTTGTTGGTGACGAAGTAGGGAGAAATATAACCCCTGTCAATCTGCATCCCCTCAACTACTTCTAGTTCAGTTGTCAGGGATTTAGATTCTTCAACGGTAATTACACCATCTTTGGTGACTTTTTCCATTGCTTGAGCTAACATTTGGCCAACTTCTTCATCGTTACCAGCAGAAACAGTCGCAACTTGAGCGATCGCACTTCCTTCTACTGGCTTGGCTATTTTGGCAATTTCCAGTACCAATGCCTCAATAGTTTTGTCGATCCCGCGTCTCAAGCTAACAGGGTTACTACCTGCCGCGACGTTCTTCAAACCTTCTCGAATTAAGGCTTGTGCTAAAACTGTGGCGGTGGTTGTACCATCTCCAGCGACATCTTTAGTTTTTGAGGCTACTTCCTGGATGAGTCTTGCACCAGTATTTTCCAAAGGATCTTCTAATTCAATTTCTTTGGCAACAGTGATACCATCGTTGACAATTTGAGGTGCGCCAAATTTTTTCTCTAAAAGGACATTGCGACCTTTAGGCCCCAAGGTGATTTTTACAGCATCGGCAAGGGCGTTAACACCCCTTTCTAGAGCTCTCCGAGATTCCTCGTCAAATGCAATAATTTTCGCCATGTTTCATTTCTCCAGCGCTTCCATTAGACAATTTAGCACTCACAGCGCCAGAGTGCTAATCTCTCAAGCGGCTCAAGTTACAAATGGAAATAAAAAAATTGATTAATATACAGGTGATGCTCATATTAGATACAGGCAGTAATGCTTGAATTGGGAGATGAATCTAGACAACTCCCTTAAATCCCTTGGTATTGCCGACCCTAGCGGCACCGGCTGGTTGGCAGTAGTATTTACGTTCCTCTTGGCTTGGCTTGTAACTTGGCGTTTAATTCCGACAGTACGCAAATTCGCCTTGCGGGTAGGTTGGGCTGACCAACCCAATGCACGGCGACTCAACCGAGAACCTCTACCCAATGCAGGGGGGCTAGCTATCTACGCGGGCGTGATTGCTGCGCTGGTACTAGCTAGCCTTTTACGACCGATCGAACTCCAAAACGTATTGGCTCAGGTGCTCACTATTCTGTTGGGGGGTTCGATATTAGTCCTTGTGGGCTTTATTGACGATCAGTTTGGCTTACCGCCCTCTGTGCGATTGTGGGCGCAAATTGTCACGGCACTTTTGCTGGTAGCTAATGGCATCAGTGTCAAAGTCCTGTTTGGCACTCCCATCGACTCACTTCTGTCCATGTTGCTAACAGTACTATGGGTAGTAGGGATTACCAACGCCATCAATTTGATGGATGGTATGGATGGCTTGGCAGGAGGAATTAGCTTTATTACCGCCATGAGTTTGTTGGGCGTTGCAGCTCAATTTAACAATCGTGCCGCGGCAATCTTAGTACTTGCAGCTTTGGGAGGTGCTGCACTAGGATTTTTGCGCCATAATTTCCATCCATCACGAATTATTATGGGTGATGCCGGAGCATACTTTTTCGGCTATGTCCTGGCAGCAACTAGTATTTTAGGCAAACTGCAACAAAACACAGTTTATGCGCTAATTCCTACGGTTTTATTTCTGTTGTTACCGGTGCTAGACACTACTCAAGTATTTGTGCGGCGGCTATTAGCAGGAAACAACCCTCTCAGTACTCCTGGCAAAGACCACCTGCACCATCGCTTACTTGCTTGGGGACTCTCCCAGCGCAATGCTGCGTTTACGCTTTGGTCAATTACCTTAGTTTTCAACTTGCTGGCGATGAGAATACAAGGTATGAGTTTGGCTGTGATGCTGACAACCGCTAGTAGCATTATCCTGCTTTTGGGCTTTACAGTCTGGCAAAGGATACGCCAACAGCCTTAGTTGCTTGTAGGGTGGGCATTGCAGTGCTAGCCCTACTATGTTTATTCAGTCCACCAAAAATTCAAGCTTGAGTTAAATTGTCTTGCAACCAAGCAACTAAATCTCCTTCTGTGGAAAAATCCAACAGTGCCTCGGCTAGATTTTCAAGCTGTTCGATAGATAACTGGCTGATACGCTCTTGCAATTGCGGACTCAAATTACCAATGCGTCGTCGTAACTGGCGCATGACTAGCTCTAGAGTTGTTTCCTGCTTGAGTTCCTCATAAAGTCTAGTCGTTTTATATCAAAATCACCGAGTCCAAACATTTTTATCAACTCCTGACAACTGATACGCGGTAGTTTGTAAACTACAATTGTTTCTATTAAATCTAGCTAGCACTTTTTTTTAAAGTGCTTTATCGCTTAATTCCGAACGTGTCTTTGTAATCAAACTTTTGACTAATATGGGAGTTTGTTTTTTATTTACAACTACTAATTTGATAATACCAACTCCCAAGGAATATTCAGTTACTTCTCCAAGCTCGTTTAAATATAGCCTCGTTAAAAGTTGGCTTTCGAGTAAGACTCGATACGGTTGTACTTGGGTTGGTTCAAGGCTACGGCGAGGGAATATAACTACTGCTCGCCAATCGGAAGTAGGTGCGTAAAGTCGTAAATACAGAAATATTTCTGAAAATAAACGAGCGTAAAATTCATTATCTTTTTGAAATTGAACCTCTACAAAATAAATCGGCTGATGACTAGTGTCAGCAACAGGAAGAAAAACTCCATCAATGCGAAATGCTGTTTGCTTTAATTCTACTGAAGCGAAATTATATGCATTTGCTTCTGATGGTTGCAGATTAATTAATTCAAAAAAAGCACTGGGGAAAGTTTGAAATAAATGATAAAAAATAGAGTCTGTTTTCATAACTAGTCTGTCAAATTTTATTTAATAAGTTCGTAGTTGGCGCTAAAGCTAGCTCCAACTACGAAAAATAGCTACCCCTCAATTATTTAGCTCAACTATTTAGGCCATTACCATGCCGCCATCGACGTTAAAGACTTGTCCGGTGATGTAGGTGGCGGCGGGATCGGCAGCGAGGAAACGCACCATTCCAGCAACTTCTTCAGGTTGACCGAAGCGACCGAGTGGGATGTATTTCAGAATATCTTCGGGGTTGTTGAGATCGCTGGTCATGTCGGTGGTGATGAATCCAGGGGCGACAGCGTTAACCGTGATGCCGCGAGTAGCGAGTTCTTTGGCAACGCTTTTGGTGAAGCCGATTACACCTGCTTTGGCGGCGCTGTAGTTTGACTGGCCTGGGTTGCCCATTTGCCCAGCAACGGAGGTAATATTGATAATCCGCCCCGATCGCTGCTTGAGCATGATTTTACTGGCAGCGCGTGTACATAAGAAAACACCAGTTAGATTCAGGTCTATTACTGCTTGCCAATCTTCTGGCTTCAAACGCAAAAGCAGTGTGTCGCGGGTAATACCTGCATTGTTGACTAATATATCCACACGCTTAAACTTTTCCATAACGGCGTTAACTAGTGCGTCTACTTGCTCAATTTTAGAAACATCTGCTTGTAAGGCGATCGCCTGACCTCCCGCACTTGTAATTTCTGTAACAACTGCCTCAGCAGCAGCATTAGAATTGGCATAATTGACAACTGCGATCGCTCCTTGTGAGGCTAATTCAATTGCGATCGCTCGACCAATTCCTCGTGATGCACCTGTGACAATTGCGACTTTATCTTGTAATAGTGTCATTTAATGTTCCTCAATCTTAGAAATACCGCGCTAATTATCTTATGGTGATTTCGGGAACATCTGAATATTGTCTGAATAAAATCTCACTCTTGCAGGATGACAATCTTGCTGTCATCCTGCAAATTAGATAGCTAATAGATCGAGTTTGTCCGTGGTATTTAGCTAGATATAGCTATCCTGAATCAAACGCGCAGAAACAAGATCCCGACTTGATAAAGTTGTCGGGGATGCGGGTTGCAATTCTCACAAATCAAATAGGATTACTGTATAACTCGAATAACAAGAATTAACCTTTTACTATAATTAAATATCTATAGTTATTTCTCTGTGAATGGATGAATAACTTGAAGCAATATATTCACCTGGTTGGATAGACTAGAAAGTGTTGCAGCTACACCCTTCGTAGATTTCACTCTTGTGAACGCCTTGATAATTATTTGGTTGGTCAGAATAGGTTTAAATACATATCTAATGCAGATGCACAACCTCAAAAAAATACGTATTTTATTATAATTATTTAATATTTTCGGCTGCAAAATCATTCTATATTAACTAATCTAATCTTTTGCCAACAAAAACCCATGAACCTATACCGATTTTATTTTCTAAGAATTACTATTGAAACAAACAATTGAAAATCGGTGTGTGTCACATGGCAACTAAAAAGCAATTCAACAGCTTTGAAGAGATGCTGTCTGCTTCTGATGTACCTGTATTAGTAGATTTTTATGCTGACTGGTGTGGGCCCTGTCAAATGATGGTGCCAATTTTAGAGCAAGTCAATGCCCAACTTAAGGATCGCTTAAGGATTGTCAAAATCGACACAGAAAAATACACAGATTTGGCTACTGAGTATAAAATTGCTTCTCTGCCAACCTTAGTACTGTTTAAGCAGGGTAAGCCTGTGGATAGGATCGAGGGAGTGATGCAAGCACCGCAGTTAGTTCAATATCTACAAACAAAGGTTTAAGCTAATACTTAGAATTTTGATTTTAGTTCTTAGAGGCGCGAAAGAAATATCGCGTCTCTTTCAGTAGATAGATAATAATGTGCGCCCATGTTAATCAAATCACTGTTTTATTCAACTTCTAGAAGCTATAGGAATCATACTTGAATATTGCTAAGTATACTGAGAAACAAAGCTTTGTATGACAAGCTTCTAGCCAATTTTATTTTTCAGAAATCAAATATGAGTCCTATATAGGACTCATATTTAATTGCATAAATAACTTCTTACAACTCGAAAAGGCTGATTCCCTATTACCTGTCTATGGCGTTTGCGCTGTACTTTGAGTAGCACGCAAATAAGTTTAAAAATCAAATCAGATTGCGATAAAACCTTAAGTAAATGTTAAGCATATTTACTTATATGTCTAGAGAAAGTAGTTTAGAAATTGAGAAGATTATATTGTATAGATATAACAAAATATATTGACAAGTAACACAATATATGAATCACAAGCATCAAAGACCTGATAAAGCCTATATTTGGGTAAACATTGATTTTGATAAGGTTAAACATAGAATAGATGCGGTGACTTGCCAGATTGAGCAGGTTATACAAAAGCACCACCTTTCAAATCAAACTGGTAAATCAGCCAAAAGAAATAATTAGGTTATCTGTAGGGCGATATCTACGATCAGCTACAGCTAGACACTTTATTTTTAGTGTAGCCCGCACTTTGACCCTTCGTAAGCTCAGTCATCACCGTAGACATCACACTAGTTTTGCACAACAGATTAGACTTCTTGCAAAAGTCGGGGTAAAGGGTAAGGGGGAAAGGGTAAAGAAACTCAAAATACTTTCCCTTTAACCTTTACCCTTTTCCCTAAGAGTGCAAAAACATATTTTTGCAAGAGGTCTATTTTGGGCAATGCGACTATATATTTGTCACGATATTAGTGAAACAGGGCAATATTTTTATGACTGTAAACTTTGTTACCCAATCTCTAAATCCCCCAATTTATTGGGGGACTTTGACTCTACTCCCAATCTCTTAAAACGTAAAAGTAGTCCGAAGTACACCTACAGTCGTAGTCTCATTGTTGCCGTTACCTTCTGGGTTAAAGAGAACAAATGCACCAGGGGTAATGCTGATATTATCGCTAACTTGAAGGCGGTAATAGGCTTCTAAATGGTAAGGAGTCGCCCGATTGTCGCCTGTGGGAGTAAGTTGAGCAGAACCACCAGTATCACTACGGAAAAGCGGCTGACCAAAAAGAATCCCGGCAGTGTTCCCTGACTTGAATAAATCTCTGAAGTGAATTCCCGCCATCCAACTTGTAAAGGTGGTGGAAGCATCCACGCTATTTGAAGCAGCATCAACAAATATCGCTGCACCGTAGCCAGATAATGCTATTTTGGGGGATAATCGCCATGTTACCGTACCGCCAACAGAGTTGAGTGTGAGCGGTGTTCCAGTTGCAACCCCTGCTAAAGCACCGATATCACTACTAACTAATCCTGTAGCCAAAATATTGATTTCGTGATAACTGTGGGCATAGTTTAAGCCAATATCCAGAGCGGGACTTGGCTTGAAGGTTAACTGTGTGGCAATAATACTACTACCACTAAATAAACCTGCTCCCAAAGGTGTAGTAGAAACTCCTGGTACTGCCTCACTAGCAGATTTTTCGGGTAAATTGGCATTTACACTGCCGTATAAAGCTCTTAAATCAAAACTCGGCGAAATGTTAAAAATAAATCCCGCCGCCGATGCCAAACCAGTACCCGAAGTCCCACCAGAAACCCGTAACACAGGATTCAAGCCGGCGAAACGAGATATTGATTCTTGTCCTTCACCATAAAAAGGCGTAATTACTGGGAAAGCATCTGATGTCTCTGCCGCAGTTCCTGCAAACAAGGTTAATTTATTAGCGACGGGAAAGACATACAGCAATTTATAAAGCTGAACACTGTTTGCACCAACACTAGACAAAGTATTGACATTTAACCCCGGAAATTGCGGCTCAAAACTGGTACGAGCGCTACTTGCACTTAAAAGTGGTGAAGCTAATCCTAAACTTTGTTGCAGGCTACCCTGTCCATCGGCTCCACCCAAAAAGTTATAAGCTTGCAATCCAGTAATTAATGAATCTTTACCAGTAAAGCTAGTGGTGAGATTTAACCGCACTCTATTGACTAGGATGATGTTCGGGTCACTGTCATTAGGAGCGCCACCGCTAGCACCAACACCAGCAATAATTACCTCTCCATTGAGTTTGGTCGTAGTAGAAAACTGATTTGCTTCTAGTTCTGCTGTGCGAGCTTCTACAGCATCTACTCGACCCCGCAATGTTGCCAATTCCGCCGCAAATTGTTCTTGTAGTTTCTGCAACGAGGCTAAATCTTCTTTCTTGACCAAATCACCAGTTGCAGTCGCAATCAATTCGTTGATTCGTTCTAAACAAGCATTTAAGCCAGCAGCAAATTCATAGCGAGTCATCGCCCGATTACCGCGATAGGTTTGATTGGGATAACCTGCAATACAACCATAGCGCTCGACTAAAGATTGTAGTGCCTGAAAAGCCCAATCGGTCGGCTGTACATCAGACAATTGGGATACGGATGTTACTTGTGCAAGTTTGTATGAGGTTAGAGATGAATTTGCCGATTGTGGTGTGATTGGCTGCCAAAAGTTAACGGCAGAATCTACTTTTAAATCTTGATTTATTTGCTGTTGATTGACTGAAGGTAATTTGTTTTTAGTTTCATTAGCTATTAGCAATTCACTGGAAATTTTATTTGCTAAATTGCTATGATGAGAATAATTATTTTCATAACTGCCATCATCTTGATTAACAGCTACGTTTTTATCTGCATTTTCTAAACTAGGAAGGGCTTGCACAGGTGATAACCCAGCAATTAAACATAAAAATCCCATCCCACTAGCAAAAGCTAGTAGATACTTTGCCATCATAACTCCCAACACCTATAAAATAGTGAAAAAATTGATTGCGATTTTAAAATAAATTGATAAGTAAATTTAAAGTAGATTTAGCAAGAGGTCTTGTTAACTTTAAATTTTTGATATCAGGCTTTTTCTGAATTGACTTATCAAAACATCAGCTTATATCGCAAGTCTTAAATTATAGTAAATACTATTTTTGGAAAGAATTAACAATACATCATATTGATAGTTTTTATAATTACGATAGTAATCCTAAATGGTTTTTGAACAATGCATTACGTAAAATGCATGATTCATAAACCTTCCAAATTTTCTCTGTTCAAATAAAAATTGGATTGCTATATTGACAAAAAAATAATTTACATAAGTCAGATTTTGTGATAAGGAATATAGATATTGAGCAGAAATCCTCGGCTCAATACCTAACAAAGAATAATTTACTCAAAAAAATTAAGACGCTCCGATCGCTGCTCAATTTGGGTGTAGGTAAAATCAGCAAGAAAATAATGGAAATAATTTCTTTTGGGGTTGTAGCCTACTGTAGACCTCACAACAGTCTTCCATATCACATTTAAGTAAAATAAACAATACCTGATGGTAAGTAATATTTTTAACAAAACATTTGTAACTACCCTTGCAGTTTATTTACCCAGTGCCTGCTATTCTTATAGTTACTTCGGTCTGTCATAGCAGATAGATTATCCTCGATAATGTTTTTATTTATGAGCGCTCATATACCATCGTGGTAGTGTGGGTGCTTTTACTTTATCAAAAGGAAGAAGAAGGAATATTGCCTTCTGCCTCCTGCCTTTTTCAAGCGATGTCTGGTGTTTGGTACACTAAGCTGATAATGAAGCTTTAACTTGACCAAAACGGCGATCGCGACTTTGGTAGCTCAACAAAGCCTGATGAAATGCTTGTCTATTAAAATCTGGCCAAAGAATATCGGTGAAATACATTTCTGTATACGCCATTTGCCACAAGAGAAAATTACTCAATCGCATCTCACCACTAGTACGAATCAGCAAATCGGGTTCTGGAGTATTTGCTGTGTAGAGGTGTTGTTCTACAAGACTTTCATTCACTTCTTGGGCGCTGAGTTCGCCCTGTTCCACGAGTTGAGCTACTTGACGACAAACTCTGGTAATTTCGTTGCGGCTACCGTAGTTGACTGCAACAGTAAAGTGGATTGCTTGATTGTTCAACGTCTCTGTCATTGAACGTTCCATTTCCATCTGTAGAGACTTGGGTAAAGCCGATAAATCTCCAATAAACGAGATACGTACTCCTTCTTGATGCATCTGAGCCAACTCGCGGCGTAGTAATCGCTCAAACAAATGCATCAGAAAATTCACTTCTTCAATGGGACGCTGCCAATTTTCTGTTGAGAAAGCATAGGCTGTCAACGCTTTGATTCCCCAATCTTTGCAGCAACGCAATAGTTCTTTGAGTGTTTTTGCTCCTTGGCGATGTCCAGCGATGCGCGGTAATCCTCGACTGGTTGCCCATCGGCCGTTACCATCCATGATGACGGCGATATGTTGGGGTATCTTTTGGGGGTTTAAATCTGTGGGTAATTTTGATTTGTCACTTGTACTGAGCGAAGCCGAAGTATTTGTCATTTGTCCTTTGTTTTGACTAATTAGTTTCAAATAAATTTTGTAAGTACTCTGGTGTGAGGCTATTGTTCCAACTCCACAAGCGATGCATTGTGTAAGTGAAGGTAAATAGGAGAGTTGTTTTGTTGGTTAATGACCAAGCATTCCAGTTGAGTGTACCCATCATGCGGCGGAGAGTACGCATCAGGTTGCTACGCTGATAGTTTGGCGATCGCGTTTTAATCAGCGTGCGTCCAATTCGCATCAACCCAGTATCAGGGAAAGTCCAGACTCCAAACCCCCAGAATTTGGTCATGTGGTTGATTTCATCGTGTGCTAGTTCCTCTAGAACATCCTGGAGTGCGCCAGTGGTATGAGCCATCAACCAAATATAAAGACAGGTTGCACCGTATTCTGTGGCAATGCGGTGTAAGCCGTGGCGATATAAGTCTTCCTTGGCGTCATCTGTGGGAAGATAGCTTCTAACAGTCCGAAGTTTTGGGATAATTTTCTCGCCTGTTAATTGAGTGTAGATTTTGATTAATGCAGGTGTGTGCTGACGTTCTTCCTTTTCCCACAAACCAAGTTCCAGCAGTTCGCCATCTTTACCGACAGTTCCACCAACAAATCGAGCCATCTGAGGATGCAATTTTTCCAAATACTGCCGACTGGTTTGGGTATAGCCGCGAATCGGAGCTTCTGTATCCATCGCACCTATCAAGATAGATAAAAATACCTCTGCGTCTAAACCGATAATTTGATTGCAATTAATTGTTTGCCAGTCGATGTGTTTCCAGGGACGCGGTTGGGGATTGGCCAACTGTATCGGTAAATCTTGCAGACGCTCGTGTAGTTTTTCAACTGCAATATATCTGTCTATGAGGGAACGAATGCGGCGCTGTGTTTGTAAGTAATGGAGGCTGGGATAGTTTTGACCTGCTAAGTCTTCTGTGATTGGGCTGAGGGTGTTAAGCATATTTTTATACTTAAATTTTTATCTCTATGCCCAATAGCCTAAGCGATCGCGCTTCGTTTTGTCAGTCGGCTGAAGTCGGCAGTTTTATGTGATAGGGTTGCAAAAGTCGGGGAAAAAGTTGGTTAGAGAAAATTTGGGTTTCAAACCTTGCCCTTCTAAGAGGACTTTACAAAGTTAGAAGAGAGAATTGCAGAAAATGTAGCGAAATTGTTAGAACAAGGGTAGATAAAAGTTGAGTAACAGGATAAATCATGAACGCTTATAAAACATATATCACCATTGCTGATCCAAAGCAGTTAGTATTATCTGATTTACCATTTAAAGCAGGGCAGAGAGTTGAGGTGATTATTTTGACAGACGATAATCAAAGGGTTACTTTAGCAGAAGAATTAAAAAAGCTATTCAAAGAAATACAAGCGATACACGCAGATAATCCTTTAAGTGATGAGGAAATAGTAGCAGAAATTGAAGCCTATAGACGGGGAGAATGAAAGTTATTATTGATACTAATATCGTAGTCTCTGCTGCTATAGCTAATAAAAATCCAGAGGCAGTAATTTTATTTGTGATTGCTAATTCTGCTTTTGAGTGGGCTGTATCGGCAGAAATTATCGCAGAGGATAAGGAAGTTTTAAAGCGTCCTCGTTTAAAATTAACTGAGGCACAATACGAAAGATGGGTTTATTTAATTGATTCAGTGACAACACTAATTGATGTGGATGTAGAGGTTGATTTCTCCAGAGATAGGAAAGATGCAAAGTTTTTAGCTTGTGCTATTGCAGCAGAAGCAGATTTTTTTATTACGGGTGATGCTGATTTTAATGAAGCGCAAATTTTGTTAAACACAACTATTATTTCTCTGTCTTTATTTAAAAGGTTAGTTTGTGATGTGAGGGAATAAGCTTCAATATACAAGGGTGTGTAAGATAGCGGCATAGCACACCGTACAAAACTAAGCGATCGCACTTCCTTTTGTCAGTCGGCTGAAGTCGGCAGTTTTATGTGATGCAGTTGCAAAAGTCGGGGAAAAAGTCTTTAATGTAGTATATATGTATTGTATAGAGGTTTATAAGTATGAAGGTCTACGATATATACTCAAAGCGTCAAAAAAGACTTATGGGAGAATTCCTTGATGTTTATGGATATGACTATATCTCTAAAGAGCTTCGCGTACAGATTATTCATATTATTAACGATACTATAGGCAATCCCGATCATCCAAATAACTTAAAGAGCTTCCAAAATATTTACAATATTTTATGCCGTGAATATGGCATCTTTTCGCTACAAGAACATAGAAAAAGTTCTATTAGTGATGTATTGAATTTTATGTTAAAAACCGATGATATAGAACAGGTTATTGATGTAGTAGAATTAATATTTACCTATATTAATAGTCCCTATATGCGAGACATACACTATATAAGATATCATCCAGAAATTTCACCTACTGAAGCAATTGAAACATTAAACTATAGATTTAGAGAACACGGGGTAGGCTATCAGTATGAGTCAGGTGAAATTATCAGAGTTGATTCTCAGATAATCCATGCTGAGGCAGTTAAGCCAGTTTTGCATTTGCTAAGTGATACACGATTTCAAGGAGCGAATGAGGAATTTTTGAAAGCACACGAACATTATCGGCACGAGCGATACAAGGAATGCCTTGTTGAATGCCTCAAAGCTTTCGAGAGTACTATGAAAACTATTTGTGATATTCAAGGCTGGACTTATCAACCTGGAGATACGGCGAAAAATCTGATTAATCTTTGCTTCCAGAATAATCTGATTCCTACTTACTTACAAACCCAAGTTACCTCACTCAAATCAAGTCTGGAAAGTGGAGTTCCTACTATGAGAAATAAAAATGCAGGTCATGGTCAAGGTTCTCAGCCACTTACTGTCCCACAACACTTTGCTGCTTACCAGCTTCACATGACGGCAAGTACAATTCTATTTTTGCTAGAAGCGGAGAAGGCGCTACCTTAAAGCTAATGCTTACCTTATTCTGTCAACTCCCCAAATTGCTGACGATAACGCTCAAGTTGCTTTTGCGCTAATTCAAGCTGTTCTTCTGGGGTTTGATAGCGCTTTCCTTGTTGGTCATACCAATACAAAACCTGACGCTGGATATTACCAGATACGTATTGCCCTCTACCAATTCCCAAACCAATTTCTGGCATCCAAAAGGGTTCACCAATTTGCAATTGATAGCTACCATCTACTAAGCGATAAACTTCAAAAGGTTGGTGACAGTCTCTTTGCCAATACTCTGGATTGTAAATAATGTAGTACAGTACTCCTAACTTGGCATAGGTGTCTAATTTTTTGTCATATTCTCCACCTGGAGTTAAGGAGACAATTTCTAAAGCCAGGATAGGCACAATGTTGTTTTCTTCCCAAACAACATAGCTTTTACGAGATTTGCCTTCCTTGCGGCGTTCTACACCTAAGCTCAAAAATCCGCCTGGCACAATCGGCACAAGTGGACTAACCCCTGTGGTATGGTAAACGCCCATATCCACGCTGAAAAACCAGTCATTACGGTTTGCCCAAATATATTCCAGCAAGAAGAGAAGCAGGTTAGGAATAAAGTTTTGGTCTTCGTTATCCACAGGAGTATCGTCTGAACAAGGAAGTTCAGCACTACTAGGCAGAAATTGACGAGGGTCTGATTTCACCATAAGTAATGATGGTGCTGATGTTACCTTAATAACTTTTATTCTAAACGATTCGACGCGGACGATATACTCTAGGTAAAATTTCTAAGCTTTCTAAGTTAGTAGCGATGAAGAATAGCTCAAAAGCTTGCCTATATTCAACAGGAAGTTGACCAAGATACAGCAGATGCAATTAAGTCTCGATTGATCTGCACTATCAACAGCATGTAATGAGTGAAATTCTAGTTTCTATCATTCTAATTATGGAAAATTAATATAAAAATGATAAATCTACAAATTGGCTCTCCTTCAGAAACAATAATAGATGCGAAGAAATACTGGAACGCTACTGGTATTTATCTAGAAATAGGGGCAACTTATAAATTTGAAGTAGAAGGAGAACAGTTTTGGTGTGATGCATGGATTAGAAGTGATGCAGATGGGTATACACAGCCGTGGCTAAGTTGGGCTGAGATGTTCCGCAGAAAACCAAACGAAAACTGGTTTTCCCTAATTGGAAATATTGGTCAGTCTGGTGAACAAAAGTTTTTAATTGGGAAGAAGTTGGAGAAGTATAAAGCTACTTCAAGTGGGGAGTTGTTTTGTTATGCCAATGATGTTCCAATAATGTATTTTAACAATCGTGGTACTTTAAGTTTGACTATTACGAGATTGAGCTAATTGAAGAATTCAGAAGTCAGAATTTAGGAGTGGAGCCGGAGACGCTGCGCTATCTGTTAGTCGTACAGAATTCATTCTGTAGCTTGCTTTCCTGAAAGGGTATCCTGACTCCTAAATTCTGTTCTATAAAAGTCGGGAAAAAAGTCGGGTTTACAGAATCTTGTCCGAAAACTCCAGCAACATAACTGTAAAGTAATTTATAGTTGTCCCTAAAATCTGAACTACCCTCGTCGTTACACAATGGACGCTGAAGCAGCATTAGCATGGTTAGATGCCATAATTCCCCCTCAGACTGGGGAACGGTTGAGCGATTTGCAAAAAGTGATTCTTGTGCAAGTTTGGTTGGGTAGAAAATACTTGGATATCGCTCATGCTTACGGTTGTACGGAAGGACACGCCAAGGATGCTGGTTCTCAGTTATGGAAGCTGCTTTCTAAGGTATTGCGAGAAAAGATTACCAAAAGTAATTGTCGCGCTACTTTGGAGCGAGTTCTGAGAAAAACTACTGCAATATCATGCAGTCTGATTGATTACTCGCGATCGCCCCAACCCACCCCAAAATTAGAGGATACCAATTTTATTGGACGAACAGAAGCGATCGCTCACCTGAATACTTTGGTAAATCAAGGCTCGAAAGTCATTGTTATCCAAGGTGAGGGAGGCTTAGGCAAAACCACTCTAGCGCAGCAATATCTCCATCAGGGGTTTGATTTGGTTTTGGAACTGCTGATGGCGAAGGAAACGCAAAATATCACTCCCGCTGAACGAGTTGTAGAGGAATGGCTTAAACAAGATTTTGACGAAGAACCTGGGGTAGAATTTGGGGTAACTTTGGCGCGACTCAAACGCCAACTCCACAATCGGCGTATTGGGGTGTTAATTGACAATCTCGAACCTGCATTAGATCGACAAGGTGGGTTGATTGCTTCTCACCGCAACTATGTAGAACTATTGCGGATTTTAGCTGATGCTAGAGTGCAATCTGTCACCTTGATTACTAGTCGCGATCGCCTTTGTGAACCTGGGTTGAATGTGAATCACTATCGGCTTCCTGGTTTAGATGAAAGCGCATGGCAACAGTTTTTTACCAACCGAGGATTAGCCATCAATTCGCCAACTTTGCAAATCATGCATCGCACTTATGGCGGTAATGCTAAAGCAATGGGAATTCTCTGCGGTTCGATTCAGGAAGATTTTGACGGTGATATGGCTCTTTATTGGCAAGAAAATCATGCCGATCCGTTAGCCGCAACCGACTTAAAAAATTTAGCAGTTAGTCAAATCAATCGTCTGCAAGCCCTCGACCCTCAAGCTTATCGCTTGCTTTGCCGTTTGGGATGTTATCGTTACCAAGATATACCCACCATCTCATCACAAGGGTTGTTTTCTTTACTTTGGGATGTTCCACCTGCTGAACATCGCCAAATTATTGCCTCCTTAAGAAATCGGTCTTTGGTGGAGTGTGAAAAAGGTGAATATTGGCTGCATCCGGTGATTCGTGCAGAGGCGATCGCACGTTTACGCCTCACCGATGAATGGGAAACCGCCAACCACAAAGCCGCAGAATTTTGGACAGCTAGTATTAAACAGATTGAAACCTTTAAAGATGCTTTGCAAGCTTTAGAAGCATATTATCACTATATAGAAATTCATGAATTTGAGTTGGCGGGTAAGGTCATTTTAAAAAGCAGAAATAATCAATGGCAGCAGTTTTTGCCTCTTGGTAGTACGTTGTATCGCATGGGTTTAATTCAACCGATACTTGCAGCAATTTATCGAGTTGTTAATAATCTGGGAAATGACCAAAATCTCAGCGAACTTTATAATATACTGGGCGATTTATATTGGATAACAGGTAAAATTAGTCAGGCGATTGCTTGTCAAGAAAAGACTATTACACTCGCAACTCAAGCACTCAAATCACTTGTACCTCAGCCAGAAAATAAACATACAGTTTACTATCTGAGGATGCTAGAGGTAGATTCTTTATTAAGTATTGGTCTTTATCAAATAGATTTGTGGGAACAAGAGGCGGCCGCAAAGTTATTTCAACAGGTAATTTATTTAGCTCAAAATACCGAGCATCATCGCTGGGCAGAGAAAGCTTCAGTTTGTTTAGCTTTGGTGTATTCTTATTTAGGTTTGCGCGATCATTCATATCAATTAGCAGATGTAGCGTATCAAAATATTACGAAGGAAAAACTGGTAGAACGAACTGGGAGATTTGTCTATTTCATGCAAATTTTAGGTCAAACATACGTCAATTTAGGCGAATCTTCTCAGGCAAATCAGATATTCCACCAAGCTTTGACTTTTGCTGAAGAAAGTCATTATATGCAGGTAAAAGCAAAAACACTCAATGGTTTAGCAGAAATCCATCGGCAACAAACAAATTTTGCATTAGCTATTGCTAATCATACAGAAGCAATCGAACTTTTGGACAAAATAGGTGCTAAATGCGATCTAGCTGAAGCTTATTTTCAATTGGGTTTAACTAATCAAAGGATGTCAAAAATTGATGAAAGTCAAATAAATTTTGAGCGAGCAATTCAGCTATTTACTGAAATCAAAGCACCGAAACAAGTTGAAAAAGTTTTAAAGTGTGCTACTCAAATCTGTGTCACCAGTCGTAGATTGGAAACGATGTAAAATCTTTGATTTAGTAGACGGCTCTGCAAACAAATCAAAGTAAATAATTAAAAGTTGACTCAAGGACTTGGTGCAGTCCATTGAGAAGCGGTTTGATCGTACTTCCCTTTTATGGTTGCAGCGCGAGGACGAGCTGCTGCTAAAGCCGCTAGCTCATCATCTTCCGAGGTATAGTCTCCAAAATCTACACCTAATAAACCACCATTACCTAAAATTCCGATACTCTTCAAATGATCCTCAATATTATCTAAATCAAGAATGTCAGAGTCATCATTACTTAAAGTTCCCATCCACATAATCCAAATATCTTTTTCTATTTGAGCGACTCCAGGTTTAGTAGGGTCATAAGCCAAAATAGAATTACCAAATGCACTCATCGCAGTTGCTTTTTGTCTCAACTCGCTAAAGACACTTGCCATTCCATTAATGCGATCGTTCATGGTATTAGTTGCTGTTAGTATATCTGCTGGTGAATATGACGATGCACCACCAGCAATTTGTACCCTGATTTCTGCAATTAATCGCTCAAGAATAACAGTATTTTTATGTAAATTTGCTAATACTTTATTGGTTTGCAATGCACCACGATACATTGATGCAACGTGTTCCCAAATATTACTTCGCAGCATATCCGGTGAAAGACCGCTAGGTTGTAAATCACTGCCTCGCGTTGTTATGGCGTCTGATACAGCAAGAGCTACTGCCGAAGACGCAGCTCCTTGTAAAAATGAAGAACCGGCTGCTGTACCTGCATCAGCTAGCGTGAGAGCAAACCATCCGGCAGCAGTAGAAGGAGCAATATAGGCGGCGGCAAGACCTGCTAAAACACCTGTTCCTATTCCTAAAAATATTCCTCTCCAAAGAGTTTGATTTTGTGCTTCCGCTCTTCCTTGACCAATTACTCTTGAGTAATTGCTGTAAGCCATATCGTAATTTATGGAGAAAATTCTTAATTTTGTACTGATTAAATCAGTATTTGCTACAGATAAATCTACATAAATACTACCTAAATTATGACAAGCATCAATTAATCTTGCATTAGCTTCCGTCAGTGGCAGTTTTGTCGAAAGTTCTGTAACTATTGGGTTTTTTGGCGCTCTCTGCAACACATCTCTTTGCAACACTCCACCTTTCTGTTGTACTACATGAGCCAACTGATTATTCCCTGGCGATTTCCTTTGCCCAAAGTAAACATCAAGAGGCTTCGTTTGCACTTCTTCCTCTTGAATCTGTTCTTCTGGTGTCATCTGCGGTTGCATCGCAGTATTAGGAATTGACATGACTCGATTAGCCACCCTATCGGCTTCCTGCTCATACTGGTCTCCTGGTTCTCCAACAGTCAGTTTTGCTTGTGGACGACGCAACGCTATGCTACTAATGTCGTGAACAGGCTTTTTTTTGATAGCTTGTGATTCCCAAGATTCTTCGCCAGCAGATTGTGCAGCTTGCAGGTCGGTTGATACTTCAGAGGATGCTTGGATTGGAGCTTTCTTTGCGATGTCAAAGCCGCGCACTGGATTCGCCAGCGTTGGAGTTGTTGCTGAGAGCAGCGACGGATTTGAAGTGGATGTATCTGCTTTCTTAGACCCAAATATGCGATCGCTCATCTCACATCCTCAAGCATATTTTTGAATCAAATTATACAATTTGTTGGGTGGCGATCGCTATCGACTTAAGTATAAATTATTCTTTGTCGGCAGTGGCTCTGTGTGAGCGAGACTTATAATCGTAGAAACCTACTAACTGCTGAGTACCGAATTCTAAGTTATGAATGAGTAGGGTGGGCAGTGCCTACCCTACAATTGTTTTATATAGATGGCTGAGGAAAGAGTTCTCAGTTCTGGGGGTAAAGTATTAAATACTTGTTACTACTCAGCACTCAGCACTCAGCACTTAAAAATGAATTGGGTTAAGTTAGATTGATCTTGTCAAACGAGAAATTATTATGTCTTCTGCTCAAGATTTAGGAATAATTTTAGAAGACACACCAGAAGATGTTATATTTCCTCCTGGTGATTTATACAGTGATGAACCACCTTTGGAAACAGAACTTCACTTGCGGCAAATACTGCTGTTGATTCAGTGTTTGGAATGGTTGTGGCAGGAGCGTCAAGATTTTTACGCTTGCGGTAACATGACGATTTATTACAGTCCGCATCAGCGTAAGTCTGAGCAATTTAGAGGCCCCGATTTCTTTGTAGTTTTAAATACCCAACGCAAAATACGCAAAAGCTGGGTAGTTTGGGAAGAAGATGGCAAATACCCAAATGTGATTGTAGAGATTCTTTCTGACAAAACATCTGCTACTGATAGAGGGTTGAAAAAGGAAATATATCAAGATATTTGGCGGACTCCTGATTATTTTTGGTTTGACCCGGTAAGCTTAGAATTTAAAGGATTTCATTTATTAGATGGTCGTTATCAAGAACTGCAAGCAAATGAAGCAGGTTGGTTATGGAGTCAGCAATTGCAGTTATATTTGGGAGTTTATGAATCAAAGTTGCGGTTTTTCACTCCCGATGGACAACTGACACCCACGCCTGAAGAAGTAGCACGCCAAGAACAGCAACAACGTCAACAAGCCGAGCAACAACTTGCTCAAATGGAGTCCATGCTTGCTCGCTATCGGGAAAGATTTGGTGAATTACCAGAGTAATTTTGTTTGCTATGGTAGTTGGCGTAAATACAGCCTGTCCTAGAAATCGCTCACAAATTTTACAACCTATCAAGCTGCCAGTGTTTTCGACTAAGGTGGAAATTTTAAAATCACATCCACCCGCCAACTTCTGCATCAGTCAAGGGTTTCTCTAACTTACTATATTCTGTTTGAGCCGCCCGCAATACATGTTTCATCTGCACTGTTTCCCCAGCATCGGCAGCCAAAAAAGCTGCATTTAAGGCTATATTACGAATATTACCCCCAGCGACATTGAGCCGTGCTAGTTGCAGAGCATCTAAATCTGCGGTTGGGGTTTCGGCTGGAAAGACGCGTCGCCAAATCTCGGCTCGTTGTGTTGTATCGGGGAAGGGAAACTGCACTACAAAGCGAATCCGCCGCAGAAAGGCTGTATCAATTGCACTCTTCAGGTTAGTAGTCAAGATTGCTAGACCTGGGTAACTTTCCATACGTTGCAATAGATAGCTAACTTCTATATTGGCATAGCGATCGCGGGCATCTTTAACTTCACTCCGTTTACCAAATAAAGCGTCGGCTTCATCAAATAACAAAATCACTCCACCTTGTTCTGCGGCATCAAATACCCGGCGCAAATTCTTCTCTGTCTCGCCAATATATTTGCTGACTACCGATGATAGGTCAATCCGATAGAGGTCGAGGCGTAATTTCTGGGCCAGTACTTCTGCCCCCAAGGTTTTACCAGTGCCACTACTACCTGCAAATAGAGCGCTGATTCCCAATCCCCTAGCACTTTTGCCCCCAAAACCCCAATTGTTATATACAGTACTACGTTGCCGCACATGAGCCGCGATTTCCCGGAGAACTTGTTTCTGCGCTTCTGGCAATATTAAGTCATCCCAATCACCAGATGGCTCAATCCGTTGGGCGAGTTCATCTAAGCGCGGACGTGCTTGCACGCGGCAGGCATCCCATAAAATGCTAGTGATATCGGTTTCTGGTGTTTGTGCTAATTGTCCTGCGGCTTCTGCACAAGCAGCGCGAATGGTTGCAGCACTGAGGTTAAATTGATCCACTAAGGTTTTGACTTGCCCATTCATTTGCGATGCACTCGCCCCTAGTGCATCTTGCCAAACTGCACCTTGTTCTTTGCTAGTTGGTTGATGTACGTCAAAATTAACTACTAGGCGTTGTGATAAGCCAATCCGTTCCCGACTTGTGATTATTAAAAAGCCCTTTGTGCGTTCGATGAAACGAGCGATCGCATTCAGCCGCGCTGTATCATTAGTATCCAGTTCGTTGCAGTCTATGAGTAAGGCACTCTTACTTAAAATTGTCTCGCGAGTCCACAGGCGGATGAGATTATCCAACTCGCCAGGTGCTAAAGGAATGACTTGTGCAGGCATTACCCACAAGCTTAAACCCTGAAGTTGACAAACTGTGGCGGCAATGTCACGTTTACTGGCAGTTTCACCACTAGATAACTGGACAATTGGCAAGCTATTAACCTTGTAAGCTTGTGACCAAACTGCTGCGACTCGCTCTGCTAAATCTTGGTGTGAGGGTACTAAATCGCTAACCTCTGGTAATGGCTCAATGATACCAGCTAGCCGTTCGTCAAGATATTGAATCCCCGTGAGATAATGCAGAATTCGTTCGTCAATTCTCAAGGGACTGAGAGTTAGGGAATGACCATCACCAATTTGAATTAACCGCCAATAACGTAAGGGAGCATTTGGAGCGATCGCATCCCAGTGGACATCGGGTAAAGCTGCCAAAGCTAAACCCAAAGTTGGGTAAGCTCGTTGTGAATCGCCGTGAACTATGGCACACAATTTGGCAAAATCTCCATTTAATTCCATACCTGCACACAACAGCAACAGATCGCGCTCAAAGGATGAGAGGCGAAACATTTTGCATATTCTCTCCAATGCCGATGGTGCAGGCATAGCAGCAGTGGCTTCCTGTAACGCTTGCTGTAAATGCTCTTGGTGGTTCTCTTCAGATTGATTTTGCTCTTTTGCTGTGTGATTTTCCAAAATACCACGCACTACAGCTAGAGCTGCTGATAGATAGCGGTAGTTTGCCTCATCCCAATTGTGATTAATTGTCGTAGCATTCATAAAATTGTCACCTGTGGCGAATCATATTCCCCTAACTGATTTTTGTGAAGTGGACTTTCGGCGCCATCTACCCGCGCCCGGACAATATAAGTTCCTGGTTTGACATTTTTGACCGGAATCGCGATCGCATCAGTGTCTTGGGTTGGTGGTGCAACTAAGAAAGAGTAAGCTACTGGATTATCACCTGATACCTCATTGAGTAGCAAAACTACCCGCTGTGCCTTACCTACTTTCGGCTGAAATTTAACGGTAATTTCTGCTGTGCGTAAATTCTCACCACTATTTTCTACTTGAGTGACGAATGCTGTAATTGTTGGATGTAAGACAAAAGCCGCCACGTTTGATTCAACTAAATGATTCGTTTGACCTACATTGCCCATTGTCAAATGTACAACTTGCACACCCTGTATGCTTGCGTATAAATCTGGCGGGACTAACAAGCTGATTTGCGTTTCTTTTACTTCTTGAGGTACTAGTAATGTCTCCGTATTACCAAAACGAACTCGTGTGATCTCACCGCGTAACCGTTTACCACGAATTACTAATGTTGTACCTGCAACAATTATTTGTTCAGTTTTGGCCGGAGCTATAACTTGCTCTATATTCGGTTGAGACAAGGGCATCATGTCGAAACTTTCAGATTTGTCATTGCTACTCTCAATCAATACCATTGATGCCAAATAGGTAGCTGAAGGTCGATAGTGTGTTTGTAAAGCAGACCATAACTTAGAAGTTTCTTCCATGTTAAAAAACTCTGGAGTCAATTTTATCTGCCCAATTTGTTCAGCTAAAGCGGATACAGACACACTTGCTACAGCTTGCGAAAAAGCACTTGAGGTATTGGTTGTAGATGCATTTATCAAAGTATTTTCAATAATATCAGATGCGATCGTTGGTGTTTTGTGTAATAAATGCATTGCATAGCCGAGTAAAAGCTCTGCCTGAAAATCCTTGGCTCCGTAGGCTGTGAGTAAGTAGTGGAGATCGAGAGCTAGTGGTGGAATCTGAGAGCGTGGGTTTCCATTAATCCGTGAATGCCTGCTCCGAAATTCTTGAGATACCCAATCAACATTGCGATTCTGCGTCACTTGATAGAGAAAAAGGTTGATTTGGGCACGCTCATCAGCTTCAACTGAAATTCGATCCGGCGGTAGGGCAGTTACAATCACATCACCAACACTAGCAGCGATCGGATCGCTGACTAAACCATTTTCCAGCAAGACTTTTAGTACTGCTGTCACTGCGGCTATCGAGAGCACATTACTCATCCTCGTTCCTCATGGCAATAGCACATATTAATCATGTACGCCAGAGTACATTAATAGAATATATTTTGCAAAACTTTAAGTCCTGTTGTAGCCAAGACTATCAGCACGGCAGACAAAAGCGCGTTGTCAACTATTAGTACAGTATGGCGTAAATCCACCTAGTATCTCAATTGAAAAGACTCGATAACGATCAAAATCACCTTGTTAGAAGTAGGAAAATTTCCACTTAAAGCTACCTGACGTACTTTAACAGTAGAACTTTTTAAACATCCTTTTAATTAAGGCTTTAAATAATTAAAACTAAAGTGCCTATGACTACTAACCCAGTTCCTAAAATTATCTTCCAGCTTAATGTTTCTCCCAAAAAAATAACTGAAAACAATAAAACTAATACCAAGCTTGATTTATCAATTGGTGCGACAAGTGAAGCTTTTCCTGCTTGTAAGGCTTGGAAGTAAAAAATCCATGATAACCCTGTAGATAGTCCAGATAATAATAAGAAAATCATGGTTTTTTGGGATATAGCTAAGATATTAACTACGTTCCCCTGAAAAAATACAATCCCCCAAGCAACTACTAAGATCACAACAGTTCGGATTGCTGTTGCTAAATTAGCATTCACATTTTCTATCCCAATTTTGGCAAAGATAGTTGTCAATGCTGCAAAGCCAGCTGACAATAATGCATATATCCACCATGTTGTGGCGTTGCTTTCCATCTTAGCCTCCTGATTAGCTAGTCAAAATTAGCAGTGTAATTTAAGAAGAGTGTTAAATTCAATTACTTGTCTGTAAAGTTTGACTTGCTAGGTTCGTAGTTTACGCTCTACCGTTTTACTCTTTTAGTTACTCAGTACTACTGAAGCAGACGATTCTCGTCGAACTTGCGCTAACTTAATATCAGGAACAAATTTCAACTGCTATTAGGTCTAAAGTTTTAACATTTTATCAAATTTATCGCATTACTTTAAGTTACTAATATGTTAAGCTGAGTATAATTAGATAACTACTAGTAGCATATATTACTAATATTCATCTAAGTTATGAAGCAATCATATTTGTAATACTAGTATTATCTCTGAATAAAGTTAACACTTAAAGTAACTAGGATGGGTTGCCCCAGATGAAATCCCCACCTTCTTCTAATTCTTGGAATGGTCGCTTCGTCGGTGATAATCAGCGATACCGTTTAGACAGACGGTTGGGCGGGGGTGGCATGGGAGAAGTTTTCCTAGCAACGGACACCCGTGTTGGTCAGCAAGTAGCGTTGAAGTTGCTCAAAGATACGCTAGTCGCATCACTCGAAATGAGAAAGCGTTTTGAGCGGGAGGTGGCAGTTTGTGCTGCTTTGCAAAGCGACCACATTGTGAAGATTAGTGATTGTGGTGTAACCCCGGAAGGTTTTCCATTTTACGTCATGGAATATTTGCGGGGACAAACGCTCAGGCAATTACTGCTGCGCGAAAAGCGGCTGTCTGTTGAGCGGACGGTGAGGATTATGGCGCAAGTTTGTAAGGGTTTACAGCTTGCCCATCAAGGAGTGACTCTCCAACGGGATGGCGGCAAAACCACTGAACACATTCAGGTAGTTCACCGCGACCTGAAACCAGATAATATATTTTTGATGCCGACAGATTTGGGAGAGTGGGTGAAGGTTTTGGATTTTGGTGTTGCCAAAATTCGTAGTGAATCTTCAGAAAATTCCAATATTACAAATATAACTAGTACATTTATCGGTACATTTCGTTACGCACCTCCCGAACAAATCCAAAGCGATCAAAACCTGGATGCTAGAGGTGATATTTACAGCTTAGGGATTATCCTTTATGAAATGCTGAGTGCAGCCGATCCCTTTGGAATCAGCATTAAGGGTAGTCATGTTAGTGAGGCTTCTTGGGTATTAGCTCATGCTTATGAACCACCGAAACCACTGCGCTCGCAACCAGGGTGTGAGCATTTACCCGTACAATTAGAAGCCGTGGTGATGAAATGCCTCCACAAGAACCCAGCCAACCGATTTGCAACGGTAGAAGAACTAAATCAGGCTTTGCAAGCTGCTGCCAAATTTGCCACAGAATCTAGCGTACCCGAACAAATGACTGGGCGATCGCAACCTTCTTCCAATCAAGGCTCAAATCACGAAACTATTCCCAGACAATCGAACGACGATACTATTATTCGCCCTCCATCTGCTTTCAATCAAGGTTCAAATCACGAAACTATTCCCAGACAATCGAACGACGATACTGTTATTCGCCCTCCATCTGCTTTCAATCAAGGCTCAAATCACGAAACTGTTCCCAGACCATTTAACCCGATTGAGCAATATCAATCTGAGCAAACCGTTCCTCCCATTCAGGCTGGACAGAACCAAGGCTCGAATCACGAAACCGTGCCCAGACCATTTAATCCAGTTGAGCAAAATCAACAGAGTCCTGTGAATAATCCGAACGCCAGCAAACCTGATGTGACGTTATATCAACCACGACCAGGAGCTAATCAAGGCGGGCAACAAGTACCACCAGATAAGACGTTGTTTCAACCGCGACCAGGAGCTAATCAAGGCGGTCAACAAGTGCCACCAGATAAGACGTTGTTTCAGCCGCGACCAGGAGTTAATCAAGGTGGTCAACAAGTATCACCAGATAAGACGTTGTTTCAGCCGCGACCAGTATCTAATCAAAGTAGACCACCAGTGCAACCAGATGTTACCTTGTATCAGCCACGACCTGCGTCTAATCAACGCAGACCACAAGCGCGAACGGATGACACTATTTACCAACCAAGGCTAAGTGAGCAGCTAACTACGAGAATTACTCCCAATTTCTTGCGAATCGTAGGGGTGGTGTTGGCTATTGGGCTGACTTTAGCAGTAGTAACCTATATATATACCCAATTGCAATCTGGTAAACAGCCAAGCAACCAGCAAAATTTACCTAACAACGATCAGCGCATTTAGAACTAATCAGCTATATCTGGTTAAAGACTTATCAAGGCCGCAGAGGGCAGGGATTTTTGGGCTTTCTGTATAGATTAGCGAATTATAATCAATACGCTTGGGTTAAGGGCTACTGGCAAAAATTTTGGGTTTTCGAGACGCGATAAATCGCCGTCTCTACAAGTGTTTTGGTCTTATCTGAACTGTATTGAATTATATATAACTTATTAGCCGAATATAATATCATTGGGGCACGAGGATTGTTGTGCCCCTACCATGTGTTGCAAACGACATTCCTTAACTATAATTCATCCCAAACCACGGGAAAAGAATAATCTGAAAACGCGGAGAAATTACGATTTTCGGTGCGGGTTTCTTCATCTAGAACTTTGACAACTTTGTTATAAATGTCTTGTGCTTGTTGTGGGGAATCACCAATGCTGGTTAATCCCACCTTGCCAAACTGCGAAAGGCAACCCATAAGATGAAACACTGTACCCGTTTCTGTACCGCTGTCAAAGTGCAGTCTGTGGTGAGCAATGATATCCATCAAATCATTTGGTAATAATCCCTGATAGCGCTCTTTTTGCAGATTATCAGTGGCAATGTAATATTTTGGACGACCCTGTTGACTATAAAATAAACCCGTGGAAAGGTCATAGCGGCCGTTCGTTAATAATTTCAGGGTCATGAATGGATGAGTTGTACCGCCTTTACGCAGGTTAATTTCGATCGCCTGAATATCCCAGTCTCCATTACCTTTGTCAACGGCGATAAAATCTACACCAAACCGCTCTAAAGTGCCTTTATCTGCTAGCTTTCTGCCAACTTGAAGTCCCAATTGCTGTAATTGCAATCGATATCTTTCATCAGCAGGAAAGCTGCAACCAAGATAAATTTGACCGTCTGGTCCTCCGAGAATTTGGTCGTGAGTTGAAAGGATTTCCACTTCGCCTTGGGGTGTGATCCGTCCTTGAACGCTGGGCGATCGCTTAATTTCCCCTTCCACAAATGCTTCGGTAATTGCGCCTAATTCCGGGATTCTTCCCGAAAAATTATCCCACGTCTCTTGTTTTGCTTGAAAGCGCATCGTTGAAAAGCGATCGTTAATTGCTGCTATCCTTTCGGCATGAGTACCAATGTTTGGTGCTAAATTCTCAATCGGTCTAAGATCCAACAATGCATTCCCCTCGCCAGAAATGCCCTCGTTGAGTTTTACTACTACCCGTTTTAATGTTGGTTGGCGTTCCCACAAATCAACGGTAGCTTCTGCCAAATCTGTGGGGTTCCAAATTTTTTCGCTGCCATCTGGATGCGGTACTCCGCTTTCTTTGAAGATTTGCCTACTGCCACTTTTTGTTCCCCAAATCTGTAAATCTGGCGCAGCAGCATACAGTGGTACACCTAATTTTAAAGACAATTCGCCTTCCCAGTGCGAAGAGTTGTAGCAGATCATAAATGATTTGTCTAGCCTCAAAGATTTCTGAATCCGCTCTAGCAACCGAGGACGTTCTAAAATCTTTTGACTCAGAGGCTTAAGAGAGGAATCGTAAGTAGAAAGTAACAGCAAGCGATTGCGAGCATGAGAAAAAGGGATACCTGGCAAGAGCTGCAAATAATAATCAATGATACTTGGATGCAGCGGTACTGATGTTACATAAATCAGCCGAGTTTGGGGATTCCGCAACCGAATTAAGGAAAATAGTAATCTTTCTTCATAATGTTCGCAGCCTTCGATCTTTTGGAGTTCGCGCTGGTCGAGACTCAAGGAGGGAATAATTAAAATATCCGCTTCGCTATTATCAAATAGTTCGCTCGTTTTCCAGCGATCGCGCAGGGTTAATTGTAAGTGGCGAAACTTTTCAACCTGTTCTAACTCGGAAATATTTAATGTTGCCATAACCCCTGCCCTCTAATGATCTCAATGTAGCGCACCACGCACCCTTTTGGACGATGTATAGTCGCCGCGTCAAGATTCAGGTAGTTTTGTAAAAATTTTCCGGAAGTCCGCAAGGATCGATCGAGCTATAGGAACCTACAAATCGTTGACTTATTTAATTTCTTTTCCCTCTTAAGGTTGACTTAATTGCTGCTTACTTTACCTCTAGGGGGCGATAAAGTACAGCAATATAATAGTTAACTTGAAAGCAGATGAAAATGATAAATTCTTCATCACATTAGAGTTGTGTACTTATTTTCATGGTCAGGCGTGAGGATAGATAATGTAATTTGCGTAGAGTTGCTGGAATAAGTAAGTTTGGCAAACATCCAGGATATAAATCCCTAAAATTGCAAATGGCTAGTGAGAGTCAAAGCAAAAAATAAACCTTGGGTTGAATTTTCGATCCAAGGTTTAGTTATGAAATAGGAGAAAGATGGAGTGTTAACTAATTCCCAATGCCCCTTTCTCAATACCCATTCAACATTCAATTACCAAGGTAAAACAGATGGCTAAATCAAAAGAACCAAAAGAGAAAAAAGAGCAAAAATTACAACCGCCACAGGAACAAGAAGCACCAGGTGTTGAATCAGAAATGACACCAAAACCCAAAGCAGATGATGCTCAGTATCGCGGTAGTGGTAAGTTACAAGATAAAGTAGCATTGATTACGGGTGCAGATAGTGGGATTGGTCGTGCTGTTGCGATCGCATTTGCAAAAGAAGGTGCAGATGTGGCGATCCTTTACCTTAACGAACACGATGATGCCAAAGAAACAAAACATTTGGTAGAAAAACAAGGGCGTCGTGCAGTAACCATTGCAGGTGATATTGGCAATGAAGCTTTTTGTCAGCAAGCCATACAGCAAACAGTTGGTGAGTTTGGCAAACTCGATATTCTCGTCAACAATGCTGCTGAACAACATCCAAAAGAAAGTATTGAAGAAATCACCGAAGAACAACTAGAACGAACTTTCCGCACTAATATCTTCTCGATGTTTTTCATGACTAAAGCTGCACTCAAGCATTTGCAAGTAGGCAGTGCTATCATCAATACCACATCGGTAACAGCTTATAAAGGTAGCCCACAACTACTAGATTACTCATCTACGAAAGGTGCGATCGTTGCTTTCACTCGCTCCTTATCAAAAAATTTGGTATCCAAAGGAATTCGGGTTAATGCTGTCGCACCAGGGCCAATTTGGACACCTTTAATTCCCTCAACTTTTCCTGAAGAGAAAGTTGAAACTTTTGGCAAACAAGTACCAATGGAACGAGCCGGACAACCAGAAGAAGTTGCTCCTAGCTACGTATATTTAGCTTCTGATGATGCTTCTTATGTCTCTGGACAAGTGTTACATGTCAATGGTGGAGATGTTGTCAATGGGTAATTAAAATAGTTAAGAGTTATGAGTGAGGAGTTAGGAATTAAGAGTTATAAACAATATATTTTAAATTTACAAGTTTTAACTCCTAACTCTAAACTTATAACCCTTAGCTTTTAACTCCTAACTCTAAACTTATAACTCTTAACTCTATCTTCATGGTCATCCATTGGAGGGATGATTTAATGTCGAAATATTGATAGCCTATCTAACAGCGTACATTTAAGAAATAATAACTACGTTTATGGCATCTCTTACACCACTGCATGGCACAGAATTAGTAGATTGTGCTAGAGCAAATGCCAAGCAAGGGATTGAAACCGCTGCTTATCAATGTGGCTATGGTCAAGACCTTAACAAATTTGCCCAAGAACTCAGACAAGCTTGTGAAGAAATGAATTTGCAAGTGAAAGAACTCAGCGGATTGATTACTGAGCAGGACTTGATATTGCAATTAGGTACTGGCGAAATTGTTGCTCCAGACACGGAATCAGAATTGTAAAAGTTAAGTTAGTCATTTGTCCTTTGTCATTTGTAGTGTGTTATTCACTAATGACTAATGACTAATGACTTTTTTCATAACTTTAAAATTACCCGCGCCAAATTGAAGTAAATCAAAACACCTACGACATCAACTGCTGTGGTGATGAATGGTGCTGACATTAATGCCGGATCTAAACGAAGATAGCGAAATAGAAATGGCAGTGCTGAACCGGAGATAGAAGCCAAAATAGAAATAGCTACCAAACTAGTGCCTACAGCGATCGCTACTTCTAATCGTCCTTGCAAAAAATAAGCCCAGACAGTAGCGATCGTACCTAACATTCCTCCCAACAATGCCCCAGCGATCGCTTCCCGGCCGATTACCTGCAATGCACCAAGCGATCGGATTTCATCGGTGTTCATCCCGCGAATCACCACTGTGGAAGATTGAGCGCCTACATTACCCCCAGTACCAGTCAACAAGGGGATAAAGGCTGTTAGTGCCACCACTTTTGCTAAAAGATCCTCTTGCGACTTAATAATCGTTCCTGTGACGGTATTGGTTATAAGTAAGACCAATAACCAGACAACCCGTTTCCGAGCGATTTCCAGCAAATTCATTTGAAAATAATTGTCGCCCCCCGACTGTACACCACCACCCAAGGCATAGATATCCTCGGTGGTTTCTTGTTGCAGAATATCAATTACATCATCCACCGTCACAATACCTACTAGAAGCTGTTCTCGATCTACCACAGGCACAGCCAAAAAATCATATCTTTGGATTAATCTTGCAACTTCTTCCTGGTCTGTATCAGTGTAGACAAACACCACATCACGGGTCATAATTTCGCCAATAATTTGCTCAGGCTGAGACGTTACTAATTCCCGCAACGATACAATCCCCGTCAAGCGCCTTGCCGCATCCATGACATAAAGATAATAAATCATCTCACTGGCATTAGCTAAGTTGCGAATTCGCTCTAGAGCTTGAAATATTGTCAAGTTTTCTTTCAGCGAGATCAACTCTAGCGTCATAATTCGCCCAGCTGTATCAGCTTCATAACCCAATAATTGGGCTGTAGCTTGACGTTCCGCTGGACTTAGTTGTTCTAGCAAGCGATTGACGACTTTTGCCGGTAATTCATCAAATAACCTAGCTCGGTCATCCGGCGACATTTGATCGACAATATCGCAGACTTCCTGGCTTTTAAGTTCTTCAATTAACCGTTCTTGAACACTGTAGTCGAGATATTCATAAACTTCGATCGCCTCATCCTTAGAAAGCAAGCGAAAAGCCAAAGCGTGCATCGCTTCTGGCAAACCCTCAATCGCCTCGGCGATATCCGCAGGCTGCACGGGCACGAGAATAGATTTTGCTCCCTGCAAGTCTCCTGCTTCTAGGAGCATTTGCAGCTGAGTCCGCACTAAATCTCGCAATTCCCTACGTGAGAGATTCTGGATGGTAGAGTTTAAATTGTTTGTCTCAGTCAAAGTCCACTTTCCTCAGCCAGTTTGAACAAGGTTGCTGCCCCTAGTCTAGGGGAAAGTGGGAATGTGCAACCTCAAACTTGTAATTTTTCTGACTTGGAGTAAATTCAAAACTTTTGTAAATTAACGAAAGAGTAGGGTTTTGGATGCTGACAATTCTTTGCTCGCGGCGCCTCCATAGCTTCTCTACGAGATGCTTCTCTACGAGATGCTTCGCCAACGCGAACGCTTAGGGCGTAGCCTCTTCTAGAGAAGAGAAACTGTCACATAGCGATTGCCAGGATAATCTACTCACAACAAGGTTACTCAAAAAGTGCGATTGATTATTTCTTAAATTCCAGCAGTAGTCTGTCAAGTTGAAATTGATGGGTAAGCAAGTTCGTAGTAAGGACTGAAGTTCTTATAGCCTAAGCACTTTAGTGCTTACTACAAACTCTTCATTACTATCTTGACAGACTAGTAGAGTGTTCTCTAGCTTAAATGCATGACTGGTGAAGCTTTTGCAAAGTTTTTGTTCCACTGATTTTAGGTTATTACTATATTTCTGCTAGTTCTGGTAATAAAGAGATAAAGTAATAGTCAAGATGAAGTATGGATAAATATTAGTTTTTTAAATCTTTAAATATTAAAATTTTTCTTTATCCAATTTTTATATAGTTAATGAATCTGTAGATAAAATACATTAAATTATCCGGTAATTTGGCAAGTTTTACTTAAACATCATCAAAACTTTTGTATTCCTTTAAAAAAGAATATATTAATGTGAATATTTAAACAAAATTCCATAAACAAGATAGACATAACACCGCTATCTATTGTCAAATATGTAGAAGTTAAAGAATACTTAAGTAATCTATGTAAAGTTATTGCATTTGACTAATTACGCATGTATTTGCTTTATTGAGCATTGCTTGCCTTACTGAATATGGATCTGCACATCAGTGAAATTTAGAAGGTCTCCAAAACTCAGTAATTTTTTGAAAGCAAACAAAGACTAATATGTTCTTCAAGTAATTATTCATAATTAGTAATTTATAAAAATATATTTATAAGCCAATCAATGATTAGCCGATCGATATATTTATATCAAACTTTATGATGCATTCTTTGTTGAAATATTCATCAATGCAAAACTAATCCTGAAACCTTAATTATGGCATCAAATCAAAACTTATCAACATCTGTAAGCCCAGTAATTACGACTAAATCATCTCTAGAAAGCATTAACCAAGGGCAAACCAGCATTTCTGCTCGGTCTAGCCTACTCTCTCAAGGAGATGGACTCAAGGCAGAGTATTACGACAACATCGACTTCACCAACCTGAAGGTAAGTCGTACAGATCCGACGGTGAACTTTAACTGGCGTGCTGGTTCCCCCGATGCGTCGATTGATGTAGATAGCTTCTCAGCGCGGTGGACAGGTCAGGTAGAAGCCAAGTACAGCGAAACTTACAAGTTCTACACCACTGCTGATGATGGTGTGCGACTGTGGGTGAATGGTCAACAAATCATCAATCAGTTTATCGATCAATCTGCCACCGAATCCAGTGGCTCGATCGCACTAGTTGCAGGTCAGAAGTACGATATTAAGCTTGAGTACTACGAAAATAAATCCAATGCTGTTTCTCAACTGCGTTGGTCAAGCACCTCTCAGGCGAAGGAAATCATTCCTCAGTCCCAACTGTATAGTAATGTCAGCACACCTAGTAGTGGTGGTAGTAATGGCAACGGACTTAAAGGAGAGTACTACGACAACATCGACTTCACCAACCTCAAGCAAACTCGCACAGATCCGACGGTGAACTTTAACTGGGGTGCTGGTTCCCCCGATGCGTCGATTGATGTAGATAGCTTCTCAGCGCGGTGGACAGGTCAGGTAGAAGCCAAGTACAGCGAAACTTACAAGTTCTACACCACTGCTGATGATGGTGTGCGACTGTGGGTGAATGGTCAACAAATCATCAATCAGTTTATCGATCAATCTGCCACCGAATCCAGTGGCTCGATCGCACTAGTTGCAGGTCAGAAGTACGATATTAAGCTTGAGTACTACGAAAATAAATCCAATGCTGTTTCTCAACTGCGTTGGTCAAGCACCTCTCAGGCGAAGGAAATCATTCCTCAGTCCCAACTGTATAGTAATGTCAGCACACCTAGTAGTGGTGGTAGTAATGGCAACGGACTTAAAGGAGAGTACTACGACAACATCGACTTCACCAACCTCAAGCAAACTCGCACAGATCCGACGGTGAACTTTAACTGGGGTGCTGGTTCCCCCGATGCGTCGATTGATGTAGATAGCTTCTCAGCGCGGTGGACAGGTCAGGTAGAAGCCAAGTACAGCGAAACTTACAAGTTCTACACCACTGCTGATGATGGTGTGCGACTGTGGGTGAATGGTCAACAAATCATCAATCAGTTTGTCGATCAATCTGCCACCGAATCCAGTGGCTCGATCGCATTGGTTGCAGGTCAGAAATACGACATTAAACTTGAGTACTACGAAAATAAAGGCAATGCCGTTTCTCAACTGCGTTGGTCAAGCGCCTCTCAGGCGAAGGAAATCATTCCTCAGTCTCAACTTTATTCACCAGTTCTTCAGACCGCTATCACCTTGGGATCGTCTTCGATGACTGTGAACGAAGACAGTAATAGTGTTACCGTTAAAATACTTAGGACTGGAGATTTAAGTAGTACATCTTCAATCAAGTATGCAACTATCGCTAATACTGCTACAAAAGGAGTTGACTATGGAAGTGAAGGCGTTGAAAGTGCTGGAATACTTACTTTTGCGCCGGGACAAAGCAGCACGGAAGTATCCATTCCGATCAATGAGGATTCCTCGATAGAAGCAGATGAAACCTTTAATTTTGTCATCGATCAGCCAGAGGGGGCAACACTTGGAGTCCAAAGAACTCTTGGAATTACGATTCAAGACAACGATCGCTCCGGCCTCGATTTCAGTCAGCCAGTAGTCAGTGAGGGTGACGGTACTGCTAAGGTGATAGTTACACGGGGCAACGCTTCGGCGGCTGCTAGCGTCAACTACATAACCCAAGATGGGACTGCTAAAGCTGGATCTGACTACCAGGCTGTATCTGGAAGCTTGAGTTTTGTAGTCGGACAAACCAGTAACACCATTGTTATCCCCATTCTTAATGACAACGTTGGGGAATCAAATGAAACATTTACTTTGAATTTCAGTAACCCAGTTGGAGTGCAGTTAACTAATCAACAGACAAGTATCAGTATTATTGATAATGACTCTGGTAACTTTGCTTTAGATACGGTAGCTTCTGGTTTGAATCAACCTACAGCTTTTGAATGGGCACCTGATGGTAACAGTATGTTCATTGCCCAGAAAAATGGGGTAGTGCGAGTCATGAAAAACGGTACCTTATTATCCACACCATTTACTGATATTCGCGGACAGGTAAATGATACGCGCGATCGCGGTCTTTTAGGCATTGCCGTACATCCAGATTTTGGCAAAAGTCCAAACGGCAACAACTATGTTTACCTTTTGTATACTTACGATCCACCAGAAACTAATACAAGCAATTCTAAGAACAATCCCAATAGCACATTAGACGATCCCGATCAGAATGGGAATCGGACTGCACGCCTAAGTCGTTTTACAGCTGACCCCAACACTAATTACACTACTGCTATTGCTGGCAGCGAAGTTGTACTACTTGGCACAAATGGTACTTGGGCGAATATTGTCAAGCCCGATGGAAATAGTACAAATGTCTCACTTGGCTATGCACCATCAGGAATTCTCAACAAAGATACTGGTAAGCCGTTTACCAGCTTGCAAGATTATCTCAATAATCTCGATAAAGTCCAAAATGTCCAGAATTTTATAGCCAATGATAGTGAATCTCATTCAGTTGGTTCTGTGCGTTTTGGTACTGATGGTTCTCTGTTTGTGAGCTTAGGAGATGGTACTTCCTACAATGGAGTAGACCCCCGAGCAATTCGCGTCCAGGATAAGAATAATCTATCCGGCAAGATTCTGCGGATTGACCCGATTACAGGTCAAGGCTTATCAAGCAATCCTTTCTACAACGGTGACGGCAATAGCAATATTTCCAAAGTTTATGACTTAGGTCTGCGTAACCCCTTCCGTTTCACAATTGATAAAAAGACGAATACTCCCGTAATTGGTGATGTTGGCTTCGGTACTTACGAAGAGGTCAATATCGGAAAACCAGGAGCTAACTTTGGCTGGCCATTCTATGAAGGTGGACTTGATGCAAATGGTAATGTCGTCAGTCTGAAACAATCAGTCTACGCTAATTTAGATGCAGCAAAAGCCTTCTATAATAGTGGCTCATCTGTTACAGCACCACTGTACACTTACAAGCATTCTGGTTCTAATTCGATCCTTGTGGGTGACTTTTACACAGGTAATACTTTCCCTTCAATCTATCAAGGTGCCTTATTCATTGGTGATTTCAGTCAAGGAACTATCGATGCTTTGATATTAGATAGTCAAGGTAAAGTTACCTCAGTTAAGCGGTTTGCTTCCACAGCAGACAGGCCTAATCTAGGACTGCCTACACAAATCACCACTGGCCCTGATGGTAATCTGTATTACGCAAACTTGATCGGAGGCGAGATCGATCGCTTCCGACCTGTTTAGAGATGACTTGAAGGAGGCAGTGTTTCGACTACGCTCAACAACCAAGCAAGAGGCAGGAGGCAGGAGGCAGAAGTAAATCTGATTTTGACTCCTGTACTTTATACTTCATCTAGTTGAAAACTGCTGTATCAGTTATCAGTGAACAGTTATCCGACTGTTCACTGATTTTGATTAAGATAACTTTGTCAGAAATCCCAACAATTTTTTGGTATTTGATGTTAAAAGTGTTCGGCGATAAGCATCAGCAGCTTTTTTAATCGCTTCAGCTTGAGTGGGATAAGGATGAATTACACTGCTTAACTTGCTCAAACCGATTTTATTCACCATTGCCGTAGTCACTTCTGAAATCATCTCACCCGCGTGACTGGCGACAATAGTTGCACCGATAATTTCATCAGACCCCTTTTTATGGTGGATTTTGAGAAATCCTAACTCTTCACCATCTGCGATCGCTCGGTCTACACTATTAAAAGGTATGTTGATGGTCGTCACCTCAATCCCCAATTTTTGCGCCTCGTGTTCGTATAACCCTACATGGGCAATTTCTGGATCGGTATAAGTTACCCAAGGCATCACCAAACTACTGAGTTTCGAGCGTCCCAAGCCAAAGGGAGAAAACAGAGTATTTTTAATTACAATCCGCGCCGCGGCATCAGCAGCATGTGTAAACTTCCAGTTCATGCAGATATCGCCAGCTGCATAAATTTTGGGATTGCTTGTCTGGAGGTAATCATTTACCTTCACGCCTTGGTGCTTGTCATATTCTACACCCACAGCTTCTAAATTTAGATTTTCGACATTTGGCGATCGCCCCGCACCAACTAAAATTTCATCGACTGTCACCGAATCTCGATGACCGTTAGAGGAAAAGTAAAGGCGTTTCCCTTCGGTGACAGTTACCACTTCCTCCAATTTGGAATCGAGTACTACGCGAATTCCTTCGTTAATCAAAACCTTTTGGAGAATTTTAGCGGCTTCAGCGTCTTCTTTATTCAGGAGATGAGAACCGCTATGGAAAAGCACCACCTCACAACCCAAACGCCGGAAAGCTTGCGCTAATTCGCAACCAATGGGCCCGCCACCAATCACCGCCAAACGTTCCGGTCGTTGAATTAAGGAAAAAACCGTCTCATTGGTTAGATAACCCGCCTGTTCAATTCCTGGAATCGACAGTTGCGCAGCTCTTGCACCAGTCGCAATTACAGCTTTTTTAAACTTGAGGGTTTTGTCGCCAACTTCCACGGTATTTTTACTTGCAAATCGACCGCTACCCAAAAAGACATCAACACCCAATGAAGAGAAGCGCTCCGCCGAGTCGTTAGGGCTGATATCAGCCCTTATCCGCCGCATCCTGGCCATAACTTTGGGAAAATCAACATCAATATTATGTTGGGGAATATTAACTCCTAAACCTTTAGCATCCCAGATTTCGCCAACGACGCGGGCAGAGCGAATAATAGTTTTAGATGGTACGCAACCAACATTTAAGCAATCTCCACCCATGAGATTCTTTTCAATTAACGCCACCTTTAAACCTAAATCTAGACCCGCAGCACCCGCCGCCACCACTAATCCCGCCGTACCAGCACCAATTACTACCAAGTCGTAAACATCGGCGGGTTGAGGATTAACCCAATTTGGCGGATGGACGTAAGACACCAACTTTTGGTTATACTCGTCTATTGGACGAACTGTGACTCTCTCGAATTCAGAATTGGTCATTGGCGAAACCTCTTTTAAGAATTGAAAATACTAAAGTCAACATAAATTCGGAGACTGGTGTCCTTTATTTTGAATGATTGTTTAATAAGAATTACATCTTTGCACTGTTTTATCAGTTTGAGAATTGACAAATAATCTGCTCTACTGAAATAGCAGGAAGTTTTTAAACGCATAGGCGCAACTCTTGGAGACGCTACGCGTAGCTTGCTTCCACGTACTCTTACAGAGAAGCAAGCTACGCGCAGCGTGCCGTAGGCAAGTGGTACGCCTTTCCGTAGGATAAGGGCGCTGAGTCAACGCATAGAGAAGTCTGAACGGTGGGGACACAGAGTTTTGTCAAGTAAATATTAAGAAATCAACAAATTTAATTAGTTTATGCTGCTTACCCTGGCTGAGAAAATCCTTGGCAAGCGTCAATAATACAGGATACTGTGCTGTTTACAAGGTTCTCCATCGTATGGAGACTGATTGCCGGTTCAGAAAACGGAAAATTCCAAAATATTTTTCCCTGAAAAGTTGTGACAGCTGCACAGAAAACACCTCCATAAGCAGCGAGCGATGGTATGAAGCTGATTTCTTCTATTTCGAGTGAACCGTAAACTCTGGGGATGTTTACTCGACCCACGTTGCTGACAGATACCGTCGCCAATACTTCATCAGGTCGTCTGAGAAGTGACTCGATATTATGACTGAACGTCAATACTCTGCTGAACACGTCGCCCTGCTCTAAACCAGCGTCAAGCTTTTGTTTTATATTCCGTGCTAATTCCCAGAATGATGTGTTTATTTGTAGGGTGTGAAATGATATTAGAGACGAAGTAAGCACTATCATGTTCTCATTGCTAACAACTGGTTTTAGACGTTGACGTAAATTAACAGCCGTTCGGCAGCTCACGCGCACATCATTAGTCTGACCTGCACTGATTTTTCTCACCACTGCAAATAGCATCGCTGCACAAAAAGCACCTTGCAGTGTTGTCTTCTCCTGCCTGCAAGTATTTATAAGCTGCTGAGTTAACTTGGCGTCTAGCTGTCTGTGGATAAAACCACAACGGCGTAACTCCATCGAAACACACTCCTCAAAACCCAAGGTTTCAACATTTAAAGGTTCTAGTTGGTGACACAGAGTTTCTTTCCTCAACCCATTTGTCGATTTAGGCAATAGCTCTTCGACGGGTGGAAGTGTGGGCAAGCTAATAACTTGAGTTATTGGCTGATTAGAACCAAAATTCTGGCAATATGTCAATATTTCTGAGTACAGTTGAAGGCATGACAAGCCATCTGATATGGCGTGATGCACTGTTAGGATTAGATAATTTACACATGATTCATTCATTGGCAGAACGAGTACAGCTCTGAGCAAATCTTTGCTGCTGTCAATTTTTTCATTCAGCTCTTCCAAAACGACATCAGTCCACTGTTCATTGTGTAACTTGTCTACAATACGCAAAGGAATCAAAGGTATCTCTCCAGTTTGAAAGCGGAGATTATCCAAGGAACCAACAATACAAGAATTAAGAAGAGGGTGACGACACTGTACAAGGTCTAGAGCCTGTCTGACCATTTCTGCATTTAGGGGGCCTTTGATGCGACCAACTGTTACAACTGAGAAACCTCCCGCATCACGATTTAAGGTTTCCATAGCTTTCTCTATGTTGCCAAGTTCTCTGTTGTCCATAGCGAATCCTCGGATTCCACACTCACGTTAATTTAGATGCGTTTGCCCTGGGGTTTTATCTGCAAACCTCAATTCGTGACACAGTTCAAAGGATAGAAGCTATAAAACCTCATCTTCTAAAGCTTGCCGGGCAATACGGGTAATATAAATCGTCACGGCGACTGTGGCAATTAAACCCAAAATCCGAATTGCCCATTGTAAAGTCGGGTTGGTAGGTTGAGCCTCAGTGCCAATCATGGCCAGATTACCTGCAAGGGAACCAATATAAACATACATGATGGTTCCAGGAATCATGCCTAGAGAGCCGATGAAGTAATCTTGAAGTGAAACTCCTGTGATGCCAAAGGCATAATTGAGCAAATTGAAAGGAAATATCGGGGACAATCGCGTTAACAGGACAATTTTTAATCCTTCTTTACCAACCGCTTGGTCAATGGCGGCAAATTTTTTGTTATCTGCGATTTTACTAGCAACCCAACCCCTTGCTAAATAACGTCCAACGAGAAAAGCTGCGGTAGCGCCAAGGGTTGCACCGATAAACACGTAGAGAGAACCCCAAACTGCACCAAAGATAACACCAGCTCCCAAGGTGAGAATAGAACCTGGGAAAAAAGCAACGGTAGCGATAATATAAAGGACAATAAAAGCTATGGCTCCCACCGCACCCAAGCTATCAATCCACTGTAAAGCTTCGCGTAAAATTGCTTGGGGATTGAAAGAATTGGAATTTGCCGATTCTTGTGCTAAAGCTGGGTCTGTGTTTAATGAAAAACTACTTGCCAATATTAGTAATATTAATACACTAAGGCTAAAAAACTGCTGGAAGTTTCTGGCATCAATACTTTTAACACTTCGGCTTCGCTCAGTGTTAAAGCCGAGCGGAGTCGTTCGCGTAGCGTCTCGCAGAGAGGCTTTAAATATCTGAATGATTGTTAGTTTTTTCATGAGTTGTTATTTCTTCTATTGCCACACTTTGAGCTAATGCTTTCTGAGCAATTTTTGTGATATATAAAGTCACTGCAACGGTAGCAATCAACCCAACTACTCGCATTATCCATTGCCAGAGTTGAGTTTCTGGAGTAATTGGTTGATGAGAAGTGTTAATCATGGCAAGATTACCAGCTAAAGAACCAATATAAACGTACATCACAGTACCGGGAATAATGCCGAAGGAACCTAATATATAGTCTTTGAGAGAAACTTGTGTTATCCCAAAAGCATAATTTAATAAATTGAAGGGAAAGATAGGCGAAAGACGAGTTAGCAAAACAATTTTCCATCCTTCTTTAGCAACTGCTAAATCAATCGCTTTAAATTTAGGATGTTTTTCCATTTGTCGAGAAACCCAATCTCGTGACAGGTAGCGTCCAATAATAAAAGCCAAGATTGCTCCAATTGTCGCAGCAATTAGCACATATATCGATCCCCAAAATACACCAAACAGACAACCACCTTTGAGGGTTAGGAGGGAACCGGGTATAAACAGTAATGTTGCCAAGTTGAAAATAACTATGTAAGCGATGGGGCCTAAAGCACCAAGACTGTGAACCCAAATGACTAAGGTTTGTAAAAGTCCCTGAAAGTTTAACTGTTTAGCAGCAATTATTAGAGTGATAATCAGGCAACTTAGCAGTAGTAGTTTGAGTTTGGAATTTAATAAACGCTTGTTCATTTTTATCAGTTTCACCCTCAGAGGCTCAATGTTGACCTTTTGAGGTTCAACTTTGACCTTTTGAGGCTCGACGTTGACCTTTTGAGGCTCAACTTTGACCTTCTGAGGCTCGACGTTGACCTTCTGAGGCTCGACGTTGACCTTCTGAGGCTCAACTTTGACCTTCTGAGGCTCAATGTTGACCTTTTGAGGCTCGACGTTGACCTTTTGAGGCTCGACGTTGACCTTCTGAGGCTCAACTTTGACCTTCTGAGGCTCAAATTTAAAATTTACACCTCAAATCCAATGTCCCTAAGATATACTACCCACATGAGAAACAGCTTAAAGCCTCTTAAATTTTTCTCGACGATACCAGCTACAAATTCGCTCAGGTGAAACGCCGAGCAAATAAGCAATAATTACTATTTGATTAAGTAAAGTAGTTTTCAATACTCCCTTTTGCAACCATCTACGGGCTGAGGTGACAACTGGTGTAGAAATAATTACAATATGTCCGATGCCTTTTAAACGACGCATGAGTTCAAAGTCTTCCATGATAGGCAATTCGGGAAAGCCGCCTATTTGCTGAAAGACTTCCTTTGTTAAAAAAATTGCTTGGTCGCCATAAGGCATTTGGTAAAAATGCGATCGCACATTTACTCCCCACTCCACCCATCGTAAACTTAAAAGTGACGCATCAATCCGCAACTTAAAAGCACCAGCCACAATCCCAGGCTGTTGTAGTGCTGTGGAAATCATCTCATCAAACCCAGTTGGCAAACGAGTATCTGCATGGAGAAATAACAGAATCTCGCCGCTAGCCGCTACAGCACCCGCGTTCATTTGCACAGCACGACCGGGAGATGATGAAATAACTTTGACATTTAAAGACTGAGCGATCGCTACAGTATCATCACTAGAGCCACCATCGACTACAATGACTTCTATATTTATACTGCCTTGAGTAGTAGCAATGGCTTTTTTAATATTCCCCGCTTCATTAATAGCCGGAATAATAATCGAAATTTTGGCTGCGTCAATACTCTCACTCATGATTGCTGAGTTTTCTTTTCCGGTTGGTCAGGAAATGAACACTCTACCGTTACCTTCAGATTGCTTTCAGCCGTGCCTTTAGTCACGTAAGGTATACCTGCTTCACCGCCAACTTTGATGCCAAATTCAAGAGTGACTTTATCAATATTAGCAACAGGGATTTTCTTAAAAGCATTCAGTGAATAAACAGTGTAAGCCCGAATTGTACCTTCAATTGCTTGGAAATTTTGCACTATCTGTTTTTGTGCAGCATCAGCATCCCATCCCTTATCAATTAGCGCTTCTTCTTCTCCCTCTGGAGAAACTTCGGTAATCACTGGTGGAGCATCTACATTATTTGTAGCCTCAATGTAAATAATCGTGCCATCTTCTAACTGAATAGGTGTGAGTTGAGTCATGGGATAAATCTCGCCTAAAAGAATTGTGTCTAGGGTAGCCCAGCGGTGCTTATCTACAAAATTTTACGGAAAATGCGGTAAATTTCTTGTAGAAGCTGGAAATAATTCGGCACAACTATCATAGGGCTTTGCAGGATGAGTCGAGACGCTTTGGTGGTGGGAATTAATACGTATGACCGCTTAAAATGTCTCAACGCACCAGCTGCCGATGGTGAAGCGATCGCTCAAATCTTACAACAATATGGTGAATTTCGGGTAACGCGGCTACCAGCAGTCAAAGACAAGGAAAATGAGACGATTCGCATTGGTAAGCAAACTAAAGTTAGTTTAACTCAGTTAGAAAGAGCGATCGTCCAATTGTTTAAGCCAGATGGGAAGCCGCCAGACACAGCGCTACTCTATTTTTCTGGTCATGGATTGCGGAAAAATCTAGGGATTCAGGAAGGCTTTTTAGCGACAAGTGAAGTCAACCCCGATGCGGGGAATTGGGGACTATCTCTACAATGGCTGCGGCGACTGCTGCAAGAAAGTGAAGTCAGACAACAAATTGTGATTTTGGATTGCTGTTATAGCGGAGAGGTGCTAAATTTTGCAGAGGCAGATCCAGGCGATCGCGGTAAAGGTAGAGACAGATGTTTTATTGCGGCTTCTCGTGATTTTGAAGTTGCTTTTGAAGAGATTAACAGCCAACACAGCGTTCTCACTGCTGCACTGCTCAAAGGTTTGGAACCAAAACAAGACCGTTGGGTGAGTAACTACACCTTAGTAGACTTGCTCAATCAAGAACATCACCCATTCCCCCAGCGTCCCATATTTGCTAACTCTGGTGAAGCAATTAATCTCACCCGCAAATGGAATTCCTCTCCTGTTAACTCCACAGTACAAATATCAGCTATTTGTCCTTACAAAGGGTTGTCTTATTTTGATTGCACAGAAGCAGATGCTAACTTATTTTATGGCAGAACAGCGTTAACCGACGAATTATTAGAAAAAGTGCGATCGGGTAATTTCCTCGCTGTGTTGGGAGCATCAGGAAGTGGTAAGTCTAGTGTTGTCAGAGCGGGTTTACTTTATCAATTAAAGTTAGGGCGTAGGTTATCAGGTAGCGAAACTTGGCAGTTGAAAATATTTCGACCAGGGATTAATCCCTTACAAAATTTAGCACTGGCATTTGTAGAATCGGATTTATCAGATATTGAACGAGCCTCACAATTAGCAAAAGCAGAAGAATTAATTGCTAAAGGTGCAGTCGGTTTAGGACAGTTGATTACTGCTGCACAAACTCAGCGCGTCGTGTTAGTGGTAGACCAGTTTGAGGAAGCTTTTACTCAATGTCAAGACATTACAAAACGACAACAGTTTTTTGAATGTGTGCTAGGTGCTTTACAACGGGATGACAATAAACTCTGCCTAATAATCACAATGCGGGCTGATTTCTTTGGCAAATGTCTGGAACAAGAGTATGGCGGACTAGCTAAGAAGATTCAAGAGCATTTAGTAACAGTAACACCGATGAATCGGGAGGAATTAAAAACAGCAATTATCAAACCTGCCCAACAAGTGAACTTAGCAGTAGAACCGGAATTAGTTTCTCAAATGATTGCAGATGTAGAAAATTCGCCAGGAAGTTTACCGTTGTTGCAGTACACGCTGACAGAACTATGGCAGCAAAAAACTGAAGAACTGTTAACCCTGACTACCTATAGCAAACTAGGTGGAGTTAGAGGAACTTTGCAAACACGCGCTACAGAAGTTTATGAATCATTATCACTTGAGGAACAGCAAGCAACAAAGCGGATTTTTTTAGAATTGACGCAGTTGGGAGAAGGAACAGAAGATACGCGCAGACAAATTTTTCAACAAGATTTAGTTAGCTCAAAGCATCCAGAAGCTGTGATTAAGAAGGTAATACAAGGGTTAGCAGATGAGAAGTTAGTTGTCACCAGTACTTTAATTGAGAAAGGGTTAGGTTCCGGTCAAGTTGCTGTGCTTGATGTGGCTCATGAAGCATTGATTCGACATTGGCCGCTATTACGCAAATGGATTGAAGAAAGTCGGGACATACTGCGACAAAAGCGAAAAATAGAAGCGGCAGCTATTGAATGGCGAGATAGAGCAAAGGTGAAAGATTATCTCTTTCAGGGAAAACGTTTGATAGATGCAAAGCTTTTCGAGAAGGCACAAGCTGACAACTTAAAATTATCAGACCTGGCTATTGAATTGATTCAGACAAGCATCAGATACAAACAGACTAATCGCTTTAAATCAATAGTTTTTTTCTTCATAGCACTGGTTTTATCCGTATATCTAAGCTTTGCAGTTGAAAAACAGTTAAGGATAATAAATCTTTGGCGAACCATCGATAATGCTAAGGGAAAAAAGTATGTCAGAGCAAAAATTAAAGCTCTTGAAAAGTTGGTAGAAGCTGGTGAGAGTCTAGCTAACAAAGATTTTAGCAGTGCTGAACTCAACGGTGCTGACTTAAGCAATGGGAACCTCAGCAGTGCTTACCTTAGCAATACTTATCTAAGCGGTGCCTTTCTCATCAGTACTAACCTCACTCGTGCCAACCTCAACAGTGCTTATCTCAGGGGTGCTGACCTTAGCAATGCCAACCTCAACAGTGCTTACCTCATCGGTGCTAACCTCAGCAGTGCTAATCTCAGCAGTATTAAAATTAGCAATGCCAACCTCATCGGTGCTAACCTCAGCGATACCAACCTCATCGGTGCTAACCTCAGCAATGCCAACCTCAGCAATGCCAACCTCAGCAATGCCAACCTCAACAATGCCAACCTCCAACGTGCGAACCTCAAACGTACCGACCTCAGCAGTGCCAACCTTAGAGACGCCGACCTTAGTTATGCACTTTACACCAAGGAAACTAAGTTTCCCCAGAAGATAAATCCTGCTGACAAGCAAATGTATATGATTGGTTCTAATGTCAAGCTCAGTGGTGTTGACCTTAGCAATGCCGACCTCAGTGGTGTTGACCTCAGAGGTGCCAACCTCAGCAGCACTAACCTCAGAAATGCTGATCTCAGTTATGCCGACCTCAGCAGTGCCAACCTCAAGGATGCTGACCTCAGACGTGCTAGCCTCAACAGTGCCAAGCTGAACGGTGTCGACCTCAGAGGTGTTAACCTCAGTAGTGCTAACTTCAGCGGTGTCGACCTCCGCGGTATTAACCTCAGCCGTGTTAAACTCAGCGGTGTTAACCTCAGCAATGTCGACCTCCGCGGTGTCGACCTCAGCCTTGCTAACCTTAGCGGTGTTAACCTCAGCCTTGCTAACCTTAGCGGTGTTAACCTTAGCAGTGCTAATCTTAGCGGTGTTAACCTTAGCAGTGCTAATCTTAGCGGTGTTAACCTTAGCAGTGCTAACCTTAGCGGTGTCGACCTCAGCGGTGCCAACCTCAGTGGTATCAACCTCAGTAGTGCCAACCTCAAGTACACCAAAAACCTTACTACTGAGCAAGTTAAATCTGCTAATGCCAATAGTTGGAAGAAGGCAATATACGACGAGGATTTTCGTGCCAAGCTTGGTTTACCACCAGAACCAGTTAAGTAAATACTTTAGGTTGCGTTTTTACTTCTACCCAATCCCGCAATGCAACTTTCGGCAAACTTTTTATACATCATTATTCGACTAAAATTAGTTGTTTTGCGATCTTCGTTTACGTGTATGGCAAAACAAAAATATTTATTTGTCAGAGCGAGTAAAGCGACCGCAACACTCAAAGATTGCTTTACTGGCAATGAGTTTTTATAATTAAGCGATCGCAGCAAACAAAGACAAACCCTACATCTAGTCTGAAAAAATGGTGTTCAAGAGCGATCGCTCTTTTCGGAGATTGCATTGCTGGCAATGAGTTTTTATAATTAAGCGATCGCAGCAAACAAAGACAAACCCTACATCTAGTCTGAAAAAATGGTGTTCAAGAGCGATCGCAACATTCAAAGATTGCTTTGCTCGCAGTAAGTTTTTATAATTAAGCGATCGCAGAACCCTGAAGTCACTTCCGGGAATTCTGCATCTAGTCTGAAAAAATGGTGTTAACTGATAACTGTCAACCACCAAGTATTATGTATAACTACAATCCCTTAGACTGCCTACCTTCATCGGCGGAATTACCAGATTCTGATGATACCCCTGTGGATAACGAACTACAAATATTAATTCCTAATTTATTGTTAGCCATCTTAGCCTCGATTTGGCAAACCCGTGATGACTGGTTTTTCGGTATCAACATGGGAATTTACTATACACCATTACAACCAGCTATAGTCCCCGATGGGTTTTTGAGTTTAGGTGTTGAACGTTTTGTTGGAGAAAACGGACGTTCTAGTTACGTTTTCTGGGAAGAAGAAGGGATTACGCCCATTTTAGCTTTAGAAGTGGTTTCTCAAACCTACAATGGCGAATATGAACAAAAGAAAATAGATTATGCCCAATTAGGCATTTTATATTACGTCATTTATGCACCAACGCGGCTACGTCGTAAGCGTCAACGATTAGAAGTTTATCGCTTAGTTGAAGGTAAGTACACTTTACAACTCGGCGACCAAATTTGGATGCCAGAAATTGGTTTAGGGATTGGACGAGAACAGGGTACTTATCAAGGAAGAACACGAGAATGGCTGTTTTGGTATGACCAAAATGGTAACAGATACCAAACTCCAGAAGAGATAAACGCACAACAGCAACAACAGTTAGAACAAACTCAGCAGCAGCTTCAAGAACTTTTAGCCAGATTACAACAACAAGGAATTGACCCAAATTTACTATGAACTACCCCTAGCTCAAACTTTCGCACAACCAGAGATAGTTCATTATCTTAACTGCGGTTATCTATCTGAGCGCGTTGCAAACTTCCAGAGAAGTCAACATAGACACTTTTCCACTCTGTGAAAACATCCAAAGCTGTAGTTCCAGCTTCGCGGTGTCCGTTACCGGTTTGTTTCACACCACCAAATGGCAAGTGTACCTCTGCGCCAATAGTTGGGCCGTTAATATAGGTGATACCTGCTTCGATGTCACGCATAGCAGTAAAAGCCCGATTGATATCGCGGGTGTAAACTGAAGAAGAAAGACCATAATTGCTATCGTTGAGAATTGCGATCGCATCCTCAAAGGAGCTAACTTCAATTAATGCCACTACTGGCCCAAATATCTCTTCACGGGCGACGCGCATATCAGGAGTTACATCATCCAAAATAGTTGGTTGAAAAAAGTAACCGTTTTTTAATGAGCCTTCACTAGCAATTTCCCCACCAATTAAAACCTTTGCCCCTTCCTCACGAGCAATATCCAAATACTTGCTCACCTGTTGGAGTTGCTTTTCATTGACAATCGGGCCAATATCTGTATTTGGATCGGTTCCAGCACCCAAGCGTAACTTACTGGTACGCTCATAGAGCATCGCAGTAAATTTTTCTTTGATATCACGATGCAAAATCAGCCGACTGGTAGCCGTACAGCGTTGCCCAGTTGTCCCAAATGCTCCCCACACAGCACCATCGAGAGCAAGTTCCAAATCGGCATCTTCCATCACCACTTGAGCATTTTTACCACCCATTTCCAAACAGACACGCTTGTGAGTGCGTCCGCAAGTCGCGCCGACAAAAGCACCCGTTTCTGAGGAACCGGTAAAGGATACTAAATCAACATTGGGATGCTCAACTAAAGCTTTCCCCACCTCTTCTCCCACACCATGCACCAAGTTAATTACTCCTGGTGGTAAACCTGCTTGTTGAAAAATCTCAATCAATTTAGTTGCACAGGCGGAAGTATCTTCAGCAGGTTTGAGAATAACTGTATTGCCACATACCAAGGCTGGCATAGCTTTCCAGCAAGGAATTGCCACAGGAAAATTCCAGGGAGTAATTAAAGCACAGACTCCGATGGGCATCCGCACAGTCATGGCAAATTTATTGGACATTTCCGAAGGTGTGGTTTGCCCAAATAGTCGCCGTCCTTCGCCAGCACTGTAAAAGGCACAGTCAATACCTTCCTGCACATCTCCCCTGGCTTCCGTCAGAGGTTTACCCATTTCCCAGCTGATTAATTGGGCAAGTTCTTCTTTATGCTGGAGTAATATTTCCCCAACACGAAAGATGTATTCTGCCCTTGCTGGGGCCGGGACTTTGCGCCAACTGCGGTAGGCTTTACGGGCGGCGGCTACCGCTGTATCTACATCCTTAACTTGAGAACGCGGAAATGTGGCTACGACTTCGGTTTTATCGGCAGGGTTGCGACTTTCGAGGGTTGCTTCTCCTACAGCACTCAACCATTGACCGTCTATATAATTACGGCAAGATAGCGGAGTTGTCATTTTGAAAATCTCCGATGATCCACTGAAACTTGTGTATTAAGTTTGCTTGCTTTCTAGGTTATCCTCAAGTTTAGGAAATTGGCGCGATAAGCAAATATCTATATAAAAATTAAGGCACTAACGCTAACACCCCAACAGGAGAACCAGAACCACCACGTAATCTTAGAGGTGCGATCGCTAGAGTAGTACCTTTAGGTGGCAGTTGATCCAAATTTGTTAGATTCTCTAACACAATGCGCGGTTGTTCTAAAACTAGGCGGTTAATCGTAAAACTGTTATCCTGTCCGGGGTCTACACCATGAGTATCAATTCCTACCCCAACTATTTGCCGTTCATTAAGTAAAAATTGAGTTGCATCGCTGCCAAATCCGGGAAAGTGGGGAATCCCTTGAGCATCATGATTGAGGAATGCACTTTTATCTAACCACTTTTTTTGCCAACCAGTATTCAATATAACTACGCAGCCAGCAGAAATTTCACCGTATTCTGCCTCCCAAGCCAAAACATCAGCAACAGTCAGGGCATAATCAGGATTAACTGCTGTAGCTTGGCAAACGTTTATAACTACCGCAGGTACAACCAAAGACTGGGCTGGATATTGGTCAATTCCCACAGCAGAACTATGAAAACTGTTAGGGGCATTGATATGGGTAGCGCTATGTTCCCCCAAGGAGAAACGCCGCAGGTAATAACCATCATTATTTAGTTCAGCCACAGTCTCAAATTCTACTGTCGGATCTCCAGACCATTGGGGAATATCTATGTCAATTACATGACTTAGGTGGATAACGCGTGTGTAGGTGATACTATTTTGACTTTGGGGTTGTATCATCCCAGCCTTCTATATTATTTTCACTCAGGGATTTTTTATAAGGTGCGTAGGTGCAGTTCATTGTGTACATTGTCTGGGTTGACTATGCCTACGCAAAGATAGCACTACCATTACAACGTTTTTCAAACCTAATTCCCTATATTAGAATAAATAATCCCCTCAATTCCTGTAAATTTTAGGTTATTGAGGGGGTTAAAATGTTGCAGCAAAAAGTGAGTTGATCTTAGTTAACAACTATTAGGTTAAGTTTTAATTAAGTTTAGATTAAAATTAGACATCTCTAGAAATTAAATATGCGTTATCTAGAATCCTTCAAGAGACGTAACAGTGCTACGTCTCTACATTTTTTCACTTTTATCTCTATTGCGTGATATCTATGTTGAGGGTTCTTGCTTTAGTGGAATCATTACAATAAACTCGGCTCCTTCTCCTGGTGCTGAAATACAATGGATCTTTCCACCGTGTTTTTGGACTACAATTTGGTAGCTAATTGATAATCCCATACCTGTACCTTTACCCACAGGTTTTGTCGTGAAGAAAGGGTCAAATAGGCGTTTGCGTACTTCTTCACTCATCCCTGGACCATTGTCAGCAACTCTAATGATTACATAGTCTTTTTGAATGAGGCTGCGAATGTGAATTTGTGGGAAAGTCATTTGTCCTTGGTCATTTGTTTTTTGTTCAATGTTGTTTACTAATGACATAGGTGCAACTCTTGGAGACGCTACGCAAACGCCTTTTTGCAGGGTATGACTATTGACATAGGCGCTTTGCCTTCCCGCAGAGTATGACTCTTCTAAAGCATCGATCGCATTTGTCAATACATTCATAAACACCTGATTCATCTGTCCGGCGTGACAGACTACTGGTGGTAGATTGCCGTAGTCTCGAATTACTTGGATTTCGGGATGTCCTGGTTTGGCTTTGAGGCGATTTTGCAATAGCAACAAAGTGCTATCCATCCCTTCATGAATATCCACTGCTTTTGTACCGTCTTCATCAAGGCGAGAAAAATTGCGTAAAGATAGGACAATCTGCCGAATGCGTTCGGCTCCCATCTTCATCGACTCCAGAATTTTGGGTAAATCTTGCTTGAGAAAGTCTAAATCAATGGTATTGATTTGTCGATCGATCTCTGGTGTTGGTGGGTAGTAGCTCTGTTGATATAGTTCTACTAAGTACAGCAAATCCTTAGTATATTCACTGGCGTGGCTAATATTGCCGTAGATGAAATTGACGGGATTATTGATTTCGTGGGCAATACCTGCAACCAATTGTCCTAAACTGGACATTTTTTCAGTTTGAATCAGTTGCGTTTGAGTTTGTTGAAGTTCTAACAGTGCTGCTTCTAGTTGCTGGGCTTTGTCTTGGGCAGTTTGGGCGGTAATGCGGCTTTGGGTGTAAAGTTTAGCTTGGTCAATAGCGATCGCTAGTTGAACTGTAACTGCTTTCAGTAATTCTACTTCGTTGTTCAGCCAAGGGCGAAAGCCACTACAATAACCACAGCTAAATGCACCAATTTCACCAGATTGAGTGTGTACAGGTAGCGCCATAAAGGCAGTAAAACCAAAATCCTGCAAAAATTTCTGTGCTATGGAATCGCCCACAGTTTCAGTATCATCAATGCGGATGATTTCTCCGTTCAAGGTTTTGGCTGCGATTAGTTTGATTTCGGCATGAGTTGCTTCTTGTTGATTAAGCAGACATGGTAAAAAGGAACTTTTCGCCTCATAGACTCTTTCCCAGTATGGTACATCAGCGTCTTGCCGATACCAAAGGAAGGCGCAGCGATCGATCTGAAATAAGTTATGAATCTCCTGCACTGCGGTTTCTACAATGTGATTGAGATCCAAAGAAGCTCGAATCTGATTAGAAAGACGATTGAGGAGTGCTTCTCGCTGAGCGCTTTCTCTAAGTGCTATTTCTGCTTCTTTACGGTCAGTAGTGTCATAGCAAATACCAACGAAGTACAAAACATTGCCATTAGCATCTTTAATAGCAGATGAGTTGCTTGTATGCCATCGCCAATTACCATTTTTGTGTTTAACTCGATATTCAATTGCCTCTTGTTTCTTGCCTGTTGTCAAAATTCTTTGGAAATAATCGGCACAGATATGCACATCGTCAGGATGTATGAAGGGAATAAAAGATTTGCCTTCAACCTCTGCAACCTCATGCCCAAAAATCTCAGTCCAGTTAGGAGAAACGTAGGAAAATATCCCTTCAAGTGTCAGCGCAAAAATAATGTTGTTGGCGTTTTCTACAATGCTGCGGAACTTGGCATCACTTTCTATTAAAGCTGCTTGGATGTTGTCGCTGGTGTCGCGGACAAGAACTATAATTTGCTGGTCTGGTAATGGTAATAACCTAGCTTCAAAATTATTGTTTTCTCCTGGTTGCGGTAAGGTATATTCAAAACTGACTTCATATTGAGTTTCAAGTACTTGATTTATTGCTTGGTGGAAGCGATCGCTTACAGCAGTCGGTAAGCATTCTCGTAAACTCTTGCCCTGACAATCTCCTGGTAGAATATCCAAACTCTCCATCAATCCTTGCTTGTAATCCAGAATACTTCCGTCAGCATCAAGACGAAAGTATGAATCAGGAAGTACTTGCAAAATCGCGGCAAATTCTGATGTTTTTTGGCGTAATTGTGCTTCAACTGCTTGGCGTTTGCGAATTTCAGTTTGCAGTTGCTCTAATGCTTTTGCTAATTCTGCCGCCCGCTCTCTATCTGTAATTTTACGTAAGCGGCGAGAGGAATTTGTCGATAGCAAGCAGCTTTCTGTTACGGAAGGTTGACCGATCCCTATCCGCACTTCTGTTAGATCGATACAATAACCGATGTAACCGACAAAGCTACCATCTGCCGCAAATCGTGGCGCGGCTGTATCTAAAATCCAGCGATATTCACCATCAGCTCGACGCAGGCGATATTGCCTCTGGAAGGAATCATACATCGCAAATGCTCTCAGGTATATATCTTCACATCGCTGTCTATCTTCTGGATGGACGCTGCCAGTCCAAATATTGCCTATTTCCTCTTCTCGCGCAGATGCAGACGCGGCTTTTGTTAGATGTGTTCCAGTAAATTTCAGCCAATTAGAATTGAAGTAACAGTAAAGTGCATTACATCCAGACATCCAAATCATCAGAGGAGCAATATCCGCCTGCTGGCAGAATACTTTTTCATCCTGTTGTATTTCTTCCTCTTCTACTATGATTTGTTTAACGTAGCTCTGCACCTTTTTAGAAAACACTTTTGCCTGCCTGCTCTGCCTAAATTATTAAGGTAATATGCTGAAAATACAATTTCTTAATACATGGATATAATCTTGTTTATGCCAACCTGCTATCGATCTTAATACTTTATTTATTTTTATATATGCAGCAATTCCTCTTTTACTGTAAATAAATTAAAAAAATGCTGAAGTTATCATTAAGATTAACTTCAGCACTTTGTGTGAAATTTAAACTATATATATTCAGAGAGCTTGTTTGACTTTGTTTATTTTTGAAGTCACCGATCAATTTATCTTAGCTATGTAATTGCATTGCTCAAAAACCTAATTTAGCTTTACGGAAACTATATGATTCTCTGCAAGGCATTTACATCTTTATAAGAAATTCACAATAATCAAGAATTTCATCCAAAATAAATATTGATTTTTTATCAAGAAGAATTCAGCATGAATTAAAATCTGGCTGATGGATCTATCTTGCTTAAAATAATGCAGTATAAAAAAGTTTAATAACTACATCTGTATTCAGCAGATTTGGTTGAATTAGAGGTATAAAAACCAACCCTATTTATTTGTAATTGGGGATAATGATGAATGTATTGTTTTTTATTGTTATCAACAAAAACTAATTTTTCAAAATTGTGTTGACTCGTCAAAATGCCTTATATAGCAATCTTATCTGAGTGACGATCGATCTAGGTGATGACGAACTGTCTTTCTACAAGACACTACATGTAGCTTGCTTCCTCGTAGGGTACGCGTAGCATCTTTTAGAAAAGTATGCCAATAAAAAGAGAACAAATCTCACGAATGATTTAGGATTGCTATAGCAAAATCACAAATTAAATGAGAGAAATGCTAAATGTGATATCAACTGGTCGTAACAATGCCTGGTAATCGCATTTTATATGTTATAAAGCTCACAGAAATTAATGTTAGGCGGAAACTACTTTATGGAACCAGATAAACTGGGCCGTTTTAAGGAGTACGGCGAATTCATCCTCCGAAAGATAGATTCTGTGCCCCAGTACCCTTCTAAAGAAGAAGATTGGGTTCCAGCTAGTCTTGATGACTGTCTTCTCCGTTTGCGATCGGCTGCCCAGAAAACCGTAGACCTGGCAACTTCGCCTGTCAAAATTGGGGTGATGGGAGAATTTAGTAGTGGAAAAACCTTACTTTTAGGCAGTCTAATTGGATATGCAGATGCTTTGCCAGTCAGTGAAAACCCCACTACAGGTAATGTTACCGCCATACATATTATCCCGCAGGACGATTTTGCAACGACGCAATTAAGTAATTTTACAGTAGAGTATCTTTCCCATGAGGGCGTACATGAGTGTCTACGCTTCATGCTAGGGGAAGCCAATAAACGAACAACAGCAGCAGGGCTTCCTCCGATACCAGTATCGAAACTCAACTCTGGGACAGATATTATTAGCTGGTGTGAAGAAGCGTGGAATAGCAGTAACAATTTAGAGCTACGTTATTTACTTCGGGAGTTGGTATTATTCCTGCGGGCTTATCAGGCTTATGGGGAAGTTATGTGTGGTGGGCACTACCAAATTGATGCGGTGACTGCCCGTGAGGGGCTACAGCTAGTCGAACAGCCAATGGCAATCCAAACTCTGAAATTTGAGGATCTACCCCCAGCGCATATTCGATTACCGAGTCCACCCCAGAGGCTACCAACAAAGTTATTGCAAAACAGTTTCCCACTAATTCGCCGCGTCGATATCGATGTGAAAATCTCACGGGAAATTTGGGATTTTGCAGATGCAGCTAAATTTATTCTCATCGACTTTCCAGGATTAGGGGCTGCTAATTCCGGGGCTAGGGATACCTTCTTGTCATTGCGGGAATTGGCAGAAGTACAGACAATTCTGGTTTTGCTAAATGGTAAATCTCCTGGGAGCGATCGCGCCAATAAAATCTTCACCATGATGCAGCAGCAGCGACCGGGACAAGACCTGAAAGATTTAATTCTCGTCGGTGTGGGTCGCTTCGATCAACTACCTCTAGACAGCGAGGGTGGCGAAAGAGAACTTGACCATCTGATTGAAGATAGCCATTTAGAAGAGGAAACGGTTCTCCAAAAACTCAAAGTTTTGCAAACTACCATTGACGGTGCAGCAGCATTTACAACCCAAAAAGACCGCATTGTTTTACTGTCGCCACTGTTGGGATTAGCTGAATTGGCAAAACGTTCTACTACAGTCAAAGCTGGCTCACCAGAGTTTTTAGCTAACTTAGATTATCCTGATTATTTAGATCGGTCTAAACGGCTACAACAGAAATGGGAGCTATTAAGTGAACGGTTGATAGAATTTAACACCCGTAGCTATTTGGGCAGACAGCTAGGTTACTTTAGTCAAGATGGCGGACTTAGTAAGCTGCGCGAATTGATTCAAACTCACGTAGCTACTCATGGTCTGAAGCAACTGCATGAAGATACTAAAAGAGCTGCTGATGTGGTGAGTCAGCAACAAGATCACTTAAAAGACATCATAGATGAAATTCACGAGCAAGGTATCCCCACAGGCGATAGTCCCGCTTTTATAGAATTGCGCTTTGTGGTCGAAAGCTTGGATAAAATCTACCGAAATTTTCAAAAAGATATCGGCAAAGAACCACTTAAAGATCGGCGCGGTGTTGTTGTCAGCGATGTAGTAAAAGACGAACTTACTTTTAGAATTCTTAATTGGAACCAGTGGACTTTACTCTTCAACAAAGCCAATAATGGAGCGATCGCTCTGGCAGAATCTAAAGGTGCAGCTGGTAAATTATTCGATCGGGGAAACCGCGTAAATACTTCCCTACCAACTAAGAGTGATGATTTTTATCCAGTATTTGAAAAAACCGTTAAAGAAGTAGAAGATTTTGCCCGCGATCGCATCCATCAAGCCGTGGTAGATTTGTTGAGCCAATTATCAAATTATATAGCCCCAGAACGCGAACAATTGCAGGCATTTTTCCATCCAGAAATGGAACAAGAAATCGAAGAAAAATTTGGTTTTGAAGATGCCGATCTCTTTTACAAATTATTGCTAGGATGCGACCCTAACGAATGGAAAGAAGCAATTATCTCAGAAATTACTAGTAAAGACAAAACTGTTGCACCCGAAATTATCTTTCCTTTAGCACGTCAAGACGATAAACATAACGTTGGTCAAATCTTTGATTGGGCTCCAGAGAAAAGCCAAGGCTTACCTAGATCGAGCAATCACCAACTTTTAGTACTGCGACTGCGAGATGAAATTACTGCTAGCGCCAGCCTCCATCTCGTGCAGTATGTCAGCGAAGTTAATCAGCAAATTAATTCCGAACTAGAAGGCATTTTGGATCAAATTATTCCTAGTCTGCAAAACCTTTCAAAAAAAGAAACTTTGCTAAGATATTTGGCAGCTGGGGAATTGCCATCTGAGATCCAAATTCCTACTTGGTTGCAGATTATTTCTGAAATGGCGGCTGTTTCTCTCTCAGACGATTTAGATTTGAGATGACCCGATCGCATAGAGATATGAGGATGTATTTGTGAGACGTGATGCGATTTTTTATACAATTTTCAAGCGTGTCCCAGGATTATTTTTCGAGTTAGTAGAACAGCCACCACCTGAAGCTGCTAGCTATCGCTTTGAATCAGTAGAAGTTAAAGAACCTACATTTCGGATTGATGGGGTATTTTTACCTCCACCGGATGCAACATCTCAGACGATCTTTTTTGCTGAGGTACAATTCCAAAAGGATGACTTACTGTACCATCGCTTTTTCTCAGAATCCATGCTGTATATGTATCGCAACCCGTCGCTTTACGATGACTGGTACGGGGTAATTATTTTACAGTCTCGCAGCTTGGAACCGGAAAACACCACTATTCATAGATCGTTACTGAACAGTTCTCAAGTACAACGAATTTATTTAGATGAGTTAGGTAGTCCTGATGAGTACAAAGTAGGTATCAGTTTGATGCAGTTGACTATTGCCTCAGAGACTCAAATGCTTCAGGATGCGAAACGTTTAATTGAGCGAGTGCAACAAGAGCAGATAACTGTCTTGGCTAAGAAGGAGATAATAGATGTAATCACAACAATTGCAGTTTATAAATTCGCAAACTTAAGTCGTGAAGAGGTAGAAGCAATGTTAGGAGTTAAGTTAGAAGAAACTAGGGTTTATCAAGAAGCTAAACAAGAGGGACGAGAAGAAGGACGAGAAGAACTAAAACTTGAACTTGTATCTCGGTTCTTAGCTCGTGGTATGTCGATGGAAGAGGTTGCCCAGTTACTTGATTTAACTATCGAACAAGTAAGACTTGCAACTGAGCAAGAGTCTTCAACATCAACTTAGTAACTACCGTAATTTTCATAGCAATGCCTAGTTTGAGCTACGCCTACGTCCTTTCATATAAAAGCGTAGGCGTAGATATCGTGCCAAATAAAAAAGCCTGTGCTAAATAAAATCAGTGGTACAAGACCAAAAATTAAAAGTTTTTAACATCAAGACTTTATAAATTTGTCATTTTATGATGTGACACTAAAGTTTTTAGCCAGCTATAAAATAAACAACAGATAGTGAATACTATAATGAACCCTTTCCAATTGAATAACTATAGCGATCGCGAACCAAGCGAGAAACAACAAAAAAGATTTCCCGGATGGTTTGCTTTAGATTTTGGTACGTCGAATTCGACAGTCACACTTTTTGATCCAATTGAAGTACCGATCGCAGAAATTTTACCCAAAGAACAAGAAATGCGGTTGCGCGATCGCTTATCGCAATGGCTAAGTTCTCCCGCCTCTGTAGCTTTACCAGATGTCAGTGCTGATGATTGGGCAAAATTTATCACAGAAATTAGCAAAAATTTGGAGATAGAACCCAGCCGATTGAGTGAAGTTTTTGAAAGTGATAATAAAGAGCGATTTTTGGAAGCAATTCGCCAAATTGAACTTTCTTTAGGAAACAGTGAGAGATTCCGCCGTGCTGTCAGCAAAAAACTTTACCAAATTTATCATGAGGTGTTCCGCGTCCCTACTCTAGAGTCGCAAAATCTGATCCCAGTTGTGCTAGATATCGATCGCCGCGATACGGAAATTCCCAGCGAGTCGGAAATTTCGCACTTAGGGGATTTAAAACTGCGGATGGGAAGAGAAGCTAGAGATAACCGAAAAAAAGCGATCGCTCAAGGTACAAGCGGTTCTTTAAAGGAAATTATCAGCAGATTTCACCATTCACCCAAACGCTATTTTGGTCAGGAGCGATCGTTTTCAGTTATTTTGGATGGCGAAGAAGAAACAATTACTGCCAACCAACTGATTCAATCTGCTTGGGCGCATTTAATCGAGTTAACTGAAGACTACCGCCAACACGCACGACGCAGATTTTCTGAGGGAGACTTTTTAACAGCAGTTGTTACCTACCCAACAGTCGCCCCACCTGTTGTTCGTAAAGAAGTTAGGGAATTAGTTGAGCAGTTGGGAATCGATGATGTACAAACTGCTTATGATGAAGCCGTTTCTGTAGCAATATTCTTTTTATGGAGAGAATTTGGTGGTAATCTCAACATTGGCATCGAGTCATTTAAAACCCGTTGTCGCCAAGTAGGAAACAAATGGTCACAAAATGTCCTCGTCTTGGATATCGGCGGCGGAACCACAGACTTAGCTTTAATTGAACTGACTTTAGAAGATAAAACTCCTAATTTTGCAGATTATGAAGACCGAGGTTTAGGAGGACGTTACTATAAACTTACTCCCAAACTATTAGGTTCATCTGGTCATTTACAGCTAGGTGGTGAGTTAATTACACTTCGAATTTTTAGATTATTAAAAGTTGCGATCGCAGACTTTTTATTGACAGCAGTCACAATAGGCGATCTAGAAAATGAAAAGCTAGAAGATTTAATTAACTCGGAGTTAAACGAGCGCTTTTTAGAACAAGGCAAATTTAAAACTGGCAGTCTTTTAAAATGTCTGGATAGAGAGAATCCTGAAGGTGATATTTCTTATAAAGATGCTCTTGACACTGCCGAGAAAGTATTACCCACCCGTTGGCAACAAGCACCACAACGTCTGCAATCTTTTTATATTCTCTGGGATTATGCAGAAGCAGCTAAACTGAAACTTGGGCAAAAGCCACCAACAGAGAATTCTCTATTAACCTTCACACTTTCTGAGCAGCAAATTTCCGAATTGCTTACCCAAAGCGCTGTTAAATTACAAGTCAAAGATCCAAATAACATCTGCATCACCTTAGATAACCAGCAATTTGAACGAGCCGCCGCTTCGGGAATTAAAGAAGCGATCGGAATTGCCAAAGGATTAATGGAAAGTCGTTTGCGCCCCGACGATCTCACCAAAGATTCTTGGAATTCCCAAAAAGTTGATTGGTTAATTTTATCTGGTAAAACTTGTAATTTAGACGTAGTGCAGCGCCAAATCTACCAAGAATTTAGTAAATCTCCATATTTTGTTTGGAATCCAGAACGCATTACCTTTGTATTGGAATTTACCAAGCTAGCCACATCCGCCGGGGCTTGCTATGCCGAAAAGTTACGAAGATTGAGATTCGATCCAGAAGAGTCTAAAAGCTTGTTGCGTAAGGGAGCCAACCAGCTAGAAATTGATGTCAAAAACCTGTTTTATTATTTGCCCTGCAACTTCAAACGCAAAACCCAAAGCAACGATTTACTAACTATATTCAAAGCCGGACAAGAACTCTATCAACTCGCACCTTGGGAAACTGTTGCTAAAGTTCGTACTCATTGGCAAGGCATACAATTAACTAATATTATTTACCGTCAAGATTACGAAGAAGGAGATTTACGACTATGGGGAAGCTTTGACGGCAAAAACCTCATGAATCAACTGGAGATGCAAGAAGCAGAGTTTCTGAAAAAAATTAAAGTTCAGTTTGAGATTGACCAAACCCTCGAATTTAACGTATTGCTTTGTCAAGGAAATCCCCATTATTTGATTGATATTTCTGGCATTGATTTAGAATCGGTAGTTTCAGAAACATCAGCGCTATTTGCTGATGGTAAATTAAACTGGAATATTGCTGTAGAACGCTTCAATAAAGACTTAAATGATGGTGATATTGCCGTCAATGTGATTGAGTCAGCAACTGTCGATCAACCAGATGCCTATCATCTTGTATTTGAAGTTGGAAATGATGGTAGTAAAATGTTTCACAAATTTCATTATTTGCGCGATGGGGTGACGCAACCAGGAATTGGGTTAATTAGTAATCCCTTACCTCCATTCCCACAAACTGGCCAGCACACCTTCTATGTTTATCAAACAGATGCCGAAACCAACAGCAAAAAATGGATAAGAATTGGCGCACTCAGTAAACCAGATGTGACAACAGATTATCCTTGTCAATATCGTGTAACTCTCGACGATCGAGGTATTCTAAGGATGCACGCTGGTGAAGTCCCTTACTGGACATCACAAAATCAAGAATGCCTGAAAGAAGAAGGATGTGTTTATCGTGCTGAATTAGAATTGCAACCTAATGAAGTTGACAAAGAACGCGATCCATTTTGCGGCATACATTAACTCTTGCATTTAACCTCTGCGTTAAAAAAAATTAATATTTTTAAACGAAAAAGGGCGCAGAAGTTTGTCAAGCTTAATTCGCTACGAATCACATACAGGTAATATTTGGAGGTGATATTCATGCAGCACTTGCGTCAATTATTAGAGATAGAAAACTCAGAGTTAGCCCGATTACTGCGGTTTAGTTTGTATGGACTAGAAGCTACTTTGAATCAAGCTCGCACAGAATTACCACTAGATCCAGGATCTAAAATATGTGATGATGTGCTGCAAGAACTTCATAACCTCTTACAACCTGCACCCCCACAGCAAAATACTGGTTGGGAAGATACACAAGATGAGTTAAAACTAAATCACCTTCGAGAAGCTTTTAATTCTGACTCAGAACTCAGTTATTATCTGGGTAATTCCCAACTGCAAAGCCAAACAGACTCAGACTTGTGGAATGAGATTCAACGCAAACTGCTACGAGTCCCAGAGGATTTGGCGGCAACTTGGCGATCGCGCACTTTAGATTTAGCTCAAGAAGTTGGTGCGATCGCAGATAATTCTAACCTTTTTCAGCTTCCCTTTATCCGCGACGAAATTATCTACCCTGGACTTAGTGGAACTGTTCAAACTCAGGGATTGTGCTTATATCAACAAGCACTTTCAAATCCTCTAGCTACTCAAGGCAATGCATCTGATTTACCAGCAGCATTCCTATTTTTATATATGAATTTTATCGAAATAGATCCAGATTTACATCACGCTTTAAAGAGCGTTTTTAGCTTCGATGTCGTTTCCTTATACTCCAAACCAGAACAGCGCGATCAATATATTGATGCTTTAAGCGATCGCTTCCAACGCACCCAAAAAGCAGAAAAAAACACCGATCCCCTGTCAATTCTCCGTGCTTGGATTGACATGGACGAAGCGATACATTCCTTAGTATTCGTTCCACCGGCTGAACGCTATTCTTGGTGGGGAAAGCTACAACATGAATCACGGCGCATCCTGAAGAAAGTTGCTGACGAAGCTATTAATGCAGGAAATGAAGTGCGAATTCGCCAATTATCAGGACTTTATGCAGATATCTGTGCTTCATCCAAGGATGACTTACAACTAGACTGTGGTGGTATTCCTGGCGAAGTCTTAACTTGTCTTCGAGTATATGCGCGAATTAATCAAGAAGAATCTCCGGGCCGTGTAATATTTCGCTCATCACGGTAGTTCCTGGCAAATTTTCTAATTCTTGAGATTATGAGGCAAGGCAGACAATTTTACTAATCCCCGCCTTGCCTCATAATCTAATGAAGCTAAAAACGTTTAAATTTAGAGAATGCCCCAGAAGTGTAAAATCCCTTGGCCAGAAAACACTTCAAGCGCAACGGCAGATAAAAAACCAATCATTGCAAAACGACCGTTCCAATTTTCGCTCTGAGGAGTGAAGCCCCAGCGTAAAGCATTAGGATCTTCTGGAACCGAAGCCGTAGTCTTCTTAACGTCTGCCATAAATAATACTCCGAGCTTTTATGTTGTAACAGTTATAACTGCCTGTAAAGTAATGTAACAGACTTTTACGAAATTGCAACATAAACTCTAGATAAAATTTATAGGCAAATATTACGGGTACGTATTTTTTATTTTGGATAGTTTGCGATCGCTTATGTACAGCGACAAATAAAAAGTCACTGTACAATTTAATAGCAGAGTTGAAGAAAAGCAGTCGTCGTGGTCAAAAGACATCTGAGGATCGACAACAATCTGTCATCAGAAACACGTTTTGAAACTCAGCCAACAATAAAAGCCAGCAGTGAAACTGAGAAATTACGTAAATTACGTGAAAATAGTAGGAAAGGCAACAGAAAAAATCAACAGCTAACAGCACAGCAACAAGAGGATATATCAGTGTCACAAAAACCGTTAGAGTGGACAAGGCTTCAGTCTTGTCCACTCTACTCAGCTATGCTTGCTCCATCCTTAGTCTGATACCCGACTCCATGTAGGAGCGATTAACTGCCCAGCCAATCCTCCTTTTTGACCAATCGCAAAAACCTGAGTTGCTAGGAGTATTCTTCCTTTTTTCTCAGTTTCGGAGATTATAAAATTATATTTAACCGTGCCGGTAGAGAAAGGGATCGTAGCAACACCTGTACCATTTGTTGCTACCGAATAAGTTCCATTCGCCACTAGGGGAAGATCGTTAATGTTTCTAGAACAATTAGGAATGGGATTGCCACACGGTAAGTTCGCTATGAGATCCACAGTTAGTCCACCTTTTCCATCGAAGGTTATCGGTCCTAAGCTGGCAACATTAGCACTGTTGTTGACATAGGCATAATTTCCCTGAAGACTGGCCTTTGTGAAAGTCTGATCGCTGGCCATAGCAGACTGAGCAGTGTAGATACCCAGTATGACCAAAATTACGGCCATTACCTTGAAAATATTCTTCATTTGAGCAGATTTATTTTGCATTTTTCTTGCCTCGCTCTAATAACTAAACATTAAGATTCTCCATTTGAGGCGTGACACAAAAGCTTAAAGAGTGGCTCAAGCGCAACCGCTACATGAAACGGTTAACTCTCTTGGCTGCTGTCAGATGTCAGCCAGTTGCAACAAAATTTTGCTCTGGCTGGAATAAATATAGGATTTCCCACCATTCAGATTTTGTCGCAGCCAAACTATTTATTAGACTGGTTTTATCGGTCTAATACCGCTAATTCGGATGATTAGACAGAAAAACCGCACTCTAACATCCCCAAATAGGCAATTACACTGTGATTAGTGGAAATACTACCACCACTAGGTGGATTAAACTGCAAAATTCCGTATTTCTTCCAATTGATATAACTGGTTATTATACATCAAGTAATCAGTTGTCTTTTTTCTAAATATTTAAATAATTAAATATATTATTAAGCCATAAAATTACTTTTATGTTCAAAAGTCCTCTCCGATATCCTGGCGGTAAGTCGAAAGCAATAAATCAAATATCTGAATATTTACCAGAAAGCTTTTCGGAATTCCGAGAACCTTTTGTAGGTGGTGGTTCTGTATTCATTTATTTAAGACAAAAGTTTCCCGATATCAAGATTTGGATTAACGATTTAAATCGTGAACTCTTCTTATTCTGGAAAATTTCTCAATCTGATATAGCTCAGTTAGTTAAAGAAATTCGACATATTAAACTCAAATATACAGATGGCAAATTATTATTTTTAGAATTGACCAGTGTAGATGTCAATAAATTATCTGATTTAGAAAGAGCCGTTCGTTTTTTCGTCCTCAATAGAATTACTTTTTCTGGAACTGTAGAATCAGGTGGTTTTTCCCAAGAAGCTTTCCATAAAAGATTTACTGATTCTTCAATAGAACGACTCGAAAAGTTAGAAAATATCTTATCAAAAAATATCCAAATTACTAATTTGGATTACAGCCACTTATTAAAATCAGAAGGAGAACATGTATTTTTATTTTTAGATCCCCCATATTTTAGTGCTACTAAATCAAAACTATACGGTAAAGACGGTGACTTGCACACTTCTTTTGAACACCAGAGATTTGCTAACCTTTTGCAACAATGTCATCATCGCTGGTTAATTACCTACGACGACTCACTGCACATTCGAGAAAATTTTCAATGGGCTAATATCTCAGAGTGGGAATTACAGTATGGGATGAATAACTATAAGCAAAGTGGTGCTGCTAAAGGAAAAGAATTATTCATTACTAACTACGAAGTTAAACTTTTTTTAGAGAAAAAATCACAAGTTCAGGATCTTGCTAATCCAGCTTTGCAATTAAGTCTTGAGATTTAAACCTAACTTTGATAGCTTCCAATTTTCCGGTAGGATAACCCCATAGCTCTCAATATAGCTACAACATACAAACCTTAGCTATGATAACTTCCCCAATCCCTGCTCAAGAATCCTCTGCTAGCTGGTATATCCTGCTGCAACAATTAATAGATGGCCAATCTTTGTCTCGCACTCAATCTGCTGAATTGATGCAAGGTTGGCTCAGTGAAGCGGTTCCCCCAGAGTTATCAGGGGCTATATTAACAGCGCTGAACTTTAGAGGCATTTCTGCCGACGAGTTGACCGGTATGGCGGAGGTATTACAATCTCAATGTTCCCCACTCAGCCCTCAAAAATCAACACTTAGCACTGTTATTGACACCTGTGGCACTGGTGGAGATGGATCGTCAACCTTTAATATTTCTACAGCCGTTGCGTTTGTCGCCGCAGCATCTGGCGTACCTGTCGCCAAACATGGCAATCGTTCAGCATCAAGTCTCACAGGAAGTGCAGATGTATTGGAAGCCTTGGGTGTAAACTTAAATGCCTCTAGTGAAAAAGTACAAGCCGCATTACAAGAAGTCGGGATCACTTTCTTGTTTGCCCCTGGTTGGCATCCAGCACTCAAGGCGGTTGCGTCATTACGGCGGACTTTGAAAGTGCGAACAATTTTTAATTTGCTCGGGCCGTTAGTAAATCCCTTGCGTCCAACTGGCCAGGTAGTGGGCTTATTTACTCCCAAACTTTTGGCAACAGTTGCCGAAGCTTTACAGAATTTGGGCAAGGAAAAGGCGATTGTGCTACACGGGCGAGAAAAACTTGATGAGGCTGGGTTAGGAGATGAAACTGATTTGGCGGTGTTATCAGACGGGGAAGTGCAGTTAACTACTATTAATCCCCTAGATTTGGATTTAACACCTGCTTCCATAGGTATGCTTCGGGGTGGCGATGTCCAAGAGAATGCGGAGATTCTCAAGGCTGTACTCCAAGGTAAGGGAACTCAGGCGCAACAAGATGCTGTAGCGTTGAATGCGTCGTTGGCGCTACAAGTCGCAGGTACGATCGCCTTCCTCGATCACGCCGAGGGTATTAAAATCGCTAAGGATATCCTACAAAGTGGGGCTGCTTGGACGAAGTTGGAGGAGTTAGTGGAGTTTCTGGGGAATTGATTTGCGATCGCAATTGCGGGCGAAACTCTACCACATTACGCTTAATGGTGACATCGTAGTTACCAAAAAAGTCATGTCCTAGAAGTCCAGTTTCTAGTTCCGCACCTGCGATCGCTACTGGTATTTTATTCACTATTACCCCGCCAACTGCCATCGAATTCACATAGCCCACAGGAAATTCTACCGCTCTGGAACTCGCGGTATTTGCCTTAGCTTTTCCCACTGTGACGATTCCCAAAGCATTAGCCATATCTTGGGTGATGACAGTACCACTTGCTCCCGTATCGACAATCATCTCAAATTGTTGCTGGCCATTAAACGTGACTTCCACAATTGGCGTGCCACCAATTCGCCTTTTTATCGGCGCTGTGAATACTGCTTCATCGGGAATCACCACTGCTGATGAAGGCAAAGCTGGCTCTGGTGATAACGGTTTTGCTTGTATAGGAGGTAAAGTGAACTTTGGCGTAGTTTCTCTCTGAGGAACAACAACGACTATTTTCTGAGGTTCTCTAACTGCAACAGGGCGAGGATTAGCTTGCTGTTGGGCATATTTAACTTGGCGGCGATATTCTGTAATTTTGGTTTGAGCGATCGCAAATTCTGGGCTTTTTCGCCGTATTTTTTGCATCAGCGCGATCGCCTCCTGATACTGACTCGCCACCAATTTCCAATCATCTGGAGATTGAGCCGATTGGCTGATACTCCAAGCGCCAACAGCTTTGTCTCGTCCGATCTCAAAAAGACTTGGTTCACTTTCAAACGGATCTAGCGGCTGCGCTTCTGGGCTAGCTGCTGGTCTTACTGGTTCAACGGTAGGCTTTCTTGATGCAAGATCCCCAACTGGTGTTGGTTGCTCGTTGCCAACAATCGCAGTGTTCTGTTTGTCTTCACTACAGGCAACACACAAAACCGCTAGAGCGCTTGATACAAAAATTAGGGTTGCACGGGATAAAAAAGACTGAAGCATAATTAATTTTAACTGCCCAAGCTTTGCCAAATCCACTCCCGCTACTTTAATTCCCTTTTAATTTTAATTAACTATCTTAAAAACTCCCAATTGCTCAACTCATGGGATAATTAACAATCGCAGTATTAAGGAATAGGGAATGGGGAATAGAGGACAAAAAAGAGTTTTCCCAATGCCCCATGCCCAATACTTCGACTCCTTTCGACTTCGCTCAAGGCAAGTCGCTCAGTACAAGTGCCCCATGCCCAATCCCCAATCCTATCACCTATGCCCCTGACTGACTCAATACCAGCTTTACTTGTCCTAGCAGATGGAACCACTTATCGCGGTTGGTCTTTTGGTGCGACGGGAACCGCGATCGGAGAAGTGGTGTTCAACACTGGCATGACTGGCTATCAAGAAGTCTTGACCGATCCTAGTTACCGCGGTCAGATAGTTATTTTTACTTATCCTGAATTGGGGAATACTGGCGTCAATGCTGAAGATGAAGAATCAGATGGGCCCCAAGTGCGGGGTGCGATCGCCCGGAATATTTGTCAGCGTCCGAGTAACTGGCGATCGACACAATCTTTACCTGACTACCTCAAACAAAACCAAATACCAGGGATTTACGGCATTGATACCCGCGCCCTCACCCGCAAAATTCGGATGTTCGGAGCGATGAACGGTGGCATTTCTACAACCATTCTCGATGAAGCGGAATTGCTAGAGCAGGTACTAGCATCTCCCAACATGGCAGGATTGAATCTGGTTCGTGAAGTCACCACCCCAACGGCTTATGAATGGTCCGATCCCACAATTCCAGCTTGGGAATTTAACTCTGATGCTGGGGAAAATCTTGGGGAAGCCTTTACCGTTGTTGCCCTTGACTTTGGCGTTAAACGCAATATCTTACGTCGATTAGTAAGTTATGGTTGTCGGGTAATTGTTGTACCCGCTGATACACCACCAGAGGAAATCCTCAACTACAATCCAGATGGTGTGTTTCTTTCTAATGGGCCTGGCGACCCAGCTGCCGTCACTGAAGGGATTGCAACTGCCAAAGCACTCCTGTTAAGTGAAAAACCCATCTTTGGTATTTGTATGGGACACCAAATTTTAGGTCATGCACTAGGGGCAGAAACCTATAAACTCAAATTTGGTCATCGTGGTTTGAATCAGCCTGCCGGTTTACAACAACGGGTAGAAATTACTAGCCAAAACCATAGTTTTGCTATTGATCCAGATTCTTTACCTACAGCAGTTGTGGAAATTAGCCACCTAAATTTAAACGATCGCACCATTGCCGGGGTACGGCACAAATCTCTACCTGTCTTCTCCGTACAGTATCACCCAGAAGCTAGTCCTGGCCCACACGATGCTGATTATTTGTTTGAGCAATTTGTTCAAGCCATGCGAACAGCACGTCAAGCCGTGGCAGAGGTGAGGTAAAAATAGGGAATGGGGAATGGAAAATGGGGACTAGGAAAGAATTTTCCAATGCCCAATGCCCACTTGCCCTGAGCGACTTGTGCCGAGGTAAGCCGAAGGGATGCCCAATCCCTTATTCCAGGAGATTGTAGACAACTTGCTCAAAAACCATCTATACTTGAGCGTTCACTTTAACTCATGAGGAGGGAATTATTGCTGAGCCACTGAATCTAACCGTTAGCCTGAGGGGCACTCGTGAAGTCCGGGATAACTGTCAGCTATTCCGCCTCACAGGTTTGTTAGATGCTTTTTCTGAGCCGACATTTCGCAAGACACTTGGCAGCAAGATAGACGAGGGTCCTAAGCACATTATTTTGGATCTCTCACAAATTGATTTTGTTGATAGCTCTGGCTTGGGTGCTCTGGTACAGCTAGCCAAGCAGGCTCAAACTGCCGATGGCACTTTGCAAATTGTTACAAATGCCCGCGTAACTCAAACGGTCAAGCTTGTTCGCCTAGAGAAGTTTCTCTCCCTGCAAAAATCAGTTGAAGATGCTCTAGAAAACGTCAAGTAGTCTTGATTGCTCGATCTGAGAGTTAAATTTAGCTATCCAGATTCAATATCGGATAGCTTAATTTTTAAAACTTCTGGCAGAAAACCTCTCTCCTTGTGGGAGAGGCATAAAGCCAGTTGAGCTATTATGTTTAAAGTTGAGTAATAACTAAAAATATAAACACCCAACTTTTGGGTATGTAATCGTTGGCTAGAATATTAAATAAATAATCAAGTCTGAGATATTTGTAAGAAATACAAAGCCAGCAGATTTGTTTATAGATAGACTTGACTCGATGCTGTATAGTTAAAATTTGTCGTTTACTCAGTAAGCATGACAATGCTATCAAGTGAAAGGGTGAATTTGATGTCAAAATTTTACCCTGTTTTAGGCGCAGACCACAAGAAGTAGGCGAAATTTGGTTTATGGATGTTGACATCAGGGTGATTTAAAATGCCAACTCTCAATCAAAAAGATGAAATTAGGAAGTAAGTTTGATAGTATTGATTATGCTAAGTATACTATCATGGCATACTTCAGAAAAATCAGTCTTTGCGAAGAATGCCTGCCAAATGTAGCCCGTCAAGGAATGATTTATTTGTGAAGTCACAGGAGGAAGAGCTATTAGATGGACAAGATGAAACTCCCAAACAGAGCTTGTCTTGGACTGAAGCACTCTTGGCAACCACAGGGCCATTCCAACAGATTTCCCTCTCACAAGTGCAACAAATTTCTCCTAGTGCTTTAGCATATTTAGGGGATGCAATTTATGAGTTGTATGTTAGAATGTTCTATCTGCTGCCATTGCAGCGGTCAGGAATTTACCATCGTCTGGTAGTGGAGCAGGTAAGAGCAGAAACACAAGCGCTACATTTGCGATCGCTAATTCCTCATCTAAGGGATAACGAATTAGAAATTGTCCGACGGGGTAGAAACGCCGCAACAGGACGCCCTAAGCGACTTAATCCCGAAATTTATCAACAGGCAACTAGTCTAGAAACTTTAATAGGCTACTTATATATCACCGATTACCAACGTCTAACCGAACTGTTGCAAATACTTCATCTAGAAAAAGAGTGAAAACTCAATTTCGCAGTAGCCAAAACACTAGATTAGGTTCAAAAAATTGAGGTAATCGGAACGATCAACCATACGCTATATTCATAACTCAAATGCAGGATAAACCCAGAAAAGTCAAGACTTCTAGCGAACCAAATCGTGGACAACCCGTAAAAATAAAAGGTAAACGTGTTGTTACTAATCCGGCTCGTAATCCCAGGAAAGTAGATAGCAACCCCATCTCTGTTGCCAATCCAACTCGCAATCCCAGGAAAATAGATAGCAACCCCATCTCTGTTGCCAATCCAACTCGCAATCCCAGGAAAGTAGATAGCAACCCCATCTCTGTTGCCAATCCAACTCGCAATCCCAGAAAAGTAGATGGCAACACCATCTCTGTTGTTAATCCGAATCGCAATCCCAGGAAAATAGATACCAACGCCAGTTATGGCAACTCTCGGCAAAGAAATAATAACTTCTCCCAGCCATCTGTATCTACACAATCTACAGAAGAAGATAACGATCTCATCTATGGTCGTCATCCAGTATTGAGTGCATTGCAAAATCAGCGCAATCTTAACCGTCTATGGATTACTACCCGTCTGCGGTACGATCCCAGCTTTCACCATTTTCTCTTACAAGCAAAGGAAAATGGCACAGTTATTGATGAGGTTGAACCCAAGCGTTTAGACTATCTCACCAACGGCGCTAATCACCAAGGTGTGGCAGCACAAATTGCTCCCTACGCTTACATCGAATTGCCGGATCTAATTGAGCAGTGCAAATCTGTAACTGATGCTGTAATTGTCGTGGCTGACGGAATTACCGATCCCCACAACTTGGGAGCAATTATTCGCACTGCCGAAGCAATAGGCGCTCAAGGTTTAGTTATTCCCCAAAGAAGGGCATCTGGGATCACTTCCACCGTTATGAAAGTGGCAGCAGGTGCTTTAGAAAATTTTGCTGTAGCTAGAGTTGTCAACCTCAGCCGTTCCTTAGAAGAATTAAAAGAAGCTGGCTTTTGGATTTACGGTACTGCTGCAAGTGGCAGCGAACCCGTGCATACAGTCAATTTCACTGGCCCAATCGTTTTGGTAATCGGCTCAGAAGGTGAAGGTCTGGGTATGTTAACTCAACGTTCCTGTGATTTTCTAGTATCTATTCCTCTACAGGGTAAGACTCCCAGCCTCAATGCTTCTGTAGCAGCGGGTATGGCGCTTTATGAGATTTATCGCCAGCGATCGCTAAATACGTTGCACTTAGATAAATTGCAAAAATTCTCTTTGAAAAATAACAGTAACAGAGTATAAAGAATATAAAGAAATGTAAAAGATAATAAAGCAGCAATATCGTTTAACACCCTGTAGACGTTTATAAATCGGCGAAAACCATGAAAACCATTTGGCATAACCTCAAGGAAGTGTTAATTAACACATTCGACTACATCGGCTTGGCTTGGTGGGTAGAAATTGTGACGCATAACCCCCGTTGCACGTATTACTTCGGGCCATTTCTAAGTTCTTCTGATGCAACATTAGCAAGCAAAGGATACATAGAAGATTTGGAGATCGAAGGAGCGCAGGGAATTATTGTGAATGTCAAGCGCTGCAAACCTAGTAACTTAACAATTGCTGACGACTTGGGGGAAAGATTTGACCGCAAAGTACAGCCTGCCTTTGGCGGTCAAATTTAAGTTAGGCCAGAGAATGAAAAGGATGCTCTGATGTAAAGACGTAAAGACACAGAAAATCCTTTTACTGGGGTTATTGCGTCTTTTTCACTCATCACGTCACAACATCTTCCCTCTCCTTTTCTTCTTCGTCAATAGTCAAAATTTTTTTAAATATTAAATATTTAGACTATTGACTACCAATTACTTGCGGATATTCTTCCAGCCAATGGTCAATATGATTTAGCACCTGGTGGGGAACTTCCCACGGAAAAAGATGGGCGGTGTTAGTATAGCACTGCCACTGAGAATTATTGAGGTGTTGAGCAGTTTGTAGGCTGGAATCAGATGTGATGTGGCGGTCTTTTTCACCAGCAAGTACTAAACTAGGACATTGTATTTGTTGTAAATCTAGAAGCCGATTGTATCCTGATTGAATTGCACTATAGAGGGCGCGAGTAGCAGCAGGAGAAGTTTGCAAATAAGCTGGTACTGCTTCCTTGGCAATGTAATTGTAACTAGTAGATGTATGTTGTTGGATTAAGTAGCGAAAAAGCGATCGCTTACCAAAAGTTTCAATATTCCATTGCCAACTCGGTTTTATATAGTTCAATAGCGCAGCAATGCCAGTATATAAATTATCCTGCCAAGTAATAGGAGGATGACTGCCACGGGGCTTTGCAGCTGTCGCCACTAAAATCAGCCCAGTAATGCGCTCTGGCAAACGTAATGCCATCTCCATTGCCAGAATGCCTCCAAGTGACCATCCCAATACTAAGCACTTTTCAATCTCCAAACGGTCTAGAAGCGCTTCTAAATCAGTCAAATGGTCATTCATATCAAAATTGCCGTTGTAGCGACTTTTGCCGTATCCGCGCAAATCAGGGGCAAAAGTTTTGTAGCGTTTTGATAAATGATTAGTAAAAACAGAAAGACTACGACCAGTACCAGGATGACCATGTAAGCCTAAAATTGGGAATCCTTGACCTTGGGTGTAAACATTGAGACGTGCAGCAGTTATGGTGTGGCGATCGCTCATTACTTGCTATTCTCCTTTAGGATTGCTTCAGTCCGGTTGAGCCTTTCTGTCATAGTAGTTCCATCTTAATTTTTCTAATTGTGTCATAAGGCTAACAGCAAAGCGTTTCAGTGTTTAGTTAGACTTCAAGTGGTTACAGGTAATGCACTGAGGTTACTACCCGACACTTTAACTACTATAAGATTTACAAATACTAGAGCTTATACTTACGCAATCCAGATAGTGATAATCTTATTTCTGGTAACTAACCAATTTTGCAAGGTAAGGAAATAAGCAATCATGAAAAATTTAATTGCGATCAAAAAGATCGTAGCGGTGACTGTTCTTGTTTTAGCTTTGGTGTTCTCCTTGACCAGTGTTCCAGCTTATGCATTCGTACAAGCTGACTTGGACACACTGACAAACACAGGAAATGCTCCAAACGCCGATCTATCCGATGCCGACTTACATGAAGCTAAACTATCAGGATCTAAATTGTATGGAGCTAACCTGTCAGGAGCAAAACTATATAAAGCCGACTTATCGGGAGCTAGCCTGTCAGGAGCAAACTTGTCGGGAGCTAGTTTGTCAGGAGCTAATCTGTCGGGAGCCTACTTACAGAAAGCTGACCTATCAGGAGCCTTTCTACAAAAAGCCAACTTGGAGGGAGCTACTCTTTATGGAGCCAATCTAGGAGACGCTACTCTGTATGGAGCTAACCTGAAAGCAGCTAAACTGAAGGGTTCTAATCTAGAGGGTGCTAAGTTGAAGGGCGCCAATATAGAAGAAGCTATCAAGTAATTACATATGCAAAATCAGCTTGAAAAACATTACTTGTAGATAGTTTAAACTAAGTACGGTTTTGCATAAGTTTGTAGATAATTTACATAAAATTATGTAATTAGTCTGAATTCATGCAAAGCTGTGCGCTAGAAAATTTGGTTAAATATAGCTGTTTAGCTGACAAAGTTGCTTTCACATTTGCCACAAAATACTGAAAGTTTATCTGCTATATTCATATGTCAAAAACCACTATTTCCGACTGCATCGATCGCAGCCTCTAGGGCGATCGCTACATGAGTCCAATGAGTCCCACCCTGGCAATAAACTACATACGGCTCACGCAAAGGTCCGTCTGCTGATAATTCCAAAGTACTCCCTTCAATAAATGTCCCCCCAGCCATGACCACTTGGCTCTCATACCCCGGCATATCATCTGGAATAGGATCTAAGTAGGAACCGATAGGAGAATGCTGTTGTATGGCTTTACAGAAAGCAATTAGCTTTTCGGCAGAACCGAGTTTAATTGCCTGAATCACATCTCCACGGGGAGCTAAAGGAGCCGGATTTACTGGATAACCGAGTTTATCAAATACATAACCAGTTAAGTATGTGCCTTTCATCGCCTCTCCTACCATCTGCGGCGCTAGAAATAAGCCTTGGAAAAGCAGGCGATTTTGGTCAAAAGTAGCACCGCCATAACTACCAATACCGGGAGCAGTGAGGCGACAGGCAGATGCTTCTACTAAGTCGGCGCGACCAGCGACATAACCACCAGCGCTGACAATGGTGCCACCAGGGTTTTTAATCAATGACCCTGCTATTAAATCAGCACCTACGGCTGTAGGTTCCTTTGTTTCAATAAATTCGCCGTAACAGTTATCTACAAAGCAAACGGTATTCGGGTTTTGCTGTTTGACTAAATGAACGATTTTTTCAATATCGGCAATTGATAAACTAGGACGCCAAGAATAGCCACAAGAGCGCTGAATTAAGACTAAACGAGTGTTTTCAGCCACACTAGTAGTTAAAGCTTGCCAATCTATAGTTCCTTCTGGGGTTAGCTCCAATTGTCGATAATTTATGCCAAACTCGATAAGGGAGCCTTGGCCTTGACCCCGTAAACCAATGACTTCTTCAAGTGTATCGTAGGGAGAACCGACCACTGCTAACATTTCATCTCCCGGACGGAGAACACCAAACAAAGCACAGGCGATCGCATGAGTTCCCGAAACAAACTGCACTCGTACTGCCGCAGCTTCAGCACCCATAACTTCGGCAAAAACTTTATCTAAAGTTTCTCGGCCTAAATCATCATGACCATAGCCACTTACACCAGCGAAGTGGTGTGCCCCTACACGGTGATTACGAAAAGCATCCAGCACTCGTTTTAGATTATGCTTGACCTGAGTGTCAATTCCAGAAAAAATTTCTAATAGTGCATGTTCTGCTTGCCGCAGCTGTTCTAAGCTGTTCATCAGTTCCTCTTTCAAAAAAATTATAGATATGCGGATTTTTAGATCGCGCAGACTAGGCTGGAAAATTCAAATTCAGGTTACTGCATGACAATTGCTACTTCAACCAAACCTCAAGTTAACTGGGTTAATACCCTGTTTTTCATTGGACTCCACATCGGCGCTTTATTTGCCTTTGTTCCTGGTAACTCTAGCTGGACAGCAGTTGGTGTGGGTTTCTTGCTGTACTGGATAACAGGTGGTTTAGGAGTTACTTTAGGATTTCACCGCCTTGTTACTCATCGCAGTTTTCAAACTCCCAAGTGGCTAGAGTATCTCCTGGTTTTCTTTGGGACACTCTCGTGTCAAGGAGGCCCAATTGAGTGGATTGGGACACATCGCATTCATCATTTAAACTCTGATACTGATGCCGATCCCCATGATTCGAATAAAGGCTTCTGGTGGAGCCACATGGATTGGCTGATTCACTACTGTCCCGCTCACGCTGATGTTCCTCGTTTCACCAAAGACATTGCCGAAGACCCAGTTTATCAGTTTTTAGAAAAATATTTCATTTTGATCCAGGTTGCTCTAGGTGTATTGCTTTTGCTTCTGGGTGGCTGGTCATTCGTTGTCTGGGGAATTTTTGTTCGCATTGTCTGGGTTTACCACTGCACTTGGTTGGTGAACAGCGCGACTCATAAATTTGGCTATCGGAGCTATGATTCTGGCGATCAATCGACTAATTGCTGGTGGGTAGCCGTACTAGTTTTCGGTGAAGGCTGGCATAATAACCATCATGCTTTTCAATACTCAGCTCGTCATGGGCTGGAATGGTGGGAAATCGATTTAACCTGGATGACAGTTCAATTGCTACAAGCAGTTGGTCTGGCTACTAATGTGAAGTTGGCCCCAACAAAAGTTAGTTAAGAGTTAGGAGTTAGGATGTGTAGCATTTTTAACTCATAATTCATCACTTCTAACTCCTAACTTTTCAAAAAGCTATTTACTTACGGGTGCGCTTGTGTCGGTTAGGTTGCTATAATCCGAAGCGCTAATGTGAAGAGTTTTTACGGCAAGTTACTTTTTAGTGACTTGGTGGAGGAGTTTGTTGTTTTTTAGGTGTCCATGACTACATCAATAATTAATAGCCAGAAACTAAGTGACGAGCCTAGTAATTCCGACTTTCGGCTCAAAGATATTGTCAAAACCCTGCCACGCGAATGTTTTCAGCAGAACCGTCGCAAAGCTTGGACACAAGTCGTACTCAGTGTCTTGGCAGTCGCCTTGGGCTATTACAGCCTGATTATTACTCCTTGGTTTCTCTTGCCCCTTGCTTGGATTTTTACGGGCACTGCTTTAACAGGTTTCTTTGTAATTGGCCATGATTGCGGTCACAGGTCTTTTGCCAAACGTCGTTGGGTAAATGATTTGGTAGGGCATTTCTTCATGATGCCGTTAATTTACCCCTTTCACAGTTGGCGGATTAAGCATAATTACCACCATACTCATACCAACAAACTGGATGAGGACAACGCTTGGCATCCTATTAGACCAGAAGTGTTTGAAAATTGGGATAAAACCCGACAGTCTGCTTTTGAGTTGTTCATGCGCAAACGCTTCTGGTGGGTAGGTTCCATTGGACATTGGGCTGTAGTGCATTTTGATTGGCGGAACTTCAAAACTAAAGACCAATCGAGTATCAAGCTGTCTGTGGCTGTAGTAGTTGTATTTGCAGCGATCGCTTTCCCGCTTCTGGTCGCTACAACTGGCATCTGGGGATTTGTCAAGTTTTGGCTAGTGCCCTGGATGATTTACCATTTTTGGATGAGTACTTTTACTATTGTTCACCACACTGCCGCAGATGTTCCTTTTGCGACAGCGAACAAGTGGAATGAAGCTCTAGCACAGCTATCTGGCACTATTCATTGCGATTATCCGCGTTGGGTAGAAATCCTGTGCCACGATATCAATGTTCATGTCCCTCATCATATTTCCACTGCGATTCCTTCTTATAATTTGCGGTTAGCTTACAGCAGCATCAAAGAAAATTGGGAGCCTTATCTACATGATGAGTGTCAGTTTTCTTGGCCTTTAATGAAACAGATTACAGACCAATGTCAACTATACACAACTGATGTTGGCTATAAGACTTTCGACGAACATTATACAGAGCGATAAATAGCGCTCTGATTACACTCACGCTCTTGAACTCAACGAGAGCGTTTATCATGCTGTGTTTAAATAGAATTTAGCGACTTTTTACTAACTAAGAATTGTTAGGTAAATTGCCAAAATTTATCTCCTTTGGTGTTAGCGATCGCTAGTTTCGTGGGCATCCTAGAGGTGAGATTATCTTGTCTCAAATAAAGTTCCGATTTATATCCAACAAAAGAATCCAGTGCAATCAAATCTCGTCACGTTCAATAATCCTACTGGCTACGAAACGTCTGAGGATTCCAGTAAATTACCTTTCACTCTTCAAGATTTAAAATCTGCAATCCCGGCTGAATGTTTTCAGCCCAATGTAACAAAATCACTTTTTTACTTTTTTCGTGACATCCTGATTATCGGTCTGCTTTATGCAGTAGCTAATTACCTGGATTCTTGGCTTTTCTTTCCGATTTTCTGGCTAATGCAAGGAACGATGTTTTGGGCTTTGTTTGTAGTCGGGCATGACTGCGGACACCAATCTTTTTCTAAGCAGAAATGGCTCAATGATTTGATTGGACATCTTTCTCACACACCAATACTTGTTCCTTATCATGGTTGGCGGATCAGCCATAGAACCCATCATAAAAATACTGGCAATATCGATAACGATGAAAGCTGGTATCCTGTAAGCGAATCACAATATAAGGAGATGCCTTTAGCCCAAAAGATAGGCAGATATTATGTTTTTCTCTTGGCTTATCCTGTGTATCTGTTTAAGCGTTCTCCTAATAAAGAAGGATCCCACTTTTTGCCTGGCAGTTCGCTTTTCAAACCATCGGAAAAATGGGATGTCCTCACTAGTACTGTACTTTTGATTGGCATGGTAGGTTTGCTCGGTTTCCTCACCTACCAATGGGGTTGGATGTGGTTGCTGAAATATTATGCTGTGCCCTACCTTGTATTCATAGTTTGGCTAGATTTGGTGACATTTTTGCACCACACTGAGCCAGAACTTCCCTGGTATCGTGGAGAAGAATGGACTTTCTTGAAAGGGGCAATTTCTAGTATTGACCGTGATTATGGTTTGGTTAATCATATCCATCACGATATTGGTACTCATGTTGCTCACCATATATTCCTTAACATCCCTCACTACAATTTGCTGAAGGCAACTGAGGCAATAAAACCAGTAATGGGTGAGTATTTTCACAAATCGAAAGAACCGATTTGGAAGTCATTATGGCGTTCATGTGTCAGCTGCCATTTTGTACCTGATAGTGGTAGTAGGGTTTACTACACATCCAACAACAAGTTAGCTAAAGACTAGAGCCAATTTCAAAAGCCCTCTCCCAAGCTTTGGAGAGGGCTTTTGATTCATAGAAGAAGTCTAATAACTTAAGCTGGCTTGCTTTTGATGTTATTCACTATGATGGCTACAACCATCCTAATGATTATGGTGATGATGACCATGACCGTGGGAGCAGTTTTGCAAATCTTGCTTCAAAAGCTTGTCGCTGATTTCTTGCAAGGATTCATCCACAGCTTGTAAGCCAATCCAAGTATCAATCTTTTGGACATCAAATCCTACCTCACGGCGATCGCCTACTTCTAATAAAGGACGGCGAATTAACAGTGGCTCTTTTAGCATCAAGGTCAAGGCGGTTTCGGCATCGATTTTTTCAGGAACCACCTCACCAGATTTTATCTTGGGAGCGGAAAGATTAAACCATTCGGCTACGGGGCGATCGCCAAAAAATGAACGCAACCGCTCAACTGTCCAAGATTCTGTTAGCAGATTGCATGGTATCACTTCATGACCGGCAGCTGTGAGCAAAACTTTTTGCTTAGTACCACCTTTACAGCCTGGTTTGCTATAGAAAATTACTCTTGCCATTTAACTACCTCTTAGTAGAATACGATTCGGTTGTAGGGACGCACGGCTATGCATTGGTGTCAACTTAAGCTGGAAATAGCTTAACTGTTGGCTTCCATGCCCGCCCGGAAATAAATTTCTTTGGCTTTTAGGCTTAAGTCTACTGAAGTAGACTGGAGATTTTTGGCGATATTTAGTCATCTTCAGATGACTTTAGCTATGAGACGGGAATTTCAATTCCCGGCCAACAAGCGGTTTCACGTTAAGTTGACACCAATGCACGGCTATGCGCCCCTACTGCGTGATGCTAAAAGTTTTTAGCACTATACTTAATCGGGTCAAACTCAAATCTCTCATTCGGATCGGTTTCGCCGTAGATATTAAAAGTCACAGTTGGTTCATCACCCACTGCTTCTACACAGTGAATTGCATCGGGAGTAAAGCTAATCATGTCTCCTGGGGATAGAGTTAGCTCTCCCGTTGCTTCAATTTTGTCCTGAAATTCGGGGCTATTAGTGCGTCGCCAAAAAGTATTTTTTTCCTGACCTTTTAACACCGCAACTATTCCCCATGTCCCATGATTGTGAATGTTTGATCGGGTTCCCGGTGCAAATGTTACTGTTTGCACAGTTAAGGGAAAACCCAATTCATCGTATAGGAGTAAAACAGAGGTTCCCGTTTTGGGCGAAGGCTCTAACTGTTGACTTCGTACCCAGTAGGAATTTACGATCAAGCGCCTTACGAGCATCCGAATTTCTGGCAGACAATTGGTTTCATTATCACTGCCATTGAGAACATCTTCCACCTCAGTTAAAAAACGATAAAGGCGGTAATTTTCTCTCAATAAATCCCATGCTCTGACAGATTTACAAGCTTGATGCTGACCATCCCCCGTTAGTAGCCAATCTCTACCTTTCATAACTTTTAAATTGATAACGGAGAAGATTGAACGATCAGGATTGGAGAGACATTAGGGATATTACCTACAGGATATTGAGTCGGTATCGTGATCGGAGGAAAGATAGAGTTACTATTAGTAGCTGCTCCTAATAGAGAGTAAGAGGAATACGATCTGGTAGATAACCAATTGTTCATGATTTTTCACAAAAAGGGCTATTCATTGGGCATTGGGCATTGGTTATTTCACAGACGCGATTAATCGCGTCTCTACCCAACTCGACTCTTTCTTGTCGAGAAGTGCATTGACTAATTAATCATCTTCTTCTGCTGGACGTGTCAAAATATCCAGGAGAATTCCGGCACCAAAATCATGCTTTTCGTCTATCTCTTTGACTTTGGTACTGATTTCTTTTGCTTCTTCAATTTCTCCTAACTTTGCTAGCACTAATCCAGAAGCAGCATAAGCATTTAAGTACAATCGAATTTGTGGTTCTTCTTTGCGACTGACTAGTATCGGCTTAAGTTGCTCCCAGTCATCAGGAAATTTTTCTAGTTCTTTAATTTTATCTAATAATTTGATTGTTGTTTGTAGTGCAAGAGAATAATTATTTTTATAATAGAAAAATCTATATGCTGCTACCAAGACATCTGTATTTTCACCAGTTTGTGTTAAAGCTTGTTGAATATAATTTTCTGATTCTGATGTATTCTCCCAGTTTTGCGCAGCTAAAACTAATAAGTTTTTAATGTCCTCTGGAACCTGGAACCATGAGAATTTGTTTGCATCAAGTTGCATAATAATTCTTTTGTGCGTAGGCAATAGGTAATAGGCAATAGGCAATAGTAAAAAAGTAGTAATAATTACCAATGCCTAATGCCAAAGTTAAAACAAAGTGAGAATATACACCAAAGTGAATAATACAATCCAAATAATGTCTACGAAGTGCCAGTAAATTTCTGTCATTTCGATGAAAGTATGATTGGTTGCAGAATATTCACCGGGAAGACGCGATCGCCACAATGCACGTAATATCAATAACAGTCCTACAAAAACGTGCAAACCGTGGAACCCGGTCATGATATAGAAGCAGTTGGCGAAGACGTTGGTAGTCAGTCCGTATCCTAATGTTGAATACTCATAAACTTGACCACCTAAGAAAATTGCCCCCATGATTGCAGTAATTGCATACCACAGTTGCATTCCCTTGACGTTATTCTTTTTAATCGCCGTATCACCGAAGTGAATCACGAAACTACTAGACACCAGAATAATAGTGTTAATTGTCGGCACAAGTAGTTCTACTTCACTTCCTTCGGGAGGCCAAACTGCTGTAGTACCCCGAAAAAACAAATAGGTGGCAAAAAATCCTCCAAACATCAGGGATTCAGAGGCGAGGAATGTCAAAAGTCCCCAAACTCTTAAATCTGGATGTTCTTCGTGTCCTGCACTGTGATCTTCGCTTGTGGTTGTAGCTATAGTCATAGATTTTTTGACAATATTATCCACTGTGTCTGTTGTAGAAGCTTGAATGAAGAATGAAGTCTGAGGCGGCAAAATTTTCATTCTTCATCCAAAATCCTTGTTTAACCGGACTCTTCACTTGTTCAAGAATTCTGAAAATCCCAAGTTCCGAGTTCTGAAGCTCAAGTTTCCAGTTCTGAAGCTCAAAGTTCGAGTTCTTAAGCTCAAAGTTCGAGTTCCAAGCTCAAAGTTCCGAGTTCTGAAGCTCAAGTTCCGAGTTCTTAAGCTCAAGGTTTGAGTTCCAAGCTCAAAGTTCCGAGTTCTGAAGCTTAAGTTCCGAGTTCCAGGTTCAAAGTTCCGAGTTCTGAAGCTTAAGGTTCGAGTTCTGAAGCTCAAGTTCCGAGTTCCAAGTTCAAAGTTCCGAGTTCTCAAAGGAAATGACTAGAAATTGCAGTCACCTTAACAGCGATCGCATCACTCACTCTACAAACTAAGCACTAGCTTCCGGCGTCGCTGATGACTGTAATTCAGTTCTATGCTCCTGACCGTAGTCATAAGGGCCATGAGTCACAACCGGCAACACTTCCCAGTTTTCAATTGCGGGTGGTGAGCTAGTTGTCCATTCTAAAGTCAAAGCTTGCCAAGGATTATCACCAGCCAAAGGCCCTTTCAGCCAACTGTAGATCATGTTGATGGCAAAGGGAATTACCGATATCGCCAAAACAAATGAACCAAAGGTACAAATCTGATTGAGGTCGATAAATTGGGGGTCATACATTGCCACTCGTCGGGGCATTCCTTTCAAACCCAACTCGTGCATGGGTAAGAAAGTAAGATTAGTGCCGATGAAGGTGAGGGCGAAATGAAGCCGTCCCCAATTTTCATTGAGCATTCGTCCGGTCATTTTGGGGAACCAGTGATAAATGCCGGCGTAGATGCCAAACACGGAACCGCCAAACAGAACGTAGTGGAAATGTCCGACTACATAATATGTGTCGTGGACGTGAACATCAAAGGGGGCTGTTCCCATCGTTACGCCGCTTAAGCCGCCCATGACAAACATGGACAACAAGCCAATGGCGAAAAGCATCGCCGTGGTGAAGCGGATTTTACCACCCCAAAGGGTAGCAACCCAGGCAAAAATCTTCACGCCAGTGGGAACTGCAACGATAAGAGTAGAGATAGTGAAGAACATCCGCATCCAACCGGGTGTGCCGCTGGTAAACATGTGGTGTACCCAGACGAACAAACCGACAACGCAGATAGCTACACTAGAGTAAGCGATCGCTTTATAACCAAAGATTGGCTTGCGGGAGTGAACTGGAATCACCTCGGACATGATGCCGAAGATGGGCAGAATCATTAAATATACTGCCGGGTGGGAATAAAACCAGAATAAGTGTTGATAAATTACAACGTTACCGCCTGCATCTGGTTTAAAGAAGGAGGTGCCAAAGTTGAGGTCAAACAACAACAGAACTAAACCGGCTGCTAATACAGGTGTGGAGAGAAGTGCCAGCAGTGAGGTAGCCAAGATTGCCCAGCAAAACAAGGGCACTTGATCCCATTTCATGCTGGGAACCTTCATCATCAAAATGGTGATCACAAAGTTCAGCGAACCCAAAATTGAAGAAGTTCCCACCAAAACGATCGCAAGTATCCACATAGTTTGAGCGATTGGTGCTGTCACCAAGCTCAAAGGTGGGTAAGCTGTCCAACCAGATTGGGAACCGCCAAAGATGAAACTACCTAATATGAGCGCACCTGCTGGGGGATTTAACCAAAAGGCGATCGCGTTTAGCTTCGGAAACGCCATATCCCTGGCACCAACCATCAACGGCACTAAATAGTTACCAAATCCCCCAATAGCGCTAGGGACAATCCACAGGAAGATCATGATCGTCCCGTGATTGGTCATGAAAGCGTTATACAGATTGGGGTCGAGTACGTCTGCATCTGGTGTTGCTAATTCGACACGGAGAGCAACAGCCATCAATCCGCCGATGAGATAGAACACAAACGCTGTCACTAGGTATTGGATACCAATAACCTTGTGGTCAACATTAAATGTAAAATAGTCTTGCCATTTCCACGCCTTCGGATGAGAGGTGTGGCCAGCCACCATTTCCGGTTTTTTTTCTTCTGGTGGAGTATTCCGTGGAAATTCTACCTGCGTCATATTTTTGTCCTTTGTCATTTGTCCGTTGTCATTTGTCCTTTGTCCTTTGTCTTTTGTCCTTTGTCTTTTGTCCGTTGTCATTTGTCCGTTGTCATTTGTCCGTTACGAATAACTAATGACCAATGACTAATGACCAATGACTAATGACCAATGACTAATGACCAATGACCAATGACTAATGACTCATGACTACTGACTCTAAAGTTGCTGCACTAATTCCCATATCATGGGTGTGGGGCGCGAGAAACTCTGATGTTGATAAGTCGGCTGGATTAACTGCAACGACTTGATTTAGGTTTTGCTGTTGAGCAATCTGATTTTCTGTCCGCCAGCTATCATATTCTTCCGGTGTGTGGACAATTACCTGTGTCCGCATTGAACCGTGATAACCACCGCACAACTCAGCACAAACTACGGGATATGTACCTGGTTTAGTGGCGACAAATCGCAGTTCGGTAGGGATACCGGGTAGTGCATCTTGCTTCAGCCTAAAGTTTGGCACCCAGAATGAATGAATTACATCTTGTGCTGAAAGGTTGAGTTGGACATCAGCACCAACGGGTATGTGCAATTCCCCAGAGTTAATGCCACTATCAGGGTAATTAAATAACCAAGCGTACTGTATGCCTTTGACATCAACAACTAAATCGGCTGGTTTATCTAGATTTTTGGGAGACGCGCCAATGCCAATTGTTGGGGCTATTGCTGGGGCAGTTGTTGCTTCAGAAGCATCGCTGAGTGTAGCAGCGATTGCAGTTCCCGACTTATGAGCAACATGAGCAACTGAATGAGGATGACCAGCAGGCTCAAAGCCGCCCATTCGGTTAAAAACATCTACGCTGTAGATGCCCAAACCGAGGACAATCACTGTGGGAATTGCTGTCCAAAAGATTTCTAGGGGAACGTTGCCTTCTATTGGCAAACCATCGGTATCATCACCGCGACGGCGACGAAACTTGACCAAAAAAACTATAATTGTTCCTTCTACCACCAAGAAGAGTGCGATCGCAATGGTAAACATGACGTTGAAAAAACCGTCTACCAAAGGCGCTTGTAACGATGCCTGCACCGGCATGAGAGTGTGGTTTTGACCGATCCAAATGCTGATTGCTGTAACTACTATCCCAGCAACCAGAGTCCATAGTGAAACAGGAATTTGTTGCATACATGCTACCTGCTTTGTAAACCGTCTTTAGAGCTGTTATTTTCTGAGTTTAGGTTTTAGGGGAGAGGTTATAGGTTACAGGTAATAGGAATTCATCTATTCCCTGTAACCTGTACCCTGTTCCCTTGTTCTTTCCCCATTTCCTATTTCCTTTTCACTTATTAACTTTCTAACGTGCAGCCATAAAAAATGGGGGAAACTTCCAGATTTTTTCCATATCTTTCCCCCAAAAAATGGCAAATTATATTTCAACTCATACCACAAAGTTAGCCCCCTGCTTTCAGAAAAGCTAGTTGTTCTAAGAGGGCACTGTTAGACCTAATATTGATTAGGCTATATTAGCAGCAAGTTTAAATTTGTTAATAGCTAACGTTTTGCGATTTACGGATTTGTTTACCGTGAACTTTTTATTAGTTACAGTAAGTATTGAGTATTCCCCTCAAGTTACCTTGCCTAGCGCATTTGCGCTTTATTCAAACAGTGCCTCCTTCGACGAACAACAATTTTGACTAACTCCAAAAACCTTAATTATTTAAAGCAACGTGAGTGTAGCAGTTCTTGGGACAAATCCGAGAACAAGCTTCACAACCAATACAGTTTTCTGGAGAAGTAACTGCCATTACTTTCCGTTCAATTTCTTCATCATCTTCATCTTCTACAAATTCACCTTCTTCATTGAGCGCCTTCAAGCCAAGCACATTGTAGCCGCATACTTTAACGCATCTGCCACAGCCGATACATTTTTCCTTGTCGATTTCCTGAGCGAATTTTGGTGTCCAAGCCTTACCGCCAAATGTCAAACCTGTTAGTTGTGCCATGAATAAATCCTCAGCAATTTTGCCTGTCAATCTGTTGGTGCATTAATCATCATATTATCCTAATCTTTTATTATTTTGTATTCAAAACTTACTTTTATCACATCAGTTTTCGATGACTTTGAACACAATACTCAATTGTTTTTTCTTTCATTTTATAGATAAAACTTATTGCAAATGATTCTTATGAATATTTAGTATTCTTCGTTCCCATGCTCTACATATAAATGCATTAAATGAGCCTCTGACTTAATCTCTAACTATAGACAGCAGCCCATGAGCAGCGATTTGCATGCAGAGGATAAGTAAAAAGTTGAAGATTTGAAACCTATACAGTTGAGTAAAGCTTCATATCTATGTGATTTATAACTGCAAATTCAACTATTATTTCCAGCAAATGCAACTATATCTATAAGAGTAATGATATTCTTTTTCAAATATTTGTGGACTTAGGCAAATAAATTTATATAAAAAGTATACACATATACCAGAAAGAATGTTCGCTAGTTACATTTTAATATATGCAATATGTATTTTAGAAAGCAACAACTTTCAATCTATTTTGATTTAAATATTTAAATAAATCATGACAAAAGGAATATTATTATTTCGTCTGAATACACAGAATTAATTTATAAAGGAACTGTAAAGTTTATGGCAGAATATTATGGTGCCTTAAATATTAAAATTATTAACAAATCAGAGGAAGCTCAATTGCAGAAGGCTTAAACATTTCCTAAAAATACTTTGTATAAGGTTTTATGGTCAAAGCTAAAATGTTCATTAATTACCTAATTAAATAAATGTTAAGATTTTTTCCGAAGCTCAATCCGAACAAATTAATCGTTTTTTTCATGAAATGTATAGTTAATAAGAAGTTTTATTAGGCTATTTTTAAATGCTTAAATAGCTTGTAATTAGATACGAACTTAACAAGTGGATGTGGGAATCGAACGTAGTGAGAAAAGATTATTCTCACTAGAAAGATCGTGTGGTAGGGATTCATGAATAAACAGGACTCATCCAGGGGAGACCTGAGCCAGACATCTCAACGATTAGAGTGGGAAAAGAGCCAAATGCCTTATACAATTCCTAACAACAGTTGCGTTGGATGTGACAACTGCCGCCCCCAATGTCCTACGGGTGCAATCAGAATAGAAGACAATGAATACTGGGTCGATCCTGGTCTTTGTAATAATTGTGAGGGCTATTATTCAGAACCGCAATGTGTAATAGCTTGTCCAACTAATTCTCCTATTCCTTGGCAGGCGAAAAAGGGAAGATGCAAAGTTGAACCAAGAGATGCTAGCAGCTTAGACTTGTTTTCTAATGGTAAGAATAATCCATTTGCTTCAGCGATCGCAATTTGGGAAGCTTGTAATGTATTAGCGCAGCGCACATCCCTACATTGGGAAACCGATGAAGAAGGCTACATCAGTTACAGCCGACAAGTCAATCAAGGACGAGGTGCGATCGCTTTTCATATCCAAGATCCCTTCAAAGTGAACGACAAGGCTACAGATATAGCAGCAATTGAGGGGCTTGACATCAGAGCCGCTTGCATACATTTAATTTTTGCAGCTTATGCCACAGCCTTAGAGCAACCTTGGGAGCAAGAATTTGCGATCGATGAGCGACAAATCGAGAAATATTTGGGGATGGAGAAACGCAAAGACTTAAGCAAAGCTGCCAAGCTAGCTTTAATGAAAAATATCGTTCAGCAAGCTTGCTCTCTGATTATCTCCATTGACTGGCCCCAACAAGGCCGAATTAACGGATTCTCTCTTGTCGGTAGCCGCTTATGGCACTTAGTAGATATTCAGCACCACTTCCAGGAAGATAATCTCGGATGCAAATATCTGATTGGGCTAACTTTTAAAGTCAAAGCAGGTTTATGGGCGCAATATTTCTTAAACAAACAAGCATGTAAAGAGCGAACCGCATTCTATCAATACGGCAGTCTCCCCAAAACGCTGCTAACCACAGTTATGAGTATTTGGCAGCAACATGAAGGCGCAGTCCGACTAATGCTGTGGTTGCTGTTTAAAACCAAAATGGGCAAAGAACAACGCATCACCATTCCTACCCTGCTGCGTATTGCTTACGGTGAAGAAAAAGTCGCCCTTGCATCCAGACAACGGGAAGAACGCAAACGTCTGCTGCGAACCTTTGAAAGCGATTTAGAAATTCTCAATCACTATGGAATGAAACCGCTTTTCGATCCGGTTACTTATCCACCAGAAATTCAACCTTTGTGGGCGAAATTAATCGATCTTCCCGAAGATCCAGACGAAGCATTAGAATTTTGGACTAATGACGGTGGTGCTGAAACTCGCCTCACAGACACAGGCCCCCGTGGTAAATGGAATCTGCTAATGAATGCGCGGATTTTGGCTTTTGAACTCCCGCCAGAATGGGAACAGCAAATCTCAGAATCGGAAAAAAAGAAAACAAGAACAGCTAAAGCCAAAAAGAAGCCCAAAGCTACAAACGATTTGCTAGGCGAACAGATTTTGCAGGCGCGAAAAAATTTAAATCTTTCCCAAAGAGAATTGGCAAAACTCACAGGTAAAAGCCAAAGCTGGATTCGAGATATTGAAAATGGTCGTTTAAAAGCCAAATTAGAAGACCAAGTACTATTACGAAAAGTCTTAAATATGGCTTCATCTTGATTCAATATTTAGAATTTAAACACAGAGAGACGCAGAGATTTTATTACGAATTTCTACACCGTTATCCTAAATACAGTATTTAATTAATTCGTAGCAAACTAAATTTAATAACACTCTGCGATACTCTGCGCTTCCCTTCTCTGCGAGACGTTTTGCGAATGCGTCCCTCTGCGTTTAAAAACTCTCCACTTCTATGTACTATAACTCATTACCTTACTAGAAGTAATCCAAAAACTACCGACAGCATATTTAGTAACTACTAACTCTCGTGTCGCATTGCATGAACTTTTCAGTTGTTGAGTCTTCGTTTCATCTTTCACAAGTTTAGCCTGGTAAGTATAGAGAGAACCACAAGGTTGTTCAAAACTAATTTCAGCTAAGATAGTACTATTGTCTAAACTTTGCTCTAAAATTTTGCCTGCAACTTTGTAATTAAACCAATCCCATCCTTTATAGAGAATTAGTTCTCTTTCCAAAACCTGAAGTGCAGCAGGCAGAATTCCCCAGCCTCGATAGACTTGATGTAAGCATTGAATATCACCACTACGAGTCAAAATCGATCTAAATGAATCTCGATTGAGACGACCATAGTATCTTCCTTCTGGCAAGTCTATAACTGTTGGTGCAAACCGATGTCCACCAAAGTGCGATGATTTCCAAATTCGCACATTATCTAAGCACAAATCAGCTTTACTCGCTGTTATTTGGAAGTAAAAAGGAGCGCCATATCTCGCACAACACTTATCATGGCTACCGTGGGTACAAACTAAAATATCTCTAGTTGTACTAGTTTCTACTTCCAAATTAGAATCGATACCCCGTATCCATTTTTGGACAACTCCTGCTACTTGCTCAATATTTGCTAGCTGAAACTCCTGCTTGTGGTATCCATTACTTAGTCCCTCTTCTTTTTGATAAATCAAAAGCGTAGTGTGATTTACCTTGTGTGATACATCATTAGCAATTAAGAGAAATCTAATCGGTAGTTTAGCACGCTTAACTTCTTCTACCAAAATCCTCAAATTCTGAGGCACCCACTTGGAGTTAAAGGCTTCTGATGTCCAAGGTAAAGGACACTCAACTAAAATATAAGTTTGATAATTGGTGGCACTACCAATAACATCTTCTCCTACTTGCCGCGAATCATCAGAACAAAAAAAAGTATTCATCTCGCTGTACTCATTAGCATATTTTATGGACAAAAGGTATTACAAAATACAATTGTGTTCTTAGCTACAATATCCTTGGCTCAAGGAGATAAAAAAGAACAATATTCATTTCCTAGCTAAAACTAGGTAGCCACTTTATAACATCATTATTGAGCGAGGTCTTTCCGGTTAATAAATTCTCCACAATAAAGATAAATAGTGTCAAGAGATATTTTTCCGTATGAGTGGCGTTAATTTTGTATCTAGTTTTATTATTATTTGGTATTTAATAAATTTTCATTAGCGGAAACTCAGTTTTTCTGAACTTGGTCTCTTTGGCAAAATCAAATATATTAAACCTAGTACATAGACGCAAAGCAACTTGGAGAGTTACCGACGATTAACTTGCTGACAATATTGATGTAGCTGATACTACAATCAAAAATGTTCCTAGCAGCAACCTAGTTGTTTAAAGTTTTGCTGAAATTATCTACATAGCTAATTACATATCCTCTTTTTACATATAAAGATATAATTCTGTGCCGTCATCTGAAAAATATATTTCTAAAGATAGATGCAGAAATATTTAATAAACAGCGATGGCTTTGGTAAGCCAATACTGTTTTAAGACTTCTTCCACACTATCTGCTTTCAATTTATCTATCGAATTATCCATATTGCAAATTATTCTCAATAGGTTGAGAAAATAAAAAAAGTCAAATTAGGGGTAAATGCTTTACTTCCCCGTACTCGATCTGCGATAAGTTAATAATTAAAAGTAGTGACTAATTATTAGCAGTGTCACTGACATTAACATTAACAAATTTGCTATTTAGCATTTTACCTAATCTAACTTCCCGAAGCTTGTGTCAGGGTTTGATGATAGGCATCTGCTTTGACTGTAACTGAAGTCAATAAGAAATGCAAGTTTTTAAGATTCTTTATGACTTCTTTACAGTTTGTTGCCTCTAGGACATTGCTTAAATCAAGATGAACAGGCATTTCATAGTAAGATAACCTACTACAACAAGCATTGATAGTTTCAATATAATAGATAAAGTTTTGCAATTGTGACAAATTGTTGCTAGTAAAGGCGCACTTACTAGTCCAAATATCTGTAGCTATGGCGATCGCATATTTCTACTTTCACGCAGAATTGAATCATTTTTTACCACGGCATCACAAACAGGTGAGAATCTCTCATGTGTTTGAGGAAAAAGCCTCTATTAAGGACATGATTGAGTCGTTGGGTGTCCCTCATCCAGAGGTGGATTCGATAAATGTTAATGGTGAATATGTAAATTTTTCTTACATAGTTTCTGATGGAGACACTATCAATGTTTATCCAATTTCAGCTAGGAATGTTATTATACCAAGCGTTTCTGTTCAGCCAAAATCTCTCAGTATTATCCGCTTTGTTTTAGATATTCATTTGGGGAAGCTTGCGACATCTTTACGACTTTTAGGTTTTGATACTTTATACCGCAATGACTACGAGGACGAGAAATTAGCCCAAATATCCTATACTCAAGCGCGGATTCTCTTGACTCGTGATAAAGGTCTATTGATGCGTAGTTTGGTAACGCATGGGTATTATGTTAGAAACACTAACCCTGAACAACAAATTCTAGAAGTACTGCAACGCTTCGACTTGTTTGAATTAATCTCACCATTTAAACGGTGTTTGCGTTGCAATGGATTATTAGAACCTGTAGATAAGCAATCCATTATTGAACAAGTGCCAGAAAAGGTGCGATCGCAGATTGATGAATTTCAGCGTTGCCAAGACTGCGATCGCATTTATTGGAAAGGTTCACATTATGAACGATTGCAACAGTTTATTGATGGCGTAATGAACTCACAAAGAGATGAGTAACTATTTACCCAGCTGAAATATTCCCACTGATTATTTGACTACCCCCGATTCTGGGATCTTCATCTTCGCGATTCAAATCATCAGGAGCGGGATTTTGCTTACTCTGTCCACTAACTTCTTCTGGTTCAATGGGATCTGCCTCTTGAGCTTTATCAATATCAAGAGAGCGAGGAGGTTCTTTGGCGTGAGAGAAATCGATAAGTGGATCGGGTTGCTCAGTAGTCATAAGTTGCTAAATAATAGTGTAGTTTTTTCTAGTGTTAAATGTATCTTGAGTGCAAACATCTTTCTTCAGAAAGAAACTACGTTGTGTGATGGTGTAATAACAGGTGAGTGAATGACATTAATTTTAGCTCTCGATTTTGGCGGAACAAAGCTGGCAGCAGCAACGGTAAATATCGGTTCGAGAAAGTGGTTGCGTTATGAACGTTGTCTCTCGCCAGTAGGTGCAGATGCTAGCACTGACTTGGAAATTATGCGATCGCTCATTTACTCTCTACTAGAAGACACAAAACCTGATGCGATCGGTATTAGCTTTGGCGGCCCGGTTGATGCTTCCACGGGAACGGTGCGACTTTCTCATCATGTGGCTGGATGGGAAAATATTCCTCTCAAAGCCTTGTTGGAGGAGGAGTTTGGCGTTCCTGTTGATGTAGATAATGATGCTAATGTTGCTGCTTTAGGCGAACACCGCTTTGGTGCGGGACAGGGATACGATAGCCTGTTTTACATCACTGTCAGCACTGGCGTGGGTGGTGGTTGGATACTCAACGGCCAGCCTTGGCGGGGTGCTGGTGGGATGGCTGGCGAAATTGGACATATCGTTGTAGATCCGGCTGGGCCACTTTGTTTGTGTGGGAAGCGCGGATGTGTGGAACGGTTGGCTTCGGGGCCTTATATGGCGCAAAATGCTAGGGAAATTTTGGAAAAGGAACCGCCAAGTCGCCAAGGAGGAAAGGTGTTGAGGGGTTTAGTGGGGGATAATTTAACGTTGCTGACGGGACAGTTGGTAAGTGAGGCGGCGGCGGCTGGGGATGATTTGGCGAAGGAAGTTTTGTACAAAGCTGGTTGGGCGCTGGGTGTGGGTATTGGCAATGTGGCGAACTTGATGAATCCGCAGCGCTTTGTGTTGGGAGGCGGTGTGACGAAGGCGGGTGAGGATTTTTGGCGAGTGGTGCGTCAAGTGGCGCGGGAGACGGCTTTGCCAGAAGTTGATTTTGAAATTGTGCCGGCGGTGCTGGGGGATGATGCGCCTTTATGGGGCGGAGTGGCGATCGCTTCTATGACAATCCCGCATTTGTAGATGAGTGACATGTGGAATGCATAAGTGCAAACAGAACTGGGTAGAGGATGTAAATTTAGGTAATAAATCTTAATACTCAGGTGAAAGATGGAATGGTAAGTTTTTTAAAGCTTATCTATCGATAGGTACTAGACAAAAATTCCCAAGTAGCTTTTTTTCCTGCTTCCAGAAACGAGGAAGATTTCCCCGCCGTAGTATTTCTTGGGCTAAAAAACATTCTATTCTCATTTCTCCGCTCCCTTCCGTCCATCCATCGCCTTTCCCTCCCCTCCTTTGAGTAATGATAAAGACTCTACGCTCCCTTTTTTCCTACGCAGCTTTAGCTACTATTGTTTTAGTAGCTGTGGTTACAAGCAAGTTAGTAATTACGCAGAAAATTGTGGCTGCCGAATCTACCAGGATCTTGTACGTCTACGTATCTCCCACGGGAAGCGATAACAAAGGCGATGGATCGCTAGGCAAGCCATTGAGAACGTTGGCGTATGCAGCAAAACAAGTTCAACCGAATCAAAACTACACGATTTATTTGAACCCAGGCGTCTACAAGGAAACGGAAGCGACGGTACTTCCACCGGGAGTAAATATTCAGGGAGCTGGTGAATCAAGCGTGACTATCACTAGCAACGGTGCTATTCCTGCTCCAGGAGTAAATACTGGCAGCAGTGACTGGAGTCTTTGGCATTATGGAAGCATTATTCAGCTTGTCTCGCCTAGCTACTCCGGCTCGAACCCTCGGTACGGGTCTCCTTCCGAGATGATTGAAGCGACAGACGGCAATCAGACGTTAGGCGGCTTCACCATAGACGGGAACGGCAAAACCATCAAAGCCGGCATCTGGGTAGAAAATCGTAACAACGTGACTACGCATAATGTCACGTTCAAAAACTTCCAGCACAGTGGTGCAGTTTTTACCCGTGGCAACATGTGGTGGTACGTCCCGCTTCCAGAGGGAAAGTGGATGAAGAACACAACGATACATGATTGCACATTTATCAACTCCGCAGCGGATGGAGTATCGGGAGCATCTACCGGGAACTTGAGACTTGGAGGACTGGATGGCGCTGACATCTACAACATTACTATCCGAGAAAATAAAGGATACGGCATAAAGTTCATGCATGTAGGTCATATACGTAACGTGAAGATTCACGATTGCGACATCCAGGTTCCAGAAGTTGATTCCCAGTGGAGCGAGGATGCTTCCATTGAACTTTGGAATTTGAGTTATGGAAACGAAATCTACAATGTTAACTGTAATACGTGGTTATCGATGGTCAATCATTCAATAATGAATGAATACCAGCCGACAACTACACACCCAAGCAATCTCAAGATACGAAACTTACGAATAAAAGATATTGACGGACACAGTGTTAAGGAGTCAATCGAAGTTGCCTTGAGCGGAGTTGAGATATCCGACTCCTACTTTCAGGATAAGGGCTTCGGTATTGCGATTTGGGGAGGAAAAGCATGGGGCGGAAGTATAGAAAATCACGACATCAACATCCACAATAATATTTTCGCAAATGTTGCTCGTAAAGTTCAATTTGGTTTCGGGAACAGTGCTGCCATCTTCATTCCCGATCCAGCTTCCAACATCAAGATTCACAACAACGTGTTCGATACTTTAGGGAATAGCCTACAGATCAACTCCGCAGACAGAATATCGATCAAAAATAATGTGTTCTTGAACTCTCAAGGAGACGATGTGCAAGGAGGTAAGAACATTACTTTCACTAATAATCTCCGCAGAAATACGAACCCAGCAAAGTCAACTTGGCAGATCCAATTCGCGGTTAATGCGACAAATATCCAGGGAGATCCAGAATTTACAGGCGCGGGCGATCGTTGGAATTCTTACTACAAACCGGCTTCGTCACGCAGTCTTGTAGTGGATAGAGGAACTGATGTCGGACTTCCTTACTCCGGTTCGGCACCTGACATCGCTCGATGGGAGTGGTAAGGAACGTTCGCTTCTATAACAATCCCGAATTTGTAAATGAGTGAGGCGTGGAGTGTATAAGTGCAAACAGAATTGGTTATTTTTGATTGTGATGGAGTGTTGGTAGACAGCGAAGGATTAGGCAATCGCGTTCTTGTGGAATTTGTCGCTGAGTTTGGACTTGCAATGAAACTTGAAGAAGCTATTTTGTTATTTAAGGGTTGCAAAATGGCTGATTGTGTTGCTGTCATTGAGCAAAGACTTGGGAAAAAGATGCCGCAAGATTTTGTAACTCAGCTTCGTACCCGTACTGCTGAGGCATTCGAGCGTGAACTACGTCCTGTAGAAGGAATAGAAGCAGCTTTAGACAAGATTAATCTACCTATTTGCGTTGCTTCTAGTGGGCCACCGGAAAAAATTAAGTTAGCTTTGCGTGTAACTAACTTACTGCCTCGATTTGAAGGACGTATCTTTAGCTCATATAAAATTGGAAGCTGGAAGCCAGCACCCGACTTATTCTTACATACGGCTAAAAGTATGGGGTTTCAAGCTCCATCTTGCACTGTTGTAGAAGATAGCGTTTTGGGTGTACGTGCAGGTGTTGCTGCTGGTATGAGAGTTTTAGGTTACACCGAGCCAAGTGAGGCTAATCTACTTGAGGGATTTGGAGCGCATGTCTTTTACTCTATGTACCAACTGCCTTCTTTGTTGTCGCACCATTAAACTTATAATTATGAGTCTGATGTAAAAATTAATACTCTGAGCGATATTAAAGTATTTTTTTTCATTTAAACCTACTATTACTGTTGAATATTTTGACGAAACTCTCTAATAGCTTCCAAGGGAGACGATAACAAAACACAACGATTGAGCAGGGATAAATCTAATTCTGCTAATAGCTCACTTTTAACAACTTTCTCATATTCTTGTTCTCGTAAGCAGTAAACCTCAATTGTGCCATCTTCCCAAAACCAAACTTCCGGGACTCCCATTAATTTGTACTTCTGTAACTTTATGGGACTACCGCTAGTAATGACTACTTCAATACAAAGGTCTGGTATAGGTTTGTCGGTTCCAAAGCAATAAGATAAGTCAGCTTGATATTCTACTATCTTGGGAACAACCTGGCTAAAACTCCCACTGGGGAAAAAATCAATCCCCTTGATTTCAAAATAAGTAATCAGCAGTGCAGCGATTAAACACTTAATCACTTCATGAGGCTTACCAATAGTCACTATCTCTAAGACTCCATCACAATAAAACAACCGCACCCCTAGTACGTTTTCAAAGCTAGCTTGAATTGCTTTAAACTGTTCCCAACTTAACCCATGTCGAAAGAAGCGTTGTTCTTCTGGTAAGTTAACAGCATTTTCTAACGTTTGAGTCATAATATTTTTTACTCCTCAATTAGTAGTCACAAAATTTATCTCATTTCAATTTTAAGTCAAAACCAAATTATCCCGATGAATCACGGTTTCTGCACCGGCATATCCTAAAATTGTGGAAATTTCCCGCGAATGACGCCCAGAAATCTTTTGCAATTCATTGCTGTTGTAATTTACAAGTCCTCTGGCAATTTCGTTACCGTTGGTGTCACATAATTGCACCGCATCCTGTGTGTCAAACTCTCCTTCTACTAACTTAATTCCAGCTGCTAATAATGATTTTCCCGCTAGAGAAATTGCCGCGATCGCACCTTCATCTAAATACAATTTCCCCGCAGGTACAAGTCCATAAGCTATCCAACGTTTACGCGCCGAAGTTGGTTCGGGTTGCGGTTCAAAATGCGTCCCAATCAATTCACCTTGGATAATTTTTTCGATATTCCGGGGAAATCGCCCTTGGGTAATTACGGTACGGACTCCCGCAGCGATCGCAATCCTCGCAGCCGAAATTTTTGTCACCATCCCACCAGTACCCCACTGAGAACCTTGGGAACCTATTTGTAATTGAGCTAATTCTTTAATGCTACTAACTAAAGCGATCGGCCGCGCATCTGGCACGGAACGGGGATCGGCTGAGTATAGCCTATCAACATCGGTGAGCAAAAATAGCCAATCTGCTTCTACTAAGCTGGCAACTAATGCCGAAAGGGTATCATTATCACCAAATTTTAGTTCGTCTATTGCTACAGTATCATTTTCATTGACTATGGGGATGACTCCCAATGCCAGTAGTTCCTGAAAAGTGTTGTAGGCGTTAAGATAGCGGCTGCGCTGTACTAGGTCACTACGAGTCAGTAATACTTGGGCGATCGCCTGTTGCAAGGTAGTAAATAAATCATCGTATATCCGAATTAACCTGCCTTGTCCAACTGCTGCTACAGCCTGTTTGAGTGCGATCGCTTTAGGACGTTCAGTTAAACCCAACCGCGCACAACCCACGCCCACAGCGCCAGAAGAAACCAAAATCACCCGATGTCCTTGGCGTCTTAAATTACAGAGTGTTTCCGCCAAAGTAGCGATAGTAGAAAGTGCTAATTGTCCCGTTTCTGGTTGAGTTAGGCTGGAAGTACCGATTTTGACAACAATTGTTAGTGGCATCTAAAAAGTGAGGAGTTAGGAGTTAGGAGTTAGGAGTTGAATTTAATTCATAACTCATAACTTCTAACTCCTAACTCAATTTGTAAAGCGCCAATCCCTCTATAGTGAAGGTTGACGCTTTACGGAAGTATATTTACTTAGTATGAGTTAGGGTCTTTTTTGGCTGACCCCATGTTATTAATACTTATGATCCCCGATTTTTTGGTTCCAGTAAGATTCCTTAACCATTTCTTTAGATTTACTTTCCTGACGATTTATCAACTTTTGTGAATCTTGGTTTTCTTGGGGGTAATAGAGGCTCCCAGAATTTCAGATATCCAAACTTCAAAGTTGCGGACAGGATGAGAGCGCAGAGCCTCGTCGGCATGAACAATTGGTTCGACTAAAATGGTAAACATTCCCAGACGATTACCTGCTAAAACATCGGTAAACAAGCGATCGCCTACCATACCCACTTGATGCACTGGTAGATCCATTCCCCTCAGTGCTGCTCTAATTTTGCGTCGGGAAGGCTTGGCTGCACCTAAGTAGTAAGGTAAGTTGAGCGATCGCGCGATTCCACCAATTCGTGCTTCACTCAGGTTGTTACTCACCAAGCACAGTGCAGTACAGGCGCGGATTTGCTCTACCCACTTTTGTAGTTCTGGGGAAGCTATTCCGACTGTAAAGGGTACTAAAGTTTCATCTACATCCAATACCAGCCCCTTAAGCCCGTATTTTTGGATAATATCTGGTGTTAGGTTCAACACTGAACCTTCTAAAATCAAGTCAGGCTGTAAAAGATTGTTCCAGACCATAGTCAACAGTCAAATATAGATAGCTAAGACAAATGAGCATAACCCAATATAGTTTAGTTAGTCGAACTCCATCCTGGAATGTCTCCCTGAACATTTTGAGATAAAATTCCTAAAATCTTATCTATCTTTTTGATGTAATAATTACTCAAATCGATAAATATATCCTTTTCTTCTAACTTCAAAAACTTCCAAATGTCGCCTGTTGTTACCGCGCCATAAATTTTTCTGATTTCATTGCCTTCTTGTTGATTAAACAATTGTGCTGCCAACATTGCAGCTGCACATAGACCTAATCCACCTTTAATATTTTCATTTTTGGCTTCAATAATCACCACCACTGGCACATTAATCGTTAGCTGCTCTTTAGAACGACTGATGATAAAGTCACAGTATCCATTCAGACCTTTTTCTGCATCTACATTAAAGTCTGTTGCCGAAAATAAGCTAATTGGATAATTAGCTCTACGTCTTACCTCCAACAATATCGGAGTGATAATCATTTCTGAACGAGCTTTTTCGGTATTAATTGCTAAAGCCAGTTCTGTAGTTTCTTCTAAAGGATTTTTGAGTTTCTCACTTGTCTGTAAAGGTTCTATGTCAGCACATAAATCAGTTTCTTCATCAATGCGGATGCTGAATGACTTTTTAAATTTACTTAATGTAAAATCGTTATAAGCCATTTTCAGCACCTCATACCAATTTTAGATTTAGATAATGGAATTGAAAATCACAACCAAAATGTTTGTTCCAGAATCTTAAACAGTACTAATTGTCCCAATTTAGTGTCAAGGTTTTATAGCTTCCACTTTTAATGGGACATGATAAAAGGTTTAGGTAGATTTTGATTACAATGAAAATTCCCAATTAAAAATTCAAAATGTCACATTTTCATTTTGAATTTTTAATCTTATTCCACTTCATTAAAAAGATGTTCTTCTAACAGAGGTTGCACTTTCCGAAACTCCTCTGGAGAAAGTAGTTCAGGCTCACCTGTTTTCGTTATCCGTGCAAAAAATAACAGGGGATCTAGAGGTGTATAAATTGCATACTCCTGATCTTCATCATAGAAGCTAGCGAGTAGCTGTAATTGTTCTGGCTCTAAATCTTCCCCTTCGTCTTCGATTTCTAAGGTGAAGAGTTCTGATTCTTCAACTGGTGGTAAATCACCTGCAACTGTCAGAGCATAAGCTGTGTTCTTCAATATCAGATTCTGCTCAGATAGTACAGCTTGGGCATTAGCAAAAATTTGCTCAATAATGGCGTCATCTTCTACCAAAACCGCTTCTTCTTCCTCACCATCACCTTCCCAAGAAAAAATTTCTACAGGTGAGTCTACAGGAAGAAGCAAAACGTATTCTTGTCCATCTACCTCCAGGGAATGCTCTATATAACAGTCGAGCGATCGCCCTTTGTCATCGGTTAAAGTGATGGAACCCGCATGAGCGTTATCATTTTCTTCAGGAAATGGAGAGGAAAACATAGCCGAAATGTAGAAATTTAATAAATACCAGCAAGTTTGAAAATCGCTTAACTATAGTTAATGACATATTATGTCAAGCAAATAGCTTTATACGTAGATACAACTGCTGGCTAATCGTTTTCAGAATATCATGTTAAAAGGTATCAATATTCAATAGCCGCAACTGAACTGCGGGAGTTGGCACGCTTAACATCCAGCCATTGTTGCAAAATCAAAGCGGCTGCCTTGCGGTCAATCAAACCTTTATGGCGTGACGGGGAGCGGTTTTCAGCTATCAGCAGTTGCTCTGCTTGAAATGAAGTTAATCGCTCATCCATATATTCCACAGGCAAGTTTAGTGCTTTAGCAAGTCTTGTAGTAAATTTTTGAACTTGACGAGCCTGAAATCCTAGCGAGCCATCCATTGAATAAGGTAAGCCCATAACTAGAACTTGCACCTCACGTTCATTAACTATTTGTCGGATTTGCTCGACATCCTGCTCAAAAGATGTGCGCTCAATTGTAGTGATACCCGTGGCAATTAAACCCGTGCGATCGCACCCAGCCACACCAATCCGCTTGCGACCGTAATCTAATCCCAAGGCTGAAATAAACGGTTTTGGTTGCTCTTGGGATATCACACTAATTCTCCTGCTTTCCATCTGCTGATTCAGAAATCGGCGATGTTTCTATGCTAGGGTTTTTTACCGAAAAGTTAATCGGTTCTGGCTTGCTTGGCAGAGGTTTATCTGACGATGGCAACTTTCCTGGTTGTATCCATGACATCCCACCTGGTATAGGTTTACGAGTTGGTTGTAAACCTTGCAGCATATCAGTCCATTGGATTCCTTCTAAGGAAACGAATTTCGACTCTCGTAACTTGTGCCACACAGAGCGAGACATAACTAATGTATGTTCTATGCGTTTTGCCCCAATTCGCTCCAAATATTCTTCTCGCTCTGCTTGATAGTCTGAGGAGGCTAGTTGTAACCCTTGCTGGGGAAAATCTTGGGCAATGCGAGCCAGTTGAGATAGTAATTCTGGATAAAGCCAGGTGTAAGCAGGATGAACTGTCAGCGTTGCAGCATGGGGAACTTCACCCTTGCGGTCAAGTTGCACCTGAAAATAGCCGATCGCAGCTTTGCGTTGCGGTTCAAATACGTAACCACTGACTACCTCTGTTTTAGTGAGCCATTGCTTCACTGCATCAGTTAAAGCACCAAATAAACTGGTTTTAAAGTCGCGGGTGTTGCGGTCAAAAACCTGACGTACCAGAGGTGGCATCGATGCCGTATCTAGTTGATATAGCAACTGGGCATCAGCATTGCTCACTGGCAATAGGTTGGGCAAGTCTGGCTCTGCTTGTGCCAATTCAGCCAGTAATTCTGGCCCAATTTCCCAGTATGTCATTTCTGCCAGACGCTGGAATCCATTTTGCCGATATAGTGCCAGCGCCTCTATGTCATTGATGTTAACTTCTAGTAGCCAGGTGCGAGCTTCTAAAATCGACTCAAAGCAATGACGCAAAAGTTGCGAACCAATTCCTTGTTTATCGACACCACGCTCTAGTAGCACTTGATCGATCCGCCAAGTACTGCGTGTGCGGTTAAAGGGTGAGACTTGAATCATCCCTAAAAGTATCCGCCCTTGCTCTGCCACAAAAGCACAGAGGCGATACTGTAGCGGGTTAGGAAACCAACTTAAAAATTTGAGTAATCCATACCAGCGACGCAGCCTTTGCATCTGGCTGATGGCAAAACCTGCTCCCTTCGGAGTAAGGGCTGCGAATGACTCTTGAGTTATGCGTTCAATGCCGTCCAAATCCCGGTATTGGACTGGTCGGATAACAACGCTGAGGTTTCTGGGAAGTAATGAAGTCATTTTTATTCGAGCCGCCATTTAGCCTTAACTAACTGCTCTTCAAAGGAAGGAACTGCTGCAATAATCTTAACTAGTTTCTGCTCTCTACTATTGTGCCAAAAGGGTGATTTTAGTAACTTAATACTTAAAAAGCAGAAAAAGCAGACCTTGTGAGAACACCATTGGCATTGACCCAACAACATCTGCCCTTATTTTATTTGAATTTTGATTAAAATTTGTATATATTTTATAACCCTTGCCGAGAAACTAGCTTTTCAAAGTTGGCTTGGGTTTGATGGAGTAATTGGTGGCGACTATCTACCAGTGTTTGCTTCAGGGTTGGAACAAGATTACGAGCTTGCAGAGTCATGTGAAGTTGCAAGTTGGCAACATATTCACTGAAATCTTGATTCATTTCATCTGCGCCCGCATCCGTTAATAAATTTGATTCCATTGCCACTGTGTTCTCCTGTGTTAATCCTGTGCTGTCTCTCTTCATGACCAAAAACTATCACGTTGTTTGGACTAACTTCTTAATTTGCAATGAAGTTTAACGCTTCTTAGGGATAGGATGTCCCTTAAAATCTTAAACCAACGCCACCTTGTACCGAGATAGCTGTACCACTGCTATCTCGGTAGGCATCAAAAGCAATAATGGCATTGCCAAAAAGGACAGTATTGCTATTTGGGATCATATAATCAATGCCCGGTTGTAAAGCAAAACTAATTTTGTCGCCTACAGGAGAAGAACCACCACCACCAGCCAACACTAACCCAGCACCCAAGTAGGCATCAGCTTGCCAGTTGAGGGGAAAATCGTAAGAAACCGTTGGTACAACAGCCGTATTATTACCAATTAACACTTGAGCGCGGAGGGAAATTGGTGCTTCCAAAAGCTTGTAGCGCCCCGCGATTACTCCCCCCAATTGGATACCATCGGTAAAACCAACAGTGGGGCCGATACCAATATAACTGCCATAAGCTACTTGAGCTTGTGCTGGTTTAGTACTAACCAGACTCAAGACCAAACCAGCCCCCAAAACTGAAACCAAAGATGGAATATACTTCATAACCAACTCCTCACACCAATTTGTCATTAGTCATTTGTCATTTGTCATTGGGCACTTGTACTGAGCAAAGCCTATTGGGTATTGGTTATTCTCTCCCTACACCTCTGCCCCTCTGCCCCTCTGCTCCTCTGCTTCCCTTCTCCCCTGCCCCTCTATTCTACGGGCAACGGGGATGAATGCCTCCTTGAGTACAAATGTATGCTAATTGCTTGGCATCTAAATTTTTAGCTTGAGAAAAATCAACCCCTTGGACTACGGCAGATACTGAGCCTAAATCTGGGGTTTGCACAAATTGATCTGCTGGATCTTGTTTGCTAGGAACAAGAATTGCTCCTTTGAAATCTGCTCCAGCGACATTTGCTCCCCGTAAATCTGCAAGACTCAGGTCAGCATTTTGCAAGTTAACGTTTTCCATTTGGGCAGAACGTAAAACAGCACCAGTTAAACGAGTAGCGCTGAAGTTAGCATTGCTGAGATTAGCACGATCCAAATAAGCTCCTGATAAATCTGCTCCTTGCCAATCAGTGTTAGTTAAGTTGGCAAAAGATAATTGCGTTCCGATCGCAGTGGCGCGACCTAAACGCGCTGCATACAGATTGGCTTCGTTCAATTTAGCATCGCCTAAATCTGCCCCAGTCAAGCTGGCTTTTTCCAAAACTGCGTTTCGCAGATCGGCTCCTACTAGTTGGGTGCTGTTGAGTTTAGCATCATATAGACGCGCGTTGGATAAGTTGGCTCTGTTAAGAGTGGCGCGACTCAAATCGATCCGGTTCATCAAGACGCGACTGAGGTTAGCATCAGTAAGATTGGCTTGCTGCAACTGAGCTTGGCTTAAATCAGCCATTACATCGTCATAGGTATCCCAGCGTCCATCTTCACCCACACCCCGGAAGCGACTACCCTTAAAGCTGGCTTGGTTAAGATTTGCAGATTTAAACTTAACTCCTGATAAATCAAGATTGTCCAGTACCAAGTTAAAGAAGGAACTTCCGGAAGTACCGCTTTGACCTAATTGAGTGCTACTAAGGTCAACACCCTCGATTTTTTTACCGCTATAAACAGAGAGAATCTTGTTGATTGTCCGTTGGTTTCTTTGTAGCCGACCTTGCCGTAATTCTCGCTCTTTGGTTGCAGTGCTACCTACAGATTCAAGTTCGCTGACCAAAAACTGATTCTTATTTTTGAGTTCCGGGATGGCTTGGGGCCCGACAGTTGTCAAAGCTTGTTGAATTGTATCCAGAAGGTTGGGGTTAGTTTCGCTAACTAATAAATCCGCCAGAAATTTAATGGATTGTGGGTCATTAAGACCACCCATAGCCAGAATTGCACTTTGGCGTTGCTCATTAGTCGCCCCAGAGTTGGGAGTCAATTGTTTGACAAGTTCGAGGAATTGTTGACTGTTGATTTGCTTGGTTGCTCGTTGGGATTGTTGAATTTGGATATAAACTTGAGTACCAATTAAAGTTGCCAACACAGCAGTCATACTCGTCAGCCCTACCCCAAACAAAGTCAGATTGGGATTTTGCTGTATTCGCCGCCACAAATTATGCGATTGGCTGGTTTCGACTGCCGCTAATTCTTCTCCCTCTTGCCATTCTTCTGCTCGATCGTTACCGTCAGCAGACTGAGCTTGTCTGTTGCTAGCTAAAACTGCATCAATGGTATAAGTACCTGCGAGTCGATCGTGTAGTGCGCGACGCCCCCGACGTGATGGTAAGCCTATCCCTTCACCCACAATCATTAATAAAGACAAAAATGTGAATAATCCTAAATTCGGAAAAGCAAAGCTGTAGCGCCACAGTAGATAGGCAATGGAAATGGGTACTGTCCAACGTCCAACTCCTTCTCTGATCGCAACTGCCCCCAATCCGGGCGGCTTCCCTTGCTCGTTGACAACCCGCACTTTTAACCAACGTTTCGGAATTGTGCTACCAGTCTTAGCTAATAAATACAATTGCCACCACGAAAGAGTTACAGGCGCTAACAGGGCGATTGTCCACAAAATATTAGTTGGCCATGCAACGTTACGGATGCCATAGCTTACAGGTAGAGCTAGGGGTCTGGCGATCGCTCTTTCTGTGACTACCAGCACGGGGTTAAGCGGCACTCGGTTCAGATCGCTTCTAGAATTGGCATAGACACCAATGCCGAAGGGAATCAATCCACTAGTAACCACGAGTGTGATTTCAGCTGCCCAAGCAGCAAAACGCCTACTTGCTAGCAGCAGCGTATTGGCTCTTTCCGATTTTTTCGACTGACCAGATTGATTACTAGTTCTCCTGACAATTGGTGAGGTCATCGTATAATTTCCTTTGATATTATTTCTACGCCGCGATCGGCACAATTAAAATAGACTAAGCTAGTCAGCAAAAAGAAAAGCATATTGAAATAGGATTTAGGAGTAATACAGCAGAATTCAGGAGTCAGAATGGGCTGCGCTAACAGAATTCAGAAGTAAAACAGGCTTTGTACCTAGTTTTGACACTTCACTTCTGTACTTCACCTTTTTGGAAATCCTGTATAAGTCAAAAGCCGTTTTTATTCCGGCTCCTGACTCTCATAACTCCGGGCAGAGTGGAAAGTAAATGCATATCAACTTATTGCTTGCGTTGAAAGCTACCAGACACAAAAAATTTGTATCCAACATACACTAACACTGCCAAAAGTGCCAGACTGATTACAGATGCAACTAGTTTAAACACTGCTTGCAGTATCGCCAAGCCTACTAGCACCGTCACACCCGAAACTACCAGCTTTTTCACACCAGATAAGCTGTTGAACCAAATCTGAAATCGCTCTAGTTGCAAGTTGAAGCTGGCAAAAACAGACTGAGGCGTTTGTTTTTGTTCTTGTGAAACCACCCCAGGCGGGGAATTAATCTCTGCCTCTAGCTTATCAAGGCGACGCTGTAAGTCTTCTTCTGGTTGAGGATTCATCAATTTTTCCTACCTCATTAGCATACTTATTCAACAATAGACTAACCAAATTCTATTTTTGGTGGTTGTCTTAGTGATTTTAGCTAATGTTTGTGGGTGCAAGACCTTTCAGACATCAATTCTAGAGACGTTGTAATGCAACCTCTCTACACACACCTATCAAATCTTCACAAATAATTCTTAACTGACTAGTATTGCTTTATACGGCAGCTTTTGGAACCAAAAGTGATTGCTGTCGTCCATATAAATCAGACTGTATAACAATATTGCTCTAAAAAAAATCTGGAGCATTAATTAAAATGAAGACGCTTAGGCTACTTGTAATTATTCCCACAGCTTTGGCGATGAGTTTGGTTTTCACTGAGGCTAATTTGGCACAGACGCCAACAATCCAAATTAATCGAAATTCCCAACCCGATCCATTGATTTTGAATGGAAAATCTGGAGGAACTGTCAAAAGTAATTGTGGCAATATTACTACTGAACCTAATCAAGTTATCCAAGTTACAGAGTCACTACCTTATTTGCGATTAACAGTAGAAAGTAAAGGCAAGCCAACACTGTTAATCGACGGGCCTGGGGGGCGCTTTTGCGTACTAGCAGATAGTTACTCTGGAGGTAAGTCAGAACTTTCTGGTTATTGGCAGCCAGGAAAATACTCACTGTATGTGGGCGAACTATCCCCGCAACAGTATACTTATAACCTCTCAATCTCGCAAAAAAATAAATAGTCATTAGTCATTTATGTTTTACTAATGACTAACTATCCTTGACTATTCTTCCAGTGATTTGGCTGGAACTTCGACAGCAGTGACATCAATTGTGCCTTCTGGTGTGAAGCGCTGAAAATGACTATTTTGTACTAACAGCAACTCTTTACAGTTAGGACATTGCAACTGACTGTTATTTAAACCTGTAAATTCATATCCACAGACGGGGCATTGATCGGCAACCAAGTTGCGTTGCAGCCACCAACGAAAGCCAAAAAAAGCCGCAATAGGTGCCAACAACAGCAACCCGAAAATAATTAGCAATGAATTAACTAACCAACCCAAGCCCACTGATGCCAGCAACCAAATAACTGCCAGCAGGATGAGCCAAGGGCGGAGATTTAAAAGATTCAATTGAAATGACTTAAAGCTCATTTTTAATAAATTTTGTCCTGCTCTCCTTCTAGGATAGCGATTTTAGTCATTAGTTATGAGTCATTGAACATTTGTCATTTGGACTCAAATGGATTTTATTACTGAGGATAGCAGCATTTTTTGTAAGTGCTGTTGGAAGGCATTGATGCCAAATAGAGCGATCGCCTGTTGTCGCAGCCACTCTCCATCACATCGCTGGTCATCTCCTTGAAGCATTTCTATACAAGCTGCTGCTACAGCATCAGGACTGCGGTGTGGGACTCGCCATCCCAGTTTACCATCCTGCAAGGGGTCAGCGGAACCATCGTCGTCACCAGATAACACCGGCACTCCACAAGCCATTGCTTCTAGATAAACTATGCCAAAGCCTTCTTGCGAAGGCATAATATAGGCGTCAGCAAGGCGATAATGTTCCATTAATTCTTCTGTGGCAACGAAACCAGCAAACACAACGCGATCGCTCACACCTAAATATGCAGCAAGTTTAGCTAATCGCGGTTGGTCATCGCCGCGGCCAATTACCAAATATTTCACTTCTGGGAAAACTTCAGCGATTTGTGGTAACGCCCGAATAGTGACATCTACACCCTTGTAAATATCTCCTGACCATAACCGTGCTACTGTCATCAACACTTTAGCACCAGTTAAGCCATACTTCTGGACTAATTCTGGTTGTTTGGAACCAGGAGTAAATTTATCCGCATCAATGGCACAAGGCATCATCTGTACCATTTTTGGGTTTAGACTATTGGCAACACAAGCGCGATCGCGGCTGTAGCGACTAATTGTCCAAATTCTATCTGCTGATGTCAGGGCACGACGTTCCTGATTTTTCAACGGTTCCCAAACTTCTTTGCCGTAAGTTAGCACGGTGTAAGGAATCCCCAAGGGCTGGCAAAGTGTTTGGATTAATACTGCTAAGTTAATATGACCGCAGAAAACGTGCTGCGGACGGCTCTGCAACAGACATTTCAGTAAAGCCGCTGCCATTTGCAATCTCCCCAAATAGGGAGACTGATTTTTAAAGTAATGAAATTTTAAGTTCTCGTCTTCAAAGGGATTTAAGCTATCAGCACTATCTCGCAGTAAAAAGACTTCTGCCTTGTAGTCTTGGCCCAATCCCAGATAGGCGCGAAAAATATCTTTTATATAGGATTGAATACCACCTTCGTGAGCAAAAATTTCTAAAAACACGAAGGCATGGTTAGTTGTTTTGTTAACTTTATCACCTAAATTCAGGTTTTTTGTCACTGTAGTGATGTGCATCTTAGATTATTTATACTTGCGGTAAGGGCGCGATGGCACCGCTTTGTAACCGCTCCAAATCTGTTTTTACCATGTTTTCTAAAAGTTCCTCAAAGCTTACTTGGGGTTCCCAGCCGAGGTTTCTTTTAGCTTTACTGGGGTTAGCTACTAGTTGAAAATGATCATCTTGTCGCAACAAGCTAGTATTTAAAACTACATGGTGCGTCCAATCCAATCCCACAGACTCAAAGGCTGTGGCAACTAAATCTCTAACACTATGCAGTTTACCAGTACCAATCACATATTCTTCTGGTTCATCAATTTGCAACATTAGCCACATTGCTTCTACATAATCACCTGCAAAGCCCCAATCACGTTTTGCATCAAGATTACCCATTTCTAAAGTGTCAGTTAAACCCAATTTAATTGATGCAGCCGCCAAAGAAACTTTGCGTGTGACAAACTGAGGTGCGCGTAGAGGAGACTCGTGATTATATAAAATTCCGCTACAGGCAAATAGTCCATAGCGCTGTCTATGATGCACCATCGTCCAGTGAGCGTGCATTTTAGCCGCAGCATAAGGATTTTTGGGACGAAAAGCAGTTTCCTCATCTTGAGGCGAGAGGAATACATCGCCAAACATTTCTGAACTGCTGGCTTGATAAAATCTGGTAGACAAACCAACTTTTCGTACTGCTTCCAAGAGCCTAGTAGCTGTACCAGTTATCAAATCCAGAGTTCCCAATGGGTCGTTCCAGGAGTCGGGTACAAAACTGGGAGCCGCCAAATTGTAAATCTCTTGGGGACGCAATTGTTCAACAGCGGTCAACAGTGCCGCACTATCCCTCAAGTCAACCGTAAAAATTTCTACCTGATTTGCCAGTATTCCCAGTTTTGTCAAATTAGGTTGTCGATGTGGGGGTACTAATCCGACAACTCGATAACCACGGTTGAGGAGCAAATGGCTGAGATAGTAGCCATCTTGACCAGTAATTCCTGTAATTAGGGCTGTCTTAGTCATATTTTGTCCCCTATTCTGTCTATCTCTTTAAGCACGAAATGGCACTTGTTGGAGAACAAACATCAAGACTCTCAACACTGCTGACAAATCTTAACAAGGGAGCTAGTATAGCTCGAATGCTATTTTTACTATATTCACTAATTATTTTTATACAAAAATCTTACTTAAGATTTTACAAAAAAATCATAATAAGTAAGCAATTTCACATAAAAAATATATTTCTCCAATTTAAATAATACTGAAAAAAGAGTATACTTTTATCAATCAAATAACTATGTATTTCAGCAAAAGCTACTTCTGTTTGAAAGTGTGTAGCTCAACTTTGGGCAAAGTCTTCGTTAGCTTGGTGACGGCTATATGAAAAGTTTTATTTGTTTGACTCCTAAGTACAAGAGAGTATTGTAGAGAAGAAAAGCCCTCGTTTTTTGTCGATACTCCTTCTCTACGCTTCACTCCGCTCATAAGCCAAAATTGACATCAGAATTATTCTTTCCTTCTTTTAGCCTTGACTATTTCACTGTTACTTTTGTGCGTCTACAGAGTATTTGACAATGAGCAGGCAATTTCTACCATCCGCACCACGTTCGTATACAACCTTGTCAGCCAACCGCCGGAGGAGAAACCATCCATACCCACCTACTTGCAGAGTACCTGGGGCTGGTTCTGCGATCGCATCAGGATTGAAAGGTTTTCCATAGTCCCAAATTCTAATCTCTAGTCGGTCAATCCACAGATAAACGTTAATCTCAATGGTTGTTTCTGGCGGTAAAGCATGATGAGCGTGACGAACAGCGTTGGTAAAGCCTTCTGCTAATGCTAAATTGAGGCGATCTAGTTGGGTTTTTGACCAGCCAAGTTGAGACAAGTGTTGCAGACAAAATTGCTCAAACCATTCTTGCACCTGGTTTAAGAGCCTAAGTTCGCTCTTAACCGTCAGATGGTCTTGCTGCACTATACTAAGCATTAACTGTGAGTTGAATATAAGTAAACCCAAGTTGCTAGTTATTAAATTCTGCACTGTTCGCAAAATTTCTCTAACATAAAAAAATCTAAATTGACATATTCTATGTACCAAAATACAAAACATGAATGATTTTGGCATTCTGAGGGTTGTAACTAGCAACTTACGTTAAGTAAGTAAGAAATGTTTGTATTTGTTGACTTTTGATGATTTGAGATTTTGGAATAGCTTTTCCATCCAAAACTTCAAATCCCAGATGCAATCTGAACTATTGAAGAAGAATTCAGAATTCAGAAGGAAATCAGTGAGGAATACACTGCGGGATCTAGCTACAGATCCAACACTATCTTGTTGACCACTAAAAAAAGCATATTTAGTGGGGAACTTCCACCCATTTATGCAGACACTATCTATAAGACACTATGCATAACTTGCTTTCCCGTAAGATAGACGGACTCGCTTTGGGTGGCGCGATCCGCTTTTTAGTTCACAATTTAATTCTGTTAGCGGATAGCTAAGGTTTAGCCCATTCTGGCTTCTGACTTCTGAATTCTTTCCTGTTAAAATTGACGCCTGGTGATTGTTTTCAAAAGCACATCTGCATCTGCTCTTGAAACTCACAGGCGTCAAAGCACTTTGTGGTGACTAATTTAGAATAGTCCCAAGGTCAAAGATTTATCCAATGGCAAAGCAGCACCAATACCCAGCCACACGGTGACAAGGGTACCAACGAGGAATACTGTGGTTGCGACTGGACGGCGGAAGGGGTTTTGGAACTTATTCACGTTCTCAATAAAGGGAACGAGGATTAGACCTACTGGTACAGAACCCATTGCTAACACTCCTAAAAGTTTGTTAGGAAGCGATCGCAAAATTTGGAAGACTGGATACAAGTACCACTCTGGCAGAATTTCCAATGGTGTGGCGAAAGGATTTGCTGGTTCACCGGTCATTGCGGGATCTAGCACAGCTAGAGCCACAATCGCAGCGAAGGAACCCATGATCACAATTGGAAAGACGTAAAGTAAGTCATTTGGCCAAGCGGGTTCACCATAGTAGTTGTGACCCATGCCTTTAGCCAGTTTGGCTCTTAACTGAGGATCGCTCAGGTCAGGTTTTTTTTGTGTTGACATTTTGAAATGTGCTCTCCTGCTTAAGTTAAATTAAAGCATTTGTGAAAGCTATCAGCTACTAGGCAACCAAAAGGCGGGAAACAGCGTGTCTATATTTACAGTCATTCGCCTGAAGTTTTCTATAGCTTTACGCTCCAGATATAAGTATTTGTTTTTTGGAACTTATGTGCAATTAATTTCTTGTGTTTCATAAGTTTAAAACAAACAACTCGATCTGAAAACTAACAAATGTTGCCTTTCGCTAATAGCCGAGATTACAAAGGCCCGGAAATGCCTTGCTTGCGGATCATCAAGAAGTGAAACAGCATGAATACTGCAATCAACCAAGGCAGTACAAATGTGTGTGCACTGTAGTAACGAGTTAGTGTTGCTTGACCAACACTGGAACCGCCGCGCAGCAGGTCGGAAATCAGAACTCCAACCACGGGAATTGCTTCTGGTACGCCGCTAACGATTTTCACAGCCCAGTAGCCAACTTGATCCCAAGGTAGAGAATAGCCAGTAACTCCGAAGGAAACGGTGATTACAGCTAAGATCACACCACTTACCCAGGTCAATTCGCGGGGTTTTTTGAAACCACCAGTGAGATAAACCCGGAAGACGTGCAAAATCATCATCAACACCATCATGCTGGCAGACCAGCGATGAATGGAGCGAATTAGCCAACCGAAGTTTACTTCAGTCATGATGTACTGTACTGAGGAGAAAGCTTCAGTAACTGTTGGCTTGTAGTAGAACGTCATAGCAAATCCAGTAGCAAACTGGATGAGAAAGCAAACCAAGGTAATTCCACCCAGGCAGTAAAAGATATTGACGTGGGGAGGGACGTACTTGCTAGTAACGTCTTCGGCGAGTGCCTGAATCTCCAGGCGTTCCTCAAACCAGTCGTAAACGTTGGCCATACAATCTCAAGTTCCTAAAAGTCGGTTGCGGTTGATAAATCCCGAAGTTCTGAATCGGCAGAAGCCTTCGCTCAGACTTCTCTCCCAAATAGTAATTTTGGGATTTTAGTAAAGGGGAGTTTTTTTGTTTGCTTTTCAGCTTTTGGCGTGCTAAGAGACTTCAGAAACTTTACACTCTGTAAAGATGGAATATATTGCGATCTCTTTACGCCCCTACACACAAAATGGTGGACACAAAGTAGATTTTATCCTTTGGTGAGTGGATACGATGCATCAATTGACTGAACAACTTGATGAGAAAAATGCACCACTTCTATAAAAAAAGTAACATAATCGAGAGATAGATTTCATCAACAACAGAGGAAGTGGGCATTATCTAAGCAATTTGGGTTGAGGTGGAATTGAAAATGGGGTTCATGAATAAACAAGTATTTCGGGTTGGATTTTCATTGTTAATGGCGTTTTGCTTGGCGTTGGGTACGCTCACTCAGCCAGCGCTGGCTTTGACCAGGGAACAAAAGCTGGTTTCAGAAGTTTGGCGAATTGTTAATCGTACTTATCTAGATGAGACCTTTAATCATCAAAACTGGGCGGCTGTGCGGCAAAAGGTTCTGGAGAAGCCACTGGCAGACTCAAATGCCAGTTATGAGGCAATTGGGAAGATGCTCAAGAGCCTTGACGATCCTTTTACCCGCTTTTTAGATCCAGAACAGTACCGCAGCTTGCAGGTCAATACTTCTGGGGAACTGACTGGGGTAGGATTGCAAATTGCCTTGAATTCTGAGAATGGGAAGTTAGAAGTAGTAGCTCCTATCGCTGGCTCACCGGCAGATAAAGCGGGGATTCGGCCACGCGATCGCATTCTCAAAATTGAAGGCGTTTCCACAGAAAATCTCACCCTTGATGAAGCTGCTACCAGAATGCGCGGTCCCAGTGGCAGCCTTGTGACTCTCCTCATCGAACGGGACGGAGAGGCAGAAACGGAAATTAGACTGACACGCGATCGCATTGCTCTTAACCCTGTGGTTTCAGATTTGCGTGTTTCTGCTGAGGGTACACCCATTGGCTACCTACGTCTTACCCAATTTAATGCCAACGCTTCAACGGAATTGGCACACGCTATTTCTAGTCTAGAAAAAAAAGGCGCTGCTGCCTACATTCTAGATTTGCGAAATAATCCTGGGGGGTTATTGCAATCAGGAATTGAAATTGCCCGTCTGTGGTTAGACTCTGGCACTATTGTCTACACTGTTAATCGACAAGGTATTCAGGGTAGTTTTGAAGCCTCTGGGGCATCCCTAACGAACGATCCTCTGGTTATTTTGGTGAATCAAGGAACTGCCAGTGCGAGTGAAATTCTCGCCGGCGCACTCCAAGATAATGGTCGCGCTCAACTGGTAGGCGAAACCACCTTTGGCAAGGGCTTAATTCAATCTTTATTTGAGCTATCAGATGGTTCGGGTTTGGCAGTCACAATTGCTAAGTATGAAACTCCTCAACACCGGGATATTAACAAACTAGGCATTAAGCCAGATAAAGTGATTTCCCAACCAGCAATTAACCGCGAACAGATTGGCACCCCAGCGGATCTGCAATATCAAGCAGCACTGGAACTTTTGCTTCAAAAGCGGGTGGTGGCGGGGAAGGCATGATGAGTGATGAGTGATGAGTAATGAGTGTTGAGTGCTTAGTGCTGAGTTGAAAGACAACCCAGAAGGGGTGGGGCATTTACCATTGGTGTCAAGTTAAAGCTTCAGCCCAGATGTCAAGCGACCTAGCGGCGTTACGTCGGTGTCGTTGGCGAACAGCTTTAACCAAGCCCATAG